>NZ_VAWA01000001.1 GCF_005771565.1 Nesterenkonia sphaerica
CGGGCCCAGTACTACTTCGGGCTCAAAGGCTATGTCACCTCCGCCAGCGAAGAGATCCTCACCGGCGCGGAAGTTATCGCGGCCTATCATTCGCTGTTCGAAGTTGAGGCAAGCTTCCGGATGGCGAAATCAGACCTGGCTGCCCGGCCGATCTTCCACCACACCCGAGACAGCATCGAAGGGCACCTCACCATAGTCTTCTGCGCTCTGGCCATCGCTCGCGACCTCCAGAATCGCAGTGGGGCCAGCATCAACAAAATCCTCACCACCCTGGAACCAGTCCGGGACGGAATCGGCGANCTGAGCTGAACCACACCAGTCCAGGAAGCCTGTGTGAACGACTCACACAGGCTTCCTGCCGTTAACGGAACTTCGCAAGCGACTCGCTCCACCCACCTGTGTGCTGGTGCGCCAGTTTCTTCGGTACTTTAGGTCCATGACTTCTTCGCCGGTCGCGCCGGATGCGTACAGGGCACCCGCTGTTGGCGATGTTCCTGTCAAACTCGTCGCCACCGACGTCGACGGCACGATCCTCTCTTACGACGAGGCCATGACCGGCCAGTTGTCAGCCCGCACCGTGGAGGCGTTCCAGGCCGCGCAGGCGGCGGGCATCGCGGTGGTGCTGGTCACCGGACGGCCGGTGCGCGGACTGCGCGGGATCAGCAGCGCCCTGGGCCTGCTGGGTCCGGTGATCGCCTCCAACGGTGCGATGACCTACGACCTGGCAGCTGATGCTCCTCTGGACCATCAGCCACTGGATGCCGAGGCGGTCTTCGCCGTCAAGGACCTTATTCTGGATCTGGATCCCTCTGTGGCCTTCGCCGCGGAAACCCCGAAGATGGTTCACATGGAGGAGTCGTTCGCTCGGGGCTCCCTGTGGTTTGACGAGCAGCGACGACGAGCCGTGGGGATTCGTGACGAGGAGCTCATGCTCGGCCCATTGGACGACACGCTGGAGCGGGCAGCCTCCCGGAAGCCGCAGCAGCCACTGCGATCCCACGTGCCGGTGCTGAAGCTGTTGGCGAAGACCCGCGCCATGACAGCCGATGAATTCATCGCCGCTGCGCAGGAGCGGATCGGACACATGGTCACCGTGACACACTCAGCGCCGGGCATCAGCCTGTTGGAGATCTCCGCCAAAGGCGTCAACAAAGCCCAGGCGCTCCGCCGGTACGCCAACTCCTTGGGAATCGGCCCCGAGCACACCATCGCCTTCGGAGATATGCCCAATGACATTGAGATGCTCCAGTGGGCAGGGACTTCGTGGGCGGTGGGCTCGGCGCACCCGATGGCTCGCTCTGCAGCCGACCGGGTCGCCGGGACATGCGATGACGACGGCGTCGCCGAAGTGCTCGAGCTACTGCTGCGTGGAAAACTCCTGCGGTGACCAGAGCGGAGGCTTCCGGTGGGCGCCAGGAGCAGTATCGGTCGGTTCCCTACCTGCTCAACACCGCCCCGGGCAGGTTGTACCGCGCTCCCCTGGCCTTTGCCCACCGCGGCGCCGACCCGAGCCGGGAGAACACTATGGGGGCGTTCCGCCATGCGGTGGCGCTGGGATTCCGGTACTTGGAGGTAGACGTACGAACCTCAGCAGACGGTCAGCTGGTCCTCTTCCACGATGAAATGCTGGACCGGGTCACCAACGGCGCCGGACGGCTCTCGGACCACACCTGGGCGCAGCTGAGCCAGTTACGCGTAGGCGCCGCTGGTCGCGAGGGCCCGGCTGAGTCAGGGGAACGGCTGGTGCGGTTCGAGGATGCCCTGCGGGCCCTGCCCGAGACGCACTTCAATGTGGACCTCAAGGATGCAGAAGCCGCGGTGCATTTCGCTGAGGTCGTTACCCGCTTGGGTGCTCACCGCCGCGTGTTGGCTGCCAGTTTCAGTGATTCCCGCCGACGCCGGGTGCAGCGTCTTCTGGATCGGGACGTGGCGTCCTCCGGCGGGTCGGCCGCCGTGGCAATGCTGTTGCTGCTGGGCCCGTTGGGCGGCGTCGGGAGCATCTCCAGAAAACTCACCGGGATCGACTGCGTTCAAGTCCCTCCTCGCCACGCCGGGATCCAGATTGTGCGGCCCAAGTTCATCAAACGGTGCCACAGGGCCGGACTTCAGGTACATGTCTGGGTGGTCAACAACCTCCAAGAGATGCACCGCCTACTGCAGATGGGCGTTGACGGGATTGTCACCGACGACGCCGAGGCCTTGGCCGAGGTCATGCGGCAGCGCTCAGTGTGGCCCCAGACCGACATTCGACGGGCGTAGGCGCCCGGCCCGGAAGCGCGAACTAAGCTGGCGGTCAGGCCCAGTGAGTAGTCTGGAAATATGTCCGCAGAGCTTCTGATGGCCCTGGCCCAGCAGACTCCGCCGGGTTCAGAAGTGGTGCCCTGGTGGTTGCGAATGGGTGTGCTGGTCTACGGCGCGCTGTTGGTTGCGGCTTTCATGATTTACGCTCAAACTAAGCATCGGTGGCCCTGGAACGTGCTGTGGGTGCTGATCGTCGCGTTCGTGCCCATTGCCGGTGCGCTGACGTACTTCATCGCCCAAACTGTGGTCTCCCGCCGGCACGGCGGCCGACCCGTCAAGGGGCGCGCGGAGACGATGGTCCCCGAGGAGTACGAAGCCGGGGAAGCGGACGGCACCCCTGATCGATGAACGCTGATGGAACCAGCGTGCCGCCCGAAGGGGCCGCGCTGAGCTTCGAACCACACCGCTGATTGGTCGGCACCTGGGGTGCAGCGCAGACTAGGGTGAGACTATGTCTTCACCTGGGACCGACAGCCCCCACCGCGTGGCCGCGATGGCAGTCCACGCCTACACCGCGCTGGGGGTGGTCCTGGCACTGCTGATGGTCCACTTTTCCTACGCTGGCGAAGTCGAAATCGTGCTGTGGCTGTTTCTCGCCGCCATGATTATTGACGGAACCGATGGCTTCCTCGCCCGCCGGTTCCGGGTCAAAGAGGTGCTGCCCGGGTTCGACGGCGCCCTGTTGGACAACATTATTGACTTCATCACCTACGCGTTCGCTCCCATGGTCCTGCTGTGGAGC
The DNA here is from genome assembly GCF_005771565.1 of Nesterenkonia sphaerica. Lineage (GTDB taxonomy): Bacteria > Actinomycetota > Actinomycetes > Actinomycetales > Micrococcaceae > Nesterenkonia > Nesterenkonia sphaerica. Next base: position 3,044 of record NZ_VAWA01000001.1, read on the forward strand.
GCCGGTTACCTGCCGGGCGGGTGGCTCGGCGCGGCAATCGCCTCGGTGCCGCTTCTGGCCTCCTGCTATCAGTTCTGCCGCAGCGATGCGAAGACCGAGGACCACTTCTTCCTCGGCTTCCCCAGTTACTGGAACATTGCGGCCTTTTACCTCATTGTCCTCGGCGCAAACCCAACCGTCACCACCATCACGCTGCTGGCGCTGACGGTGCTGGTCTTCGTACCCATCAAGTATGTGTATCCCTCGCGCACTGAGACTGCGTGGTGGCCGACAATGACACTGACCACCCTCTGGCTGGGGCTCTACGCAATGATCCTGGTGCAGTTTCCCTCACCGAGCGTGTGGCTCGTGGCGCTCTCCTGCGGCTATCTCCTGTACTACGCGGCCTTGAGCCTGCGCCTGACGCTGCGGCGCCGCCGCGTCGCAGAGCACGCCTAACCGGCGGAATCGGCCAATGCTGCGTTAAGCTCCTCGGCGGTCGGCGGCTGGGCCCCGAAGCGCGAAGAGGTGATGGCAGCCGCCTGCGCGGCGGTGTTCAGCACCTGGGCGACGTCGTGCGCTGAAATACCCTCCAGATCCCCCCGGTTTGCCGAGCCGAGGAGCCCGCGCTGACGCAGGCTGGACAAGGTCGCAGCCATGAATGAGTCACCGGCGCCGACGGTGTCAGCGACGTCGATGGGAAAAGCCGGCTGTTCGGCAAATCCTGACCGGGCCAGCGCCATGGCGCCTGAGGCGCCGCGAGTCACCGTGACCAGCGCAGGACCCAGCTCAAGCCACGCCTCCATGGTGTCGGCGAAGCTGCGTTCCGGGTAGAGCAGCTCGAGGTCATCAGTGGAGGCCTGAACGACGTCGGCCAACGCCACGAACTCCTCGGTCTGCTGGCGAGCCCATTCCCGGTTCGGCACCAAAGTGGGCCGGTAGTTGGGGTCATAGGAGATGGTGGAGGTTTCCCGCAGCTGGCACAGCACCGTCTTGACGACTGAGGCTCCCGGTTCGATCATGGCCGCTAAGGACCCGGTGTGCAGGTGCGTGATCGATGCCGCAGCCCGGCGCAGCTCGGCGGTGAGCTCCGCAGCAGGTGGCAGCGCCCAGTCGAGGGAGAACTCGTAACTGGCCTGTCCGGTCGGGTCCAGGGTCGCGGTGGCCACGGAGGTGGGGTGCTGATCGGCCTCCAGCACAGACACGATTCCATGTGCCCGAAGTGCCCGGGCGATCATGCGCCCGTAGTCATCATTACCTCGCCGGCCGGCGAAGACCACCTTATGCTCCAACTGGGCCAGGCCCACCGCGACGTTGAAGGGGCTTCCGCCCACGTGCGCCTTCGGGGCAGACGTCTCCGATTCGACAACGTCTACCAAGCATTCGCCAATGACTGCCAGGTACTGATCCACCCCTCTAAGCTACCCCACCGCTACGGCCTTGGGCAGATTGTGGCGGCTGGGAGGAGGGGATCGCACGAGCTCTCACTGCTGCTGCCACAGCGCGTATCCACCCAGCAGGTTCTTCACCGGGTGCTGAGGGAATCTCTGCTTCAGCACGGCAAGGGCTTGCCGGGACCGGATGCCGTGTTCGCAGTAGACCACGACGGGTGCCTCCTCCGTGGCGCCCTCCATACCCGCCGGTGGGTCCTCGGAGTGCCACAACTGCATCAGGGGGAGGTTCACGGCTGATTCGATGCTCCCCGCCTGGTGCTCGTGCGGTTCGCGGACATCCAAAATCAGACCCACCTTGCCGTCAGCGGCGGCTCTGCGGAACTCACCTGGAGTGAGGTCATCCGCCTGCTTAGGCTCTCCGGTAAAGGGGTTGAAGTCGATATCAGCGGAGTTCTCCGTATCGGCAGCACTGGGGGTGGTGTCCGCCGGGAGAGCAGCATCGAGCAGCTCGGCGGCACGAGCCTCGGGCGCTTCACCGGAGCCCATCCGCGTCACCGGTTCACGCGCGGGATCGGGTCGGAGCCGGAATTCGCCGAAATGGGAGTTCAGCGCATCGTAGGTGATGACCCGACCGATCAGCGGCTCTCCGATCCCGGCCAGGAACTTGATGGCCTCGGTGGCCATCAGGGAGCCGACGACCCCGGGCAAGACTCCGAGCACACCGGCTTCTGCGCAGGTGGGCACCTCCCCTGGGTCCGGAGCCTCTGGGTAGAGGTCGCGATAAGTGGGACCGCGCTCCCCGGAAGGCAGCCGGGACCAGAAAAGGCTCACCTGCCCCGAGTAGCGCAGGATTGATCCGGACACTAACGGCTTACCGGCGATCTCGCAGGCATCGGAGACGACATAGCGGGCGGCGAAATTGTCCGAACCGTCGACGACGATGTCCGCCGGCTCAATCAGGCGCAGCGCATTGGTCTCATCGATGGCCTCCTGGTGTTCGGTGATCTCCACCTCAGGGTGCAGACCCCGCATCACCGCAGCAGCGGAGCTGGTCTTCGGCTGTCCGATGGTCTCCTCTGAGTGGATGACCTGGCGGTGCAGGTTGGTCCGGTCCACCACATCGTGGTCGATGATGTCGATGGCGCCTACTCCTGCGGCCGTCAGGTAGGTGAGGATGGGGGCCCCGAGACCCCCGGCGCCGATCACCACGGCCCGGGATCCCAGAAGTTTGGACTGGGCCCCGATGCCGAACCCCGCCAGGGCGAAATGCCGCTGAAAGCGCTCCGCCTGGCTGCGGGAGTAGTTGCTGAGCCCGCTCACGTCAGATCCTCCAGCGGATTGATCAACCCGGCGGCAGGGGATGAGGCCAGTGCGTGCTCGCGCTTGGGGATACGTCCGGCCCGAGCGGAGTGCACCCCGGCTTCGACGGCTAGGCGCATGGCCTCGGCCATCGCGGTGGGGTCCTGGGCCCGGGTGACCGCCGATGCCACCAGCACCGCCGAACAGCCCAGCTCAACAGCCAGTGCGGCCTGGGAGGCAGCGCCGATGCCGGCGTCGAGCACCACCGGCACAGATGCCCGGGAGCAGATGAGTTCAATGTTGTGCGGATTCAAGATGCCCAGACCTGTCCCGATCGGTGCGCCCAGGGGCATCACCGCTGCAGCCCCAGCTTGCTCCAGGCGCAGCGCGACTGCCGGGTCGTCGCTGGTGTACACCATGGGAATGAAACCTCTGTCGGCGAGCTGCTCGGTGGCCTCCAGCGTCTCGATGACATCCGGCAGCAGTGTCTTCTCATCTGCGATCACTTCCACCTTGATGAGGTCGGTCTCCAGCGCCTCGCGGGCCAACTCCGCAGTCAGCACAGTGTCCTTGACGGTGTAGCAGCCAGCCGTGTTGGGAAGAACGTCGATGCCCAGCCGCTCCAACATGGAGAACACGGAGGTCTTGGTCTCAGGGCTGTAGCGGCGCATGGCCACCGTGGTCAGCGTGGTCCCGGACTGCACCAGAGCCCGCTCCAGAGCGCTGAGATCGGTGATACCACCGGTGCCCATGATGAGGCGGGAGTGCAGCTCATAGCTGCCTATCCGCAGTGCAGCGATGTCCATTGTCAGCCTCCTTGCACTGCAGTGACGATCTCGAGCTGATGTCCGGCGACAAGCTCAGTGGCGGCCCAGCGGCTGCGGGGGACCACCTCCCCCTCAAGCGCCACGGCCACACCCAGCCGCCCACCATCGGCGGGCACCCCGGCAGCGGTGAGCTCCCGGCCCGTGGTGTGGGCCACGGCGTCGACCACTGTGGCTGGTTCGGGGAGGTCTACGTCACGGTCGTTGATGCGGACTGTGGTCATGGCTCCAGCATACGCCGGAGCCCATGCTCTCAACTGGGCGTGCGTGGCTTGGAGCCCACCCTGACCTGCACTTGTCCACTCGGTGACACCAGTGGAATGTCTATCAGGCGAGCCGCGGCGTCGAAGGTGGGGGCGAGCGCGGAACGCAGACGGGCGTCATGCACTCGCGGGCTCGGAGCGCTTTCTTCGACGATAGGCGAAGACGGCGGCCGCGATGGTCAGCAGGCCCAGCACCGCCAGCGCCAACTGGGCCTCAATGCCCGCTTCGAATCCGTAGGCACCCAGCGCCACGACACTCGCCGTGCCCGGGATCATCCCGACCGCAGTTCCGGCGGCAAATGGCCACCACCCCACGGAGGTCAGACCCGCGGAGTAGTTGATCACAGTGAACGGCAGCACCGGGATGAGCCGGACGCCTGCCATGGTCGCGAAGCCGTGGCCTTGCAGGATCTCATCGACACGGGCGACCCGGGTGCCGGTGAAGCGCTCGACTGCTGAGCGTCCCAGCCAGCGGCCCAGCCAAAACGCTCCGGCCGCGCCGAGCAGAGCGCCGAGGTAGACCATAAGCAGTCCTGGGCCGAAGCCGAAGAGCACACCGGCAGCAATGGAGAGCATATTCTTCGGCACCGGCGCTAATGTCAGGGCGGCGTATCCGAGACTGAATCCCGCCGGGCCCCACCAGCCGGCCCGGTCCACCAGCTGTCGCAGCTGGTCTACTGACGGGGTCCCTGACCACAGTGCGATCGCAGTGAAGGCAGCGATGACCACCAGCAGCGCAGCACCCTTCAGGAGCACCCTATTCCGGGATCTCTTTGTTTCCGCGTCCGCTGGGTCCGCTGAGGTGCTGCTGGTGTGCTCAGGTCCTCCCACAGTGTGAGCGTACTGGAATTCACGGCCGGGTTCGCTCCAGCCGGCACAGCGACCTCTCACCCCGGGTCATGGTTTAGTGGACTCATGCCCACGCGCATCGTCTCCATCGGCACCTCCGTTCCTGCGACCTCCCTGTCTCAAGAGGCATTGCGCGATTTCTTCGCCGCCCAGCCCGGAAGGGACCGGCTGGCCCGCCGCTACATCTCTGCCGCGTTCGACGCCGCCGGAATCCAGCGCAGAAACACAGCGATCACCGGATTGGGTGGCACCCCGGACGGCCTGTTCGTCGCCGAGGATGCGACCCTGCTCGCCCCCACCACCGGGGTGCGCAATGCGTTCTACCGCGAGGTCGCCCCGGAGCTGGCAGCATCGGCGGCCCGCTCCGCGGTGGGAGAGGCCGAGGTCAGCCCCGAGCGCGTCACGCACCTGCTCACCGTCTCCTGCACGGGGTTCTTTGCCCCCGGCCTGGACTACCACTTGATCCGTGATCTTGGTCTGGCCTCGCATGTGGAGCGCAGCCACCTGGGATTCATCGGCTGTGCAGCTGCTCTTCCTGCCCTGCGCCTGGCGTCCCAGATCACTCAGGCGGACCCGCAGGCTGTGGTCCTTGTGGTCAGTGTGGAGTTGTGTTCCATCCATGTCCGGGACAGCTCGGATCCTGAGCAGATCGTGGCGTCCTCGGTCTTCGCCGACGGTGCCGCCGCAGCAGTGGTCACAGCGGATGAGCACGAAGGGCGCCCCGGAGGGCTGCTGCTGGAGCGTTTCGCCTCCGCACTGACCGATGAGGGCGAGTCAGACATGGTCTGGACGATCGGAGACCACGGATTCGAAATGCGGCTCTCCGCCGAGGTGCCGCGCATTATTGGACGAGAGATCAGGCAAGCGGTTGACCGATTTCTCGGTACGGAACAGCCCCCCGCCAGCTGGGCCGTACACCCGGGCGGACGAAGTGTGCTCGACCGCGTGGAGAAGGGACTCTCGGTACCGGCTGAGGCATTGGCGACCTCCCGCACGGTGCTGCGCGACTTTGGCAACATGTCCAGCGCCACCATCCTCTTCATCCTGCGCCATATGATGGCCGACCCAACGGTGAGAGGCAGCATCGCCGCCCTGGCCTTCGGCCCCGGCCTGACTGTGGAATCAGCGCTGCTGCGCAAGGCCGTGTGAGCGGTACCGCCTATGGACCTCTCCCGGCGCGACGAGCAGCTGCGCGAACTGATGGACGACCCGCACTGCAACCCACAGCGCCTGCACGCCACGCTGCGCCGGTTTGCCCTGGTCAACAGGATGGTCTCCGGGTGGGGCACCATCTACCGCCTGCGCATCCGAGACCTCCTGAGCGAGCTGCCTCGCCCCGCCCGCGTACTGGATATCGGCTCCGGCGGGGGTGACGTGATCGCCCAGCTGGCGCGGCTGGCCGCCCGTGACGGATTCACCGTGGAGTGGACCGGCGCGGATCCGGACCGCAGAGCGCACGACGTCGCCTCCCGCGCCGCGGTGCCCCACGCCACCTTCCGCTGCGCTGACGCCGAGACCCTCCTCGCGGAGGGGCAACGGTACGACCTGGTGATCTCCAACCATCTGCTGCACCACCTGGAAGCCTCCGAATTGAAGGATTTCGCCGCCACCTCGCAGCGGCTGGCGCGAATCGCGGTGCTGCACAACGACATCTGCCGCAGCCGGCTCGCCTACGCTCTGTACAGCGTCGGGATCAGCCCTTTCGCGCCGGGGACCTTCCTCCGCGTCGACGGGCTGCGGTCCATCCGACGCAGCTACCGGACCGCTGAGCTCAGCTCCGCTCTGGGGCCGGACTGGAGCGTGAGTTCCCCGGTGGCTTTCCGTCTGTTGGCCGAGGGACCGGGCCGTGCCTGAGGTGATGATCATCGGGGCGGGCCCGGTGGGGCTGGCACTGGCCGCTGAGCTGCACCGCCGCGGCACCGACGTCGCAGTGCTGGAGGGCCGCAGCCGCCCCGGACACGGCAGCCGGGCCATCGGGGTGCATCCGCCTACCCTGGCGGCGTGGGAGCCCTCCGGCATCTCCGAGCAGATCCTGGCGCGCGCTGTGCGCGTCCGGCGTGGTGAGGCTCGCTCCCATGGCCGCACGCTAGGCAGTGTGCAGTTCGACCAGCTGAAGACCCGGTTCCCGTTCGTGGCCACCCTCCCCCAGGCTGTGACGGAGCAGATTCTCGCGGCCGCCGCGCCAGCCCCCCAGCGCGGAGTCCACGTCACCAGGATCACTCCCCTGCCGCATCAGGTGCAGATGCAGACCTCCACCGGTGAGCTGGAGGCACCGATTGTGGTGGTGGCCGGCGGGGCGCGGTCGCGGTCGCTGGTCTACCGCAGCGCCGCAGCGCGGCGCTACCCGGATCGGTACCTCATGGCCGACTCAGCAGTCGACGCCACGGCCGACTTTCCCTCCGCCGTGATCCACCTGGACGCACCCGGAGTCCTGGAGTCCTTCCCGCTTCCCGGCGCCCACCGCCGTTTTGTGGCATGGGACCGGGCCGCCGCCCAGCAGAGCCCGGCCGCCCAGCACGCACGCATGCAGGAGGCGCTGGCGCTGCGGGAACACTCGCTGGCAGGCACCGTGACCAGTTTCGGGGTGCGGCGGTTCGTGGCTCCGCGCATGCGTCACGGACGTGTGATCGTGATCGGAGATGCCGCCCACGAGGTCAGCCCGATCGGCGGCCAGGGAATGAACTTAGGCCTGCTGGATGCCGCGAGTCTGGCACCGCTGCTCACCGACTGGACCCGCAGCGGACATCCTCCCGAAGCCGCGCTGCGGCGCTGGGAGAGGGCACGGCTGCGTTCAGCCCGCCGCGCCGCCGGCCTGGCTGAGCTCAACACACGGTTGGGCCGCCCCGCACCGGGGAGAACAAACGCCCTGCGCAGCAGTCTGGTGCAGCTGATGCTCGGTCCCGGGACCGGCGGACTGTTGACTCGCGCCTACGGCATGGGTTTCGACCTCCACGCCTGAGCGATTCTGACTCGGTGGCGCTCATCCGGTGAGTGAGCCGCCGGAGGCCACCAGCTGCACAGCAAGGACCAACGCCGCACACATCACCAGCCGGAACAGCACTCGCCCGGAATGGCCGGTGTGGACCAGTCTCACCGTGGCCACGGCCACCAGCACCACCACGCCGAAGAGCAGCCATGCCAGAGCCGGAACTTCGTCCGGCCGGCCGTGCGCAGGGCCCAGGGTGGCGGAGAGTCCTCCGAGGAAGACGGTCGCTGCAGCGATGCGGGCAGAGCGGCGCCCGCCCATCCGATGCGGCAGCCCCCGTATGCCGGTGCGAGCGTCGTCGTCGAGGTCCGGCAGCACATTGGTCAGGTGCAGGGCAGCGCCTAAGGCAGCCCCGGTCAGCCATGCCCAGGGGGCGGCGAGTTGCGGTTCCGCGGAGGAGAGGGTGGCCAGGGAGGGGAAGAGTCCGAAGCTGAAAATGTAGGGCAGAATCGAGAACCGGGTGGCTTTCAGACCCAGGTTGTAACTCCAGGCGGAGCAGAGGAAGGCGGCGTGGGCCACCAGGAGTCCCAGCCCCACAAGTGCGGAGAAGGCCAGTGCGGCAGCGAACGATCCTGCGGCCGCGAACCACGCAGCCCGCACCGTGATCTCACCCCGGGCCAGAGGTTTGTCGCGGCGGCCCACCGTCCGGTCCCGTCCGGCGTCCAGCGCGTCGTTCGATATCCCCACCGAGAGCTGACCGGCGAAGACGGAGACCACCATCAGCACGGCACTGACGGGGCTGACGCCACTGGCCAGTGCCAAACCGGCCGCTAGCGCGGTCACCACCAGGGTGGGCCCAGGGTGTGAGGATCTCCACAGACCGCTGACTGTCCGCGCCGCTGCTCCGATCATGGGGCCAGTCTCTCACTGGCCGCCACAGAGGAGTTCCGCCGTGACGGCCTGCTGGTGATGAGGGAGACTAGGCAGATGACAGACCGCTCTCCTTTGGAACGCACCCTGCTCTCAGTCGACGGTCGCGGATACGGCGGGTATAAGAAGATCGCTGGGAGCCACCGCCTCGGGGCCTTCACCCTGTACGTGGACAAGGTGCAGGTGGATCCGTTCGCTCCGCCGTCGCTGATGCGCCTCAGTGTTCCCCGGGTGGAAGCCGGGCTCCCGGAGCAGCTGGTGGACGACCGTCTGGGCCGCATCGCCGTCGGCGACTTCCTCACCCGCGCCTTCGCGGAGGCGGCACACTCCCGTAACGCATCCGGGGACACCGGCCCCAGAAGCCCGGTGAGCATCGGCACCCCAGGACAGCAGGTGCTGGAACGCTCAAGTGTGCAGATTTCACCAGAGACCGTCGAGGCCCGGATAGCGGTGGAGCTACCCGCTGCTGGGCGCAAAGCCCTGGGCAAGAAGGCAGTACGCCTGCTCACCCAGCAGCTTCCGGAGATCGCAGCTGCCGCGCTCCTGCACCGCTCGCTGGACGCCCAGGCCCTGGAGGACCACGTGCGCCTTTACCGCGATCAGGAGTACCTGCGGAGGCAGTTGGCCGAACATCACTTAGTGAGCTTTGTGGGCGACGGCGCCACTCTCGCCCGCCGCTCCGGCGACTCGGACCGCCCGCTGGAACAGGGTGTGGTGGCGTTCTCCAGCCCGGAGTCGCTGCGCACCCGATTCACCCTGCCCAGCGGGCGGGAGGTCTCCGGGATGGGCGTCCCGGCCGGAGTCACCGTTATTGTCGGTGGCGGCTACCACGGAAAGTCAACGCTGCTGCGGGCGATGGAACGTGGGGTCTATTCGCATATCGCCGGAGATGGACGGGAATGGGTCCTCACTCGGGAGGAGGCTGTCTCCATCCGGGCCGAAGACGGGCGCGCGGTGACCGGGGTCGACATTTCGCCCTTTATCGCCGGGCTGCCCTCCGGCACAGACACCGCGGCGTTCAGCACCACCAACGCCTCTGGGTCCACCTCGCAGGCGGCGAATCTGGTGGAAGCGGTCGAGGCTGGGGCCACTGCGCTGCTGATCGACGAGGACACCTCGGCCACCAACTTCATGATCCGCGATGAGCGCATGCGTCAACTGATCCCGGCTGAACGTGAACCGATCACCCCCTTTGTCGAGCGCGTGCGCCCCCTGTTGACCGAACGCGGGGTCTCCACGGTGCTCGTCGCCGGCGGCTCCGGGGCGTTTTTTGAGGTGGCCGACCATGTGATCGCCCTCCAGGACTACCGGCTGCAGGACGTCACAGGGCACGCCCGCCGGATTGCGGCTGAGCACTCATCGTCCGGTACGGTCTCCGCGACGGCGCCGAATGCGGCCCCCAGCGCTGGCAGCTCAGGCCGAATCTTCGGCTCCTCCCGAGGCCGGAGGCTGAGCCAGGACGCGCTGCGGCCGGACGGTAAGACCAAGCCGGCACGGGCCAAGGGACGGGATACCGTCCAGTTCGGCAAGGAGCTGATCGATCTGGCCGCGCTGGCCCAAGTAGTGGACCCTGCGCAGACAGAAGCCATCGCCAAAGCCATGGACCGGATCGCCGAGGCCGCCGACGGCACCCAGGAACTCAGCACACTGGTGGCCGAGATCATGGACCAGATTCACCAGCGGGGGTTGGACGTGCTCTCACCGCACCGCGGACATCCCGGGCACCTGGCCCGGCCCCGTGCGCATGAGATCCATGCTGCGGTGAATCGTTACCGCCGGGTGAAGTTAGCCGGCGGAGCAGACGCTCACTGACCTCGGGTGAGCGCGCAGGCCTCAAGGTGGGCGGCGTCGTCGGCAGTGAGCTGCGTATGGTTCAGCAGCGCGGCAGCGAGCCGGGCAGCCAGCGGCGCCAGCAGAATGCCGTGCCGGTGGTAGCCGGTGCTGATGACCAGTGGAGCGCCGCCCGAGGACAGTCCCAGGTACGGGCGATCATCAGGAGTGCCAGGACGAGCCCGGGTGGTGATTTCAACCAGTTCAGACTCCCGCACCGCTGGCAGCACAGCCGCCGCGTCCTCGAGCAGCTCAGCTACGCTCCCGGCATGAGTTCCCGCCATACCGTCCTCCCGGGAGGAGGCGCCCACCAGCAGCCCGAGGGGCTCCAAGGGGTCGTGAGCGTCTCGTGGGACCAGGTAGACGGCACGTCCACCCACTCGGGCGCGAACGGTCGCCGAGATCAGCCCAGTCTCTCCTGCCAGCTGTTCCGGTCGTAGGCGGAGCCGGATCACGTCCCCGTAAACAGGCCGCAACTCCAGGCGGTTGCGCTCCGGCAGCCCGCTGATCTGCGCGTACCCGAGCCCGGGCGCCAACACCGCTGCGCTGAAGTCCTCAGCTGCGGCGTCGTCGAAATACAGACGCATCCCGGAGTGGCCGTACGTCTCCGCGCTGACCACTCGGCGGGGGAGCCACTGCGCCTGAGCACCGGCGCCGGGGAAGTGGCGTTCGCTGAGCGGCGCGTTCAGTGCTTGAGTGACGCACCGGAGGAGCTGACGGGGGTTGACCTGGTGATCGCCGGGGACGTCCCAGGCCTTAGCCAGACCCGGCTGCAGGGCTGGCTCCCGCCGGCGCAGCGCGGAGCTGGTAAGCGGGCTGACTTCCATGCCGTGCGCCTGCTGGATGTTGACCAGCTCAGCCACTGCGGCCCGGTCGCCTGGGTCGGCGGCAACCAAGAGGGTTCCGTTCTCGCGGTAACCCGAGGGCACTCCGGCAGCGCGTTCCAAGACCTTAATGAACTCCGGGTACTCTGCGCGGGAGGCGGTCATCAGGCGCCATAGCTGCTGCTGGCCGAACTGGACTTCGCTGATCGGCGCGAGCATTCCCGCTGCTGCATAGGAAGCTTCCGCGCCCGGGGCCGGGTCGATGATGGTCACGTGGTGTCCGGTCACCCGCAGCTGCCAGGCGGTCAGGAGCCCGACGACGCCGCCGCCCACCACTGCAGTGCGGGCTCCAGTCGTTTGCGGTGCAGCAGATTCGGCCATAGCTCACCAGCCTACGTTCTCCGGTACCCACCGGGCGGGTGTGCCAGCACGCCCATCCTGCTGGCGCTGTGCCTTCCGGGGCAGGCCCCCGACTCAGTTGACCCCGCCGTTCCGGTGCCACCTGACGCTATAGCGCGGGGTAGAACGGATAGGGCAGGGTTATCTGCTGATGGAAGCAACAGCCGCATTGAGCCGCCCACGTGCGACTCTGCAATGGCGTGCATCACATAGAGTGAACTGACCTGTGACGTCAGTAAGGAGGCCGCGGTGAGCGCCCACCCCATCCCACCCTGGGATCCGGAACTGGTTGAGGCGCTGGCAGAGACTCGCGCCACCAGACCCGCGTTCTCCCCAGCGACGCTGGATCAGCTGCGGCGTGAACTGGCCGACGGAACTCCCGGTGAGCCCCCGCCAGACTTGAGCGCTGGCGGGAGGGTCAAGGTCGAAGAACGGCAGATCCCCGGTCCCTATGGGGCCCCGGACATCACGGTGCTGATCCTCACGCCCGCCGAGGCGGCCGGAACTACAGCGGGCATCTATTACATTCACGGCGGCGGTATGGTGATGGGCACTCGCCGGAACGGCGTGGAGTCCCTTGTCAGTTATGCCGCAGAAGGGCTGGCCACCGTGGTGTCGGTGGAGTACCGTCTCGCGCCAGAGCACCCGCATCCTGCACCGGTGCAGGACTGCTACGCGGGTCTGGTGTGGACTGCACAGAACGCCTCAGCTCTGGGAATCGAGCCGGCACGGCTGCTCATCGCCGGCACCAGCGCCGGCGGTGGTCTCGCGGCCGGCACTGCCCTGATGGCCCGGGACCTCAGCTATCCGGCGTTGTCGCACCAGGTGCTCGTCGCTCCAATGCTCGATGACCGGATCCAGACCCCCAGCAGTCAGATGCTCGACGGCGCGGGGTCCTGGGACAGAGAAGAGAACCGCAAGGGCTGGACTGCCCTGCTGGGCAACCAGCGCGGCGGGCCGGATGTGTCACCCTACGCCGCTGCCGCACGCGCCGAAGACCTCTCCGGCCTTCCGCGCACCTACCTGGACTGCGGCTCCTCCGAAACCTTCCGCGACGAGGTCCTGGACTACGCGCAGCGACTCTCAGCCGCCGGGGTCAGTGTTGACCTGCATATGTGGGGAGGGGGTTTCCACTGTTTCGATTCCGCTGTCCCGCAGGCACAGATGTCACGGACCTCGGCCTCCGTGCGGGACGCCTTCCTCCGGCGAGCGCTGGCCGAGCGACCTTCTCAGTGAGCATCCCGGGCTTAGGTCACGGCAAGCTCAGACGTATCGACTTCGGCTGGCTGAACCCATCCAACGGCACGCCGGCTAGGGCGCCACCTCGTGGCTACTTGTCTGCGGTGTCTTGCCGTTCACCCGTATCGGGGGAACCCGAGCTGCGGTCACCGCTCTCGTTGGAATCCTGGTTCCGGGGGTTGCGAACCAAGAAATACATCGCTGTCATGGTGATCAGACCAGCAACTATCGCAGCCGGCACAACACCCTCTTCACCAACGAGATCCTCAAGGAACGTCCGTGCATCGGATTCCGGAACCGCCAGAGCCAGGACCACGAACGTCGCCACGACGACAGTGGCCAGGGTCTCCCCCAGCCGCTGGCGCCACCGAGTTCTCCCTTTATTAGCCAGAGACTCACCGGCTTTAGCTACCTGCTTAGCGCGCAGAACTCGTAAGGCGCCCACACTGCGCAGGACGCGGAACAGCTGCATGGGGCCGATGCTGAAGATGACCGCCAGAACCGCTGCAAGTGTGAGACCAATAAGCCACCAGTTGCGCCGCACCCAGTCAATCTTCTTCGGCGAAAGGAGAAAGAAGACCACAGTCTCGAAGACCAGCACAGCGGTAGCCAGCCACAGTCCTACATGCCCGATCATCTCAAAGGGTTCATCCAGCAGGGTGAGGAATACGGCCGGAACCGAGGCGATGGCAGCGATCATCACCGGCCATGCCAACCAGTTTTCCCACCGTTCTCGGACCTTTTCGACCCGCTTTTCGTCGGAATTGCCTACAGCAGCAGCACTGAGTTCCCTCGCCTCCGCAGGTGCTTGGTGGACAACTTTCTTGACACGGTCAGGTGTCGTCTCGTCGTCAGGGTTCTGCGGAGAGTGAGAGGAGATCACGCCTGAAACGATACCCCGCCCACGTACTCCCGGAGATCAGGAGAGCGACTCTCCTCTATGGGAGAGGGCTCTGATCTGGGGTTTCTCTGAGTTTCGGTACTCTTGCGGACTCGCAACCCGCAGTCGACGAACTGAGAGCGGCTGACGGGAATCGAACCCGCGTCGTCTGCTTGGGAAGCAGAAGCTTTGCCATTAAGCTACAGCCGCTGGAGCGCCGCCAAGAGGGCCAGTTGTTCCACCGTGGCGGCGTAGTGCTCAAGTGTACCCCGGGTACGGATAAACTCTGCGCATATGACCGCACCATCACCCGCCACCGAGATCAGCTTCGTTCCCCTGCGCCCTGAGGATGACGACGACGCCGCTGCCCTGAGTGATTTCCTCACCGCTCAGCGGTATCCCTTCCACGTCAGTCCAGAGCTGAGGCCTGAACACGTCAGGTCCGGTCTTCGTGAGGGACGCTACGGGCGCAACCCCGGCCATTACGCCACCGATGCAGCTGCCGAGACCGACCACCGGGGATGGTGGGTGTGGGCAGATTCCATTCGCCTGGGCGTCGTCGTGCTGGAAGACCTGACCGAGGGCGCGCCGCTGTTTGATCTGCGGCTGGCGGAGGCGCACCGAGGCCGCGGCTGGGGGCCTGCGGTGCTGCAGGGCCTGACCCGTGTGGTGTTTGAGACCTATCCCGAGGTGGACCGGCTCGAGGGCCAGACGCGCGAGGACAACATCGCCATGCGCAAGGTATTCCTGCGGGCCGGGTTCATCAAGGAGGCGCACTACCGCCGTGGCTGGCCGGTGGAAGGTCAGGAGTCGGTGGCCTCGGTGGCGTATGCGATCCTGCGTCAGGACTGGGTGTCCGGGCAGACCACCACATTCCAGTGGGAGGACCTCGCGGTCTGAGCGCCGGCGCTCAGCTGCGCAGGATCTTCTCCATTGCTTTTCCGCGCGCCAGCTCGTCGATCAGTTTGTCCAGGTAGCGGATCTCCTGCATCAGCGGCTCCTGAATCTCTTCCACCCGGATGCCGCAGATGACCCCAGTGATCTGCACGCGGCGGGGATTGAGCTCGGGGGCCTCGGCGAAGAACGTTTCAAAGTCCTTTTCCGCTTGAAGCTGGGATTCCAACTGGTCCTGTGAGTACCCGGTCAGCCAGCGGATGATCTGATCCACCTCATCTTTGGTCCGGCCCTTGCGCTCAGCCTTGGTCACATAATGCGGATAGACCTGCGCCACGGCCATGGTGTAGATGGAATGCTTGGTCATGAACCGCTCCTGTGTCTCGCCGGTCAGGTGGCAACCGGGGTGGCGCTGGCGTCGTCGGGCTGGGACTGCGGCTGCGGTGTCTTCGGCCGACGCGCGCCCCAGAAGGAGGCCAGCAGACCCCCGGAGATGTTGTGCCATACCGAGAATATCGCGCCCGGCAGCGCTGCCTCAGGTGAGAAGTGCGCCCCGGCCAGACCGGCGGCAAGTCCGGAGTTCTGCATGCCGACTTCCACCGAGACCGCTCGGCGGGTGGGCACTGGGGCCTTGGTCAGCATCGCGGCCCCATAGCCGATGGTGTACCCGAGCAGATTGTGCAGCACCACTCCGATGAGCAGCAGCGCCCCCGCAGAAGCCAGGACTTCAGAGGAGCCTGCGACCACCGCCAGCACCACGTAGGTGATGCCCATGACCGAGATCCACGGCAGCGCAGGCTGGAGGCCCTGCACAATCCGGGGCAGCAGCAGGCGCAGCAGCACCCCGCCGATCACCGGAATCAGCACGATTCGCACAATGTCCCATGCCATATCGCCTGCGGGGACGGGGAGGTACTGACCGGCCAGCCACAGCGCCAGCAGCGGAGTCAGCAGCGGTGAGAGCAGGGTGGAGAGCGAGGTCATGGTGACGGAGAGGGCGACGTCGCCCCGCGCCAAGTAGGTCACCACGTTCGAGCTGGTGCCGCCGGGGACGGAACCCACCAGGATCAGGCCTGCGGCAAGTGCAGGAGGCAGTTGGAGGGCCCACGCAATGCCAAAGGCCAGCAGTGGCATAAAGCCGAATTGGAAGGCCACCCCGGCCAGCACAGGCAGGGGTCGTTTGATGACCAGCAGGAAGTCGGGCAGCGTCAGGGTCAGGCCCATCCCGAACATGATGATCATCAGTGCGTAGGTGATTCCAGCACCCAGAGGAGCGAACGTTGCTGGGGCCAGCAGCGCCAGTGCGGCCCCGGCGATGATCAGCAGCGGGAAAACGGTCACCGCCAGCTTGGCGCTGCGTGGGGATTGGTCCGCCGGCGTCGCCGGCTAGGTGCGCGAGGGGAAAGTGTCGGTCATAGCACTCATGCTCTGCCGCGAGGACGGGCCAGTCAACGCTGCGGACACCCCTTCTTAGCATGTGGACCGCCGGACGCGCCCCCTTCGGTGAGACGCCCACAATCCCTCCCTGGGCCGATGTGCTTGGTCCGTCCAGGGTATTCTGACCACCCATTCCTGGGGCAGAATGGTGTGAACGTCGACGAGCGGAGATGTGAGATGAGCGCCCAGCGGGGGAACAGGAAACGAGGCAGACCCGGCGTCTTCCGGCTGCTCATGGCCGGCCTGACGGTGGCGGCGGTGGCGAAGGAACTCCGCAAGGAGCCGGATGAGCGCACGTGGAACGGCCAAGTAGCCGGGTTCGTGCCCTATGACTTCCGGATGCCGACGCTGGAGCGGGTCAAGGAGCGCATGTGGGACCCCGAGGGCGACCACCTCATCAGTCCACACGTCTTCGGCGTCGGGTGGACGGTCAACCTCGGTAGGGTGGTCGCCCTGGCGAAGCGCCGCGGCGACGCCCACTAACCGGCAGAGAATCTCTCGGAGGTGCTGCGGCGGAGAACGCCAGTCTGCACCGGGTGAGCGGTTTGAATGTCCTCTGGATGCCCCACGGTTTCGATGCCCGACCGGTTGCAGGTAGGTGCCTGACGATAGCGTTGAGTCATGGAGGCAGAGCAGCTCGGTGCGGGAACGAAGAGGGCCGCGGTCGCGGCGCTGCCGAAGGACTTTGCCCACCTCGCCCAGGAGCCGGAGCTTGCTGAAGCTCGGAACCAGGAGGTCCGGATCCGCCGGGCGGAGGCGGCAAAATTGACCGCGCTGCTGGACTACCGGGCGCGAAAACTGCAGGAGCACCAGGGCCAGCATGCGTTCACTCGTGCGGCAGTGGAGAAAGCCATTGTGCGTGACGCCGCGCTTGTCCTCACGGCCACGGAATCGGCTGTGCGCCGGCTCCTGGAGTGCGCCGAGTTCCTGCAGGAGAAGCTGCCGCAGACGTGGGGTGCCTACGCTGAGGGTGCTGTGGACTGGGCCCGCGCGCAGCGGATTGCTCAGGCCGCTGAAGACATCGCCCACCGTGAGGATCTGTTGCCCGTCCTTGATGAGGACGCCAAGCTCAAAGCACCGGGAATGAACCGGGCTGAGGTGGACCAATGGGTGAAGAGGCGCGTACCCGAGTTGGATGCCGAGGCCTACAGTGCCCGGTGTGAACGTGCCAGATCCAAACGGTACGTGGTGTTTGCACACTTAGATGACGGCATGACGAAGATCGATGCCATGGTGCCGACCGTCTCGGTGGCGGCCTTGGAACGGCACCTGTGGACGCGGGCCCAGGCGCGTATTGAGAGCTCAGCGCAGGGTGCGGCGACGCTGACCCAGCGCGTCGCGGACGAATTTGTTCAGCGCCTCCAGGGCTCAGGGGTCAATGGGCCAGCGCCCACGGAGATAGTGCCGCAAGGGGCAGATTCCGCGGTCGGCTCTGGCTCTGGCTCTGGCTCTGGGGCCAGCCGGCCGGGGTCGGTGAATGCGAAGATCAGCATTCTGGTCCCGGCTGAGACGCTGCTCGGCAACAGTGAGGCACCAGCGGTCAGTGAGGACAAGTCTTTCGTTCTGCCCGCTTCTGATGTCCGGCAGATCGCACACGATCCCCAAGCTGAGCACGATTGGCTTGCTGCCGGCATCCGAGCAGACTCCCAGGGCAGCGGCGAGATCACTTCCATCGTGCCGCTGGGGACGCGCTACCCGCTCGAAGGGTGGGACGGTGCCTCCGCATTGGCACGAGCAGTCAACCTCCTGGACACTTCCTCACGTTCGCGGTTCGTCTCGGGACAGCTTCGGGAAGCGATACTTACGCGGGACCGCACCTGTCAGGCGCACGGGTGCACGCGGCCTGCGTGGCGTGCCGACGTCGATCACAAGACACCTCATGACCAAGGGGGAGGAACGACGCCGCAGAACACCTGGGTGCTCTGCCGGGATCACCACATCATGAAGTCCCACCGGCTGCTTCCGGTTCCCGGGAAGGACCCCCCACAGTAAGTCGGAGACAGGCCCGCGGCTGATTGCTTGATCCCCCATTTATGCAGGGGCGGGGGCGCGGTCCGGCGTCGGTTCTGAGGTCGGCTCCGAGGAGTGGGCGCCGGACCGGCGGCGGGGCTTGCGCCACTGGACGATGGCGACACCGACCAGGCAGATGACGCCTCCGATCATGGCCATCAGCGGCGGGACTTCAGAGAGGAAGATCCAGGCCATGACCACCACGATGGCTGGGACGCTGAGCGTGCTGGCAGCGACCCGACCTGCCGGGAACTGCATCATGGCGTAGCCCCAGAAGACGAACGCCACGGCGGTGGGCCCAATGCCCATGTAAACCGCTCCGATGATACTGCCGGTGGAGGCCCCGGCCACCTCCGCAATGGTCTGCGGGAGGAAGGGCAGCAGCGCGATCACACCTGCGGCGCAGGCGATCCACGTGGCAGTCAGCGGATCGGTGTGGCGCAGCGTGAGCTTCTGGACCAGCATGCCCACTGCGTAGAGCACGGCAGCGGCCAATGCGATGAGCAGACCGGCCAAGGAGAGGCGGCCGGTGCTGCCGGCGAACGTGATCAGACTGATGCCCACCAATGAAACGGCCATTCCGGCGAAGAGCTGCCTCGGGAAGCCCTCACTGAAGAACACTCCTCCGCCCAGGGCGATCAACAGCGGGGCCAAGTTGACCAACATCGCGATGGTGCCAGCATCCAAGAAGTGGCCCGCCCAGTTGAAGGCGAGAGTGTAGACGGCAAACCACACCACACCGAAGGCTGATCCCAGCAGTAGGCCGCGGCGCCCAGGCAACCGCACCCTGCCCCGGCGCAGCCACAGCAGCAGCAGCGACAGCGTGATCACTCCGGCGGCGAGCCGGAGCACTGCCAAAGGACCGGGCGAGAGCTCTTCGGCGAAGGCGCGAATGATGACGAACGACGACGCCCACATTGCCACGGTGGCGATGATCGCCCCGACGGCCAGCTTCTTCTCCACAATGGGGGGAACCTCGTGGGTACGGAGTATGTTCCCGATGGGCAAAGCCTCAGTACGCGGTGTCAAGCAAATATGGAGGTCTCTCCCCTGGGAGGTTGAGCTCACGAGACTAATTTGTCCAGAGTAAGGACGACGAGAGCTGAAACTGACTGTTGGAGGAAGACTGACTATGGCTGATGTGTCCATTCCCGGCACCAAGATTGCACTGCTGACCACCAACGGCGTCGAGCAGGCGGAATTGGAGCAGCCGATCGCGGCCCTCAGAAAGGCCAGCGGCACCCCGGTGATTGTGTCGCCGCAGGAATCCCAAATCCAGGCTATGCAGGGCGACTGGGAGCACGCCGATCATTTTGATGTGGATGTCCACCTGCCCTCTGCGAACCCAGAAGACTACGCCGGACTCGTTCTTCCCGGCGGCACGCTCAATGCCGATACGCTGCGCACGGACGAGGACGCCCAGCGGTTCGTCAAGAGCTTCTTCGACTCCGGCAAACCGGTGGCCGCGATCTGTCACGGCCCGTGGATCCTCACCGAGGTCGGCGCCGCCTCAGGCCGCACGATGACCAGCTACCCCTCACTGAAGACTGACCTCATCAACGCCGGGGCGACCTGGGTGGATGAGGCGGCAGTGGTCTCCGATGGCCTGGTGACCTCCCGCAACCCCAAGGACCTCGATGACTTCAACCGGGAGTTCCTGACCCTGCTGGCCGACAGTCATGGCCGATAGTCTAAGAACATGACCACCAGCACCCCGGAACCGACCCATCTCGGCCAGCTGCGCCGGGAGCGCCTCCTGTCCGCGCGGCTCTATGTCTGCACAGACCTCCAGCGGTTCATCGCCTACCCCGACGCCGGGCCAGTCAATGAGCTCGGCTTCGAGGCGCTCAGGCAGTTCTATGCCGCTGCTTTCGCCGGTGGCGCCGACATCATCCAGGTCCGGGATAAGCGCGTGACCGTGCAGACCGAAATCGCGGCCCTGACTTTGCTCAAAGAGGTCGCGGATGAATACGGGGGGCTCTCCGCTGCCAACGACAGGGCAGATGTCGCCGCAATCACCGAGGTGGATGTCTTCCACGTGGGTCAGGAGGATCTCTCCACGGAGCAGGCGCGCTCCATCCTGGGTGACGACGTCGTGATCGGCCGCTCCTGCCGCACGTTCGAACAGGTCAGGGAGGCCGAGGCCGACATCGGCATTGACTACTACTGCACCGGTCCGGTGTGGGAGACCCCCACCAAGCCCGAGCGTGCCGCAGTGGGCCTCGAGCTGCCCGCCCGGGCTGCGGCGCTGGAATCGGCGAAGCCGTTCTTCGCCATCGGCGGGATCAACGCGGCGAACCTCAACGAAGTGACCGCAGCCGGCGCCGACCGGGTGGTCGTGGTGCGCGCGGTGACAGAAGCCGAAGACCCCGCCGCTGCCGCCCAGGCACTGCGGGAGCAGCTGCCCGCCTAGCGCCTGCGGTGTTTCCGCGCTCTGCCGGGCTTGGTGGTCCTGTTGACGCGGCCGGAGGTGCGCGGGCGTGCGGGTGCCTTTTTGCTCACGCTCGGGCTTCGGGCGGAGCGGGAGCTCGGTGAGCCGAGAGAGCTGCGCGCGGACTCAGCCTTCCGCCCCCGGGCAATGCCGATGAACTCCTGTATCACCTCTGAGTCGCGCTCCCGCAACCAGGCCAGACTGGTCTCATACTGATCAGCGCCGGTGAGCGGGCGCACCACCACGTCTTTGCGGCTGAGCATCCGCGCCACGGACTGAGGCAGAACGACGAGACCGGCGCCGCTGGCTGCCACCTCCAGGGCCATCCGCTCGCCTGCTCCTGGCTCCGCAGCGTCCGGGAGGAGCTGGGCCGGCTCCCAGAACGTTTCCTCGCTCAGCTCGGCGACGTCGACGCTGTCTTCGGCTGCGGCGATCCAATGCTCGGCCGCCGCACAGACCACCGGATCCTCCCGGTACAGCAGCACTCGGTGGAAGGTTCCCGGGTCAAACTCCTCCGGGGTCTCTGTCCACCGGACGTATCCGATGTCCACGATGCCTGCGCAGATCCGCTCCAGCTGCCCGGCGGCGTCGTAATACTGAATGTCCAGGGCGTGCTGCGGAAACCGCTGCCGCCACCGTGCGGCCCATTTGTCTGGGGTGGCTCCGGGAATCGCGCCCAGGATCATGGATGTGCTCAGCGGACCTTCTTGCGCAGAAAATCTACGCTGCGCTCCCAGGCGAGCTTTGCCTTCTCCGGGTCGTAGGTGCCGATGAGGTTCTCATCATTGTGGAAGGCATGGCCGGCCTCGTAGTAGAAGAACTCGACCTCGGCGTCGGATTCCTCACGTATCTGGGCTTCCTGCCGGCGGGCCTCGGACTCTGGGTACATCTCATCCTGAGTCGCGTAGTGGCCCTGAATGCTCGCGGTGACCCCGGTGTAGGTCTCCGGGACCGCCTGACCGACACCGTAGAACGGCACCGCTGCGGAGACTTTCTCTCCCTGCTGGGCTGCCAGTGCGAGGACGAACCCGCCTCCCATGCAGAAACCGATGGCACCAACAGTTCGGGAAGTGACGTCGTCGTGAGCGAGGAGAAAGTCGGTGGCTCCAGCAAGCTGGCGAGCGCCCTCTTCTGCTGGGAGTTTGGACATCAGCTCACCAGCCTCCTCACCGTCGTGGGTGATCCATCCTCCGTAGAGGTCGGGGGCGAGGGCGACGAAGCCCGCGGCGGCCAACCTGTCGGTGACCTCCTTGATGTGGTCGGTCAGTCCCCACCACTCCTGAATCACGATCACGCCGGGGCCTGACCCGCTCGGCGGGGTGGCCAGGTATCCGTGTCCGGTGTCCGTCACCTCTGCCTGCGGAAGGGGGAAAGTCACGTTCTGGTGCGGGGTTTTCTCAGCCATAGAATCCTCCTAATACGACACGTCGGCCCTCCTCAGACTACTGAAGAGGGCCGACGTGGTGAAAGTGGACTGATCAGCCCTCGATTTCGTCTGCGAGGTCAGTCTCGTAGAGGGACTCGAATTCTGACTCGACCCGCTCCATCTCCGTGCGGACGTCATCGCCGGTGGTCAGCAGACTCTGCAGTGTGGTGGCCAACTCCAGGTCAGCTCCGGGCAGGAAGACGCGGGCGTAGTCCTGAACCCGGGCACGTTCCAGCTGGTCGACTGCCGTTTCGAACTGTGGGTTCTCGGCGTAGACATCGGACATGTCCGCATCCTGGTGGGAGGGGACGTAGCCCGTTGCCTCCGAGAAGTCCGCCTGGGATTCCGCGGAGGACATGTGACCGATGAACATGGCGGAGGCCAGCTGCTCCTCCGGAGAGGATGCCGAAGCCAGCATCAGGCCCGCCCCACCAGTGGGAGTTTCACCCTCGGCCGCCGGCCCGTCGGGCAGGAAGGCCGTTCCCACCTCGAAGTCTGCGGTCTCCAGGATGCCGTTGAGCGCGCCGGTGGACTGAATAGTCTGCGAAGCGACACCGGAGGAGAAGTCATCAGTCTGTGAAGTGGCGGCGACATTGGCCCATCCGTCCTCCACCCCCGACTGAGCGAACTCCAGGGCTTCGACCGTCTCATCGGAGGAAACCGTGGAGAAGTCCCACTCGTCGGACCAGGCTCCGCCGTAGCCCCATACCAGGTTGGCCATGCCCCAGGCAGGGTACTCATCCGAGGGCGGGAATGCGTAGCCGAACTGGGCCACTTCCTCATCGACCAGGGTCTGCGAGATTTCTGCCACCTCGTCCCAGGTCTGCGGAGGGCCGTCAATACCGGCCTCCTCGTAGTGGTCCACGTTGTAGTAGAACAATGGGGTGGAACGGGCGTAGGGAACTCCGTAGTGGTTGCCCTCGTAGAGGTAGTCCTCATAGAGGGCCTCCACGTAACCATTGACGTCGATGTCAGCGGCCTCGAGAAGATCGTCTACAGGGATCAGTGCGTCATTGAGGTAATTGGGGAACCACGTGGCATCGGAGAGCACCACGACATCCGCGTTGGACCCGCCGCCGGTTTGGAACCACTGCGAGGTTTCCTCGTAGTTGGCCCCGGAGGTGATGACCTCCACCTCGATTCCGGTCTCGGAGGTGAACCTCTCAATGAGCTCCTCTTCGATATCTTCCGACCCACCGGGGTGGTTGGTCGCGAAGACTATGGAATCGGCCGGCTCCACCTCTGACCAGTCGGTGTCGGCTGCTTCTTCCTCTGCATCACCGCCAGTGGTGTCGGGGCCGCATGCCGTAATGGCCAGGGCTGCGGCGCTGAAGACGGCGATGCCCTTCCAGGTGTGATTGATGTGCGGTTGTTTCTTCATGGTGCTCCTTCATCGGTGATTCAGTCGATTTGAGTCAAGGGTTCGAGTCGCCTGGCTCCTCAGGGACTCACTTCACGGCTCCCTGCGTCAGACCAGAGACGATATAGCGCTGCAGCATGGCAAAGATGATGAGCATAGGAACGATGACCAGAACGGCTCCGGCCATCAGGATGCCGTAGCTTGAGACCTGGTCCTCCACGCTGCGGAGCTGATTCAGCGCCACCGGCAGGGTCATTCGGTCTCGAGTGTCTGTGATGATCAGCGGCCAGAGGAAGCTGTTCCACTCGTTGACGATGGTGACCAGGGAGACGGTGGAAATCGCGGGCAGGGACACAGGCACTGCGATCTGGAACAGCTTCCGGAAGTGACCGGCGCCGTCGAGCTCAGCAGCTTCAAAAAGCTCCTTGGGGAGTGATTTGAAGTGCTGGCGGAGCAGGAAGGTGCCGAAAGCTGTGCCGAGGCCGGGCAGGATGATGCCCCAGAGCGTATTGCGCCCGCCTAAGGCTTCGATCGTCATGAAGTTCGGCAACATGGACACTTCCGGCGGAACCATCAGGGCCACCAGGATGCCCAAGAAGATCAGGTTGGCACCGGGCACGCGGATGTACACCAGCGCGTAGGCGGTGGTGATGGCCAGCAGCACCTTGATGATGGATCCGACCGAGGTGACGATGAGGCTGTTCTGCAGCACGGTCATCAGCGGGATTCTGCGGTCCACGGTGGCGTAGTTCGCCGTCGTGACCTCCTGCGGCAGCAACTGCGGAGTCAGGGTAACGATCTCGTTGACCGGTTTGAAGCTGGAGGAGACCATCCACACCAGCGGAAGCACAATGATCAGCAGCGCGATCAGGATCGGCAGGTAGCCGGTCAGCATGGTGTCCGCCAGATTCCGAGGGCTGAAAGCCTTGGTCCACTCAGGTGAGGACCGCCGCTTGACTGCGGACCGTGGTGCTGGGGGCGTGGTGGTGCTCACTGGTAATGCACCTTCCTCTCCACGAAGCGGAGTTGGACCGCGGTGATGATGAACAGGGTGAAGAACAGCACCACGGCGATCGCCGCCGAGTACCCTGCACGGTTGAACTGGCCGAAGGACTGAAGGTAGATCTCAAAGATGATGGTGTTGGTGCCGTTGCCGGTGGGAGTCATCACCCGCAGAATGTCGAACGCGTTGGTCATGGAGAAGATGATGTTGGTGACCAGGAGGAAGAACACGGTGGGCGTCAGCAGGGGCAGCACCACGGAGAAGAAGCGGCGGATGGGCCCCGCCCGGTCGATGGTGGCCGACTCAATGAGGTCTCGGGGAATCGACTGCAGGCCCGCGAGAAAGACCACCGCGCAGTACCCCAGGTTCTTCCACACATACACCACGATGACCATCAGCAGGTTTGCATCCGGGTCCAGGAACCACTGCGGGGAGTCGATGCCGAACCGATCCAGAATGAACATCAGAGCTCCGCGCTGCGGATCAAAGATGAACATCCACACCAGTGCCACGCCTACTCCGGAAAGGACGTAGGGGCTGAAGATCGCGGTGCGGGCAAAGGTGCGGCCCGGGATCTTCTTGTTCAGCACCAAAGCGATCAGCAGACCCAGAATCATGGACCCCAGGACAGCCCCGGCAGTAAAGATGCCGGTGACCCGCCACACTTCCAACCCGGAGGGCGAGGTGAAAAACCGCTGATAATTCGCAAACCCCACCGGTTCCGCACGTGGAGCGCCGAGCCGCCAGTCCAGACTCGAGAAGTACAGATTCATGGCGAGGGGGTAGTAGATGAAGGCCAGAATCAGAAGAATATTGGGCCCGGCAAACAGTAGGAACAGCGACCAGTTCTTGGAGCTTCTGCGTCGGTGCGCCCTCTTCCGGGCGGCTTGGAGCTGACCAGCGTCCTGCTCCGGAGGAGGCGACGCCTCGGGCCGGTCCTGCGCGGTCTGCGCAGAACGCGAGTCGGTGGTCGTCACACTCATCCCCCTCGTGATGGCTTCAACGGGCTGCGCCCGCACGCCATGGTGCGCGTCCCCATTGACTCGCCGGTATATTCCGGATGAACCACAGGTGAACCCAGCCTGTGACCCGCAGCACAGCTCTTGTACTGCACATATCGTACCTGCAATGGGCCTTTCCTCAGGGGAATGTGCAGGCGCGGGTGGAAAGTTGTCGATAGGGACGTGGGCCTCGAGTGCCCTCAATTGGCATGGCGTGGGGGAGGATGGCATTCATGGACCAGCTGATGATCCTCATCGGCACCACGTGTCTCGTTGTGCTGGTGGTGAATATCGTCGCCGCACTGTTGGCGTTTCTCCGGCGGGGCTTCAATGAGGATTGGCTTCTGGTGGTGCTGCTCAGTGGAACCACCGGGGCAGCGGTGGTCGTGCTGGTCATTGTCCTGGTGCCCCTAGTCTCCGGCTCGCCGGAGCCGCCGTTGCGCCTGGTGGACGTAGCGGTCATCCTCACCGGTACCGCTGCACTGACTGCGGCTGTCCGTGCGGCGGCGGGAGCCCGCACACCGGAGGATGCGCGCGCCGGGCACGACTCCAGCGGATCAATCACCCCTCGCGAGGAGCGGCCGTGATTCTGGATATTGCGGCTGCAGCTCTGATGCTCGGGGGAGCCTTCTTCTTCTCCGTAGGAACGTTGGGGCTGATCCGTTTCCCCGATGTGCGTTCCCGGCTGCACGGGCTGACCAAGGCCGACAATTTGGGTCTGGGACTGATTCTGGGCGGCGCAGCGCTGTGGTTGGGCGACTGGTCCGTGGCTGGGTTGATGCTGCTGTGCTGGCTGTTCGCCCTGGCCGGCTCCTCCGCCTCGGCTCACGTGATTGCGGCCCTGGAGACCGACCACGCTGAGCAGCGCGAGCCCGTCCACCACGCCGGGGAACCTCCCACCCCCGCCGACGACGCCGCCACGGCCCAGGTGCCGGATCCGGAGCAGGAGTCATGAGCACTGTGCTGGATCTCGGGCTAGGAGTGGCAGTGCTCATTGTCACCGGGCTGAGCCTGTTGGCGCGATCCCGACTGGTGATGAGTATGAGCTTCTTGGTGCTGGGGGTCCTGGTGGCCATTGTCTGGCTTCGCCTCAGTTCTCTCGACGTTGCCCTGGCGGAAGCGGCTATCGGCACCGGACTGCTCTCAGCGCTGCTGGTCTGGCTGGCCGTACGCAGTCCCCTTCCCCCAGGTGCGGGGAGAATGGAGACCAGCCATCGGCTGCGGTGGCTGCGCCCCGCCGTCGGTCTGGTGGCCGGCACTGTGCTGACCGTCGTGACTGCTGCGGTGTGGGTCCGGGCTGACCACCGGCTGCCGGCATGGGGGGAACCGGCCCAGGCACAGCTTCCCGACACTGGGGTGGAACATCCCATCACCGGGGTGTTGCTGGCCTTCCGCGCCTACGACACTCTGCTGGAGTCCGGGATCCTGATGCTGACTGCGGCGGCTGTCCTCGCACTCTCCCGCCGTGGCGGCCTCTCCGCCGGGAGCACGCATCAGTTGAGCATCCACCAAGCATCTGCGGCTTTGCCACCGGTGCCCGCCACTTTGAGCTGGGCCGCGCGCATGCTCACCCCTGCCCTGGTCCTGCTGGGCCTGTGGCTGCTGTTCGCCGGGTCCACCGACTCCGGGGGAGCATTCCAGTCCGGCGCGGTGCTGGCCGCAGCGCTGATCCTGCTGCACTGCGCGCAAGTGGATCTCCGCGTCTTTCAGGCCCGCTGGCTGCGACCACTGCTGGTGGGCGGCGTCGTCGTGTTTGTTCTGGCCGGCCTGGTGGGCCCGCTGCTGGGTCTGCCGTGGCTGTCCTGGGAGCCGGAATGGGCCTTTGCCGCGGTCCTGGTGGTGGAGGTGCTGCTGACGGCGGGAATCACCGCGGGACTCTACGCCTTGTTCTTGGCTCTGGAGAACCCGGAGGGGGTGCGCTGATGGTGAGTGTGGACACCATCAGCTGGTACCTGCTGGTCAGCACTGTGATGATCATCTTCGGCACGGTCCGTCTGCTGCTGGTCCGGGACCTCTTAGCCCGGCTGATCGCACTCGACGTCACTGGTATCGGGGTGCTGCTGGCACTTGTGGCGCTGGCGGCGCGCTCTGAATCCTCTGATCCGGTGCTCCAAGCCCTGGTCATCACTGGTCTGGTCATCGCAGTGGCTTTCACCGGGCTCGGCGCAGTGCTGATCCGCCGCATCGAGGGGCTGCGTGAGGACGGCGGCGGAGGCGATCGGTCGTGACCTTCACTCAGTTCAGCCTCGGAGCATTAGCGCTATTGCCCCTGCTGGCTGCCGCCCTGACAATGCTCCTGCCCCACCCAGTCCGGCGAGCGCTGGGGGTGTTGGTCGCGCTTCTGGTGGCCGGGTTCACGGCGCCTGTGCTGGGCAGCGTCACTTCCGGCGAACTTACGGAACTGGTGCTGGGCGGCTTCGACGCCCCCCTGGGCATTCACCTGCGCGGCGATGGCCTGGCCGCCGTCTTCCTAGGGGTGACCTCGCTGGTGGGGGTAGTGGTGACCGGGTATGCCGCAGTGCTGCCGAAGTCCACCGGCGCCCACCTCAGCGCCACCTCCTGGGTGACCAGCCACCCGGGGTTCTGGCCGCTGTGGCTGGGCTGCTGGTCAGGGCTCAATGCCGTGTACCTCTCCGGGGACCTGTTCAACCTCTATGTCAGTCTGGAGCTGGTGGGCCTGACGGCAGTGGCATTAGTGGCCGTGGGCGGACAGTCCGCCTGGGAGCCAGCGCTGCGCTACCTGTTCATCGCGGTGCTGGGATCGCTGATGTTCCTGGCCGGCGTGGGGCTGCTCGCTGCGGTGACCGGGACACTGGATCTGCATCAGACCCGCAGCCAACTCGACGAGCTGGAGGACCCGACGCTGCCGCTGCTGGCGCTGACTCTGATCACGGTGGGACTGGCCATGAAGGTGGCACTGCTGCCGATGCACCGGTGGTTGGTCCCGGCCCATTCCGCAGCGCCCAGCGCCGTCTCCCCCATCCTCTCCGGCGTGGTGATCAAGGCTGCGCTGGTGGTTCTGCTGCGCTGCTGGCTGTGGGCGCTGCCGGCAGTGCCGGGCATGCAGTGGCTGGCGTGGCTGCTTGGCGGGCTCGGTGTGGCAGCCGTCCTGGTGGGCTCCGTGCTCGCCCTGCGCCAGGATCGGCTGAAACCGCTGGTGGCATATTCGACGGTGGCGCAGATCGGGTACTGGTTCGTAGCGTTTCCGCTGCTGCTGCACGGTGAGCACGACGGCGCCCCGCTGGGCTCGGGTGCCTACAACGGGCTCGTTGCCCTGGCTGCCGGACACGCTATCGCCAAAGCAGGGCTTTTTACTGCCGCAGGTTTCCTCAAAGACCGCTGCGGCACTGACAAGATGTCTGCGCTGCGGGGGGCGGGTGCCCACCACCCGGTGTTGATCCTCGCGATGGGGATGTGCGCGGTGGGTCTGCTGGGTCTGCCGATCAGCCTGGGGTTCACCGGCAAATGGCAGTTGGCCACCGCGGCGGTCGGCGCCGAACAGTGGTGGGTGCTCCTGGTGGTGGCCGCCGGTACGCTGCTGTCTGCGGCATATCTGCTGCGCGGCATTGCCCCATTGCTGCTCCAAGCAGAAGTGCCGGAGAACGCCCCGGCAGCAGGACCGGTGCGTGGCCGCGAGCGCCTCGGTGAGATCGCGGTGCTGATCTTCGGGGTCGCGACCATCGGCACCGGGCTGCTGGGGGCCTGGCTGGGCGACCTGCTGGAGGTCGGCGCATGGTGGTGAATGACGTAATCCCGCTGGCAGTGGTGCTGCTGTCTGTCACGGTGGCGGCCATCATCTTCCCGCTGCCCCAGCGACTGAACCGGCTGCGCAGCGCGGTGAATCTCGCAGGCGCGGTGGTCAAACTGGCACTGGTGGTACTGCTGGTGCCTCCGGTGGTCACTGAGGGCGCCCGCCCGGAGTTCGCCGTTCCCTTTCTGCCCACCGGCACCGGAGACCCCATCTCCCTGGTGCTCAGGGTGGATCCGCTGGCGCTGTTCTTCGCCGGGCTTTCCGCGGTGCTGTGGCTGCTCACCACTGTGTACGCCATCGGCTATCTGAGGGGCACCGCCTACCAGAGCCGGTTCTTCGGGTTCTTCAGCCTGTGCGTCGCTGCCACAGTGGGCATCAGCTTCTCGGGGAACCTCATCACCTTTCTCGTCTTCTACGAGCTGCTGACCCTGGTCACCTATCCGCTGGTGGCGCACTGGGGCGATGAGAAGTCCCTGAAGGCGGCCCGCCTGTATATGCGTTACGCCCTCGGCGGCGGCGTCGCGGTGCTGGTCGGGGTGGTATGGCTGACCATGGAGGCCGGGCCAGCTGACTTCGCGGAGGGTGGTGCTGCCGATGTCGCGGAGTTCGCGTCCCACTCCCCCACCGCGGCAGTGATCATCTTCGCGCTGCTGGTCGGCGGTCTGGGGGTGAAATCCGCGCTGGTGCCGCTGCACTCCTGGCTGCCAGCGGCCATGGTGGCCCCCGCCCCAGTCTCAGCGCTGCTGCACGCGGTGGCCGTAGTCAAAGCTGGAGTATTCGGCATCGTGCGCGTGGTGGATGATGTCTACGGCATTGAGGTCGCCTGGGACCTGGGGGTCCTGACCCCGCTGTTGGTGGTGGCCAGCGTGACGGTGATCTATGGGTCCTATCAGGCTCTGCGGCAGACTGAGATCAAGCGGCGACTGGCCTTCTCCACGGTCTCCCAGGTGAGCTATGTGGTGCTGGGGGTGACCATGTTCTCGATGGCTGGCACCGCAGGCGGAGTGGCGCACCTGGTGCACCAGGGAATCATGAAGATCACCCTGTTCTTCTGCGCAGGGCTCTTCGCCGAGTCCATGGGTGCGCACAAGATCTCCGATCTCCGAGGAGCGGGGCAGCGCATGCCGTGGACCTCAGCGGCGTTCACCGTCGGTGCATTCGGAATGATCGGACTGCCGCCCACCGCCGGCTTCATCTCAAAGTGGCAGCTGGGGCTTGGCGCCCTCGAATCTCCGCACCCGTGGGTCCTGGTGGTGCTGGTGGTCTCCTCACTGCTCAACGCTGCCTATTTCCTGCCTGTGGTCTACACCCTCTGGTTCGGTGATCAGCACGACGCCGCCTTCACCTCCGGCCACGAACCCCGGCTGCTTCTGGTCCCGGCTCTGTGCACCGCAGGGTTCACGCTGATAGTCGGGCTGGGGGCCTCGCTGCCGTTCTCACCCCTGGAGATCTCCCGGCTCATTGCCGAGGGGGTGTTCAGCTGAGATGCTCATGGCTGTAGGGCTGGCTGCCCCTGTGGTGCTCGCCGCGATCATCGCTTTGGCGGGCCTGCTGTCCCCGCAGGGTGCGCTCCGGCTGCGCCGCGGCGCGACCGTACTGTCACCGGTGACCGTGGTGCCCGCTGCGGCGCTGACGCTGCTGAGTCCGGACGCGGAGTGGCAGGCGCCCTGGCTGCTGTTCGGCACAGTGTTCTCGCTGGACCCGGCCGCGCGAGCACTGACACTTATCGCCGCGCTGCTCTACGGTGGCGCTCTGGTGGCGGTCGGCTGGCTCAAGACCAAGGATGCCGAGCGCGGCTCGGGTGCGCTGAGCGGATTCCTTCTGGTGTGCTTCACCGGCAACATCGGCACCTATTGGGCGGCGGACGTAGTGAGCTTCTACCTGACGTTCGCAGTGATGAGCTTCTCCGCCGCCGGTTTGGTGATCCATTACCGTCACCAGCGTGCGCGCCGGGCCACCAGGATCTACCTGGTGATGTCGGTGTTCAGCGAAACCGCGATCCTGGCAGGTCTGCTTCTCACCGCTGGTGCCGGTGGCTACCTGGTGGCGGAAGCCCCTGCGGCGGTCGCCTCCTCCGATCACACGGGCCTGATCGTGGTGTTACTGCTGATCGGTTTCGGGGTCAAGGCTGGGACGGTGCCTCTGCACGTGTGGTTACCCCTGGCGCACCCGGCGGCACCGCCGGCCGCCTCCGCGGTGCTCTCGGGGGCGATGGTCAAAGCTGGCTTGGTGGGGTGGATCAGGTTTCTGCCGCTGGGTCAGGGGCCAGGGGACGTACCTGCAGGACACGTGCTCCTGGCGCTGGCCCTGCTCGGGGCATTCGCTGCAGTCGTGATCGGCGTGCTGCAGCAGGACCCCAAAGTGGTGCTGGCCTATTCGACGATCTCGCAAATGGGTTTCATGACCTGCCTGGTGGCCGTGGCAATGCTGAACCCTTCCGCCGCCGGGGCGGCGAGTGCCGCCGCTGTGTTGTATGCGGTGCACCACGGACTGGCCAAGGGAGCACTCTTCCTCGGTGTGCCGGTGGTCAAGCACTACGGCAGCGGCCGCACCGGAGTGTTGGTCACAGTCGGGATGGTGGGGGCCGCACTCGCTGTGGCCGGTGCCCCGCTGACCTCCGGTGCCTACGGCAAGTACGTATCCAAGGAAGCGGTGGAAGGCATCAGTGTGATGGGTCTCGGGCTGGCCGAGCTGCTGCCCCTGGTGGCTGTCGGTTCGACCCTGCTGCTGATGCGTTTTGGGTGGGTGATCAGCCGTGCGGATCGAGCAGCTCCCCGTCCGCCCGACGGCGAACTACTGTCCTGGCTGGCGGTCTGCGCCGCCGGAGTGACGGTGCCGTGGGCGGCAGGCTTGTGGTGGCTCCCCGCCGCCGGTGAATTCAGCTGGACCGCCACCGCGCTGTGGGATGCCTCCTGGCCGATTCTGCTGGGGCTGGCTGCGGGAGCCGTGGCCTGGTGGGCTGCCCGGCGCAGGCTGGCGCCGGCGTGGCTGCGCGCGGACGGCACCACGGTTCAGCCCGGTGACCTCGTGGTGGCCGAGGAATCGCTGCTCACCGGCGCTTGGAAGCGCACCTCGAGAGGTGTTGAGCTCGCCCACCGGGGCTCCGCAGCGGTGCTGCAGGGGGGCGCGGCGGCAGCACGCGGGGCTGCCGCCCGATCGCGCCGCGGCATCGCCCGGGCAGAGAGCACCGTGGA
Organism: Nesterenkonia sphaerica; assembly: GCF_005771565.1. Lineage (GTDB taxonomy): Bacteria > Actinomycetota > Actinomycetes > Actinomycetales > Micrococcaceae > Nesterenkonia > Nesterenkonia sphaerica. Next base: position 35,187 of record NZ_VAWA01000001.1, read on the forward strand.
CAGCTGGGAGGGTTCGGGCGTGGTCATCCTAGTTCTGACAGCTACAGCGGTCGTGGCAGTGGTGGTGTGGGGAGGAGGTGTGAGGTGAATGTTCGGATGGTCATGATCTGGGTGGTGGCGGCGTCGTCGCGCGCGGCAGTGCTGGCTGGTGTGTGGCTGGGCTTCACGGCAGCATCGCCGGATTACGCAGTGTACGGGCTGTTCTCGGTGGCGAGCTGCACTGCCCTGAGCCTGTGGCTCCTGCCCCCGCGCGGACCGGTCCGGGTGCGGCGTTGGCCGCGGCGGCTCTGGTTCTCCGCGGTGCTCGGCCTGTGGTTCGGGGGCCAGTCGGTGCGCGGCGGCGTGGATGTGGCGCGGCGTGCGCTGCGGCGTCCGGTGCGCATCGACCCGGCGGTGGTGACCGCGCCCATCGATCTCCCGGAAGGTCACGCTCGGCAGGTGGCGATGGTGCTGATGAACCTGATGCCCGGGTCCATGATTCAGCGGACCACTGACCGCGACGGCGTCACCGCGCAGGTGACTGCGGACAGGCACACCGCAGAGCCGGTCATGGTGGAGCTGCACACGCTGGCCGCCGAGTTGGATCCCGCCCGGCAGTGGCGGCAGCTGCAGCACCGGGTGCGCTGCGCTTTCGACTGATCGCAGCCCTATCTGCGATTGAGCATTCGGTGCAGCCTGCCTACTGCGTAGTCCCACGGGATTCGTTCCTGCTCCAGGCGCAGTTGGCCGTGCTCGCCCAGGGCGGCGAAGGCGTCGCGCTCGGCGGCGGTGAGATGCTCCGGCAGGCCTCGGGGGGCGTCCTTGCGGTCCGGCCCGGCAAGATCCCAATGGGCGGTGAGCGTCGCGCGGTCCATCAAGGCGGATTCAGTGTGACCCAGCACGGAGCGGACCATGCTGAGGATCCGGAACCCGTCCACATCAAGGTCTCCCCAGTAGATGATGCGCGTCTCAGACAGCCACGGGATCCGCGCCAGGTTCCGTGCGGCGTACGCACTGCTGTGCACAGCCAGCGTTCCCTCCAGCTCCGGCAGCGCCAGGAAGGTCTGCAGGTTCTCCACCATCAGCACCACCGCCGGGGTGACGTTCCATCGGCTGATCTCGTCAACCGGTGCGGCGAAGTCACCCACCCCGCCTGGCGCGAGGACCGGATCCAGTGCTCGGATCCGCACCAGCCGAGGAGCTACCAACAGCCCCACTGAGGTGGACCCGGTGGCGGCGGCGTAGAGCGGCTCCACCAGGGAGGCGTGCTGCTCCCACCACGTGCTGTCCACCCCACGTATGGGCATCTGCCGCGGGTAGACACCGGACGTGGGGTTCTCCAGCAGCCAGCTCAGCGCGTCCCACAGCCGGAGGTATTCGGTGCGGTCGAGATCAGTGAGCTTCTTCATCCGTCGGCGCAGCACATCCGGCACGGTTTCCACCGCGGCCGACTCCGGGGCTCGTGCGTGGCCCTCCAGCAGGCTCCGCAGTTCAGCGCACCGGTTCTGGGCCGCCTTCCAGTGCGCGCTGCGGTCAAGGAAAGCCGCAGCCTGGTCCGGGGTCTGCAGCACAAGCCCGGTGGGCACGCGCTGGCTGCCGACGCTTCCCCCCTGCCGAGACTCCCAGTTCAGGCGCGCTCCGGGGCCGAAGTTGCGCTCCTGAATCCGCCAATTCTGGATCCAGTCCTGCACTTCCCTGGGGGCCTCGAGAGCCGCTTGCTGGGTCGGCGGATACAGCGGGATGTCGACCACCGGCGGCTCGGCACCACGGAGGGCCCATTCGGGGAACAGCCGGTCATAGGCCCGCCCCACTTTCTCCTGAGCGTCAGCAACGCTGATCACTCGTCCTCCCCTGAACGGTGCGATCGCTGGCGCAGCACGGCTATGGCAGCGCACTCCCCCGGCAGCTTCGGCACACTGAACCCTGTCCGAACCACTGTCATCACTTCAGCCTAGCGCGGCCCGGGCGGAGCACGGCGAGCTCCACCGACCAGACTGGGTTCCGCACCCGGGGTCATCCACGATGCTCATCCACGCGGCGCATCCACCATGCTCATCCACGCATCATCGCTCACCAGTGGCCGTTTCGAGGGCGGGGCTGACAGCTCGGGCACCAGTAGGAAGAGCGTCCCATGAACTTGGCTCGCATAATCACAGTTGGTGGACCTGAACTGCCCTCAACTGCTACCGCGGCACAGCGAGAGCACTCCCTTCCGGCCTGACCGTAGGCTTCCAGCGATCGGTCGAAGTAGCCCGAGGCCCCGTTGACGTTGACGTAAAGGGCATCGAAGCTGGTGCCGCCGGCCTCCAGTGCAGCCTCCATCACCTCCCGGAGTCCGGTCAGCAGCCGGGCTGCTGCGGCTCGGGTGATCGTGTCGGTCCGCCGGGCATAGTGCAGCTGGGCCCGCCAGAGCGCTTCATCTGCGTAGATGTTTCCCACCCCGGACAGGACGGTCTGATCCAGCAGCGCCCGTTTCAGGCCCGTACGACGACGCCTCAGCGCCTGGAAGAACCACTCTGCGGTGACCGCCGGCTCCAGTGGGTCTGGAGCGATATGTGTGGCCGACTGCGGGATCAGCCTGGACGAACCAGCGACCGTCACATCCGGGACTAAGGCCGCTATGTGCATGCCTCCGAAAATGCGCTGGTCGACGAACCGGAGCTGATTCGGTGTGCTCGACTGCGCGGCCGTGTTCTGAACGCCATGACCGGTGCCCAGATCCAGGGTGATCTTGAGGTGCTTTTCAGCGGGGGCGTCGTCGCGCTCCATGAGCACCTGCCCGCTCATGCCCAGATGGATGACCAGGGCGCTGGATGGCTCGTGCGCGCGGGGGGTGAGCAGGGGTATCCAGAGGAATTTCCCGCGCCGCTGGGGTTCACCTAAGCGCAGGCCGGTCAGGTGGCGCCGGAATGCATCCGGGCCAGCGGGGTGACGCCGGAGACTGCGGTCATCGTGGACGGTGACGCTACGCACAGTGCGGCCGGTGGCCCATTGGTGCACTCCGCGGCGGACCACCTCGACCTCCGGCAGTTCAGGCATAGCAACACAGTCTGCCAGACCCTCCGCGGCGGCGCGTCTGGTGCGCGTCAGCCTATTGGGGTTCACGGACCATGCGGATTTCCACGATGCCGGCTAGGGCCTCGGCCCCGGCATCTTCGCCGAGGTCTTTTTCGGCCCCGTCGGGGGTGAATCCATGTTTGCGGTAGAACGCGAGCGCCCGTGCGTTGGTCTTCAGCACCCACAGCGAGGCGGACTTGTGGTGGAGCAGCTCTTCGAGCATGGCGGAGGAGGCCCCATTGCCCTGGTGGTCGGCCAGGAGATAGATCATGTACAGCTCATGCTCCACGTCCACGTCATCCTCCCGCGGAGGGCCGATCTGGGCCATTCCGACCACGGTGCCGTGGACTTCGGTGACGCGGGTGCGAGCCCGGTGGGCTGGATCGGCGAGCATCTGTCGCCAGGAGTCCAGTCGCCGCTGGTAGGCGTCGTCGTTCCAGAACTGGTCAGGCAGGATCCCCTCATAGGCTTCCTTCCACGAGGCGATGTGCACCTCGGCGAGCCGTTCCGCCTCATGCAGCCGGGGATGCCGGATGGTGTACTCCGCGCTCATGGTGCTCTCCCTCTGCTCTGCCCGTCGAGCCGGAGCGGCTCGTTCTTGAACCTCACTGTATGCACGCGGAGCCCTGAGCGCGATCTCTGCCCGCATCGGGCCGAGGCAGAGGATTTCAGGTACGTCGCCGGGAGGTCATCCGGCTCGCGGCGGCGCCCCAACGCCCGTATAGTCGGCACCTGTGAGTGCGTTCCGTAATGGTGCCCGCGGTGGCGAGGAGGAAGTTCGTCACCACTCCCCTGAGTCTGATCCGGAAAAGCCTCCGCGCCCTTCGGTGCCGCAGACTCTGGCGGGGACGTTGACCGCGATCAGCGTCACCTATTTCATGTCTTTCCTTGGGGTCGCTGGCACTGTTATCGGCGTGGGCTTGGTGAGCATCCTCACCGTTCTTGGGAATTTTATGTACTCCTCAGCAATCTACAGCGCCAGAGTGAAGGTCAAGCGTGCCCAGCCGATGGCCAAGCGTCGCGGGCCTCGGCCCGAGGTGCTGCCTGCCCGCATGAGCCGGGAAGCACATACCTCTGACGCTCGCGCTGAGACCGAGGACGACACCACTGAATCCTTTGGGTCCGGGGGCGGTGACTCTGAGGCGGCTGCATCGATGCGCCACGAACCCGCACCTGACCATCCTGAAAGCCCCGCACACGCATCACCTGGCGGCGTGCGCGAGGCCTGGAAGACGATGATGGATCGTTACGGCCCGAAGAAGATATTCGGCTCGATCGCATTGGTCTTCGTGCTCTTGGCCGGGACGGTGACGGTGATCGAGTTATCCGTGGGTCAGCCTCTGTCTGACATTGTGCGAAATGAGGACAGTAGCGGCACCACGTTTTTCGGTGGGGCAGGCAGTCCCGGCGGCGAAGCAGAGGAGCCGGCCGTTGAAGATGACGGCCCCGGTGACCTGCCACCGGCTGAGCAGGAGCTCATCGAAGAGGACGCCCCGGTGCCCGAGGCCCCGCAGGAAGAGGACCCGGCCCCAGTCGAGGAGCCCCAGCATGAAGAACAGCCAGCGCCCCAGGAAGAGGCCCCGGAGGAGTAACCCCCGCACGGACTGGTCAAACCTTCCGTTCTGTACCGGGTCCGGCAGCGCAGCACTGGAACGCCCCCTGCGCGAGTGGCAATGCGCAAGGGGCGTTCTGTGATGCTCGCAGCTCGCTATGAGCCGGCGGCGGAGTCCAACGTGACTACTCGCCCTGGTGGACGAAGGCGACGTCCAGGTCGATCTTGACCTTGTCGCTGACCAGTACCCCGCCGGCCTCCAGAGCAGCGTTCCAGGTCAGACCGAAATCCTTCCGCGAAATGGTGGTGGTGGCCGAGAAACCGGCCCGGGTCATGCCGAATGGATCCACCGCCTGGCCACCGAACTCCGTCTCAAAGGTCACGGTCTTGGTGACCCCGCGGATGGTCAGTTCACCGGTGAGGTCGAAGACTTCTCCGTTGGGCTTGACCGAATTGGTGACGAACGTCAGCTCGGGGTACTTCTCAGCGTTGAGGAAGTCCTCACCCTTGACATGGGCGTCACGGTCCTGCGCCTTGGAGTTGAAGGAATCCGCCCGCACCACGGCGTTGACGTCAGCGGTGCCGTCTTCGCCGACCTTCACGGTGCCGGTGGAGTCCTCGAACACGGCCCGGACGCGGGAAACGCCGGCGTGCCGGACGCTCATGCCGATCTCGGAGTGGGAGCCGTCCAAAGTCCAGGTGCCGGGGGTCAGAGTGGTTGCCATGGGTGTTTCTCCTTTTTTGCAGAGGTGATGGGGGTGTCGACTGCTGGGGTGCAGTTCTCCGCAGGTTGGCCCGCGGTTCGATCAGACACAACGGACCATACCTCAGATTTATTTCAAAATTGAAAAACCTCGAGTGGTGTTCACATGTTGGTCTCCCGATGGGAGGAGAGCGCTGGACTGCCTGCGGCGGCCCCGGTCCACCCGCAGCGCGTCTCTAGATGTGGGAAATGAGGGCAAATGTGCCGCCATTTCCCACATCCGGAGACGCTGTGTTCCCCGGAGGGGCGCAAGGTGTTCCCCGGAGAGGTGCGAGGCCAGCCAGGGGCCGCCGTCCCCCCGAGGGCAGGGAACGCCGAGGTGAGGGCGACATCAGGGGCAGCGGGAAAGGCGGCGTCGCCGACGCCGTGGACCCCCGAGCCCCGCAGAGGGCTGCAGAGCCGCAGAAGGTGCCGCGAGGACCGACGTTCTCTGTGGGCTTGAGGGTTTGGGTGCGGCTTCCCCAGGGTGAGACAGTAGAATCTGCGCGAGACTGCCCATCGTGTGTCCACCTGCAATGTGCTGGACGCACCTGAAGACCAAGACGCTGAAGGAGGTGCCCGTGGGACTGCTCGACACGTTGGAACGCAGCATCGAGAAAGTCGTCCGGAGTGCCTTCTCCGGACGCGGAGGGAGCGTCGGCCCCGTGGAGATCGCTACTGCAGTACGCCGCCACATGGACCGCGAGTCGTCGACCGCTGAGCACGGCGCCGCGTTGGTACCTAACCTCTATAAGATCCGCCTCGCAGAGCACGACTTCGCGGAGGCGAAGAAGTACGGCACCGCCCTGGCCGAGGAGCTCTGCGACGAGATCATTCGCTATGCAGAGTCTCAGGGGTACACCCTGCTGGGCCCGGTCAAAGCGACGTTCGTGAAGAACACCGAGCTGCGGCGCGGCCAAATGAGCATCGAGACCCAGACTGAGCGCAGCGGCAGATCCACCCCCTCCCACCAGGCAGGAGTTCCGCGGCCCCCGCAGGCACCGTCCTCTGGCCCGGCAGCCACCGCCGCGCTTCCCGCTCAAATGGCGCGCAACACCATGGAGGCCCGCAGCGGGCTGGCCACGTTGGAGCACGATGGCCGCACCTACACGCTGGAGGACCCGTCCACGGTGATCGGCCGTTCTTCCTCGGCGGACATCACCATCTCCGACACCGGGGTCTCCCGGAAGCACTTGGAAGTTGCCAAGAGCGGCAGTCGCTGGACCGCCCGTGACCTGGGTTCCACCAACGGGGCGTACGTGGACGGCCAGGAGCTGCGCAGCACTGAAGCTGAGCTGTTCGACGGGGCAGTGATTACCCTCGGCAATGCCCGCATGCGCTTCCGGCTCGGCTGAGGACCCCACCACATATGAGCGAACTCGCGATCACAGTCCTCCAGTTCGGCCTGCTGCTGCTGCTCTGGATCCTGATTCTTTCCATCATCGCCGCCCAGGGCCGCGACATGATGGTCTCCAAGCGTTCGCGCACCCGCCCGCCGCGCAACAATGACGCTCCCAGCACCGCTGGTGACGGGGAGGGCACCCCCGCCACGGTCCATCATTCAGGTCAAATGCCCCGGCCGCGGCCCAAACGACTGGTCATCTCCGAAGGCCCGTTGGTAGGCACCGAGATCGAGCTCGGCTCCATCCCCATCATGCTTGGCAGGGCCCAGGAATGCACGGTGGTGCTCGACGACGACTACTCCTCCGGCAAGCACGCCCGGCTGTTCCCGCAGGGCTCACGTTGGTTTTTGGAAGACCTCGGGTCCACCAATGGCACATGGCTCGGTGACGAGCAGCTCACCCGCGCCACCACCGTGGAGCCCGGGGACCGCATCCGCATCGGCAAGACCGTCCTGGAACTGAGGACCTGAGACCGCGATGAGCCTGGTCTTCCGTTTCGCAGCCCGCTCCGACGCCGGGGTCGTCCGCAGCAAGAATGACGACTCCGGATACGCCGGACGGTACTTCGCCGTGGTCGCCGACGGGATGGGCGGACACGCCGGCGGAGATGTCGCCTCAGCCTCCACAGTGCTGGACCTCGCCCATCTGGACACCCGCGGCTTCGCTGAGCCTGACACAGTGCTCCCAGATGAAATCCAGACCGCCAACGCGTTCCTGAACAAGCTGGTGAAGACGAACCCGAAGCTCGCCGGGATGGGCACCACCATCACCGCGTGCCTGATCACCGGGGACAAGCTGCAGTTCGCCCATATCGGTGACTCGCGGGCCTACCGGCTGAAAAAGCGCCGGTTCCGCCAGGTCAGCCACGACCACACCTTCGTACAGCGCCTGGTCGATGAAGGCCGGTTGGACCCCGAAGCCGCCGAATATCATCCGCACAAGAACGTGCTGATGCGTGTGCTCGGCGACGTCGACGCCTCACCTGAGCTGGACATCACCAGTTTCCCGCTGGAGGCAGGTGAGCGCTGGCTGCTGTGCTCCGACGGGCTCAACGCAGTGGTCTCCGACCGGCTGATCGAACAGAAGATGCGCAGCTCCGATTCGTTGGAGAAGATCGTCGACGATCTGGTGGACCTGACCTTGGAAGGGGGCGCACCGGATAACGTGACGGTGGTTGCCCTGGACGTGGTCCAGGCCGAGGAGGAGCATCTGGCCAGCTCGGACGCCGTCCCGCTGAGCGAACAGGCGGTGGCATCCGCCGGCCGGTTCGGTGATGAAGCCGGCCAGCACACTATGGAACTGGATGTCATTCCGGTGGTGAACCGCGATGCGCTCGAGGGTCTTTCCCCGAAGGAGGGGGAGCTTTCTCCCCTGTCTGCAGCGATGGTGGAACGCACCCTGGGGGTGCGTCCGCACACGTTGGTGGGCGCCGCCGTGGCTGCCGCTGAGACCGGAACCATCCCTGTGGTGCCGCGCAATGTGGACGAACACCCCATGGCGGCGCTGCTGACCGGACAGCCGCTGAAACCAGTGCGCCACACCTATTCCGAGATGCTCGGCGACACCCCTGCAGACCGGCCCCCTGAGCACTCTCCCGGGCAGACCGAGTCAGCTGCACCGGAACAGGAGCCGGCCCAGCGCACCGCTGAGGAGGAAGAGGACCCCGAGTACGTTCTCGACGACGACGAGCTCGCCGCCGTCCGCGCCGCGAGGCGGCCACGCCGCTGGTTCCTGCCCACGTTTGTGGCCCTGCTGGTCGTGCTGATCGGCATCGTCACCTTCCTGGGGTACGTGTGGACCCAGACGCAGTACTTCGTCGGTGAAGACGACGGTCAAGTAGCCATTTTCACCGGTGTCTCTCAGTCCTTGGGCCCGATCTCCTTGGCCGAAGTGGACGAGCACACCGACATCAGCGTCGAAGACCTCCCCCGCTATGACCGCAACCGGGTGGAGTCCGGGATTTTCGCCGAGAACCGGGGCCACGCCGAGCAGATTGTGGACAACCTGGAACAGGGCATCGGGGGTGAGCAGTGAAGTCGAAGAACCCGGACGGGCACCCCAAGCCGCGGCGCACCATCGAACTCCTGCTGCTGCTGATCGCCCTGACCATCGGTATCGGCGCCCAAGTGCTGGTCGGGCTGAACCTGGAAGACGAAATTGATCAGCGCTATTGGTTGGAGGGCGGCCTGCAAGTCGGCTTGGCCCTGGCGTTCCACATTGCCCTGCGCCTGAAGGCCAAGTACGCCGACCCCTTCATCCTGCCGATAGTGGTCACCCTCAACGGGCTGGGTATTGCCATGATTCACCGGCTGGACTTCACCAGCCGGTACGACGGGGTCGCTGACCGGCAGCTAATGTGGACAGCGATCTCCATGGTGGCGGCGATTGCACTGCTGGTACTGCTCAAGGACCACCGCAAACTCCGGCAGCTGACCTACATCTCGTTGGCGGTCAGCGTCCTGCTGCTGTTCCTGCCGATCGTGCCAGGTCTGGGTCAGGACATTCAGGGCGCCCAGGTGTGGATCACCATTGGTGGCATGAGCTTCCAGCCTGGGGAGCTTGCCAAGATCACCCTGGGGATCTTCTTCGCTGGCTTCCTGGCCAACAACCGCGATCTCATCCTGCTGGCTGGGCGCAAAGTGGGGCCTTTGACCTTCCCCCGCCTGCAGGATCTGGGGCCCTTGTTCCTGGCCTGGCTGATCGCCATGGGCGTGCTCATTGTCCAGAACGACCTGGGCAACGCCCTGATGTTCTTCGGCCTGTTCGTCGCGGTCATCTATGTGGCAACCTCCCGCATCTCCTGGGTGGCTATCGGTGTGGCCTTTGTGGCAGTCGGTGCGGTGCTGGCCTACCAGTTCGTTTGGCATGCCAGGAATCGGTTCGACATCTGGCTCAATGCTTTTGACCAAGAGATCTACGACCAGCTCTACGGCTCCCACCAACTCGTGCAGGGTTTGTTCGGGCTGGCCCACGGAGGCCTCACCGGCACCGGCCTCGGCTCCGGGTCCCCGCAGATTGTCGCGCTGGCGAATTCGGACATGATTATTGTGGCCTTCGGAGAGGAGCTGGGGTTCCTGGGGCTCTCCGCCATGCTGGTGCTGTACCTGATTCTCTTCTCCCGCTATATGCGCGCTGGACTCGGCACCCGCGACCACTTCGGGAAGCTGCTGGCTGTGGGTCTGGCGATGGTCCTGGTACTGCAGGTCTTCGTCGTCGTCGGTGGCATCACCCGTGTGATTCCCATGTCCGGGCTGGTCAGCCCGTTCCTCGCCGCAGGAGGCTCTGCGCTGTTGGCCAACTGGCTCATCGTGGCGATCGTGCTGCTGATCAGCCACGCCGCGCGCCGTCCGATCGTGGTGGGCCCGATGCTCAACACCACCGGCGAGGGGGCCTCCGGCACCGAGGATCCACTCAGGGGGCGGCCCACTGGTGAGCAGCGTCCGGTCACCGAGGCTCCCAGCGCCCATCATCCCTCAGGCGGCCCGGCACTCAAGGAAGGAGAGGGCCGGTGAACAACGCTATCCGTCACACCTGGGTCGTCTCCGTGGTCCTTTTCATTTCGCTGTTTGCCGCCCTGTCCCTGGTGCAGGTGGTCTTTGCCGACGATCTCGGCTCCGACGACCGGAACTCACGCCAGTTCATCGCAGACGCTGGTGCCCCGCGGGGACCGATTACGGTAGCCGGCAGCCCGATTGCCGAATCGGTGCCCAGCGACAGCAGCCAGTATGACTACCAGCGGGTCTATCACGACCCAGAGCTTTACAGTCACCTGACAGGCTACTTCTCCGTGGTCCAGGGCGGTCCATCCCAGTCGGGCATCGAGGGTGCCCTCAACGACTACATCTCCGGACATTCAGACTCGCAGTTCTTCGACCGAATCACCGCCCTGCTCACTGGAGACACCGTCATGGGCGCGCAGGTCGAGCTCACCGTGGACCCAGAGCTGCAGCGCCTGGCCTACGACCTCATCCCCGATGATCAGCGCGGGACCATCATTGTCAGCGACGTCCGCAATGGCGAGGTCAAAGCGATGATGTCCAAACCCAGCTATGACACCAATGAACTGGCGGTCCACTCCGGAACCGAGTACCAAGAAAACATGGAACGGCTCGATGAGCAGCCCGGACTGCACGTGAACTACAACGTCGCAGTGAACCGGCCGATCTTCCCGGGCTCAGCGTTCAAACTGGTCACCGCCATGGCGATGCTGGAGTCTGGTGACTACGACACCGACACCGATCTCGACAACCCGCCCCGGTTGGACCTGCCGCAGTCCGACCGCACGCTGCCCAACTTCGCCGCCGGCAACTGTGCACAGCGCAATGAGGCGGAGTTGAACTGGATATTCGCTCAGTCCTGCAATACGCCTTTCGCCGAAGCGGCAATGGAGCTCGGTGGCGATGCGCTGCTGGAGGCAGCCGAAGCCTACGGCTGGAATGAGGCGATGCGCATCCCCGTCTACGTCCAGTCCTCCCGCTTCCCCGACGTCTCCTCCGACGCCGAGCTGGCCTACGCCTCGATCGGGCAGGCCAGTGTCACCGCCACCCCGCTCCAGATGAACATGGCCGCTGCGGCCATAGGCAACGGCGGCACGATGATGAAGCCTCAGCTCGTGGAGACCGTCCGGGGCTCGGACCTGCAGATACTGTCCAACCCCGAGCCCGAGGTGCTCAATGAGGTCATGGACGAGGCGATCGCCGATGATCTCAATGAGATGATGGTCTCAGTGGTCGAAGAGGGCACCGGCTGGCGTGCAGATTCGTCCCGCTTCCAGGTGGCGGCCAAGACCGGAACCGCAGAACGCGGCACCAGCCCTGAGACCTACAATTCCTGGATCACAGGATTCGCCCCTGCCGAGAACCCCCAGTACGCGGTCACCGTGGTCTACGAGGAGATTGACTTCAACGCCGGACCGGAGCTCACCGGACCTCAGATGCTTACTATGCTGGAGGCGGTGATTGACGAATGAGACCCGGGGTCGGGCTCACCATGGGTGACCGCTACAAACTCACCGAACGTATTGCCATCGGCGGTATGGGAGAGGTGTGGAAGGCCGATGACACTGTCCTCGGCCGAACAGTCGCGATCAAAATCCTCAAAGAGGAGTACACCGGGGATGAGGCGTTCCTCCGCAGGTTCCGCGCTGAGGCCCGCCATACCGCACTGCTGAACCACCCCGGCATCGCCGATATCTATGACTACGGAGAGCAGGCCGGGTCGGGTTACCTGGTCATGGAGCTGGTGCCCGGACGTCCGCTGAGCGTCATCCTGGAGAAGGAGAAGGTTCTCCCCTGGGAGAAAGTGCTCTCCATCATGGCCCAGACCGGCCGGGCACTTCAGGTCGCCCATGACCAAGGCCTGGTCCACCGTGATGTGAAACCTGGAAACCTACTGGTCACTCCCACCCGTAGGGTCAAGATCACCGACTTCGGAATTGCCCGCCTGGCAGACCAGGTGCCGCTGACCGCGACGGGTCAGGTGATGGGCACCGTCCAGTACCTCTCCCCCGAACAGGCCACAGGCCAACACGCCACCGGCTCTTCGGACATCTACGCCCTCGGGGTGATCGGCTACGAAGCTCTGGTGGGCCACCGTCCGTTCACCGGGGAGTCCCAGATCGCGATCGCGCTGAAACAGGTCAACGATCCACCCCCGCCGCTGCCCGATCACATCCCTGCGCAGGTGCGCGCACTGATCATGTGCATGCTGTCCAAGGACACGGATCAGCGACCCCCCAACGCCAGCAAGATGGCCGACGCCGCCGAGGCACTTCTGCGCCACGACACTGCCGCAGCCCTGGCCGCTGTGCCTGCGCTGGGCAACCACCTGCAGCACGCCGGTGACGACGACGACACCCAGTTGCTGCCCGCCGCTGCCGCTGGCGCCGGCGGAGACACCGAGGCCCACCGGCGACAGTCCACCGCCGTCCTCTCAGCTGCCACCCCAGAGGAGCCCGCAGAGGCGCGGACGTTCCTCCCGGTTACTGCGCAGGCACAAGCCGCCGGCCTGCCGCACTCCCCCCAGGAGAAGCACAACGACACTTCGGACAAACGCTCGACTCTCGCCTCGCGCTGGCGCTGGCCGACATTGACACTGATCATTCTGGTGCTGCTGGCAGTCTTCGGCGCCTGGGTGCTGCCGATGATGGCGTCGAACAGTGATGCGGAAGGAGACGCCTCCGAACCCTCCCCTACCCACTACGTGACTGAGAACGCCACCGAAACAGCGACCGCACAGGCGGAAATGGTCGAGGTGGACGAAGAAGATCTGATCGGTCGCCATGTGGATGACGTGCAGGCACTTCTGGAAGACAGCGGACTTCAAGTGGACGCCGAACAGGTCATGTCAGACCAGCCCGCACGCACTGTCACCGGGGTGACACCCGCCGGAAGCCTCCCCCTCGGCACCACCGTCACGCTGTTCTATTCAGCTGGTCCACCTCCGCCGCCGGCCACCACTGAGGCGCCGGCGCCGCCGCCGGAGACCACCGAGGCGTCCCCGCCTCCGTCCCCCAGCCCGACCACCCCCCCACCCGAGACCCCGCGCGAGACCCCGACGCCTGAGCCGGAACCTGAGCCTGTTCCCGAGCCGGAACCCACTCCCAGCCCAGAGCCTGAGCAGGAACCCACAGAGACTGACACCGACGCCGCCGGGACACCGGAGTCTCCCACTGAGTCTCCCACTGAACCTGGACAGGCACCGACTCCGGAATCCAGCTCCGGCGTGGCGCGCACAAGCCATACGGCCGCCTCCCACCCGACCTCCAGTGCGCACCGGTCGTCGCAGCTCACCCACTTCGCGTCAGGAGACGATCGATGACCGAGCGAGTACTCAACGGCCGCTACCGGATTGAGGGGCTGATCGGCCGCGGCGGGATGGCTGATGTCTACCGCAGCTACGACCTCTCCCTGGAGCGGGATGTGGCGGTGAAGATGCTGCGACCTGATCTGGCCCGCGACCCGATGTTCCAGAGCCGGTTCAAGCGTGAGGCCCAGTCCTCGGCGTCACTGAACCATCCGAACATCGTCGGGGTCTATGACACCGGATCCACGCAAGTTTCCGAGAACGGCGGCGACACCAAGACCCCCTACATTGTGATGGAGTTCGTCAAAGGGGTCACCCTGCGGCATATCCTCCACGGCAGCCGGGACTCGGCGGCGCAGGACGACGCCGACGGCCCGCCACCGCCTCCCAGCGCCGCGGAATCCACAGGCGGAGTCACCCGCACCGATTCTGATGTCCTGGGCGTCACAGATCCGGATGCCACCCAGGTGGTCTCCCCCATCAACGAGCCGCTGATCAACAAGATCGACACTGCTCTGAACCGTCCCCTGAGCGACCAGGAGGCGGCCCGGTACATGTCGGGGATCCTGGAGGCGCTGAGCTACTCGCACACCAAGGGGATCGTGCATCGGGACATCAAGCCCTCCAATGTGATGGTCTCCCATAACGGGGACGTCAAAGTAATGGACTTCGGCATCGCCCGTGCGCTGGCCGATTCTGCCCAGACGATGACCCAGACCTCCGCGGTGGTGGGCACTGCCCAATACCTGTCTCCCGAACAGGCCCGCGGTGAGGTCGTCGATCACCGCAGTGATCTCTACTCGGCAGGCTGCGTCCTGTTCGAACTGCTGACCAACAGGCCCCCCTTCACCGGTGAGTCTCCAGTCTCGGTGGCGTATCAGCATGTCCGAGAGCAGCCCCCTGCGGTCTCTGACTTCAACCCCCACGTCTCCCCGGCCATGGAATCAGTCGTGACCAAAGCACTGATCAAGGATCCGGCGCTGCGCTTCCAAACCGCAGACGAATTCAATGAGGCACTGGGCCGTGCTCTGCACGGCATTCCCGTGGACGAGGTCGCCACCACGCAAATGGCAGCCGTGGGTGCCGCAGGGTTCGACGACGTCGTCTCACCGGCGGGAGCCGTTCCGCTCTCCGCCCGCACACCTGAGGATCCTGACTATGAGGACTATCAGGAGTACGGCCAACCCCGGCGCCGACCCAACCGCGCCGGATTCTATGTGCTGCTCGTGCTGCTCGCTCTGGCCCTGCTGGCGGGAGTCACTTTCGTGCTCTCCCAGATGCTCAACGCCGGTGCGGACGAAGACCTGGTCGCCATCCCTGCGGTCGAGGGCATGCCGGAGGCCGAAGCTGTCGCCGAACTCACCGATGCCGGACTCAGCCCGGAAACGGTCACCGAGACCAGTTCCGAGATCGAGGCTGACCTTGCCATCAGGACGGACCCCGAGGAGGGGACCGAGGTGGAGAATGGCAGTGACGTGATGCTCTACATCTCCGAAGGCGCCGGGGAGACCGAAGTGCCTGACGGTCTGGTCGGCCAGCCCGAAGAGACCGCCCGCGACATGCTCGAAGAAGCCGGGCTCGAGGTTGGCACCGTCTCGGAGGAGAACCACCCAGAGGCACCCGAAGGTGATGTGATCAGCACCGATCCTGAATCTGGCACCTCAGTGGAGACCGGCTCCACGGTGGACCTGACTGTCTCCACGGGCGAGGTCGAGCTTCCCGGGGCGGTCGAGAACTACAGGGGGCAGCACCGCAGCCTCGGCGAGCAGTACCTCACCTCCGAAGGATTCCAGCTGACCCCGGAGCCCCGTTGGGTCGAAACCAGTGACATCAGCGGCAGCGGTGAGCTGCTGGGTTATGAGGTCAATGGTCAGCAGGTCTCCGGAGGGGATTCCATTCCCAACGACGCTGTCATCCAGATCATCGCCGGAACCCTGCCGGCCCCTCCGCCTCAGCCGGAACCAGCACCGGAGCCCGATGAGGACGATGACGATGACGAGGAGGACGACGAGGAAGAGGAGGAGGAAGAGGAGGACGACGATGAAGAAGAAGAGGATGAGGACGACTCCCCGGGCAACGGCAACGGTGGAAACAATGGCAATGGGAACGGCAACGGCAATAACCGTGACGAGGATGAAGAGGAAGAGGAGGAGGAGTAACCTTTGCCGATGAAGCGGATGCGCCTTCCCCGGCCCTTCACGATCGCCCTCGGCAAGGCCGCACGCGCCCTGACCAGGCTGCGCGGCGGCTCGGGCTCTGCCTTTCCCGGACTGGTCACAGAGCGCATCGATCCGGGTTTTCTCGCCGCGGTGCTCGCCCAGCTGCCGCGCGGCGTCGTGGTCATCTCTGGCACCAACGGTAAGACGACCACCACCAAGATGGTGGTCGAACTTCTGCGCGGCCAGGGCCTGCGGGTGTTCACCAACCGCTCCGGCTCCAACTTCACCCGCGGCGTGGTGGCCTCTATGCTCGGGGAGATCAGCCCCATGGGCAGGCTCAAAGCAGACATTGCGGTGTTGGAACTGGACGAGGCTCACGCGGTGCACTTTGTCCGGGCGGTCAACCCCCAGTATTCCCTGCTGCTGAACGTGATGCGCGATCAGCTGGACCGCTTCGGAGAGATTGACTCCACCGCCGCGCTGTTGCGCACGATCGCCGAGCACACCTCGCAAGGGGTGGTGCTTAATCGTGAAGACTCCCGGATCGCGAGGATCGCAGATGCGCTCACCACCCAGGAGGTGCGCTACTTCGGATTAGCACCTGCGCTGCGGACCCATTTCCCCTCAGATGACGAGCTCCACGGTGCGGAGCCCGCTGCCGCTGGCGCGCTGCCGGAGGCGGATGTGCTGCTGACCGGCCTGGGCACGCAGCAGGGTACATTCCGTCTCGGTGACGAGGAGATCACCACTGACCTGACTGTCAATGGTGCCTACAACACCTACAACGCTGCCGCCGCATTGGCCCTGGTCAGGCTGGTCCTCGGCGACACCATCGACCAGGAGGCCCTGCTGGACTCGCTGCGCCGAGCCTCCCCCGCCTTCGGCCGCGGGGAGTCTCTGACCGTGGGGGGCCAACCACTGGACCTGGTGCTGGTGAAGAACCCTGCAGGGTTCCGTCTGGGGCTGTCGAGCTTCTCCGCTGCGGGCGTGGCGACCATGATCGCCATCAATGATAATTATGCCGACGGCCGCGATATGAGCTGGCTGTGGGACGTGGGATTCGACTCCTTGGCCGAGGGCGGCGTGGCAATGGTCTCAGGGGTCCGCAGCTATGACATGGCGCTGCGGCTGAGTTATGACCGCGTGGACATCGCCGCCGTGGAGCCGGATCTCGGCACCGCGCTGGAGGCGTTCCTCGCTGCGCATCCACAGAAACCGAAGCGGATTTTCTGCACCTACACGGCCATGCTCGACCTGCGCCAACACCTGAGCACCTACACCGAGGTGGAGGCCTTCAACTGATGAGACCACATTCATCTGAGGACAAACAGATCCGCCTGCTGCAGCTCTATCCGCGGGATATGAATATCTACGGCGACTACGGCAATGCTCTGGTACTCATGCGGCGGATCCAGTGGTACGGGTTCACCCCGGTGATGCTCACCTACAACCCGGGCGACCCGTTCCCCGAGGCGCCGGACATCGTGATCGGCGGAGGCGGACAGGACTCAGGGCAGGACCGCATCCAGCAGGACCTGCTGGGGCTCGGTGAACGCCTGCGCGGGCTGGCTGAGGCGGGGACACCGATGCTGATGGTCTGCGGGCTCTATCAGCTCTTCGGGCATTTCTTTGAAACCCGGGGCGGCTCGCGTATCTCCGGCATTGGGGTGTTGGACGTCGAAACCTACGGAACGGACAACCGGCTGATTGGGAATGTGGTCTCCGAGTCACCGGACTTCGGCCAGATCATCGGCTACGAGAACCATTCCGGACAGACGTACCTCGGACCCACGGCGAAAGCTCTGGCTGAGGTGGTGGTCGGTCAGGGCAACAATGAGCGTGACAACCACGAGGGCGCCAGGTACCGCAACGTGCTCGGCAGTTACCTCCATGGTGCGCTGCTGCCGAAGAACCCGGCTATTGCAGACTTCCTGATCAGCACCGCAGTGCAGCGGAAGTTCGGGCAGACCCTCGGTGCCCTGCAGGCACCGCAGTCAGCGCCGGAGTCGCTGCCGAGGCTGACGGAATTGGCCCGCCAGACGGCGTCGTCCCGGCCACGCTGAGCATCGCAGGCCGCAGCGCGGGGGCTCCCTTGTCAGCGGGATTCAGCTCAGCGGATCGGGTTCAGCTCAGCGGCTTTCTGCGCGGCACCGTGCAGTCCCAGCGACTCCAGCCAATTGCCCAGCATCCGGTAGCCTCCCTCCGTCAGCACTGACTCCGGGTGGTACTGCATCCCCCACAGCGGGGCGCTGCGGTGCGCGAAGGCCATAATGACGCCGTCGGAGGTGGTGGCGGTGACCTCGAGGTCCTCCGGAACGGTGTCCGGGTGCACTACCAGGGAGTGATAGCGGGTCGCCTCAAAAGTCTGGGGCAGGCCGGAGAAGGACACGTGGCCGGTGTGTGTCACCGGCGAGGTCTTGCCGTGCATCAGCTGATCCGCGTGGGTCACGGTCGCGCCGAACGCCTCACCGAGGCCTTGGTGGCCCAAGCAGACTCCAAGCATGGGTGACCGCGTCTGGCCGCACCAGCGGATGAGCTCCACCGTCCACCCTGCATCGGCAGGGGTTCCGGGACCCGGGGAGATGAGCACGCCGTCGTGCTCGGCGGCCAGTGCGGTGACCTCCTCCAGGGTGAGGTCGTCATTGCGGATGACCGTGGTCTCCGCGCCGAGCTCGCGCAGGTACCCCACGAGTGTGTAGACAAAGCTGTCGTAATTGTCGACGACCAGAATGCGAGTCATAACGCTCAATTATCCGCCATCGAGAGTCACTTCGCCCAATGGGCTGTATTCGCTGAGCACAGGGAAGACAAACTGCATCAGACCGTAGACCGCCGCCGCGAGGAGCACCACGCTGGTGAGGATTCGGAACCAGAGTGGTCCGGGCAGCACTCGCCGGAAGAGCCAGGCGTACATCAGCCCGTTCCTCCGCCGACGTCGAACATCTCCACTACAGGTGCATGGTGGTGCAGCCCCTCGGGCGCTGCACCACCAGGAGGTACGAAGTCCACCAGCTCAGCGTGATGGATGAGTCGCTGCCGGTTGGAATACCGCGGATGGCAGGTGGTCAGGGTCAGGATGGCGGCCTCTGTCTCCCCGCCGCGCGAGCGCGGGGCCGGGGTGAGCACTTCCACTTCCTCGGGCGCCACCACGTGACGCTCCCGGACCTCGTAGACATACATCCCGTCATATGAGACCACATAGATGGGGTCACCCGGCTCCAGCCGGTCCTGGTCGCCCAGCATGGAGGCATTGGTATTGCGGTGTCCGGCCAGGGCGAAGTTCCCTGGTTCATCCGGCAGCTGAGTCTGCGTATAGTGCCCCACCCCGCCCCGGTCGATCTGTTCAGCGCCTGTGCCGTGGCGAATCGGTGCAGCCCACGTATCCCCCAAGCGGGGAGCATAGACAGTGCCCATGATGTCCTCCGGTCCCGTGCGGCTGCGCATGTGGGCAGCACAACCGATCTCGGTGCCGTCCGCCAGCGTGAAGCAGACCTCGAAGTCGGCCGGAACCGACTCGTCGCCCGCTGCGGCTGCTGTCTCAGCAGGGATGGGCATGTCAGAGTGGAACTCTTCCAAGGTCTGCTGCCGGTCCGACTCCGCCTCAAGTCCGGTCCACCACAGCTCCCAGGCCACATAGAGCAGACCCACCACACCCAGCGTGATGAAGAGCTCCCCCAGCCCACCAAGAACCTTCGAGCCCACCGAACGACGACGCGTCCCGGGCGGTGGGCTCTGCGGCGGCAGCGCCGGCCGGCGTCGGGTTGCTGACTGAGTCATCGGGGGCAGTTGCTCGCTTTGCGTAGAATAGCGCGGAGGAAGTCAGACGCTGACAGAGTACCGAATTATTCAGGAGTGACCCGTGCCCGAGTCCCGACGCCGGAAGAACCGCAATGCCGGCGATTCTCAGTCGAACGATCCGAAATCTCCGCTGAGCGGTGCCCAGCAGTTCAGTGTGGACGGTCTCGACAGCGAGGATGAGTCGCTTCCGGCGTGGTACCGGGTGACGATGTTCGGCCTGATGATTGTGGGCCTGTTGTGGCTGATGACATGGTACGTCACCTCCGGGGCTCTGCCGATCAGCGCCGCCGGAGGCTGGAACATCATCATCGGGTTCTCCATCGCCATGGTCGGGTTCTTCATGACCATGCGCTGGCGGTGACTCTCAGCTTCTCACCCTCGGTGCGGGCAGCTCCGGCGGTGCCGCGGCCGGAGTGTGCTGCAAGAGAGCAAAGGCCTCTTCGATAGCCCGATCCAACTGCGGATCCTCCTCACGGAAGAGCTGGCCGGGTGGATGCACCACCTCGATGTCCGGGTCCACACCGTAGTTCTCCACGCCCCAGCCCTTGCCTTCGATCCAGAAGGAGTACTTGGGCTGGGTCACCGCGGTGCCGTCAATCAGGTTGAACCGCCCGTCGATGCCGATAACTCCGCCCCAGGTCCGCGTGCCGACCACGGGGCCCAGCTCCATGGCCTGGGCGACCGCATTGACGATGTCGCCGTCGGAGCCGGAGTTCTCATTGGCGACCAGTACCACCGGTCCTCGTGGGGCGCCGTCAGGATAGGCCATGGCCTGATCCTGATGCCGTGCCCGAGCCCAGGCCACCACCCGTTGAGCCAACCGCGCGATGACCAGCTGGGAGGTGTGGCCCCCACCGTTGTACCGCACATCGGCAATCAGTCCCTCCGCACGGGCGGCCAGCCGCAGGTCACGGTGCAGCTGAGCCCAGCCGGTGGCCACCATGTCCGGGACATGGAGGTAGCCCAACCTGCCCTCGGTCTTCTCCGCCACGTACTCCCGGCGCGAGCGCACCCAATCCTGGTACCGCAGCGTGGCCTCATCGGCCAGCGGGAGAACCACGGCGCGTCGCCTCTGACCGCCGCGGTCCAGGGCGAGCTCCACAGGTTTCTCGGCCGCGCCGCACAGATGCTTCGCCGGCCCGGCAATCGGATCCACCGGCTGCCCGTCCACCTCAGTGATGACATCGCCGGGGCGGGCGTCCACCCCTGCTGCGTGCAGGGGCGAGCGCGCCTGCGGCTCGGAGGACTCGCTGGGCAGAATCCGGTCGATGCGCCACCCCTGCTCGGCCGGTGAGAGATCGGCCCCCAGCAGCCCGAGTCTTCGGTCCTTTCCAAAGGATGGGCCCTGATCGATGACGTAGGCGTGGGAGGTGTTGAGCTCTCCCACGGTTTCCCACAGGATGTCGACGACGTCGTCCTTGCTGCGGGCCTTGTCCACCAGCGGCCGGTAGCGGGCGACCACCGAGTCCCATCTCACCCCGTCCATGTCGGCCCGCCAGAACTGCTGCGTCATGAGGCGGCAGGTTTCTTCGAACATCTGCCGCCATTCTGCAGACTGGTCCAACTGGAAACGCAGGCGAGAGAGGTCCACGGTGACTTTCTCGGCGTCGTCGTCCTCCACTTTCTTGGTGGAGGGCCGAACGGTGACCGTGTCCTGATGCCGGACCACGATCCGCTCGCCGTCGCCGGAGACCGCGTAGTCAGTGATCTTGTCCACGATGACCTCGGTCTTGCGCTGATTGAAGTCCCAACGGATAAGCTGCTCGGCAGGCTGGTCACCCGGCACCCCGGCCCGCCGGGAGCCCAGCTCTCCGGTCTCCTGCGGGACCACGATCCACAGCAGCGCGTGGTCAGCGGTGCGCAGCTGCCGGTACTCCGCGGACGGGACAGGGAAAGGGATCACCCGCTCCTCGGCACGCTCAGCGTCAACATCTGGGCTCGCGGGGGCCTTGTCCTTCGATGGAGCCTCTGCCTGGTCCTCGTCCGGCTTTTCGGTCTGGGCCGACAGCGGCCAGCCCTGAGAGCTGGGCCCGAACGGTGGTGGTTCTGAGGCGGAGAGGGGCAGCAGCCAGGGGCGGGTGGCACCGGAGAACGACAGCGAGAACTCATGGGTGTCGTAATGCGGGTCAAACGTCCGGTTGGACAGGAAGGCGATGTACTTGCCGTCACGGGTGAACACCGGTGAGAAGTCGTGGAAACGGTCGTCCGTCAGTGCCACAGGCTCATGGTCACCGGCGGTGTCCACGACCATCAGCTGGTGGATCTGGCCTTCCCCGGCCGTGGGGTGGGACCAGAGCAGGTACCTTCCGTCCGGGGAGAACGACGGCGCTTGAGGCTCTCCGCAGGTGGACTGCAGAAGGTCGCGCACCGCTGGTCCAGCCGCGCGCCGCGCCCTCTTGGAGGCGAGGTTGATCAGACGGACCCACCCGTCGTGGGAAACTGCGGCGAGCCTTTCTCCGGCCGGGTCGGAGGCCAGGTGCAGTACGCGGCCGAGTTCCCCGGTGAGGATCCGTTCTGGTGCTGCCGACCCGTCCAGTGTATGGATCTCCAGACTGTCCTCACCGTCAGCATCCGTGACTACGGCTGCTCGTCCGGTGGTGCCCAGCAGCACCGGTTCGCGGGTGCGGACCCCTGACTCGGCCGCCAGAGCCCGCGCTGGACCTTCGCGGTGGGTCAGCCAGAACGTCTTGCCTCGCCAGGACACCAGGCTTGCGTCGCCACCGTGATCCGGTTGCAGCCGGTCGAGGTTGGCCGTGGGCTGCAGGGACAGGGGCGCCGGTGTGGTGCCGGGGAGGGTGACGTCGAGCCGACGCGGTGCAGCATCGAGGCTGTCTTTGATCCATATCTCACCGCGGCTGTGCCAGGCGATGCGCGCACCGTCGCTGGTGGCGTCCCGGACATAGCCGGTGGTCTCATCCTGGAACGTCAGCTGTTTGAGGGCTTTGCGCTTATTGCCGGCGGGCTTGTTCCACATCCAGAGATTTGCCTGCTCCTGGGCGCGCTTGGGGAAACTGGCGGACCGGTCGGAGACGAACACCAGAGCGTCGCCGACCCACAGGGGGTCGACGATCCCTGCGGTCTCTTCCGGAAGGAGCTGCGTCCACTGGCCCTTACCCTTGGGATCCAGCCAGAGCTTGGGCGCCGTCCCGCCCCGGTAGCGCTTCCAGTGCGCCGGCGTGCGGTACTCCGTGGTGGTCAGCGCCACAGCCCCGGAGCTGGCCACCGCCAGCCCGGTCGCCGAACCATAGTGCAGACGTTCCCACTCACCGGTGAGCGAGAGGGCCCGGACCACCTGATCGCGGTGGACTTCGCCGGCGTTGGTGGCCACCAGGAGCCGACCGTCCGCAGCCCACCCTAAGAGGGTGGTCCGCCCATTGCCCCACCAGGTGAGACGCCGGACCTCGCCTGTGTCCACGCCCACCGCGTAGACCTCATGGTGACCGTCACGGGTGGAGATGAACGCCACTTCCGTACCGTCTGGAGAGATGCGCGGCTGCCGGACCGGGGCGGCATCGCGGGTCAGGCGCCAGGCTCGGCCCCCCTCAGCGCGGGCCAGCCACACGTCATTGGCGGCGGTGAAAGCAATGTAGTCACCCTGCAGGTGCGGGTATCGCAGATATACTCCGGAACTCATCTGGACAGCCTACACAGCACAGAGTGACCCACAACACCTGCCCCACGGCTGAGTTCAGGGGGACTCCTCAGCTCATGCTTGCCCCACCGGACCACTCGCCACCCCTGGCCCTCCAACGCCTCCCGACGCAGCTTCTCCCGATAGTGGACCTCAGCAGGATCCGCTCCACGGGTGCGATGAGCGCGCATGAAAGAGGGCCCCACACCACCAGGTGCGGGGCCCTCTGACGGATGGGAGCCGGTTCAGCCTCAGGCAGCAGGCTTAGGGGACGGGACCTCTGCGCTTGCGGGCTTCGCGTCGGTATTGGTCTCCGCCTGAGCCGAGGGCTTGGGCGAATCGGCAGGAACGCTGGCCGAGGACACAGGCTCCGGCTTCTTCCACGGGTCCTCCACCGGCTTCGAGGCCCTCCAGGCCGCCACACCGGCAGTCACGCCGGCGGCGACGACACCGAAGACCAGCAGACCCTTCTTGCGGGACTTCGCCTTCTGCTGCTTCTTGAGCTCTTTGGCCGCCGCCTTAGCGGCCTTTTCAGAGTTCTTCCGCAGCTTCTTGACGATGTTCTTATCCCCGGTGGCCTTGACCAGTGCGGCCTCCACCCGCGGATCCACCTGCGCCTTGTGGATCAGTTTGGCAGTCTGATCCGCGTAGCCTCCCAATTTTGCTGAGGCGGCAGGCAGAGTGTTCTTGGTGAAATCTGCCTTGGCGTCGTCGTACTTTGCGACGATCCGCTGGACTTCCTTCTTGGCATTCGGCGGCAGCTTCTCATACTGCGCTGCGATACCTTCACCAGCCTGGGATGAAAATTCTTTGATCTTGGCACCAGCCACAGACGCACCATCATTCACCGCGTGAAGAGCTTTTGCCGAGGCATCCTGTACCTTCGGAGCACTCTTGCGGTAGGCGTCCTCCGCCCAGTCAGCGGCCGTACCAACCTTCGGCGCGGCCCATTCCTGAGCACTCTCGAGGCCGGCGAGCACGGTGTGCCCCCAGCTGTGGCTCGGTTTCTTCTTCTTACCGAACATGCATGTCCTCCGAATCAGGATGGGTTGCTCTCCTTAGCCTACATGGAACAATAGCCCCTATGACTGCTATTGCTACCCATAAAGCGACCATCAAGACCAACGCCGGCAACATTGTTGTCGAACTCTTCGGTCACCACGCCCCGGTGACGGTGGAGAACTTCGTGGGACTGGCCACCGGGGACAAGCCGTGGACCCACCCGGAGACCGGGGAGGACAAGACCGGCACCCCACTTTACGACGGTACGGTCTTCCACCGGATCATCAAGGACTTCATGATTCAGGGCGGGGATCCGCTGGGCCAGGGCGTGGGCGGACCGGGCTACCAGTTCGACGACGAGATTCACCCTGAGCTGGACTTCACCGAGCCCTATAAGCTCGCCATGGCCAATGCCGGCACCCGCAACGGCCAGGGAACCAACGGTTCTCAGTTCTTCATCACCTCTGTAGCCACCACCTGGCTGCAGGGCAAGCACAGCATCTTCGGCGAAGTCCGCGATGCCGAGAGCCGCAAGGTCGTCGATGAGCTCAACGCCGTGCCCACTGATATGCGTGACCGCCCCAAGCAGGACGTGGTCATCGAATCCATTGAAGTAGCCGCAGCCTGAGAACCTGTTTTCAGCATCACAGCAAAGAGGCCTATGTGCAGTGTCAGCGCTGCGATAGGCCTCTTTGCTCTGCCTGCATGATCGAAGCCCCGGTGGGATTCCAGTGCCCCGTGTGCCTGGATCAGGCCCGACGGCGCCGGCCCACCCCGCGGACGAGCTTCGGTGCGCGTACCGGCTCCGGGCGCCCGAAGGTCACCTACTCAGTGATCGGCATCTGCGTGGCGGTCTACCTGCTGCAGATCCTGCCAGGCGGTCAACTGCTCGGCGGACGTCCCGACCTGACGGAGATGTGGGCTTACGCCCCGGCCTACACTTCCGCCTGGTATCCAGTGTTCGAGCCGTGGCGGATGCTGACCTCGGCGCTGCTGCATCATCCGGGGAACGCCATGCACATCGCGTTCAACATGCTCGCACTGTGGTTCGTCGGCCGAGCCATGGAGCCTGAGATCGGCCGGACCCGTTTCATCACGCTGCTTGTTCTCTCTGCCTGGGGCGGATCCTTGGCGATCCTGATCAGCGCAGCCCTCGGGCTCTCGCACCCCTTTGGTCCCACAGTCGGTGCCTCCGGGGCGGTGTTCGGTCTGTTCGGAGCGCTGTTCATCCTGATGCGGTCCTCAGGTTCCGAAACCGGAGGAATTGTGGCGCTGGTGGGTATCAATATGGCGGTCAGCTTTTTGGTGCCCAATATTTCCTGGCAGGGCCACCTCGGCGGCCTGTTGACCGGCATCCTGGTGGCGTTAGTCATTTCCAGGGCACCGCGGAAGCACCGCACCCGCTGGACGGTGGGGGGACTCGCCGGGCTTGCGGTGACGCTCTTTCTGCTGACAGTCCTCGGCATCCAGCTGGTGCCCCTGCCCGCCTGAGGGGTCACTGCCCCGCAGAGCGTCCCGTCATTCCCCACGATTCCACACAGTCCTGTGGATAGCGCCCCTCGCCTGCCATGAGACCGTCCTAACAGCCCTGACATCAACGATGTGGTGAATTTCCGGGGAAGTTACACCAGTGTCATTTTCCACACTGTGGATAACTGTTGTGGATAACTTTCGCTGCCCGGGCGTTTAGGCTGGCTCCATGCACTTCCGCCCTGCTGAGGAACCTCCCACCCCACCGAGTCAGCATGTGCTGTTGGCTGGTTGCGGCGACCTGGGCGCAGCTGTGGGCCAGCTGCTGCACAAGGCCGGCCGTGAGGTCACCGGAGTCCGGCGTACCCCGCAGGCCGGGCAACTACCATTTCCGGTGATTGGGATGGACCTGGCGGACCCAGGGGCGCAGCAGCTTCCCGCCGCCGATGCGGTGGTGATCGCGCTGACGTCCGACACCCACGACGCCGCTGGCTATGAGCGGGCCTACCGGCGGACTCTGCGCGGCCTGGCGAAGGCACTGCCCGAACTCCCACAGCGGGTGGTGCTGGTCTCCTCCACTGGCGTCCTGGGCGAACACACCGGCCAGGTGGTCACTGAAGAGACAGAACCGCAGCCCGAGCGGGCGACCGGCCAGGTGCTGCTGGCAGCGGAACATGATGTGCAGGAACTCTTCAATTCAGTCACCATACTGCGGGCTGCTGGCATCTATGGGCCGGGGCGAACCCGCATCATCAAGCAGGTGCTCAATGGCACTCCGCTGGACCACCGGCGCATGACGAATCGGATCCACCGGGATGATCTCGCCGCCATTATTGTCCGTCTTCTTGATGCCGCAGCTCCACCTGCCCTGCTGCACGCAGTGGACACGCAGCCGGCCCCGCTGGGCGAGGTGGCCGAGTTCTTGGCCGGGCTTCTGGAGGTTCACGTGCCGGAGGATGTGGGCTCTGACAGGCCGCAGGGTAAGACGATTGACGGCGCGGCGCTGCAGCGGTTTCTCAATGGTGACCGGCTTCAGTTTCCGACCTACCGCGAGGGGTACTCCGATGTGGTGCAGAGCATGCGGGGATGAGACCTGCGGGTGGACTGCTCAGCGGCCGTCTCCCCTGAGGGCAGCGTAGTCAGCCAGGGCGTTCTGCCGCGAGAGCTGAAGATCCACCAACGGTTCGGGATATTCTGCGCTGTCGTGTTCGGGGACCCAGGTGCGGATATACCGGAAGTCGGGATCGAACCGCTTCTGCTGCCGTTCTGGGTTGAAGATCCGGAAGTAGGGCGCGGCGTCGGCCCCGCTTCCCGCCACCCACTGCCAGTTGACGGGATTGGATGCGGCATCGGCGTCGACCAGGGTGTCCCAAAACCACGCTTCCCCGGCACGCCAATGGATGCCGAGGTTTTTCACCAATAGGCTGGCTGTCACCATGCGCACGCGATTGTGCATATGGCCGGTCGCCCACAGTTCGCGGAGTCCGGCGTCCGCCAGCGGAAACCCGGTCTGGCCGGCAGTCCAGGCGCGAAAGGTCTGCGGGTCCTCCTCCGGCACCTTCCAGGGATAGTTGTCGAATTCAGCGCGCATGTTTGAACGAGGCAGCTCGGGGAAGTGATAGAGCAGGTGCCAGCTGAAGTCCCGCCACCCCAATTCGGTGCGGAACCGGGTCTTGCTCTCGGCGTGGGGGACGGCACCGGCGGAGTGCCAGACCTGCTGGGGACTTAACTGCCCAAAGCGCAGATAGGCAGACAGCCGCGACGTCGCGCCAGCCCCCGGGTACTGTGCCTGATCGTGGTAGCTGGCGGCCTGCTCTTCAATGAACGTCTCGAGCCGATGATGGCCGCCCGCCTCCGTGGGGTCCCAGATCGTGGGCCAAGTGTGCGCCCAGTTTGGGGCGGTGGGCTGCAGGCTGAGGCTCTCGATCTCGCCCAGAGACACCCCTGATTCGGTGAGGGCAGAAGTGGATTGGTTCAACTCCCCCAACGGCTGCGGGGCGTCCTGCGGCGGCGGAATGTCCCGCTGACTGAGTGCTTTCCAGAAAGGGGTGAAGACCTTGTACGGGCCGCCGGTGGTGGTCTGGATGGTCCAAGGCTCATGCAGCAGGGTTGCTGAAAAACTCTCGGCGGTGAGACCCCGATCTCTCAGCTCTCGCTTCACACCGGCGTCGAGCTCGCGCTCGGCTCCTCCGTACCGGCGCGACCAGTGCACCCGGTCCGCGCCGGTATCCGCCGCCAGCGCCGGCAGCAGTGCGTGGGGGCCTCCTTGGCGAATGAGGAGCGGAATTCCGCAGGCAGCCAGATTCTCCCGAAGTGAGCACAGCGCCTGATGCAACCACCATTTCGC
Source organism: Nesterenkonia sphaerica (assembly GCF_005771565.1). Lineage (GTDB taxonomy): Bacteria > Actinomycetota > Actinomycetes > Actinomycetales > Micrococcaceae > Nesterenkonia > Nesterenkonia sphaerica. Next base: position 63,131 of record NZ_VAWA01000001.1, read on the forward strand.
GGCACCGCCGAGGGGGCGGATGCCGGGGGTGTGCTCATCCAGGATGTAGACCCCCAAAATGTCTCCGGGCGCTTCCGCGTGCTTCCGCGCGGCCAGCAATGAGGGGTTGTCCGCTGCGCGGAGGTCATCGCGGAACCAGTGAAGCGTCCGAGTCATCGAACTTCTTCCGTCGGACCTGGCGTTGTGGCTGACTCGGCCTGCCGGGCGGCCTCGATGATGTTCTGCAGCATGGTGGGGAAGATCGCCCGGTGGAACGGTGCCATGGAAGCCCAATACAGGCGGCCGCGCATGTTCTGTGCGTAGAACACTGCCCGCTGGGTCAGCCGGATGGTGCCGCGGGGCCTGCCATTATCGGCGTCCTCCACAGTGAACTCCAACCAAGCATGGCCTGCGACTTTCATCTCTGCCCGCAGCAGGAGGCGGTGTCCCGGCTCCAGTTTCTCCACCCGCCACCAGTCCACGGGATCTCCCACCCGCAGCGAATCCGGCAGTCGGCGTCCACGGTTGAGACCGACGCCGCCGACCAGCTTGTCCCACACGCCGCGAATTTTCCACGCCCAAGGCCAAGAGTGCCACCCGTTGGCACCCCCGATGCTTTCCACAACGTCCCAGACTGCCTCTCGACTGACCTGATCGGTTTCGACGCTGCGGACATCTTCAAACCGGGGAAGCCCCGCCCATTCCGGATCCGAAGGCAGCGAGCCGGCGGACTGATCAAGGGGGCCCACATCAGCGTCCCACGTGGTGTCCACCTCGCCCTCATTCTCGCGGCGAAGCGCGAGTGTCACCGCCTCCCGGTAGTTCAGCAGACCTGCCGGTGGGGGTGGGATGAACTGGTCCACATCTCTGTTATTGGTCACGGCGTCGTTCTGCAGGGAACGTACCAGTGGAATGGTGAGTGCCATGGGCAGGGGTGTGACCAGTCCTACCCATATGCCTGAAAGTGTGGCCGCTGGAAGTGGCAGGGCGAGCACTCTCCGCGGATGAAGGCCCGCGATGTCGGCGAATTCCTTCATGACGTCGGAGTACTTCATCGCCTCCCCTGAGCCGATGTCGAGTATCTGATTAATGTCCTCGGGGGTGTCGGCGGCGGCGAGGAGGTAGTGCAGGACATCGCGGATGGCGATCGGCTCCACTTGGTTGCCGACCCAGTCGGGGGCGGGCATGACTCGCAGGGCCAATGCCAGGTGGCGGATCATCTCGAAAGACGCAGAGCCGGAACCGATGATGATTCCCGCCTGAAACGCCACGGTGCTGACGGGGGACTCGAGCAAGATTCTGGCCACCTCGGCCCTCGAGCGCATGTGCGGGGAGAGCTTCACGCCGTCCGGGTGCAGACCGCCCAGGTAGATGATGCGCCGGACACCCTCTCGGTGCGCAGCGGCAGCTATCTGACGTGCGGACTCGGCTTCGCGCTCTTCGAAGTCACCCCCGCCACCCATGGCGTGCACCAGGAGGTAGACCACCTCCATGCCGCGCATGGCGTCGTCGAGCCCCATGTTGTCCTCGAGGTCCACGTGGCGAATCTCTACCTGATCAGCCCAGGGAGCATGCTGCATCTTGTTCACGGACCGGGCTGCCGCCCTAACCTGGTGCCCGGCTTGGAGCAGACGCGGAACCAGGCGCCCGCCGATGTACCCGGTGGCTCCGATCACCAGGACCTTCTTCGGATGGGAGCTGGGCGTGATCTGCTCTTTGCCCATCCTGGCCTGATGTGCGCCGCCTCGTGACGGATGATCCACGGCAAACCTCCCACGCCTCGGTGCCCGGAGGCACCAGGATTGGTGAAGCGCTGATGCCGCGAGTCGGTCGAAAGAACATCTTCATCCTACGGACCAGTTCGTTGATGGTCTCACCGGTGGCCGACTTGATCCTGATCCCGCTGGCGCGGGCTCGTTGCCATGCGAGGAATGTCGAGTTAGGTCGTGACGTCCTCGAGGATTTCGATGATATGACGGTAGGGCTCACCGGTGGCACGAGACATTCCGATTTCACAGGTGCGGTTGGTCGAGGCGTGAGCGTGGGCTCCAAACTCCCGTACTTCAACAGCCTGGACGGCGGTCGCCGAGGCGGTCAGCTCGGGCCGGAGCATGCCACGGTCACCGGCGAAGCCGCAACAGCTCCAGGAATCCGGAATGTACACGGTCCCGCTGACGGCCTCAGCGATCTGGGTCAAGGCGGCATTGCTCCCGCCCCGCGTGGAGGAACAGGTCGGATGCAGAGCCAATGAGGGGATACGACTGGCGTCAACGATCGGTAAGAGTCCCTTCTCCGTTAGCGCGGGCAATAACGTATCGGCAGTGAAAGCCACAGCATCTATGACCTCGAGCTCGCTGTCGGCAAGCAGACTCTCCAGGCCTTCAGTACAGGAGGAGGCATCACTGACAACTGGGATACTGCCGCCTACGGTGGCGTCATTCAGAGACTTGAGCACCTTCGTGCGCATCTGCTGGTAGCCGGAACTCTGGCCCTTAGATTTCCACGGCGTCCCGCAACACAGCGCGGGGATATCGCGTGGAGTCCGCAAGGCGATTCCAGCCTGAGCGCACAGCCGACGGAACGCTCCAGCGACCCCTGGGGCCTCAGGTTGAATGTCCGACTCGGGGTTAGCGCCGAACATGGTGTTGGTACAACTGGAGAACCACACAAACTCAGCCTGCGGATGTCGGATGACGGATCGGCGTCGTCCCCCCGGCGGAAGATCCTTGGTGTACAGGGGCACGGTCTCCGCCCCCAACACGGAGCGAGCAACCGCTGAGGTTCCGGTGGGTAACGGTGAAGGGACCATATTGGAGACGGTCAAAGCGAGCGCACCCGCGCGGCTGGCCGTTCCCCAGCTCTGCGCCGCGGTATTCCACGCATGCTGCTGGAGGCGTGTACTGTTTTCCTCCCGCAATCGGCGGACCAAGTCGCCTGTGTTGATGAACACCGGACACGCCGTTTCACACATGCCGTCCACCGCGCAGGTGTCGATACTGTCGTACTGATACTCCTCCCGGAGCGTGGCAGCCAGGCCAGTCTCACCGGCGGCCTCCGCCCGGGCTATTTCACGGCGGAGCACGATCCTCTCCCGGGGGGTGGTGGTGAGGTCTTTACTAGGACAGACTGGTTCACAGTAGCCGCACTCGACACAGCGATTGACCTCCTCCTCCACCTCTGGTGTCGTCTTCAGATGGCGCAAATGGGTCTCCGGGTCCGCAGTGAGCAGCACCCCGGGGTTAAGGAGGTTGTCGGGGTCAAGGAGGTTTTTGATGCGCCACATGACCTGGTAGAGGTCTTTACCTACCTGGCGCGGGACGAAGGGAGCCATGACGCGGCCGGTGCCATGCTCGGCCTTCAGCGTTCCACCGCGGGAGAGTACCGCATCGACCATGTCCTCGGTGAAGGCCTTGTAGCGCGCCACACCCTGACCGTGGTCGGCAAACTCCTCGGTGATCATGAAATGGATATTGCCGTCTTTCGCGTGGCCGAAGATTACCGCGTCGGCGTAGCCGTACTTGTTGAACAGTGTAGTGAGCGCCCGGCAAGTCTCGCCCAGCCGGTTCAGTGGCACTGCAATGTCCTCCAGCAGCGCGGTGGTGCCTGATTTCCGACTGCCCGCCACCGCGGCAAACAACCCCTTACGGGTGCGCCAAAAAGCGGCTCGCCGTGCGCGATCGGTGGTGAACTCGACCGCAGTGGTGAGCGGAAGGCCTGCCCACACCGGTGCGCCGACCTCGAGACGCTCAATCAGCTCCTCCTTCTCTTGTTCTTGAAACTCCATCAACAGCGCACAATGGTTGTGGACCTTGAGAGCCAAAATTTCTTCCGGGGAGGCAGGGTCACGCTGGGCCACCAGCAGACTGGTAGCGTCCATCAGCTCGATCGTAACCGCTCCTGTAGCCGCCAAACGTGGCAGTGCGGCGGTGGCGGCGTCCAGGTCTTCGAAGATCAGCAAGCCGGTGGCCGTGTGTGGTTTAACAGGGAGGGTGCGGAAGGTTGCCTCCGCCAAGAACCCAAGAGTCCCTTCGCTGCCGACACAGAGACGCTCCAGAATCTTGACCGGTTCGTCAAAATCCAGGAAAGAGTTGAGACCGTACCCCATGGTGTTCTTGATGGAGTGCAATTCTTCGATGCGTGCGACCATATTCTGGTCGCTGCGCAGCTCGTCCCGCAGCTCCTTGAGACTAGAATGGATCCTAGGCTCGTCACGGCGCAGGACCGCGTCAGCGTCGGGTATGCCGGTGTCCACCACAGTCCCACTAGGCAGCACAAGAACTAGGGAGTCCAGGGTGCGGTAAGTGTTGGCTTCAATGCCGCAGGCCATGCCCGAAGAGTTATTGGCCACCACTCCCCCGATAGTGCATGCGATTTCACTGGCCGGGTCAGGACCCAACTTGCGACCATGGCGGGCCAGCCGCGCATTAACTGCTTGTAGCACTGCACCCGGGCCGCAGCGAACCGTAGCACCGTCATTAGACACCGCGATGTCCCGGAAGCGACGGCGCGTGTCAACCAGTAGCGCATCAGTGACAGCTTGACCCGACAGACTTGTGCCTCCGGAGCGGAACGTGAGAGGCACGCCGTTGTGTCGAGCGACGTCGAACAGTGCCCTCATCTCCATAATCGAAGCAGGCTGGACCACCGCCTGCGGGGTCAGCAGATAATGTGAGGCATCATGAGCGGCGGCCAGCCGGTCGCTGGCCCGGAGGCCGACGTCGTCAACCGCATCCTGCAGGGCGGTGGACAGGGCGGGGTCTATATCTTCCAACGGGAGCATTCGGAATCGGGCAGAGTGCCGTAGTCGACCACTACCCTTCCCCCTTTCAATCCGCATGGGGATTCGATTGCGCGTCTAATTAGCGATGAAGGTTTGGCGGAGCTCCCCGAGACCCGTGATGCGCGAGGTGAGAACGTCACCCGGCTGCAGCCAACGCTCCGGAGTGCGGCCTAGCCCGACCCCCTCTGGAGTGCCAGTCAGCACAAGGTCCCCTGGGAAAAGAGTCATGACCGCGGATAGTTCTGCAAGCAGAGCGCCCACTGGGAACAGCATGGACTTCGTAGTGGAGTGTTGCACAGACTCGCCGTTAATCTCGCAGTCAAGAGTGAGGTCATCTTTGTCGGGCAGGACGTCCAGCGTTGTAAGCCACGGTCCACTTGGTAAGAAACCCGGAAAAGACTTACCCAAAGAGAACTGTGGGGCAGGACCGCGCAACTGCAAAACCCTTTCAGAGATGTCTTGAGTCACAGTGTATCCGGCAATTCCACGGATGGCCGAGGCCTCATCCACCTGAGAGAGCCTAGAGCCGATAATTACCCCGAGTTCTATCTCCCAGTCTGTGTGTCCTCCAGCCGGAAGATTCACCTCAGTAAGCGGGCCGCTCAGCGATGAGACGAACTTCGTGAAAATCGGCGGCAGCTCATCCGGGCGGTCGAATCCCGACTCGTCGATGTGCTTACCATAATTAAGACCCGCGGCGACGATTTGCCGAGGCTCGGGCGTAGGAGGACCCAGGTGCAGGGGGTCCACGGGGGACGCTTCCGACGTCGCCACCTCTACCGTCTCGGCCCAAGTTTGAAACTCGTTCCAAACCTCGTAGATACCTGCCAGGCTAGGTCCAAATTGACCATTGGATGCAGTTGCAACATCGGTTCCCGCAGTTGCTTGCAGGGTGCTGTCGTCGGTGACGAGGGTGGCGCGGTTCGCGACGTTTGCCAGACGCATAAAGTTCCTCTTTCGAACGTTTGGGGACAACTAATGTGGGAGGGTCAAGTCCCGCTCAAGCCCAGCACCAACCAATGATCTACTTTCAATCTGGGCGTGGAAAGCGTTTCAAACTAAGTTTCGAAGGGAAACATCGGTTGGCGGCGGTGGCGGTAGGTGAACGTCGACAAGTCAGCGCTGGTGACCCCGGGGCTGGCGACATAGATCATTTCAGCAGCAATAGGCTCGAATGCCGCACGCGGAGAATTAGCCCCCTTGGCCACGATTGCACGTTGACGCATAGGGTCGAGCCCGACGGCGCGTAATTGCTGAAGGCTGACATTCCCATGGGGCCTGGATGCCAGCAATAAATTGTGATCATCATCGGTGCGCAACAATGCCGTCGGGCCGGTGTCGAAGAACCGAAAGCCTCCATGGGTGGACTCCGTATCTTCCCACTGCCCGTCACTCAGGAGCCGGACCTGGCCACGAACACGGACCGGCGTCCCATGGAGATCGTCGGTCTTGCCGCCAACATGGACCTCGACGATACTACCGACTCCAGCACTCATGCACGTTTGGACCGCACCGGGATCGCTGATGGAACAGAACATGTCTCGCACACCAATCCGTTGGGCGGCGGAAAGTATATGTGTGGAGTCACCGGGACTCCCAGCTCCCACGTTATCCCCAGTGTCTAGTAACACCACTGGGCCTCTCTTGGCGTCGGCTGCGTGTTGCACCGCCTCTTCGATAGGGACTCCGAATCCTTCGCAGTGCTCCCTGAGATCCCATATAAGATTCGTGAGTTTACTCGTGATCTGTCTTGCTAGGAGATCGTCATTATCTGTGATCGCAACAACACTCATACCCATCTCATGCACGTCGGCGTAGGGGTAGCCCTCGACCACGCTCACTGAGAGCACCCCAGGCCTCTGCTCTTCAGCTCTAGCTGCGGCCAAGATCTTGCTCATTGGGAAATCTGATGTGCCCTGTCGCAGAATATTTATCGCAATGGGTATCATTTCAAAGGCCGAAGTCGGGCGAACCTCGTTGCGATGTGTTTGAACCATGAGGATCCCTGCACGTTTCGCTTGTTCACGAGCGTCAATGTGAGGATTCGTTTGATAGACGGTCATGACATCGACGCCCTGATGCATGGGATCAGAGACGTTAGCGTGCATGTCTAACGTGACTCCGATGAGACATTGCGGGCCAACAAGCTCGCGCACCCGGCGAATGATCTCACCATCAGCGTCGGGGTGTTCGGTGGAAACGGCGGCACCGTGCAATGCGAGGAGAACGCCATCCCACGGACCATGATCCCTCAACAGATCCAGCATCTGCCCAAGTAGGTATTCGAAAGCATCGGCGGTAATGGGACCCATTGGAGTTACACGAGAAAAGAGTAGCGGCACCACATCGATAGTGAGCTCGTTGTGACCCAACTCAAGAAAGCCGCTGATGGTAGCCTCAGCGTCGCCATATTGCTCCACAATCTCCGGACCAAGAAGGATTCCCGCCCATTGCCACTCTTCCAGGTCCGCGAGACTAGTGGAGAAAGTATTGGCCTCGTGGCTGATTCCTAGTGTGGCAATCTTCATGACGACGAGGGCCGGTAGGCGACCACATCGACCTCATATTTCAGTGATCCGATGCCACCAGAAGTAGTAGTACGGGCCGGCAACGGCTCTTTGAAGTAATCGGGATAGAGCTCATTGTATTCATCTCGAAAGGCCATATCTCCCAGATATGAGCGGACCTGAACGACGTCGTCGAGGGTAGCCCCTGCAGCACCGAGGATACGCTCGACATTGGCCATTGAACGTGCCATTTCGCCTGCGAAATCATCTGCAACGTATGCTCCCGCATCGTCCACGGAAGCTTGGCCGGACACAAAAATGAAATCGCCTGCCCGGACAGCCGGAGAGAAGGGCAAGTGGCTCACGGGAATGTTGCCGGTCACTGGAGTGCGTGGCATAGATTCTCCTCTAGTATTTCGCCTCAATTGACAGGCCACATTGGACCTGGCACTACGGATGTCTCTTCGCATGCTGGGCAGCAATCCACTGTATAGACTACACTATCCAGTGAGTGGAACACTGAAAGTCTCTAGTCGCTAAGGTTTCGCGTGTACTGTCATACAAGTAGCGACGCGAAGCATCGCTGCATCTGATCGCACCCGGCCAAGTCAAGGGGAAGTGTGACCAACACAGAAGAAAGTACAGATCCGGTTCAGGGCGTTTATCCGATCCGCGCGGTGGATCGAGTTTGTGACATCCTGGACACCCTAACCAACGCCTCGGAGCCGGTAGCCCTCCCGGATGTGGCCGCGGCCACTCATTTGCCTAAGAGTTCAGCATTCCGTTACCTCGCCGCACTCGAAGCTCGACATTACGTCGAGCGAACCTCAGATGGTGGGGCGTATCGATTGGGCTTAGCCTTCCGCCCGCAGGACACTCGCGCGATAGATCAGCTGAGCGAAGCTTCCCGGCCGGGTCTTACTGCTCTACGGGATCGGCTCAAAGAAACTGTAAATCTGGGGGTCCTGGATGGCAGCAACGTGGTTCATACAGTTGTCGTTGAGTCCCCCCATATGATGCGCTTGGCTGCCAGAGTAGGGGAAAGGGGACACGTCCACGCCACGGCGCTGGGGAAGGCAATGTGCGCTCAACTGCCTGATGAGCAAGTGCGTTCGATCCTCAAGGTGGGGGGCATGCCCGCATTCACCTCCGCAACAATCACCGACATGGGCTTGTACCTAACTGAACTCGAGAATGTACGAGCACGAGGCTGGGCCATGGACGATGAGGAAAACCAGATGGCGGGGCGATGTATCGCCGTCGTTATACCCGATATTCCATTCCCGGCGGGCATTAGCGTCAGCGCGCCACTTGATCGTATGCCAGTGGAACGTATCGACGAAGTGGCAACTGACCTAAAGCGCACGGCCAAAGCTATCGCCCGCAAATTGCGGGGATGACCGCCCACCAGGGAGAAGTTGACTGACTAGACCTCGGAATGCAAGTCCAGTAACCACTTTGAACACTATGCGTCTTTCCTGACTGGGAGGTATCGAGAAGTGAGTAGCATCCGCCGTCGGCGTGTGGGCATCCTGGGTTTTTGGCATGAGACCAATACTTTCTCCACCTCGCCAACCACTATTGAGCAGTTTCGCGAGTTTGAGTTGTCTGCCGGCTCGGCCCTGGCGGAGAAGAACGCCCATGTGGGTTCTGTAATTGGCGGTTTCCTCGACGCTACACACTTCGATCTTGTCCCCATCTTCTCCGCGGGCGCTTGGCCGTCGGGACCCATCGAAGAAGATACTATGGGGGAACTTCTCGACCGGGCACGGCAAGAATTGATTCGTGCAGGGGGCCTCGATGGGATTCTGCTAAATCTGCACGGCGCAATGGTCGCAAAACAGTTCAAAGACGCGGAGCTCAGTGCGTTGGGACTGGTACGGGAAATTCTCGGGGAGATCCCAGTCTCGGGAGTCTTGGACTTGCACGCGAATCCAGCACCAGAACTCATCGCGGGCATAGACACGCTCGTCAGTTACGACACGTATCCACACATTGATATGCGTGAACGAGGGGTGGAAGCCGCGCAATTGCTCACCACCGTGCTCGGCGGCACCCCACTACGCTCTCAAATCCGTAAGGTTCCTTTACTAGTCGCCCCTATCGCTCAAGGTACAGACCTCGACCCCATGCGTCTTCTGCAAGCACGCGCGAATAGACGCGCAAAGGACGCAGGGTTGCACCGCGTGTGCGTAATCGGGGGTTTTGCCTATTCTGACGTCACTCGGGCAGGGATGAGCGTCATGGCCGTTCACGACGAAGCACATGCTCAAGCCGCTTCCGAGGTGTTGGACGCGACAGTCGCCGACATCGAAAATCATGCCCACGATTTCGAAGTGGTCAGGGACAGCCCTTCTGTCGCGGTCGATCGCGCATTGGAAGCCGAGGCCCACCCAGTGGTATTGGTAGATGTGGCCGACAACGTGGGAGGAGGCTCCCCGGGGGATGGCACGGCCTTACTTTCAGAACTCTTACGAGGTGGGGCGTCCGGTGCCGTAGTTCCAATCATCGATCGCGATGTCGCGGAGCTTGCCCAAGAGCTGGGAGAAGGCGCGGTGATCGAAACGTCGGTGGGGGGGAAGACCGACAGGCGGCACGGGACGCCGGTACCGATCCAGGGTCATGTCGTGCGGATAACTGATGGTCGCTACCGCACAGCGGGTCCTTGGATGACCGGTCGAGAATTCTCTATGGGCACCACGGCAGTCATCGAGGTCGGCGGTGTCACGCTCCTGGTTATGTCGGAACGAACGCCAGCATTCCACTCCGAACAGTTCACCAGCCAGGGCATAGACCCCACACGGGCGAGTATCATCGTGGTCAAAGGCGCCCTGGCCTGGAGGGCTGCTTTCGGCCGCCTAGCGGGCGAGGTTATTGAGGTCGCCGGCCCAGGAATCACCCCGGTAGATGTGAATGCACTACCAAGACAAACTACGCCCATGACGTTTTGAGGTTCATCGCACTGCTCATGTTTCTAAGAGCGGCGCCATCCGAGAAAATCGCAGTATCACTTCTGAACAACAGCTATGCGGGCGATTTCATCCGCGTGGCCCCGGTGACGTCGGCGCTCTGCTCGCCAGTACTGCCGCAGCAGGTCATTGAGCTGCTCGTTGCTTCTGTCAAAGATGGGGCGAGTTCTAACCAACGGCGCAACACGGGTGGATTTCACGGGACTACCAGTGCGGTGAAACCTCGAGCCGGTGTCTGGTCATTCAGCACCTGACGCGTTCGGGTATTGAACTGGGGTTCAACCCCCAGCAGGCATCCGCTGCTCAAAAGAGGGCGTCGCCGCTGACGCACCCGGTAGGCCCGACGGCGCTCTCGGCCGGTCCGTAGCGGGGCACGACAATGCGGCGCCAGCGGAGACGGCCGCAAGAAAGCCGGTCTCGGCTCGTAGATCGCCTGGTGGATGCTGTCGGGGCGCAACGGCATAAACGGTCCTCAGGGAGGCGCAAGTGTCGCGAGATCCTGTCCGGACTCCACCTCTGGGCTAAGAGCTCATCGACGGCGGCAGCCAGCATCGCAGTTGTATGCAGCCGACGCTAGTGATGGCGCGCTCCTTTCGCAACCGCTTACCGGTGGGCCTCAAAGGACCTGTGAGTACCATCCATTCGAAGGGTGCGGCAAGACTCCCGAGAGATTGTCGAGGGGCTGCGAGACACCTCGGTGGCGATCGTGCGGATACTTGCGCCTAGCTGATGCAGATCCGCGAGTTGGATCCTCTCCTCCGGGGACAAGACTCGGGCGCTGATTCGGCGAATCTTAAGTCGCTGCAACGGAGCCACGACTCCGACTGCTTGACCGTGACGATACGTATTCTAGCCATGGCGCCAGTCATTACCCGCGCTGCGGGGGACTCCGACCTCAGGGGCTGCAGCGATGATCGACCAGCCACGTTCGCGGAACTGCTTGAACCGGGCACGCTGAGCCGACAACGCGCGACGCCTCGGGCCCTTCTTCACTCGACACGATGACAAAATGTACTTCATTCTCCGAGATTTGTCGCGATCATGACTAGAAACCACCCGGTAGTTGGGTGTCCATTATTCACGAGTGGTCCACCGCTTCCGCGTTGCCAGCGGCTCTTCGCCTCACTGCAGTCACCAGCAGCGCCCAATAAGTACCTAGACCACACGCTCTTTCGCGGGGGTTGTCGGCATCGAGGTCGGCATCATGGCTTCACCTGACTTGGCTCATGGTCTCTGATTTTCGAGGTCGAGGGCCTGTGCTTCCTTGTGTTNTCGACCAGTGCCCCTACAGGATTCCCTAATACTCGGTGGTTTTTGCGATCATCACCTCATACTGTCGCTATTAATTCATTCAAGACAACTTTGCCCTACAACTCCAAGAGGCTAGGTTTGGCCTGACAATTAGTTCCCCAGGCCGCGCCCATGAACCGTGCCGAGTCCACGACAATAGCTTCATGGAAGCCCACGGTGCGCATGGCTCGAACGCTAGTCAATCGTGATAGGAGCGCGAGTCTGAATTGACTCACGTATTGCGTGAACAACCTGCTCAGTTTGACGTGCGTCGGCTAGCGTCATCGTCGGAATCCCGCCTGACTCTACGCAATCTAGGAAGTGGCTAATGCTAGAACGCAGATCTCCCCCTACCCCATCCCGACCAGAGGGCCAATGTACGAGGTCCGGACGTTGGAGGCCACACTCTCCTACGAACGAAAGTCCTTGGTCGGCCCCTTCGATCGTTGCCGAACCACCGGTGCCAATTACCTTGAACCCTGCATCAAGTGGCGCCGGCACAGATGAGGGCAGCACCCAGCTTGTATCCAACGAACCGATCACTCCATTTGCAAATTGCAGCGTCGCCACTACAGCGTCTTCGTGTCCCCATTGAGCTGATTGTCCACCAATTCCTTCGGCATATACGCGGGTAATTGGCGCACCTATAACCCAGGCCATTGCGTCAATGTCATGAATGGCAGTCGAAATCAGCAGATTGGTCCAAGGCCCCAACTGTTGGACTCCAGCGGCCGTACCCCGGCGGTGTGCGGAAATGGTCCGCACCGTGCCCAACCGCCCTTGTTGGACGGCCTCTTGCACCTTGAGGAAACGCGGATCGCTGCGCAATATGAAGTTCACCATAATTGTGCCAGCGCAGCCGGCCATCTTGTCGACGAAATCATCGGTTTGCGCCAAACTCGGGGTCAAAGGTTTCTCTAATAGAATGTGACATCCGGCGCGCCCGACCACAAGGCTGGGCTCCAACCGCGCATGTTCCGGCACAGCGATAGTGACAACATCCGGGCGGGCCTGCTCGACGAGTTCCTCGGCATTGCGAAATACGGCTACCCCCAGCTCCGCGGCTACTTGCTCTGCCCGCTTCGAATCGGCATCAACCACACCGACCAGTTCAGTACGAGCATCGCGGGCGTAGACCGCCGCATGGAGCGCCCCAATGCGCCCCGTTCCGATTACGCCTGCACGCAGTCTCATATGGGTGCACCTGGACGAAATGCACGGTCGTGGCCGGGGAAAACAACTGTAGGTTTGAGGTCGTGAATAGCCTGCAGACTTCGAGCCATCTGCTCACGTTGTGCACCGGCGTACCAATGTCCCAGTTCCTGGGTCTCGAACTCTCGGCGGGTCATGGCTGCATCACCAGTGGCTATGTAGCGCTCGACGTCAGTCTCAATAAGAACGCTAATTGATCCTGGCGTGTGCCCCGGTGTGGAAATTGCACGGACTCCCGTGCAAAGCTGCAGGCTTCCCCCCAACGGAACTTCCGTGGTGGAGCCGGCCCCGCTGATCATGGCCTCAGTCTTGGAGTTCCCATAGATTTCCCGGGCGAACTCCAGCTCGCCCTCGCCAACGACGAGTTCGGCACCTTCGAAGACTGATACCCCAGCCATGTGGTCGTGATGGCAATGGGTAGCGACGACGAGATCAACCTCGTTCGTGTCCACCCCCAGCTTGTGTAAAGCGCTGGGCAATATCCCGTAACTCGACGTGTGATGATTTCCTGGGTCAACCACAATGGTCTTCTCTCCTCGGATCAACAAAGTGGTAGCCACCGGCAAGAACCCGAGATTAGAGTCAAAGACGGTGTCGCGCTTGGGATCGATCCCGAATCGCTTTTCCATCTCGTCCAATTGGGAGTCCGCTCCCGCCGCGAAGTGGTACGAAATCTCATTGCCGATAAGGCTGAAGCGCAGCACGATCGGTTGTATTGCTACGTCCACGTGTACCATTCTCAAACTCCTTGTCTGGTCTGGAAATCTGTCACGACCTGTCCGATCCATTCGAAAGCCGGCTCACCCACAAAGCCATAGTTGTAGAACGAGAGTCCGTCCACTTTCCCTTGCAGTGGAGCGATGGTCTCCTGCAGCGCAGTGGCGTTGTGTACCTGAGGCAAGATCGCTCTGACTGCGGGATGCACTGGTAAGCCTTGGGGCAACACCGCAAGATACGAGTCGATTGATTCTTTATTGGCCTGGGGATCAGCCAAGTAGAAAGTAGGGTGCACTTCATCGGCAATATCGGCGAGGTGGGTTAGATCGAGCCCACTTTGCCACCTCGTACCGTCAACGGGTGTACCGTAAATCGGGCCGAAATCTAGCACACCGATCCGCGCTGAACTCACAGCGCGGATCGCGTTTACGACGGTTGTAAGTAGGTAGTCGACCGCCTGATTTCGCAGGTCCCAATAACGACCCAATTCACCACCGTAGCCGGAACGAAAACGATCCCAGTCCAACGATTTCGCTCCAGCAAATGGATTGGCAAGGTCGTGGTTCACCCGCCCACGGACCCACTCTCGAAGGCCGTCAACGTCAATGTCTTTTTTCTTCGCCGAGGAGGAGCACCAAGAGCAGAAGCAAAGTGTCAGCAACAGGCTTGTACTAGGCGCCACCGGGACACCGATCACTTCGTGATGATACCCATGTTGGAACGGCATGTACTCAAAGGATTCCAGGAGCACGCGGTCGGCACCCGTAACCTGAGCTGCGTCACCGACTGCGCACTTGAGGAGGTCGATAACCGCAGGATTAGCGGCACACAAGTCGGTCATCAAGACATCGCCGAACGCATTGCGCACTGCGACCTCTGGATGGGTCGAACCAACTTGTGAGTTATGCAACCCCAAGCACCAAGTTGTCAGTGTCTGCCCACGGACGTCGAGTTCCGTCCGTACTTCCGGCCAGAATTGTTCAGTCAGCTCGGACCAGATGGGTGGTTGAATCGGGGCAGTGTCGTACCAAGACCGTTCCGGATTAAAATAAAGTGCGCCCGGTTGTGGAAAATAAATCTTTCGACGCGGGTTATGAGGGAGAAGAAATCGTCCCGAGTGGTATATGGAGGCGACTTTGACGTCACCGATTCCCGCGGTGTGCATCTTCTGGATAGCTCCTGCAACGCCCTCATCCTGAAGATCCCACGGATATGCCCACATCGATGCATCTTTAACGTGCATCGTTCCTCCCTACGATTGTCTGCGGATTCTGCCAGTCCCATCTCTTGAAGTCCTCCAGGAAGCCAACCAGTCCTCGAACGACCGCTTCGAGCAGCTCGCGGCCGCGTTCGGCTGTGGCTAATTCTGGATGACCAAGGGTCCCGTCGGCAGTTACCTCGGCGAAATCCCAGGGTGTCGCGACCGCGCCTGAACCCAGCAGGTCGTTGCTGAGGTATGGATTGGCGAATGTGATTGGTGTATTAGTCGCTTGCTCGGGCTTCACCTGGTCACCATGAGAAGTGAGCATCAGGGAGGTCTCCATTTCACAGGCGTGATTAATCCCGCCAAGGGGGGACTTCCGCCAGTTAGCAATCGCATCGCTGGCAAAAGACCAATAACTAGCTACTGTAATCCTGACGTCCAATTCAAATCTTAGAGTCTGAGCAGCCGCACCGAGCAGGTTCATGTTCCCGCCATGCCCGTTCAGAAAAAGGATTCGCCTGAAACCATGGTGCCACAAGGACTCCGCAACATCCCGAATCATGGCCATCAGCGTCTCGGAACGCAGGCTGACCGTTCCGGTGTACTCCATGTGATGAGGAGAATACCCAGTCCAAATGGCTGGCGTGACAACGACGTTTTCGACGTCCTGGGCCGCACGCTGAGCCACTGTCTCGGCCATAGTGAAATCAGTCCCTAACGGCAAATGGGGGCCGTGCTGCTCGGTGGCGCCAATGGGAACAATAACGATCCCGTCGGAGGCGCAGAAATCCTGCGCATCCACCGTAGTCATTCGATGATAATCAACACTCATCTTGTTTCCTCCTTAAGAAAATAACCTCAGCGGTCGGCACCAGTCAGTACACCCACAATTCGACGCTGGAAAACGACAGTCACCACAACGACCGGTATGGCAGTGACCACTGCCGCTGCGGCCAGTTGGCCGATTTGAATGTCAAAAGACGATCGAAATAGCGCCAGACTAACGGTCATGATGTCTAACTGCGACGTGAACAACAATGGAGTGGTGAATTCCACCCAAGAGAGAATAAAACCCAGGATAAGCACAGCGAAAATTCCCGGTTTCATGAGCGGCAGGTAAATACGGGTAAGAATCATTCTCGTCGTAGCCCCATCAATACGGGCAGCTTCCTCGACCTCCATAGGTACTGAGCGCACGAAAGTGCCGAGAATAAAAATCATGACAGGCAGGACAAAAGCAGTATAAGGAATAATGAGGCCGGTCCTGGTGTCGAAAACACCCAAATTAACCCACATTATATATAACGGTATAATGAATAGTAGCGTCGGAAACACGTAAATAGCTGCTAGTGCCCCCATCATCAGTCGGCGTCCCGGGGCGCTCGTGCGATAGAGAGCATACGAAGCTGGCACGGCCAACGCCACTCCCAAGAAAGCGGAGAACATAGCAACCACCACACTGTTGCCAATGGCCGAGACCAGCGGAACGGGGTGGCCATCGCTAAAGAGTGACGCATAATGGGAAAAGTCCAAAGTGGTTGGAATGAGCGATAACTCTGGAGACCTAATGACTGACTCTGGTTGAAGACTTGTCAGGACGACGCCGTATAGTGGGAAACCCATTAGGACGACGGTCACAATTGCCGCCAGGTAGATGGCCACCTGCTTCTGTTTAGTCGCTCTCATCGCACCTCTTTATTGGCGAAGATAAGTCTATTTATTAAGACCAATATACCTATTACTAAAATTGTTACAAGCGTAAGTAGCCACGCTATGGCTGCTGCCGTGCCAAACTGGAATGTTTCAAAACCTTGCTCATAAACCCAATAGTTCATCGTAGTAGTTGAGCCGCCTGGGCCGCCTCGAGTCAACACGAAAATGATGTCAAATGTCTTCATAGCCCAAACGAAAACGAAAATAATAACCGGTATTATCGTGGGCATCAGCTGGGGGATTGTGATGTGCCATAACCGCTGTCGTGCATGCGCACCATCTACCTGGGCAGCTTCATAGGTGTTAGTGGGTATTGTCTGTAGACCAGCAAGAAGAAAGAGGGTAGCAAACGGAATCCAACGCCAGGCCTCGGCTATCGCTAGCGAGTGGAGGGCCAGGGCGGGGTCTGCCAACCAGATGGTGTCGTCCGGTAGACCCAGTTCTCCTAGAATTCTATTGATGAATCCGAACTCGGACTGGAACATTTGGCCCCAGAGAACCCCACCGACGACAGGTGGCACTGCCCAGGGGAGGAGTACGACCAGTCGCACGAACGTGCGGCCGCGAAACTGTTCATTAAGCAATAATGCAATAAACATCGCCGGAACTAGGGTAATTAATACCACCAGCAATCCGAAGTACAGAGTTCTCAATAAGGTGGGGATGAAAGCTGAGGAGCTGATGACTCGAGTGAAGTTGTCCAACCCTACAAACGACTCAATCGTATATGTACCGATGTCAATCGTGGCTACTGAATAGACGAGAGTGGCCGCAATCGGGTAGAGGTATACGCCCCCTACCAGGAGCAGCGCGGGCGCCACGAGTGCTAGACCAGTCCATTGATCGCGCCGCCTGGCGGATCGTGCGGTCTCCTTCCCTCGTTGCCCTGAGGCTCGTTTCTCCGTTGCCTGACTCAAGAGGAGCGCTCGCTCTCGATTTGCGAAACTGCCTCATCCAGTGCGGAGCTAATGTCGGCATCGCCTGTTAATACCGAATGGATTTGATCGGCCAGGATGCTTTTCCACATCGCTGCATCCGGACTGAACCCGAAGTCCACCGGATACTCGTAGGACTGCACGACAGCTTCGTTTACAGGAAACTTCTCGAGGACCTCCGGATCAAGGTTGACGTCGGAGAAGGCAGTGGCCCATCCCTCCATTGCGATCTCCTTCTGAACTTCCGGCGACAGGATGTACTCCAGGAATCGCTCCGCCTCACCCGTATTCTCTGCGAAAGCCGGAATGGCTAGGAACTCTGAACCATCGACCGATGCACTTGTTTCAACTGCCGGCTGGGGGGCGAATCCATTGTCTCCAGCAATTTCTGATTCCTCTGGATCGGCTGCTACTCCAGCCATGAATGGCCAAGTGAAGAAGAAAGCGCGCGTACCGTTCAGGAAGGCCGGAGAGGCGTCGAAAACCCATGTATAAGTTGTTACCGCCGGATCTACCACCTCGTGAGTGTGCAGAAGATCATAAAGCTTTTGAGTCGCCTCCTGCCCCGCTTCAGAATTGAAAATGGGTCGTCCGTCATCGTCGAACCAACGGCCCCCGTGCATCTGCAACAAGGAGCCCCAGGTATGGAGCACTGCCGTGTCTGCCCATGCATCGGTGAATCCGTAGACGTTCCGACCATTGATGGAGCCAGTTAGCTCCTTGGCGTACTCAACAAAGGTGTCCCACGAATTTTGTTGGGAGTGCCAGTTTGAAGGCGCTTCGGGGTCGAGACCTACTTCGCTGAGTAGGTTCTTGTTCCAGTGCATGATGGGGGCACCCACGTTCCAAGGCACCGCCAGGTACTGCCCCCCTGCATCTGCAGCCGTCATTGTGCCAGCTATGAACGCGTCCCTCTGGGTATGAGCACTGAGCAAATCGCTGACATCTGTGAGCCATTGCCGCTCAGACATTTCCTGTACGACTTCGGCAGTGAGGAAGACCGAATCCCATTGCGAACGTTGCGCCATGAATGCATTCGTCAAGACATTGCGTATGTCCGGAGTAGACACATGCTCAATCTCCAAGTCCACGTTGGTTTCGTCAGCATGCGTTTGGGCGGCAGTTTCGACTGGCGTCATATGTGAGCCCAAAAGTAGCCCCAAGGCACCCGTTAGTTCCGCTGGATCCCCTTGCGAGCCATCCCGGTCGGCGCACGCCGCTAGAAAACCGATTAAGGCAAGGCTACTGGACCCTTGCAAGAAGCGGCGTCGGTTCACCAGTGCTCGGTTTATCTCAATGTTCATTTCATTTCTCCAAATGCCATACGCAGGATTTCTAAACCTAATGCAATGTTCGACCCTATGGAGCGGCCGTTCAGCTGGAGCCAGGTGAATCTTTCACCTGTCGGCGTTATTCTGGCTTATGCAACGCCTGTTTCATCTAACGGTATGTATTGCGTAGTCTATGTGTCAAGCATCACAGCCTTCGTCAACTTGCTTTTGGCCTAACTAACCGTTGCAGGTGTTGCGCCGTCAGCGAGAGTTGCCTTGAGCGCCGCCTCGAAGACGTCCACCGTCTGCTCGACGTCGTGCTCGCTGTGCGCGGCGGACAAATACCAGCGGCCCCCGGGAAGCGTGAAGACCCCGCGACGAAGCATGTGCACCAACAGCCTGTCGTAAAACTTCTGGTCCGCAGCCAGAAAGTCAGTGAAGGTTGCAGCCTCCTTGACTCCGATCATGCATTGCACCACGGGACCCACTTGATTGATGGTCCCCGGAACTCCGTGTGCTGTAAGTGCTTGGGCGAACCCTTCGCCTAGCTTGCGTCCGTGGTTTTCGAACGTCTCGTAGACACTAGGCTCGTCTAGGGCCTCCAAAGTAGCTTTCGCAGCGGCAAGGACCACAGGATTTCCGTTGTAGGTGCCCGCATGCACGACTCCACTTGTGGTCAGCTCGAGAAACTCGGCACGGCCCGCAACCGCCGCAAGCGGGTAACCACCGGCCACGGCCTTTGCAAGGACTACCAAATCAGGCTCCACGTCGTACCGTTCAGCGGCCCCACCTCTGCTCATCCTGAACCCCGTTATAACCTCGTCAAATACGAGTACGGTTCCAGTCGCGTCACAAACCCGCCGAAGCTCCGTTAAGAAATTTTCCGGCGGGGCAAGAACTCCCGAGTTGCACAGCACAGGTTCACAGAAGACAGCTGCGTATTCGTCACCCTGAAGCAGTCGCCGCACCGCCTCAATATCCCCCCAGTCAACGATTGTGACGTCATCGAGAACCGCTTCGGGTTGGCCTTCACTGCCCCTCGCGAGGTCGCCAGTTGGGCCGGGGCGATATCCCACGAGCATTGCATCGGACCAACCATGATAATGCCCACCGAACTTAATGAAACGTCGGCGCCCAGTCGCGCCCCGCGCGAGCCGCAGGGCGACCTGAGTGGCCTCCGATCCCGTGTTGCTCCATAGGACCCGCTCTGCGCCAGGAATGCGCTCGATCACCATCTCTGCCACTTCAGCCTCTAGAACATGGCCAGCCCCGTAGGTGGCACCGTGAGGTAGCTGGTTTTGGACTGCTTCGGTGAGTCCAGGGTGTCCGTGTCCCAGGATTACCGGGCCCCAACCGAGGACATAGTCAAGGTAAGTATTGTCATCAAGGTCTGTCAGCCGAGACCCGTTACCACCTTGGAAAAACAAGGGATGCGGCGGCATCGATGCTCGGAGGCCTGTCGAAACACCCCCGGGCAAAGAGCGCTTTGTACGCTGCCAGGCCCGTTGGGACTTGGGCCATGAGGACACAATTTCCTCAGAACTCCCAGCTTCGACCGTTTGTTGTGCGTCAGCCAATGTGCACCTCTTTCAATCGGTGTACTCAAAGGACAGGTTATTGGAACGTGAGTTTCAATGCGTGAACTCTACGGCGAAGGGGTGCTCAGGTCAACAGCCAGGCGAATCCTCCTATGGGTTCTCGGTGATCCATTACTGGCCGATGAGGCTGCGTCTGGAAAGCGCTGCAGATAGGAACGTCGCCGATAGTGCCCTGGACAGAGTCTGCATTTCGATCCATGGGTTGTTGTGCTTTCGCTAGCGATCACGAAATGACTGTTTTCACCACACCACAACTAAGTCAGAGTCCGCAGTGGATAGTTTGGTCAGGTGATAGAGGGCTAACACGGTGGTGAGTCGTGAAGTAGCGCACGCGGGCTGCTGAGCCATGCGATTGAACAAAGGGGTTGTGTGCTGGTTACAGTCAGCGGAGGGACCCGCATAGGAGTGCTTTCTTGCTCAGCGGGTGAATTAGGCGTTGGCCGTCCGGCTCCAAAAGCGCCATTCACCGCGCTGAAGCGCACGCACGGGAAGATGCCCAGTCTCACCCCACGGCCGGCTCAGCACACTTCCTGGTCGGAGTTCTTCCTCAGGACCTCCCGCCGGGTCCCTTCGACCTGGTCAGCGCCTGCTTCCTGCAGTCCCCGGTGGCACTGGACCGCTTAGCCATCCTGCATGCTGCGGCCCGGCAGGTGGCAGTGGGTGGGCACCTGCTCATCCTCTCCCACGCCGCGCCGCCTCCCTGGGCCCAGCATGGCCATGAGCACCCGGACATGCCCACGGTCGTTGGCGACCTGCAGGCCCTGGACCCTCTGACGGAGTGGGAGCTCAAGGTCGCTGAGATCCGACAGCGTCCGACCGTGGCTCCGGACGGCCAACCAGCAACCCTCGATGACACCGTGGTCTTCGCCCAGCGGCTGCGGCTCTCTTAGTGGAGCGAAGTCACAGCCCCAGAATCGCCATGCCCGCCGGAATTCTGCAGAGACTCATGAGCGGGCAAGACGATGGGACAACTCCACGTTGCAGCGCGGTGCGTCCCCTCGTTTGTTGCGTGGGAGGGTCGCCCCAGCAGGTCGCGAGTGCCAGCCCCCGGCCTCACCTGACATGCCGAACACGGCTGGTCTCCTACTCAGGGCGCAATCGCAGGGCTTCCATGCCGCCATCTACCGAAAGGCAGACGCCGATGGTGGAGCGATTCTCCGGATCTGCCAGATACGCCACTGCCCTGGCCACCTCGTCGGCGCTGACCAGTCTGCGGTGCGGTTGGCGGGCTTCCAGGGCGGCGCGTTCAGCGTCCGGATCGGCCGCCTGGTCCAGGAGTCGCTGAATCCAGGGCGTGTCCGCCGTGCCCGGAGCCACGCAGTTGACCCGGATTCCCTCCCTGACGTGGTCGGCGGCCATGGCTTTCGTCATAGCCATGACTGCTCCTTTCGTCGCCGAATAAAGCACTCGCTGAGGAAGGCCAGCCAGGGAGGCCACTGAGGCCGTGTTAGTGATAGAAGCCGCCGGGGACTCCCGCAACGCAGGCAGCGCCGCGCGAGACACACGGGCCATCCCCACCACATTGACCTCCCACGCCCGGCTCCACTCCGCGTCAGAATTGGCGGTGACATCGCCCTGGGCGCCGATTCCGGCATTATTGACCACGACGTCGAGCCGGCCGAAGCGCTTCAGAGCCCCGTCAACTGCGGCCTCCACCGAGGCAGTATCGGCTAAGTCACACTCCTCCCAATGGTGAGCCGACTGGGTGGGGGCCACGTCCAATACAGAGACGTCGGCCCCCTCCTGTGCGAGTTGATCGGCCACAGCGGCACCGATGCCGGAGGCGCCACCGGTCACCAGCGCGGCCATCCCTTGGAATCGTCCTGTCACGTCATTTCCCCCAAGCGTGATAGGTCTGGCGCTGACGGCCGAGTCCATCAATCTCCA
The DNA here is from genome assembly GCF_005771565.1 of Nesterenkonia sphaerica. Classification (GTDB taxonomy): domain Bacteria; phylum Actinomycetota; class Actinomycetes; order Actinomycetales; family Micrococcaceae; genus Nesterenkonia; species Nesterenkonia sphaerica. The sequence goes on from NZ_VAWA01000001.1 coordinate 85,193, forward strand.
GCTCCACCACGTCGCCGGGCGTCAAGTAGGCGAACCGGCCTGAGAGTGCCACCCCTTCGGGAGTGCCGGTGGAGATGATGTCGCCAGGTTCAAGCTGCATGTATTGGGAGAGGTCATAGACGATCTCTGCACAGTTGAAGATCATGTCCGAGGTCCGTGAATCCTGGCGGGGCTCGCCGTTGACCCAGGACCGGAGGTTCAAGTCCGAGGTGTCAAGATCCTCAGCTGTGACGATCCATGGACCCAGGGGCATATAACCTGGGCTGCACTTGCCTTTGCTCCACTGCCCTCCGGAGGCCTCGAGCTGAAAGTCGCGCTCCGAGAGGTCGTTTGCCAATACATAACCCCCGATGTGCTCAGCGGCCTCCTCGGCTGACGCGCAGTAGGCTGCGCGACTGCCGATGACGATGCCCAACTCCACTTCCCAGTCGGTCTTTTCTGAACCCCGTGCGATCGTGACCTCGTCATGTGGGCCTGCGATGGTGTTGGGGGTCTTCAGGAAGACGATCGGCTGCTTGGGTGGTTCGGCCCCGGATTCGGCAGCGTGGGCAGCATAGTTCTGTCCTATGCAGATCACGGCCGAGGCCGACGCGACAGGCGAGCCGTACCTGACTGTCTCTGCGAGCTCGACGGGCGTCAGCTTGCCCTCATCAGCGAGTTCCTTCAGCTTCCGGGGTCCATTCGCTGTCCAGAATTCCGGAGTGAAGTCCCCCACGGCGGAGGCGTCGTACAGGGTGCCGTCGATCTCGACGAGAGGAATCTCAAAACCAGCTTCACCGCGGCGGGTCAGCTTCATATCTGCTCCTTAATTGTTTGTGGTGCCGGTGTCTCAGGTCGCCCCGGCGGTGCTGGTCTGCTCAGGCCGGGGCGCAACTGTCAGTTGCGGGTCACCGCTGCTCGACCAGCCACTTCCTGCCAGCCCTGACCGTCGGGGAATGTCCACCGGGCACGTGACTCAGTGTGCATCTCTGCACCGTTGCCGGGGGCCTTGGGCGCCTGGTACCGGGCGTTCTTGATGACCACCGGCTCAGCGAAGTGCTCGTGGAGGTGATCGACGTACTCGATGTATCGATTGTGAAGACTTCCGGACACAGCGGCATAGTCGAAGAACGAGAAGTGTTGCACCAGTTCGCACAGTCCCACCCCGCCGGCGTGCGGGCACACGGGGACGCCGAACTTCTTGGCCAGGAGGAGGTTGGCGAGGTTCTCATTGACTCCGGCGACGCGGGTCGAATCGATCTGCAGCACGTCGATGGCCTGGGCCTGCAGCAGCTGCTTGAAGATGATTCTGTTGTGGACCGCCTCGCCGGTGGCCACCTTCATCGGTGCGACTGCCTTGCGGATCGTGGCGTGACCGAGCACGTCGTCAGTGCTGGTCGCTTCTTCGATCCACCAGGGGTTGAACTCAGAAAGTTGCTGCAGCCAGTCAATGGCCTCAGGCACGTCCCACCGCTGATTGGCGTCGATTGCGACCTTGATATCCTCGCCGACTGCCTCTCGTACAATTCTCAGCCGTCGACGGTCGCTCTCGAGATCCCCACCCACTTTGAGCTTGATGAGGTCGAAACCGTTGCCGACCGCCTCCTTGCTGAGTCGGACAACCTTTTCGTCGCTGTACCCCAACCAGCCGGGCGAGGTGGTGTAAGCAGGGTATCCCTCTTCTTCCAGAGCACGGATGCGCTCTTCTTTGCCCGCTTGTCCCTCCTGCAGAATGGCCAGGGCTTCCTCGGGAGTCAACGCATCGGAGATGTGCGTGAAGTCGATGGCTTCCACGAGCTTCTCCGGGGACAGTTCAGCGAGGTATCTCCACAGTGGCTTCTCCGCGCGGCGGGCGGCGATGTCCCATAGTGCGTTGACGACCGCACCGGCCGCCATGTGACTCACGCCCTTCTCGGGTCCCAGCCAGCGCATCTGAGAGTCGTGGACCAGCAGCTTCGACGCCGCGCCCATATTCGACAGCAGCTCGTCCAAGTCCCGACCAGCCAGGAGTTCGCCGTAGGACTCGATGGCCCGGACGATCACCTCGTTGCCTCGTCCGCAGGAGAAGACCAGTCCGTGACCGGCTTCCCCGTTATCCGCCTCCACCACCACATAGGCGGCAGAGTAGTCCGGATCTACGTTGACTGCGTCGGAGCCATCGAGCTCCAGCGAAGTGGGAAACCGGACGTCTTGGACCTTGATGTCACTGATAGTGGGCATAGTGCGTTCCTTTCAAATGATTTTTCGAGCCATGTGTCTCGGGCTAGCTGACGATGCCAGGCAGCCACGTACTGAAGAAGGGGAAGAAGGTGATGAGAACCAGCACCAGCAGCAGGATTCCGTAGAAGGGGGCCACTCCGCGGATCACTTTGGTCACCGAGTAGTTGGTCACCGATGAGAGGACGAATAGCACCAGACCCACTGGTGGAGTGAGCAGGCCCAACATGAGGTTGAAGATCACGATCACCGCCACGTGCAGTGGTTCCAGACCAAACATGGTGGCAACAGGAGACAGGACCGGCACCAGGATCAGGATTGCCGCTGTGGGCTCCAGAACCGCACCCACGATCAGCAGCACGATGTTGAGCAGGATCAGGAATACGATCGGGTTGGTGGTCACCTCGAAGGCCAGATCGGCGACCACCTGGGGAGCCCGTTCCCGTGACAGCACCCAGCCGAAGAGCGCGGCGGCACAGACGATGAGCAGCACGGAGCCGCCCGTCTCGACCGAATTGGTCAGTGCACGTTTGAGCTGGTGCCACTTCAGCGAGCGGTAGCACAGGGCCAGCACCAGCATGTACAGCACGGCGACACCTGCGGCCTCCGTCGGAGTGAAGATGCCGCCCAGGATGCCGCCTAGGACAATCACCGCCGTTCCGAAGCTGGGCAGCGCGGTGAGCACCGGCATCCAGCGCTGCTTGCCGCTGACCCGTTCGAGCCGGAGCTCATCCCTCTTCCGCAGCTTGAAGAACACCACGATCCCGAGTGCGAACATCAGCAGCAGCGCCGGGATGATGCCTGCGACGAAGAGGGCGCCCACTGAAATGCCAGCGGTCACGGCGTAGATGATGGCGGGGATAGACGGCGGCAGAATAGGGGCGATCAGGGAGGACGACGCCGTGAGGCCCAAGGTGAAGCCCTCGGGATATCCACGCTTGACCATTGCAGGCACCTGCACCCGGCCCATGGCGGCCGCATCCGATATCGCTGCCCCGGACATCCAGGCGAAACCGAAGCTCGTCGCCACGTTGACGTAACCCAGGCTGCCGCGCAGTCGTCCGAATATCGCCGTAGCAGCGTCAAAGAGCCTGTCTGATATTCCAGACACGTTGGCGATGTTTCCCATCAGAATGAACAGCGGTACCGCCAGTAGAGGAAACGTGTTCACTCCGGACATGGTCTGCTGCGCCGCGGTGCCGAAGCCCACGGTGGCGTCAAGGAAGATGTACACCAGTGAAGGGACCAGCAGCGCGATGGCTGCTGGCACGCGCAGCACCAGCAGCACCAGCAGTGCTATGACCATCATGAAGAGTTCCATGTCACAGACCTGCCGTTTCGATTTCTTTTCCGCCGATGAACTGCTCGGGGTAACGCAGCGCCAGCACTAGGTTCAATGCGGCGTGAAGTGCGATCAGCGCGAAGCCGATCGGCAGTGCTGAGTAGACGTACCGAAAGGGAAGACCGGTGCCCGGGGAGGAGATGTTCCAGGTGCTTTGCACCATCAGGTACCCGCCCACCACCATCGCAATACTGACTGCGATGACGACGGCGTAGGCGAAGACTTCGATCGCGGCAACGAACTTGCCAGTCTTGCCTCCGCCATAGAGCTGCACGATGATGTGCTTGCGCCGTGCGGCTACGAAGGACGCGGCGGTAAACGTGAACCAGATGAAGGTAAACCGCGCCAGTTCCTCAGTACCGCTGATCGGTGCGCTGAAACCGTGTCTTGCCGCTACCTGAACAATGATGAGAAGAAACAGCCCGACCAGCAGCAGCATCGCCAGCCCATGTTCGACTCTCACCAGGCCTCGGTACACAGCAGACCGTGATTCCAGGAAATCCTCATCCCCGGGCGCCCGGACTGACATCAGTCTTCCTGGATTTCCAGGTAGATGTCGCCCCATTCGAACTCGTCTGGGATGCGCTCTGCTGCACGTTCGCGGAAGTGATCGACGTCGACATCATCGTTGATCTCAATCTCTCCGCTGTCGGCCCACTCTTCGAGGTAGGACTCCTCCTCTTCCTCAATGCAGGTACGGACCTCATCGGCAGCGTCAGCCGTGGCCTCACGCAGCGCCTCCTGCTGGTCCTCGGGCAGCCCGGAGAGGGCATCCTGATTCCCGACGACCATAACTCCCTGGATCACATGACCGGTGAGATTGATGTAGTCCTGAACCTCTTGGAAACTGTTGCTGGCGATAGTGGGAACGGGGTTTTCCTGACCATCGATGGTGCCCTGCTGCAGCCCGAGGTAAACCTCGCCCAGGGCCATGGAGGTCGGGGAGCCGCCGAGCACCTCGGCCAGGGTCTGGTACAGCGGCGCCTCCGGAACGCGGAGAGTCTTACCGGACAGGTCCTCAGAGGTGGTGACTTCCACATCTGAGGTCAGATGCCGAGTGCCGTAGTACCAGGAGGAGAGCACGTCGAGGCCGGAGGATTCCCGCAGGTCGTTCCAGATATCTTCGGCGATATCCCCATTGACGGTTTCCTCAAAGTGGTCCACATCGGTGAAGAGGTAGGTGGCGTCGAAGAGTTCGGCGTTCTGCTCCCACACGCCCAGGAAGGAAGGGCCCGCCACGGCGAGATCCAGAGCTCCGGATTGAACCTGCTCAAGGAGCTCCTCCTCGTTGCCGAGTTGCCCGGCAGCATAGGAGCTGATCTGCAGGCCCGAGTCCTCGAGGGCATCGTTGATGGCAGGGACCCCGCAGGTCTCCACCGGGTGTTCAGGATCGTAGACGTGGGCGAAGCGCAACTCGGTCTCTTCGGCTGCCTCGGTGTCACCGGTGTCCACCTCGGCATCATCGCCGACGCATGAGGTCAGGCCCAGTGCAATGACGGCACTGGCAGCCAGAAAGGGTGCGGATCCGGAATATCTCATGATGTTCTCCTTAAAATAGTTAGTGCGTTGTTGAGTGTGTCTGGCTGGGGCTCCGCCGCGTGCCGTTCAGTCCAGCTCCGGCGCCGCGACGTTCCACCGTTCTGCTGAGTTGCGCAGAAGCTCGACAGTGCTGAGGCTGAGCTCGATCTCCTGACTGTGGCGTACCCGGTTGATCGCTTCAATATCGCCGGGGGCGCGGACCTGCTCCCCGGAGCCACGAACCCGATCACGAAGTTGGGTCACGCGATTCCGCGTGTGCACGGCGCCACCGAAGAATTCAGGATTGATGGCCCACAGGGTGTGACCCACATTCATCTTCGAACGCGGATCCACCCAGATATCGACGGTTTCGTGGGCATAGGACGCCTGGCTCAGCGCAGCTGAGAGTCCTTCCAGAGCGATAGCGAGTCCAGACCCCTTATGGCCGCCGAAGGCAGTCAAGGCCCCGTCGAGTGCCTCCTGCGGATCGGTGGTCGCCACACCCTGGGCGTTGACTGCCCACCCTTCCGGCAGCGCTTGATGCGTGTTCCGTGCCGAGACAACTTTGCCGTAAGCCCCGGTGCTGGTGGCCATATCCATGGTCATACTGGGACCTTCGGCAGTGGGCATGCCGATCGACAACGGGTTGGTGCCCAGTACCTTCCCTGCTCCGCCGAAGGGAGCGACGGCGGGTCCGGTGGTGGAGGTAGCTACTGCGATGAACCCGTGGTCAGTGAGCTTCTCCACCCAGAAGGCGCCGGCGCCAAAGTGAACACTGTTTTGGACTGCGACAACGCTGGATGCGCTGCGAGAAAGCTCATCGATGCTGAATTGCACTGCCTCCTCCATGGCGACCTGCCCGAAGGCGCCGTCGGCATCGAGCAAGCCTCCTCCCGGCGCGGTGCGTATCCACTTCATGGTGGCTGCGGTATTGATGCCGCCTTCTACTGCGGCCTCAGCGTAGAGCGGCAGGCGCAGCAGGCCGTGTGAAGCGATACCACTCCGGTCGGCGAAGATAAGGTTCTCAGCCGTAATGCGAGCGTCGTGCTCCCGGGCGCCGACCGCCACGAGGAGCCTGCGTGCAAAATTCTCGGCCTCTGCCACCGAAAGCCGCTGAGTTTGCGGCGCTGTCGTCTGCTTCATGAAGTCTCCTTGTGTGAACTGACCGCACCCGTTGCCGAAGGCGGTGGGCCCAGAACCTGCGAACGCACAGTCCCGAGGCTGGATAGGGTGTCGTCGTGCCGTAGTCCCAGGGAGAACCGGTCCATAGCGGCGAAAAGGTGCGCCCGCATGGCTTCCTCAGCGGCCTGCGGGTCCGCTCGGCTGATCGCTTCGGCGATCGCCTTGTGCTCTTCGATGGTGTGAGTGCCGTCCAAATCGGCCGGGTAGAGCCGGAAGAGGTGAAGGTGAGCGTGCAGCTGTCGAAAAGCGTCGTGGAGAAAGGTGTTGCCCACGGCATGAAAGATCATGTCGTGGAAGGCGACGTCATGGGATGCCAGAGCGTATCCCTGGTGTTTGAGCTCTCCTAGCTCGACGAAACGCTCAATCTCTGCGAGCATCTCCCGGCCGGGATTCGTTGCCCGGTCCGTCGCCGCGGATCGGGCCGACCAGGGCTCCATGAGCAACCGCACTTCGATGAGATCGCGAAGTTCCCGTTCACCCAGCAGGGGTGTGGTCCACAGTCCTCGAGGCTTCTTTCCCACCACGAGCTTGTCGCCCTCAAGGCGTTGCAGCGCCTCCCGTACCGGGGTTTGAGAGACACCGAGTTCGCGAGCCAGCTTGTCGATGTTGAGCTTGGTATCTGGTGGGATCGCTTTGGAAAGGATCATGGCCTTGATGCGGTCGTACGGCGGCAGGTCGGCGCCCGAAGCTTTTGGCGCCTCAGCTTCAGCCCACGGACGCTCCACCACAGGAATCTGATGGCCATCGGTCGACTGTGTCTGGGACGCGAGTTTCATGACCCGTTGCCTGACTTTTCCAAACGGGCGACATCACGAGAAAAGGCACGAATCCCGTAGGTCCACGGGGGCAGTTCTTCGGTTCGTCCCACGTGATTGACCAACGCGCCTAAGCTGTCGTTGGCGATGCTCACGACGTCGCCTATCTTGTGAGTGAAGCCCTCACCCGGGACGTCCCGGTCTTGTGTGGGAGCAAACAGCGTGCCCGTGAAAAGGGCGAATCCGTCAGGGTACTGATGGTGGTCGCCGCGGGTGGCGGTGACCAGATCTTCAAAGGGGCGGCTCAGTGCGGAGACGGCGTTGATCCCGCGCAGGGTGTACCCTTCTGGACCCTCAACGGTGAGGGAGATCTCCAGCTGTTGGGCGTCCTCAAGAGTGAATGTGCTGGTAGTGAGCCGGATAAAGGGGCCAATCGCTGTGGAGCGATTATTGTCCTTGGCCTTCCCAAGAAGCAGGGCGCTGCGGCCCTCCACGTCACGGAGATTGACGTCGTTGCCCAGGGTGACACCCACAATGCTCCCGCGGGAATCCACGACGAGCACCAGCTCCGGTTCCGGGTTATTCCACGAGGAGAAGTCCGGGATGCCGATCGGGCTCCCGCTGCCCACGGCCGCGAGAACTGGTGCTTTGGTGAAGACCTCGGGGTCTGGCCCCAGGCCCACTTCCAAGTACTGAGACCACCAACCCCGGTCCAGTAGGGCTTTCTTGACCGCCTGAGCCTCTTCTCCGCCCGGTACTACGCTGGCCAAGTCCACTCCGATTTCGCGCTGCATCTGCTCCCGGACGGTGGCCGCGACGGATGGGTCTCCCCCACTGCGCTCCTCAATAACACGTTCAATCATGGAGCCGACAAAGGTCACCCCGCAGGCCTTGATCACTTGTGCATCGAGCGGGGCTAGGAGCAGCGGTGAATCAGCGTGCCCTTGACTTTCGAGTCGGATCTCGTGGATCTTCCAGGTGGGCTGGCGCTGCCTGAGCTGCGCAAGCTGGTGCTGAAGGTCCTCCAGCTCAAGCAAGTCGGCTGTCGTGGCAGCGATGTGCGAGGCATCCCAGACGTCTTCCCCGGAGTAGAGCACCGGTACCGGAAGATTCCGGGTGAGGTCCCAGATCCGCCCGATGTAAACGCCTGAATCGTCTTGCGGAAGAATATCGGCGATGGTGTGTTCCGTTGTCATCAGCTAAGACCTCAGTTCTTCCATTCACCGTCGACTCGACGGCGCAGACCCAGTGGGTTGCTCTCCTGGAGCGCCGGAGGAAGATCGACGTCGGCAAAGTCCTGATACGCCACAGCACGGAGGAACCGGGACACCGCGGCAGTGCCCACTGAGGTGCCCAGTGCCGTGGTCGCCGGGTAGGGCCCACCGTGGTGCTGCGCATAGGTCACCGTGACTCCGGTGGGCCACCCATTCTTCAGCAGACGGCCGCACCGCTGGGCCAGCGCACTCATGAGATCTTCAATGTCTTCGTCCTGCTCAGCGTGGATGGTGCCGGTCAGCTGTCCGGGCAGGTAACCGAGGACGCGCAGCAGTTCTGCTGAATTCTCATACGTGATGACCACCGCCGCAGGTCCGAACATTTCAGTGTGCAGAACTTCTGCCTCGGGCCCCAGTTCTCCGGCTTCCACGGAGAATACGCTGGGGGCCGGGGGGTCCTGGTTCTCGCCGCCGCCGTCCGCCATCCTGGCCACACCGTCGAGGTTCGCCACGTGTTGCCGCGCCTCAGCAAAGCCTTCAGCAATGCGATCATTGAGCATTTTCCCCGGAAGCTCCACGCTCTGCAGCGCATCGGTGATGGCTTTCTTCGCCTGCTCGGCGACAGCGCTGGGGACAAGAACCAGTCCCGGCTTCGTACAGAACTGACCAATTCCCATAGTCATCGAAGTGACGAAACCCTCAGCGATCTTTTCTCCGCGCTGCTGCCATGCGTTCTCGGTGACGACCACGGGGTTGATCGAGCCGAGTTCGCCATAGAACGGGATCGGCTCAGGACGGGCCGCGGCCCGGTCGAACAGCGCGCGACCCCCGGGGACCGAACCGGTAAATCCGATCGCCTTCACCTGGGGGTGTTCCACCAGCTCGATGCCTGCTTCGCGACCGGTGATCGCTGAAAACATCCCCTCGGGGGCGCCGGCCTGCTGCAGGCTGTCCTCTATGACCCGCGCAGTCAGCTCTCCCAGCTTCACGTGGCCACCATGAATCTTGTGCACCACGGGGCAGCCTGCCGCCCAGGCGGAGGCAGTGTCTCCACCAGCCACGGAGAAGGCAAAGGGAAAATTGGATGCGCCGAAAACGCCGACGACGCCCAGAGGAACGTTGACACGCCGAATGTCCGGCCGGGGCCCCATGCCCCAGTCGGGGTCCTGATGGTCGATGGTCGCGTCCAAGAACTGACCCTGTCGAACCTCTTGAGCAAGCAGCTGAAGTTGGAAGACGGTTCTGGTCAGCTCTGTGTTGAGGCGGGCGGCGGGCAAGTGGGTCTCGGCTTGGCCCACTTCGACCAACTGCTCGCGGTGACCCTCGAGCGCCTCTGCAACAGCCTCCATCCACTCAGCGCGCTCCTGGAGGGTGCGGGTTCCCATGGCGAGGAACGCCTCGTGGGCCTTGGTGACTTTCGCTTCAACTGACATTAGTTGACACCTTTCCTATAGCTTCTGCCAAAAACCTATAGCATCAACGGCTGTGCTGCAAGTCACATCTCGCGGATTCTTCTCTACCCCTGATCGGCCGGGAAAGACGCGCCTGTGGGCAATCTGGTGGGCAATTCCAGGTTCCACCGCGGAGAGTCCCATCGTCTGTGCCCGAAAACCCATGGACACGGCCCCGCCGCGGGAGCCTGAGTAGGACATTTGCGCGTCTGGGCCCTGGTGTCCCCTCGGATGTGGCGGTTGGGCAGCTGTCAGGTGGCTGCTGGGGCTCAGATGTGAAGCAGGCGCGCGCCGTTGTCGTGCAGCACCGCCCGGAGCCACGAGTCGCCGAGATCAAGATTGATCAGCGCATCGAGGGCATGAGTGTAGGTGTACGGAATATTGGGGAAGTCCGAACCGAGGATGATGCGCTCCTGCATATCCCTCAGCTGAGACACGTGCTCACGCGGGAACGGGTGCAGCCTTTCGATGAAGTCGGTGAACACCATGGTGGTGTCCAGGTGTACCCCGTAGAAACGCCGAGCCAGGGCCAGGAACTGCGCATATTCGGGCATCCCCATGTGGGCGATGACCAGCTGCAGCGTCGGGAACCGCTGCAGAAGCCGCTCCATTCGCTCCGGTCCGGTGAACTCCCCCGGATTGGGTCCCGACCCGCAATGAATGACCACCGGCGTCGCTGACGAGGAAAGCATCTCCCACACTGGGTCAAGGGCGGGGTCCCCGGGGTCGAACCCTCCGACCTGCACGTGAACCTTGAACACTCGGGTGCCGGCCTCAAGGGCCTCGGCCACATAGTCCGGCGCGGAGGGTTCGGGGAAGAAGGTCCCGCTCAGTGCGGCTTCAGGCACCTGATCAGCAAAGCGCCGAGAGTAGTCGTTGAGCCAGGATGCCATCCCGGGCCGGTGGGCGTAGTTGAGTGAGGTGAAGGTCCGCACACCGAAGGACCGGAGGATACTGAGGCGTTGGTCCTCAGAGGTGCGATAGGTAATCGGCCATTCCTGACCCAGAAGGGGTGCAACGCCGTCAAAGTAGGCCCAGACTTTTCGCAGCACATTGTGCGGCATGAAATGGGTATGTATATCGATGAGGCCAGGCAGGTTGAGCTGCTGCCAGCGGGCCCGGACGCCCTCCGCCTCGACCGCCCACTCATGTGCCGGGTCTCGACCGGAGCTGACATGGTGTTTCATTGGCGGTCCCCGATGCGGGACTGTGTGGAGCCTAGGAGACTCGAACTCCTGACATCCTGCTTGCAAAGCAGGCGCTCTACCATCTGAGCTAAGGCCCCGTGACGGATATTCAGTTCTTGACCTCGTCGGTGGCCTGGTTCCAGACCTGACGAGTGCCTTCGTTCTTCTTCCACTCTCGGTACACAGCGATTCCTGCCACCGCTGCTGCCACAATCAGGATTCGTTTCATAGTGGGCGTACGTGGACTTGAACCACGGACCTTCACATTATCAGTGTGACGCTCTAACCGCCTGAGCTATACGCCCGAAACCTGTTCCTTCTCATCGCTGCGGAGAGCGACCACTACACATTACATCAGCGCTCCCGCGCTGAACAAATCAGCAGTGCCCGGCCGCCTTCGGCTGCAGACCTCAGTCGTCGGTGAGGGTGACACCGACGCCGCCCACCAGGGAGGCAGACAGGTTGTACAGCACGGCCGCCAGCATCGACAGCACCGTCAGCAGCACCACATTCACCACCGCGATGATGGTGGCGAAGGACGCCACCTGCCCCACGGTGACCAGCTCCTGGAGCTGGAAGCCGCCTGCCTCAGCGTTGCCGCCCAGTATCTGGCCGGCCAGATCGTTCACCCGGTCGAAGACCCCGGTGAGATCCATCATCGACCACAGGGTGACCGCGCAGACGACCAGCATGATGCCCAGTGCCACCGAGAGCAGGAAGCTCATCTTCAGCACTGACCACGGATCCACCTTGGAAACCAGAAGCCGGGCTTTGCGGACCTTCGCCTTGGGAGTCGGCCTCACCAGTGGCTGGGCCTGACGTCCACTCCCCGGACGGGGCCCGGGCTGGGGACGTGCTGTCGGCTTGCCCTGAGGCCGCGGTCGCGGAGCTGCAGGTTTAGGTGTTGAGTGCCCAGCACTCTGCGGCGCCGTCGCGATCTCTTCCTTGATGGCAGGCATGTTGGTCATCGTGGCACCACGCGGCCGCGGCGCGGGGAAGCGCCGTTTGGCCTCAGCCGCGCCAGTCTGGCCGCTCCGGCCGTCCTTGCTCTCGCTCACAAATGACCTCCAAGGGAAGGTGTAGTCGTACTCATCGAGAGACCACGGTACTGCATATGGCTATTCTGAGCTCTCAGCATCCTGAACCTCAGCTTCAGATGTTGCGGCTTCGTTATCAGTGGGGGCATCCTCGATCTCCGGTGCCTCCTCCGCCTCCTCGCCGGCAGCGGCGAGGGCCGCACCGGAAGATTTGGCCACTTTGAGGATCCGATCATTCTTCCGCGGCTTGGCAAAGATCACACCCATAGTGTCGCGTCCCCGGGGCGGGACGCCCGAAACAGCGGAGCGGACCACATTGCCGGAGTTCATGACCACCAGCACCTCGTCGTCCTCTTCCACCACCATCGCGCCGACGAGGTCTCCCCGGTCCTCGACGAACTTGCCGACTTTGATGCCGAGACCTCCCCGGCCCTGCACCCGGTATTCGTCTACATGGGTGCGTTTTGCGTAGCCGCCTTCGGTGACGATGAAGACGTAGGAATCGGGGGTGACCACATCGGCGGTGAGGAGTTCATCCTCGCCGCGGAACTTCATCCCCGTCACCCCGGAGGTCGCCCGGCCCATGGGCCGCAATGCCTGGTCAGTGGCAGTGAACCGCAGCGACTGCCCGTGCCGGGAGACCAGCATCAGATCATCCTGAGCGGAGACCAGTTTGGCGGAGACCAGCTCATCCTCTTCGCGGAGATTGATCGCGATCACCCCGGCCTGGCGCGGCGAATCGTAGTCGGTGAGCTTGGTCTTCTTCACCAGTCCCGACTTAGTCGCCAGCACCAGGTAGCTGGCGTCGTCGTAGTTCTTCAGCGCCAGCACCCCGGCGATGGTCTCATCGGGTTGGAAGGCCACCACGTTGGCCACGTGCTGGCCCTTCGAGTCCCGGCCCGATTCCATCAGGTCATAGCACTTTGTCCGGTAGACCCGGCCCAGGTTGGTGAAGAACAGGATCCAGTGGTGGGTGGTGGTCACGAAGAAATGCTCGACGACGTCGTCGGCGCGCAGCTGGGCACCGCGGACGCCCTTGCCACCGCGGATCTGGGCACGGTAGTTGTCGATCCGGGTCCGCTTCACGTATCCGTCACGGGTGATGGAGACGACCACGTCTTCCTCGGGGATGAGGTCCTCCATGGACATGTCACCGCCGTAGCCGCGCAAAATGTGGGTTCTCCGGTCATCGCCGAACTTCTCCACTATCGTGTTCAGCTCGTCACTGACGATCTGGCGCTGCCGGTCCTCACTGGCGAGGATGGCTTGGTAGTCGGCGATCATGCGCATCAACTCGTCGTACTCGTTCTGCAGCTTCTGCCGCTCCAGGCCGACCAGGCGGCGCAGCTGCATGTCCACAATCGCTGTGGCCTGGCTGTCGTCAATGTCGAGCAGCCGCTTCAGACCCTCCCGGGCTTCCTCCACGTTGGCTGAGCCACGGATGGTCTCAATCACTCGGTCGATCTCATCCAGAGCCTTCAGCAGACCCAGCTTGATATGCGCCTCAGCCTCCGCCTTGGCCAGCCGGAACCGGGTCCGCCGGACGATGACCTCGATCTGGTGAGTCACCCAGTGGTGGACGAACGCATCAAGGCTCAGCGTGCGGGGAACTCCATCGACCAGGGCGAGCATGTTCGCCGAAAAGTTCTCCTGCAGCTGAGTGTGCTTGTAGAGGTTGTTCAGCACCACCTTGGCCACGGCGTCGCGCTTGAGAACGATCACCAGACGCTGACCCGTCCGGCCGGAGGATTCGTCCCGGATCTCAGCGATGCCGCCGATCTTGCCGTCTTTGACCAGGGCTGCGATCTTCCGTGCCAGAGCGTCAGGGTTGGCGTGGTAGGGAAGCTCGGTCACCACCAGGCAGGAACGGCCCTGCAGCTCCTCCACGCTGACCACAGCCCGCATGGTGATGGATCCGCGTCCGGTCCGGTAGGCATCCTCAATGCCCTGGGTGCCCAGAATTTGCGCGCCGGTGGGGAAATCCGGTCCCTGCACCCGCTGCAGCAGAGCCTCCAAGAGCTCCTCCCGGGTGGCCCCGGGGTTCTGCAGGTACCACTGGACCCCGGATGCGACCTCACGGAGGTTGTGCGGTGGAATATTGGTGGCCATGCCCACCGCGATGCCGGAGGAACCGTTGACCAGCAGGTTGGGGAAGCGGGCGGGAAGCACCACAGGTTCCTGCTGCTTACCGTCGTAATTGTCCTGGAAGTCAACGGTGTCCTCGTTGATGTCCCGGACCATCTCCATCGCCAGCGGCGCCATCTTGGTCTCGGTGTAACGCGGAGCGGCCGCGCCGTCGTCACCGGGGTTGCCGAAGTTCCCCTGGCCCGTCGCCAGCGGGTAACGCATCACCCAGTCCTGGATGAGCCTGACCAGAGCATCGTAGATCGCAGAGTCGCCGTGGGGGTGGTAGGAGCCCATGACGTCGCCCACCACGCGGGCGCACTTGTTGAAGGACCGGTCAGGTCGGTAGCCGCCGTCGTACATGGCATACAGCACCCGTCGATGCACCGGCTTCAGGCCGTCCCGGACATCCGGAAGGGCGCGGCCGACGATCACTGCCATCGCGTAGTCCAGATAGGACCGCTTCATCTCTGTCTGCAGGTCCACCTGCCGGACCCGGCCCACTTCTACACCGCTCAGCGGCGCCGGCACATCCGGGTTCTCTGGAATGTTATCGCTCACGTATTCTCTTCCTTCGAGGTCTCAACAGCTGACGACGACGCCTGGGCAAGCCGCAGGGCGGGCCATCAGATATCGAGGAAACGGACGTCTTTGGCGTTCTGCTGGATGAAGCTGCGCCGAGACTCGACATCCTCACCCATCAGGATGGAGAAGATCTCATCGGCCGCTGCGGCGTCTTCCATCGACACCTGGAGCAGAGTGCGGTTCTCGGGGTCCATGGTGGTTTCCCACAGCTCGGAGTAGTCCATCTCACCGAGCCCCTTGTAGCGCTGGATGCCCAGCTCTTTGGGCAGCTTGCGCCCTGCCGCCCGGCCGGCCGCCAGGGCCTGGTCCCGCTCATGGTCGGTGAACACGTAGTCCGGGTCGCCGCCGGTCCATTTGATCTTATACAGCGGCGGCTGAGCCAGGAACACATAGCCGTGTTCGATCAGGGGCCGCATATAGCGGAAGAGCAGGGTCAGCATCAGGGTGGTGATGTGCTGTCCGTCCACGTCGGCATCGGCCATCAGCACGATCTTGTGGTACCGCAGCTTGGTGATGTCGAACTCTTCACCGATATTGGTTCCGAAGGCTGTGATCATGGACTGCACCTCTTGGTTGGAGAGTGCTTTGTCCAGCCGGGCGCGCTCCACGTTGAGGATCTTGCCGCGCAGTGGAAGGATCGCCTGGGTGCGCGGGTTGCGGCCGCGCTTGGCAGAGCCGCCGGCGGAGTCACCCTCCACCAGGTAGACCTCGGACTCGCTGGGGTCCTTCGAGGAGCAGTCGGCCAGCTTTCCGGGCATGCCGAAGGTTTCCAGCGGAGATTTCCGCCGGGCCTGTTCGCGGGCCTTGCGTGCCGCCATGCGGGCCTGGGCGGCGGATTGGGCCTTGCGGATGATCTCCCGGGCGGGACCGGGGTTGCGCTCCAGCCAGTCCCCCAGCTGGGTATGCACCATACCCTGGACGAATCCGCGAGCCTCCGAGTTGCCGAGTTTGGTCTTCGTCTGGCCCTCGAACTGCGGTTCAGAGAGTTTCACCGAGATCACCGCAGTGAGCCCTTCACGGATGTCCTCACCGGTGAGGTTGTCTTCCTTGTCCTTGAGATAGTTCTTCTCCCGGGCGTACCGATTCACCAGCGCAGTCATCGCGGAGCGGAAACCCTCTTCATGGGTGCCGCCCTCATGAGTGTTGATGGTGTTCGCGTAGGTGTGCACTGATTCGGAGTAGGTCAGCGTCCACTGCATCGCGATTTCGGCGGCGATCCCACGTTCGGTGTCCTCAGAGTCGAAAGCGATGACGTCGTCGTGGACGGGTTCGGTCTTCTTCGCTGAGTTGAGGTGTTTGACGTAGTCGAGGAGGCCGTCGTCGTACTGATACACCACCACCCGGCCCTTGGAGGACTCGGCGAAAGCTTCCTCGTGCTCTCCCGGTTCGGCCGCGGAGGGCTCCTCCCCCTCAGGCAGCGGCTCCTCTGCCTCATGGTGCGATTCGACGATTTCATCGACCACGATCACGTTGTCTTCGATGTCGCGCTCATCGCGCAGGGTGATGCGCAGGCCCTTATTGAGGAAAGCCATCTGCTGGAATCGCGCCCGAAGAGTCTCGAAGCTGAACTCCACGCTTTCGAAGATGCTGGCATCCGGGTAGAAGACCTGGGTGGTGCCGGTGGAGGAAGCCTCGCCATGCTGGGTCAGCGGACGGATGGTCTCCCCACCATCGGCGAAGGCAATGGACCATTCGTATCCTTGGCGCCGGACAGTAGTCTCCACGCGTGATGACAGTGCGTTGACCACAGAGATTCCGACCCCGTGCAGCCCTCCGGAAACCGCATAGCCGCTGCCGCCGAATTTCCCTCCGGCGTGCAGTACGGTCATGACCACTTCCACGGTCGGCTTCCCCTCGGTGGGATGCATGTCCACCGGAATACCGCGGCCATCATCTTCCACACGCACCCCGCCGTCCTGCTGCAGGGTCACCTGAATATGGGAACAGTAGCCGGCCAACGCCTCATCGACGGAGTTGTCCACCACCTCGTAGACCAGGTGGTGGAGACCGCGCTCTCCCGTGGAGCCGATGTACATCCCCGGCCGTTTGCGAACAGCCTCGAGCCCTTCCAGGACAGTGATGTCAGATGCGCCGTAATTCCCGTCGGGGATGTCCTGTTCACTCACTTGCGACATTCTACCGCGATAAAGACCGATTCCCGCATTTCTGGACGGGTTTCGCGGCCCTGTTATGCCCGCAGGAGACTCTCGAGGGCCGCTGGAACCGATGGCCAGATGCTCGCACGGGTCTGTGGTCGTCTCCAGGGCTCAAATGCGGCATATCGTCAATCACGGCGATCCATGTCAATGCTGAATTGACCACTGTGGTCCCCCCAGCTCGAGCGCAGTCGGGGAGGTTTATCCGTAGGTGTCACGAGGCCCGCGTCCGCGCACGGAATACCGGCCTTTCTTCCAGCTCGGCGCCTGAGGTCCACGAATCTCAATCTCGGTCACGATCCCTTGGCCCAGTTCTTTTTCGAAGACGTCAAGGATCTTGGGCTTCATCAGTTTGAGGTTGGTCGCCCAAGCGGTGGAGTCACAACCCACCACCACCGTGCCGTCTTCGAAGGTTTCGGGCCGGCAGTGTTGTGCGATGGCCTCACCCACCAGCTGGTCCCATCTGCTGATGACAGATCCGACCGCTACTGGTGCCTTCCACCCTCTGGTGCGTACCAACGTCTGCAGCGCCTCGCCGAGGAGCTTGGGGTCACGCAGGTCCCCTTGCTGCCCTGCGGCAGCACCCGCTCCCTCGCGGGGGGCGCTCTGTGAGACATTCCTGGGGTCAGAGTTCAGGGAAACGTTCTTGGGCGGTCGGCGCAGGCGCTGCTGTCCCCTGTCCTCGGCGGCTTTGCGGAAGCGATTGAACAGGACTGTGGCAGCATCTGGCAGCTCCACCTCCTCATTCATCGTGCCCCCGGAGGGGACCGGCCGCGGTCGCAGTGCTCAGCTGGTTGGCCGACTCCACGCGGTAGGCGTTGCTCAACAACGCTTCCGGCACATCATCATCCACCGCAGCGGTGACAATCAGCTGTTCAGCCCCGGTGGAGAGGTCTGCCAATCGGCTTCGGCGCCGTGCATCGAGCTCAGCGAAGACATCGTCCAAGATCAAGATGGGCTCCGCTCCCGGCTCCGGGTCGTCATCGAGCATCACCCGGTAGCTCGCCAGCCGCAGTCCCAAAGCGAAGGACCACGTCTCGCCGTGGGAGGCGTAGCCCTTCACGGGGGTGGAGTCCAGGCTGAAGTGAATATCGTCGCGGTGCGGACCGACCAGCGTCACACCGCGCTCGCGCTCGCGGCGGCGCACAGAACGCAGCGCGGCCTGCAACTCGGAGACCAGTTCCGCAGCTGAGGCCCCCTCCAACGGGGAAACGTCTCCGGCTGGATCCTCAACGGTCGGCCCGCTGAGGTCTTCACCGTCCTCATCATGGCCGGTCAGCGAAGACAAATAGCGCATCCGTGCGGTACGGACGGAGTGGGAGAGATCCTGGTAGGCCTCACTCAAGTGCGGGCGCAGCGCTGCAAGAACGTCCAGCCTGGCGCGCAATACTCTGCCTCCCACCTGCGCCAATTGAGCGTCCCATACCTCAAGGGTGGATTCATGAGTGGGAGTGAACCCCTGGTGGCGGATTGACTTCAGCAGGGCGTTGCGTTGGCGCAGCACTTTGCCGTAGTCCTGAGAGAGCTGGCCCAATGTTGGCTGAAGCTGCACGGCCAGGGAGTCGAACAGGCGCCGACGCACCGTGGGCGCTCCTTTGACCAGTTCAAGGTCTTCGGGGGCGAAGAGCACAGTGCGCAGGATACCCAGTGCCTCAGTGGCGCGGACCGCGGATCCCCGGTTGATTCGGGCCCGATTGGTCTTCCCCGGATTGATCTCCACTTCGAGATATGCCTCGCGCGCGCCGCGATGTGCCTGGGCGCGGATAATCGCCTGGGATTCTCCGTGGCGGATCAGCGGGGCGTCGTGGGTAACCCGATGTGAAGAGAGAGTCGCCAGGTAGGCCACCGCCTCAGCGATGTTGGTCTTCCCCACACCGTTGTATCCCAGGAACACATTCGGTCCCGGACGCAGGGAGAGATCAGTTTCCGCGTAACTGCGAAAATCCTGCAGAATCAGCCGAGAAAGCCGCACCGCGTATCAGCGACTCAACTCTCAGCGATCCTGCAGCCGCACCGGCATCAGCAAGTACCGGAAATCTGTGGAATTCTCTCCCTCGCCTTCCTGCTGGCCTGTAATCATGGCAGGTTTGGGCGCGGAGACGAAGCTGAATCGCAGATATTCGGTGTCGAAGACGCTGAGTCCTTCATTGAGGTAGCTCGGGTTGAATCCCACCGTGATCGGTTCTCCACTCAGCTGCGCTCCGACTGCTTCCGAGGCGGAGGCATTGTCATCCACGCCAGCGTCCAGAGTCACCCGGTCATCGTCGGTGAACTGCAGCCGGATGTAGCCGTTGCGTTCTGAGACGAGGGAGACGCGGCGGGCGGCTTCAATCAGCTCAGCAGTGTTGACCACTGCGTGAATGGGCGTCTCTTCGGGAAAAAGCTGACGAATCTTCGGATAATCACCGTCGACGAGTGTGCTGGTGGTTCGCCGGCCTCCGGAGGAAAAGCCCACCAGCGCGTCGTCGTCGGAAATTGCTAGTGCCAAATCGCCAGCACCGGCGAGGGACTTCGCCACTTCGCTGAGCGTTTTTGCCTTGATCTGCAGCGAGGTAGAGATCGACGGGTCTGTCGGCCGCCACGTGATCTCCCGCATTGCCAGCCGGTACCGGTCAGTGGCGAAGAACGTAATCGTGTCGCCTTCGATCTCGAGTTTCACTGCGGTCAGCAGCGGCAGGGTGTCGTCCCGGGCTGCGGCAGTGATGACTTGGGAGACCGCGCGAGCGAATGCCGTGCCGTCAACCACACCTGCCACGTCGGGCTGAGCCGGCAGATCGGGATACTCATCCACCGGCATTGTCGTCAAGGTGAACGTGGAGGACTTACACGTCAGAATCACTTTGGTCTCCTCCAAGGAGACAGTGACCGGGGCATGCGGCAAGGACTTCACAATGTCATTGAGCAGCCGTCCTGAGACCAGCACGGTTCCTTCGTGAGCGATCTCGGCATCGATGCTGAGCTGGGCCGAGACCTCATAGTCAAAGCTGGAGATGACCACTTGCTGGTTCTCCGCTGTGATGAGGAGACCGGAAAGCACCGGAGCCGGCGGTCGGGGTGACAGAGAGCGTGCAGCCCACGACACAGCCTCGGACAGGACGTCTCGGTCTACGGTGAACTGCACGGAGGGCTCCCTCATAGTCAAGCATTCGGCCAGGTGTGTCTGAGGCATGAGCTTACAGTCTTCCCCAGATATGCCGAAAGTCTGGGATTCCAGCACAACATCTGGGCCTTGAGCAGAACAGTTGCTTATGCATAGAGATGGAATTTAAAAGATCAGAGGTGGTAGTAACTGTTGTGGATTCTGTGGATAAGTGCCGGGTCGGGCGCCAGTGACGGGATCCCTCTGTGTAATTTTCCGTGGTGATCCTCGGGTCGAGATGTGAACTACACGGGGAGGATTTTCACAGGGAAAACAGGAAATCCCCAGGGCAGGGGCAGTTATCCACAGATTTGGTGACTATCGCACGAATAGTTCAGGGTTTTTCCACAATCCAGAGCAGGGACGTCCCTCAAACTTCACCTCGACCTGTGGATATGTGAGGAAAACTGTGGAATACCCATCTGTCAACTAGTGCGCCACGCGCTCATTCCGCGGAACTACATCCGTGTGAGATGTGTATGAGTTGGCAGTTCACAGTGTGATTCTTCCGGAAAAGTCACCAAAGTTGCAGGTCAGCGGCCATGCTTGATCTTGTTGGTCAGCTCGGTCACCTGATTGAACACAGCCCGGCGTTCGGCCATCAACTCTCGAATCTTTCGCTCTGCGTAGATCACGGTGGTGTGGTCCCGGCCGCCGAGTTCCTGTCCTATCTTCGGCAGTGACATCTCCGTCAGTTCGCGCAGCAGATACATGGCGATCTGCCGCGCGGTGACCAGATTCCGGCTGCGAGACTTGGACATCAGGTCCTCAACGGTGAACGCGTAGTACTCCGCAGTGGCGTTGATGATCTGCTGGGCGGTGATCTCTTTGGCGTGATCATCGGAGATCAAGTCCCGCATCACCTGTTCCGCCAAGGAGAGATCCACCTCCTGCTTATTGAGAGCCGAGTAGGCGGTGACGCGAATCAGCGCTCCCTCAAGTTCACGAATATTGGTGGAGATCTTGGACCCGATGTATTCGAGCACGTCATCCGGACAGGAAAAGTTCTCTGCGTTGGCCTTCTTGCGCAGAATCGCGATCCGGGTCTCCAAGTCTGGGGGCTGAATGTCGGTGATCAGGCCCCATTCGAACCGGGAGCGCAGCCGTTCCTCGAACCCGGAGAGCTTCTTGGGCGGCTCATCAGAGGTGATGACCACCTGCTTATTGTTGTTGTACAGGGTGTTGAACGTGTGGAAGAACTCTTCCACCGTGCGTTCTTTGTCTGCCAGGAATTGGATGTCGTCCAAGAGCAGGATGTCCACGTTCCTGTACAGGTGCTTGAAACTGGCACCCTCATCATCGCGGATTGAGTTGATGAAGTCATTGGTGAACTCCTCTGAGTTCACGTACCGCACTCGGATGCCGGAGTAGAGACGTTGGGCGTAGTGCCCGATTGCATGGAGCAGGTGGGTCTTGCCCAACCCTGAGTCTCCATAGATGAATAGGGGATTGTAGGCCTTCGCTGGTGCTTCAGCCACGGCATTGGCAGCAGCATGGGCGAACCGATTCGATGAGCCGATGACAAAGGTGTCGAAGATGTAGCGAGGATTCAGCCGTGAAGTCTCGGAACCGACGTTGGTCGGTGCTGCGGCAGTCGGTGACGGGGGCCGGACCGGCGAAGCAGGCTCAAAGGGAGCAGCGGCCCCATCCTGGCCCGCTGCCGAGGAGGGTGCCGGCGCCTGGGGTGTGGCCGGAGCCGCGGTGGTCTCATCCCGCTCGCTCTGGGCCCGGGCTAACTCCGGATCTATGACATAGGCGCAGAGGATGTCGCGTCCAAACACGGTGTGCAGGGCGTGTGAGAGCTCAGTCTGCAGGGTGGTGTGCAGTAGTTGGCGGACCCGCTCGTGCGGGACGGCGAGAAGCAGCGTGTCCCCGATGAGGTGATCGGATTGGGGTACGGCGCGGGCGACGTCGGCGAGCTTCAAGCCAGTGATGCCGTGATTCTCACGCAGCTCAGTCAGAACCTGCTGCCATTGGGAAGAGACGGAGGAATTGGAGTCGGCGGGCAAGCTGCTCCCTCATAACTGACGTGGGGCCGGGCAATCTTATTGCTGTCAGTATTCCACAACTACTGTGGAAAAAGTCGGGAAATCTGGGGACAGGCAGCATCGACGTCGAGTGAGCGAGCGTGTCGGAGACCAGTATTTGACGGAAAGAAACGTGCTCACCTATTGTTGACAGATCACCCTGGAATACTTGCGTGCCCTGGCACGGGTGTTTCAGGACACCAAGACTTCACGTCCATCACCATGGGAGTACACAGTGAGCAAGCGGACATTCCAGCCGAGCAACCGCCGTCGCAGCCGTAAGCACGGCTTCCGGTCCCGTATGCGGACCCGCGCCGGCCGTTCGATCATTTCGGCCCGCCGCCGGAGCGGACGCCAGAAGCTCTCGGCATAAGCCCAGCAGCACTACAAGGCCAAGGCCCACTACGCATCTGCGGGTGGGCCTTTGTCATGCCGGTGCAGGTACCGTAGATCCATGCTTCCCGCCCCGCACCGGCTGACCTCCTCCGGTGATTTTGCCGCAGTGATGCGCCATGGACGCCGTGCGGGCAGCAGAACTGTGGTGGTCACCGCGCGATTGCATGATCGCCCAGCGTCACCTAGTTGGCGGTGTGGGTTTATCGTCTCAAAAGCTGTCGGCAACGCCGTGGTCAGGCATCGCACCACCCGCCGTCTGCGGCACCTGATGGCGGAGCTGATGCCGCAGCAGGGACTTTCCCTGCCGGAAGGTATGGCTGTTGATATTGCTGTACGAGCTTTGGCGGAAGCCGCTGGCGCGGAGCACAGGCAGCTCCGTGCAGACTTGGATTCGTGCCTGCGCAGAGCACTGAACAAGGCAAGAATGCCGTGACCTGGGTCCGCCATGCTGACTTCTATGACGAGGAGCATTCGACCCCAGCAGAAAACTTTGAAGGTCGAGTCGACTCGGAGACGCCGCATGGGCCGGGGACTGGTGTCACCGAGGAAGAGATTCTGCGCTTGTGGTGGCCGTGGTGGCGCCGAGCCGCTGCAGCTCCGCTCCTAGCGTTCATCTACCTCTGGCGAAAAGTGGTCTCGCCCCTCTACGGCCAAGTGTGCAGTTTCTATCCCAGCTGTTCTGCCTATGGGCTTGAGGCCGTCACGGTACACGGACTGCTCAAAGGCTCGGTACTGACCGCGTGGCGGGTGCTGCGGTGCAACCCCTTCACGGGTGGAGGAGTAGACCATGTGCCTGTCTCGCAGCGTGTCTGGCCTGAGGAGCAGGTTCCTGAAATCGTTCGGTTAAACCATCCGCCAATTCCCCGAGATCCAGACTGATCAAGTACCCTGAAGGTTGATTTTCTCGCACTCCGCGTGTCCGGCTCACAACAGTGCTTCCGCCGGACCTGACACCCTGAGAGAGTAATGGCTTTCCTAGACACGATTATGTGGCCCTTCAGCTGGGCAGTGTCCTTCATCCTCAGTGCCTGGCACAGTCTTCTGACCATGCTTGGCATGCCAGAAGGTTCAGGTTGGAACTGGGCACTGTCCATCCTGCTGCTGGTGCTGGTGATTCGCATCATCCTGATTCCGCTGTTTGTGCGGCAAATCAAGTCCCAGCGCGGGATGCAGATCATCCAGCCGGAGCTTCAGAAACTCCAGGCAAAGTACAAGGGCAAGAAGGATCCCGTCTCCCGGCAGGCTCAGGTTGCTGAACAGCAGGCGCTGTTCAAGCGCCACAAGGTCAACCCCTTTATGACCTGCCTGCCGATTCTGGCTCAGATGCCGATCTTCCTGGCGCTGTTCTGGACGCTGAACCGCATCGGCGGTTCCGGGCGCATGGGCACCGGGGATGTCGATTATCAGGAGGAGGGCTACTATGCCCTCTCCAGCAGCGAGGTCACCAGCTTTGCCAATTCGAGAATTTTCGACGTCGGCATGCCCGATACTTTTCTGGGAGCAGTGCAGGGGGATCCGTCGCTGATGGGCGGCACCGTGGCAGTTATCGCGCTGACCACGGTGATGATCATCATGATGGTCAGCACGCAGTTCTTCACGCAGAAGCAGCTGATGTC
This sequence comes from Nesterenkonia sphaerica, assembly GCF_005771565.1. GTDB lineage: Bacteria > Actinomycetota > Actinomycetes > Actinomycetales > Micrococcaceae > Nesterenkonia > Nesterenkonia sphaerica. Next base: position 109,118 of record NZ_VAWA01000001.1, read on the forward strand.
GAAGAACATGTCCGAAGCTGCACTTCAGGGCCAGTTCGCCCAGACCCAGAAGATCATGCTGTATGCGCTGCCTCTGGTGTTCATCTTCGGCGGCGTGTACTTCCCGGTGGGCGTGCTGATTTACTGGACGGCCACCAACTTCTGGACCATGGGCCAACAGTGGTGGGTCATCCGCAACAACCCCACCCCGGGATCCTTGGCGGAGAAGGAGCTCAACCTGCGCCGAGCAGCCCGGGGTCTGCCGCCCGTCGGAGAAGAGGCCCGGAAGGCACGTGAGGATGCCGAGAAGCCCAAAGGCCAGCACAAGGGCGCCACCGCCCAGCCCAAGAAGAAGAAAAAGAAGAAGAAAAAGGGACAGCGATGACCGAACAGAATACCCAAGACACGCTCCTGGACGAGTCCGACGACCAGCCAGATTCCGCCGCGGCGGATTCCGGAGCCGATGAGGGTGACGTCGCTGCTGACTATCTTGAAGAGCTGTTGGACATTGTGGACCTCGACGGCGACATCGAGATCGAAATCCGGGGAGAGCGCACGTTCATTTCGATCCAGGCCGATGAGGGCGCAGAGCAGCTCCAGGACCTGGTGGGTCATCAGGGCGAGACGCTCGATGCGCTCCAGGAGCTCACCCGCTTGGCTGTGCTAACTGCCACGGGGAATCGGTCGCGCTTGATCCTCGACATCAATGGCCACCGTGCAGCTCGCGGTGAGGAACTCAGACAGCTCGCGCAGGATGCCGTGGACGAAGTCAATGCAGGTTCCGCACCAGCGCATCTGCCGCCCATGAGTGCCTATGAGCGGAAGATCGTGCACGACTTCATTGCTGAGGCAGGGCTGGTTTCTGAGTCCGAAGGCGAGGGCAAACGCCGGCACGTCGTCGTTACCGCTGAGTAGGATACGCGTATTCCGATGAGCGACCCTCTTGCGGAGGACCCGGAGCAGCAGCCTCTGCCGGTTCTTGAAGGATCTGAGCTCGACGCCGCGCGCCAGATTTTCGGACAGCAGCTCCCTGGTGCTGAGAAGTACGTGGAGCACCTCTGCACCACTGGTATCACCCACGGTCTTCTGGGACCCAGGGAAGTTCCCAGGATGTGGGGCAGGCATGTACTGAACTGCGCGGTGGTGGGAAGCGAACTTCCGGAATCAGGCACGGTGGCGGATGTGGGGTCGGGGGCGGGCCTGCCGGGGATCGCCTTGGCGTTGGCGCGGCCGGACCTGGACTTCATACTTATCGAACCTATGGAACGCCGGGTGGACTGGTTGGATATGGTCACCGGTGATCTCGAGCTGACGAACGTCCAGATCATTCGTGCTCGTGCCGAAGACGTCTCAGATGAAGTGATGGCGGATGTGGTCACGGCGCGTGCTGTGTCAGCTTTGAAGAATCTGATACCCCTGACTGTGCCGCTTCTGGATGATCATGGGGAGCTGCTGTTCCTGAAGGGACGGACGGTGCAGGCAGAAATCGATTCGGCGCGGAAGGTCCTCAGCCGGTATCGACTTCAGGCACCGGAGATTCACCTGGTTGGGACGGATGTGCTGGAAGAACCGACAACCGTAGTACGGACTCGGCGTCGCTGAGCGAGATCGGTGTTTTCCGTGCGCTCAGCGGCCTGCCCCAGACGATAGTCTTGACCTTATGACAGAATCGTTGTCCCACTCCCCGCTGGCTGCACAGTTGAAAGATGAACAGGACCGCCGCAAGAGGCTGTTGGGACGAACGCTTCAACGGCCGGAAAACACCCGGATTCTGACCGTCTCCAACCAGAAGGGCGGAGTCGGAAAGACGACCACGACTGTTAATCTGGCGGCAGCCCTGGCTGACCACGGCTTCAACGTACTGGTCATTGATATTGACCCCCAGGGCAATGCGTCGACTGCGCTGGGAATCCCCCACTCGGCGGATACGGATTCTGTCTACGATGTGCTGATTGACGATCTTGCACTGGCGGATGTCGTGACCGAATGCCCGGATATGGACAGACTGTGGGTTGTCCCTGCGACCATTCACCTTGCCGGGGCTGAAATTGAGTTGGTCTCGTTGGTCGCCCGTGAGCAGCGCCTGCAGCGCGCTTTGCAGGAGTACTTTCAGAGTCGGGAGAACGACGGGCAAGAGCGGCTGGACTACGTGTTTATTGACTGCCCGCCAAGCCTGGGTCTCCTGACGGTAAACGCCTGCGTGGCTGCTCAAGAAGTGCTGATCCCGATCCAGTGTGAGTACTATGCGCTGGAAGGACTGAGTCAGCTGCTGAACAACATCCAGATGATCCAGAAGCATCTCAATCCGGTGCTGGCGGTCTCTACGATTCTGCTGACCATGTATGACGGGCGAACAAACTTGGCGTCCCAAGTTGTCAGTGAAGTCAAGGAACACTTTGCTGACGAAGTGCTTTCGGCAAAGATTCCCCGCAGTGTGCGCATTGCGGAGGCTCCCAGTTACCAACAGTCCGTCATTACCTATGATCGGGCCTCTACCGGTGCACTGGCTTATTTGGAGGCCGCGGCGGAAATAGTCGAACGGGGTCAGTAACTGGCGTAGCGATCTGTGTTTCACGTGAAACGGCCTGTCGTCTCCCGAACACGTTCTTCACCTCTAGAATTGAGGGGATTGACACTCAGACCGGGAGGACGACGTGGCGGAACGAAAGAAACGAGGCCTTGGCCGAGGGCTCGGCGCGCTGATCAACAGTGACGGCGGCAATGGGACGGGCCCGTCAGGGGCCGTGAACGCGGTTCCGACTATGGAGCCTAAACTTGCCCCAGAGCCATTGGACCCGGCTCCGTCGGACGACGTGGCAGCCGGTGGCGCCGAACGGCCGATTGATGTCTTCTTTTCCGCTAAGTCTCACCTGCAGACGCAACGTGTTTCACGTGAAACGCACCAAGAAGCTGGTTCTTCCCGCGCTTACGGGTCTCGCGAGACGTCACCGCGCAGAAAGAACGGCGTGGGGCGCGTCGAAATGCCTGACGTCCTTGGGGCACGGAAAACCGAGCAGGATACCGGAGGATTTTCGCCAGGTGGAGATCACGCTGGCGTTTCACGTGAAACGACGCCCAGCCAGGACGACGACGCAGTATTTCGTGACATCGATGTGAATCTGGTGCAGCCCAATCCCCGTCAGCCCCGAGAGGTCTTCGATGAGACGGATATGGCTGAATTGGTGCACTCTGTCCGGGAGATTGGCGTGCTGCAGCCGGTGGTAGTCCGCCCCGTTGAGGACGGCCGATATGAGCTCATCATGGGAGAGCGACGCTGGCGTGCCTCTATTCAAGCGGGTAGGACAACCGTACCCGCACTCATCCGGAAGACGGCGGACGAGGATCTGCTGCGGGATGCGCTCCTGGAGAATATTCACCGCTCTCAGTTGAATCCGCTGGAGGAAGCAGCTGCCTACCGACAGCTATTGGACGATTTTGGCATCAGTCAGGAGGAGCTTTCCCGGCGAATCGGCCGCTCCCGTCCTCAGATCTCCAATACGCTGCGTCTGATGAAACTTCCGGCGGCCGTTCAGCGCCGTGTGGCTGCAGGGGTGTTGTCCTCGGGACATGCTCGGGCGCTGCTCAGTCTTGAGGACCCTGACCAGATGGACGAGCTGGCGCGGCGTATTGTCTCGGAGGGTCTCTCAGTGCGCAGTGCAGAGGAGCAGGCCCTGGTGGTCAAAACCGACAAAGCCGAGGACAACGTTTCACGTGAAACGCGTCGACTGCCCAGCACGACCCGCGTGCAGGAACTCGACGAATATGCAGAAGCCCTGACCGACAAATTGGACACTCAGGTGAAGATCAGCATGGGGGCGCGCAAAGGACGCATCGCTATCGATTTTGCTTCTGTGGAGGACCTCGAGCGAATCCTGGAACACATGGGTGCCTACGTCCAGCGATAGGTCGCTGAGTAATCGACATACAGAGTAATGGACACACGAAATGAATTGGCCCCCTCTCCAGAAGGACAGGGGGCCAATTCATGCGCACGGGCTCAGACGGCGCCGGTGACTATTTCAGCCATTGAGCGAATTCCTGCTCCAGCGCGGGCTTTGGCTTAGCGCCGATTGAGGCGTGCACCTTCTCCCCGCCGCTGAAGGCGAAGACGGCTGGGATGGACGTGATGCCGTACTTCGCGGCCGTACCGGGATTCTCATCCACATTGAGCTTGACGACCTCGATCTGTCCGGAGTGCTCGTCAGCCAGTTTTTCCAGCTCAGGGCCCAAAGCCCGGCAGGGTCCGCACCACTCGGCCCAAAAGTCGACAAGAACTGGCTTATCGGCCTTGAGCACATCCTCCTCGAAGCTTGCATCGGTGACGGCTTTGATATTAGCCATTGAACTGTCCTCTCTCGTGGGATCGCTGGGGATGGGGGATCAGCGCGCGGCGGCCGGGACCGCCTGCGCCTCGTGAGTCTCAGCGGCATCAGTGTCCGAGGCATCGGCCAAGTACTGCTCGACATCCAGGGCTGCAACACATCCGGAGCCAGCTGCGGTGACGGCTTGGCGATAATGCGGATCGAGCACGTCCCCTGCAGCAAAGACTCCCGGGAGGGAGGTTCGGGAGGTTCTGCCGACCACCTGCACCGTTCCCTCCGGGGTGAGATCCAGTTGGTCAGCGAACAGCTCCACCCGGGGGTCATGACCAATGGCCACGAACAGACCTGTGACATCCAGGGTGGACTCAGTACCGTCGACTGTGTTGCGCAGGTCCAGCCGGCTGACCTTGCCCTCTCCGGCGACCGCTGTGACGGCGGTGTTCCAGATGAACTCGATCTTCTCATTCGCCTTGGCTCGGTCGGCCATGATCTGGGAGGCGCGCAGTGAATCTCGGCGGTGAATGACGTACACCTTGGAAGCGAACTTGGTGAGGAAGAGTGCCTCCTCCATCGCTGAGTCCCCGCCACCGACCACGGCAATGACCTGGTCGCGGAAAAAGAACCCGTCGCAGGTGGCGCACCAGCTGACGCCGTGACCTGAGAGCTGCTTCTCACCCGGAACACCGAGCTCCCGGTAGGCAGAGCCGGTCGCCAGGATCACTGCGCGGGCATGCAGGGTGTCCCCGGAGCCGAGGGTGATCTCTTTGATGGGGCTGTCGAGTTTGAGCGCGGTGGCGTCTTCATGGCGGATGTCTGCTCCGAACCGGCGGGCCTGGGCCTCCATGTTCATCATGAGGTCTGGGCCCAGAATGCCTTCCGGAAAGCCCGGGAAGTTCTCCACGTCGGTGGTGTTCATCAGCTCACCGCCAGCGGTGACCGAGCCGGCCAGCACGACGGGGCTGAGATTGGCCCGCGCAGTATAGACCGCAGCTGTGTAGCCTGCCGGGCCGGAGCCGACAATGATGACGTCGTGGACCTGGTCGGGTGTCTGGTGAGTCACTATGAGTACGTCCTTGATGTATCGAAAGGTGTCGATGTAGCCAACAGGTGTCTGGTGACGAATATTCCAATCAGCCGCTGAGCACCATGAACATGATGATCGCAGCTACGAGCACCAGAATGCCAAGAACCCCCGCAGCGAGCCACCTGCTCAGGCTGGGTGAAGACTGCCCACCCTTGCCCGAACCCTCCTGGGCCGCGGAGGGGAAGGGAGCCGGTGAGTTGGTGCCTACCGCACGGATCAGGCTGGTGAAGCTTGCTGGCTCTCGGTCCGCGCCTGGTCGCTGTGTGGCTCCGGTCGAGGCGAACGGGCTCTCTGCAGCACGCTGGTCCGTATCCTGGTGGGTCGCCCGCACTAAGTTACGCCGGTCGTACTCTTCCAGGGGAGCCTCCGGAGGGCTGTCGACGACCTCTTCGCCCTCGGCAATGAGGTCTTCCACCTCAGATGCAGAGGATCGCGACCCGGCCAGCCCGGGAGCGGAGGTGGAGCTGCCGGTGCCAGGCTGCTCGCCGGCCGCCTGCGGCCCTTCGGCGGCGGAGGGTCGGGTGCTCTCCCGCACTGCTGAGATGGAGTCTTCTGAAGCATCAGCAGCCGGATCTGCTTCGACTTCCTCCAGATCGCTCCGGAGTGAGAGTTCGACCCGCGAAATCTCCTGCGAGATGTTCAGCCCATGGGCATCCCCGGCTGACTCCAGAGCTGACTCCAGCTCCGCCTGTGTATGGTGCGTCGGCGCAGGAGCGCTGGCTTTGGAGGAGGGCACCACTTTGTCCAGGAAGGCCGGTCTGCGGTCACGCCGGCGCTGCTCCCCGGCGACCCGCCCCGTGTGCAGCCGAGCGTAGTACTCGTCGTCGTCCTCGTAGGTCTGGGGCTGCATCTCCCGGGACCGGCCGAACAGCTCGGAGCCCAGCGAGTCCGTGAAGTAGGGCTCCACATACGGTGCAGTGTCCGGCACCACCAAGTCGAGCAGATTATTGGGATCGACCAAGGTGGATATGAGGAAGGTCCGGTCCTCCGCCAGCCCTAAGTCCAACACCTCAACCTCGGAGTGGCGCTCCCCGGTGGCCAGTTCCTTGGCGGAGGTGGCAACCTGTTTGGCGTTGGCGCGGGAGGCTAAGAGCACAGAGACCTCACGGCCGAGAACCTGGTCGGTCGCCTGGAAAACGATGTCCTGGTCGGCCGAGGTCACCACGTGGCGAGTGATGCGGTAGCGGCCGCCCACCACATCACCGATGCCTAGCGGCTGGGGCACGAGCTGTTCCTCCCGGTCTGCAGATCAGAGTCGTCGAGGCCTAAGCCTACCGGGGATCGCTGGCGGTGGAGGATTGATCACGGCGCCAGTCGCGCCAGGGCCGGGATCCGGCGGGCTACAGGATCCATGAACTCGCCGAACTCCCGAACCTTCATAGCTCGCAGAAGAATCAGGTACACCGCACCCATCACCAGAACGACGGCGCAGCAGCTCACCGCCGCGGTCCCGATGGAGGACCAGGCGAACCCGCCGGTGAAACCACCCAGCGCGAGGAGCACCAGGGCGCCGGCGGCCCCGGAAGCCGCCGCCGCGAACCCGGAGCCAATGTAGGCCCTGACCACGCTGTCGAGTCCGTAGGGGCCCCAGCGTCTCACCGCAATGCGGTGGAAGATCACGGTGCGCACCACATTGAGCGCGCTGAAGAGACTGACCACCACATACGGCAGGTACTGAGTCGGAAGCAGGGCCGCACAGGTGTAGGTGATCGCCAGTCCGATGGGTGCCAGGATGCAGGTCACCACCATCGGGGTCTTCGCGTCCTCGGCGGCGTAGAACGCCCGCATGAGGTAGAACTGCGCGGAGCGGAACGGCAGCCCCACCGCATAGATCAGCAGCAGCTGTCCGATAGCGGCGCCGGCCAACGCGGCCTCCGCCGAGGTTCCGCTGAAAAGACGACCAATGGGACCGGCCAGCACCACGAAGACCACCATGGAGAACATCACCGGAATGGCGAAGATGCGCAGCCCCCGGTTCAAGGTGGCACGGGCGGCGGAGATGTCCGAGTCCTGCATGGCCGCAGTCATCTGGTTGAACAGCACCGTGGCCAGGGACAGTACAAAGACCGAGTGCGGGAGCAGCACAATGAGCTCCGCGATGTTCGCAGCGTACTCTCCGGGCAGGTGCGCACCCTCCTCCAGCTGCTCTCGCACCGCCGTGGCCCCGGAGACCAGGCGCATGTGCAGCAGTGAGGAGAAATTGCCCACCATCATGGTGATCAGCGTCCACAGGGCGATTCTGCCGGTCTGTTCCAGCCCAAGACCGCGGAGGCCGAACTTCGGCTTGAGCGGGATGCCCAGCTTCGACAATGGCCACAGCAGCAGCGCTGCCTGCAGGATCACGCCGAGGGTGTGGCCCCCGGCGAGGATGATCGTCTGGCGGGTGGTCCATTCGGCTGCCTGGTTGTCCCCGGAGGAATAGCTGCCGAAGGTGATGATGAAGACCACAATGAACCCGATGGCGATCACGTTGTTCAGCACCGGCGCCCACATGTACCAGCCAAACTTGGCATTGGCGTTGAGAATCTGACCGACCACGGCATAGAGCCCGTAGAAGAAGATCTGCGGCAGAGTCCACAGCGCGAAGGCCGCCCCGAGCGCCAACTGCGCGTCACTCCACTCATAGGTCAGCGCCACGATGATCGGATAGGCCGCCAGGGTGATCAACAGCGCGGCAGCCCCGAGCACCACCACCGTCAGCGTCAGTAGCCGCGAGGTGTACTCAGCGCCTTTGTCGCTGGCCTTTGCGGCCTTGATCAGCTGCGGAACCAGTACCACGTTGAACATACCGCCAGCGAGCAGCACATAGATGATGTTCGGGATGGAGTTGGCCTTCTCGAACACGTCGGCCATGGTGGTGGTCGCCCCAATGGCCACCGCCAACAGTGCGGTGCGGACAAAGCCCAGCACGCGCGAGACCATGGTGCCGCCAGCCATCAGGGCCGAGGCTGCCGCCATGCCCTGGCGCGGGATGTGCGCTGGAGGCGGTTCAGTCTGGGGCGCAGCCGCAGGTTCGGCCGGCGTAGGTGCCCCGCGGTGGCGGGGCTGGTATGCAGAAGGTGTGGGCGTCATCGGGGGTGACTATAGCCGGTAGTCACAGGGAGTCCTCAATGACTTGCCTGGCAAGCTTCACGATCCGCCGCTCGTTCGGGAAGGAGAGCACCCGGTCCAGGTCCTCCAAATTGACCCAGGCGACGTCCACGGCCTCATGATCGGGATCCTTCTCAATAGTCAGCTCTCCGCCGACGGCCTCAAGCAGAAAGTGATGCACCGTCTTGTGGACTCGATGGGTGGGCACGGTGAACCAGTACTCGATGCTGCCGAGGCTGGTGAGGATGGACCCGGCGATTCCGGTTTCCTCCTCCACCTCACGCACCGCTGCCTCCTCGAAGTTCTCCTCGCCTTCCGGGTGGCCTTTGGGCAGACACCATTCGAGCCGGCCCCCGCGGTTGTAGCGGGCGATGATGGCCACATCGAAACCCTTGGAGGCAGGGGTGATGACGACGCCGCCGGCGCTGACCTCCTCCTCGGTGGGCAGCTGCCGGCTGGACCGGTTCAGGGCAGAACCACTGGCGCGGCGGGCACCCATCGACACTGTCAGCGGAGTGCGCCGCACACCTCCGGTTTCCGCGTTGGTCATGTAACTACTTTAACTGGGGCGTGTGTAAAACTGTTCAGCGTGATGGTTTCGCTTCCCCAAGGCTTCCCTGCAGGCGCGTCGGTACCCGACATCGTCGTCGAGCTCGGCGAAGTGTTCGCACGCGCTGGGCATGAACTGTCCCTAGTGGGCGGCCCGGTGCGGGACCTGTTCCTGGGCCGGAGCTCTCCCGACCTGGACTTCACCACTGAGGCCACCCCGGATCAGATCACCGCTGCGGTGGAGGGATGGGCTGACGCGCAGTGGGACATCGGCCGGGCTTTCGGGACCATCGGCATCCGCCGCGGGCAGCACACCCTGGAGGTCACGACCTACCGTTCGGAGGCCTACGATGCGGCCTCGCGGAAACCCGTAGTCCAGTTCGGCGAGTCGCTGGAGGAGGACCTCCTGCGGCGGGATTTCACGGTCAACGCCATGGCGCTGCGGCTGCCGAGCTTTGAACTGGTGGACCCCCACGGGGGTGTGCGGGACCTGCACGCCGGCGTGCTGCGGACTCCCGCCACGGCGCAGGAGAGCTTCAGCGATGACCCGCTGCGCATGATGCGCGCTGCCCGGTTTGCTGCGCAGCTGGGGCTCAGGGTGGCACCGGAGGTGCGGGAGGCGATGTCCGACATGGCCGATCGGCTGCGCATTGTGTCCGCCGAGCGCATCCAGGCTGAGCTGGTGAAGCTGATCTGCGGTGCCGACCCCCGGGCGGGGATCGACGTGATGGTGGAGACTGGCCTGGCCGATATTGTGCTGCCGGAGATACCTGCGCTGAAGCTCACTGACGATGAACACCGCAGGCACAAGGACGTCTACCAGCACTCGCTGCAAGTCATGGAGCAGGCAGCGGAGCTGGAGACCGATGCTGATGGGCCGGTGCCGGGGCCGGACTTTGTCCTGCGGTTTGCTGCGCTGATGCACGACGTCGGCAAACCCAAGACTCGGCGGTTCGAACCCGGCGGAGGAGTCAGCTTCCGGCATCACGATGTGGTGGGAGCCAAACTCACCCGCAAGCGCATGCAGGCGCTGAAGTTCGACAAGGAGAGCATCCGTGCGACCTCCCTGCTGGTGGAGCTGCACATGCGCTTCTACGGCTACGGAGGCCAGGGGTGGAGCGACTCCGCGGTACGGCGCTACGTCACCGACGCCGGAGACCAGCTGGAGCGGCTGCACCGGCTTACCCGGTCTGACGTCACCACGCGCAACCGCAAGAAGGCCAACCGGCTCTCCCACGCCTACGACGATCTGGAGGCGCGCATCAGTGAGCTGCAGGAGAAGGAGGAGCTGGCCAAAATCCGCCCCCACCTCAACGGTGAGCAGATCATGCAGCTTCTGGAGATCCCTCCCGGGCCGCTGGTGGGCAGGGCATATAAGTTCCTGCTGGAGCACCGCATGGAGCACGGCCCCCTGGAGGAAGCCGAGGCCGAGCACCTGCTTAGGCAGTGGGCCGAAGACCACCTCTGAACATCCGGCCGACCACCACAGCGCAGATGTAGAGCGTGGAGAGAAGCTGGCCCAAGACTGCGGCCGCATAGACATTCTCATCCAGCAGGTGCTGCGGCTCAGCGTCGCTGATCTGCGCGGCTAGGTGCATCCAAATCGCCCAGAAGTGCAGCAGCTGGAAGCCGTGCCAGATCAGCACGTCGCGCAGCCCCACCCCGGCCAGGACCATCAGCGGCACCAGCCAGAGCATGAACTGGGGTGAGTAGACCTTGCTGCAGATCAAGAACGCCGCCACTATCAGCAGCAGCAGCTGCGCCACGTCGGGACGCTGCGGCGCGGTGAGCCCGAGCACCAGCACCGCGGCGCAGCTCGCTGCGAAAATCCCGAGGCTCCAGCCAGAGACCGCTTCAGCTGACATCGGCGTGCCGGTGAGCAGCCCCCACAGGTGCCAGATGGAGGACCATCCGGGGCCCCGTTCGGCGGAGAAGACGTAGAACTCGCTCCAGGCGGCAAAGCTGGTCAACATCACCGGGACATTGATCAGCGCCCAGGCCACCGCAGTGCCTGCGGCGACCCGGCCGAAATCAGCCCATAGGACGGCGTCGTACTCCTGCCGGCGGCGTACCGAACTGCGCAGCGCCAAGGTGACCACGGCGCCCAGCAGGAACAGCGGATACAGCTTCAGCGAGGCCCCGATGCCAAGCAGCACCCCGGCGGCGAACCAGCTGCGGCGCAGGCACAGCAGCACTGCCAGCGCCAGTGCCGCGGCGGGAAAGATGTCCCAATTGATGCCGATGCCGAAGATGATGGCTGGTGACAGGGCGACGACGCCGGCTCTCCACGGGTGCGCCGGGGCCGCCCGCAGCACCGCCAGGGTGAGCACAAACCACGCCAGCGCGCCCACCACAAAGGTGAGATCCCAATAGAGCAGTCCGGTGCGCTGACCCCAATAGTCCACCGGGGTTCCTCCGAAGACGGCGTCAGCTGTGTGGGTGGCCGCCGCCAGGACTGAGGCCAGGAACATGGTCAGTGCCGGGTACTCGAAGGCGGGGTAGTCATCCAGGAACGGCGCCCACGGGTGCTGATTGAACTCCCGGGAGGACCACAGGGCCGCGACATCCGAATAGCAGCCCCAGTGGTAGACCGCCACGCCGCCCCAGCCATTGACGCGGCAGTACTGCGAGGCGAGCACCGCCAGCAGCACACCCAGCGAGGTCAGCGCGGCCAACACCGGGGCCGCCCGCCACCTGCTGCTGCCGGCGCGGCGAGCTCGGCGGCCGGTGGGACCACCCCAGCGGTCAGCCAGGTGCAGCGCCAGGGGGTCAGGCGGCTCGGTTTCCGTGCCGGCCCGGGAAGCTGGCGGAGGCTCGGAAGATCTGCTCACAGTCCCAGCTTATGATGAGCAGGCAACGGTGACCCCGGAGATCGGGTCAGGCGCTGCCGCACACCTGCAGCCGATGAAAGGAACATGTTCGTGTCAGAGAATCCGGTCCGGGTAGCCCTGGTGGGTGTCGGGAACTGCGCAGCATCGCTGGTCCAGGGAGTGGAGTACTACAGGGAGGCTCCCGATGATCAGGACGTGCCAGGTCTGATGCATGTGCGCTTCGGCGATTATCACGTCAGCGATGTGCAGTTTGTCGCAGCCTTCGACGTCGATGACAAGAAAGTGGGCAAGGACCTCTCTGAGGCGATCATCGCCAGTGAGAACAACACCATCACACTGGCTGAGGTCCCCTACAGCAGCGTCACGGTGCAGCGCGGTCCGACCCTGGACGGTCTGGGGGACTACTACCGGGAAACTATTGAGGAGTCCGCTTTCGACCCCGTGGACGTGGTTGCGGCACTGCGAGAGGCCCGCGCGGATGTGGTGGTGTGTTACCTGCCGGTGGGGTCGGAGCAGGCCGCACGCTTCTACGCTCAGGCCGCTATCGACGCCGGCTGCGCGTTCGTCAACGCCCTGCCGGTCTTCATCGCCGGCACCCCCGAGTGGGCCCAGAAATTCACTGACGCCGGGTTGCCGATTGTCGGCGACGACATCAAGTCCCAGGTCGGGGCCACCATCACCCACCGGGAGTTGGCGCATCTGCTGGAGGACCGCGGGGTGCACCTGGATCGGACCTACCAGCTGAACTTCGGCGGCAATATGGACTTCATGAATATGCTGCAGCCTGACCGGCTGACCTCAAAGAAGGTGTCGAAGACACAGGCAGTGACCTCCAACACATCCGCCAAGTTGGCCGACCGGGATGTGCACATCGGACCCAGCGACTACGTGCCCTGGCTGGATGACCGGAAGTGGGCCTATATCCGGTTGGAGGGCCGCAATTTCGGTGACGCCCCGCTGTCCATCGAGCTGAAGCTGGAAGTGTGGGATTCACCGAACTCCGCAGGTGTCATCATTGATGCAGTCAGAGCGGCAAAGATCGGCCTGGACCGCGGCATCGGCGGCCCGCTGCTGTCAGCCTCAAGCTACTTCATGAAGTCCCCGCCGGAGCAGTTCCATGACTCGGTCGCCCATGAGAAGGTGGAGGCCTTCATCCGCGGCGACGCCGACTCCTGACCGCGCCCCGTGCCGCGCCCTGTGCCCAGCCCCTCCGCAGGTGAGGCCTCCGGTCGAGCACACCGGCGGATTCCTGCAGTCGACGCGCTGCGTGCGGTGGCACTTCTGGGCATCCTCAGCGTCAACATCTGGTTCTTTGCCCGTCCGGAGATGCTGCTGCCGGGAGTGCGCGGTGAGCCGGTGGACTCCGCGGCCGGGCAATTGGTGCGCTTCACCGTCTCGGTGCTGTTCGAAGGCAAGTCCTATGTCCTGTTCAGCTTCCTGTTCGGTCTCAGCTTCGCCTTGGCCTGGGCCCGCGGCGCGGCCCTCGGAGCCAGCCCGGTGCAGCACGCCCGCCGCCGTTTCGCGGCGCTGATACTGCTGGGTCTGCTGCACGGGGTCTTCCTCTTCGCCGGGGACATTCTGCTGGCTTACGGCCTGCTGGGGTTCCTGCTGCTGAGACTGCGCAGAATCTCCACCGCCGCGGCCCTGGTAAGCGCTGGTGCGCTGTACACCGTCGTGGTGGTGCTGCTGCTCGTGCTGGCAGGGGTGGCGCTGCAGGCCGACGACGCCGCGGCAGCCACCGGTGCCGCAGGCCTCGACGGTGCGGAGCAGGCTGCGGCTGCCTACACCGGCTCAGCGGGCCAGTGGTTGGCCTACCAGTGGGGTGCCTACCCGGCAGCCCTTGCCTCGGTGCTCGTGGTCCAAGGGCCCGTGGCGCTGGCCGCCTTCCTCGCCGGACTTCTCGCCGGGCGATACCGGGTGCTGCAGCGCCTCACTGATGGGGAGTTCCGGACGCACCGGCTGGTGCTGACAGGGGCAGTAGGCTTGGTGACCGGCTTGACGCTGAGCGTCCTCGCCGCCCGGCTGCGCTGGGGACCACCGGGGGTCACCGACTACACCGCCGGGTACGGTGCCGAGCTGCTGGGAGCGGCGGTCAACCTCGCCGCGGGGCCGTTCCAGGCCTGCGGCTACGCCATCTTCCTCCTGCTGCTGTTTCGCTCCGCGCCGCGTATCGCTGGGGTCCTGGCACCAGCTGGCCGAATGACGCTGACCCACTACCTTGGTCAGTCCCTGGTGCTGGCGCTCTTGTTCTCCGGACTGGGCTTCGGATGGGGCGGGCAGGCCGCAGAGGTGACGGTGGGCGTCGTCGTGCTGGGACTCTGGCTGACTCAGCTGGCGCTGTCTCACCTGTGGCTGAGACGGTTCCGGCACGGGCCCTTGGAGCTGCCGCTGCGCGCGTGGACCTACCGGGGCACTGAGCCTGTGTGAGATGGTGCCGGTGAGGCGGCGAGCCCAGCCGTAGGATGGAAGTCATGAACCCGCCGACTGCAGCCCGGAATGTTGATGAGCTGATCGATGACCTGGCGACCTTTGTGACGGAGTCGCCATCGTCCTATCACGCGGCAGCGGTGACCGCCCAGCGCCTCGTGGAGGCCGGTTTCACTCAGTTGGGCGAGCATCAGGACTGGCCCGCCGAACCGGGGAAGTATGTGGTGGTGCGCGACGGCGCCGTCTTGGCGTGGATCCTGCCCCAGGCCGCCGGTCCCGCCACGCCGCTGCGGGTCCTGGGCGCACATACCGACTCCCCCGGGTTCAAGCTCAAACCCCAATCCACCGTCACCCGGCACGGCTGGGTGCAGGCCGGGGTGGAGGTGTACGGGGGACCGCTGTTGAACTCCTGGTTGGACCGCGAGCTGCGGCTTGCGGGCCGACTGGTCACCCGGGATGGCGCGACCCATCTGGCGGCCACCGGACCGGTGGCTCGCATTCCGCAGCTGGCGATTCACCTGGATCGGCAAGTCAACGCCGAGGGGATCAAACTCGGCAAGCAGCAGCACACGATGCCGGTGGTGGCCGTGGCCGGGTCTGCCGAGGCAGCGGCTGAGGCGGACGTGTTGGAGATCGTCAGCCGGGCCGCGGGTGTGGCGGCTGATCAGGTGGACGGATACGACGTGGTGGTCGCCGACGCCCAGCCCCCCGCACGTTTCGGAGCACAGCGGGAATTCCTGGCCTCGGGACGACTGGACAATCTCTCCTCACTGTATGCAGGGCTGCAGGCCATGCTGGCCGCAGACACCTCAGCGGCTGTGATCCCCATGCTGGCCGCCTTCGATCATGAGGAGCTGGGCTCAGCCTCGCGCTCCGGCGCCGCCGGGCCCTTCCTGGAGGAGGTGCTGGACCGGATCTATGAAGGCCTGGAAGCCACAGCGACGCAGCGAGCGCAGGCCTGTGCAGGCTCCTGGCACCTAAGCGCCGATGCCGGGCATGCGGTGCACCCGAACTATGCGGAACGCCACGATCCCGCGAACCGGCCGCTGCCCAATGCGGGACCGCTGCTGAAGATCAACGCCAATCAGCGCTATGCCACTGACGCCGCGGGAGCAGCCATGTGGGCCCAGGTGTGCCGCGCCGCTGGGGTTCCCACCCAAGAGTTTGTCTCCAATAATGACCTCCCCTGCGGCTCCACCATCGGTCCGCTCACCGCCACCCGGCTTGGGCTGCGCACTGTGGATGTGGGAATTGCGCTGCTGAGCATGCACTCCGCCCGGGAGATGTGCGGGGTCCACGACGTCGCCCACCTCCGGGATGCTGTGACCGCGTTTTTCACCCAGGAGCTCACTGTCTGACCTGGCCGTTCGTGCTCACAGCTGATCAGGGGTAATATAGGTCAGTCTGTGCTGGGTGCTCTCCTGGGCGCCCTCAGCGACAGATATCACGCAAAGAACCTCCTGTTACGGAAATCCCGTGACCGCAAGACCGAAGGAGGTGGGTTCATAATGCGTCACTACGAACTGATGGTGCTGGTCGACCCCGAGGTTGACGAGCGCACCGTAGAGCCCACACTGGGCAAGTACATGGAACTGGTCAAGAAAGACGGCGGAACCGTCGACGAGATCGACATTTGGGGACGCCGTCAGCTGACTTTTGAGATCCAGAAGAAGACTGAGGCGATCTACGCGGTGGTGAACTTCCACTCCACCCCGGACTCCGCCAAAGAGCTGGACCGTCTGCTGCGTCTGAACGAGACCATTCTGCGCACCAAGATCATCCGCCCCGAAGAGTTCAAGGTCGCCTGAACCGGCACCTGGGCCACCATATTTGGTACGCCACTGAGTGAAAGAGGTACACAAACATGGCCTATAACGAGACTGTCATCACTGTCGTGGGAAACCTGACGGCAGACCCCGAACTGCGATTCACGCCTTCCGGGGCACCGGTGACGAACTTCGTCATCGCTTCCACCCCGCGGTACTTCGACCGGCAGGCTAACGAGTACAAGGACGCTGAGACGCTCTTCGTGCGCTGCTCGCTGTGGCGCGAAGCCGCAGAGAACGTCTGTGAGTCGCTGACCAAAGGCACCCGTGTGGTCGCCCAGGGACGCCTTAAGGCCCGCAGCTTCGAAGACAAAGAAGGCAACAACCGGACCAGCTGGGAACTCGACGTGGACGAAATCGGCGCCTCGCTGCGCTACGCCACGGCCAAGATCGAGCGCCAGGCTCCCCGTCAGGGCGGTGGCGGCTTCGGCGGCAACCCCGGCGGAGGCCAGGGTGGCTTCGGCGCAGGCCAGCAGCCCGGCGGGTTCGGTGGCGGATCCTACGGTGGTGGCCAGCAGCCGGACCCCTGGGGCGGACAGCCCTCCCAGGGCGGCGGTTGGGACACCGGCGGCAATGACGAACCCCCGTTCTGATACTGAACGACTGACAACTATTCACCATCCCGCGTGACAGCGCGGGCTCCCACCTATGAAAAGGAGCACCACGATGGCAAAGGCTGAAATCACCAAGAAGCCCAAGCCCAAAGCGAACCCGCTGAAGGCTGCTGACATCAAGGTCATTGATTACAAAGACACCGCCCTGCTGCGGAAGTTCATCTCCGATCGCGGCAAGATTCGTGCTCGGCGGGTGACCGGAGTCTCCGTCCAGGAGCAGCGCAAGATTGCCCAGGCAATCAAGAACGCTCGCGAAATGGCCCTGCTGCCGTACTCCGGCGCTGGCCGCGGCTGATCACTGAGGAAGGAAAGGATCTACTGATATGTCAAAGCTCATCCTGACTCAGGAAGTCACCGGCCTCGGTGCCCCCGGCGACGTCGTCGAGGTCAAAGACGGCTATGCACGCAATTACTTGCTGCCCCGCGGCTACGCACTGACCTGGACCAAGGGCGGCGAAAAGGACGTCGAGCGGATTCGTCAGGCCCGTAAGGCCCGCGAAATCGCCACGGTCGAAGAAGCTCAGTCCGTAGCCGAGAAACTGCAGGCCAAGACCGTGGAGGTCTCCGTGAAGACCGGCGATTCCGGCCGGCTCTTCGGCACCGTCGGTGCCGCCCAGATTGCGGAGGCAGTTGAGGCCGCAGGGCTGGGAAGCATCGACCGGCGCACCGTCCAGCTGCCGGAGCGGATCAAAGCGGTAGGACATTACACCGCGACGGTGAAGCTGCACCCGGAGGTCACCGCGACCATCGATCTGCAGGTCGTTCCCGCGCGATAAAGCAGAAAACGCTGAAGGCCCCCGGCTGGTTCATGTGCTGAACCGCCCGGGGGCCTTCTCGCGTCATCGAGCCGTTACCCGGCTCGGCTGGGTGCCTCGGCCCCGGCGGCCGGCGGGCCGCCAGGCACCGGATCCTGTCCGGCATCCCGCCGAGCCCGCAGCAGCTGGTGGGTCGGCGGGGCGGGTGTGCCTTCCGGGGCACGGGCGGCGACTTCTTTGCGCAGCACCGGAACCACCTCTTCGCCCAATATCTCGATCTGCTCCAGGACCGTCTCAAGCGGCAGTCCGGCGTGATCGATGAGAAACAACTGGCGCTGGTAGTCTCCCGCATAGTCGCGGAAGCTCAGGGTCTTCTCAATGACCTGCTCTGGAGTCCCCACCGTCAGCGGTGTCATCTCGGTGAACTCCTCCAGGGACGGGCCTCCTCCGTAAACGGGGGCACGGTCAAAGTAGGGCCGGAACTCCCGCACCGCATCCTGCGAGTTGGGCCGCATGAACACCTGCCCGCCCAGGCCGACGATCCCCTCCTCAGGCGTACCGTGCCCGTAGTGGGCGTACCGCTCCCTGTAGAGTTCGACCATCCGGCCGGTGTGTTCCTTGTTCCAGAAAATGTTGTTGTGGAAGAACCCGTCGCCGTAGTAGGCGGCCTGTTCGGCGATTTCCGGGGAGCGGATGGACCCGTGCCAGACAAACGGCGGGACCCCGTCCAGGGGGCGTGGAGTGGCGGTGAAGTGCTCCAAGGGGGTCCGGAAACGCCCGCTCCAGTCGACGTCTTCCTCCCTCCAGAGCCGGTGCAGGAGCGCATAATTCTCCACGGCGAGGGGGATTCCTGCCCGAATGTCTTTGCCGAACCATGGATACACTGGGCCGGTGTTGCCCCGCCCCAGGGTCAGATCCACCCGCCCCTCACTGAGGTGCTGAACATAGGCGTAGTCCTCAGCGATGCGGACCGGGTCCGTAGTGGTGATCAGAGTGGTGGCAGTTGACAGCAGCAGCCGCGAGGTCTGTGCGGCCACATGAGCCATAAAGATGGGCGGATTGGCCGGAGCCACAAATGGGGGATTGTGGTGCTGACCGATGGCGAAGACATCAAGCCCCACCTCTTCGGCTTTCTGCGCCATGGCCACGGTGGAAGTGATGCGCTGATGTTCTGTAGGGACGCGACCGGTGGTGGGATCAGGCGTGACGTCGCCGATGGAGAAGATGCCGAATTGCATGTAGCTCCTTGAGAGTGCGGGAACACACCGAGAATCGCGGTGCACTCCCAGGATACTTCAAATTTGAAGGACATTCATCCAGTACTGGGACTGAGCCGGAATCGCCGGAGTTCGATGCCCGAGGCTGCTGTGGAGAGTCTGTGGAAAACCAACCGGAAGAGGTCCTATACACCCGAAGCAGAGGCGAGAGCAAGTACTTGTCCGGCCACCACATGAGGCGAAAAAAATATTTTAATTCACAGTGTGTCGCTACAAAGCTCCAGGTCAGACCGTTGCACCGGCTATTCCTACAGCGGCATCCACAGGTTTCCCTCAAGATCTTCACACGACACGCCGGAGACTCCACACGTAATCCACAACGACTCGTCCGGGAGCTATTGCCCAGGGCTGCTTCTGGGCCTACAGTGGCAATCGTCCCTCCTCACTGCGGAAGTCCTCTGCTGGCCCTCAGGGCTCACGTGAGACTTCTGGGTGCGCGAGTGACGCGGATATTGGCCGGTGGCTCTCGGCGTGCATCCGCGTCACCGTTACTCGCCGCCACATGAGCACGTGGGTAGGTGATCAGGACAAGCGCATCCCCACTGCGGGACGTTCGCGGTTGGCCTGACCCCTCAAGGGACGACCTGCAGATCGGATCGCCGACCCGAGGCAATGGGAAGGGGATCACGGACACTGGGCCGTGATCCTGCCGAAGCGCCCCCACGGGGCCCGGATCGGCGATCCGATCGCTCGCTGAGCGCAGGTCAGCGGCGGTACTGGCCGACAAAACTCGCCACTCGACTCGGCCAGGTGGCCAGATCATGAGGCGTTTCAGCAATGGAGAACTCCGAGCCGGGCAGCAGGCGGTGGAGGGTTTCAGCACTCGAGACCGGATGGGCAGCATCATGTGTCCAGGCAAGAATCTGAACCGGCACCTGCAGTCTTGCGAGGTCCTCGGGTGCGGGCAGGTCGGTCATGGAGGCTCCGCGCAGAACGGCTGGCAGCAGCTCTGGGCTGACGGCCGG
This sequence comes from Nesterenkonia sphaerica, assembly GCF_005771565.1. Classification (GTDB taxonomy): domain Bacteria; phylum Actinomycetota; class Actinomycetes; order Actinomycetales; family Micrococcaceae; genus Nesterenkonia; species Nesterenkonia sphaerica. The sequence continues at coordinate 128,837 of NZ_VAWA01000001.1, forward strand.
ACGCAGCTGACGGGTCCGGCCGGCCTGGGCAGGCGGCGGCGGTGCGCTCCCGGTGAGGCGGACGAATGTCTCCACCCCATGTTGTTCCACCACCTCGGCAGAACGGAGGTACTGATCAGTTTGCTCGGTCCGGGTGGACCACACTGTCGGAGGGACCAAGAGGCTCAGCGAGGCGAACCTGTGAGGTTCCTCCAGCGCCGCGCACAGCTGGGTGGCGGCTCCCATGGAGGGGCCACCCGCGTGGACCGTTTCGCCCGGAGCCACTGCCTCGAGCAGATGCAGCAGATCCTCGGCCAGCTGCGGCCAGAGATAGTCATCGGGGACTGGTCTGCCGGTGGAGGATCCATGGCCGCGCGAGTCATAGCGCAGCACTCGGAAGCCGGAGAGCTCACCGGTGACGTCGAGCCCGGCGTGATGCTCGCGCCAGGCGGAGGAGGTCAGCCCGTGCAGTTGGACGAACAGCGGGTCCGTCTCCTTCCCCACCACCTCAAAAGAAAGTTGCGCTCCCGCTGTCTGGAACCTGGCCACCGGCCTAGACTACCGGTATGCGGCTGACCAATATTGCGCAGATGCAGGTCCAGCCCGGCCGGGCGTACAGCTACTGTGTCCGCGCCGAGTTGTCCGACGCGGCGGCCTCCAAGCCGCTTCCGGTGTCCTTCGATCAGGAGCGTCACGTGGGGTTCGGGCCCCGCCCCGGATCATGGATGGCGGTGAGCTTCTCCTTGCCGGTCCACGCCGACCGTGAAGTCATCGCCCAGGGATGGATGGAGGTTGTGGAGCGTCACGGCACTCTGCGGACCGTCTTCCTGGGCGCTGACGAGGGCAATGGCCGCAAGCCGGAGCTGGTCCTGACCTCGGTCAGCGTCGAGCCGGGGGAGTGGGAACAGCTCGGAGACGGTAGTGCGATGACGCCTACAGCGCTCAGAGCAGTGATCCGTGAGCATTTTGACTTGGTGTGCCGGTCGCTGGAAACACCCTCTTATCGGCTGTGCGTGGTCGAGGATGAGACCGGAGTGCAGCCGCCGCAGGTGATCATTGGCTCCGATCACGCGCACGTGGACGCATGGAGTCTGCTGGTGCTCACTCGCGACCTCGCCACCTGCGTGCAGAACCTTCAGGCCGGACGTGAGCCCACCGCGGGTCTGCCACCGACCGAATCATTCGCTGACCATACACGGGCGTTGGAGCAGGAACCGGCCCCGCCGCGGGAAGTGATTGAGCGGTGGCGTGAGATCCTGCACGCTGGCGGTCATGCGATGCCCACGTTCCCGCTGGATCTGGGTGATTTGTCAGAGCCGGTGGGGGAGTTCGTCGAAATCCGTGACGTATTCGACGCCGAGGAACTGGCCCAGGTGGAGGCCCACGCCGCAGAACATAGGGTGCGGTTGATCGCGGTGGCGGTATCGGTGATGACCAGGCTCGCCGCTGAGCTCTCCGGTGAACCGCTGCGTGCGGTCTTCCCGGTGCACTCCCGGCACGGGACGCGGTGGTTCGACTCGGTGGGCTGGTTCATCACCAACTCGGTGCTGGAGAGCCATGAGGAGGACTACCAGGACTGCTACAGGTCGGTGAAGGAAGCCATCCGGCTGGGGTCCTACCCGCTGGCGCCGATCATGCGTCCCTACGGGGGTATGCCGCAGTCGCCTGGCATGTTCGCTATGTCCTGGCTGGATCACCGGAAGCTGCCAGTCAATGTGGATGATGACCTCAACCCGCAGCACGTCTCGGCGGTGATCCGCACTGACGGGGTGATGATCTGGTTTGTGATTAACCACACCGGATTGCACCTGCGCTGCCGCTACCCCGACACCCGCCAGGCCAGGCGATCCATGCGCACCTGGCTGGCTGGCCTAGTCTACGGGTTGCGCGCCCCGCTGGAGCACCACGCTCTCCGTGAGATCAGGGCGAACTCCCGGCGGTGAGCCGAGCAGGCGGCGTCGTGTTCCTGCCGGGCGGTAGAGTAGGAGCTCGCGTAAATCCCCGAGGTGCCTGAGGAGTGTGTCTGCGTGAGTGTGGAGACGTATAACCCCAGCACAGGTGCTGGCGCTGAATCGCGCACTCCTCCGCAGGACATGGTGGCGGAGCAGTCGGTGCTGGGCGGGATGATGCTGTCCAAGGACGCCATTGCCGATGTGGTGGAAGTGGTCCGCGGCGGAGACTTCTACCGCCCGGCCCACGAGATGATCTTCGAAGCGATCATTGATCTCTATGGCCGCGGGGAGCCAGCCGATGTGGTGACCATCGCCGACCAGCTGACCAAGACGCAGCAGCTGCAGCGGATAGGCGGTCCGGCCTATCTGCACAATCTGGCTCAGGCCGTCCCGACGGCGGCCAATGCTGCCTTCTATGCAGACATCGTGCGCGAGCGCGCCATTCTGCGGCGTTTGGTGGAGGCGGGCACCAAGATTGTGCAGTTGGGGCACACCTCTGACGGTGAGGTCGACGCCATCGTCAATGAGGCTCAGGCCGAGGTCTACAACGTGGCGGAGAACCGGCAGACCGCAGACTATGCGCGGCTGTCGGAGGTGCTGGCACCGACCATTGAGGAGATTGAGGTCAATGCTGCAAACGACGGCACGCTCTCCGGCATCCCCACCGGTTTCCGTGATCTGGACGAACTCACCCATGGCTTCCACGGCGGTCAGCTGATTGTCATCGCTGCCCGGCCGGCGATGGGCAAGTCTGTGCTGGCTCTGGATTTTTCCCGTTCGGCGGCGGTGAACCACCGGATGACCACTGCGTTCTTCTCCCTGGAGATGAGCAAGGTGGAGCTGACCATGCGTCTGCTCTCGGCGGAGTCCCAGGTGCTCTTCGGCGACCTGCGCAAAGGCTCGAGCCTGAAGGACCAGGATTGGGAGAAGATGGCCCGGGCGATGGACAAGCTGGAGCAGGCGCCGCTGTTCATTGATGATGCGCCGAACCTGACGCTGATGGAGATCCGGGCCAAGTGCCGGCGGCTGAAGCAGCGGGAGAACCTGAAGCTGGTGGTGGTGGACTACCTGCAGCTGCTGATGTCCGGCAAGCGTGTGGAGTCCCGCCAGCAGGAGGTCAGTGAGTTCTCCCGGACGCTGAAACTGCTGGCCAAGGAGCTTGATGTGCCGATCATTGCGCTCTCGCAGCTGAACCGGGGGTCCGAGCAGCGCCCGGATAAGCGCCCGCAGGTCTCGGATCTGCGTGAATCTGGGGCCATTGAGCAGGACGCGGATATGGTCATGCTGCTGCACCGTCCGGAGGTCTACGACAAGGAGACCGAACGTGCTGGGGAGGCTGACATTATCGTGGCCAAGAACCGCAACGGGCCGACCCGGGACCTCACCGTGGCGTTCCAGGGGCACTTCCAGCGGTTCAGGGATATGGCCCGGGAGTTCTAACCCGCAGCACCCTCGTAGAAACCGTAGGGTGCCAGCAGGCCTAGAATCTGCTCGAGGTAGAGGAACCCGGCCACGGAGTACACTGCCCCCGTCCAAAGACCGTGGGTGAGGCTGAACCAGAAGCGTCCCGAGCCCACTAACAGGCCGAAGGTCACCGGAAGGCAGGCCATGCCGTAGCCCGAAACCACAAGCCACAGGCCCAGCCACTCCAAACGGGCGAGCATGAAGACACCGACCCCCAGGGTCCAGACCATGGTGGGTTCGAACAACAGGGCTGCGATAACTAACCCGGTCACCACCGCCCAGAGGTACCGGGCGGCGACCAGAGAGTGTCGGGTGGCGGCCCGGCGGCGGGACCTCGAGGTCTTGTGGTTCGTGTTCTTGGGCATTCTCCGATCAGACTATCGGGCGCCTCGGAGATCCCGCCTTAGTGCCGAAGCCCGCTACAGGCCGCTGAGATACGGAAGCATGAGAATCAGCACCATCAGGGAGATGCCGAGGACCAGGGTAATGGTGATGGTGCGGTTAGATGCGGCGTATCCAAGATTGTCGGAATCGTCGTGGCGTGAGCCCGGGTGCCGTCTGCCTTTCTCTCGGCCGGCAAACCGGAGCCCGAAACCACGGTGGAGCTCGTCCTGCCCTTGTGACGTCATGGCCACCTCGCTGCGCGCGGATCGACTGAAAACTGCTTCGTACGTGCAATAACGGTAAGGACCTACTCTGAGAGAGACCTGAGCGGAAGGTCAACCTAGGCGTCGAATTTCGCAGTACAGCCATATCGCCGCAGGAGCCGGTCTGTGCGCGGCCGTGTCGCACAGTTCAGTGCAGCGCCCCGAGCTGAGCGGCCGTGTCCGGTGCCTCGGATAGGGATTCGCAGATAAGCAGATCCAGGGCCAGCACCGCCTGTCCTACGGTGACTGGAGCATCTGCGGCGTGGAGATCCGGTACGTGGACAAATCCCGCCCGAGTCTGGGGCGCCTGTCGACCGAGGTGGTGCAGCACGGTATAGAGCAGGTCGTTGCAGACATAACTGCCCGCGGAGAGTGAGAGTGAGACCGGGATATCTGCTGCGGCAATGCGCTCGCCTGCGGCCTTGAGCCGCAGTGTGCTGAACAGTGCGGATTCGCCCTCCGCGGTGATCGGTTCGTCCACCGGCTGCGCCCCGGCGTTGTCCGGGATGCGGGCATCGCGCAGATTCAGCCCCACGCGTTCGAGCCTGATGGTGTCGGTGCCTGCTGCCAGTCCCACGGAGATCACCAGCGCGGGCCGGTGCTCAGAGATCGCACGGGTCAGCAGCTGCCCGGCTGTGCTGAACTCTACCGGCAGCAGGACCGGGACGACCACCACGCCGGCGTGCTCCTGCTGAGCCGAGAGCTGACCGCGTTCGGCGCGACGAGTGAGTTCCTGAACGACGTCGTGGGACGGGTTGCGCTGCGCGCCGCCGAAGGGCTCGAAGGCGGAGACGAGGATGGGGTGCACGGTGGCCACCGCTCCAGCCTGTCTGCGGCTGACGTGGAAGTCAATGGCGTTGAAGTTCAGCCCCCGGTTGTCGTCACCGGCCGTGGGGTGCCTAGACTGGGTCTATGATGATGCCGCCTCGGGAGGTGACGTCAACCCTTGAGGTTGAGGTGACCGCCAGCACCGAACTTGAATTCCAGATTGCGGTGGCGGCGCTGCCCGGTCTGACCGTGGATGAGTCGCTGCAGATAGTGCTCAATGACCAGGCTGTGACTCCGGATGAGATCCCTGCGGGATATGGCGGCCGAATTCACCGCCTCAGGGTGGGGCCTGGGCGTCTGATCGCGCAGTATCGCGCGCATATAGAGGGTCACGCCGAACCGATGGCGGCCCGGGACAATGACCGGTCTCTGTTCCTGCGGCCCAGCCGCTACGCCGAGTGTGACAAGTTTTACGGCTTTGTGGCTGGTCAGTTCAATCTCTCCAAGACCACCGAGGAGAAGATTGCTGATGTTGCTGAGTTTGTCGCCTCGCGGCTGAGCTACGTTCCGGGTTCCAGCGACCCCATTGACGGAGCTACCGACACGCTGCTGGCCGGTGCCGGGGTGTGCCGTGACTACGCGCACCTGGTGGTGGCGCTGCTGCGCGCCATGCATATCCCAGCACGGCTGGTGGCTGTTTACGCTCCGGGGTGTGATCCCATGGACTTCCATGCTGTGGCCGAAGCCATTGTGGATGGCAAGTGGGTCGCAGTGGACCCGACCTGGTTGGCTCCTCGGCAGTCATTGGTGCGCATCGCCACCGGGCGCGACGCCGCCGACACCGCCTTCCTGGACAATCACGACGGCGGCATCATCCTCCACTCGGCAGTCGTCACCGCCACGGTGGACGGCGATCTCCCCACCGACAAGGGCAGTGACCTCATCCCGATCCGCTGAGGGGTGGGGGTGCACCTCCTCGACGTCTTGTCCCGCCTTACCGTGTCGTGACAGGCTGCTCTTCGGATGTCTCCCAGAAGCTGGTGACGAATTCGGCGGGGTCTTTGGACACGATGGCAAGGAACGCGGCAGCGAAAAGTCCCAGGGTCACTAGGAACAGCGCCAACCCGGTCAGGCCGTAGCTGGCCAACCATTCCCATTTCAGCGCGGTCAACACCGCAACGGTACCGGCGGAGAACAGCGCTGCTGCGCCGCGGCCTCGTGCCTGCGGGGAGGGGCTCGGACGCCATTGCACCTGGGTCAAGCTGACCACCACCAGCGTGGCCATGTTGACTATCATTCCTATCCACACCGGGTGGGTGCCGAGGAAGAAGTCTGTGGCGCTGAAGCCGGACAGCGCGTACCAGCCCAAACCGGCACCGAAGCCACCCAGTAGTGCGGAGACGGCTGCAGTTCGGGTGGCCAGCGGCCAGAAGAATGCCGCCAGGACCGGAGCAAAGGTAGCCCCATTGCGGAGCGTCCAGGCCATGATGTTCCACCAGGCTGACTGTTCCGAGCGCAGCAGGCTCAGGCCGATGAGCACCGCGGTGAGGCCAATCAGTGCGATGCGGGTGTAGCGAACGAGTTCGGCCTGGGTGGCCTTGGGGCGAATGGCGCGGCCGAAGTCCCGACCCAATGACGTGGCCCCGGAGAACTGGCACGGCCCGGCCCAACCGAGTGCGCATGCCCACATACCGACGAAAAACAGTGCTGCGGCCCATGGTGGAAGGGCCCCGGAAATGTACTCAGAAATGGCAACCAGCGGAAGCCCGGTATCGGGCACGACCATGGCGGCGGCCACGCCGACGAAGATCCCCAACAGGATCAGGGGGATGCCGATGACAGCTGCCAAGAAAAGGCCCTTCTGGCCGTCCTCGGGAGTACGGGCTGACATGGACATTTGGAACGCGGCCTGGGCCAGCGGCACGTTGACAATAAATGTGCCGAACCAGGCAACGATCAGCGACACTCCAGCGTTTGCTGGTTCGAACATCTCCGGACGGTCAGCGCTGAATTCAGCGATTTCGCCGGACCCCGGTGAGACCACTAGTGCCCAGATTCCGACGGCGAACATGACGAATATCATGATCACATTCATGGTCTGACTGAAAGCCACTGAGCGCATGCCGCCAAAGACTAAGAAGGCCAGGAGGATGATGGCGGTCAGGGTGATCGACTGCCACAGCGCGATGTCAGTGATCGCGTAAAGCGCTGAGGCGAACGCGATGCTGGTGGCCAGTGAGTACATCGGGAATGTGAAGCCGGTGATCAGCGCACTGATACCTTGAGCGGATCGCCCGAAGCGATCCCCAATGATTCCGGTGACGGTCACCACGAGTTTGCGACGCAGAGGTTTGACCAGCAGCAGGGCGATCAACAGGACCTGGACGGTTTCGGCGACGCCGTACCAGACCGCTGAGATACCAGTGCGGTAACTCAGCTCCACTATGGCGATGTAGGAGGACCCGGAGAAGAGTCCGGTGATGCAGAAGGCTACCGTCCACGGGCTGAAGCTGCGGCCACTGACAAAGAAGTTCGCCCGGCTCTCCTGACGGGCCACCATCCACCGGCCGCCGATGACCAGCCAGGCGGTATAAGCCAGAGCCAGTCCCAGAGTCCATATTCCGACTGCGCTCATGCTGGTACCGAGGGGGCGAGGTCTGCGTCGGTGACCGTGAGGAAAGGTTCGGGGGCGTGGTCGGTCTCGGTGTACCCCAGGGCGGCATTGCTGAGGCGCTCGGCGGCCTCAGCATGTGGCTGCTCAGTGAAACTCCACAAGACCTTGAGGCCGGTATTGGCGTCGCGAAGCAGATTAATAGCCGGGCATATGTGCTCGGCCCTGGCGGCGAACTGGCGCAGTGTGTGCTCGTCGCGTTCAGGGGTGGTGATCACAATCTGCAACCGGTACGCGTGGGCATAAGGCTGCACATCGGCGGTGCCGGCCAGTCCTCGGGTGTCCTGGGAGGCCAGAGTGTAAGTCTGCACATCCTCCACGCTCAGCTGCTGCCGGGCAGCCAGCTGGTCGATCACCACGGTGATGCAGCTGTTCACCGCACCGGCGAGGTATTCCATGGGGGTAGGTCCCTGGTCGCGGCCACCGACCTTGTAAGGTTCATCGGCTGTGAACTCAAAATGGCGGACGTTGAGCCGAGTCTGCTGGGCCCCGGTCCACACGCCGGCTGCCCTGAGTGTCTTGGAGTGCTGGAAGGCAGGCTGCTCCGTAAACCGAGAGACTAGCTCTGTAAATTGGGGCGCGGAGGAGCATGGAGACATCTGATTCGCCTTTCATCGAAACTGGCGTTAGCACCTGTCACCACGAATTTGGCGGGGTTGCTGCGACGTCATTGAGCCAGATCTCTCAGTCGCTCTGGATGATTCAGTCAGCGAACATACCTCAGGTCGGTTCGTCCATCAAATTGGGCTGAGCTTCTCTATACGGCCCGAGCGGCCGGGGAGGGGACGACCTCCAGAAAGCGAACCTCGGAGGAAAGCCGTGAGGCAGCGGCCGTCACCGCCTCCATGCGGCTGCGGGGAACCAGCACCAGCACGGAGCCGCCGAAGCCCCCGCCGATCAGCCGTGCGCCGGAGGCACCGGCCTCCACCACGGTGTCGACGACCTGGTCGGCCAGGTCAAAACTGACTTCAGCACATTCCTTCATAGAGGTGTGGCCGGCGGACATAATGTCCCCAATCATCTCCGCGGTGTGGTCCACCCCGTGAGCATCACCGGTGAGGATCCGGTGGATCTGTTCGCTTCGCAGCATCTCCGTCAGCGCATGTTTCAGCCGCCGGCGGCAGGCTTCTGCGTCCTTCCCGCCCAGTTCCGCGCCCGACTCCAGCCCGCGGTCGAACTCCTCCAACGCCAGTTCCACATGCGTGCGCTTCGGCTTCTCCGGTAACGCGTCCCGCAACCGTTCCACCCCCAGCACCTCGGTGGCCGCCTCTGCCTCAGCCCGGCGGGCAGCGAACCTGCCATCGGCCAGCTCGTGAGGCAGCCCAGTATCGATGGCCAGGAACCGGTAATTGCGCAGCAGAAAAGTAATATCGGTGCGCACCAAGGAAAAGTCTCGGCAGTCCAGCGAGACGACCTTCCCTTCGGTGGCCCGCAGTGCCGTGGTCTGATCCAATCCGCCGGTGCCCGCCCCGACCGACTCCACCTCTGCCCGGACGCAGACCTGGGCCAGCACCGCACGCAACTGGTCGGTCAGGGCGCGGGTGAGATCATCCCCTTTGTTCTCCTCCCCCAGAGGTGTCCCAATAGCGACGAAGGCCAGGGCCGCAGCGCATTCCAGGGAGGCAGACGACGACAGACCAGCGCCAATGGGCAGAGTGGAGCGAATCAGCAGATCCGCACCCATCCCAGGACGGAGCTCCAACTCTGGTTGCTCATCTTTCAGCTGCGCCAACGCGGAGACCACACCGGCGACGTACGTGGTCCAGGAGGGTGCCTCCTGCCCCACCGGGGAGGAGGCGACGTCGGGGATTTCCACGATCCCGGTATCCAGTGAGGGATCCAACGTGCGCAGGCGCAACAGGCCATCGGTGCGCGGGGCCGCCGCGACATACGTGCCGTGGCGCAGCGCCATCGGCAGGCAGCGCCCGCCGTGAAAGTCAACGTGCTCGCCGTTGAGATTGGCCCGCCCTGGAGCGAACCATACGCCCTCTGGGTCGTAGTGGAACACCTGTGAGAAGCGGGTAGCCAGCGCCACAGAGATGGACTCAGGGTCCCCGGGCGCCAGCCAACGGGCGGAGTTGTCACGCATAGATTCCAATTCTGCCACTGATAAGGGGGGATCGGCGCATCTGCAGGACTACCCTCTAGCCAGTAGCCCCAGTCTGTGGTGGTGTAGAAGAGCAACACACGGTGACGCCGGCAGCCCCGGCTCGTCACCGAGCTCGTGAGAAAAACCGTGAGAAAGGAACCTACATGGCAGTAGATGTGAAGTACACCGCAGAAGCGCTCGCCAGCGGCGATGGCCGCAATGGGCAGGTCAAGACCGCTGGAGGGTCCCTGGACCTGAAGCTGGCTGCTCCCAAAGAGCTGGGGGGATCGGGAGATGGCAACAACCCGGAGGAGCTCTTCGCTGCAGGATACGCCGCTTGTTTCCACGGAGCGGTGCGCAAGATGGCGGGTGAGGCGGATCAGGATGCCGCTGACTCCTCCGTAGGTGTGAAGATCGGCATCGGTGGTGACGACGCCGGCGGCATGGCCCTCACCGCCACGATTGAGGTGGTGCTGCCCCACGTGGAGAAGGCCGCAGCCGAGGACTTGGCGAAAAAGGCCCACGATTTCTGCCCCTACTCCAAGGCGACCCGGGGCAATATTGAGGTTGATATCAAGGTCGTGGAGGACTGACCGAAGGCACTCCATAGCCTCCAGGCGCCAACCGTCAAGCACGCCCCGCGTGCAGCGCCATGTGCAGTTCATGCACGGCTGCGCGTGGGGCAGTCCGTGGTCCACCTGCATGGGAGGCAGTACTCCCTGGTGACATTTCAAATTTGAAATATTAGCCTTAAGGGTAAGTGCCGCGCCGCCCAGAGGAGGGCCCTATGAGCAACACCGATACCCGTCCCATTGAGCAGGTGTGCATCAATGGGCCCCATACCTTTGATCTGGACCGCAGACCTGCCGATGACTCCACCTCCCAGGACAGAGTCTCCGCACCACCGGAGGGTCAGCTCAGCCCCGGGGTCACCAGCACCGCCAGCGGTGTGCAGCTGCTGGAACCCCGCGAGGTGCCGTTGGGTGGGCCGCGGGCCATGACGGTCCGCCGGACCATGCCGCAGCGGGCTCGATCCCTTGTGGGTGCCTGGTGCTTCTTGGACTACTACGGCCCCGATGACCTCACCCAGGCCAAGCCCATGCGCGTCCCCCGGCACCCGCACACCGGATTAGCCACCTGCTCCTGGCTGTTCTCCGGACGCATCGACCATCTGGACTCCGCCGGCAACTGGGCCACCGTCCGCCCCGGAGAGGTGGCACTGATGAACGCCGGCCGCGGCATCAGCCACTCCGAATTCTCCACTGATGACACCACCGTCCTGCATGGCGCCCAGCTCTGGTATGCCTTCCCGGAGGAACACCGGTTCGTGGCACCGAGTCTGGACACCCACCTCCCCGAGCCCGTGCACGGCGAGGGATGGACGGCCTGGGTGTTCATCGGGGACCTGTTGGGCTCCCGCTCCCCGGTGAAGACCTACATCCCGCTCACCGGGGCTGAAATTCGCCTCGAACCGGGGCGCACACTCGAGATCCCCGTGCCCTCTGAGCACGAGCATGGCCTCCTGCGGGTCTCCGGAGCAATCGAATTCAACGGCACACCGGTCCCACCCGATCACTTAGCTGTGGTGGACCCAGGAGCCCAGACGCTGACGCTGAAGGCTGGTCAGGACCCGGTGCTGGCGCTGCTGATCGGCGGAGAGCCGCTGAACGAGCAGATTGTCATGTGGTGGAATTTTGTGGGCCGCACGCATGAGGAAATCGCCGCCTACCGGGCGGCCTATCAGGCCGAGATGGGGTTCGAGGCCCCCACGGAGGACTCGCCCCTGGCCTCCCAGCTGGCGGAGGTGGGGTCGTCCACTGGAGTGCGCACGGAACGGGCCTCCCAGCCTGATGGCACTCAGGATGAGGTCGACGTCGCCCCCGGGGCACTGGGGGAGCCGGTCACCGGCGAGCTGCGCGACGTGCTTGCCGGCACTCAGTACCGTGACGGTACTCCTTTTCCGCAGTTCGGGGATTTTCCACCAGGCCAGGCAGCCCCGTTGCCGGCTCCTGCGCTGCCGAACACGCGGATGAAGCCCCGCGGATGAATCTCGCCGAGGGCAGATTCAGGACGTTTCTTCGGCGATGACCCGGCTGCCGATGCCGAAAGCCACATTGGCAGCCGGTACGGAGCAGTAGATGGCGGCCTGGAGGAAGACCTCCTTGATCTCGTCTGCGGTCATGCCGTTGCGCAGTGCCGCCCGGATGTGCATCTCCAGTTCTTCCCAGTAGCCGCCGGCGATCATGGCGGTCAGCGTGATGGCCGACCGGGTGGTCCGCTCCAGACCCGGACGCGTCCAGATGCTTCCCCAGGCGTAGCGGGTGATCAGTTCCTGGAAGTCGTGCGTGAAGGCGTTCTTTTTGGCCTCTGCCCGGTCGACGTGGGCATCAGAGAGCACCTCGCGCCGGACGCGCATACCGCGCTGGTAGGTGCTGTCGGAATGGTCCGAAGTGGAATCAGGCATTGACGAACTCCCGGAGTGCGTGGGCTGTGCGGTCGGGTGCTTCAGCGGGGGCGAGGTGGGCGACATCGTCCAGGGTCACCGCGTGCACTGGGGCGTGAGAACCTGCGCCTTGACGGATGACCTCCGCTTCGGCCGGCGGGCAGACTTGGTCATGAGCCCCGTGAATCAGCAGCACCGGACGGATCAGGGATTCCAACGAGTCCGTGAGGTCATACTGGGCTAGTGCGTGGCAGGCCTGGGCGTAGGAGTGCCTGTCGGTGTACTGCAACGAGCTCAGCAGTGCCGTGGCGACCTCTCCCTGACGGGCCATAAAACCCGGGGCGAACCAGCGCTGGGCAGAACCCTCCACCATGGTCGGAGTGCCGGCGCGTTCGACCAGCTCTGCCCGCTCGGCCCAAGCTTGTGGTGTGCCGATCTTGGCGGCGCTGCAGATCACAGCCAGCCGATTGATCCGGGTCTCGGGCCGAAGGGCAAGCGTCAGGGAGACGGTGCCTGCAATGGAGACACCTGCGGCTAGCACAGGGGTGCTGTCCGGAATCCCGTGCTCGTCGCTAAGCCGTGCCAGCAGAGCTTCCACGGCGTCGGCGAGGTCCTCGATAGTGAAGGGCTCCGTGGAGGGAGCACTGCGCCCGTGACCGGGCAGATCCCATCCCACCACATTGAAGTGCTCCTGCAGATGTGGCACTGCGGGTCCCCAGACGGCCTCCACACTGGTGCCCAACGATGGCCCGACCAGCAGTAACGGCTTCTTCCCGGCGGCGAAATCCTCGGGATCACCGGCCAGGAGCGTGGAGGTCAGTGCTGGGACGTGATCCGAGGTCAGGTCAGTGGGGGGTGTCTGTGTCATATGCTCACCTTGTCATTTGTTAGCAGGTCATCACCTTGATTGGTCACCATGTTTCCAGGACGCCAGCGGTCATACTGAGCCGCTCCCGAGGTCAATGAAGGGCCTGGCCCGGATCAGCGCAGCGTCAAGGAAATCACCGGAGCGACCCAGGTAGAGGCGGGGATCGAGCAATTGGTCCAGCAGATGGCCGAGCTCCGCGGTGGTTTCGGCGCTGGCGCCCAGCCCATCTTCGAGTGCACGGCGCAAGGGGACGCCGCCGCGCGAGGCTTCGGTAAGCGTGCGCTTCAAGGCGGCGGGACCCCCGGGGAAACGCGGACCGAGCTGACTGAGGATCCGCTCACTGAGCAGCCCGTCGCCGCTGGCGGTGAGGTTTTCAGCTGCAGCCTCCGGCAGCACCTCAAGCCCTTCGAAAAGCTCAGCTGCTCGCGCCGCCGCACCGCCGGTGAGCCGCACCAGTTCCATCAGCTGGGGCCATTCTGCGTGCCAGGCTCCGTCGGGGCGCTCATCCACGGCGTCTGCAGCGGCATGATGCAGGGCGGAGAGCGCACCGGGCCCGCTCAGTGCCGCAGAGCGGATCAGGGTGGACAGGACCGGATTGCGTTTCTGCGGCATCGCGGAGGACCCGCCCCGGTGTGCACCACCTGGCTCGCGGAGTTCTGCGATTTCGGGCCGCTGCAGAGTCAGCACATCGGCTGCGGCCTTGCCCAGCGCGGCCAACACCGCAGCCATGGCGGAGGCGAGCTCCAGAATCGACTGCCTCTGGGTGTGCCATGGGCGGTCCATCTGCGGTACGTGGAGTGCGGCCGCGAGGCGGTCGGTCAGTTCAGCCGGAGTGGGGGAGGCAGTGGCTCCGGTGGCTGCGGTGAGATCCACCAGCGCGGCCTGCGTGCCGGCCGCGCCCCCCCACTGCAGCTGCAGTGCGGCGTAGGCGGTCTGGAGTCTGTTCGCACTGTGGGTCACGCCGTCGAGCCAGCCAGCGGTGCGCAGACCCATGGTGGAGGGCAGGGCCGGTTGGGTCAGGGTGCGAGCCACGCACAGGGTCTCGCGGTGGTCTTCGCTGAGCTGGGCCAACGCTGCTGCGGCCCGGCGCAGATCGGTGAGGATGATGCCGGAGGCTTCACGCAGGATGAGTACCAAGGCGGTATCCAGCACATCCTGGCTGGTCGCTGAGCGGTGCAGGGCGTCGTCGTCGGTGTCTGTTTCCCTCAGCGCCGTGCGCAGCGCTGCCAGAAGCGGGATCACTGGGTTGCCGCCGCCCACGGCCGCCTCCGCCAGCGGCTCAGGGGTGATGCCGGCCCGGGCCGGGTCGCGGCTGATGCTCTGGAGCCGTTCTGCACTGTCCGCGGAGGCCAGCCCGTGCTCGGTCAGCACACCACCCCAGGCGGCCTCAACGCGCAGCAGCGCCGAGAGCACCGCCTCATCAGAGGTGGCACCGGCCACCCGAGTGCCTGACCACACGGGATTCAGGATGCCGCTGGCTGAGGTCATGTGTCTCCTGTGTCGGGCGGGGCCACGGGGCCTGCGTTCAGTCGTCGACGGGCCCGGTCACCTGCGGAGTGTTGGGGTAGCTGAGAAACACTGTCTCATGTTCTCCCTGGAGGTGAACGTCGAAGCGCAGATTCCCCTGATCATCGCGCTGGCTGATCAGCGTGGGGCGGCGGCGTTCCGGCACCGAAGCTAGGAAGGGATCCGCCTCCAAGGTGTGGGGGGAGTCCGGCAGGTAGACACGGGTGTAGAGCCGGTCCATCAGTCCGCGGGCGAAGACGGTGAGGAGGAAGTAGGGCGCGGTGCCCGCCCGTGTGGTGCCGGGCTCAACGGTGGTGAAGCTGTAGTGACCGGTGCTGTCCACCGGGGTCCGTCCCCAGCCGGTGAAGGTGTAACCATCACGGTGCAGGGAACCTTCCTCCCGTGGGACCCGACCGTGTTCGTCCGCCTGCCAGATCTCGAGCAGGGCGTCAGGGACGGCGGCGCCGTGACCGTCATAGACGGTGCCGTGCAGGCGCACCGCTGACGGGTGGGACCTGCTGACCAGCTTCTCGCCGCCGTCGAAGGGCAGCGCGAATCCGAAGAAGGGCCCCACCGTCTGGGCGGGGGTGGGTTTCAGGTCCATGGTCACTGCTCCTCCTGCTCGGTCCAGGTTCTGTTGCTGCCGCCCAGCACGATGTCCCACCGGTATCCGGTGTTCCATTCGTGCTGGGAGAGCGTGTGATCGTAGTCAGCGATGAGGCGCTTCCGGGCAGCGGTATCGGTGATGGATTGGTAGATGGGATCGAGCTCGAACAGCGGATCGCCGGGGAAGTACATCTGGGTCACGATCCGCTGGGTGAAGTCGGTGCCGAACAGGGAGAAGTGGATGTGCGCTGAGCGCCAAGCGTTGTGATGGTTCTTCCACGGGTACGGCGCCGGTTTGATCGTGGTGAAGGAGTATTCGCCGGCGGCGTTGGTGAGGATCCGCCCCACACCGGTGAAGTTCGGGTCGATCGGCGCAGGGTGTTGGTCTCGCTTATGGATGTAGCGACCTGCGGCATTGGCCTGCCACACTTCGACCAACTGGTGCGGCACCGGGCGCCAGGCGGCGTCGAGGAGCCGTCCGGCGACCACAATCCGCTCACCGATAGGTTCGCCACCGTGCTGGATGGTCAGGTCCGCCTCCAGCGGTGAGACGTCACGGTGGCCGAAGGCCGGGCTGTGCAGTTCGATGTCCTCCGGGTCGGCGTGGTGCAGCGACTTGGTGGGGTGGCGCAGCAGCGAGCTGCGGTAGGGGGGGAAGTTCAGCCGAGCACTGGTCTCCTCCGGCGCACCCTGGGCACGCGCCTGCTCATATTCCTGGTGCAGCGCAGAGATTTCAGCGCTGATCTCCTCCTGGGAGGCCGCTGCCGCATCTGGATTGGTGTCGATCTCACCCAACGGTCTGCTCCTTTGAGATGTGTCGGCGTGGTCAGAGCCCTCAATGAGGTGCTCGTCACTCAGTCTGCGGCGTCCCTGGCGCCTAGGTCCACGCTAGTGCCATTGAACGGCACGTGCAGGTGGCGGTGCTAGGGACGCGGGGGCGGTGGGCTGCTCCGGCAGTCGCTTCACTTTTCCTGCAGCACTCGGCTGATGCCGCGGCTGGCGGTCTGCAGCGCGGCCAGAGACTGAAGCAGGTCCGGGGAATCGCGCGGTACCACCACTGTCAGCGCGGCCACGGCGGTACGGCGCTGGTCCAGAACGGGCACAGAGAGTCCGGCGGATTCCTCATTGATCAGTCCCTTGAGCATCGAATGCCCGCGTGCGCGCACTTCCGCCAGTTCCCGCTGCAGCCGCGAGTCCTCGGTCAGCGGATCCGGTGATTGCTGGTGTCGCCAGGCTTTCAGGGCCGCGGGTGCGGCAAAGGCCAGCAGTACATGGCCCATGGAGGTTCGGTCTGCGGGCATCGTATCGGCGACCTCCGCTGGGTTCACCACCGCCCCGTGACGGGAGAGGCGTTCTACGATAAGCACACCTTCTGGGGCGAGCACAGAGAGCTGGGTGCTCTGCTGCACCACGGAGTTCACATCCTGCATGAATGGCAGGGCGGCAGTGCGCAGTGTGCGGCTGATCGGTGCCTGCTGGGCCAGCTCCCACACGCGTCTGCCTACGCAGACCGCGCCGTCGGCGGAGACTTCCAGCAGCCCGAGCTCGCGCAGGGAGCGGACCAACCGGTATCCGGTGGTTCGGGGCAGGCCGGCGGCCGCCACGAGTTCGGCCACCGAGGGGGAGGGGGCGGTCTTCACGGCGTCCAAGAGTCGCAGGGCGCGTTCCAGGACGGCTTCGCCGGAGGCTGAGTTGGCCATAGTTCAGCCTAGCGCTGCCCACCGCCAGTCTTCTCATAGCAGACTGGTAGTACGACGACGCAGCTGCGACGGGAAGGTGCCTATGGCGAACTCACCGACAGGGGAGTCACTGCTGGACCGGCTGGACCGTATCTTGGATGCGTTTTCCGCTGCCGAGAGCCTTCTCACCGCGGCGGAGATCGCCCGGCGCACCGGCCTGCCCTCGGCTACCGCGCACCGACTCTGCACGGCAATGGCGGATCGGGGATGGCTGGAGTCGCTGCCCGGAGGGTACATGGTCGGCACCAGACTCTGGGAGATGACCAATCGGTCAGCCAGCACCATGAAACTCGCGATTCGCGCCCGCCCCTACCTCTCTGACGTTCACGCCGTGGTGGGCCACCATGTGCAGCTGGGAGTCATTGACGCCGATGAGGTGCTCTTCATCGATCGGCTCTCCGGGCGCGGAGCCCCAGAGATCCATGGCGGCGTCGCCGGCCGACTGCCTCTGCACCTCTCGGCGACCGGAATGGTGCTGCTGGCCCACGCCCCCGATGACTTTCGGGACTCCTATCGCGACCGTTGCTCCGGGGCGCTCCCCGGGCAGGGGGCACCGGTGGCGGAGGAGCGCCTCGAGGTAATTCGTCGGCGGGGCTTCTGCGCGCAGACCGGTGCCATCGAGTCAGGCGTCACCGGCGTAGCGGTGCCGATCCGGAAACGCGGGGAAGGGGTGGTGGCGGCGTTGGGAGTGGTCACCGATGACCCCGATGCCGCCTCGCGTCCCGGTCCCTGGGCACAGACATTATTGGTAGCTGCCCGGGGGATTCAGCGTGAAACCAGAGTGGATCGTTCCTCTCATTGAATGAGATCTCTGTGGCGGGTCTGACAGCGGCCCGCGCACACTGGAGGCACCGCCGCCGGGGCGCGGCAAGGACCGATCTGAAAGAGGCAGGCCATGAGCCAGACAAGCAACCGAGTCGATGTGGGCATCGTGGGCGGTGGACCTGCGGGTTTGATGACCGCGCTGCTGTTGAAGCGCCGCGGCATCAGTGCCGCAGTGGTCGAGCGCAGGAGCCACGGCGAGATCCGGCGCACCCAGCGTGCCGGAATCCTCGAGGCGCCCACAGTGGACATGTTGGTGGAGGCCGAGGTGGGATCACGGGTGCTCACCGACGGCCACGAGCATGAAGGGACCGTCCTGAGCTTCGACGGTGTGCAGCACCGCATTGACTTCCAAGAGCTGGTGGGCCGCTCCGTCTGGCTTTATCCACAGAATGAGGTCTTCCATGACCTGGCCACCGCCTGGGAGCGGGAAGGAGGGCAGATTCACTGGTCGGTGCAAGAGGTGGGGGTCCACGGCGTCGACTCCGATCAGCCCAGCATCACCTTCCTCGATGCCCAGGGTCAGGCCGGGCGTATTGAGGCGGATCTCATTGTCGGTGCCGATGGCTCCCGCTCGATGTGCCGCCGTCTGATCCCGGAGGATGTGCGGACCGACTATTTCACCACCTACCCCTTCGCCTGGTTCGGAATCCTCTGCGACGCCCCACCGACGGCTCCTGAGCTGATCTATGCGAACTCCGAGGTGGGCTTTGCGCTGATTTCGCAGCGTAATGAGTCCGTCCAGCGGATGTACTTCCAGTGCGATCCCGAGACCAAGCCAGCGGACTGGAGCGACGCGGCGATCTTCGACCACATCCAACAGGTGCTGGGCGGGCCGGACGCGGTGAACCTGAAGCGCGGTCCGATCATCGAAAAGACGGTGCTGCCGTTCCGCTCCTATGTCTGTGACCCCATGACGTTCGGGCGTTTGGTGCTTGCTGGCGACGCCGGCCATACTGTGCCGCCCACGGGAGCCAAGGGCCTCAATCTCGCGTTTTCTGATGTACGGGCCCTCGTCCCGCGGGTGGAGGAGTTCCTTACCGGTTTGCGCCAGGCTGCTGAAGCCGAGGCGGACGCGCCGGCTTCAACGGCGCCGCTGGAGCGGTATTCGCGCACAACACTGGATCGGGTGTGGAAGGCCCAGAACTTCTCCTACTGGGCCACCAACCTGCTGCACCGGCAGCCTGGCGAGAACGAGTTCGCGCAGCGCCGGCGGCGCGGAGAGTTCGACGCCATCACCGGCTCAGTGCACGGTCAGGCCTACTTCGCCGACTCCTACACCGGATGGAGTGCCCCTTCCCCCAACTGAGTGTGCCAAGGGGCGGGGACTAGAGTAGCTCCATGGCAAGGGGACAGCACATGCAAGAGGTCAAGAACAATTCGCCGCTCGTGCCATGGAACATCCCCAAAAGGGTAACGTGGTTGGTATTGGGGGCGTGCTGGTTCTCCATTCTGGCTGAAGGCTATGACATTGGTGTCCTCGGCGCTGTGCTGCCGACGCTCGGCGAGTACGAACCATGGAATCTGAGCCCCATGGAACTTGGTGGTCTCGGGGCCTACGCCCTGATGGGCATGCTCATCGGGGCGCTCTTCATCGGCCAGCTCAGCGACTTGATGGGACGCCGCCGGGTTCTGCTCATCGCCTTTGTCATCTACAACGGCTCCGCGCTTGGCGCGGCTCTGGCTCCCTCCGCAGAAGTGTTCGGCCTGTTTCGGTTCATCGGCGGACTGGGCATGGGCGGGCTCATCCCCATTGCGGCAGCCATGACGATCGAGTTTTCGCCACCCTGGCGGCGCTCGCTCAACTACACACTGATGTTTTCGGCCTATTCACTGGGCATCGTCGCCGCAGCGCTGGCAGCGCTAGCTATCCTGACCCGGTCGGATGATCCTGACGCGTGGCGCTGGGTCGTCGGGATTGGCGCTGTCCCCATCGCCTTTCTGCCAGTAATCGCCAAGATGCTGCCCGAGTCATTGGAGTACCAAGTCAACAAGGGGCAGATCGAAAAGGCCCGGGTCCAGGCCAGGAAACTAGGAATTCCGTCCTTCAACCCGGACACCGTCCGGGTGGCAGATTCTGAGAAAGTATCCGATGTCCCGTGGCGCCAGGTGCTGGCGGCGATTTTCTCTCGAAAGTTCTTGCGCTCGACGCTCCTGTTCTGGGTCGCCCTCTTCTGTGGTCTGCTTCTGGTGTACGGACTCAACACATGGCTGCCCTCCATCATGCGGGAAGCGGGTTACGACCTCGGCAGCTCGCTGACGTTTCTTCTCGTGTTCAGTCTGACGGCCGCCGTAGGCGGGCTGGCAGTGGGTTGGGCTTCGGATCGCTACGGGCCGAGACCGGTACTGGTGGTCTTCTACCTCCTGGGTGGTCTCGGGACCGTTCTCCTCATGATGGATTACCCCTTTGGGGTGAACATGATTCTGGTGGGCTTCGCGGGGCTCGGCGCAATTGGCACTTCGGCGATCCTGACCGGTTACATCACCGACTACTACCCGCCGAATGCTCGAGCTACCGCTGCCGGCTGGGCGTTGAGTTTCGCGCGAATTGGAGCCATCATGGGGCCGATCATCGGAGGCTGGATCGCAGCGTCGACCCTTGGCTTCGCATGGAACTTCTACGTATTTGCCGCAGCGGGGCTGATCGCAGCTATTTGCCTCGCATTAATTCCCAAAGAAAAGCCGAGCGCCACCGCCATCGAGCTTGAAGTCGCGAGGCGAGGTCAACCAGGTGCTCAACCCGTTCAGGGTCGGGAAAAGGCGCCCGCGATCCAAGGATGATCACCGTGCCCAGATCTCTGTTTCATGCAGTCGAGCTTTCTGGCGTCCCCAATTCTATGAGCCGCGCGTACGCAATAGGTCGGACTGGGGTCCGGCTGTGATGACGACGGTCGCAGAACAAGTTGGCACCTATCTGGCACGTCTCGGCGTAGGACATGCCTTCGGTGTGGTCGGGAGCGGAAACTTCGTGATCACCAATGCCCTCCGCCAGGCCGGAGTTCCTTTCACAGCCGCTCGCCATGAAGGGGGTGCCGCCACCATGGCTGACGCATACTCCCGAATGAGCGAGCGGGTCAGCGTACTGAGCCTCCACCAGGGATGCGGGCTCACCAATGCCGGTACCGGGCTCTGTGAGGCAGCCAAGTCGCGCACCCCCATGATCGTGCTGGCCGCTGAAACCGCCGCCCACCAGACCCACTCCAATTTCGCCATGGATCAGGAGGGGTTTGCCCGCTCGGTCATGGCCCAACCGGCACGGGTGTACTCCCCAGAAACTGCCATGCGTGACACCCTGCGGGCCTACCGCGTAGCCCTTCGGGACCGAAGGACCGTGGTGCTCAACCTGCCGCTGAATGTGCAGTCAGCTGAAGCAGTCGGCGAGATTCCAGACACCATGGTCGAACCACGGCCTGACGCTGCACCTTCTGCAATCGAGCTGAGCAAGCTGAGCGAGGCGATCTCAGCCAGTAGGCGGCCTGTCTTTGTCGCAGGGCGGGGCGGACGCGGTGCCAAACAGGAAATACTGGGCCTCGCCAGGGCCACCGGAGCGCTCGTGGCCACCAGTGCGGTGGCCAAAGGCCTCTTCAACGACGACGCCTTCAACCTCGGCATCTCAGGAGGTTTCTCTTCGCCGCTGACCGCGGAGCTGATCCGTGACGCCGATCTGATCGTCGCCTTCGGATGCGCACTCAACATGTGGACCATGCGCCACGGCAAACTCATTGGTAGCAACACCGTGATCGCCCAAGTCGACGTGGACGATGCTGCGCTCGGGGCCCATCGGCCGGTGGATATTCCGGTGCTGGGAAGTTCCAGAGGGGTGGCATCTGCGCTGTTGGGGGTTTTCGATGGCGAGGAGCGTACTGGTTACCGGACAGCGGAGGTGCGTGACCGCATCGGAAACTATGGTCGGTGGGACCAGACGCCCACTGCGGACCTGGGCGTGCCGGGCCACACCATCGACCCCCGCGAATTGTCCAAAGAGGTCAACGGCCTACTTCCGGCAGAACGGATCGTCAGTATCGATTCGGGGAACTTCATGGGCTATCCCAGCCAGTACTTCGACGTTCCCGACGAGTTTGGATTCTGCTTCACCCAAGCTTTTCAGTCGATCGGACTGGGACTGTACACCGCCATAGGTGCTGCACTGGCGCAGCCAGCACGCATGCCGGTGTTGGGAACGGGGGACGGGGGGTTCCTCATGGCTGTTCAAGAACTGGAAACCGCTGTAAGACTCAAGCTTCCCCTCGTCGTCGTGGTCTATAACGATGCCGCTTACTCCGCAGAAGTCCACCACTTCGGGCAGGACCAGGACATGTCCACCGTGACGTTCCCCGACACCGACATCGCTGCCCTTGCCCGCGGTTTCGGTGCCGAGGGCATCACTGTGCGATCTATCGAAGATCTTCACCCGTTGGGCCAATGGGCCGCCTCTTCCCCTAACAAACCTCTCGTGATCGATGCGAAAATCGCCGACGACGGCGGCTCCTGGTGGCTGGCAGAAGCTTTCCAAGGCCACTGAACATCGGCTACGGGTCAGTCGACCGGCGGAGAGCTGCCGCCATAGACCACTAATGTAATCTTTGGTACATTGCGATCTATGGTGACCTCCATCGCAACTGTCTCCCTGTCCGGTGGACTGACCGAGAAGTTGCAAGCCTGCGCCAAGGCGGGTTTCGACGGCGTCGAGGTGATGGATGCAGACCTCACCGTCGCTTATGAATCGCCCGAGGAGATTCGCGCCCTCTGCCACCGGCTGGGCCTGAAAATTGACATGCTCCAGCCCCTGCGGGACGCCGAGGGGGTGGATGAGGCCACCTTTGCTGACAACCTCAGGCGCGCACGCGAAAAGTTCCGCACCATGAACCGGCTCGGCACGGATCTGCTGCTGGTGTGCAGCAATGCCGGGACCGCCACTGTTGATGACGACGCTGTGGTGACGTCTCAGCTGGGGCAGCTCGCCGACGCCGCGGCTGAGTTTGGGGTCCGCATCGCCTATGAGGCCCTTGCCTGGGGAAGGTTTGTCAATGACTACCGGCACGCGTGGAGATTGGTGGAAGCCGCAGACCGGCCGAACCTCGGGACCTGTTTGGACAGCTTCCACATTCTGTCCCGAGGACACGACCCGGCCGGAATCGAAGAGATTGACGGGGAGAAGATCTTTTTCCTCCAGCTGGCTGATGCGCCGCAGCTGGAGATGGACCTGCTTTCCTGGAGTCGGCACCACCGCCTCTTCCCCGGGGAGGGAGCCTTCGACCTCACCGGATTCCTCAAACATGTTCTGCGGGCTGGCTACCGCGGGCCGCTCTCACTGGAGGTTTTCAACGACACCTTCCGGCAGACCGATGTGTACCGGACCGCAGCCCATGCACAGCGGGCGCTGATCTGGCTGGCCGACCAAGCCGGGGCCGAAGAGCACAGCCGGCACGGCAAACTCCCGGCCGGGCAACCGCCGCAGGGCTTCGACTTCGTCGAGATTGCCGGAGCGGACCTCAGCGAGGTCGACCAGCTGATGAACCAGCTGGGATTCACCTTCCGGGGTAGGCACCGCCGCAAGCCGGTGCGCCTATGGTCCCTGGGCGAGGCCCGGATCATCCTCAACGAACAGCGCAAGCGCGAAACACCTCAGCTGGCCGCCTTGGGGCTGGAGGTCGCCCACAGCGGACGCGCTGCGGATCGGGCCCAATCCCTGGGGGCCGCCCCCGTCTTCCGGAACACCTCGACCGGGGAGTTCGACCTCCGCGGGGTCGCCGCACCGGACGGCACCGAGATCTTCTGGAACGGCCACGGTGAGCCGATCAGGTGGATTGGCGAGTTCGAAGGAGGCATGGAGCCCGGTGAGCAGCACGGCGGGATCGACCATGTCAACCTCTCCTACCCCTGGCAGCACTTCGATGAAGCAGTCCTCTTCGCTACTAGCGCCTTAGGCCTCGAACCCGCGGCCTCCGCTGAGGTTCCCGGGCCGCTGGGTCTGGTCCGAAGCCAAGTGATGCACACCGCCGACCGCAAGGTGAGGGTGCCGCTGAACCTGGCACCGCCGACCGCGCCGGTGCCCCCGCGGCACGTGGCCCTGCAGTGTGCGGACATCATCACCACTGCCGCGCGGGCCCGCTCCCGAGGACTGCGATTCTTGCCGGTGCCAGACAATTACTATGACGATCTGACCGCCAGGCTGCCCCTGGATCCAGACTTTGTGAGCACATTGAAGGAACTGGATCTGCTCTATGACCGGGACGGCGCGGGAGACTTCATTCACTTCTACACCCCCACCATCGGGGAGTTCTTCTTTGAAATCGTCGAACGCCGCGGCGATTACGCCGGCTACGGAGCTCCCAACGCCCCGGTCCGCTTGGCTGCCCAGCGGGCTCTGACGGCAACGCAATCTCGCTGACCGGTGGGGTGCATTACTTGGGCCTGCATCGTCGTGACCGAATGAACCCCTGATTAACTAGTGCGGGATTGCGTTGCTGTGCTACCCCGCACTAGCATATAATTATGCCTAAGAAGCGAGACCTCGTCAGGAGGCTGCAGAAGGCAGCGAAAGCGCAGGGGGTTACTTTCGAGCAGGCGGACCGGCGGGGTGGCAGGCACGATATATACAAGCTGGATGGGCAGGTCATCCCTATTCCTCGCCATACGGAAATAAATGAAATGACCGCCGAGGCAATCTACAAGCAGGCAGAGGTCAAGCTGGGAAAAAGGTGGTGGAAGTGAACAAGGAAGTTTACATCGCAACCGCGACCAAGTCTGGAAAGTATTGGCACATCCACGTTCCCCAGTTGGATGCTGTCACTCAGGCTCGGAGTCTGGACGAGGCCGAGGACATGATTCGCGATCTCATCACAATCTATACCGGCGAGGATCCTCAGAGTGTCGAGATTTCACTGGAGATGGACCTTCCCAAGGAGGTCAAGACCGCTCGTCGCAGGGCGGCGGAACTACGTGAGAAGGCCGCCAAGTATAACGGTGACGCTGCCCGGTATAGTCGCCAGTCAGTAGCCTTATTGCGGCAAAACGGGTACACGCATAAGGAAATTGCGGTTGCTCTCGGCATTTCTCGCCAACGGGCTGCTCAACTCTCTGCTGAAGCTCAAAAGGGTGGAGCGGTCATTGCTGGTCCGCGAAATGCAGGGGCTCTTGTGAGAGCCAGGAAGTCTGGCCGAAGCGCCACCAGGAAAGACGGTACTCGCAGCAGGGCCTCACTCTAACTGCTCGCCGCCAACAGGGCTGGGCTCTCATCTGGGGGATACGCCCTCTCGTGCTCTTGGGACTTGCCCTTCGAGGCACGCGGCTCAACGTCCGCTTGCCGCCGCTCAGTTGCCCTTAATTAGGAATGTGGTCTGCCGCACTTGACCGCTAATGTAACATCCGGTACGTTCATAAATAGCACGTGACCCGCGTCACTGCATCATGATCCGTCAAGAATCGAGGAATCCTATGAGTGCGCTGCTCCGGACCTCGCTGCGCAAGACAGGCAGCGTCCTCACGGTCGCAGAAATCGCCGTGGGCTCGATCATGCTGCTGACCATCTTTATGCTGATCGTCATTCAGGCTGCCCAACGCCACCTGCCAGGTGACGGCCTCGCCTGGACTGGAGAGGTCTCGCGCTTCGGTCTGGTGTGGCTGACCTTTTCCGTGGCAGGAGTGCTGATCACCCACCGGGGCCACATCGCTCTGGAAGTGGTGGATCTGCTCCCGCGGCCTCAGCTTGTCCGCACAGTCCAGGTCTTCGCCCTGGTGTGTGTAGCCGGCGTCGCAGCAGGCCTGGCCTACGAAGCCTGGAGCCTGGTGCAAAGCCAGGGAATACTCCGCTCACCGGTGCTGGGAATGTCAATGGCATTGCTGTATATCCCAGTGCTGATCGGCATGGTCAGCACGGTCCTGCGCTCGCTGGTCGCGGCAACAGATATCATCCTGCACGGACCAGCAGCTGATACTGACGGGTCAGTGGCCCCCGAACACGAAGAGGTGCCCGCCCCGTGACTCTCCTAATCCTTGCCGGCAGCATCGCCCTGCTGCTGATGCTCCGGGTCCCGGTGGCCTTCGCCTTCCTGGGCCCCTCCTTGGTCTACATGCTGCTCGACGGCCAGTCCTCCGGAATGAGCCTGCGGCAAGTCACCTCCGCAGTCCAGAGCTTTCCTCTGTTGGCAGTGCCGCTGTTCATCTTCCTGGGCTCCCTGGCCAATCACGCAGGAATCGCTGACCGCCTGTTCAACTTCGCGCTGGCGCTGCTGGCGCGCCTCCGCGGCAATCTCGGCTACGTCACAGTGGGCATGAGTGTGGGATTCTCCTGGATGAGCGGTTCAGCAGTGGCCGACGCCGCAGCCCTGGGCAAGGTGCAGATACCGGCCATGCTCCGCAACGGATACAGCAGACGCTTCGCCACCGGCATCTCCTCCACCTCCTCACTCATCGCACCGGTGATGCCGCCGAGTATTCCCGCCGTAATCTTCGCTGGTCTGGCGGCCACCTCGACCGGAGCACTATTTGCCGCTGCGGTAATCCCCGCCCTGCTGGTGGCCGGAGGACTCTTCGTGGCAGTGTGGCTGATGCTCAAACGTGAGCCCAACGTCACCCGCGGCACATTCAGCCGAGCGGTCCTCTGGTCCAGCACCAAGGGCATCCTGCTGCCGATCCTCACCCCAGTCATTGTCCTGGGTGGCATTCTGGGCGGCTTCTTCACCCCCACCGAGGCCGCCGGGATCGCTGTGGCCTACGTGCTGCTGATCTCCTTGGTGGAACGCTCGCTCTCCTGGCGCAGCTTCCTCGCCGCGGTACGGGAAACCGTGTTGACCACCGGTGCCATCATGATCATCGTCGCTGCAGCAGCCCTGCTGGGCTACATTCTGGCTCGAGAGCGACTTCCGCAGATGCTTGCCGAGCAGCTGCTGGGATTCACCCAGAGCCCGGTGGTCTTCCTCTTGGTGGTGATGATCCTGATGCTGATTCTGGGCACCGTGATTGATGCCACCGCCGTACTGGTATTGACGGTGCCGGTGTTACTGCCGATCGCCCTGGAATACGGCGTCGATCCCATTGTTCTGGGTGTCATCCTCATCCTGTCGCTGATGGTGGGGCTGCTTACCCCGCCGGTGGGGACCGTGCTGTTTGTCACCGCGGCTGTCTCCGACACCAGGGTCGGCGAAGTCTTCAAGGGCGCCCTGCCGTTCTTGGTCCCCATCCTGGTGGTCACCGTGCTGGCGGTTCTCTTCCCTGCAGCGGTCCTGTACCTGCCGGGGGTGCTGGGCCTGTGACAACTCAGCTCCCACCCTCAGTGTTGGTTGGACTCGTGGGGCGCGGCGTCGGGCCCTCACTGACCCCGCCGATGCACGAGCTCGAAGGCGCCCGCCATGGGCTTCGGTACATCTATCGCAGCATCGACTACACCGCCGACGGCGCCGACGCCGATACGCTCAGCGACCTGCTCAATAACGCCCGGGTTCTAGGATTCGACGGGTTGAACCTGACATATCCGGTGAAGCAGACCGCAGTGGCGCTGCTGGATGAGATGACACCGGCTGCGCAGATGATCGGAGCCGTCAACACCGTGCGCTGGCAGGACGGCCGGCTGATCGGCGACAACACGGACGTCTCCGGGTTCAGGACCTCAGTGATCGATACCCTCGGCGATTCCCCCCTTGGACGCACTGTGGCAATGGGTGCCGGGGGAGCCGGCTCCGCGGTATGCCACGCAGTGGCCATGCAGGGGGTCGAGCGGTTGACCATTGTGGACGTCGACCGTCACCGGGCCGCAGCGCTGGCTGAGGACATTGCCGCTGCCCACGGCCAGCACGTCGACGCCGCCACACCGGAGCAGTTGCCACACCTGCTCACGGCAGCAGACGGACTGATCAACGCCACCCCCATAGGCATGGCGCACCACCCCGGCACCCCGCTGGAGACCGAGCTGCTGAACCCCGGGATGTGGGTCTGCGACATTGTCTACCGTCCCGTGGAAACGGCACTGCTGAGTGCCGCCAAGGAGCGAGGATGCCGCACGATCTCCGGGCTGGGAATGGCGATGCACCAGGCCGCCGACGCTTTTGAAATATTCACCGGCAAGACTGCGGACCGCCAAGCGATGCTGGCTGACCTGCGCAGCCTGGTCGCCGCTGAACAGCATGCTCTCATTGCTCACCGATGAAAGGAATCACTATGTCACGCCCCTACCCCCAGAGCGCCAAGATCGCGGCAGCGCTGACGCTGCCAGCTCTAGCGCTGGTCGCCTGCGGTGACAACGGAGACGCCAACGGTCAGGACGGGGAAACCATGTCATTGACCCTGGCGCACAGCTACAACGATGACCAGCCCCAGGCCCGCTGCGGCGCTGACGTGATCCAGGAAGAGGTCGCCGCGGCGGACGTCGGTCTGGAGATCGAAATCTACGGAGCCAGCCAGCTCGGCGGGGACGCGGACCGCATCGCCTCGGTCGCCTCCGGGGACATTGATATCGACATTCAGGGTGCCTCTGCCCTGGGCGCGGTCTATGAGCCGGTCAGTGTGCTCGACGCCGCCTACGCCTTCGACGACGCCGACCACCTCGCCGAATACATGGCGAGTCCTGAAGCCGAGCAGATGATCGAAAACTTCGCGGCTGAGACTGGGGTGCGGACGCTGGGTGCCTGGTCGGCCGGTGCGCGCCACTTCACCGCTAATGAGCCTATCCGGACCCCGGATGACCTGGAAGGACTGCGGATGCGGTTCCCCGGTTCGCCACAGTTCCTCATGAATGCGGCGGCGCTGGGTGCTGATGCCACTGAGGTCGCCTATGAGGAGCTGTACCTCTCGCTCCAACAGGGCGCGGTGGACGGCCAGGAGAACCCGCTGACCAACATTGAGTCAGAGAGCCTGGCGGAGGTCCAGGACTATCTGAGCCTCAGCGCCCACCAGCTCAATACGAACCTGGTCATCATGTCCAGCGTGTGGGATGAGCTCTCCGAGGAGCAGCAACAGGCGCTCAGCGACGCGGTGGAGACTGCGGTCACTGAAGTGACAGAATGCGTGGCCGAGGACGAGGAAGCCACCCTCGAAGAGTGGCGCGAGGGTGACGAATGGGAAGTGATCGATGATGTGGACACCGACACTTTCCAGGAGCAGGCGGTGAGCTACTTGGAAGACGAACTCGAAGGGGACTCCCTGGAAGTCTTCGAGGACATTCGCGGCTTCTCCAACTGACACTCCCGTCGTGACCCCACAGGTGCAGACCCTGACCGGGCCAGTTCCGGCCGGCCAGCTGGGGACTACTTTGATCCACGAACACCTGATCGTCACCGATCCGGAACTGGACCGCAACTTCCCTCACCCGGAGTGGGACGAGGAACGGGTCGCCCAACAGCTGCGTCAGCAATTGAGGCACCTTGCCGAACTGGGTGTCGGCACTGTTGTGGATTTGACGGTACCCGGACTGGGGCGCGATGTGCACCGGGTGGCCCGCATGGCGGCTGGCATCCCGGTGCACATCGTGGTTTCCACCGGCTACTACACGTACACTTCGCTTCCGCCCTTCTACCACCTCAACGGACCGGATCGTCTGGTCCGCGGGCCCGACCCGCTGCTGGAGATGTTCGTCAAGGACATCAGGGAAGGTGTTGCAGGCACCCAGATCCGGGCAGGAATGATCAAAGTCGCCTCCGCTGCTCAGGGGATCACTGACGACGTCGCCCTGGTCTTTTCCGCTGCGGCGCAGGCACACCGGGAGACCGGTGCGCCCATCACCACCCATTCTGACCCGCGCACCACCGGGGGACTGGAGCAGCAGCAGCGCCTGGCGGAGGAAGGCGCAGACCTGAACCGTGTGGTCATTGGGCACAGTGGGGATTCTGCGGACATTCACTACCTGTGTGCGCTGGCCGATGCGGGGTCCTATGTGGGTTTCGACCGGTTCGGCATGGCGCATATGGGTCAGGACTCGGCTAGGCTCAGAATGTTGCTGGATCTGCTGGAGCGGGGGTATGAGGACCGCATCCTGCTGTCGCAGGACGCCGCTGTCTTCAGCCGGATGACTCCGCCCTCATGGCGGGCGGCTCATGCGCCGGATTGGCGGATGGACCATCTGCACAGCACGGTGCTGCCGCAGCTCAGAGCCGCAGGCATGGACCGCCGGTTGCAGGATCAGCTGATGGTGGAGAACCCCCGGCGGCTGTTGGCGGGATCGAGTGATGAGTGAGACAAGGAGGCTTCCAGTGAGCGAACGTCCTATCCAGCACCGCGATGCCGAACGCACTCGGGCGGAGCTGCTGGAAGTTGCCACCAGCGTGTTCGCGGACTCCGGCTACTCCGGTGCCAGGATCGATGAGATCGCTCGCCGCACGCGCACCACGAAGCGGATGATCTACTACTATTTCGGCGGCAAGGAGCAGCTCTACCTTGCGGTACTGGAGAGCGTCTACCGGGGGATCCGTGACAAGGAGCAGACCCTGCAGGTCGAGGAGATGGACCCTGCGGACTCCCTGCGCCGGCTGAGTGAAATCACCTATGACCATCACATGGCCAATGAGGAGTTCATCCGGTTGGTGGCGATTGAGAACATCCACCGCGGACGCTTTATCCGGCAAATCGATTCACTTCGGGATCTGAGCAAGCCTGCCCTTGGGGTGTTGGACACCATTCTGGACCGCGGCCGAGACGAAGGCCGGTTCCGCACCGATGTGGATGCCCTCGATGTTCACTTGCTTATCAGTTCTTACTGCGTGTTTCAGGTGGCCAACCAATACACCTTCGGTTACCTCTTTGACCGGGACCTCCAGGCCGAGGACCAGCGCAGTCACCTGCGGTCCATGATCGGCGACGTCGTCGTCGCTTGGGTCACCGAACGTACCTAGGTCCGGGTTGGATGGATGGTCTCACACCAGGGCCACAGTGGTCTGATGTCCCGCCGGTGCAAAGCCCAGGGTGATAGCAAGGCGCAAAGAGCCCGGTGCTTCACCCGCTGCCCTCCACTGCGGGATAAGCCCGTCGGCGAACGCCTCTTCAACGGCGACTGCTGCGGCGAAACGCGCCAGCCCCACACCTCGATGGCTTGGGTGGGTGAGCACGCCGATGTCTCCCAGAAAGTCGTGTTGGATGGTCCGTCCGGCGGCGGCGACCACCTCGCCGGTATCTTCGCGAACAAGCGATGCCGACCAGGGGGCGCGCGCTACCCCGGAGCGCGTCACATCGTCTGCTGGTGATCGTTCAATGAGCTGGCGCAGGTGCTGGGGGTCGTGGGAGACCGAAACGAGGTCGGAGCCCTGGAGCTCTGGGGGCTCTTCACAGTAGAGCAGCTGCGCCTCGCCCAGGATGCGCGCCCCCGGGAAATGTGGGCGCGCGATCTCCAGCAACCCAGTCTCTAGGGCGAGCTCTTCGTCTGGCACGTCCCGCGCTGCCCGCACCAGATCCTTCGGTCCGGACAACGCCGTTCTGCCCAGGACCTGCACCAGACTCAGGGTCTGCGTTCCTTCGGCGACTGCCTCAATGCGCTCCGCGGATAAACTGCTGGCCAGCGTCATGTCGTCCAGGCCCAGGGCGCGGGACCACGCCAACAGAATGATGTGCTCCGTGTGAGCATCCAAGCTAGTCATCTCCACAGCCTAATCAGCCGTGCTGAGCCTCCGCCCGGTACCTTGGGGGTATGGTGAAAATTGGATACATCATTGGAAGTTTCGCCAGAGACTCGGTGAACCGCAAGTTGGCCGGGGTGCTGGTGGACCAAGCTCCACAGCAGGCGGAACTGACGGAGATAGACATCGCAGAACTGCCCATCTATGACCGTGACATGGATGAGGATTTCCCCCAGGTTCTCTGGAAGTTCAAAGAGCAAGTGGCCAGCGTGGATGGTTTGCTCATCGTGTCACCGGAACATAACCAGTCGTTCCCCGCAGCGGTGAAAAATGCCATTGACGTGCTCAGTCGTCCCCGCAAACAAGGACAACTCAGAGGCATGACGATGGGGATCGCAGGAGCATCGCCGGGACGCTTCGGCACCATCAACAGTCAGGCGCAGCTGCGGCAGTTCTTGATCCCCTTAGGTGTGAAACTCATGGGGTTGCCTCTGCTAGCAGTCCAGGTTGGCCCAGAGACGTTCAGTGACAACGGTGAAGCCGATGAGAGCACCACGCGCCGGGCGAAGGCCTACATAGAGGCCTTTGTGGACATGGTGGAAAGAGATCTCTGACACACCGCCGATCCCTCCGCTAGTCTTGTTAGTACGTTGACCCCAAGGAGAACATATGACTGAGCAGTCCGTCAGCGCAGGTGCCGGCAAGAACGCGCGCATCCGCGTGAAGCGCCAACTTCCGAAGCCTGCAGACCTCGCGCCGCTCATGAAGTTCAAGAAGTTCGACTTCAATGCCTCACGCCGTCGTCTCAACGCCGCATTGACCATTGAAGACCTCTACAAGATCGCCAAGCGGCGCACCCCCAAAGCGGCCTTCGACTACACCGACGGTGCCGCCGAGGGCGAGTTCTCGCTGACACGCGCCCGTCAGGCATTCGAAGATGTGGAGTTCAATCCCTCAATTCTGCGCAACGTGACGTCCGTGGACCTCTCCTCTGAGATCATGGGTGGGCCTTCCAGCCTCCCGTTTGCCATTGGGCCCACCGGCTTTACTCGGCTGATGCAGACTGAGGGTGAAGTTGCCGGTGCCTCCGCCGCCGGGGCCGCCGGAATCCCCTTCACCCTCTCGACGTTGGGCACCACCTCCATTGAGGACGTCCAGGCCGCCAACCCGCACGGCCGCAACTGGTTCCAGCTCTATGTGATGAAGGACCGGGAAATCTCCTATGGTCTGACCGAACGCGCCGCCGCCGCCGGATTCGACACCCTGTTCTTCACCGTCGACACTCCGGTGGCCGGAGCCCGACTTCGGGATAAGCGCAACGGATTCTCCATCCCCCCGCAGCTGACTCCAGGCACGGTCATCAACGCCATTCCCCGACCGCAATGGTGGATCGACTTCCTGACCACCCCGCCGCTGGAGTTCGCCTCCCTCTCCAGCACCGGCGGCACCGTCGGAGAACTGCTCGATAAGGCGATGGACCCCTCCATCTCTTTCGAGGACTTGAACATCATCCGCGAACTGTTCCCCGGCAAGCTGGTGGTCAAGGGCGTCCAGACAGTGGCAGACGCCAAGAAACTCGCAGACCTCGGCGTGGACGGAATTGTGCTCTCCAATCACGGGGGTCGCCAGCTGGATCGCGCACCGGTGCCGTTCCACCTCCTGCCTAAGGTGGTCCGTGAGGTGGGCTCGGACCTGGAGATCGGCGTGGACACCGGTGTCATGAACGGCGCCGACATCGTCTCGTCTGTGGCACATGGTGCAAAGTACACCTTCATTGGCCGTGCCTACCTCTACGGGCTGATGGCAGGTGGCCGAGCCGGTGTGGACCGGGCCATTGAGATCCTGGCAGAACAGATAGAGCGGACCATGAAGCTACTGCAGGTACCGAGTCTCGACGAGCTGCGACCCGAGCACGTCACCCAGCTGACCCGGATGGTGCCACTGACCACACAGAGGTGATGTGGGGCAGCGCATCAGCCCTTGCGGCGGCGCAGCTCGTCGATCATCTGCGGCAGGACATCGTTGAGGTCCCCGACCACCCCGAAATCGGCGATCTCAAAGACTGGGGCATCCTCATCCTTGTTGATCGCCACAATGGTGCCTGAGGTCTGCATCCCGGCTCTCTGATGCACTGCCCCGGAGATCCCCACGGAGATGTAGAGCTGAGGAGAGACCGTCACTCCGGTCTGGCCGACCTGCGCAGAGTGGTCGATCCAACCGGCATCGGTGGCCACCCGGGAGGCGCCCAGGGCGGCACCGAGCTCCTCTGCCAACTGCTCCACCAGGCGCAGATCGCCTTCCACCCCGCGCCCGAACGCCACTACTGTTGAGGCCTCGGTCAGGTCCGGTCTGCCGGAGGGTGGTAATTCCGTCTCCTCCAGGATTTCAACAGCGGACGACGCCGCCACCTCAAGGGCCACCACTTCAGGCACCTCAGCGGCGATCGCCTGCTGGGAGGCGGTGTTGGGGCGCAGAGTCGCCAGCAAGGGGCCGTCCTCGCTGATCTGCGCAGTGGTTCGCCAGGAACCTGCCAGTACGGACTTGGTGCCGGACCCGGAGCCGGTGACCCCATTCGCGCCGGTGATCAGCCCAGCATCGAGCGCCACCGCTGCCCGGGAGAGGGCATCTACGGTGTCCGGGGTGTCAGGCCCGAGGATCAGATCAGGGTCCAATTCCGCGGCGGCTGCCACCACCAGATCAGCCAGGGCCGGGTCTGGGGCGTAGATGGAATCTGCCCCGGTGAGCACACCGGTCACGCCGTGGACCGCCAGCGCCTCCGCTCCTGCAGGAGGCAGGCTGCCGGCGACGACGACGGCCTCGCCGAGGGCATCAGCGTGGGTCAGCAGTTCTGCCTGGGCAGGGGTCAGGTGGTCCACCACCCGGTCAAAGAACACCAGTACCTGGGTCACAGCAGCCCCTCCTTGCTCAGGAACTCCACGGTTTTCTGCCCCGCCGTGCCGTCGTCGTGGATAATCTCCCCCGCCTGGCGCTCAGGCCGCGGCTCCGCGGCGATCAGGGAGACCTTCGACTCCACCGCGTAACGGGTCAGTCCCAGATCCGCGAGGCTGAAGGTGGTGGTGGGCTTCTTCTTCGCCTTCATGATCGCTCGGAAATTCGGGTACCGCGGCTCGTTGGCCTGGTCGGTCACGGACACGAGTGCCGGCAGCACCGCGGCCACCCTCTGCATCCGTGTCCCGGAAAGCCGGGTGACCACCACACGGCGGCCCTCTAGCGTCACCTCACGTGCCTGCGTCAGCGCCGGCACCCGGAGCCGGCCAGCCAGTTGCGCCGGCACCGCAGCGGTCTCTCCGTCCTCGGAGGCCATCCCGGTGAGCACCAGGTACTCACTGCCTTCTGAAGTGGCCCGGACGTAGTTGATGGCGGCAGCCAGCGCAGCGGAGGTGGTCCAGATATCTGCTGCCTGCAAGGCTTCATCGGTGAGGTGGAAGCCGTCATCAGCGCCGATCTGCAGCGCCTTCTTCACCGCCGCTGAGGCACCCGAGGGTCCCATGGTCAGCGCGGAGACTCGCACCTCGGCCTCGTGCTGTTCTTTGATCTGCAGCGCGGTTTCCAGCGGATGCTCATCCAGCTCACCCAGGATGCCCTGGCTGCGGTCTAACCGACGGTCCTCGCCGATCCGCCGCTCCAACTGAGCGTCGGGCACCCACTTCACGAGGGTGATGATATGCAGTGAGCCCGGCATAATCCCTTCCATACGGCAGCAGGTGGTGTACAAGCTGTTCTATGGTCGCATGACTCGGGGCATGACTGGGCGGACTCCGATAGGGTCAGTTACCAACATCACGTCCACGTTTTCTTTGAGTCGAGAGGCACCAACTATGGTCGATCTCCTTATTCTGCTGGGACTGGTCACCGCGATCGTTGTGGTCACAGCGCGGTGGCACATCAGCCCCTTCCTGGCGCTTCTCGGCGCCGCGCTTCTGGCGACATTCTTGTACCGCATCCCGCTGGAAGACAGTGTCACCACGGTGACCGAAGCCTTCGGCAGCACGCTGGGCAATATCGGACTTGTCATCATCTTCGGCACCATGATCGGCGTGATCCTGGAGCGGTCTGGGGCGGCGATCGCCATGGCGGATGCCATCATCCGGCTCATAGGCAACCGATTTCCCAACCTCACCATGTCCCTGATCGGTTACATCGTCTCCATACCCGTTTTCTGCGACTCGGGATACGTCATTCTCAACTCACTGCGGAAAGCGATCACTTCCCGGGCGGGCATCTCCGGCTTGGCCACCGCCACCGCGCTGATGACCGGACTGTTCGCCACGCACACGTTGGTCCCGCCCACCCCGGGGCCTCTGGCCGCAGCCGAGGAGCTGGGTGTCACCGCACACCTGGGCCTGCTGATCGGGCTGGGGATCCCAGTGGCGCTTGTCTCGGCGATGGCCGCGCTGCTCTTCGCCTCGCGGCTGTCACACAAGGAGTTTGCGGCTCTGCCTCCGGAGCGCGAGGACGACATCGAAGTTCAGGACTATGACGAGCTGCGTAGGTCCTTCGGGACTCTGCCCAATCCAGTATTGGCGTTTTCGCCCATCGGTGTCCCGCTGTTGCTGGTGTGCCTGGGGTCGATCGCGCAGCTGCCCGGCCAGCCGTTCGGCCCCGGGGCCGCCACTGAAGTCCTGGTGTTCCTCGGCACTCCGGTCATCGCGCTGATCATCGGGCTGCTCATCGCGACCAGCCTGTTGTCAGGAGAGGGGAAGCTCGCCCAGTTCAACACGCAGATCATCGAGGCGATCCGGGTCGCCGCACCTATCCTGCTCATCACCGGTGCAGGCGCATCGTTCGGTGCCGTCCTCAACGCTTCTCCGCTGACGGACTACTTGTCGGAGAACATTGCCGGGCTCGGCTTGGGGCTGGGCGTTCCCTTCCTGATTGCCGCTGCGCTGAAAACTGCTCAAGGCTCCTCGACAGTAGCGATTGTCACCGGTTCTGCCCTGGTCTCGCCGCTGCTGGGATCGCTGGGACTGGACTCCACCGAAGGCGCCGTGCTGGCTGTCTTGGCGGTAGGTGCAGGGGCGATGGTGGTCTCCCACGCCAACGACTCGTTCTTCTGGGTGGTCGCGCAATTGTCGCGCATACCAGTGGCCACCGCTTACCGGACTCTTACCGTGGCCACAGCTATTCAGGGCCTGACAGCCTTTGGTGCCGTCCTCCTGCTTTCCCTGGTTCTCCTCTGATCTGACAGGAGTTGGACTCACGATGAAGATTGTTTGCGCACCAGATTCGTTCAAAGGCTCGGTGACTGCCGCAGAGGCCGCGGCAGCCATGGCCGCCGGAGTCCGGGAGACCATTCCGGCCGCGGAGGTCGTGGAGCTGCCATTCGCCGACGGGGGAGAGGGAACCCTGGAGGCGCTGCTAGCCGCCTGGGGCCGGACCCCGGAGACCGTGGACACGGTGGACGCACTCGGCAGGCCGGTTCAGGCGCGGTACGGGCTATCCCCGGATGGGCGGACCGCTGTCATTGAAGCGGCCGAGGCCAATGGCCTGCCGCAGGTCTCCGATGTGCCGCTGCAGCCACTGCGTGCCGACACCTACGGGGTCGGCATCATTGCCCGCCATGTGCTTGAGGCAGGGGCGGAGGAGATTCTGCTGTGCATCGGAGGATCTGCCACTACCGACGCAGGCACCGGCATGCTCTGCGCCCTGGGTGCTGAGTTTCACGACCACGACGGCGCCCCCGCCCCGCCCGGGGGAGCAGGACTTGGCGAGATCACACAGGTCGATCTCTCGGGGGTGGACCCGCGCGCTCATTCCATACGCTGGCGAATCGCAGTGGATGTGGAGAACCCGCTGACCGGAGACAATGGCGCCGCGGCGGTCTTCGGTCCGCAGAAAGGTGCGCACGAGCAAGACATTGCGGAATTGGACCGCGGGCTCACTCAACTGGCCAGGGTCATGGCCGACTCTGCCGGCGTGCCGGCTCAGCACTACCTGGAGACTCCTGGGTTCGGAGCAGCCGGGGGCATCCCCCTGGGACTGGTCAGTGTCTTCGGAGCCGAGGTGGTCCCGGGTTCCGCGATGGTCTCCGAGGTGTTGGGGCTGCAGGAGGTACTGGCAGACGCCGATCTGGTGCTCACCGGTGAAGGGCGGCTCGATTCCCAGTCCCTGGGTGGCAAGGTGGTCGACGCGGTGGCCTCCCGGGCGCCTGCCTCCTGCGGCGTCGTCGTGCTCGCCGGGGCCGTGCAGCTCTCACCCGCCCAGTGCCGCGAGGCCGGTATTACTGCCGCATTCTCCGTCGCTGCGGGTCCGGCGGAGCTTGCGGAACTGCAACGGGGTGCCGGTCAGCTGATCCACGACGCGGCCGCTCACGCCTGCGGACTCTTCGCGTTCCCCCGCCCGCGGCTCGATTAGCGCTGGGCTGTGCTGGGGGCCTGATGCACATGCCGCCAGGCGCGCACCAGCTGATTGAACTCCTTGACCTGGACCAAGACATGCTCCCGCGCTGTGTTCTCCGCGGTGTCCGCCTCTCCTGCCTCAATGGCGGCAGCGATCTGCCGGTGCTCGCTCAACGATCTGCGCAGCCGATCCGGCACCCGCAGCTGCAACCGGCGGTAGGGCTGGAGGACTTTACGCAGCAGGTGTGCCTGGTGACGGAGATAGTCGTTGCCGCATGAGTCATAGATGACCCCGTGGAACCAGGCGTTGGCGTAGTAGTAACCATCGGAATCACCCTTCTGCTCATAGAGGTGGCATTCCTCCAGCGCGTGGTGCAGCTCCTCCAGCTGAGTCCGGTCCATCATGCTCGCGCACAGCCGGGCAGCCATGCCTTCCAGCTCCGCCATGACCTCGAAACGGTCCGCGAGCTCCGGAAGGCTCAGTTCCGTGACATAGGTGCCCTGCTTGGCACGGATCAGCACCAGCCCGGAGCGTTCCAGGGCCTGCAGCGCCTCCCGTATAGGGGTGCGGGAACAGCCGAACTCCTCCGCCAGAAGGGCAGGGTCCAGACGCTCGCCCGGACGGTACCGCCCATCAACAATGGCGTTCTCCAGGGCATCGCGCACCCGTTGGGACTCTGGCAGCCGCGGCATCCCCACCTCCTTGGAATCCGAGCTTAGCCGCTTCCCGCCGCGCCAGGGTGGAGATGACCGGCACAAAGACCCTCCGCCGAACCCAATGTGGCGCACGTCACGAGTATGCACTACGCTCCTTGTTATATACATCACGTGGTGTAAAGGATTTATCAAGGAGTGAGGAGTGCTCATGGGACGAAACGACCGGTGGCTGCTGGGAGACCTCTTCCGCGCACTCGGCGGGCAGCGTCGGGAACATGAACCCTCCGGTGAGCCGGAGGCACCTGCCTCCGAGCAGCTGCGTGCTGCCTGCCAGGTGCTGGTCAGCGACATCGGGGAAGCATCGCTGCGCGCTGTGGCGGCCCGGGCCCTGGACAGCTACACACAGCTCG
Source organism: Nesterenkonia sphaerica (assembly GCF_005771565.1). Classification (GTDB taxonomy): domain Bacteria; phylum Actinomycetota; class Actinomycetes; order Actinomycetales; family Micrococcaceae; genus Nesterenkonia; species Nesterenkonia sphaerica. Next base: position 167,355 of record NZ_VAWA01000001.1, read on the forward strand.
ACGACGCCCAGAAGTTGGACTTCTTCACTCACCTGTTGGACCGCTACGGGGTCGAGACCGAGCGGCTCAAGGATGCCTACCGCGCCTGGGAGCAGACACAGGACCAGCGGGACCTCACCGAGCTTTTCGCCGCTGTTGAGCCTCACCGGCAACAGCTCCTGCGCCGGATGAACCATGCCCCCGATGCCACGCTGGCACTGGTGCAGATGCGCGCGGATCTGCGCCGGCTGCTGCGGAAACACCCGGAGCTGGCGCCGGTCGACGCGGACTTTCAGCATCTGCTGGCCTCCTGGTTCAACCGCGGTTTCCTGCGCATGGAGGAAATCACCTGGGACTCTCCCCGTGAGATTCACGATCACCTGGTGCGTTACGAGAAAGTCCACCCCATGCCGCGCCGGCGCGAGCTGCGCCAGCGGCTGCAGCCCAAAGACCGCACTATTTACGCGTTCTTCCACCCCGCCACAGGCAATGTCCCGCTGATCTTCGTCGAAGTCGCCCTGGTGAAGGGCATCCCTTCGCACATCAGCCCGCTGCTGCACCCTGATTCCTCAATTGCTCCCACCAAGGCGGACACCGCAGCCCTGTACTCCATCAATAACGCCCTGGATGGTCTGGCAGGCGTCTCGTTCGGGAACCTGCTGATCAAACAGGTGATCGATCACGCCCAGGCCCAGCTGCCACATCTGGAGAACTACGTCACGCTTTCCCCCATGCCCGGGTTTCGCCGCTGGTTCGGCGCCGAAGCCCAACGCCGTGCCGCAGCAGGAGATCCCCGTTACGCCCAGCTTCAGCAGGACCTGGACTCACTGGGCGGTCGGCTCGGCCCCGAGGAGGACCCCGCGGCCAGATCCCGCCTACTGGGAGAGCGGCCCAAACTGCCCAAAGACACCCTGGCTGATCTGCGTGAGCGGCTCTTCCCCGTGCTGGCTGATTACATCACTCACCGACGCGCACAGGACGGACGACCGACCGACCCGGTGGCCCGCTTCCACCTGGGCAACGGGGCGTCCGCCTGGGAGCTGCAGTGGCCAGCCAACCCCGGCACCGAGGCCTGGCGCCAGTCCTACGGGGCCATGATCAATTACCGCTATCAGCCCGAGGAGCTGGAGCGACGGCACGAGGAGTTCGTCCGTGACCGCGCCGTCTCCCTCGGGCCCCAGCTCAAGCAGCTGCTGGCGTCCCCGGGCACCGCTTTCACACATCCCGAGAACCACACAATGAAAGGAAACCCCTTGATGTCCCAGCCATTTGCCTCGATCTACCAGCAGTTTCTGCGCAGGGTGGAGGAGGACCCGCACAAGGCACTGTTCATCCTGCCCGAGGGCCAGACGGTGAGCTATGCCCAGACCTTGGAGACGGTGCAGCGAATCGCCGCCCAGCTCATCGAGGATGGGGTCAAGCCCGGAGACCGGGTCGCGATGCAGGTGGAGAAGTCCCCCGAAGCCATTGCCCTCTACCTGGCCGCCCTGCAGATCGGGGCGGTGTTCCTGCCGCTGAACACCGCCTACACCGGCAAAGAGATGGACTACTTCATCAGTGATGCCACACCGCGGGTGCTGGTCTGCTCACCGGAGGCCGCGGCCGATCATCAGCACCGCGACTCCCTGGTGGTGGAGACCCTGGGAGCCCAGCGTGAAGGCACCCTGCTGCGCGCCGAGCAGGGGCATACCGACGTCTACCCCGCCGGACCGGAAGACCTCGCCTCCATCCTCTACACCTCAGGAACCACCGGGCGTTCCAAAGGGGCGATGCTCACACACCAGAATCTGGCATCGAACTGTGAGGCTCTGCTGCAGACGTGGGAGTACACCGCGGAGGACACCCTGATTCACGCGCTGCCGATCTTCCACATCCACGGCCTGTTCGTGGCAGCGAATATGACACTGGCTGCCGGAGCGTCAATGCACTACCTGCCGAAGTTTGACGCCGATCAGATCATCGATCTCTTTCCCCGGGCCACGGTGCTCATGGGAGTGCCCACCTTCTACACTCGACTGCTGAAGAATCAGCGGCTGACAGCCGAGGCCTGCGCTGGTATGCGGCTATTCGTCTCTGGATCTGCTCCGCTGCTGGCCAGTGACCACCAGGCATTCGAGCAGCGAACAGGTCACGCCATCCTGGAGCGTTACGGCATGACCGAGACCGGCATGAACGCCACTAACCCCTACACCGGTGGAGAGCGGAAACCCGGCACCGTGGGGAAGCCGTTTCCCGGGATCACCATCCGGGTGGTGGACCGCGAATCGGGTAAGCCGGTCGCCGATGGTGAGGTCGGTCTCGTGGAGGTCCATGGGCCCAACGTTTTCTCCGGCTACTGGCAGATGCCGGAGAAGACCGCCGAGGAATTCCGGGAAGACGGGTTCTTCATCACCGGTGACCTGGGACGGTTCGACCAGGACGGGTACCTGTGCATTGTGGGACGAGACAAGGACCTGGTGATCTCCGGGGGCTTCAACGTCTACCCCAAGGAGGTCGAAGAGTGCATTGATGCACACCCGCAGGTCCAGGAGTCTGCCGTCATAGGGGTCCCGCACGAGGATTTCGGCGAGGCAGTAGTGGCCGTGGTGGTGCCCGCCCCAGGCCAGGCACCCGAGTCCCAGGAGATCCTCGACTTCATCTCCGAGGACCTGGCTCGATTCAAACAGCCCAAAGCCGTCAGATTCGTCGAGGCGCTGCCACGAAACGTGATGGGCAAGGTCCAAAAGGTCGCGCTGCGCCAGCAGTTCGCCGATCTCTTCACCCCGGCCGACGTCTGAGCGTCCCACTACCCACATAAGGAGGCGCCCTCATGGTGCTGTATGGAGTCGCAGCGCTTGCGCTGTGCATGCTCGTCGGAATGATCATCGGTGACCTCATCGGGGTCCTGGTCGGTGTCGATGCCAACGTCGGCGGCGTCGGGTTCGCCATGATCATGCTGGTCCTGGTCAGCGCATGGCTGCGCAAGAAAGGCCTGTTTCCCAAGCCCAGCGAACAGGGGGTGCTGTTCTGGAGTGCGCTCTACATCCCCATCGTCATCGCCATGGCGGCGACCCAGAACGTCGCTGAGGCCATCGACGGTGGACCGATGGCCATCCTGGCTGGTGTGTCCGCACTGGTAGCCGGTGCTGCGCTGGTGCCGGTGATCTCACGAATCGGCGAAAAGTCGGAACCTCTGCCTCCGATGACGGAAAAAGAAAAGCAGGAGGTCTGAGATGGAACTGGTAGCAGGCGTTCTAGAACGCAATGGACTGCTCTTCGCCTTCGTGGTGGTCGGAGCCATGATGCTGATCTCCGGGTGGCTGTCGAAGACCCTGACCCGCGGCCGCCTTCAGGGCTCGGCGATCGCCATCATCCTCGGCCTGGTTCTGGCCTACGCCGGAGGCATACAAACCGGCGGGGAAGCTGGCTTGGCGGACATCGCCATATTCGGTGGTCTGGGCCTGATGGGCGGAGCGATGCTGCGAGACTTCGCCATTGTGGCCACCGCCTATGGCGTGGACCTTCAGGAGATCAAGAAAGCCGGGGCAGCAGGTGGACTGTCACTGCTGCTGGGTGTGATCGTGTCCTTCATCGTCGGGGCGGCCGTCGCGGCGGCGTTCGGCTACACCGACCCGGAGTCCATGGCGACCATCGGTTCCGGCGCGGCGACCTACATCGTGGGTCCAGTCACCGGCACGGCCGTGGGAGCCAGTTCAGAAGTGATCGCACTGTCTGTGGCCGCCGGGCTGGTCAAAGCGGTGATCGTGATGGTCGGCACCCCCATGATTGCCCCGCTGATCGGGCTGAACAATCCCAAGGCAGCCATGGCCTATGGGGGGCTGATGGGCACCACGTCCGGTGTGGCCGGCGGCCTGGCCGCTACCGATAAGCGCCTGGTGCCCTATGGAGCGATGACCGCCACCTTCTACACCGGCCTGGGCTGCCTGCTGGGGCCCAGCGTCTTCTACTTCGCGCTGCGGTTCCTCTTCGGCGGATAGCGGGACAAGCAAAAGTCGCGCAGCCGCTGGGCGAGCTGCTCCAGAGCCTGGTGGGCGTGGTGGCCGGCCCTCCACCCGGCATAGAGGTCAATCTGGAGCGGCTGGCCCCGGTGGTGAATCTGCAGCGGGTGCAGACCGTAACGGACGTCGTCGGTCAGCACGGCCACCCCGCGTCCAGCAGCAGCCAAGGCCTGGGCGACTTGACTGTGACGAGTCTCCAAGGTGGTCACTGGTCCGAGCTGGGCATGTTCCAGCGCGGAGTCGAAGACCCGGCGGGCTTTGAAACGCATCGTCGGCAGAATCAGCGTTTCACCCACCAGCTCGGCCAGTTCCACCTGCTGCCGCCCAGCCCACCGGTGACCCGGCGGGACATAGGCCCAGACGGGGAGGTTGACCAAATGCGGGGCGTGGGCGCTGGCTGGCCAGCGCACCGGCGCGATCACCATGTCGTAGCTGCTCAGGACGTGGTGGGCCGCGGAGTCGATGGCGATCTCACTGACCGATGGCACCGGATCCTGGGAACGGAAAGTCGCGACGAAGGGGGCAACCACGTCGGTCAGAGTGGTCGTCGGTGCTGCCAGCGAGACCCGCGCCAGGCGTCCTTGCGCCAGCTGGGCGGCGTACTGGGCGGCTTGGTGGTGACGCTGCAGCAGATCCTGCGCCGTGGTGAGGAACTCACGGCCCTCTGTGGTCAGATGCAGCCGTCCGCTGTGCCGCAGGAACAGGGTCAGGTTCAGCTCGCGCTCCAGCTGCCGAACCTGACGGGAGAGTGAGGGCTGCGTCATATGCAGGCGCTGCGCGGCGGAAGAGACCGTGCCGGCCTCCACCACCGTGACGAAGTAGCGCAGTAGGCGAATGTCCATGCAGCCTGAGCATACTAGGCAGCCCAATCAGGTATTGGACGGCATAGATGCGGGATGTGAGGCTGAGAGGAGCTTTGGCCCCCTACGACCAGCCCTACGACCAGCATGGAGCGTCGATGACCCCCCACGTCACTTTCTCTGTCACCAACCCGGCCACCGGGCAGCACCTGGAGGAGGTCGCCGACCTCACCGCGGAGCAGGCGCTGACTCAGGTCGAGCGGGCGCAGCAGACTTTCGCCCAGTGGCGAGACACACCGCCGCGGCAGCGCGCTGAGGTCCTGCACCGGGCCTACGCACTGATGATTGAAGATCTGCCGCGGCTGCGGGACCTGATCGTCGCTGAGAACGGGAAGTCCCAGGCGGACGCGGAGTCGGAGGTGCGCTACGCTGCGGAGTTCTTCCGCTGGTACGCCGAAGAGGCGGTGCGGCTCAGCGGAGAGTACACGACGGCGCCAGCTGGCGGAGTGCGCAACATTGTCACCCACCACCCGGTGGGAGTGGCTCTGCTGATTACGCCGTGGAACTTCCCGGCAGCGATGGCCACCCGGAAGATAGGTCCTGCACTGGCCGCTGGCTGCACGGTGGTGCTCAAACCAGCGCGTGAGACACCGTTGACCGCGCTCGCGATCGCTGAGGTGCTCGTCCAGGCGGGACTGCCTGAGGGTGCTGTGCAGGTGGCGACCACCACCGCCACCCGGGAGGTGGTGACCGCACTGCTGGCCGATGACCGGATCAAGAAACTGTCCTTCACCGGCTCCACCCCGGTGGGGCGGACGCTGCTGGCCCAGTGCGCCGAACGCGTAGTCAACGCCTCCATGGAGCTCGGCGGCAATGCGCCGTTCATCATCACCGCAGATGCGGACATCGAGGCCGCAGTGCAAGGAGCAATGGTCGCGAAGTTCCGCAACGGTGGTCAGGCCTGCACCGCAGCGAACAGGTTCTACGTCCACGCTGACGTGGGCGAGGAGTTCATCGCCGCGTTCGGGGCGCAGATCAGCCGCCTCACCGTCGGAGATCCGGCACAGGGAACCCAGATCGGGCCGCTGATCCACGGGGAGGCAGCCTCCGGGGTGCGGCAGTTGATCCAGTCAGCGCTCGACGACGGCGCCACTGTCGCCCACCAGGCCACGCTGCCCGAGAGCGCTGCGACCGAGGCATTCGTCGCCCCGACGCTGCTGCGTGATGTCCCCGCCGGCGCCGCGATCCTGCGTGAGGAGATCTTCGGCCCCGTGGCCCCAGTGGTGGTGTGGTCGGACCTGGAGCAGATGCTCCAGCAGGCCAACGCCGCCGAAGTAGGGCTCTCGTCCTATGTCTACTCGGGCACGCTGCAGGAGGCGATCCGGATCGCCGAGCGTCTGGAGACCGGTATGGTCGGGATCAATCGCGGCGTCGTCTCAGACCCCAGCGCACCGTTCGGCGGGGTCAAACAGGCCGGCATCGGCCGTGAAGGCGGCCACTGGGGCATCGAAGAGTTCACCGAGCCGCAGTACCTGTCGGTGGACTGGCCGTAGCGGCCCACATGCTGTCCCCATCCCTGAGCTCCCCTGAGCTCTCCGCTGGAGACAGGGTCCGAGGCGCTCAGAACAGCGTTCGCCGGTAGAGTTGCTCCTATGCCTGCCATCTCACCTGCACTGCTGGAGGCCGCAGAGTCCCGGCTGGATCAGATTATCGCTGACATACAGACGCTCGTGGAAGTTGAGACCCCCTCGGATGACAAGGACGCCGTGGCCGAAGGCGCGGCGGTGGTCGCGGATCTGATCGCTGCGCGCCTGGGACTGGAAGCGGAGCCGGTGGTGGTCGACGACGTCACGCACCTGCGGCTGCGCGTGGGCACCGAAAAGCCCAAAGTAGTGGTGGTCACCCACCAGGACACGGTGTGGCCCACCGGCACCCTGGCCCGGAAGCCCTTCAGCAACGACGGCCACACCCTGCGCGGCCCTGGGGTTTTCGACATGCTCACCGGCCTGGCAATGGCCATTCATGCCGCCAAACTGCTGCAGGACTCCGGACACAGCCTCTACGGGCTGAGCATCATGGTCACCGGGGATGAAGAGCTGGGATCGGTCACCTCGCGTGACCTCCTGCTGGAGGAGTCAGCGGAGGCCCGCGCCGCCTTTGTCATGGAAGGCGCGCTGGACACCTCACTCAAGATTGCCCGCAAAGGCACCTCCAACTACACAGTGGCCGTCCACGGCGTCGCAGCCCACGCCGGGCTGGACCCGGAGAAGGGCGTCAACGCCGGAATCAGTCTGGGCCTCCTGCTGCCCCAGATCGCAGCGCTGGGGGATCCCACTGTGGGGACCACCGTCACCCCTACCGTCATGCGGGCCGGGACCACGACCAACACCGTTCCGGACTACGCGGAAGTGGTCGTCGACGCTCGCGCGGCCACCATCGCCGAGCAGGAACGAGTCGACGAGCAGATCCGCGCGCTGCGCTCCGAGGTCGAGGCAGCCGAAGTGGAAGTCACCGGCGGCGTCAACCGCCCCCCCATGGAACGCAGCTCCTCCGAGCTGCTCTTCAACCGCGCTCAGCAGGTGGCGGCGGCGCTGGGCGCCGGAGAGCTCACCGGGGAGGCAGTCGGCGGCGCCTCCGACGGCAACTTCACCGCTGCCGCCGGCATCCCCACGCTTGACGGAATTGGCGCCTGCGGGGCGGGCGCGCACGCCGAACATGAACACGCTCTGGTCGAGCACATCGCGCCCCGGACAGCGCTGCTGGCGGGTCTGATCGCTGCCCACCTGGACCCGCCGGCTGTCGGGTGAGCGCAGTGGCACCGGGCAGCGCAAGAGCAGATGGTGTGAGACCCGACGCCGTGGCGCAGGCCCAGCACCAGGCCCTCCAGGCGGCACAGGCTGCTGGCGTCGTCGTGGAGTCTCTGCACACTCCTGAGCAGATGCAGCGTGCCGCAGAGGTGCTGGCCGAGATCTGGGCCCCCGGCGGCCGCGGCGAGGCCCCTGTCGAGGCGGGGCTGCTGGTGGCGCTGGAGCACGCGGGCAACTATGTGGCCGGTGCCTATGCAGGAAAGGACCTGATCGGCGCCACGGTGGGGTTCTTCGGTGCACCGGACGCCCGGACCGGGCGGATGCACATGATGCATTCTCACATTGCCGGTGTGCTTCCCTCCCGCGCCCGCAGCGGAGTGGGAGTGGCGATGAAGCTGCACCAGCGCGGCTGGTGCCTGGAGCGCGGCGTGACGGTGATGGAGTGGACCTTCGATCCGCTGATCGTGCGCAATGCCCGGTTCAACCTGCACAAGCTTGGGGCCGGGCTGAGTGAATATCTGCCGCAGTTCTATGGTGAGATGCGCGATGGCATCAATGCTGGACAGGGCAGTGACCGCGCCCTGATCCAGTGGAACCTGCTGGCCCCGGAACCCGCCCCGGAACTTACCCCTCAGCTGATGCTCCTGGAGCCGGACGACGACGCCGCACCTCGCCTGACTGCCGGCGAGGATGCGGTCGCCTCGGCAGCCGCAGCGGGCCTCGTCGGGCTCAGAGTGCCCAGTGACATGATGCAGCTGCGCACGGAACGCCCGGCGCTGGCCGCCCGGTGGCGCACCGCCCTGCGGGAGACGATGGCCCCACTGATGCGCGCAGGCTGGGTGGTGGCCAGCGTACGGGCCGACGGAACCTACGTGCTCAGCCGCGCGGAGTAAAACGGCGGAGCACGCCGAACGAGCGCCTCAGGACTTGATGTCTGAAGGGTGCGCGGCCAAGGGGGTGACCTCGATGTCCATGAAGGGAAACAGCGGCAGGCCCTGCAGGATCTGGTGAAGCTCGTCGTGGGTGCCGACCTCGAAGATGGAATAGTTGGCGTACTGGCCCACCACCCGCCAGATCTGCGGCCACTTGCCCTCCCGCTGCAGCTGTTGGGAATATTGCTTCTCCCGCGCCACGAGCTCCTGACGATCGTCCTCAGCCAGATCGCGGGGGAGCGAGACGTTCATGCGAACCAGGTACTTCATCGGGATCCTTCCAGTGTCCTTGGTGCTGGGTGTACTGCCGGGTGTACTGCTCGGCGTGTTGAGTCGGTGCGGTAGTGGGCCAATTTGGACTCATCAATCTGGTGACCCACGCCGGGGGTATCGCGGGTGTAGATCACACCGTCGGAGATGTGAAGCGGCTCGGCCATGAGATCGTCAGCCATATTCAGAAAATTGGACAGCTCCGCGGCCCGGCGCGAGGTCAGGTCGAAAGCCGCACCGAAGGCCACTGAGGCGGCACTGCCTACTTGAGTGTCAATCTGATTGCCGACGTAGACCTCCACCCCGAGCCCTTCGGCCAGCCCCACGATCCGGCTGGACTCAGTGAACCCGGTCCGCGCAGTCTTGATGGCCAGCAGGTCCGCCCCTTGGGTCACGATCTCGCGCGCGGCGGCAGCCAGATCGGGGGCTGACTCGTCGGCGGCGATCGGAATGGGAGACCGTGCGGTCAGCCAGCGTCGGCCCACATGTTCAGCGGCATGATTGGGCTCTTCCAAGAATTGCATGCCCAGTTCGGCCGCCTCAGCCAGCACATGGCCGGTCTCTTCGGCGTGCCACCCGCGGTTGGCGTCCATGTAGAGTTCGATCTCCTCGCCGAAAGATTCACGCAGGGCGCGGGCTGCCCCCATGTCCAGGCTCGTCGGCCGGCGCCCGACCTTCAGCTTGAAGGAGGAGATCCCATAGTTCGCCCGCATCTGGGCGACTTCCTCCACCAGTGCGCCAGCCTCCTTGAACCCGAGCATGTGCGAGACGCGCAGACGGTCGGTGTATCCGCCCAGCAGGCGGGTCACCGGCATCTGCTGTGCCTGTCCGATGATGTCCCACAGCGCGATGTCGATGGAGCCCTTGGCGGTGGCGTTGTGAAAGGTCCGGCCCAGCACCTGGCGGACCTTTTCACGATCAAAGGGGTCCAGGCCGATCATCTGGGGCGCGAAGATGGTGGTGATCACGCTGATGATCGACCCTTGTGTCTCCCCGTAGGTGTATGGTCTGGGAGGAGTGTCTGAGGTGCCGATCAGCCCGGCGTCAGTGTGCACCCTGATGAGCACGTGATCAGCCTCCCTCACCTGCCCGGAGGCAAACCTCAGCGGCTGGCTGTAGGGAATGGTGTAGGGAATGGCCTCAACGGCAGTGATCTTCATCCGTGGTCCTCACGTGTCTGGTTCGCACACAACGCGTCAACGCGCAGCGTGGTGGGAAGGAAGGGCAGGGTTGGGCTCGGCAGCAGGGCTTTCCTCACCGGCTGAGGCGCCGTGCGCGCAGATCAGTTCGACCAGGGCGTGCAGCAGCGGCCGGGTGTCCTCGCTGCGCCAGGCCACCGCCAGATCCACCGTCGGCGCATTGACCAGCGGACGGAAGACCACTCCCATGGTGCCCAGAGCTGAGACAGGCTCCGGCACGACCGCCACGCAGCCTCCGCCGGCCACTAAGGACACCAGCGTGGAGGTCTCGCTGACGATCTGCATCACCTGCGGTTCAAACCCGGCGGACCGGCACACCTCGGCAGTGACAGCCGCTACGGCCGAATCACTGGGATAGGAGACCATGAGCTCGTTGCGCAGGGCACTCGGCTCCACCTGCTCCGTCTCGGCCAAGGGGTGGTCCTCGGGGATCGCCACATGCAGCTGGTCCGACTGAATCACAGTGATCTTCAGGCCCGCAGGGGCCGCTGGCAGGCGCAGCAGGGCGACGTCGAGCCTGTGGGTGAGCAGGTCCTGGATAATTTCGGGGTTGAGGATCTCGCCACGGATCTGCAGCTCCAGCCCAGGAAGGTGGCGCCGGACCTCTCGCAGCAGTCGCGGCAGCACCTGGTAGGCCGCCGAGCCGGTGCTCCCGAGCCGGAGAATGCCCTGAGCGCCTGCATGGACCCGCCGGACATCATCTTGCAGCGTCTGAGCCTCCGACACCAGCAGCCGTGCCCGCTCCAGGAGGAACTCGCCCGCCGGGGTCAGGGAGACACTGCGTGTGGTCCGCTCAAAGAGGGTGACACCCAGCTGGGCCTCAAAAGCTTTGATCTGCTGAGACAGCGGGGGCTGGGCGATGCGCAGTCGCCGGGCCGCATTGCCGAAATGGCGCTCCTCGGCCACAGCAATGAAGTACATCAGGTGACGAAGCTCCACATGCACTCCTTGAGATCGGCGGCAGACCGGACGGGTCTCTGCGTCCCGCATCCGTGAATGAGCCTCATCATGACACTTGAACCGGATGAATATCAATACCGGTCCATTTACAGGGTATGCATGATCAATGCATGGCCGCTATGGCGCTATTGATATGCAAAGGATCTGAATAGAGGTGAATCATGTATTTGATCCTGTGGAATCAGCACTTTACACTCGAAACCAGCGCACCGTGACACCCACCACACCAGCGGTGACTGCTGTCCATGCCACCGATGAACCACCAGATAGGGAAGAAGCACCCATGACCACCCTCACCACACCCACTGCAGCCGAGTCCGGCGGAAGCGCCACCGAGGTCTTTCGGCAGTCCGGCAAGCTGGGCGCGGGCGCTGACATTTCAGTTGAACGTGCCCAGGCCCTGATCGGCGACGCCATCAAAGCGATGAACGACCTCGCCGAAAGGCACGCCCTGACTTACGAAGAGTTCAATATCTTCAAAGCGTGGCTGATCCAGGTCGGCGAAGACGGCGAATGGCCCCTCTTCTTGGACGTGTTCCTGGAGCACACTGTGGAGGACATCTCCACTCGTGACCGCCAGGGCTCGAAGGGCTCCATCGAGGGCCCCTACTACGTCAAGAATGCTCCCACGCTGCCCACCCCGGCCACCTTGCCGATGCGCGAGGACGAGAAGGGCACCAAGCTGAAGTTCACCGGCACCATCAAAGACGTCGAGGGCAACCCACTGCCTGAGGCCGTCATCGAACTTTGGCAGGCCGACGAGGACGGGTACTACTCCCAGTTTGCTTCCGGGCTGCCCGAGTGGAACCTGCGCGGCCGCGTCCCGGTCGACGCCGAAGGCAACTTTGAGATCAACACCATCAAACCTGCCCCGTATCAGATCCCCACTGACGGGTCGACCGGCAAAATGATTGCCGCGGCAAACTGGCACGCCTGGCGTCCGGCCCACCTGCACATCGCAGTGGAGGCTCCGGGCCATCAGCGGCTGATCCAGCAGCTGTACTTCCCGGGAGACGAACACAACGACGACGACATCGCAAACGCCGTGAAGCCGGAACTGATGCTGGATCCCCAGCCCAACGACGACGGCGGCGAGACCGCTGTGTACAACTACCGCCTGGACAAGCTCTAAGCCGCCACCTGCCTACGCGGTGAGCCCTGCGCGGGTCGGCCACGCCATCAGGCGCTGCCCGGCCCGCGCAGTTATCTTCACGACGCCGTCCAGTCAGTGCGGACGGCTGTCTTCAGCAAAGTGCACGGTCGCCAGCTCGGTGCGGGAACGGATCCGGAACTTCCCGTAGATGCGTGTCAGGTGGTACTGGACCGTCTTCTCCGCAATGAACAGCTCCCGCGCCACCTCAGCGTTGGTCATCCCCTGGACTACCAGGTTCGCCACGGAGAGTTCCTGCGGGGTGAGCACCACAGCGTTTCCTGAGGTCGAGTCTCTGGCCTCACCCGCGGAACCGGCGGTCGCGCCTCCCCAGGACATGCCTGTGGCTCGCAGCTCCTGCTCGCAGCGCTCCACCAGAACCTTGGCCCCGACCCCCTGATAGAACTCCCGGGCTCGTTCCAGGCTCTCCATGGCGTCGCGGCGGCGGTTCACCCGCCGCAGGACCTGGCCGCGGCTCAACAGGATGCGCGCCCGGTCCGTGGGGTACTGGTCATCGCAGACCAGATCCAGCGCCCTGGCAAAATGCTGCTCTGCGGCTGCGGCGTCGCCGGCGGCCCCGGCCACTCTGGCGCAGGCCGCTTCGGCCAGTGCGCGGACATGAGCGCTGGCATCAGAGGTGTAGCGGCGGAAGTCCGCGGCTGCACGCTGAGCCTCCACCAGGCTGTCGGCGGCAATCAGGGCGTCGACGAGGTCGGCATGCCACGGCCAGAAAGACCCGCGACCAGAGGTCCAGGGATCCTCACTGAGCAGCGGGCGCAGCGCAGCGGCGCGGGCCTCGTGGTCACCGCGAACATAGGCCGAAATCGCTCGGGTACAGCGTTCGGGCACCTGCATGGCGAGGTAGTCGCTGAAGAACGCCCGGCTCCGGGTGCCGCCCAACACCTCATCGGTCGGTTGGCCACGGCAGAGCCGGACTTCTGCTGAAGTCCAGTGCAGCAGGGGAGTGACCAACTCGATCCCTGCCTCGTGACACTGGCGCAGCCCGTCATCTGCGGTGCGCAGCGCATCGTCCCATTCGCCCAGCAGCAGCTGGACCCGAGCCAGCCAGCCCTGAGCCCACAATGAGATCCGCAGCGAACCCCGGAGCTGCTGCGTCGGTACGGCTGATTCCAGAGCGCGGACGGCTTCACGCAGATTGCCCGCCAGCAGCGACACCCATCCCACGCACAGGTGGAAGCGTTGGCTGTGTGCTCCGCTGACATTCTCTGCGGCCAGCTCCCGGATGGTTGCGGTCGCTTCGTCCAGCCGCCCGCGGGCGGCCAGTCCGACTCCGCGCATCGCGCGAGACTCGATGTAAGTGGGGCTGTCCGGCGGGCTGAGCTGCATGGCACGGTCGGCCCAGTCGCACAGGTCCTCGCCGTCCCAGCGGACCAATGCGTCCAGCGTCCGGCGCAGCGCGATCTGGGCGTGGACCTCCTGGTCAGCTGGCTCTGCGGCGCTGGCGCGCTGGAGCAGATCATGAGCCTCCGCGGCTTTGCCGCGGTGCAGCGCCAAGTTCGCCAGCACGACGTCGCGCTCCGGGCTGGGAGCGATGGACTTGGCCACACCCAGCCAGGGCAGCGCCTGCGCCACATTACCCGCACTGGCCAGCGCATCGACGCCCTTGAGCAGTTCGGCGTCGCGTGGAGCGGACCGGGGGAGCACCCCCGAAGCAGCGAAGTGCAGTCGGGCGGAATCACGCCATCGGCCCTGGTACTCCGCCGCCACTGCCGCCTGCTGCAGAGCACAGGCCAAGTCCGGATCCTGACCCTGGGCTGCGGCAGCCCGGTGAATCAGCTGGTCTTCGGCGTGCTCCACACAGGTTGCGGCCCGGGAATGCAGCGCCCGCCTCTCCGATGGTTTCATCTCCGCGATGATGATCCGCTGAGCTGCCGGGTGAATCAGTTCAAGCAGGCTGAGCCCGGCTGAGCGTGCTTCCCGGACAACGCCACTGGCTACGGCGAGGTCCACCGCCTCAGACAGATCGGCGACACCGGCGACTTCTGCGATCCGAGTCAGATCGCTGGACTCCTCCAGCACTGCCAACGTGGCCACCAGACGCCAGAGATCCTCTGACCCGGAGTCCCGGATGGGCCCAAGCACATCGCGGACCACGCTGCGCGGAATGGGCAGCGTGTCGGGATCGGCCGGCCACGCACCCTGCGGAACCTCGGCGAGAATCTCCTCCGCCACGCGCAGCCGCCCTCCGGAGTGCTCCAGCACCGCCGCTACCCCTTGGCTGTTGATGTCGTGGAAGCCGCGCTCACGCGCCAAAGCCACTACATCGTCAGCGACCAGGGCAGGGATCTGCAGCTGCAACGTGCCGGGGTCCGCCATCACGCGGCTGAAGTCAGGGTCCACCCCGGCGTGGACCTCAGAGCTGGCCGCGATGACCAGCACCGTGGAGGTGGTCCTCATCTGGTGCGCCAGCTGAGTGAGCACCTGCAGGCTGGGGGCATCCATCAAGTGCGGATCATCGAGCAGAATGACCGGGGGAGCTGACTCCCAATTCCGGTGCTGGGCAGTCAGCGATTCCGCCAGAGCCAGGCGGCGGGCCGGACTGTCGGTGGCTGCCTCGGCAGAGGAGTGCACAGTGGCGTGCGGAAGCTGACGCAGGGCGGCATAGGGCACATCCTGAGTCCAGCCCGCGCCGACGACCAATTGGGCGCGTTCCGGCATTTCGACCTGCAGCGCTCGCAGCAGAGCAGATTTCCCCGACCCCGGTCTTCCGCGCAGAACGACGACGCGCCCCCCAGCGTGCGGGGCCTCGTCGGTGACACGGGAAATGGCGCGGAAAACCGGGCGCAGACTGGTCAGCAGGCTGCGCCCGAGATAAAGGCCTCCGCTTGAGCCTATCCCTGATCACCACCCGCAACCGGCAGCACCGACCCGGTGATATAGGAGGCAGCATCGGAGGCGAGAAACACGATCGGCCAGGCCTGCTCGGCCAGCGTCCCATATCGGCCGAAGGCGCTGGAATCCAGGGTCTGGTCAACCACCTGGCCGAACCAGGCCTTCTCCTGATCAGATTCTGGTCCGGGCCCCCGCGGGATCCGGCGCGGCGGCGCCTCGGTGCCTCCCGGGGCGGTGGCCACCACGCGGACGCCAGCCTCGGCAGATTCCATGGCCAATGAGGCGGTCAAGGCGTTGACACCTCCCTTCGCGGCGGAATAGGGCCCTCGGTTGATCCCCCGAGTGGCGACTGAGGAGACATTCACGATGGTACCGGTGCCGCGCTGTTTCATCCCGGGGAGCACCGCACGGCACATCCACATCGTGGGGAACAGCGAACGGCGGATCTCGGCTTCGATGCGGTCGGGTTCATACACGTCATAGGGCTTAGCCCAGATGGTCCCTCCCACCGCGTTGATACATACGTCGATATCCCCGGTCTCCGAGGTGGCTCGGTAAGCCACATCTTCAGCGCCCTCCCAGGTCTCAAGGTCCGCCAGCGCAGTGAGGCAGCGCAGCTGCCGTCGGTGCTCACCGGCAGCAGCTGCAGCGGCCTGCGCGGTGTCCTCAACCAGCTCCGAACGGTCGGCCAGGATCAGCTCGGCCCCCTGCCGGGCAGCCAGCACAGCGACCTCGCGGCCGATCCCCTGGGCGGCGCCGGTGACGAGCACATTCTTGCCGTCCAGCAGCCCGGCCTCGAGCCCCATCAGGCCACCGCCTTGGCCATCGTCTGCCGTGCGTGGTCATTATGAGCGCGAATCACGGCCTTAGCCTGGTCCAGATCGTTGTTTTCGAATGCTTCCACCAGGTCGAAGTGCTCGGCCTCGATCTCTGGAGCGATCCACGCACCGTTGCGCAGGGCCTCGACCATCTGGTTATGCACGTGCAGGCGGCGGAAACCGTCCAGGAACGTGGGATTGTCGGAGATGACAAAGAGGTACTCGTGAAATTCCTCGTTGAGCTTCGCGAACTCCTCAGCGTCCACAATTTCGCCGCCGTCGAGCATCTTCGACACTGTTTCGGCGAGTCGCCGGTAGTGCTGCAGCTGCTCCTTGCTCAACCGTCCCATCAGCAGCTCGGTCACGGCCAGCTCCAAGCCCATACGCGCATCCAGGTGCGCCATGGAGTCCTGCCGTGTGAAGGACAGCTGTCCGGTCTCCATAGTGGAGACCGCCTCGCTGGCGCTGACGGTGTCACCAGCTTCGCTGAGAGTCTGCTCGCTCAGCGGCGACCCGGTCTCGTCGTCGTCGGTGGAGCCCTTGGGCGCGAACTTCTCGTAGTAGAAGTTCGTCGGAGACACACCTTCCTTCTCCAGCCAGGAGGAGACGGCGTCAACCATCGGCGGCGGCCCGCACAGGTAGATGTCCACATCTCCGTTCTGCAGATGTTCCTCACTCAGGAACTGGGTGACATAGCCAATCTGCTCCGCCGAGCTGTCCGGGTCCGCCACGCAGTAGCTGTAGGTGAAGGTTTCAATCTTCTGGACATAGTCGTCCAGGATCTCCAGACCCACCACGTCGGCGTCACGGGTGACTCCGTAGACCAGGTGCACCGGCTGGTCTGTGCCGTCCTGGGCCAGTTTCTCCAAGATGGACAGGATCGGTGCCAGTCCCGTGCCACCGGCAAGAAGCAGGACCCGGCGCTGCGGGGGCCGCAGGAAAAAGGTCCCAAAAGGCCCGGAGAGCGTGAGCCGATCACCTACCGCAGCCCTGTCGGTGAGGTAGGTGGACATGGCTCCGCCGGGGGTGTTGCGGACCATGAAGGAGGCAGCCTCATCCTTGGGACCGGAGCTGAACGAGTATGACCGTGCCTGATCAGTGCCCGGGACCGAGATGTTCATGTACTGCCCCGGGAGGAAAGCCAAGTCTGCGCGCTTGTCCACCGCGAGGGTGAAGCTGATCGTCGTCTCGGAATGGTGGACCAGCTGCGTGATCTCGGCCTCGAAGTCCGCTGCCGAAGTCTTGGCCACCTCGGAGGTCGTGGGCACATCGATCACCATGTCAGTCTGCGGCTCCGCCTGGCAGGTGAGGACATAGCCGCGCTCCAGCTCCTCCTCAGTCATGGCGTCGTCAATGAAGTCACCGGGATCAAATTCGCCCGAGACACACAGGGACTTGCAGGTCCCGCAGGCTCCATCCCGGCAGTCGGAGGGCAGGTTGATCCGTGCTTTGAAGGCCGCTTCCATGATCGTCTCCATGGGGTTGACTTTGACGATCTTTGTCACGCCGTCTTCGAACGTGAGGGCTACTTCGTTACTCATAACATTTCTCTCTTCTCAACAGATTGTCCCGGGTGGGGCGCAGGCAGGGTCACACCATGTAGATGTCGATCAGGTGGTGCACCAGATCGTTCTTGAGGATGACCTTCTTCCCCATGATCAGTGGAGACTCTCCGGAGAGATCCACCGTATAGAGGCTGTGGCCGTAGTAGGTCAGGGTCTCCTGGTACCGGTAGTAATTGGTGATCCAGGTGAATCGAATGTCGACCTCATCACCACGGCGCTGAAGAAATTCGACCCCGCCGATGTTGTGCTCGGTGCGCGGCTCCGGCATTGACGTGGCCCCGGAGCGGTCGGTCTTGATCCGGAACACACGGTCCTCCAAGCCGCTGCGATTGGGGTACCAGATCAGTGAAATCTCATTCTGCGGATCCGTGGTCAGAGTGTCGTCAACGTCCCAAGCCGGCATCCAGAATTCGGCATCCGGGTGATAGCACTCCAGCCACTGGTCAAAGTCCCAGTCATCGAGCAGGCGGGCTTCCCGGTAGAGGAACTGGCGGATCCGTTCAGCGGTCTCGACGTCGACGACGAGGCCGGAGCTGGTCTCAGTTGCGGTGATTGTCATACTCGTTCTTTCCTTCTTCCGCCGCGGCGGTGGGTGGGGTCAGCAGGTCCAGACGTGCGAGTCAGCGCGCGGCGTTCGCAGGAGGGGCGGCAGCCTGTGCCTTGCGGTCTTCCTCCTCGAGGGCCTGTCGCATGGTCTCCTGCCAGTAGGCGTGCTGGATCGGGTAGAGACCCTCGTCCTCCGTCTTGGCACCGGAAGCGATCGGGTTCATGCCCAGGGCAGCAGCCTGCTCGTCGGGACCCTCGATCTGGTGCGCCTGGCCGCGGGACATGTCGTTCCACTGGGCAGCGGTGGCCTGGTAGGTCTTCTGAGCGGACCTGAACTCTTCGAGATCATCCGGGGTGGCCATACCAGTGGCATTGAAGAAGTCCTCGTACTGCCGGATCCGGTTCGCCCGGGCCTCCTGCGGCTCGCCCTTGGGGGCGATGCAGAAAGTGGTGACCTCAGTCTTGTGCGCTGAGATCGGGCGGTAGTGCCGAATCTGTGAACTGAACTGGTCCATCAGATACACATTCGGGTACAGGCACAGATTTCTGGAGATGTTTGTCATGAAGTTGGCCATGGTCTCGCCGTATTCCGTGACCAGACGCTCGCGCTCTGCCCACAGAGAGCGGTCCTCAGGGTTCGTCCACTCCTGCCACAGCAGCAGGTGGCCATAGGGGAAGGAGTAGAACCCGCCGGAGACTTTCCCCCAGCCGCCGGCATCCATAGCCTTGGTGTCATTCTTCGACTCCCCGGACTTCCGCCGTGCTGTGGTCGCCGCATAGTTCCAGTGCACGGAGGTCACGTGGTAGCCATCCGCCCCGTTCTCCGCCTGCAGCTTCCAGTTCCCGTCGTAGGTGTAGGTGGTGGCTCCTTTGAGCACCTCCAGCCCCTCCGGGGACTGGTCCACGATGGAATCAATGATGGTCCGGGTGTCGCCCAGATGCTCCTCCAGCGGCACCACATCGTCGTTCAGCGACCCGAAGAGGAACCCCCGGTAGCTCTCAAACCGAGCGACTTTGGTCATGTCGTGCGAGCCGGCCTTGTTGAACTGCTCAGGATAGCCGCCGTTACGCCCGTCCTTGACCTTCAGCAGCTCGCCTGAGTTCCGGAAGGTCCATCCGTGGAAGGGGCAGGTGAAGGTGGTCCGGTTGTCGGTCTTCCGGCGGCAGAGCATGGCACCGCGGTGTGCGCAGGCGTTGATGAGGCAATTCAGCTGCCCCTGCTTGTCCCGGGTGATCACCACCGGCTGACGGCCGATGTAGGTGGTGAAATAGTCTCCGATCTCCGGGATCTGGGTCTCATGAGCCAGGTAGACCCAGTTGCCCTCGAAGATGTGTTTCATCTCGAGTTCAAAGATCTCCTCGTCGGTAAAGATCTGCCGGTTGACACGGTGCAGACCTTCTTCGGGCTTCTCCTGCACACCGTTGTCGATGAGCTCTCTTGCTTCGGCGCTGAATGCGAGGGTGTCAGTCAAGACAGGCCTCCTGTGTCGTGGGTGCGGCGGCTGGCTGCCGCCTGATGAGGGAACGCCTACCATCTTGCGGGCCCGTGACAGTCATCACACTAGGGGGACCCCTAAGGGTGACTCAGGGGGTTGAATATTGGGGGGTGGGAGGCCTCCCCGGCGGCGCAGAAGCTCGCGTAGCGTGACAGCACTCCCCGTCGACGAAAGGATCCTGACTGATGAACCGCATTGAGCGTCTCTACTCCGATCTGTCCCGCCTGGGGCGCGAGACAGAGATGATGGACACCGTGATCACCATGCTCGCCGACGACCTCATGGAAGCCACGGCCGCCAGCGGACACTCGCGGCAGGACGTGATCCGCCGGGTGGTGGAGGGCGGTTACGACATGGCGGCGCTGATCAGTTCGGCGCTCGGGCTCCCGCAGGCACTGACGAGCAGCATGCCGAACGCTGGCGGTGATCTCCGGCTGGAGTTTCGGCGGTCCCACGTGGCGTTCACCGCAGCGGCTGCCCATCTCACCGCACTGCCTGAGGAGGCTGCACTGCACTACCGGGGCCTGACCCTGACCCCGGGTGAGGTCGTCCCGCAGCGCATCGCAGAGATCGTGCTCACCCACGATTCCCTCGGCACGGCCTGGTCAATGGAGGAGGCCGATCCAGACTCGGCGCTCGACGCACTTGAGGCACTGATGCGCCGAATGGCCCAGCGGTCTGAGATCCCCCCACTGCGGATCGACACGGTGGAGGGCGAGACCTGGGAGCTCGGTGACCAGGGCCAGCGAGTCTTCGGTGACCGGGAGGCGTTGGTGCAGTGGCTGGCGTGGGGCGAGACCGGAGATCTTGAATCCGACGCGCCGCTTCCCAGCCTGCCGACGCTGCCGCAATGGTCCTGAGGCTCTACGCCTCAGCGGCCTCCCGGTGGTCCTCACGCTCTAGCAGCCGTGACACTCCGTACCCAATGAGGATCCCCCAGAATGCGGCATGAATGTTGAGCGGATCGAATTCCGCGACCGTCACCAGAAAAGTCACCAGCGCCCCGAGAGTGAACCGGGCCGAGAAGGCTGAGACGAACGCCTGCCGCAGCGCCGCCAGCATGGCGATGCCGCCCAGAGCCAGAATGAAGGCCTCCGGTGTGCCCAGCATGAATCTGGTGATGAGCGGGGCAAACGCTGCCGCAGCAAAGCACAGCACAGCGTAGACAATCGCACCGGTGTACTGCCTGTCCCGCTCTCCGGAGCCGGTCAGCAGAGCGTTGGTGGGCCCGGTGAGGCACGCGGAGACGGCTCCGAAACACGCATTGACCACCGACATCGCCCCGGAGGCCACCGCAGAGGCATTCACCGGGGCTTCATGCCCGGCATTACGCAGCACCGCAGCGCCTTGACCGTTCTGCACCACCAGCACTGTCAGCACCAGTGGTACCACCAGCTCCAGCTGTGCGGCCCAGGTGAAGTGCGGTGCCGTGAACACTGGGGCGGCCAGCACCGGACCGCTGTGTTCCAGGTTGAACCGCCCAGCGCTCAGCACCGCCAGCAGTCCCACTGCTAGCGCCCCCAAGATCGGTGGCACCACCCGGCTGAGGCGCCGGGAGGCGGAGAGGACCACGAAGGTGATCAGCATCGGGACCACCACCGAAGGATCAGTTCGGCTGGAGTCGACGATATCCAGGCCGAACCTCAGAAAGATGGCGGCCACCATGGCCATCACGAGGGGAAGCGGGATCGCTGACATCACTTTGCGCACGACGCCGCTGAAGCCCAAAGCGAGGATCAACACCCCGGAGGTGAAGAAGGCACCGACGACTTCAGCGAAGGACAGGTCCTGCAGTGAGGGGCCCAGGAGGACCGTACCCGGAATGGACCAGGCAAATCCCAGCGGTCGGCGGTACATGATCGACATGACCAAGGTGGCCGCTCCGGCGGAGAAGAACATCCCACAGACCCAGGAGGCGAGCTGAGCGTCGGTCAGTCCGCCGGCGATGCCGACAGTCATAGTGATCGCCACGGGGCCGGTGATCCCGAAGACCACCCCAATCACGGCATTTACCCCATAGACCGGTGCCAGGTCACGAAGAAACTGCCGGGGCTGGGCCGGGGGGCTCGTGGGTCTTTCGATCAGCGGCGGGGCAGCGCTGCGGGCTCTGCGGGCAGATGATGACAAGGGACGCTCCTTCAGCGTGGACCGTGTCATCCCACCAGTGCGCACCCATCTTGACAAGACCCTGACGCGCTTCCGACGGCGTCGGAGCCCTGACCCTGAAGGAAATCCGCCGATAGTGCTGATCCGCGCCGCTCAGCACCCGAGGTGAGGACTGGGCAAACCCCTGATGCCTCAGGTGGTGAGGTGCGTCACGCTGGTTCAGTTGCTACCGCCCGTCGGTCTGAATCCCCCCGCCACGACTACAGGAAGAGTTTATGTCTCACACCTTGATCAATGCTGATCCAGTCAAAGAGCGCCGCACTGCCGGATGGGTCGCCTTCATCGCCTGCGTAGCTCTCGTCTTTGACGGCTACGACCTCACTATCTACGGCACCGTCATGCCCACGCTGATGAACGACGCTTCCCACTTGGGTGAGCTGGATGCCGCCACGGCTGGGGCCTTGGGCTCCTACGCCATGCTGGGTGTGCTTGCCGGAGCGCTGATTTGCGGCGGGATCGGAGACTACCTGGGTCGCCGCCGCGTGATTATGTTCTCCATCACCTGGTTTTCCATCGGCATGCTGCTCACCGCAACGGCCGATTCCATTGCAGTCTTCGGCCTCCTGCGATTCCTCACCGGTCTCGGCCTGGGGGCGCTGCTTGCCACCGCGGGAGCGACCATGGCTGAGTTCGCCCCTGCCGGGAAGCGGAATCTCTACAATGCGATCGTCTACTCCGGGATCCCCGCAGGCGGTGTGCTGGCGGCGCTGCTGGGCATCCTCCTGCTGGAACCACTGGGCTGGCGGTGGCTGTTCGTCATCGGCGCCGCTCCGATCCTGTTGGTGCCCATCGCGTGGTTCAAACTGCCCGAGTCGCCTCGCTGGCTGCTCTCCCGCGGCCACCGCGAGCTGGCAATGCGCACCGCCCAGCGTGCAGGTACCCCGCTGGTGGAAGAGACACGTGTGCTGGATGATGCCGGTGCCGCGGAGCGGACTGGTTTCGCGGCGCTGCTGACCAAGCGCTACCTTGTCGCCACCATCCTGTTGGGCCTGATCTCCTTCTGCGGCCTGCTGCTCACCTACGGTCTGAACACCTGGCTGCCGCAGATCATGCAGGAGTACGGATACGACACCCGGGGGTCGCTGACCTTCCTGCTGATTCTCAACGGCGGCGCTGTCATCGGGGCGTTGGCTGGCTCCAGGGTGGCTGATCGATTCAGCGCTCGGCCCATCATCATCGTCACGTTCACCCTCGCCGCCCTGAGCCTGTCCATGATGACGGTGCAGTGGCACATCTCCATGCTGTTGGGCTTCATCGCCCTGGCAGGAGTCGGCACTCTGGGCACACAGGTGCTGGGTTACGGATATGTCTCCACTTATTACACCACCAACGCCCGTTCAGCAGGAGTGGCGTGGTTTGCCGGATTTGGCCGAATCGGTGGGGTGCTGGGCCCATTCATCGGAGGCATGATCGCCACTCTGGGTCTCGGCGGAGCACAAGCCTTCTACGTCTTCGCCGGTGTCGCACTCTTCGGAGCGCTCCTGATGCTGATGGTACCGCGGCAGAAAGACCTCGAGCAGATCGACGAGCAGCTGAAGCGAGCCTCCGCGGAGGAGTCTGTGCAGCCTGACGCCGAGCAGGAGCTGGTGACCCAGGCATAGGCCTGAGCTGGCACTCTGCCACGCTGACCGCCCCGGCTGCTCACCAATGGTCTGCCGGGGCGGTCAGCAGTCGCTGCGCACGTCCTTCGGCATCCAGCGCCCACCCGACTCGTTTGGGTATACCGGACAGCACGACACTTTCGGCCAGCCGGAGGTGGGGCAGAGCTTCCTCCAGTCGGGTTTCTACCTCGGTGATCTCGGCGGCGGATCGTAGCCACATCATGAACAGGAAGTTGTTGGGCCCGGTGATGGAGGTACACAGCCGCAGGGCGCCCAGCCCGGCAATTCGAGCCGCGGCAGCGGCATGCTCCGCCGTGGGAAGGCGCGCGAACCATTGGCAGACCAACTGATACCCCAAGGCGGCATGGGAGACATCGCAGCGTAAGGAAATCTTGTCTCCCTGCACCACGCGTCGCAACTGGCGTCGCGCCGTCGACGGTGTCAGTCCCGTCTGCTGCGCAACAGTCTGTGCTGAGGCGCGTCCATCACCTGCCAGGACGCGCGCGATCGGCCCAAAGGCCTCCGGGGCCCGCCCCGCCACCGTCCGGGGCCGCAGCGCGCGCAACCGTCGTATGACGCTGGGCTCCAACGCACCGACCTGCCAGTCGTTAGCCCCGGCATGGAGCGCGGTGCAGTAGTACGTCTGCCACCTCAGCAGACCCGGCACCGCGTCGAAAGCAGGGAAGACCAGCTCGCGCAGCTGGCTTGGTCGCGGCACAATCACTGTCAGCAGCAGGTCCCGCCCGCTGGGAGACTCCTCCACGGAGAACACCTCCGGCATGGCGCACAGCGCCGCGGTGACCTCCGTGCGCGCGGCAGGATCGCAGAGCACGCTGTGCAGCGAGAGTGTCATGTCCTGCGGCGTTCCCCGAGGATGGGCCGTCACCCACGCGACTCCCTCTGCTCGCAAGCGCTCAAACCGGGCAGCCAGCGTGGTGGGATGCCTGTCCAGAGCAAGGCCCAGTTCGGTCCACGAACCACGCGGAAGCAGCTGCAAGGAGTGGATCAGTCGCAGGTCTTCTTCGTCGAGAGTGATCATTTCTTCGAACTGTACACCGAATTAAGAAAATATCCTGTGAATATCGGCGCAGTGGTGCACGTCACACTCACAGTAGACGTATCCGGCGCGATCACGCGCACAACCACCGACGACAGCGATTCTCATCATGACTCTTCTTGCCGCCTCACCGGGAAGCTCCACAGACGTGCTGGCAGTGGCCAATATGCCGCTGCTGTGGGCCAGTGCGCTCGGGGTGTTCCTCGTGATCATCGTCCAGACCATCATCTACATGCGGGCAGCCCGCCGGGCTGGCCCTGATATCGGAATGAGCCGGGATGATCTCTCGGTCGCCTTCCGCAGCGGCGCCGTCGCCGCCATCGGTCCCTCCGTGGCCGTGGTCATTGTTGCACTGTCCCTGCTGGCGCTTTTCGGGACCCCTGGTGTCTTGGTGCGCATCGGGCTGATTGGTTCGGTGGCATACGAGACCGGAGCTGCGTCGATCGCCACCGGTGCTGCGGGGGCTGAACTGGGTGGGCCCGACTACACCCAGACTGCCTTTGCCATCGCGTTCTTCGCCATGAGCGTCGGGGGTGCGATGTGGATGCTCGCCACGCTCATCTTCACCCCGGTGCTGCAGCGCAGCGAAAAGAAGCTCACCCGCGTGAACCCGCTGTTACTGACCATCGTGCCCGGTGCGGCTCTGATCGCGGCGTTCCTCTCCCTGGGCATCGCCGAAGTCCCCAAGAGCGTCGCTCACACCACCGCGCTGCTGTGCGGGGGAGCCGTCATGGGGCTGGCTGCCTTCCTCGCGGTCCGGCTCCGGCGGTCCTGGATCCGTGAATGGGGCCTCGGGGCCGCGATTCTGCTGGGACTCGTAGCCGCCTATTTCGCCGACCAGGCCGGTCTGGGCCTGGGCATTGTCTGAGAAAGAAGGAAAGTCATGACAACGTCACCCGCGCCATTGACTGCGATGGAGCAGTTCGGCGCCACGACCAACCGCGCTGGCCGCCTGACCATGATTGCTGGTCTCATCGTCTCGCTCTCCGGTCCGCTGTATCTGGTGCTCTTCGCCGACCTCGGCGTCACAGCCACCGCGCTGTGGACCGCCTTCGCCGCCGTCGCCGGGACCTTTTTCATCATCTGGCTTGTCGAGCCGGTCACCTATTACCCCATCCTTGGACCCGCGGCTATGTACCAGGCCTTCATGATCGGCAACATCTCCAACAAGCTGCTGCCCTCTGCGGTGGTGGCGCAGGAGACGCTCGGGGTTCGTGCCGGCACGCCGAAGGGGAGTGTGACCGCCTCTATGGCGATCTGCGGTGCGGCCGTGGTGCACCTGGTCTCCCTATTCATCTTTGTCGGGGTGCTGGGCACCTGGCTGTTGACCCTGACTCCCGAGACCGTGATGGACGTCGTGCGCTCCTATGTGGTGCCGGCGGTCTTCGGCGCGGTAGCAGTTCAGGCAATCATCAGTGTCCGCAAACTGCGTCCAGTGCTGATCGCCCTCGGTGTGGCACTGGTAGTCCAGCTGGTGCTGGTCCCCGCGGTGGCGCAGCTGGCATTCCTGGCCACCGGCATCTGCGTCATCGCCACCATTATCCTCACCTGGGTCCTGCGCCCCCGGGACCGTGCAAAGCTGGAAAATGCCGCGGTCTGAGACAACCTGCCGCCCCGCAGCTTCGCCGAACTCAGCCACCACCAGAGAGGACCCCCTGTTGACGACCATGTCGCCGATCCGCCTTGATTCCGCGGAACAGGAACGACTCCGAGAGTCCTACCGGCATCTGCACCGCCACCCCGAGCTGTCGATGCAGGAGCACCGCACCGCCGACTACATCGGTGCAGAGCTTGATTCTGTCGGCATCCCCAACTTCCGCTGCGGAGGCACGGGCGTGGTGGGTGTGCTGCGCAACGGGGAGGGACCTACCGTCGCATTCCGCGCCGATACCGACGGACTGCCTATCCAGGAGGAGACCGGCCTGGACTACGCCAGTGCAGCCCGCGGCGAACTGCCCGACGGCACGGAGGTCCCTGTCATGCACGGCTGCGGTCATGACGTGCACGTGGCATGTCTGCTCTCAGCAGCACGGGTCATGGTGCAGCGGTCCAGCACCTGGTCCGGCACGCTGCTGCTGATCTTTCAGCCCGGGGAGGAGACCGCCGCCGGGGCGCAGGCGATGGTCGACGACGGGCTGTGGTCCAAAGTCCCCGCCCCCGACCTTGTCCTGGGTCAGCATGTGATGCCCATTCCGGCTGGGGAGATTCGCTGGATATCCGGCAACGCCATGGCGCTGGCCGACTCATGGAAGGTGACACTGCGGGGTCGGCAGGCCCACGGTTCGCAGCCTCATGATGCCATCGACCCCATAGTGCTGGGTGCGCACATGATCACGCGACTGCAGTCCGTGGTGGCACGGGAAATTGATGCCCGGCGCGCAGCTGTGGTCACTGTGGGCACCTTCCACGCCGGCCTGAAAGAGAACATCATCCCCGACCGCGCGGAGTTCACGCTCAACATCAGGACTCTGGACCAGCAGACACGGCACCAGGTACTTGCGGCAGTGCGCCGCACACTCATGGCTGAGGCGACAGCCTCAGCGGCACCGGAACCAGAGATCGAGGAGCTCTACACCTTCCCGCTGCTGGTCAACGACCACACCTGGACACACTCAATGGTGAAAGCGATGAAGACAGAGTTCGGCGATCAGCAGGTGGTGGAGTCGGAACCGCTGATGGGATCAGAGGACTTCGGCACCCTGCCGCAGTCCGCCCAGGCCCCGGGTGTCTTCTGGTACTTCGGGGGGCACGACGCCGCCACCCTGGAACAGCCCGCGGTGCCCAAGAACCACTCGCCGCACTTCGCCCCCGCCGAGCAGCCCACTCTCGAGACCGGCGCCCGTGCAGCCCTTGCCGCACTGTACCGCGGCTTCAATGGTGTGTGAGCCACAGCACCATTAGGGTGACAGGGGAACGGAAAGGAACCTCTCATGCCAGAATCTGCTGCATTTGTGCTCGAATCAGCCCACGAACCCCTGCACCCCGAGACGCTGAGCGTCGCCGGCCCCGGTGAGGAGGAGGTGCTGATCGAAGTGGCCGCCTGCGGGGTCTGCCACACTGACCTGCACGTCATCAAAGATGAGGTGGCCTTCCCCAAGCCTGCCGTATTGGGGCATGAGGTCTCAGGAATCGTCCGTCAGGTTGGGACCGGTGTCACCCACGTAGCTCCTGGCGACCGAGTGGCGTGCAGCTTCATCATGCCCTGCGGCCGGTGCCGGCACTGCGTCCAAGGACTGGAGGACATCTGCGAGACCTTCTTCAACTTCAATCGGCTCTCCGGTCAGCTCTACGACGGCACCACACGGCTGAGCCGAGGGGGAGAGAACATCGCCATGTACTCCATGGCCGGCCACGCCCAGCACTGCGTGGTGCCCGCACGGGCGGTCTTCGCGCTGCCGCAGAATGTGAATCTGCTCGACGCCGCAGTGCTGGGGTGCAGTCTCTTCACCGGCTATGGGGCAGTCCGCGCGGTGGCGGACGTGCAGCCGGGAGAGACAGTCGCCGTCATCGCTGCCGGCGGGGTGGGTTTGAGCATTATCCATCTGGCACGAGCTGCCGGAGCTGAGCGAGTCATCGCCATCGACATCGACGACGAGAAGCTGGCACTGGCCCGCGAACTGGGGGCCACGGACGTCATTAACTCTCTGGAGACCGCGCCGGCTGAGGCAGTGGTCGGCATGCTCGGCCACGGTGTCGACGTCGCCTTTGAAGCCCTGGGCTCATCAGCGACGGTGCGGCTTGCGGTCGAGCTGCTCGACGACGGCGGGCGGGCTGTCCTCGCCGGGATCGCCCCAGCCGGGCACACGATGGATATTGACATCACGAAAGTCGTGCGCAGAAAACTCCGTATCCTCGGCTCGTTCGGCGCGCCGGCCTCCACCGCCATGCCCGAGGTCATTCGATTGGCCGGCGAGGGGCTGATTGACCTGCAGAAGCTCATCACCCACCGCTTCGCCTTCGAGCAGACAGCCGAGGCCTATCAATTGCTGAACGAGCGCAAGATCCTGGGCCGGGGGCTCATTGAGACCAACCCCGCCCTGGCCTGAGGGGCGCCGCCTGATCGGATTCGTCTGTCACCCGACGTGACATAGTGGAAAAATGACAGATTCCGACCCGGCCGCCAGCGCCACGCACAAGGGTGATTTCGTCCGGTCCCTGGCCACAGGGCTCGACGTCCTGGAGGCGTTCACCCCGGCCGAGCCGCGGCTGACGCTGACCGAAGTGGCCAAGAAGTCAGCCACCAGCCGAGCCACCGCCCGGCGTATGCTGCTGACTCTGGTCGAACGCGGCTACGCCTACACCGATGGGCGCACCTTTGAACTCACCCCGCGGGTGCTCAGCCTCGGTCACGGTTACTGGTCCGGCCGCAGCTGGCACGAACTGGTGCAGCCCTCACTGCGAGACGTCTCCGCCCGACTCAACGAGTCTTGTTCGGCGGCGATCCTCACCGGTCACGAGGTGATGTATGTCTCCCGCGTGCACACCCGCAGCATTATGCGCATCGACCTGGGGCTGGGCACCCGGCTGCCGGCCTTCGCCACCTCGATGGGCCGGGTCCTGCTCTCCGGAAAGCCTGAGGATGAGTTGCGCACGGAACTGGCGCAGGTATCCCGGCCGCAGTTCACCCCGCACACACTCACTGACCTCGATCTGCTGGTGGAGGCGATCAGCACGGCCGGCCAGCAGGGGTATGCGCTGGTGGACCAGGAGCTTGAGGTGGGTCTGCGTTCTGCCGCGGTGCCGGTGCGCGATGCAGCAGGCCACATTGTGCTGGCCATCAACACCTCCATGGCAGCAGGTGCGGAGTCGATCGACGCCACCCGGCAGCGGGTGCTCCCCGCGCTGCAGGAGTGTGCCGCTCAGGTGGAAGCAATGGTGCGTTCCCTGGGCAAAGACCTCGACAGCCTCGCCGCGGCCTCTCGCTGAGTCGGGCGGACCGCCGCAGCCAGCACTCAGGGCGCTCTTGTCCTTCGCCTCCACATTGACTACAGTGGACCTGCGAATGCGAACGAATGTTCGCAGAACGAACAACTAGTGGGATGGGGCGGCCAGCAGCGCCCCGATGCGAGGAGCGGCTCATGGTTCAGGACGCATACATCTACACCGGTGTGCGCACGCCGTTCGGGAAGATCGGCGGCGCTCTGGCCGGCCAGCGGCCCGATGACCTTGCCGCACTGACCATCTCCGCCATCGTGGACCGGGCCCCCGGTCTGGACTTCGACGGCACTGCCGAAAACCTCGGAGAAGTCATCTTCGGCAACGCCAACGGCGCCGGTGAGGAGAACCGAAACGTGGCCCGCATGGCGTGGCTGCTCGCCGGGGGACCTGTCAGTGTCCCGGCCACCACCGTCAACAGGCTCTGCGGTTCCTCCCTGGACGCCGCGATTTCTGGGGCTCGGCAAGTGGCGCTGGGCGAAACCGACCTCGTGCTGGTCGGAGGCGTGGAGTCCATGTCGCGCGCACCCTGGGTGCTGCCGAAGACTGAACGGCCCTATCCGCTGATGAACATGGAACTGGTCAACAGCTCACTGGGGTGGAGACTGACCAATAAGAACATGCCACCGCAGTGGACTGTCTCCCTGGGTGAAGCCACGGAGCAGCTGCGGGAGAAATACGGCATCACCCGTCAGCGCCAGGACGAGTTCGCCGCCGTCTCCCACCGCGCGGCCGCTGATGCATGGGCGGCCGGCCGCTACCAGAACCTCACCGTCGCCGTGCCGGGGGTGGAGCTGAGCCGGGACGAGACCATCCGGGACGGCACGACTCCGGAGACGCTGTCAGGGCTGAAGACCGTCTTCCGCCGTGAACAGGGCACTGTCACCGCTGGCAACGCCTCCCCGATGAGCGACGGAGCCTCCGCGGCATGGATCGGCTCCGCACACGCGGAGCAGACCCTGGGGATTGCTCCCCAAGCCCGCCTGGCCGGATGGGCCGCGGCCGCCAACGAACCCCAATACTTCGGCTACGCCCCTGTGGAGGCCACCAACCGGGCTCTGGCCCGGGCCGGAATCACCTGGTCCGACGTCGGGGCAGTGGAGATCAATGAGGCGTTCGCCGCACAATCACTGGCCTGCCTGGACGCATGGGGATTCGGCAACGAGCTGGACCCGGACATCGTCAACGCTTGGGGCGGCGCCCTGGCGATCGGACATCCGTTGGGCGCGTCCGGCACCCGTGTGCTGGCCACGCTGGCCGCGCGCATGCAGGCTAGCGAGACGCGTTGGGGTGTGGCCACCCTGTGCATCGGTGTGGGGCAGGGCCTGGCTGTGGTCCTGGAAAACGCGAGCTAGAAGGAGACGATCCAATATGCCTGAGATCACCCAGAGCACTGCCGCGGCGGTGGCTGGTGTCAAGGACGGCTCGACGGTGCTGATGGGAGGATTCGGCAACGCCGGCCAGCCGATGGAGCTGATCGATGCGCTGCTGGACTCCGGCGCCCGGAACCTGACTGTGGTGAGCAACAATGCCGGGCAGGGCGATGCGGGACTGGCGCTGCTGATCAAAGAACGGCGCGTGCGCAAGGTCATCTGCTCCTTTCCCCGCCAGTCCGACTCCTGGCATTTCGACGCCGCCTACGGCGCCGGGGAGATCGAACTGGAGCTGGTGCCCCAGGGCAACCTGGCCGAGCGGCTGCGAGCCGCCGGTGCCGGTATCGGAGGTTTCTTCACGCCCACCGGATACGGCACAGAGCTCGCCGCCGGCAAAGAGACTCGTCAGATCGAGGGCCGGAATTACGTGTTGGAGCACCCGCTGCGCGGCGACGTCGCCCTCATCAAGGCCCTCTACGCCGATCATGCCGGAAACCTCGTGTACCGGAAGACCGCCCGGAACTTCGGCCCCGTGATGGCCGCCGCAGCCGCGCAGACCGTGGTCCAGGTGGAGCAGCTGCTGCCCACCGGCTCACTGGACCCCGAAGCGGTCGTCACCCCAGGGATCTACGTCGACGTCGTCACCGTCGTCGCCACCCGCGGCGCTGGCGCGGCCCCTGAACCGCACCCAGCAGTGCGGGAGCACACAGCAGAGGAAATGGTGGGAGCATGAGCGGAACGGGCACGAGACTCAGCCGGCAGGAGCTGGCCCGGCTGGTGGCACGGGACATCGCCCCCGGGTCCTATGTGAACCTGGGTATCGGTCAGCCCACTATGGTCGCTGACTACCTCACCGCCGAGCAGCACGTCACCCTGCACACGGAGAACGGCATGCTGGGCATGGGACCACAGGCCCACGGTGACCGCATTGATGACGAGCTCATCAACGCCGGCAAAATCCCGGTGACCGAACTGCCCGGCGCCAGCTACTTCCACCATGCCGATTCCTTCGCCATGATGCGCGGGGGACACCTGGACGTCTGCGTGCTGGGAGCCTTTCAGGTCTCGGCATCCGGGGACCTCGCCAACTGGTCCACCGGCGCGCCCGATGCTATTCCTGCTGTCGGCGGCGCCATGGACCTGGCCATCGGAGCCAAAGAAGTCTTTGTCATGATGAGCCTGTTCGCCAGGGACGGCACGGCGAAGCTGGTGCCCGAATGCACCTATCCGGTGACCGGACTGGGCTGCGTGACCCGCGTCTATACCGACTGCGGCGTCTTTCACATCCTCGAACAAGATGGCGCTCGCCGACTGAAGCTCGTTGAACCATACGGGCTCAGCGCAGACCAGATTCAGGATCAGCTCGAGGTGGAGCTTTCAGCATAGTTCAGAAAGTTTCGCTTGCGTGGCTGGGGCGAATTTTCCAAGCGTTGCTGCTCATACAGTGCGGTCAGCAGTCTGCGCGGATGGCCAGGGAAGACCGTGCTGCGGACGAGTAATCGGTAGCGCGCGCACTCAACCATGGGACACAGTGCGATTTCTCGGACATTCACGGACCATCGCGCGGCCCGTTCACGGTTGGCAAGCCGCTGATCGGGTCTCGCCGGATCTGCATGGGCTCACCGACCGCCGGACGCCCCTTGACTGCCAAATCAGCCATTTAAGCGAAGTGACACCTAGGGCTGCCCCACCAGCTGGGTCTGGTGAGCACGAGCCTGATGCTCCAACTTCACAGTCCATACCTCGCCGGGCTCCATCAGCTTGTGCTTACCCTCCACATTGATATCGATGGGTTCGGCTGAGCCCTGAGAGAGATTCAACGTGATGTCCTGATGATTGATACGGACCAGAATCGGCTGGTTGCGGTACCGCATGCGGAACGTCACCTCCGGAATCTCATCCGGCAGCAGCGGGCGCAGCCACAGGGCGTCCGCCCGGGTCTCCACACCTCCATAGCAGCGCAGCACCATATCCACCGTGCCAGCCATGGCACCCAAGTGCACCCCTTCACGCGTGGTGCCGCCCTGAGTGTCGGCGAGGTCAGCCTCCAGCGCCTCCCGGAACAGGTTCCAAGATCCGGCCCGGTCAAACCGAGCAGCCACCCAGCCGTGCACCACCCGGGACAGTGTGGACCCGTGGGAGGACCGGGCCAGGTAGTACTCGATGGTCCGGCCGAAGTCTGTCATGGTCAGCTCGTACCCCATGTGCTGCAGTGAACTGATCAGCTCATCGGCGCTGAACAGGTAGCACAGCATGAGCACATCGGCCTGCTTGGAGAGCTTATAGCGGTTGGTCGCGTCCCCCTCGGCCTGCAGAATCAGGTCCAGCCGGCCGATGTTGCCGTACTTGGCCTTGTAGCTGGCCCAGTCGAACTCCATCAGGTCCTCATAGCCGTCGAACTGGCTGATGATTCCATCCTGATGGAACGGCACGCGCAGACGGCGGGATATGTGCTCCCACTTGACCAGCTCGTCCTCGAAAATGTCGAGCCATTCGCTCAGCGGATCGTCCCGGGAATCCAATTCCCGCACCAGCTGTGCGGTGTGCCGCAGCATCCACGAGGTGAGCACGTTGGTATAGGCATTGTTCTTCAGGCCTGAGCCAGGGGTGTCGGGGTAGCCGTCGTGATACTCGTCCGGGCCCATCACCCCGTCAATGTCATAACGGTCGTCGGCGGCGTCGTACTCCGTCATGGAAACGAAGAAGCGTGAGATTTCCACCAGCATCTCCGCCCCGTAATCGGAGAGGAAGGTGTAGTCCTGGGTGGCCTCAAAGTATTGGAGCACGGAGTAGGCCACCGCCAGGGAGACGTGCCGCTGACGATGGGAGTTATCCGGCATCCACATCTGCGACCGCGGATTCCACAGCTCGGTGGGAGTCTCTTCCCGGCCGTCAGACCCGGCCTGCCAGGGAAACATTGCGCCGGAGTAACCGGCGGCGCGCGCTGCCGCCCGCGCCTCGCCGAGCCGCCGGTAGCGGTACATCAGGATCCCGCGGGTCAGTTCCGGGCGGCGCAGAGTGAGCATGGGGTACATGAACAGCTCGTCCCAGAACAGGTGGCCGCGGTAGCCCTCTCCGGAAAGGCCGCGTGCAGGCAAGGAGGCATCCAGGTCACGGCGAGCCCCGAAAGCTGTCTGCAGCACGTGGAAGGTGTGCATATTCAGCGCCAACTGCTGGCGGGAGTGACCGGGGCCGATGGAGACGGCGAACCGGTGCCACAGTGTCCCCCACATCTCCTCGTGGTAGGTCAGCATCTCCCGGAAGCTGGTGGCGCGCTGGACGCGCTTGACCGCGTTGTGCCACACCGTGGAGATGGCGTGGTCATGCGAGCTCGACGCCGCAGCGATCTTCTCCAGGACCACCGGCTCACCCTCGGTGAGGTTCAGCGAGATGTCATGTCCTGCCACCAGCTCCGACTCCATCACCGGCCGGCGCATGGGCGCTGTCCTCAGCCGCACCGACGTCCGGGTCGCCACCGCGACCTGCACCCGGGACTGATTGGTCTCAGTCTCCAGCAGCACGGTCTCACCGTCGATCTCCTGGGAGTTCACCGGATGCAGGTGGTTGCCGG
This sequence comes from Nesterenkonia sphaerica, assembly GCF_005771565.1. Lineage (GTDB taxonomy): Bacteria > Actinomycetota > Actinomycetes > Actinomycetales > Micrococcaceae > Nesterenkonia > Nesterenkonia sphaerica. Next base: position 201,431 of record NZ_VAWA01000001.1, read on the forward strand.
CCAGCTCACGGTCGGCGGCGACATTGCGGTTGGCCACGCGCCCTTCCACCATGGAGCGCACATTGACGTTGCCGGACCAGTTCTCCGCCTCGATCGTGATCTCCATCGCCGCCAGGTGCACCCCAGCCAGCGACTGAAACTGACGGAAGGTGACTTTGGTCCGCCGTCCGTGCAGGTCCTGGTAGCGGGCCACGCGGGTGACAAGTCCGCGTCGCATATCCAGTTCCTGGCGGTAGTCCAACAGCTCGGGAGAGCCCGGGAGCAGGGGGATGCCAGCTTCTGGGGTGATCTGCACATAGGTCCAGTCCGGGATGTTGACCATATGTTCGGTCTCCACCGTCTTGCCCATGATGTCGGTTTTCAGCCGGTTGAAGACTCCGGCAATGTAGTTCCCCGGGTAGTGGGTCGCATCGGCACTGGTGCCTGGGTAGGAGGCACGGGTGCCCCAGTATCCGTTCGCTGTGTGGCACAGGACCTCGCGGGTGGCTTCCTCGCTCGGATCGAAGCTGTCGTAGACGAGCACCCAGTTGGGGTCATGAGGTTTTGTGGTCCGGGTGTGCAGCCGGGCCACAGAGAGGTCGGAGACCACAATGTCTGCCCCGCCCTCTTTCAGCCGGCGCGGGTCACCGCCCCGGTTGAGTCCCACCACCATGCCGAAGTTCCCTGCCCGTCCGGCCTGGACGCCGGAGACGGCGTCCTCGACCACAATGGCGTCCTCCGGCTCCACGCCGAGTTCAGCAGAGGCATGCAGGAACATGTGCGGGTTCGGTTTGCCGGGGATGTTCCGTTCCAGGGCGTCGGTGCCGTCGACGATGGTGTCGAAGATGTCCTCCAAGCCGGCACGGCGCAGCACTTCCCTGCCGTTGCGGGAGGAGGTCACCAGCGCGGTGGGGATCCCGTCAGCCCGCAGCCGGTGGATCAAGTCAACAGTGGTGTCGAAAACCTCCACTCCGTCGCGGTCCAGCACAGCCTGGAAATAGCCCTGTTTGCGTGCGGCCAGGCCGTGAACGCTCAGCTGGTCGGCTGGGCCGTCGGGTGAGCCTTCCGGGGCGTTGACTCCGCGTGCTCGCAGAAGCGTCCGGACCCCCTCCTCGCGTGGCCTTCCGTCGACGAAATTCAGATAGTCCTCTCGGGTGAACTCCGGCTGTTTGGTGCCGGTGAGCTCGGTCAGGCAGGAGTCGAACAGCTCCTTCCACGCGGTGAAGTGCACTCCTGCGGTGTCAGTGACCACGCCGTCCATGTCGAAGAGCACGGCGCGGAAGTGCCGCAGTGCGTGACGCTTCGCCTCGGCACTGTGCCGGAAGGGGTTTTCGAAGGGGTGCATTGCCACCTCATGGTGATCGCGGGGTCGAGGACTGCCACATCATAGTGCACGCGAAACCCTACTATGGTGGCCCTCCTGTGCCGAACCCTCCCGGTCAGCTCGCCATGCTCTCCTGCCGCAGGTCCAGCAGCTGGGACTGATCGACGAAGGGCAACTCATGGGCGTCGCTGACCGAGCGATGGGTCACATGCCCGGCCATAGTGTTCAGCCCGCGGGCCAGTGCGGGGTCGTTGGCCAGCGCAGCGGATGCTCCGAGGTCGGCCAATGAGGTCACATAGGGGAGGGTGACGTTAGTCAATGCATAGGTGGAGGTGCTCGGCACCGCGCCGGGCATATTGCTCACGCAGTAGAAGAGAGCATCGTGGACTCCGAAGGTGGGGTTGTCATGGGTGGTGGGGCGGGAGTTCTCAAAGCATCCGCCCTGGTCCACCGCGATGTCGACCAGTACGCTGCCGGGACGCATGGCCTTGACCATGGAGTCGGTGACAAGCTTCGGGGCTCTGGCCCCTGGGATCAGCACCGAGCCGATGACCAGATCGGAGTCCACCACGGCACGCTCCACCTCGAGGGCGTTTGAGGCGATGGTCTTCAGCCGGCCGGCGTACTGGGCGTCGAGCTGCCGGAGCCGTTCGACGTTGATATCCAGGATTGATACCTCAGCGCCCATACCGACCGCTATGGCGGCAGCATTGGTGCCAGCAATGCCTGCTCCGAGCACCGTGACCTTGGCCGGTGGGACCCCGGGCACTCCGCCCAGCAGGACACCCCGCCCGCCGGCAGGCGCGGTGAGCGCTTGGGCCCCGGCCTGCACCGAGAGGCGACCAGCCACCTCGCTCATCGGGGCCAGTAACGGCAGCCGCTTGTCCGCCGTCTGGACGGTCTCATAGGCAATGGCAGTGACTCCGGCCTCGAGCAGGGCGCGGGTCAGAGCCGGTTCGGCAGCCAGATGCAGATACGTGAACAGCACCAAACCTTTGCGGAGGCGGTGAAACTCGGACTCCACCGGCTCCTTGACCTTCAGCACCATATCGGCCCTGGCCCACAGCTCATCCGGGTCATCGACAATCGTTGCCCCAGCGGCGCGGTAGTCCTCGTTGGTGATGGCCGAGCCAATTCCTGCGCCGTCCTCCACCAGCACCTGGTGCCCGCGCTGGCGCAGCTCATGGACACCCGAGATAGTGAGGGCCACACGGTGCTCGTAACTCTTGACTTCCCGCGGGACCGAGATAATCATGGCAAACCTTCCGAAGAAACTATAGGTAATTACGTCAATTATCGTCGATCCACTTGAATTACACGATAGAATCGAAGAAAATTCGGCACAGAGTCGATAAATGTCATAAGGATGGAACCCATGCCGCCGAAACGCAGCCGAACGCCGAAGGAACTGCAGCCAGGACATGAGCTGGATCACATTGACCGCAAGATCCTGGACCTGTTGCGCGACGATGCGCGCATGACCAATCAGGCGCTCAGTGCCGCACTGGGCGTGGCTCCCTCCACCTGCTTGGCCCGGGTGAAGGCGCTGCAGCAGGCGGGTGTGATCAGACGATTCACCGTGGACGTGGACCCGCGGGCGCTGGGGCGGGGCATCGAAGCACTGATCAGCGTGCGGCTGCGTCCCGGTGCGCGTCAGCAGATGGTGGCCTTCGGCGAAAACCTGAAGAAGGTCCCTGAGGTCACCCAGTACTTCTTCGTCGGCGGCATGGACGACTTTCTCATCCACGTCACCGCCCGGGACACCGACCACATCAGGCAGTTCGTCCTGGAACACCTCTCCGCTGACCCGGTGGTGGCCACCACCCAGACCAGCTTGGTCTTCGATCATGTCTCCGGCCTCGCCTCGCACTGAGGCAGCAGTGCTACCGTCAGTGCATGCCCCGCCGGTCAAGCATTGAGCTCACCTTCCGAGAAGTCACAGGCACCTCGCGGGACTCCACGGTGCCTGCCGGCGTCGTGGTGGATTGGATCGACAAGACGGCCTACGCCTGCGCGGCCAGCTGGTCCCGCTCTCAGTGCGTGACCTCCTATGTGGGAAACATGCACTTCACCGTGCCTGTGCCGCGGGACACGCCGGTCACCGTGCAGGCCCGGGTGGTCCACACCGGGCGTTCCAGCGTCCACATCCAGACCCGGGTGCTGATCAAAGCGGCATCAGGGGGCTGGCAGACCTGCACCGAATGCTTCATGATCTACGTGGCGCTCGGCCCCGACGGGGAAGTGGAGCCGATGACGCCTTTCGAACCGAACAGTGAGCTGGAATCCCGGCGGGATATCGACGCCGCCCGCCGTATGGTCTACCGCAGGCAGGTCGAGGAGACCATCCAGTCACTGCCCAAGACGTTCAGCTCCACGGAGGCGCTGACCCTGCGGTTCCTGGTCAGCACCGAGGAACGCTACCCGGACGGGAAAGTCCGCGGCGGTGTGGTGATGAAATGGATCGACCAGGCCGCTGAAATCTGTGCCGAAAGATACTGCGGCTATGACGTGGTCACCGTCCTCTCCGGAGGAGTGCGGTTCTACCGCCCCATCACCATCGGTGATCTGGTGGAGGTCGACGCCCGCCTGGTGCTCACCGGCTCCAAGTCTATGCACGTGCTGGTGCGCGTCCGAGCCGGAGACCGGTGGGATCGGAACCCCGAGGATGTGGCCTACGGGCTGCCAGTGATGGTAGCGCCGGATGGGACCGGCTCCGCCCGGCGCATCGTCCGGTGGGAGCCGATCAGTGAGGAAGATCATGAGGTGGCGGACAAGGCTCGCCGGATTCGAGACCTGCGCAATGCCACCCTGCTGACGCCCTCGCCATATTCCGGCCCGCATGAGGTCCACGCAGACGCGGCGGCTCCGACTGAGACGTCCCTGCAGTGACTCCCCCTGCACGGACGTCTAAGCGCCAGCACCTCAGCGGGATGCCCACCCGGGTGTCGATTCATTAGGCTTGAGATCAATGACTCAGCAGCCGCCGCCGGTGCCCAACCCTTACGGACCGCCTGTTCCCGCACAGCCCGCCCCGCATGGGCCGCCCCCTTCTGGGGTGCCCGCCGCGCCGCCGGGACCGGTCGGCCCGCCCCCGGGTTGGCGCCCGCCGCCGCGAAAGAAGCAGCCGGACGCTGAGCCCGGAAGGTTCACCTGGTGGGACCTGGGAGCCACTCTGTTCTATGTGCTGGGCTTCCTCACCGGCCTGGTGGGGCTGCTGGCGCTGCTGCCGCCGATCAACGAGCTGATTATCGGCGACGAAGCCCAGGCCCAGCAGGCCACTTTCGTCATCAATGCCGTCGGTTACGGGCTGCTCTCTGTGATCGCCATTGTGCTCTCAGGGGCGGCGTTATGGCGGTCGATCAAAGCCTTCAGCTACCTGTGGTGGCTGAAGCTGCTGCTGGTCCCCGTCGCCTGGGTCGTCTCCATCGTGTTGAACCTGGTGATTGTGGTCCTGATCTTCGGCTCCACGGGGGAAACCTCTGAGAACCAGGAGGCCATCGAGGCCATGCTCCAGGCGGTCCCGCTGCTGGCGGCGGTGGCTGTGATCGGGATTCTGGGCCCCTATGTGGAGGAGTACTTCTTCCGGCACCTGCTGATCGGCAAGCTCTCCAAGTACCTCAGCATCTGGATCTGCGCGGCGATCTCGGTGCTTGCCTTCCCCCTGATTCACTTCATTCCCGCACTATTGGGAATGGCTGATGACCTCACCTTCATCTCCGTGGTGCCCTACCTGACGATGGGCATGGTGATCACGGTGGGATACATCCTCTCCGGGCGGAACCTGTTCTATGCGTGGGTGCTGCACGCCTTCAACAACGTCATGTCACTGCTGCTGGCCTATTTCCTGGTGCCTTGGCTCGGGGAGTACGCCGGTGAGCTCCACGGTGCGCTGTGGCTGGCAAGCCTCCTCGGGTGAGCGCGACGCCGCGCACGCACACCGCACCCTCGGCGGACTCCCGCCCGCTGCCGCGCCAGATCCTGGCGCTGGCGGTGCCTGCGCTCGGGGCGCTGGTGGCCGAACCGCTGTTTCTGATGGCCGATACCGCCATCATCGGGTGGTTGGGGACTGCCCAGCTTGCCGGTGCGGCACTGGGTGTGACTGTGATGCACACGGTGGTCGGGCTGATGATCTTTCTGGCCTACTCCACCACGCCGGCGGTCGCCCGCTTCGTCGGGGCGGGCAAGACGGCCAAAGCGCTTGCCGCCGGTCGTGACGGATTGTGGCTCGCCCTGATCCTCGGTGCAGTGTTGGCGCTGGCCGGGCTGGCCGCCGGCGAGGATGTTCTGCGCACGATGGGCAGTGCAGGGTCGATGCATCCCCATGCCCTGGAGTATCTGCTGTGGTCCCTGCCAGGACTGCCCGCCATGCTGCTGGTCTTCGCCGCCGTGGGCGCATTACGCGGCTTCCAAGACACCAAGACCCCCTTGGTGGTGGCCGGCTGCGGGTTCGGCGCCAATGCAGTGCTGAACCTCATTTTGGTCCACCCCGTGGGGCTGGGCGTGGCAGGGGCGGCGATCGGCACCTCGGTCTCCCAGTGGGCGATGGCGGTGGCGTACCTGATCATCCTCGTGCCCCGGATGCGCTCTGCAGGAGTGAGCCTGGGGGTGGACCCGCTGGCGCTGCGGGCCGCAGCCCAGGTGGGCGGCTGGATGTTCCTGCGCACCCTCACTCTGCGCGCAGCACTGGTGGCCACGGTGGTGGTGGCCACCGACTTGGGTCCAGAGACCTTGGCTGCCCACCAGGTCGCGTTCACCTTCTTCTCCACACTGGCGTTTGTCCTGGACGCGCTGGCCATCGCCGCTCAGGCGCTCATCGGCCGGGAACTCGGCGCCAGCCGGCGCGAATCTGCCAGGCGCATGACCCGGCTCATGATGGGGTGGGGGGTCGGTTTCGGTGCGCTGCTGGGCGCGTTGACCGCACTGGCCGCCCCGTGGGCCCCCAGGCTTTTCACTCCAGATGCGCAGGTGGCGCAGATGATCACCGTTGCTCTGTTCGTCCTGGCAGCGGCGCAGCCCTTGGCTGGTTACGTCTTCGTGCTCGACGGAGTACTCATGGGTGCCGGAGACGTGCGTTACCTGGCTGTGGCCGGGGTGGTCAACCTCGGTCTCTACCTGCCTGCGCTGTGGTGGGTCTCAGAATCGGTCGGCGCCGCGAATGCCGCAGCCGGTGGGGAACCGATCCTGTGGCTCTGGCTCGCCTTCGGTGTGCTGTTCCTCGGGGCGCGGGCGCTGACCCTGGGGCTGCGTGCCGCGACCGAGCGGTGGGTCGTTCTCGGCGAGACGCGGTGAAGTAAACTTGCGCCCGTGCCCCTGACCCGCGTTGACCCCCACACCGCCGCCGCCTTGGTTCGCCCTGCCTGGATGCGAGCAGTGGTCACTGCCGTATTCGCCGCGTTCACGATTTTCTGGATCGACGACACCCTGACGGTGGCCCGCATTGGGTTGGCGGCATTCTTCATTCTCTGTGCCACTGCGGTCTGGGACTATGTCAAGACAGAACAGGTGCCCCCCTCCCTCACCGGAGCCGGCGCACTGGGCGCCTCCGGCTGGGTCCTGGCCGGCATTGCCGCCCTGTTCGCGCCCTCCACCGGGGTCCTGGCAATCATTGCCGGGACCGGGTTCCTGCTCATGGGAGCCTGCGAGCTCTACGGCGGGCTGAAGGTGCGCCAGGAATTCGTGCCTGCGCGGGATCACGCGATACTCGGCGTCGTCGGGATCCTCACCGGTCTGGGGCTGTTCCTGGGTGCAGGACTGGACCCGCACGGGATCTTAGGTATCTCCGGCACCGGTGTGATCATTATGGCGGTGCTGCTGCTGATCTCCGCGGCTGGCCTGACCCATGAAGCGCGCAAGGCACAGTAAAGGTGCACAGCGACTTCTACTCAGCGTAGAATTACAACGACGCAGACCCCTCCGCAAAGGAAACCCCACCCCGTGCCAGAAGACTCCAAGGAGCGCCGCTCCGTGCTGGAGACTGTCAAAGCCCCGCTGATCTTCTCATTCGCGCTGGCGGCGGTGGCTGGCTTCGTCTCACTGATCGTCTCCTCGGGAGGCTCCGACAACCCCCGGGTCGAGCATGACTCCGCAGGCGTGGACAACCCGATCAATCTCTCGCTGCTGGCCTTCGGCATCGTATTCATCGTCAGCCTGTTGCTGGTCTCCATGCTGCAGCTGGCCTCACGGGAAAACCCCGAGGAGTTGTCCCAGGGCGGGGGAGTGAACCGGAACTCTGAGGAGCTCTACCGTCAGCAGGTGGCACAGCGGCGGGAAAAAGCGCGCCGCCGCCAGGCCGAGGAAGCAGCCGGCACGAACGGCACGCCGGAGGAGCCGCCCTATGGGCGCCGCTCAGAGTCCTAGTCGAGCTGGCGTCGTCGGGCCGGGAACTAGACCTTCCTAGTTCCCTGCGGGCCGGAATGCCGCAGAGGAGAAGTTTCCAGTGAACCAAACGGGCCCCACGAAGAGGACATCCCGGACACTTGTCAGCAGCGTCATCGTAGTGGCGGTGAGTCTCCTGCTCACCGCGGTGATCTACGGGTGGATGATTTGGAGCAACTGCAACTCCGAGGGGATTGCCGACTTTCTGGTTGATGTCAGAGAGTTCCACACATCTCATGCCGGATGTGACCCTCGTTGATGCTCCCCTGCCACGTGTGACCTCGTCGCAGAGATAGTCTCGGGAAACTGCGCCTAGGGCCTGGCACTAGACGTTCTTTGACTCCTGGGGGCTGGGATGCCGCTTCTGCATCAGCTCCTCGCGCATCCGATCACGGAACTCCTTGGCGGCGATCGCAGTGGCAGAAGTCGGGCGGTTGATCTGCTCGGCCTTCTCCGCCGCGGAGGGCTTGGCCCACCGGTGACGGGCCGGTCCGGCGTACTCCTCATGGTCCTTCCTCGCCGCCTGACGCGCGCGGTAGGCCCGCACATGGGCACGATTGGCGCAGTTGCCGAAGTCGCAGAACAGTTTCGACCGGTTGCGTGTCAGGTCGACGATGGCCGCCTCGCAGTCCTCGCCACGGCAGATGCGCAGCCGCCCAGTCTCCTCATGTGTGACCAGAAAAGCCAGCGCAGCTGCCACCGTCGCGGTCATGACATCGCTGATCTGCGGTGAGACGGGGATGGGCCGTTCGCGGAACCCGGACCCTGACGAGTCGGCCACCACTTCCCGTCCCACACCCTGGAGCAGGTCATTGATGATGTCCAGCTCCTTGGGCTCGATAACCGGGGCAGCGCGCCATAGGGTATGCAGCTGGTTGCGCAGCGCACGCACCTGCTCCAACTGCTTGCGGTTCACGGCGGTGGACGGCCACTGAAGCTGCGCAGGCCGTGCGCTGAGGTAAGCCTCGAGTCCTTCCACGGTGGAGAGAGTCTCCGGTGAAGGCTTGGCGCTGTGCAGCCCCGCTGCGGTGTTGATCAGCTCTGAGGCGGCGATGAGGGCACGATTGGTCTCTGGGTTGAACATGCAGCACTCCTGCTCAATGTGGGAGCGCCCTTCAGCGGGAACGGTCGCTTGGGGCGCAGTCGGTGCAACGGTGAGCGACCAGTCAACATTTCCGTCATCCCAGATGGGGGTGTCGACCGTCGCGGAACCACAGTCTAACGTGAACTCTTCTGACCTGGACACATGCCTTGGTCCACGGCGCAGGGCCAGGTGTCTCGTGGTCTGGACCGCCCCGTGGCGGGACTGACGGCGAGGGGATGCATCTGGTACATCTGGGGAGGTGACTTCCATCCGCAGACCTGGACGGGCGCGCACCTTAGCCATCAGCGCCGCACGGGAAGAGACTGCCCACCCCACCGGGGGTCCGGCGGAGCAGACCGAGAGTCAGGCGCAGCTCCAAGTTCTTGTCGAGTCACGAGCGATCTGGTCAGCACTCAGCGGAGGGCTGTTGGGTCTGCTGGTCGGGCTGGTGGTCTTCTACGACCATCGGCCACGCCTGGCAGGGGATGAATCCATCCAGTTCTACGGCGCGGTGGTCGGTGGTGTGACGGCCGGGCTGGCCTTCCTGTTGGGCTATTCGCTCAATGCGCGGATGGCGAACATTTGGTTGGGGCAGCGTCCCAGACTCCGTCAGCTCATCGACACTTTGGCATTGCTGGTGGTCCATGCCTCGATCGCGGTGATGGGATCGCTGGGGATCTTCCGAGTCTTTCAGGAAGCGTTCATCGGCCTCACCGTCGATCACCTAGCAGGCTCGGTGCTGTTGGCGGTGGTTGGGGGAGTCGCGGCCTACTTCAGCTTCAACTCCGGTGCACGCCTGACCGCCTTCACCCTCTCCACGCTCCTGGCAGTCTTCATGGCCTCCGGGGTGCTGGTCTCGATGATTTTCGCCGAGAACCCATTCTGGTGGCATGTGATGTTCTCCGAGCTGGGGACCGGTCAGGCGGGATTGACCAGTTTCTGGACCTTCAACACCACCTTGGTGGTCTCGGGGATCATCATCACCACCCTGACCGCGTTCATCACCCGCGACCTGGAGATCTGGGCTGGCCACGAACGGGTCAAGGTGGCGCGCCGGCTGGCCTCCCGCGCCAAGGAGGCCCGCACCCCCGGCGGCAAGACCCGGCTCCGCACCCGGGTCTCTAACGTCCTGTCTGGACACTTCCGCACCCCGCGCGTGGGGGTGCTGCGCACCGTGATGATCATCATGGGCCTGTGCCTGGCAGGCATCGGGCTGGTGCCCATCAATGTGCACCACGATCTGCACACCGTCATCACCGCAGCCTTCGGACTCAGCTTCGTCTTCATTCTGCTCACCGTGCCCTATCTGCTGCCAGGTTTCCCCCGATCGTTCTATCTGCTGAGCTTTCTTGCCGCGGGCGGACTGATTTTCTCGTTCCTGCTGTGGAGGCCGGTGGGTTATTGGAACCTGACCTCAATGGAACTCATTGGTGCTGCGATCCTGTTCGCATGGCTGATCGTGTTCATCCGGAATATCGCCGCGCTGGTGGACCGGGTGCGCCGCAGCGAGCCCTGAGCCGGACTACCGCGGTGAATCTGGACGTGTTGAGCGCTAGAGGTTTAAATGCCGCTGCGCGGAGCGCCGCACCGCCTCACTGAGCCGGTCCAGGGCGGGGGTGGTCGTCGTCCAGTGCTGCCAATGCAGTGGGACGTCCTCTCGGCCGATCTCGGAAATCACCACTACATCGGGGTGCCCTCCGTCCAGGACCCCCGCCGGAAGCATGGATTCCGGGATCATTCCCCATCCGAGCCCATACCCCACAGCGGCGTTGTAAGCCTGCACGGAGGGCAGCAGATGGGTGACTGCCGGAGTGGCGCCCAGCCGAGCCAACGCATTGCGTTGGGTGGCGTCACGGATGCTGAAGTCGATCTGCGGCACCTGCGCCCAGTTCACCTCGCCCTCAGCACTGCGGTGCCGATCCAACAGCTCAGAGCTGGCCACCGGCCAGTACCGCATCGTGCCCAGCGGCTGCACTCGACACCCCGACACCGGCGCCGGGGTCTCCGTCACCGCAGCTGCGACGGTGCCATTGCGCAGCAGCTCATCGGTGTGCTGCTGATCCTCCGCATGCACGTGGATCTCCACATCGTCCCAGGTCGCCGCCTCTTGGAGCACTCGAATGAACCAACTGGAGAGGGAATCGGCGTTCACGGCGACCGACAGAGTGATGGTCGGCCGGTAGTTGGGTGAGGAGCCACGAAACCCCAGGCTGCGCCGTGCCTCATCCTCAAGCAGGATCGTCTGCCGCGCGATGCGCAGCAGTTGCTCCCCGGGGCCGGTCGGCCGAACCGGGATGGTCCGGGTCAGCAGCACCTGTCCCACCTCCCTCTCCAACGCCTTGATGCGCTGGGAGAAGGCCGAACCTGAAATCATCAGCAGTGCGGCGGCTGAGTCGAACGTCCCCTCATCCACGGCAAGCACAAAGGCTCGCAGGTGGTCCGTGTTCATCGCGTCCTCCTGTTTCATGTGGGGACATGTGGCCCGGTATCTGAAGCATAGCTTCACTCAATGAAGAATATTGCGCTAGTGCGGACAGGCATCGGCTCGGCACACTGGATTTCATGCTGACTGTATTGCTCACCGGACTCCTGACCACCTTGGCCCTCATCGTCGCTATCGGCCCACAGAGCGCCTGGCTGCTGCGCCAGGGTCTGCGCCGTGATCGAGTGGCGCTGGCGGCATTGTGCTGCCTGCTGGGGGATATTGTGCTGATCGTGGCCGGAACGGCCGGAGTCGGCGTCGTGCTGGATCACGCGCCCTGGCTGCTGGATGCCATCCGGTGGGTGGGGGTTGGTTATCTGACCTGGTTCGCCTACCGATCCTTCCGCTCCGCCTATAAGTCCCGGTCGGGCTCCGAGGAGGGGCAGTCAACGGCTGAGTCCCAGGCCTCGGGGATCCACTTTCCCGGTGGCGGGGGCGAGGTACTGCCGGAGCGCAGCTCCCGGGAGGAAGTCCGCGTGGCGATGACCTCGGAGCTGCCGGTGGTTCCGGAAGCGGCCGCGTCCGGGGATACAGCCACCAAGACCCGCCGCAAGGTGAGAGTCACCAAGGTCTCCAAAGTCTCCACGGTGGCCGCCACCGGGCTGATGCTCAGCGTGCTGAACCCGCACGCCTGGGTGGATTCGCTGGTGGTGCTGGGCACCATGGCCAACGCTTTCGGTCCTGACAAGTGGTGGTTCGCCGCTGGGGCGGTGCTCGCCTCCGTACTGTGGCTGAATCTGCTGGCCGGCGGGTCAGCTGTGCTGGCCAAGCTGCTCAGCAGCCCGCGGACGTGGAAGGTCATCGATGTCGCAGTAGGGGTGATGATGCTGGTGGTGGCCGGAGTGCTCGCCTTCACCGGGTTCTGAGCTCAGAGGTGGGACTGAGTGTCCTGCAACACGGCGCGGGCGGCGTTGTAGCCGGACATTCCGTGCGCCCCGCCGCCGGGCGGAGTGGCTGCCGAACACGCATAGACCGCCTCCATGCCGGCGGAATAGGGCCGGCGCATACTGGCTGGCCCTGCGAAGGTCTGACCGATGGTGCTCAGCCCGGCGCTGACGTTGCCTCCCACCAGGTTGGCGTTCCACGTCTCCAGATCCGCCGGAGACCACACCTTGCGCTCCAGCACGGCATCCCGGAACTGCGGGGCCCACCGGCAGATTTCCTGCTCGATCAGCTCCGCGGCGCGGGCGGTCCCGGCGGCATCGAGCCCCAGCGGCACGTGGGCGTAGGCCCAGCACACTGTCCGGTGGTCCGGCGTCCGGGAGTCATCGGCGGCGCTGGGCTGGGTCAGCAGCACATACGGCCGCCCGGGAAGCACCCCACTGTTCGCAGCTGCCTCGCTGGCGGTGATCTGCTCGGCGCTGCCGCCCAGATGCACGGTGCCAGCACCGTCGAGCCCCTCGGCCTGCCAGGGAATGGGCCCGTCCACCAGATAGTCGATCTTGACCACCCCGGGTCCGTACTTCCAGCGTTGCAAACGCCGGGCCACCCGGTCGGTCAGGTGTAGGCCTTCCATCTGAAGCATCTGCCGCGGGGTCATATCCAGCACGACGACGTCGGCCACCTCCTCGCCGGTCCGCCGCCGGGGGCCGCGGTCCCCGGCCCGCCGGCCCTCGATCCGGTATCCGCGCCGCCTCAGATTCTTCCGCACTCCCAGCCGAAGCCCGGTCAGGGGTACATCCCGCAGCCCCTCGACGCGGAAGTCGGTGACGATCTCCCCGCCGTGGGCGCGAAGGTCAGCGGTGAGCAGATCCACCAGCTGCTGCGAACCCCCTCGTATCACCGGCCAGCCCTCCGTGTGGGCGGCCGCTGCGAGGATCACCCCGACCGCCGCGGTCAGCGGCCGGGTCAGCGGAGCGGTGGAATGCGCGGCCAGGCCGGCGAACAGATCCCGGGCGCGATCGGTCTTGAAGCTGCGCATCAAGTTCCGTGCCGGCATGGCCCCCACTGCGCCGAATTGCGCGAACGCCGCCCCCCGGGAGGTCCCTGCCCAGAGAAGGCGTCTGACCGCGCGCAGGGAACTGAGGGCGTCGTCGTGATGGCCGCGGCTGATCCCGGCAAAGGGACGGCTGGGCGGGGTGAAGATGGCCTCCTTGACCGCCTCCCAATTGTTCACCAGCGGCCCGAAGATCCAGCGCCACAACTCGGCGTCCTCACCCAGTTCTGCGGTGGTGCGCTCCAGCGAACGGTGCAGCAGTGCGGGCGCGGCACCCTTGCCATCGCCGGGATGAGCCGCCGCCACAGGGGGGTGGGCAAAGTCCAGTCCTCCGCTTCCGGGGGGCGCGCTCGCCGTGATTTCCGCATAGGCAGTGGAGGCGGCCGCCAATGGGTGCACGCTTGCCCCCAGATCGCTGATCAGGCCGGGGCCGAACAGCTCAGCGGAGCGCGCCGCGCCACCGGGCAGCTTCCCTGCCTCGTAGACGGTGACCTCCCAGCCCGCGCGGGCCAGCATGCAGGCAGCGGTGAGCCCGTTGGGGCCGGAGCCGACGATCGCAGCGTGCAGCGTCATAATCCCACCCTACGGTGCGCTGCTGTGTGGACGCGGGGAGCGTCTCACCTGCTGGGGTGGGCGCGCGTGGTGGCCACCCCAGCCCTACCGCGCGCTCCCGATGACCTTGCCCTACCGGTCTTGCCCTGCCCTACCCGTTTTTACCCTGTCCTACCGGTCTTACCGCGCGCTAGAGCTGGGGGTAGAACCGATAGGGCGGGGTAAACCTCTCCGGTCACGGGCATACTTCAAATTTGAAGGAATTCCCTGGGTAGGATGACAGTTGAGGTGATCATGACTATCAGCACTGAGCGCCACAGCGACGCATTCGAATTCGGCATCCACACCTTCGGCGATGTCACCAAGACCCCTGACGGTTCCCGAGAGCTCTCCCAGCCGGAGGTGCTGCGCAATGTGATGCAGGAGGCGATTCTTGCTGACCAGGTGGGGATCGACGTCGTCGGCATCGGTGAGCACCACCGCCCGGACTATGCGGTCTCCGCACCGGATGTGGTGTTGTCTGCTGTGGGTGCCGCTACCGAGCGCATCAAGCTGATCTCCGCGGTCACCGTGCTCTCCTCGGACGACCCGGTGCGGGTTTACCAGCGCTTCGCCACCATCGACGGTCTCACCGGCGGCCGGGCGGAGGTCTCGCTGGGCCGGGGCAGCTTCATTGAGTCCTACCCTCTGTTCGGCTATGACCTTGCCGACTACGAGAAGCTGTTCGAGGAGAAGGTGGATCTCTTCGTCAAGCTCCGCGCCGAGGGTCCGGTCACCTGGCGGGGTGAGACTCGAGGCGGGCTGCAGGAGGCTGAGATCTTCCCCAAGACCGGTCACGCAGGCGGCCTGCCGACCTGGATTGCGGTCGGCGGGACACCGAACTCGGTGGTGCGGGCCGCCCGTCACGGGGTCGGACTGGAGCTGGCGATCATTGGTGGAGCGCCGCGCCGTTTCGCCCCGTTGGTGGACCTGTACTACCGAGCTCTGGAGCAGTTCGGCCACGACCGCGACTTCCGGGTCGCCTCCCACTCGCACGGGTTCGTCGCCGACACTGACCAGAAGGCCCAGGACGTGTTCTATCCGGCTTGGGCTGAGTCGATGTACAAGATCGGCCAGGAGCGCGGCTGGGGCAACGGGTATCCTTCGCGCGAGCAGTACGAGCAGGAGATCCTGCACGGCGCGCTCTACGTCGGGGCGCCGGAGACGGTGGCGGAGAAGATTGTGCGTACCCAGAAGCAGCTGGGCATCTCACGCTTCGGGCTGAAGTACGGCAACGGGTCCTTGGCGCACGAGCACATGATGGAGGCTATTGAACTCTACGGGACCAAGGTCAAGCCGCTGGTGCTCCAGGAATTGAGCGCCTGAGCCAATCGGTGAGCGTCATCTGAGCAGCCCACTCAGCCAGCTCAGGCTGTGCTACATATAATCCCCAGCATGCACCAGAGGAACACCACGCAGGAGATGGCCCCCAGTCAGCGCGATGACCAGCCGCAGGAGATGGCACCAAGCCAGTGCGATGCTCAGCCGCAGGAGAGTACGCCGTCTATCGCGGTCTACTCAGACCGGGGCCGCGCCTCCATGTGGGTCAGCAGAGTGCTCACGGAACTGCAGGATCGGGACGGCCCGGGCGGAGACTGGGCTCGGGAGCTCAATATCGTCCACAAGCGGGCGCTAATTCCGCTGCGTGAGGATGCGACCTTGGACCTCGACGAGGTCAAGGCCTGGGCACGAGATGACGAAGCGGACATGACGGTGGTGGTTACGGAAATCCCCCGGATGGCCGGCCGTCGCCCTAAGCGCTCGGAGCTGCACTGTGCCGATTCGCTGGGGATCATCTCGCTTCCGGCCCTGGGCCCCCTCAGGGTGCGCAAGTGTCTGCGCCGGGAACTACGCATCTGCTTTGACGCCCTGGGCGAAGGCAGCAACGAGGAGGTGCAGCGGCACGCGGGCCCTATGTCCCAGATAGAGAATCAGCGGGGCGGTGACACTGTCTACACCACCGCGCCGCGGTTCATGCCTGCCCGGACCTGGACCACATTGGGGATGGTCGCCAACAACGAACCGCTGTGGTCGTTGCCGAAACTCTCCGGTGTCTTCTCCGCGGCCGCCGCCACCGGGGCCTTCGGCATCTTCTTCTCCACCATCTGGGAGATGGCCACGTTCCTTCCGCAGTGGCGGCTGGCGGCCGTGTCGGCGATTGCCGTTGCGGTCATGGTCTCTTGGCTGATCCTGGCCAACCGGCTGTGGGACCGGGCGGGCCCCGGCGGCAAGCGCGAAGCGCTGATGTACAACGCCTCCACGGTGATCAGTCTGCTCGTGAGCGTGGGCATCCTGTACCTGATGCTTTTTGTGTCCATTCTGCTGGTGGGGCTGCTGCTCATAGACCCGGAGTTCCTCGGGAGCACGATCGGCCAGGAGGCAACCTTGGCCAGTTATGTGGACATCGCCTGGCTCTCGGCCTCGATGGGCACTGTGGCGGGAGCCATCGGCTCAAATTTCGACGACGACACTGACCTCAAGAACCTGACTCAGGGTTCCAGGGAGATGCAGCGGTACCCGCGCGACGCCGCGCAGCGGTGACGTCGGCTCCTCCCCTTGGTCACCGACCTCAGCGGGAGGGGGCCACGGGCAGTGCAACATTCAGTACGATGCCAAGTCGTGAATCCCCGTGGTATCGCATCCGGGAGGTCCACCTAGGTGGAGATCAGATCAAGCAGACCGACGCCCAGCAACGCGAAACCAGCTCCCCATACGGTGACTGAGACGAACATCCACGCCATCACCAACGTGCGGTTGGCGCCGAAGGACACCATCAGCGGTGCGGTGAACTGGCTCGGCAGTGCCAGGGGGCCCAAGAGGGAGACCCCGGGGATGCCGAACTTGTCGAACAGTCGCTTCGCCTTGGCGCGGCGCCGGTACTGGGTCTCACTGAGCTCCTGCGCCTTCTTCCGCTTCAGCACAGTGGACCGGATCCACTGCGCGCCGTAGATGACCAGGGTCAGTGAGAGCATATTCCCGATGATGGCCGCCACGAGGGCCACCCACAGCGGCATCCCGATGACCACGCCGATCAGCGCGCCGAAAAAAGACTCCACGCTCGGGATCGCTGAGATTGCTATGATTCCCAACCACTGCAGCGTCTCCGGAAGGCCGTCAGTCCATTGGTGCATTCGGCCTATAAAGGAGTCTTCTGGCAGCATCACTCAGGCTTTCTCACTGGGGGTGTGTCGAGTTACGGTTCGGGGTGGTGGCAAACACTTCGAATCAGTCCCCGGAGGAACTTGGCGGCGCCAGCCCGTTCCTCCTCGGTCAGTGATTCGGTTTCGCGGATCATCCTGCTATACAGCTCGCTCAGGGTGGCTTTGACCTCCCGATCGGTGTTTTCGAGAACTTCAAGCCCGACCGAGCGCCTGTCCTCAGGATGCGGAGTCCGGCGGATGTAGCCTTCCCTGCTGAGTCGGTCCACGAGGGAGCTGGCAGAAGCCGGTGCCATGTTCAGCGCCCGTGCCAGATCACGTTGTCGGCACACTCGGCCCACTGAGCGCTGGCGCAACAGAAAACGCAGGGCGACTAAGTCAGTTTCGCCCATCCCCATGTGCTGGCTGGTGCGCACACGCATCGCCTTCTCTGCCTCACGGTATTCCCGGAGCAGGTTCAGCAGCTCCACAGAAGTGAGGGAGTCGGGGTTTGGGGGGTACCAGTACCCGCTGCCCTGGTGGGCGTCTTCGGTGGCGCCCGGTGTGGCGACGGTGTCGAATACGTCCTCGGGCATTTCCTGTTCGGGCCGGCCCAGCGGGTGCGGCAGTTCGGGTGGGTTCAATTTCGCACTCACCTCCTCGGCAGAAAAGCCGCGTTCACCCTAACATTTTGCATCAGTTGAATGAACTGTTATAGCGTCTAACTATACGAAAGTTGTACGTTTCTGGTGATCCTGTTTCCTAGGCCCTCAGTTGAGACGCATTTTCAAGCGGAACGCATAGAAGTTACTTCAGGAGCACAGGGTGAACAACCAGAGCACATCAGAGGATGTGGCATTAGCCGCAGGTCAATACGATCAGGTCGCCAAAGCTGCTTCAGCAGGCATCATGTCTCACCGGTTGGTCGAAGACGCCGTGGTCGAAATTTCAGGCATGCCAGGCTCCCTCACGATCCGGCTCCGGTGCACCCTGCTGTCCCAGGAGGATTCGACCTGCGTGATCAGCCACATCTCTGAGCAGCTGCTCCCCGATGTTGAGAAAATTCTGGGAGAACCGTTCGCCACCCATGACCTCAGCTTCACAGTCGCTGACCGCTCATAGGCCATCACACAGACAGCGAGGTCACCATGGACATGGCACTCATCCACACCATCAACGCTTTTCTCTGGCCGCTGTTGGTGGCCGGGAGCCTGCTCGTGGTGTGGAGAATCTCGGCCAGCATCCGTACGCGCCGGGGAGCACCCCGGAGCACAATGGGGGACAGTGACCTCCTCGACCTCCCCCCGGCGGCGCCCGGGGAAGAGGCACCCAAGGGTTGATCACTTCCTACCCGTGGAGGTGCCAGCGGGCCTGCCGCAGGCGGGGGTCCGCCCGCGGCGAACCACCGCTCAGCGGGTCAGAGGGTGGGTCCTGACCCGGACTAAGCGTTCGTTGGTGAACTCCCGCAGCGCCCACTGAGCATTCTCCCTGCCATATCCGGAGTTGTTGATCCCGCCGAACGGGAATTCCGGGCTGGAATCCATATGCGTGTTGACCAACGTCATCCCGGCGTTGATCCGCTCTGCCAATTGCTGCCCTTGCTCAGCGTCGGTGGTCCACACCGAGGCCATTAGCCCGTATTGGGTCCTGTTGGCGATCCTCACGGCGTCGTCCTCGTCCTGGGCCCGGAAGACCATGACGGCGGGGCCGAACAGTTCGTGGCAGCCCAGGTCACTGTCGAGGTCGATGTCACTGAGCAGCGCCGGGGACATGAACCAGCCGTCCCGGTCCAGCTTCTGGCCACCGGTGTGCAGTGTGGCACCCTCATCGACAGCCTGCTGGATGCGTGCCACCACCTCATCGCGGGCACCCTCGGAGGACAAGGGTCCCATGTCGGTCTCCGGATGGTCATACTCTCCGACCTTCACCGCAGTCACCGCGTTCTTGGCGGCCTCCAGGAACTCGTCGTAGAGGTGATCGAGCACAATGAAGCGTTTCGGCGAGGTGCAGACCTGACCGGCGTTGGCAGTCCGCAGGGTGACCAGCTTCTTGGCCAGGGCGGCGACGTCGTCAGTGTCCACCACAATGGCCGGATCATTGCCCCCGAGCTCCAGGACGGACTTCTTCAGGTACTTTGCGGCTAGCCCAGCCACGGAGGCTCCTGCGATCTCGGACCCGGTCAGCGAGACTCCCTTGACGCGGAAGTCCTGCAGCACCGCTTCGGCATCGCTGCTGTTGAGGTAGACGTTGGTGTACACACCCCGCGGCAGGCCCGCCTCCTCCAGAATCTCCTGGAACTTCTGTGACGATTCCGGGCAGATGGCTGCCTGCTTCATCAGGATGGTGTTGCCCACCATGAGGTTGGGCATGGTGAAGCGGGCAATCTGATTGTAGGGAAAGTTCCACGGCATGATACCCAGCAGCACGCCCAGCGGATCATGCTTCACATAGGTCCGGTCAGCCCCCTGCGCCTCCGGCAGCTCGGTGGGTTTCAGGAACTCTCCGGCGTTCTTGGCGAACCACCGGGCGGTGAAGGCGACCTTCTTCACCTCGGATTTCCCCTGCTTCAGAGGCTTGCCCATCTCCCGGCCTATGATGTGGGCCAGTTCCTCGGCGCGGGATTCGAAGAGGTCGGCGGCCCGGCTGAGCACCGCGGCGCGCTCTTCCACCGGGGTCGCCCGCCACAGCTGGAACGCCTCATCGGCGGTCTGGACCACCTCGGGGATCTGCTCCACCTTCAGCGAGTCGAAGGTCTTTTCCACCTCACCGGTGTTCGGGTTCGTCACTGCGAATGTGCTCATACAGCCATTGAAGTCCCCATGGCCGCCGCACGTCGAGCAATTTCGGTAACAGCTGAGAACGCGTCCGTGCCCGCCGCGTTGGTGGAGCGCACCGTAGGGTGAGCAGCAGAACAGAAATCTCGTCCCCACTGGATTCAGCAAAGGATGCCCCTATGCGTCATGTCCCCCTTGGCCCCGCCGGCCCGCAGGTGTCCAATATCGTCGCCGGAATGATGCGAATCGGTGACAAGTCCGACCAGCAGATCCGCCAGCTCTACCGCACCGCGCGAGCAGCAGGCGTCGATGTTTTTGATCACGCTGACATCTACGGCGGTCAGCGGCACCTGTGCGAGGAGCGGTTCGGCCAGGCGTTGCAGCTCAGCACCACCGAGCGTGCGGAGCTGACCTTGCAGACCAAGACCGGGGTCATCACCGGGGACCCGTACTATGACTCCTCCTATGAGCACATTGTCGCCTCAGTGGAAAACTCCCTGCGCGCGCTCGCCACTGACTATGTGGACGTCCTGATCATTCACCGCCCCGATGCCCTGGTGGAACCCGAGGAGGTTGCCCGCGCCTTCGACCACCTGGAGGCCAGCGGCAAGGTCCGCGCCTTCGGGGTCTCCAATCACACCCCTCGGCAGATCGATCTGCTCAAGACTGCGGTGCAGCAGCCCTTGGTGGTCAACCAGGTTCAACTGTCGCTGACGCACTCCAGCCTCATAGCCCAGGGCATTGCGGCCAATATCCAGGACCGTCCGGGTGCGGTGACGCTCAACGGCGGCGGACTGATCGATTACTGCCGCATCCACCAGATGACCCTTCAAGCGTGGTCACCGTTCCAGAAGGGGACCGGAGCCGGAGTCTTCCTCGGCGCCGCCGAGTATCCTGAGCTCAACGCGGCGCTGGAACGTCTGGCCCGGACCTATGGAGTGACGCCGCTGGCAGTGGCCACCGCGTGGATCACCCGGCACCCGGCAGGCATGCAGGTCATTCTGGGAACGACGACGCCGCAGCGACTCACCGACGCCTCCGCCGGCTCAGATCTGCCGCTGAGCAGACAGGAGTGGTACGGCTTGTTCCGAGCCGCAGGCCACCACGTGCCCTGACGCGCAGCACCGTTAGAGCTGCGGGTCAGAAGCTATTAGAAAGCCTACGACCGGAATGATGCTCTCCGCTGTTACGGCGGAAGGTGTACACGAGCTTTGTCACTTCGCTCTTCACGTTCAGCCCGGCGGTCTGTGTGACATGACTGATTGTGTGAGGAGGCATTCCGCGAAGCTTGCTGCCGTCCACCCCCACTGCCTGACTGATTGTCTTGACAATAGGACATCTCAGAGGGGAGAGTGGTATCCGACACATTCTTGACGGTACCGCCCGCCCGCGTGGCAGCCGGTTGAGCCCTCAAAGGAGGAACTCCATGTCAGTGGAAGCTACACACACTCCCGCGCACGCACAGGATGGCACCCCCCATCCTTTGCTGATCGGCACTGCCCCCGACTCCTGGGGTGTGTGGTTCCCGGATGACCCGAAGCAGACTCCGTGGCAGCGCTTCCTGGACGAGGCCGCAGAGGCGGGCTACCACTACGTCGAACTGGGTCCCTACGGATACCTGCCGACTGACCCGGCCCGCTTGCGCGATGAGCTGGCCGCACGTGACCTGCAAGTCAGCGCCGGCACCATCTTCACCGGATTTCACCGCACTGACCCGGTGGAGCGGGACGCCGTGTGGGCCCAGGTTCACCGGGTGGCGGAACTCACCGCAGCAGTCGGTGGAGAGCACATGGTGGTGATCCCCGCGATGTGGCGCGATGACGTCACCGGTGAGGCGGTGGAGAATGAGGAGCTCAACCCGGAGGAATGGGCGACCCTACTGGCCGGCCACAATGAGCTGGGCCAGGTGCTGCATGAGAAGTACGGGCTGCGCCAGCAGTTCCACTCCCACGCAGACGCCCACATCTGCAACCAGACACAGATCACCCGCTTCCTGGAGGGCACCGACCCCGACCTGGTGACCCTGTGCCTGGACACCGGTCACGCCGAATACGGTGGCGCCTCCTCGGTGGAGATCATCCGCAACTACCCGGACCGGGTGGGCTACCTGCACCTGAAGCAGATCGACCCCCAAGTGATGGAGGTGGTCCGCCGGGACAACCTGACGTGGGCGGAGGCAAACAAGGCCGGGGTCATGGTCGAACCGCCCGCCGGGCTTCCCGACCTGGCCGAGGTCATCGACGAGCTTGAGCAGCTGAATCGCAGCTTCTACTGCATTGTGGAGCAGGATATGTACCCGGTCAGCTCATTCGAGGTCCCCCTCCCGATCGCCGCCCGTACCCGCCGCTACCTGTGCGGCTGCGGCTCCCGCACCCGAATCCGCTAAGGAGAGACTGATGAGCTACGACGTCATCACCACCGGCCGCATCAGTGTGGACATCTACCCCAATGACATCGGCGTGGGCCTGGCCGAGGTCCAATCATTCGGCAAGTACCTGGGCGGATCACCCTCCAATGTGGCTGTCGCCGCCGCACGTCACGGACGGCGGACCGCCGTCATCACCCGCACCGGCAATGACCCCTTCGGTGATTTCCTGCGCTCCGAACTGCGCCGCTACGGCGTCGACCCCCGGTGGGCGACCGGGGTGCCCGGCCTGCAGACCCCGGTGACGTTCTGCGCCATTCAGCCTCCAGAAGACTTCCCCCTCTACTTTTATGGGCGCAGCCCCAGCGCCCCGGACTGGGAAATTCAGGCCGCGGAGGTTGACTACGACGCCGTCCGCGCCACCTCGATCTTCTGGTCCACCGTGACTGGTATGGTCCGGGAGAATTCCCGCGAGGCGCAGCTGGCCATGCACCAGGCCCGGCCTCGCCAGGACCTTGCGCCGGGCCAGCACACCATCTTGGACTTGGACTACCGGCCGATGTTCTGGGACTCCAAAGCCGCAGCCCGAGAGCAGGTGGAAAGACTGCTGCCCTACATTACGGTGGCGGTGGGCAACTCTGAGGAATGCTCGGTGGCTGTCGGTGAGGGAACACCGGATGAGCAGGCAGACCGTCTGCTCGAAGCCGGGGTCAAGCTTGCCATCGTCAAGCTGGGCTCCTCCGGAGTTATGGCCGCCACCGCCGAGGAGCGGGTGGTCTCGGCGCCGCTGCCGGTCCAGACGGTCAATGGTCTGGGGGCGGGGGACTCCTTCGGCGGGGCGCTCTGCCACGGGCTGCTGGCCGGCTGGCCGCTGAAGAATGTGCTGGACTTCGCCAATGCCGCCGGTGCCTACGTGGCTGGGGAGATCGCCTGCTCGGAAGCCATGCCCACCACCACGCAGCTGATGGACATGCTCAGAGACCGCGGCCGTGAGGTGCCCCACCAGGCGCCTGCTGCAGCATCCGCCACCGCCCCAGGGTTGGGAGAGAGTCGATGACTTTGGACTCCCTCACCTTCGCTGAGCCCGGCGACGACAACCCCGCCCGCTATGAGCCCCTGACCCGCATCCGGCTGGAGGACCCGGGCGCAGTGCTGCGGGCAGCGCGCGCCCGGCGCCAGCACCCCGGCCGGGTCTATGGCCGGCAGAACTTCATCATCGCCGCAGACCACCCGGCCCGCGGGGCGCTCGCCGTGAAGGGGGATTCTCATGCGATGGCGGACCGGCGGTCGCTGCTGGACCGGCTGCGGGTCGCGCTGGCGAACCCCAAGGTGGACGGAGTCCTGGCCTCCCCCGATGTGCTCGAGGACTTACTGCTGCTCGGGGCCTTGGAGGGCAAGATGATCTTCGGTTCCATGAACCGCGGGGGCCTGCCCGGGTTGGTCAATGAGATCGACGATCGCTTCACTGGCCACACTGCCAGTGCGCTCGCTGAGCTCGGAGCCGACGGGGGCAAGATGCTCACCCGCATCGCCTTCGACTCGGAGCACACCACCTCCATCCTCGAGTCCACCGCCCGGGCGGTGGACTCACTTCACGCACACGATCTGATTGCCATGGTGGAGCCGTTCATCGCCACTACCAGCGGCGAGCGCGTCAGCAACGTGCTCAGCACGGAGGCGGTGGTGCAGTCGGTGGCCATCGCGCAGGGCCTGGGTGCCCGCTCGGCGCGTACCTGGATGAAACTGCCAGTGGTGGAGGACATGGAGCGAGTCATGGCGGCCACCACACTGCCCACTGTGCTGCTCGGCGGCGAACCCAACGGTAAAACGGATGAGGTGCTGGAGTCGTGGCGCAGCGCACTGGCGCTGCCTGGAGTACAGGGCCTGACCGTCGGGCGCACCCTGCTGTATCCCGACGACGGCGACGTCGCCGCTGCGGTCGAGACCGCCGCATCCCTGCTCCGTGACGAGACTAAGGAGAACTGATGAGCACACGCACTCTCAGCGTCGCGCAGGCGACTGTTGAATTCCTCGCCAACCAATGGACGGTCGACGTCGTCGACGGTGAACGCACTGAGGTGCGCACCATTCCGGGAATGCACGGGATTTTCGGCCACGGCAACCTCGCGGGTGTGGGTCAGGCACTGAAGCAGGCCCAGGTGAAGGCGCCCGGACTCATGCCCTACCACCAAGGGCGCAATGAGCAGGGGCTTGTTCACCAGGCGGTGGGCTACGCCCGTCACACCAGGCGCCGGCAGACTTTTGGGGTGACCGCCTCCATCGGCCCAGGGTCCACCAACATGGCCACCGGTGCGGCTCTGGCCACCACCAACCGGCTTCCGGCTCTGCTGCTGGCCTCTGACGAGTTCGCCACCAGGGCCCCGGACCCGGTGTTGCAGCAGCTGGAGCTCCCGCATGGCCATGACATCACCTGCGCGGACCTGTTCCGGCCGATCAGCCGGTACTTTGACCGCGTGCAGCGGCCTGAGCAGCTCTTCTCAGCCCTGCTGAACGGAATGCGGGTGCTGATGGACCCCGCAGAGACTGGCGCGGTAACCATCTCGCTGCCGCAGGATGTCCAAGCCGAACGCATCGAGGTCCCGGAGGCGTTTCTGGCGCGCCGGGAGTGGCGGATCCGCCGGCCCGATCCGGAGGATGTGGACATCGCTGCTGCGATCGAGGTCATCCGGGATGCTCAGCAGCCGCTGATCATCGCAGGCGGCGGCGTGCACTACGCCTTCGCCACGGAGAAGCTGCAGGCCCTGGCCGAGGCCACCGGAATCCCGGTGGCCTACACCCAGGCAGGTGTGGGGACCCTGAACTGGGACCACGAGCTGTGCCTGGGGGCGATCGGTTCCACCGGTTCCACCGCCTCGAACGCCTACGCCAAGGATGCCGATGTTGTGATCGGCCTGGGCACCCGGTATGAGGACTTCACCACTGCCTCCATGACCGCCTTCCAGCACCCCGGTGTGCGCTTCGTCAATGTCAATATCACCGGAATGGACGCCTATAAAGTCGGTGCCTCAGTGCAGATCGTCGCCGATGCGGGCAAGACCATCCCGGCGCTCCAGGCCAGCCTCACCAGTGTGGGCTACCGGACTCCGGCTGCGGCGGCGGAGCTGGTGCGCACCGAACGCGCACGCTGGCACGCCAGTGTGGATGAGGCTTTCAGCGTCCGCAACCAGCCGCTGCCAGCCCAAACAGAGATCATCGGTGCGGTCAACCAGGCCATGGATGACCAGGACGTCGTGGTCTGCGCGGCAGGATCCTTGCCCGGAGACCTCCACAAACTCTGGCGGGTCAAAGACTCCCACGGCTACCACGTCGAATACGCCTTCTCCTGCATGGGGTACGAGATCGCCGGCGGACTCGGTCTCAAGCGTGCAACCCAAGATGAGGCGGCAGCAGCCGGGCGGGACCCCCAGGATGGCCGCGACGTCGTCGTCATGGTCGGTGACGGCTCCTACCTGATGATGCATACCGAACTGGTCACCGCAGTCGCCGAGCGGATCAAACTAGTGGTGGTGCTGCTGCAGAATCACGGCTTCGCCTCGATTGGCGCCCTTTCCGAGTCCCTAGGATCCCAGCGCTTCGGCACCAAGTACCGGTACCTGGAAGAACAGACCCACAACTTCGAACAAGGCGAACCGCTGCCGGTGGACATTGCCGCCAATGCCGAGTCTCTCGGCGTCACCGTGCTGCGCGTGGAACCGGGCGCAGATGCCATCGACCGGCTGGCGGATGCAGTCGCCGAAGCCAAAGCACGTCCGGAGGGCTCGGGTCCGGTGCTGATCCACATCAATTCTGACCTGTATCTGGACGCTCCCGACTCTGAGTCCTGGTGGGACGTCCCGGTCGCTGAAGTCTCGGACCTGGAGTCCACCCAAACCGCCTACACCACCTACCAAGAACACAAATCCCGGCAACGCCTGCTCCTTGGCCCCGCCGAAGACCACGTGGAAGGAAACCTCTGATGACCACCACAGCTATCACTCACTGGATCAACGGCCGGGCCGAGGCCGGGCACGGTGAACGCCGCCAAGACGTCTACAACCCGGCCACCGGAGCTGTCAGCGGCAGCCTCCACCTGGCTGACGAGCAGGACCTGCAGCACACTCTGGAAGCTGCCCGCGCCGCCGCCGACACCTGGGCGGAGGTCTCGCTGTCCAAGCGTATGGCTGTGCTGTTCAAGTTCCGTGAGCTGGTGCACGCCCACACGGACGAACTTGCCGCCATCATCACCGCCGAGCACGGAAAGGTGCTCTCCGACGCGGCCGGAGAGGTCGGCCGCGGTCTGGAAGTGGTGGAGTTCGCCTGCGCCCTTCCGCAGACCTTGAAGGGTGAATTCACCGACCAGACGGCCTCCGGAATTGACGTGTTCTCCTTCCGGCAGCCGCTGGGCGTGGTCGCGGGAATTACCCCGTTCAACTTCCCCGTCATGGTTCCGCTGTGGATGGCGCCATTGGCCATCGCCACCGGCAATGCCTTTGTGCTCAAGCCTTCGGAGCGCGACCCCTCAGCATCGCTGCTGCTTGCCCAGCTGTGGAAAGAGGCCGGGTTGCCCGACGGTGTTTTCCAGGTGCTCCACGGGGATAAGGACACCGTCAATGGGCTGCTCACACATGAGCTGGTGGACGCGATCTCCTTTGTCGGCTCCACCCCGATCGCCCGACATGTCTACGAGACCGGCACCCGGCACGGCAAACGGGTCCAGGCCCTCGGTGGGGCGAAGAACCACGCCGTGGTGATGCCTGATGCGGACCTGGACCTGGCAGCTGATCACCTCTCCGCGGCGGCCTTCGGGTCCGCCGGTGAGCGCTGCATGGCCATCTCCGTGGCTGTTGCCGTGGGCGACGCCGCTGAAGAGCTGGTTGCCCGGGTCGGGGATCGCGCTCGCGCTATCACCGTGGGTGATGGCACCTCTGACGGTGTGGATATGGGTCCGCTGATCACTCCGGCCTCGCAGGACCGCGTCCGGCGCATTGTGACCGAGGCGCAGCAGGACGGTGCCGCAGTGGTGGTGGACGGCCGCGATCTGGTGGTCGAAGGTCATGAAGACGGGTTCTTCGTAGGCCCCACAGTGCTGGACCAGGTCAAAGACACTATGACCGCCTACGAGGAGGAGATCTTCGGCCCGGTCCTGGCAGTGGTGCGGGTCGAGACTCTTGAGGAGGCTATCCGGGTGATCAACGCGAACCCCTATGGTAATGGCACCGCGATCTTCACCGGCTCCGGCAATGCGGCACGAACCTTCCAGCGCCGGGTCACAGTGGGCATGATCGGTGTCAATGTGCCGGTTCCGGTGCCCGCGGCCCAGCACTCCTTCGGCGGCTGGAAGGATTCCCTGTTCGGCGACCACCACATCTACGGCCCTGACGGGGTGCGTTTCTACACCCGCGGCAAGGTTGTCACCCAGCGCTGGCCCGCCCAGAACGATGAATCCGGCGCGTCGATGAACTTCCCTACCAACGCCTGACCAATGGACAGGTAGTCCTAATGTCTGGACAAAGCGTGTGATGTGACCTACAGTGAGTAGCGTCACCATCGACCCCATCAAGCCTGAACCAGGAGCATCATGTCGACCCAAAATCTTCACGTAGCCGTTGTAGGCGCCGGGCTAATGGGAGCCGATCACGTACAGCGTCTTGCTCGCCGCACCGCTGGTGCGACCGTCAGTGCGGTGGTGGACATAGACCAGGAGCGGGCCCAGGCAGCCGCCGACATGGCGTCTCCTGCCCGCACTTTCTCCAGCGTGGAAGATCTGATCAAGGCCGGGGCCGCCGAGGCGGTCGTTCTGGCCACTCCAGGTTTTCTGCACGAAGAGGCGTTGCTTCAGCTTATCGACGCAGGCATCCCGGTCATGTGCGAAAAGCCTCTGACTCCCGGCCCCGAGTCCTCGCTGCGGGTCGTGGAAGCTGAAGTTGCTGCTGGGCAGCGCTTAGTGCAGGTCGGGTTTATGCGCCGCTTCGACGCCGGGTACCGGCAGCTGAAGAACATTATTGATGCCGGCACTTACGGGGAGCTTCTGATGCTGCACCATCAGCACCGCAACGCCTCCGTGCCGGAAACGTTCACCAATGAGATGGTCATCCATGACTCAGTGGTCCACGAATTCGACGCCGTACGGTTCTTCTCCGGCGAAGAGATCTCCAACGTCGCGGTACGGACGGGCCGGCATACCTCGAAAGGCACGGAGCTAGTCCGCGACCCACAATTGGTCACCATACAGACCTCGTCAGGGCTGTTGGCGACTGTGGAGATCTTTGTCAATGCGAAGCTGGGGTATCAGGTGCTGACCCAAGCAGTGTTTGAGGAAGGCGTGGTCAAGATCGGCGAATCAGCCGGACCCACAGTCATTGCCGAGTCACGTACCGGCTCCGCAATCGACCAGACATATCACACGCGGTTCGTTGAGGCTTACGACGAGGAAATCCAGCAATGGGTCAACTCCGTCGCCACCGGGGTGCCGGTAGGGCCTTCCGCGTGGGACGGGTACGCGACCGCAGCGGTATGCGGTGCAGGAGTCTCCGCCCAGCAATCTGGGGAGATCACCTCTGTGGACATGGCGCACAAGCCCGCCCTCTATGCCTGACGACTCCATCGCTGGCTACCAGGAGAGATGATGAAATTTACTTTTGACCCCGTCCCGTTCCATCACACGCATTCACTATTGGAGTTTCCGAAGGTTGCTGCTGAGCTGGGCTTCGAGTGGATTCAGATGACCCCGCACGCTGATTTCATCCCGTTCTTCCGTCATCCGACGGTCGACGACGATCTGTTGCGTTCCTTCGGTAAGGCCTGTAAGAACGCGGGGGTCGGGATATCGTCCATCCTGCCCGTCCAACGGTGGTCCTCCCCGGATGAGAGTGAGCGCGAAGCGGCAGTCCGCAACTGGAAGCGCGCCATTCAGATCGCGGTCGATCTTGGGGTGGAGCAAATGAATACCGAGTTCTCCGGCCGACCGGAGAGACCGGAACAGTCGGCAGCCTCCTTCTACCGCTCTATGGAGGAGTTGGTGCCGCTTATTGAGCGGGAAGGGATCAATGTGGCCATTGATCCGCACCCAGACGACTTTGTGGAACGGGGAGTCGACGCTTGGCGGGTGATCCGGGGCGTGAACTCACCGAACCTGAGCTTCGTCTACGTCGGTGCTCATTCATTTCACATGGAAGACCCCATGAATGAAATTCTCGACCAGGTCGGCCAGCGGCTGCGCGTAGTGCACGTCGCTGACACATTTGACCACCGCCGCTCCGGCGGCCTGCGGTACATCACGAACCCGCCTGAAACCACGGCCCGGGTGCATCAGCACCTGAAGATCGGTGACGGAGACGTGGATTGGGAGAACTTCTTCGCTGAACTTCAGCGCAATGGTTTCCTCGATCGCGAGGACTCCGTCATGGTCACCTGCGTCTTCGCCGAGAACGAAAACCACGAAGCGGTCACCAAATACCAATTGGATCAGATGCGGACTTGGACCGAGGCTGCGCGGCGTGGGGCCTCTGGGGCCACACAATCCTGAACGCAACCCTGACCACTCCCGGAGTGATTGAGGAGTACCCCTATGTCTACTCACGTGTCCGCAGCTGCACATCCCGCAGCTAAGACCCGCAAGCGACGTTCGTCCCTGATTTATATATTTGGCGCCCTCGGAGGCCTGAACTGGGGATATGACACCGGTGTCATCTCAGCGGCGCTGGTGTACTTGCGCCGGGATCTTGAGCTCACAAGTTGGGCAGAGGGTTGGGTCGTCACCGGCCTGATCATTGGTGCAGTCTTGGGCGCAGCCTTCGGCGGACGAATCTCTGATAAATACGGCCGCAGGTCGGTCCTGATCGCCACGGCAGTGGTCTTTGTCATAGCCCCTCTTGGCATGGCCTTTGCGCCGAATACGGAAGTCCTATTTCTGTTCAGGCTTGTGGTTGGTTTAGGTGCAGGTTTGGCGGCGGTGACACTGCCTGTATACCTTTCAGAGATTGCGCCGGCCAAGATCAGAGGTAAAGTCACCGCCTTTTATGCCCTGGCGATCGTATCCGGACAGTTCCTCGGATTCATCATCGGCGTTGCCTTTGCTCCGATCGAATCCTGGAGGTGGATGCTCGGCCTCTCGGTAATCCCTTCCATACTGTTCGCACTGGGGCTCTTCTTCGTCTGGGAGACCCCTCGCTGGCTGGTGAAGAGCGGTCGAGAAGAAGAAGCTCAGAAAATCTTGAGCTACGACCGCACCCCGGACGAAGCCCGGCGTGAGCTCGAGGAGATCCATGCAGTTCAGCAGGCAGAGGCGGAAGCCGGGGCAGGAAAGGGGCTCAAAGCCCTCTTTCAGCCTTGGGTCAAGCCTGTCCTGCTCATCGGATTAGGACTAGCACTGTTCCAGCAGGTGATGGGTATCAACACCATCATGTACTACGCTCCCACGACGTTGCAGAACGTCGGCTTCACTGATCAGGCAGCCATCGCCTCAAATTTAATCTTCGGCATCGTGAACATCCTGGCCGTGACAGTGGCTTTGCTCTGCGCCGACCGGATCGGGCGAAAACCATTGCTGCTCATCGGTGCCACCGGAACGGCTATCAGCTTGGGTGCACTTGCTGCGACGAACCTTCTAGTGACGGAAGCAGACGATTCAGGCCTCGTCGGTATCTTGACCCTGACCTGCATCGCCGTCTACGTCTTCGTCTTCCAAGCCAGCTGGGGTTCTATCGTCTGGGTCATGCTGGGAGAGATATTCCCGCTCGGCGTTCGAGCCGCCGCAATGGGCCTCGCGACAACCGCGCTTTGGTTCGGCAATGGCGTGGTGGCACTGAGCTTCCCGGTTCTTCTCGAATCACTCGGTGTAGGGATGCTCTTTGCTGGTTTCGCAGTGATCTGTCTCCTCGCCTTGACCTTTACCTGGCTCAAGGTTCCGGAGACCAAAGGTCGCAGTCTTGAACAGATTGAGGAACGCTTCCGCACTGGCACCGTGCCGACCGTACGGAAGTCTCCGGCGCGTGGCTGAGCTGAGCTCTATTAGGTGATGTGGCTCGGGCGACCGCCCGGCACCAAGAAGAAAGGAAGTGTCGCAATGACCCAGCACAGGCTCGGCATCGCAGTCATTGGCGCCGGAATGGCAGGTGCGGCTCATGCGGCAGCCTGGCGTGCCGCAACCACCGTCCGCCGCCCCTTCGACCACGCAGACGTCCGGCTCGTCGCCATCGCTGATCTCTACGAGCCCCTCGCCACCCAAGTAGCCGGTCGGTATGGCTATGAGCGTGTAGAAACTGACTGGCGGCGGCTTCTGGCAGCTGACGATGTGCACGTGGTCTCGGTGGTGGTCGCCAACCACCTGCACCGTGAAATCGTTGAGGAACTGATCAACGCGGGCAAGCACGTGCTGTGTGAAAAGCCGCTGAGCGACTCCCTCGGCGACGCCCAGGTGATGGCGGAGGCGGCACGGTCTGCCGACACGGTGGTGCGCATCGGATTCACCTTCCGCCGCGCCCCCGGTCTCGCAGCGCTGGGTCAGCTCGTCACCGACGGCACATTAGGTGAGGTCTTCCACCTCAGTGGCAGGTACTACGCTGACTATGCCTGCTCACCGCAGGCGCCTATGACATGGAGATTCCGCGGAGCACCAGGTTCGGGGGCGTTGGCTGATGTGGGCAGCCACCTGCTCTATGCCGCCGAATATCTCGCCGGTCCCATCTGCAGTGTGGCTGGAGCCAAGTTCCGCACAGCGATCACGCACCGGCCGCTGCCGGTGGGCTCCACCGTCGGCCACGGTCTCACCGAAGTCTCCAGCGAGACGGAACCGGTCACCAATGATGATTGGGCCGGCTTCACCGCAGAATTCGCTCATGGGGCAGGGACGCTGGAGGCCTCTCGAGTCACCCCAGGCCACCCCAACGGTCTGCGCGTGGAAATCGCCTGCCGCAACGGCTCAGCCATCTGGGACCAGGAGACCCCTGCAGAGATTCAACTCCATCTGCCTGATAACCGTTTGCCTCGGTACAACGGTTTCAGGACAGTCAAGCTGGGTCCGGGCCAGCCGTATGTGGCGGAGGGGTTTCCCCTGTCCGCACCGGGGATCGGGTTTGGCCAAAATGACGGGTTCGTCTTCCAAGCCCGGGCCTTCCTGGAAGAGGTGGTGGGCCTTGCGGAGCAAGACTCCTGGGCACGCAACGCGTCGTTCGATGAGGGGCTGCGCAATATGGAAATCATAGAAGCCGTGACCGCCTCGGCAGCTGCCGGTGGGGTTGCGGTGGAAGTCAACTGAGAGGAAGCGGGCAATGCACTTAGGTCTGTACACGGCGCCCTTGCACGACAGGAGCCTCGCCGATGCGCTTCGCGTGGTGGCCGACACTGGGCTCGATGCCGTCGAGCTCAACACCGGTGGCTTCCTTCCCGCGGCGCACATCCCGGTGAAAGAGATTGACAAAGACCCCGCAGTGGGGAAGGACTGGCTGAGCATTTTTGACGGCACCGGCGTGTCACTGCAGGGGCTGAACTGCAACGGCAACCCGTTGCACCCGGATCAGCGCACAGGCGTCGCTCACGCCGCGGATTTGCGCCGGAGTATCCGCGTTGCTGGTGCCCTGGGACAGTCACGTGTCGTGACCATGTCGGGTCTGCCTGGTTCGGAGCCGCATACCAGGCAGCCCAGCTGGGTGGTCAATGCCTGGTCTTCACGGGCCCTGGACGTGCTCGAATACCAATGGGAACTCGCGGTGCCCTTCTGGCAGGAAATTGACCAGCTTGCAGGCGACCATGGGGTGAAAGTCGCCATTGAGCTGCATCCGCAGAACCTGGTATTCAACCCGCCCAGTTTCCTGGAGTTGGTTGAACGCGCGGGCACCTCCCACATTGGTGTGGAGCTGGATGCCAGCCACCTGTTCTGGCAGCAGATGGACCCGGTGCACGTGGTCGAGCGGTTGGGTGCCCACGTGGTGCACGCAGCGGCCAAGGACGTGCGCATTAATCCGGAGGCAGCTTGGTGCGGGGTCTTGGACAACAGTTTCCGCAGACTCTCGCCTGAGGAGCAGCGCACTCAGATAGGTGCCGAGGAGTGGGTGAACGAGTGGCCCCAGCGCTCAGCCTGGGACTTCGTAGCTTTGGGTCGCGGCCACGGTGCTGACTACTGGGCACGTTTCCTGACTGCGCTACATGCAGTGGACCCGGATATAGCTTGCCATATCGAGCATGAAGATACTTCACTGGGAGCTGTGGAGGGCGTGCAGCAGGCAGCAGTTGTGCTACTTGAAGCAGCCGACCTGGCTGATATCCCCCGCCAGGGCTGAGCCAGCCCATTGCCTGACCACCACTAAGTGGGTGTTGGCCTGTTACTGGCGCGCCCCGTAGCCAAGTGAGATGGTGGTTCTCCGCGATTAAGTGTGCGCGGCAGGGAAGATGAGTCGGGCCGACGCAGCGATGGCTGGATAGGCGTCGGGAGGCGGTTCCTAGGGACGGGCTCACCGCGTTCAAGACCGCCGCTGCAGTAGGGCTCCCTGAAACCACCACAGTCCCGGACCATCACTGATCTGGTGGGTGAGAAACAGCACCGGAAGTATAGCCACGACTTCGTCACCGATGAGTACGTCAAAGTCGCAGCAAGAGAGGAAGTACACCGCCAACCGGTGTTGGGCGAAGATCATTGGCAAACACAAGCTCACCGGCGTCTTGCCCGGCTTCGGCCTTCCTGGCAACATCCACCGGCCCCACCGCACCTCCCAGTGGAGGGCTGGCGCATTTTCGCGAAACCACTCTGAGCTTCGGCAAGCTGGTTCGACGACAGCCCCCGATTGCTGCACATCGGAGGCTTCAGCCCGCTGCTACCCTCTATTTTCAGCGATGAGTCGGAATGGTCGACAACTGAGCCTGTGATCGGTACTCGTAAGGGTGGAGTGGCCGAGTCAGCGCTGGGCCACCCCACCTTTGGTAACGGCAGT
This sequence comes from Nesterenkonia sphaerica, assembly GCF_005771565.1. Classification (GTDB taxonomy): domain Bacteria; phylum Actinomycetota; class Actinomycetes; order Actinomycetales; family Micrococcaceae; genus Nesterenkonia; species Nesterenkonia sphaerica. The sequence goes on from NZ_VAWA01000001.1 coordinate 235,402, forward strand.
ATCAGCGTGTCGTAGAGCGCCCTAGGGACTCCGCAACGTCGGCCTCGACTTGCTTCAGTTCAGCGGTATGGCCGCCGAGCTGTGCCAGCTCATGGCTGAGTTCTTGGAGCTCGGCTCCGCCTGCCATCTGGGCAGTAAGATCGTCGATGCTGATCTTTTCTTTGCGGTGATAGCCCAGGGAACGCCCGCGTTTGAGTACCATAAATCGATCACCCACGGGGTAGGCGTGATGAGGGTTGTGGGTGATAAAGACGACCCCGAGGCCGCGCTGCTTGGCCTGCATTATGTACCGCAGCACCACGCCGGACTGCTTCACTCCCAGTGCGGCTGTGGGTTCGTCGAGGATAAGGACCTTGGCGCCAAAGTAGACCGCGCGGGCGATAGCCACACATTGGCGCTCGCCACCGGAGAGCGTTCCGATGGGCTGGTCGACGTCACGCAAATCGATGCCCATTTCAAAGAGCTCCTGCTTAGCGATGCGTTTCATTGCGTTCACGTCAAGCCGTTTCAGCGGGCCCCACCCGGTGGTCAGCTCTGAGCCCAGGAAGAAGTTTCTCCATACGGGCATCAGAGGTACCACCGCGAGGTCCTGATACACCGTGGCGATGCCCAGTTCCAGTGCGTCCCGGGGCGAGTCGAAAGTGGTCTCCTCCCCGTGTACACGCATGACGCCTTCGGTGTGTTGGTGCAGGCCCGCGATGATCTTGATCAGCGTTGACTTTCCTGCTCCATTGTCTCCGAGCACGCAGGTCACCTGCCCTGCATGGACATCCATGGTGATGTCCCTCAGCGCGATGATATTTCCGTACCGCTTCCCGACTGACTCCAAGCTGACCAGGGGCGACTGCGCGGCCGAAGCGGAATCCGGTTCTTGTGAGCGCTCGGCAGCGTCGTCAGTGTGCCCATCAACGGGTTCGTGCGTTGTTGCAGACATAACAGCCTCCTTACTTCTTCTCGACCCGGCGACGGACCATCAGGTTCACGATGGTGGCCAACAGCAGCATCAGGCCCAGGAAGAAGCGGAACCAGTCGGGGTTCCACTCGGCGTAGATGATGCCGCGGGAGGCCATTCCGAAGATCAACGCTCCCAGGGCTCCACCAATGGCCGAGCCGTACCCACCCGTGAGCAGGCAGCCGCCGATCACCGCACCGATGATGTACAGGAACTCATTGCCGATGCCTTCTCCGGACTGCACTGTGCTGAAGGCGAAGAGCTGATGCATCCCCAGTACCCACGCGCAGAAGCCCACGCCCATAAACAGTCCGATCTTGGTCGCCGTGACCGGGACGCCAACGGCCCGGGCAGCGTTCTGATCGCCACCGACGGCGAAAATCCAGTTGCCGATCTTGGTGCGCAAGAGAATGAACGAGGCAACCGCCACCAGCAGGATCCAGTAAAAGATGGTGATCCTGAAGTTGACCCCGAAGATCGTCACCGATGAGGCAAAAATGGCCTGGGCTGAGCTGAACCCGTCCATGTTGGAGATCGGCGGGGAGGAAACTGAGCCGCCGATCATCCGGGTCAGCGCCAGATTCAGCCCGGTGAGCATTAAGAACATCGCCAGAGTCACGATAAAGCTGGGAAGTTTGGTCTTGATGAAGATCAGCCCATTGATGGCGCCGACGCCGAGTGACGCGATCAGTGCCAGCGCGACGCCCACCCAGATGTTGGTGGCAAAGTACCAGCTGAAGAGTGAGGCGACCAGTGCCGATGAGATGACAGCGACGCCAGTGGAGAGATCGAATTCGCCACCGATCATCAGCAGCGAGACGCCCACGACCATGATGCCGATAGTGGAGGCACCGTAGAGCACTGTGGAGATCCCTCCAGCAGTGGTGAACGGCGGCGCCACCATTGCGAAGAAGATAAAGACGGCCATCGCGCCGACGGCGGCGCCCACCTCGGGGCGAGCCATTAGGGTGCCGAACAGGCCGCGCTTGCTGACCCGTTCATCGGTCTCCTGCGGAGCCGATGGCGGTGACTTAGTCATGGTGTTTGCAGTGGTGGAGGTCGTCATGACGGAGTCCTTCCCGCGCTCAGCGCAGGCCCTCTTCGGCGTACTCCAGCACAGCCTCCGCGTTTTCGGAGTCGACAATGCTGGGCCCGGTCAGCACTGGCTGTCCGCCGCCGGGCTCAAACCCACCGTTGAAGTTCAGCCACAGCGAATCCACTGCCAGGTACCCCTGCAGCCAAGGCTGCTGGTCGACGGCGAAGAGGATATCGCCATCGACCACTGCTTCGGCGATCTCCGCGTTGAGGTCAAATGAGCCCACGGTGATGTCTGAGCCCGCGGACTGCACCTCGTCGAGAATGGTCATAGTGAACGGTCCGCCCAGGCCGATGATGGCGTCTGCTCCACCGGCTGAGTCCACTTTTGCTCGCACTGTGGCGGCGACCTGGGTCATATCAGAGCCCTCCACGTAGAGGTTTTCCGTATCTGGAAGAACGTCACGGATGCCGTCACAGCGAGCCTCCAGGCCGACGTGGCCCTGCTCCTGGATCACGCAGATGGGGTGTTCAATACCTTCTTCCTCGAGGTATTCACCGACTGCTGCGCCGGCCACCGCTTCGTTCTGACCAAAGTGAGCAAAGGCCCCCGCGTCGAAGGCTTCCTCCTCGCCAGCGTTGAGTGAGACCACTGGAACATCCGCGTCCAGTGCGCGCTGCACAGCGGGGGTCATGGCGTCGGGCTTGGCCATTGTCACAGCGATTCCGTCGGCTCCGGCGTCAATGGCGGACTGGATGAGCTCCGCTTGTTGAGCTCCTTCGCGGTGGGAGTTGTAGACCAGGTTAATATTGTCCTTGGCAGCTGCCTCCTCGGCTCCGCGCCGAACATAGTCCCAGAACGTGTCACCCTCCACGGCGTGGGTGATGAGGTAGACCGTGCGCTCTTCCGTGTCGACGCCGCCGGCCCGGTCAGGGTCGTCGCCACCGGCGTCTGCTCGACCGCCAGCATCGGAACAGGCAGTCAGTAGCAGTGCCGCGACGCCGAGCACGGCGGTCAGTGCGGTTCCTGTACGGGCGCGGCGGCCGGAAGTGTTGTGGGGGTGAGGGTCTGCGGTGCGAGATGCAGGGTACATGGTCTCTCCTTAAGGCTCATGGCTTCGGCGGTCCAGTCGCCGGTGCCCAGGTAGCTCCCATATTGAGTGATTGGTATCACAAAGTCAATAGGATGTCAGGACATATGTACAAAATCGAAGGGCCGCGAGTTCTAGAACGGCAGAAGACACGCCCGTAGCCTGTCATTTGGGTAGTAGAGAGGGAAGCAGAGCGGATTATCGGCGCACCAAGGTTGCCCGACCGGTGGCCAAAGACTCCTGGGCGGCGTCGGCCACGCGCGCGGCGTCAATTGCCTCAGTAGCCGGGCAGGGGTTGGGCCCCTCGCCACGGACAAGCTCCACAAAGGCACGCATTTCAGCCTGGTATGCGGCCGCGAAGCGCTCGTGAAAGGTGTGGTGCGGCGCTGCGGTGGGGAAGGCAAATCCAGGTTCTGCTGAGACCCCCGCGTAGGACTCGTCGAGTCCCACGTGCACGGTGCCGCGGGAGCCCTGCAGTTCCAGTCGCACATCATGCCCGGCCCCGTTATAGCGAGTCGCAGAGACCGTGGCCAGGGTGCCGTCCTGGAAGGTCACCACCGCCACTGCGGTGTCGACGTCGCCGACAGCGCTGATGGCCGGATCGCCCTTGTTCGAGCCGCGGGCATAGACTTCCACGATCGGCTGACCGGTGAGCCACTGCAGGATGTCGAAATCGTGCACGGAACAATCTCTGAAGATGCCGCCGGAGGTGGCCAGGAATTCCGCCGGTGGGGGCGTCATATCGGCGGTGATCGCGCGTACGCTGTGCAGCCACCCCAGCTGCCCGCTCCGCAGGGCCTGCCGCGCCGCCAAATAACCGGGGTCGAGGCGCCGCTGGTGGCCGATCTGCACAGTTGCCCCGTGCCGCTGGATGGCATCCAGGACAGGAAGTGAAGCAGCCACCGACTCCGCGACGGGCTTCTCGCAGAACACCGGGATGCCGGTTTCAGCGGCCTTCAGGATCAGCGGTGCGTGCTGCTGAGTCCCCACGGCGATGACCACCCCATCTGGAGCGGCATAGAAGAGCGCATCGACGTCTTCAGCCACACGGCATCCCAGCGTCCGGGCGACGTCACGAGCCCGTGTGGAGTCACTGTCGACGAGGATAACCTCCACGCCATCGCCAGCGAGAGCGCTGAGATTGTGAGCGTGCATGGTACCGATGCGTCCAACGCCGATCAGTCCAATCACAGTGCGGGCCGCCACTGAAAACCCCTGTGCGTCTCAGCCGGTGAACGGTAGGCGGGGATCGATCTCCTGGCTGTCCCAGGTCTTGCGGATCCACCCGTGGTGCGGATCATCGCTGATCAGCCATTGCCGCACTGGGCCCGGGCCCGCCATGACGTTGAGGTAGTACATGTCATAACCGGGCGGGGTCATCGCTGGCCCGTGCCAGCCATAGGGGACCAGCACCACATCGCCGCTGCGGACCTCCGCAGTCACATCGATCGGACGGTTATCGGAGGCATAGACCCGCTGATATCCCATCACATCGGGCCCGCCGTCCTGCGGGGAAGGCACTGGCGAGCCAGCTTCAGCCTGCATCTCGAAGTAATAGATCTCTTCCAGGGAGGTCTCGCCGTCCTTCTCCTCGTCATGCTTGTGCGGCGGGTAGGAGGACCAATTCCCCGCCGGGGTGAGCACCTCGCAGACGATGAAACGGTCGGCCTCCAGTGCGGCCGGGGTGCCGAAATTGTGCACTTGGCGGGAAGCCACCCCAGCTCCACGAAGCTCTACCGGAACGTCTTCTTTGCGCAGGTGGCGCACCGGATAACTGGCTTCTGCTGGTGCGGAGGCCACGGCCACGCGCCCGCCGTCTGCGGAGGACAGGGTCACAGCAGTGCGGATGCCGGTGTAGAGCACATCACTGGGGCCGTGGAAGACCGACCTGCGGCCGGACAAGGCGTAGGTGTCTTCCTCGACGACGGCGTCGAAGGACCCTGCCAGCGGAATCATGATGCGCTCTTCCTGCTGAGCCTCGAGCTCAATGGACTCCCCTGCGGCCAGGTCGGCGACCCGCAGTCCGGTGTGCGTCCACCCGGGAGCCCGCACAGCGGAGTCCGGAGTCCCGAGGTTGACCGACCATCCTGCCGAACCTGCAGTGCCGAAGCGGTGGACCCACGGATCTTCGGTGGGGTCGTGTCTGCGTGCTGGAACGTCAGCGGACATGGAAGAACCTGCCTTTCGCGCGGTGTTGAATCAGTTCATCAGGGTGATATCGAAGGCGTAGCGGTCGGCGCGATAAACATGGCGTCCGCACTCGATGGGTGCGCCGCTGCTGGCCAGAGCGGTCCGCTCCATCACCACCAGGGCAGAGCCCGCCTCGACCTTGAGCTGTGAGGCCTGTTCCTCATCGGCGACGGCGGCCCCCACCCGCTGGTGCGCCATGCGGAAGTCCACCCCGGCGCGTCTCAACAGGTTGTACAGCCCGTCAGCTTCCAAGTCCTCCCGAGTCAGCTGGGCCAAGGTCACCGGCAGCCAGTTCTCCATCAGCGCCAGAGGGCGCCCGTCCACCAACCGGAGGCGCCTGAGGTGATACACCTCTGCGCCGTCGCCCAGCCCCAGCTTCTCGCGGATAGGTTCGGGGGCGGTGACAGTCTCGAGGGAAAGCACACGCGTCTGTGGCGCCGCGCCCTCGTCCTGCAGGTCGTTGTACAGGCTGGAGAGCCTCAGGTTGCGCCGCACCGGAGGGCCGATGACCTGCGTTCCCACACCGCGCCGGCGGACCACCAAGCCGTCGCGGACGAGCTGGTCCATGGCCTGCCGCATGGTCGGCCGGGACAGGTTGTACCGCTTGGCCAGGGAGATTTCGTTTTCGAGCTTGGTCTCTGGAGGCAGGACCCCCTCGCGGATGGCTTTGTCGAAGGCTGAGGCCACCTGGTGGTACAGCGGAATGGGGGAGGAGCGGTCAATTGTGATGTCGAGTTCGGTCATGGTGCTCTCCTTTGCCTTATATGACAGTTTGTCATGACATTTCGAGTAATGAAAGATAGGCGGCCCGGCACTCTAAGTTTTTTCAGGTCGGCCTTGTGGTTGGATGGGCCCATGGCCCAGGTCACACGCTTGAAGAACCTCACGATGAGCTATTCCGATACCGGCGGCTCTGCGCCACTTGTGGTCCTTCTGCATGGTTGGCCACAGACGTCTCAGTGCTGGGAGGCGGTGATTCCCGCCCTGGCCGAGGATTACCGTGTGGTGGCCCCGGACCTGCGGGGGTACGGGCTGACGGACAAGCCGCGCGGCGGGTACGACAAGAAGACGATGGCCCAGGACGTGCGGCAACTGGTGGAGCACCTGGGGTACAGCTCGTTCCGGCTCATCGGGCACGACCGCGGTGCACGGGTCGGACACCGGTTCGCGCTGGATCACCCCGAGATGCTGACCCATCTGACGCTGCTCGACATTGCCCCGACCCTCTACATGCACCGCGAGGGAACTACCGCCATGGCACAGGGATACTGGCACTGGTTCTTCCATATGCAGGAGGATTTGCCGGAGCTGCTCGTGGGCCCGCGGATCGACGAGTACCTGCGCTTCTTCTTCGAACGGTGGACCTACCAGCGTGCGCGGCTGGAAGCGGTCATACCCGACTACGTCAGGGCGTTCTCCCGCCCAGGGGCACTGCGGGCAGGTTTCGACGACTACCGGGCCTTTGAGCTCGACGTCGCCCACGACGGCGAAGATTTCGACGCAGGTGCCACGGTGCCGCTGTCTGTCCAAGTGCTGTGGGGCGATCACGGACTGGTGGCGGGCAGGGACCTGGTCGACATCTGGAAACCGTTTGCTCCGGAGGCATTCGGCGAGCCGATCCCCGAGTGCGGGCATTTCATCCCAGAAGAGCAGCCGGAGATCCTGATCGGCACACTCCGCAGCTATCTGAGACGTTAACTGCTCGCTGAGGATTCGGTCCGAGTGCGCCCTTAGGCGTGGGCCAAGGCGTCGAGGATGACGCCCAAGCCCTCGGTCAGCAGGTCGTCACTGATGGTCAGCGGAGGCAGCAGCCGGATGACGTTGCCATAGGTCCCGCAGGTCAGAGCGATGACCCCGGCTTGGCGTGCCGCTGCCGCGACTGCCGCGGTCAGCGCAGCATCCGGGGCGCGGGTCTCGGGGTTCACCAGTTCGAATGCCAGCATTGCCCCGCGTCCGCGAATGTCACCGATGCGGGGATCGGTCTCCTGGGCCCGTTCCAGGTAGCCGCGGGCTACGCGCTCGATCTGCAGGGCCGCCGCGGCCAAGTCGTGTTCAGCGATCGTTTCCATGGAACCCAGAGCAGCTGCGCAGGCGACCGGGTTCCCGCCGTAGGTGCCGCCGAGACCACTGGGGTGAGCAGCATCCATGATCTCAGCGCGGCCGGTCACCGCAGACAGGGGCATCCCCCCGGCGATCCCCTTGGCTGTGGTGATGAGATCGGGCGCAATCTCCTCATACTCGGAGGCAAACCACCTCCCGGTGCGGGCGAACCCGGTCTGGATCTCATCGGCGATGAATACGACGTCGTTCTCCCGGCACCACTGGACGATTGCCGGAAGGAATCCGGCTGCGGGGACAATAAACCCGCCCTCACCCTGAATCGGCTCCATGATCACTGCCGCCAGATTTTCCGCACCGATCTGTGTTTCCAACTGTTCGATGGCTCGTGCAGCGGCCTGCGGCCCCTCCAGCTGATCCCGGTAGGGGTAGGAGCCCGGCACCCGGTAGACCTCCGGGGCGAAGGGGCCGAAGGAATGCTTATAGGGCATTGACTTCGCGGTCAGCGACATCGTCAGCGAGGTCCGGCCGTGGTAGGCGTGGTCAAAGGCGGCCACTGCCTGCTTCCCGGTGTAGGACCGGGCGATCTTCACCGCGTTCTCCACCGCTTCAGCACCGGAGTTGAACAGCGCCGAGCGGACTGGTCCGAGGACCGGAGTCAGCTCAGCCAGCTTCTCGGCCACGGCCACATATCCCTCATAGGGGGTGACCATGAAACAGGTATGGGTGAACTCTGCCACCTGCTGCTGCACAGCCTCGACCACCTTCGGGGCGCTGGCGCCCACACTGGTGACGGCGATACCGGCGGCAAGATCGATCAGGCGGTTACCGTCAACGTCTTCGATGATCCCGTCGTGGGCGCGCACGGCGAAGGTCGGCATCATGGTGGAGACTCCTCGGGCCACCACAGCCTGCTGCCGTTCCATCAACTGACGGGCCTTGGGGCCAGGCAATTCGGTGACCAGGTGGCGTGTCTGTTCCATGGGTGCAGCTCCTAGGTGATGAGAGTGAGCAGTACGTACTGCGGGGGAAATCGCGGTGTCTATCTCTGATCCTGGTGCACCGCGGCCATGCTGTCGAATGCCTAATATTCACCAGAGATATGTCTGATGGGCATGAGGAGAGGAGTGCGAGGGACCGGATTACCGGAACGCTGGAGTGCCGGTGATTTTATTGCCCAAGATCAGGGTGTGCACTTCATCGGTGCCTTCGTAGGTGCGCACAGATTCCAGGTTGTTCGCGTGGCGCAGCGGGGAGTACTCCAGAGTGACGCCGTTGCCACCCAAAATGGCGCGGCACTCGCGGGCGATCTCGATGGCCTCGCGGCAGTTGTTGAGCTTGCCCACCGATATCTGGTGGTGCATTAACTCCCCGGCATCCTTGCGCCGGCCCAGGTGCAGGGCCAGCAGCAGTCCCTTGTTGATCTCCAGGGCCATGTCGACCAGCTTGCCTTGGGTGAATTGGTATCCGGAGAGTGGTTTGTCGAACTGCAGACGCTGGTTCGAATAGTCCAAGGCCACCTGCCACGCGTCACGTGCAGCGCCCATTGCGCCCCAGATGATCCCGTAGCGGGCCTCATTCAGGCACTCGAAGGGTCCGCGCAGTCCCTTGGCGTGGGGGAGCATCGCCTCGGCCGGAACGCGCAGGTTGTCGAGCTCAATATCGCACTGGATCGAGGCGCGCATGGACAGTTTCGGCTCGATGGGCGTGGCGGTGAAGCCCGCACTGTCAGTGGGCACAATGAACCCCCGCACGCCGTCGTCGGTCTGTGCCCAGATGACCGCGACCTGGGCCACAGAGGCCAGACCGATCCACCGTTTGGAGCCGCTGATGACCCAGTCGTCCCCGTCTCGGCGGGCGAAGGTCTTCATGGCAGAGGGGTCCGATCCGGCGCTGGGTTCGGTGAGCCCGAAGCACCCGATGACCTCTCCGGCGGCCATTCCCGGCAGCCATTGCTGTTTCTGCTCCTCCGAACCGTGCTTGTAGATTGCGCTCATCGCCAGGGATCCCTGCACGGAGACGAAGGTGCGCAGCCCGGAGTCCCCTGCCTCGAGCTCTGCGGCGGCCAGGCCATACTCCACGGCGCTGCGACCGGCACACCCGTACCCCTGCAGGTGCATGCCCAACAGCCCCAGGTCGGCCATCTGGGGCACAATTTCCAGCGGAAAGACTGCATCCTCGTACCACTGGGCGATGCGCGGCTTAATGGAGGTCTCCACAAGGGTGCGGATCTCCTGCTGCAGGGTGCGCTCCTGTTCGGAGAGGAGAGCATCGAAACCGATCAGATCACTGTGGTCCATTTACGAGCCTTTCGCGGGAGTGGGGGAGGGCTGGGAGGGATGCCGGGGTGAGAAGGGGGCGTCCTGGTGTTCGCCCAGCCGCGGCGGAGGGTTAAGGTATTCCGGGGCTGCGCCAGAGAGCCGGATCGGGTTGGTCAGCTGCTGGGACTCACGGCCGGTCGCCGCGTCTGTGATGACCGTATGCGGCTGAAGCCCCAGCGACTCTGCCAGGCTAAGGGCCTCGCCCACACTATTGACTTTGCCGGCGGGCACCCCCACTGCCAGTAGCTTCTTCTGCCAGTGCTTGGCGGTTTCGCACACCAGTGCGGTTTCCAGGAGGGGGCGCAGTTCCTCCCGGTGGGCCACGCGGAGCTCATTGGTGGTGAAGCGGGTGTCACTGAGGAGATCATGCAGTCCTAGGACGCGCAGGAGGTCAGCGAATTGGCGGTCATTGCCCACTGCCAGCGCCAGTGTCCCCTCTGCGGTGCGGAACGTCTCATACGGCGAGATGCTGGGGTGGGCGTTGCCGAGCCGCTGCGGGGAGACTCCGGTGGCCAAGGTGGCTGTGCCCTGGTTGACCAGAGCCGCTAGCGCGGAGGAAAGCAGATTGACCGTCACCTCTTGCCCCACACCGGTGGCATCACGCACACGCAGCGCCATCAGGATGCCGGCCAGTGCGTTTTGTCCGGTGAGGACGTCCACCAGCGCCACCCCTACTTTGCTCGGCTCCGATTCCGGGCTGCCGGTAATGCTCATCAATCCGCCCAGCGCTTGGACCAGCAGATCGTAACCGGGCATGGCCGCCCCGGCGCCGGGACCGAAGCCGGAGATCGAACAGTACACCAGGCCCGGCTGGCTCGGCTGCAAACTCGGGTAGTCCAGTCCGAACTTCGCCATCACCCCCGGTCGAAAATTTTCCACCACGACGTCGCACTCAGCGATCAGATTGCGGGCGTAGCTGAGTCCTTCTGGGGTCTTGAGATCCGCAATGACGGATTTCTTGTTCCGGTTGACGCTGGAGAAGTAGGTGCCGGTGCCGTCGGCGTCCACCGGCGGCACCCAGGCGCGGGTGTCGTCGCCAGCGGGGCTCTCGATCTTGATGACCTCAGCGCCGAAGTCGGCCAGCTGCATGGTGCACAGCGGTCCAGCCAGCACACGGGAGAAATCAGCGACGCGGATGCCTTCCAGTGGCTGCGGGCCCCTCGATGGCGACATGAGCTGACCTCCTCAGGATGGCTGTCGCATGTTGCATGCAACTCTAAGTGGGGGGTCCACGTTTGTAAAGGGGTGGTTGTCAAGAGGTGTTTGAAAAGAGGTGGGGGTGGGCCGGCAGGCCCACAGAGTTAGCTGCAGTGCCTGGCGAGCTGATCGATTTTTCGCAGGTACTCCTCGGCGGACAAGCCCGGGGTGGTGGAGCTGACACCGGTGATCAGCAGTTTCGCTGTCCTGGTGACGTGCTCGCGCACTGCCTGGGCTACTGCCGCGGAGTCGCGGCGCAGCAGAGCGTCGATAATGTCACGGCGATCATCCGCTAAGTCCTGGCCGCTGCGGGAGGTGGGGATGGTCACCAATCCGCGGGTGAGCACCAGGTTGCGCAGTTCGCGGTCGAGGGCGGTCAGCCGCGCATTGCCGGCCAGGCTCAGCAGGAACAGATGAAATTCCTTATCGGCTTGTAGCGTCTGCGTTCCGTCTCCGGCGGCAGCGGCTTCCAGGATCTTGCCGTGCAACTCCTGGATATGTGCCAGATCTTCATCAGTGGCCGCTTCGGCGCCCCGTGCAGCCGCCGGTGGTTCCAAGATGATGCGAATCTGGAAGATCTGCACAATCTCATCCAGCGACATCTGGATGACTCGGACTCCGCGATTCTTCTCAATCCGGACAATGCCTTCTTTCTCCAGCAGCTGCAGCGCCTCGCGCACTGGAGTGCGGGAGACCCCCAACTTCTCAGCGAGTCCGATGGCCGAATAGTGTTCTCCGGGGCGCATCTCTCCCGAGGTGACCGCCGCTCTGAGCATGTCTGTGACCTGCGTGGTCAGTGACGCACTCGTGGTCACCGGTTGCATGCTACTCATGAGGGGAGTCTAACTTGCCGTACTCGGCGCCACTCTGAGCCATTGTGCGCGGCGAGCCGAGAAGGCCGCCGTTCTGGTTGTAGGATGCGTCACAGCTTCCCCACTGCTGAGCTCATAAGGAGCAAGCGATGACGCATCAACTGCCCGGTCACACACCTCCGCAGGAGGGCCGCTTCAAGAGGTCTCTGGGGTGGTTNACCTCCGCAGGAGGGCCGCTTCAAGAGGTCTCTGGGGTGGTTGGAAGTGCTGTTCATCGGGTTCGGAGCCATGATCGGCTTCGGGTGGGTGACGCTGACCAGCGGCTGGCTCATCGGGGCAGGCACCATGGGCACGGTGGTGGCGTTCATCATCGGAGCGGCCATCATGGCGCTGGTGGGCCTGGTGTATGCCGAATTGGTCTCGGCGATGCCCTTGGCCGGCGGTGAGCACAACTATCTGCTGCGCGGACTGGATCCGCGCCTGGCCTTCATCGGGTCATGGGGAATCGTCGGCGGATACATTGCTGTGGTTGCCTTTGAAGCGGTGGCCATCCCCCGCACCGTCGCGTACATCATCCCGCAGGTGAACTCGATTCCGCTGTGGACTGTCGCCGGTTTCGAGGTCAACCTGATTTGGGCCCTGATTGGTGTGGTCACCGGTGTCCTGCTGATCGCTTTGAACATCATCGGCATCAAGCCCGCCAGCTTCTTCCAGACGTCGGTGGTCATCTTCGTGGTCACCATGGCGCTCGCGCTTATTGCGCTGGCGCTGTTCAACGGTGAACCGCGCCATGCAGAACCGCTGTTCACCGGGGGCAGTGCGGGCATCATCGCAGTCCTGGTAGTCGTGCCATTCCTGTTCGTCGGGTTCGACGTCATCCCGCAGTCAGCAGAAGAGGTGAAAGTCTCACCCCGGAAAATCGGGATGCTGGTGGTGCTCTCGGTGCTGATGGCAGGTGCCTTCTACATCGCCATCGTGCTCACCACCTCAGTGGCTCTGCCCGCCTCCGAGATGGGCGATTTTGATCTGGCCACCGCCGACGCGATGGGTGCCCTGGCCGGGAACACCTTCTGGAGCAACGTGGTGGTGGCCGGGGGTCTGGCGGGCCTGCTGACGTCATGGAACGCCTTCATCATTGGCGCCTCCAGGCTGATCTGGGCCATGGCGAACTCGGGAATGCTCCCGCAGTGGTTCGCCAAGCTGCACCCCAAGCACCGCACACCGGTCAATGCGTTGCTCTTCATCGGCGGGATATCTGTGATTGCCCCGTTCTTCGGAGAGGTGATGATGGTGTGGCTGGTGGACTCCGGCTCACCGTCGATCGTGATCACCTACATCCTGGTGGCCGTGGTCTTCCTGGTCCTGCGCCGGCGCGAACCGCAGATGGCCCGGCCCATGCGGGTCGGAGGTCATTCCAGCAACCTCGGAGGTCTCGTGGTCGGGGTGCTGGCGCTGGTCCTCACGGCGGCGATGTTCCTGCTGTATCTGCCCGGGATGCCTGCGGGCCTGACAGTGGAGCCCTACATCATGTTCGGCGCGTGGTGGCTGCTGGGACTGGTCTTCTTGCTCCGGATTCCAGGGGGCATCAAGCCAGGGCCAGGGGCTGAACAGGCCTTGCTCACCAGGCTTGCCGCACGGCGTGCCCAGGACTGACCGTCAGGGCGCGCGCAGGCTGAGCTAACGCACCTGCATCTCGCCCATCTCCTCCCACCCCTCGCCGTCTATCTGCCGGGAGATGATCTTCGGGGTGGAGGCCAGTGCTTGATGCATGGGCCCGCCCTCGGCGGTGGCATTCTTGAAGTGCTCTGAGTTCACGTGTGGTGCTGCGCCGTCGTCGTCGAAGGCTTCCACCAGCACATACTCGTGCGGGTTCTCCAGACTGCGGGACCACTCGAACCACTTATTTCCCGGCTCAGCCCGGGTCGCCTCGGTGAACTCGCGCGTAATCTCTGGCCACTGGTCGGCAAGTTCCGGCTTGACCTCGAATTTCACGACAATGAAAATCATGTTCTTCCTCTCTCATGTGTGCTGCCAGGCGGGTCAGGCGCTGCACGCTGAGCCGCCTCGCGCGGGAACAACCGGGTGTGAGCAAGTCTGACCGTATCCTGAGCGCTTTCCTAGTGGCCTTCTCACAAGATGAGAAACCTAGGTCAGCCCGCGCGCAGGAAACGGCTGCACCGCCCTGCATATTCACGCAATGCCGTCTCAATCTGGGACTCCCTCCCCAGTACTTTTGCCGTGGGCATGCTGACCGCCAGCGAGCCCACGCACATGCCGGTCCCATTCCGGACCGGCACCGCAGCGCAGGTGGTCCTGGGCAGAAACTCCTCATGCTCCCACGCGACACCACGTGTGGAGACCGTCTCCAAATGCGCGTGCAACAGCTCCTGGCGAGTCATGGTGTAGGGGGTGAGCATCGGCATGCCCCGGGCTTCCAGGTAGGAACTGCGCTGCTCCCGGGTCATGCCGGAAAGCAATATCTTGCCAAATGCGGTGGCATGGGCAGCCTCATGAAAACCGAACCGGAGGGGGCGCAGCCGCGGGTGCTTGTCACAATCGGACAGGTACGTGAGAACAATGTCCGCCCCGCGGTACATAGCGAAATAGGACGCCGCCTGCAGCGTTCGGTGCAGTTCTGTGGTGGCTTGGCGGATAGGAGACGGCGCCAGCAGACGCTGCCGGAATGACAGGCCCAGGTCAAAGCACTTCGGTCCCAACTCAAACCGTCCCTCGGCCTTCAGGTGGACCAGGTACTGATGCGCGGTGAGCTCATTCAGCAGCCGGTAGACACTCGGCAGAGGTATCTCAAGCTGGTGGGACACCTCTCTGGCCGTGGCGCTGCCGGAGGCAGCGACGGACTCCAGCACGGCGAATGTCCTGCTGATCAACGACTGCCCAGGCATCAGGACCTCCTCGTGGCCTCTATTCCCCCACTGCACACACTACGTTCTCACCGGACGAGAACGCTGCTGTCTAAAAGTGTCGCAGATCACATAGCGTCAAGGCGTGGTCACTGAATGACTGCGCGGCAGCCCCGGCATCGCCGGAGGCCATGGTGGCCGCAGGCCTGCCGACGAGGTTGAACTGCCCAAGGAGCGCCCCATGGTCTTTCCCGCCAAGTACCCCTCACTCAACGCCACAGAGATGACAGACGAGGCCCGTCATGCACTCATCCGGGTGTTGCGTGTTGCCTTCCCCCACGCCGGTGTCCCGGACGGCCCCTATGAACGCACTGCGGACACCATCCTCACCGAAGCTCAGAACGAGACGTGGTTCCGAGTGGCCCTGACGCAGGGGCTGCTGTCCCTGAACCAGTTGGCCGACGGCGACTTCCGCGCCCTGGCTGATGAGGCTGCGTTGAAAGTGCTCCGTCGCGTGGAGGGCACTGAGTTCTTCGGCTTTGTGCGCCGTACTGCGGTGCTGAACCTCTACGACGATGCAGAAGTGTGGGAAGCCCTGGGCTATGAGGGGCCATCCTTCGACAAGGGAGGCTATCTCCACCGGGGCTTCAATGATCTCGACTGGCTTCCGGACCCCAGAATCGAATTCCCCGCAGGTGAAACCATGCCGGAGATGGCACCGGGCGCAACCGGTGCCCCGCGCCCTGCGGCCCAGGACCACACACCGGACAGCACGAATCAGCCGGGCACCACCAGCTCGGATATGGAAGAGGTGAAGAAATAATGCCGTCGGCTGACCAGCACCGCTCGCCCGGTATGAGCGTCACGCAGCACAGTATTGATCAGAACGACGACGCGGTGGTGATCATCGGGTCAGGGGCCGGGGGCGGCACCCTGGCCTATGAGCTCACCGCGCAGGGCATCCCTGTGGTGGTCCTTGAGGCGGGGCCCTACTTGACTCAGGACGACTACGTCAATGACGAGTGGGAAGCGTTCAACCAGATGGCCTGGCTCGATCCGCGCACCACCTCAGGTTCCTGGCGAATAGCACGTGACTTCCCCAACCTCCCGGCATGGGTTGTCAAGGCCGTCGGCGGCACACCCACCCACTGGTCCGGGGCCACCCCTAGGTTCAAGGAGCATGAGTTCAAGGTACGCAGTGTCTACGGACGGGTCGACGACGCCAACCTCCTGGACTGGCCGATTGGGCTCCAGGACCTCGCCCCCTACTACGACCGCGCCGAGAAGGCGATGGGCTCCACCCACCTTCACGGGCGTCCGCCCCTACCGGCGAACAACAACTACAAAGTGTTCGCCAACGGCGCCGAACGTGTCGGCTACAGGTTCTACGCCACCGGTCCCTATGCCACCAATGCCGAGGAATACGACGGTCGGCCAGCTTCCATCCAGGATGGGTTCAATTTCCAGGGCGACAAGAACCGCTCCAAGTGGTCCCCGCTGGTCCGTGAGATACCGCGGGCGGAGGCAACCGGGCTGTTGGATCTGCGCCCGGAGTCCCACGCTGTGCAGATCACGCACGACGCCCAGGGCAGGGCTGATGCCGTGCTCTACCTCGACAAGGAAGGGAACTTGCACCGCCAAGCGGCCAAAGTGGTCTGCCTGGCGGCGAACTCCATTGAAACCGCCCGGCTGCTGCTGCTGTCGGCGACGCCGAGGTTCCCTGATGGGCTGGCCAACTCCTCCGGGCAGGTCGGACGCAATTACATGCGTCACCTCACTGGCACCGTCTGGGGGCACTTCGATAAGCCGGTGCGCATGTACCGTGGGGAGACCATGGCAGGCATCATCGGTGACGAATCGCTCCATGACCCTGACCGGGGCTTCGCCGGCGGTTACTACATGGAGACCATCTCGCTGGGGCCGGCGTTCATGGCGGCGTTTGTGGAGCCCGGCGCGTGGGGCCCGGACTTCGCCAGACTGCTTGATGCCTACGCCAAATCTGCGGGGATGTGGATAGTCGGGGAGGATATGCCTCAGGAGACCAACCGTGTCACCCTGAACACCACGGTCAAGGATGTCAATGGCCTGCCGGTGCCCAACGTGCACTACGACGATCACCCCAATGACGTGGCCATGCGTGAACATGCCTACACGGCAGGGGAGAAGGTCTACCAGGCTGTGGGTGCACAGTCGACCCACCGGACACCTCCCTATCCGGCCACCCACAACCTGGGCACCGCGCGGATGAGCGAACGGGCCGAGGACGGAGTGGTGGACCGTTGGGGCCGGGCCCATGATGTCCGGAACCTCTTCGTCTCGGACGGTTCGACCTTCACCAGCGGTGCTGCGGCAAACCCCACCCTGACGATTGTGGCCCTGGCCATCCGTCAAGCGGAGTACATCGCTGCAGAGCTCAAAGCCCAGCGGATCTGAGCGGGCAGTATGCCATGAGCCGTTGGGCCGCCACTGCCTCCTCCACTGTGAAGGAGACTCCCGCCGACCTCGTCGAGACGCTGCGCAGCGCAGCCGGCGAGGTCGGCGTGCGGGCCAGCGACCGCTTAGCTGCGGCACACGATGCCTCGCACTATCTGCTCACACCGGAGGCGGTGGTGCGGCCCAGCTCCACAGCAGAGGTGGCCCAGCTTTTTGCGGCAGCCCGCCACACCGGACGTGCCGTGACCTTCCGCTCCGGGGGCACGAGCCTGTCTGGGCAGGCGGTGACGGATCAGCTGCTTGTGGATGTCCGCCGTCACTTCGCTTCGATCGAGGTCCTCGATGAGGGCGCGAAAGTCCGCTGCGGGCCGGGCGCGGTCCTGAGACAGGTGAATGCGCGTCTGCTGCGCTTCGGACGTCAACTGGGACCCGATCCGGCCAGTGAGATCGCCTGCACCATCGGCGGAGTAGTGGCCAATAACTCCTCAGGAATGGCCTGCGGGATCGAGACCAATACGTACCAGACGTTGGACTCATCAGTGTTGGTCCTCGCCAGTGGAACGGTGGTCGACACCGCATCCCCTCTGGCAGATGCGCACCTGGCGGGCGATGAGCCAGCGCTGCATGCAGGGCTGGCGGCACTGCGGGATCAGCTGCGCGCAGAGCCACAGTCGGTAGCGCGTATCCAGCAGCTGCACTCACTGAAGAACACTATGGGGTACGGGTTGAACTCCTTCCTGGACCACACGGAGCCGGTGCGGATACTGGAGCACCTGGTGGTCGGCAGCGAAGGCACTATTGCCTTCCTCGCCGAAGCCACCTACCGCACTGTGCCCATCAAACCGCATGTGGCCACCGGGCTCCTCATCTACCCTGACCTGGACTCGGCGACTGCCAGCCTCCCGGAGCTGGTCAGCGCCAAGCTCGCCACCGTGGAGCTGATGGACGCCACGAGTCTGCGCGTCTCCCAAGAGGACCCGAAAGTCCCGGAAGTGCTCCGCAAGGTGACAGTGGACGAGCACTGTGCGCTGCTGGTGGAGTTCCGCGAGCCCGACGAACAGGCGCTGGCGGACCGGCTAGCATCAGCGGCCCCCCTCTGGAACAGGCTCCCACTGACGGTTCCGGCGCAGCTGACCACCGATCCGGATCAGCGAGCCGCGTTATGGAGGACCCGGAAGGGTCTCTTTACCGCAGTAGCAGGCAACAGGCCTCAGGGCACCACTGCCCTCCTGGAAGACATCGCCGTACCCGTGGAGCGTCTTGGGGAGACCTGTGAGGCGCTGACCGAGCTCTTTGCCGTTCACGGCTACCGGGATGCGGTGATCTTCGGACACGCCAAAGACGGCAATATCCACTTCATGGTCACCGAATCCTTCAGTGAGGGCTCCACCGCAGGTGTGGAGCGCTACGCACAGTTCACTGAGGACATGGTGGAATGTGTGCTGGCCCGTGGGGGAACCCTGAAGGCCGAACACGGCACCGGACGTATTATGGCTCCCTTCGTGCGCCGCCAGGTCGGTGACGAGCTCTACGCAGTGATGCAGCAGGTCAAGGCGCTCGCCGATCCGGAGGGGATCCTCAACCCGGGGGTGCTTCTCACCGAGGACCCCCACGCCCACCTGAAGCACCTGAAGACCTCTCCGGTGGTGGAGGCTGAGGTCGACCGGTGCGTGGAATGCGGCTATTGCGAGCCGGTGTGCCCGAGCCGTCAGCTGACGCTGACCCCTCGGGAGCGTATTGTCCTGCGCCGTGAGATCGCCCGGGCAGAGC
This sequence comes from Nesterenkonia sphaerica, assembly GCF_005771565.1. GTDB lineage: Bacteria > Actinomycetota > Actinomycetes > Actinomycetales > Micrococcaceae > Nesterenkonia > Nesterenkonia sphaerica. Next base: position 254,122 of record NZ_VAWA01000001.1, read on the forward strand.
AGGCCGGAGACTCCGCCCTGGCTGCGACACTTCAGCGTGAGTACCAGTACGACGGCGTGGAGACCTGCGCAGTGGACGGTATGTGTGAAACAGCCTGCCCGGTGTTCATCAATACCGGGGAGCTGGTTCGCCGGCTGCGTGCCGAGGCCAAGCCGAGAGTTCAGCAGGGCGTGGGGAAAACGGTGGCGGCAGGATGGGATGCCGCGACTCGGGCCGGCGCGGTGGCGCTGACTGTGGCTGATCGCCTGCCCCCGGCGCTGCCGCGAACGGGTTCCCAGCTTGCCCGCCGTGTGCTGGGCGCGGAGGTCGTGCCGCGCTGGAGCGCTGACCTGCCCGCTGGGGGGCGTCGTCGTGAGATTGTCCGTGACGAGTCAGCACAGGTGGTCTGGTTCTCCAGCTGTACGCACACCATGTTCGGCGCAAGCCCCAGCGACGGTGAGGTTGGGGCGGCCGGAGTCTCCCAGGCGTTCCGGCGTCTCTGTGCTGCAGCGGGCCTGCGGGTGCGTACCCCGGAGTCGATGCCCGCACTGTGCTGCGGGACCCCCTGGAAGTCCAAGGGACTCAGCGCCGGTTATGAGCATATGAGACGGAAAGTGTACGCCGCTGTGTGGGACGCCTCAGAAGCGGGTCGGCTGCCTGTCGTCAGTGACGCCAGCTCGTGCACCGAGGGTCTCCGGGAACTCCTGGCCGGGTCAGATGAGAGCGGAGACTCCTTGGAGGTGGTTGACGCAGTAACTTTCGCGGCGCAGCGGATCCTGCCAGAGGTGCGTGCCCGGGGACTCTTGTCCGCACCCCGGCTGCCCTCGGTGACGCTGCACCCCACGTGTTCCTCCACTCGACTGGGAATAAATTCAGCACTAATGACTGTGGCCGAAGCTGTGGCCCAGAAAGTGCACGTGCCGGTGGAGTGGGGCTGCTGTGCCTTCGCTGGTGACCGGGGGATGCTCCATCCGGAGCTGACAGCTTCAGCCACCCACGCTCAGGCCGCAGAGGTGCAGGCCGTCGGCTCCGCTGCGCATGCCTCGACCAACCGCACCTGCGAGATCGGAATGACGCGTGCCACCGGTATGCCGTATCGGCATATTCTTGACCTGCTGAGCTCCGCGCTTGAGCCTGACGATGCGCAAGGGTGAAGGGGTGAATATCATCACCTTTGATGATGTCTCGTTAGCAGTCGAAGAGTTCGGGGACCGGGGCAACCCGCCGGTTGTGCTCATCGCTGGTGCCACGCAGTCGAAGGACTGGTGGCCACGGGAGCTCTGTGAGGCTCTCGCCGGAGAAGGGCTGTACGTCATCAGGTACGACCAACGGGACACAGGGGAGTCGACCACGAGCCCACCAGCTCGGCCAGACTACACCGGTCGCGATTTGGCGACCGATCCGCTGCGGATACTCGATGCGCTTGGGCTCGAGTCGGCACACATGGTGGGCCTGTCGATGGGCGGCGGGATTGCACAGTACCTCGGTGTCTATGCTGCTGCACGCGTGCGGACTCTCACGCTCATCGAGTCCTCACCAGCCGGAGGGGAGCCGGGGGACCTCCCTGCACCGGCGGCCTCGCTGGTCGCGGCGGAGAGTGCCCTTCCGGAGGTGGAGGACTGGACGGACACCTTAGCCGTGGTCGACTACCGCGTGGAGGCGGAACGTCCCTATGCAGGTTCGTTCGGCTTTGACGAGGAGCGTTTTCGCGCGATCGCCACGGAGGAAGCCCGGCGCAGTCGGAACATGGAATCCTCAATGAGGAACCACTTCCTGGTGGAGGCCACTGGTGAGACCGACCCCTCGTTGATCACGGCGCCCACACTTATCTTCCACAGCGACACTGACCCCCTGTTCCCGCTGCCGCACGGGGAGGCGCTCGCCCGGATGATCCCCGATTCCACTCTCGTGAGGCTCGACGGCATCGGTCACGAGGTCCCTCCGCCGCAGGTGTGGGACGTCGTCGTGCCCGCACTCAGCGACCACGTGCGGAGGGCAGGGTGATCGGGACAGGGCGCGCACACCACCTGGCTGGCGGCAACCCGGGCCGCCTACGGGTTCACTCATACTTCGGGGGAGGTCGGAATCACCAGTACAGGGCAAGTGGAGCGGTTGAGCACCGCCTGGCTGACCGACCCCAACAGCAATCCGGTGAAGCCACCGTGACCGCGCGTGCCGACGGTGATCAGCGCCGCCGTGCGGGAGGCTTCTGCCAGCACCCCGGCGGCAGAGCCGTGGAAAAACTGCCACCGCACAGGGACGTCGGGCGTCTTTTCCGACAGCTCGGCAGCGATCCCTTCTAGGTGCTCGATGTATCCGCGGCGCACATTCGCCAACTCGGTGTGATGCTGCTCAGCGTCTGGGTACCACCCTTGGGCGTTGAGCGTCTCTGCCGCCACCAGGGTCAGTGGGCGCTCCGTCAGCGCCGCAGCCTCAGCAGCCAGATGGGCGATCTCAGTGGCGGGTGCACGGACATCGACGCCGACGACGATCTCGGAATCGAAGTTGAGCTCATCGGCGACGTTGCGGAAGGACCGGCGGTGATCCTGCGCCGGGGCGGACTGTTCCAGCACGGTCAGAGGTTCCTGTTCGGCCGCATCCCCACTGGCCACGTGCTGAGCTGGTGCCAGCAGCACCTCGGCTGACTCGCTGACCCACTTCTCGGGGACTACCAGAGTCGGGCAGTGGGCATGGGCGGCGAGCTTTGCTGAGACGCTGCCCAAGACTCGGCCGGCGAAACGATTGCGTCCGCGTTTGCCCACCACAGCCAGGTGCGCGGTCTCGCTTTCCTCGACAAGCACCTTACTGGCATCGCCGTCAAAGGTGCGGGTGGTGGCGGTGACCCCCGCATCGGAGGCTCGCTCGGCATAACGGTCAAGCCGAGCCTGGACCTCCTCAGCGGCACCGTGCAGGTAGTACTCAATAGCCTGGGCGTTGTAGTCATCGACCATCACCGGCCTGGTGAAGGCCTCGACCAGGCGCAGCGGCCAACCGCGCTTCTGCGCCACCATCAATGCCACAGAGAAAGCACGCTCAGCACCGGCTGAGCCGTCGAGTCCCACGAGGACCCCTGGTGTGTATTCTTCGCCCGATTCCTGATTGTGTGCCATACCTAACCATACGACTCAGCCAGGGGTGCGGGGTAGAGTCTTCGGCCCATTCCCGGATGAGACTTGTGGTGAGGGCCGAGGTGGAGCTTCGGCTCTCAGCGTTCGTTGGTGGGGGCGGCCCGATCATCGATCGCGCGGGTGGCGGCATCGATGCGGGCCAGTGCGTCGTCGAACCGGTGAACCGTGGCCCACAGGTCCGGGTGCTGCTTCCGGATCTCATCCATGTTCAGTCCGGAGGCACGCAGGGTACCCAGGTCAAAGCTGACATTGGTCCGCGCGCCTGCCACAGCGGCGCGCAGCGCGCCGAAGGCCACCACCACATCTGCGATCAGGGCGCGGTTGCCGTGCTCGGAGAGCCAGGTGAGGTCATCGATGGCGGCGACGGCGTGTTCGCCCAGTGTCGCGGAGGATTCGGCTGCCTCCACGGAGGCCTGGCGGATCGCCTTGTCACGCTCTGTGCCCCGCTCCCGCTTGAACGCTGCTCCGAAGGCCTGGGAAGCGGCGGCGTCGTCATCAGCCAGCTGCAGCGCCAGTTCCCGCCGTTTTTGGGCCCTGGTGAGCACACCGTGGAGCTGTTGGTCCTGGTCAGCTTTCGGCTCGGTGTACCCGGCCACCATGGAGGTCAGCGACGCCGCAATGGCGAGCATGACGCCGGCTCCGGCCCCGCCACCGGGAGCGCCGATGGGCTCTCCGAGGGCGTGCGTCCACGCCGCGACTGTCGACTCTTGGGTGGTGTGCTGTGCAGAGGTGGTCATGGTGCCAGTCTCTCAGAGCACCGGACGGAACGGTTTGAGCGCGAATTCCGTCACTCGGGCCATGCGGCGCCGCGAGTTCCACCTCTCAGGGTTGACTTCCTCACAGTGCTCCCGATCGCTACGGAAGACCTTCTCCATTTCGGCGGCGAACCCGGGGTCCACGACCTCAATATTGGACTCGTAGTTGAAGGACAGGGACAGCCGGTCGATGTTGGCGGTGCCGATAGTGGACCATTCGCCATCAATGGTGGCGGTCTTGGAGTGCATCATGCTGCTGGTGAAGAGCAGGATGGTGATGCCGGCCTTGAGCATCGGGCCGAAAAACCCTCGGGAGACCCAGTCGGCGATGACGTGATTCGACTCCTTGGGCACCATCACTTGGACATCGACGCCGCGTTGGGCTGCGAGGATGAGGGCTCGGAGAATCTGTTGGTCGGGAATGAAGTACGGCGTGGAGATCCAGATGCGTTTTTGTGCCCGCTCAATGGCTTTGAGGTACATATTCCGCACCGGGTAGACCAGGTCCACCGGCATGTTGGCCACCACCCGCACGGTGGGGTTCCAGCTGTGCGGGGGTGTCCACGGCACCTGCTCGGCGGGGTCGCGGTTCTCATTCCAGAGCCGGGCAATGGTCTGCCGCAGCCCCCAGACCGCCGGGCCGGCGGCACGCAGGTGAGTATCCCGCCACTTCTTGGCGTAGAGACTGCCAATGTTGTACCCGCCGACGAACCCGACCTCGTCGTCGACCACCAAGATTTTGGAGTGGTTGAATCCGGTAGAGCGCAGCGGCGCCTTCCAGAAGCTTCTTCCTGCAGCGGGCATGCGGTGGAGGTGAATGTCGCCGCTGAGCTGACGGTAGAAGGACGGTGGCACCACCAGGTTGGCAAACCCGTCATAAATGATGAAGACATCGACGCCGCGGCGGGCAGCTGCGTTGAACGCATCTATGAACTTCTGGCCCACCTCGTCGTTCTTCCAGATGTAAGTCTTCATCAGAATGGAGTGCTCGGCCGCATCAATGGCCTGCAGCATGTCCCCGTAGAGGGCGTCACCGTCGGTATAGATGGTCAGCGGCGACTCTTCCACCTGTGATTCGAAGGTCCCGGGCCGCGGCGCGTCGCGTTGCTTGCGTTTGCTTTCCTTCAACAGGTCCAAAGTGACCACCGAGACTGCCGCGGTCAGCGGCATCCCTGCTGCGGTGCCTGCCACAGCCAGGCTCAGCGTCTTTCGTGAACTCTTGCGGGGCTTGAAGCGCCTGCTGATGCGGGAACGGCTCATAGCCCCAGCCTAATGTGCGCCACAGGAGGAATGATGCGCCGCCTTGCAGGGTTGACGGAGGAGACATGCGTTCAACCTAGGTCGGAGAACATGATGAACCTTTCCACACTGGCCCTGCGCACTCTTCCTGGTGCCTTCATCCTCAATGCGGGGATCAGCAAATTGAAATTGGACCGTGATTCAGCAGAAGGCCTGCAGGGCATGGCCGCCACAGGTGTGCCGGCGGTGGAGAAGCTGCCGCCGGAAACCTTCGGCAAAGCCCTGGCCTGGGGAGAGATCGCCCTGGGGACTGCGCTGCTGACTCCCTTTGTCAGCAACCGGCTGGCCGGCTTGGCGCTGGGTGGGTTCTCCGCGGGGATGCTCAGCATGTACTTCCGCAATGACGATATGACTGAGTCCGACGGCGTGCGGCCTTCCCAGGACGGCACACCCCTGGCCAAGGACATTTGGCTGGCGGCCATTGCCATTGCGCTGGTGGCCAAGCGCTCGAAGGACTGACTCGGGCGCAGTCTCCAATCACCGGTGTCCGATCACCGGGTCAGCAGCCCGACCCCGCGGAGTATCGCCTCATGGACAGCCGGGTCCCCCAGTGGCAGGAAGTGCCCGCGGGTGTCCAGTTGGATATTGTGCGCCCCGGGGAGGTGGCTGCCACCGGGGATGTGCGGGTCAAACCGCCCGTAGATGGACACGATGTCGGCATGAACGTGGTGAAGAGCTCTGAGAGCGTTCAGCTCGGCTGAACGCGGCAGGAAGGCGCGGATTGCTGGCACCGGCAGCAGCTGGGCCAGCGGTGAGCCTTCGAACGGAGTGTTCAGCGCCACCAGCCCGCGGATCAGGCCAGCCTCATTGTGGCTGCTGAGCAGGTGTTTGCCGATGAGTCCGCCTTTGCTGTGGGCGACCAGGATGCACTCCCCGATCCTGTACTCGCGCAGGTGCTGCTGGACCAGGTTCGCCATGTCTGTGATGGTGCCGCCGTTGTATCCCAGTTCGACGACGGCGCGCACATCGTAGCCCTGGGAGCGGAGGGCGTCTGCCACCGGCAGCATGAAAGCCCAGGTTTCGTAGATCCCGGGCAGCAGAACGACTGCCGGCTCGCCAGCGCCGGGCAGCCGATAGGCTGCAGGATCCGGTGAGCGCACCACGCCGTTGGCTTGCCAGCGGAGGGCGTAGCTGTAGTCCCGCACCCAGGCGACAAGATTGGCACCGGCCTCGGAGAGGTGCTGCGGGAGGCGGATGGTCATGGAGTTGGCCACTTCTCCGGGGGCGACGCAGTGGATCCGTCACCGGGTCGTGTCACGGCGGTCAGGAACGGTGCACAGGCTTTCGCCAGCGCCTGCGGCTGATGGTGCTGCAGCGCGTGTGGGCCGCCGGGAACCTCGCGCACCCTGGCCTGCGGGGCCAGCCGGGCCAGCTGGCGCACCCAGGAGGCAGCAGCGATGGGATCACGTCTCCCGCGGACTATCAGTCCCGGCACCGGGCAGCGCAGGATGGTCTCCTCCGGGCGATCGGCGAGCATATACCGCGCAGTCCGGAAGTATCGGAGCGGGCCCATGCGCAGGTAATTGCGGAACACTACTGCATTGGTGGTGAAAGGTTCGGCCAGGGTGTCTCGGAACAGGCGCCATGCGTGGCCGCCGAAGCTGCGCGCAGCCGGGTCGGCGGGGGGACCGATCAGCACGTAGCCGGCGCTGAGGCGGGGGTGGTTGGCGAGCGTGTGCGTCACGATCTGGCACCCCATGGAATGACCCACCAGAACTGGTGACTGCAGACCCAACGCCGCGCACAGCCCGGCGACCACCTCGCCCAACTCCGGGATGGTCAGAGCGCGCGAGGGGTTGGGCGTGCTGCCATAACCGGGCAGGTCCACCGCGTAGACGTCGAAATCAGCGGCGAGCACCTCAGCGAAGGGCAGAAAATACTCGCCCGACATCCCGATCCCATGGACCAGCACCACAGCCGGACGCTCCGGTGCGAAGGTGCCCCGGACATCCACCGTGTGACCCCCCACCTGCACACGCCGGTCCTGGGGTGTTGCGCTGAGCATTTTCCTCGGCGGCACGTTGGCCTCTTCCATGTGGTGGGGCGGTCAGCGGCCCGTCACTCCACCTGGTCCGAATCCTGCCATTGTCCTAATAGAAGTCATGCTAACGTCCGAATAGAAGTCCTGCTAACGTCCGAAAATCGGGTTTCATGTCCGCTGCCCGCTGTCCCGTTGCCCAGCACAGCATCGCAGCGCCCGCGAGCAACGAGAGTCAACCCGTGTCTCTGGTGCCGATCACTGCGGAGTGGTGTACGCTCCCGAGATTCCGCCGTCGACCAGGAACGTGGAGGCGGTCATGAAGGAGGAGTCGTCGCTGGCGAGGAACGCCGCCGCGGCAGCCAGCTCCTCCGGTTCGGCGAACCGCCCCATGGGCACGTGTACCAGGCGCCGGGCGGCCTGGTCCGGATCCTTGGCGAAGAGCTCCTGCAACAGCGGGGTATTCACCGGCCCCGGGCACAGTGCGTTGACCCGAATGCCCTGCCGGGCGAACTCCACACCGAGTTCACGGCTCATGGAGAGCACCCCGCCCTTGGAGGCGCTGTAGGAGATCTGCGAGCTGGCCGCCCCCATGACCGCGACGAAGGAGGCCGTATTGATGATGGACCCCTTCCCCTGCTGCTGCATATAAGGAAGGGCGTACTTGCAGCACAGATAGACAGAGGTCAGGTTCACCTCCTGCACCTTCCGCCATGCCTCGAGGCCCGTCTCCAGGATGGAGGCATCGTCAGCAGGAGAGATGCCGGCATTGTTGAAGGCGATGTCTACCCTGCCGAACCGCTGGTGCGTCTCGGCGTAGAGGTTCTCTACCTGTTCAGCGGAGGTGACATCGACCTTGACGAACAACCCGCCGACCTCGGAGGCTGCGGCTTCTCCTGTGGCCGGGTCGATATCGGCAATGACCACCTTGGCGCCTTCGGCCGCCATCCGGCGAGCTGTGGCCAGCCCGATGCCACTGGCACCACCAGTGATGACTGCGCTGCGGTCCACCAGTCGGCGAGCGTTGACCTCCATGGGAGTCTCCTTAGTCTTGGTTTCTGTGCTGGTCGATGTTGCGGGGCGTGAGCGGAGCGGGTCAAGTGTGGGATATGAAGACGTTCTTGGTCTCGGTGAAGGCTTCGACGGCGTCGGGCCCCAGCTCCCGGCCGAAGCCGGACTGTTTGAATCCACCAAATGGAGTCCAGTACCGCACTGAGGCGTGGGTGTTGACGGAGAGATTTCCGGCTTCCACCCCGCGGGAGACGCGCAGGGCGCGCCCGACGTCGCGGGTCCAGAGTGAACCGGAGAGCCCGTAGTCGGTGGCATTGGCCAAGCAGACCGCATCAGCCTCATCATCGAAAGGCACTACGGCAATCACCGGCCCGAATATTTCCTCATGGAAGACCCGGGAGTCGGTGGCCGGAGTGACCACAGTGGGAGGGAACCAGAACCCTGGGCCTGAGGGCGCGGAGCCTCGGAACGCCACCGGCGTGTCCTGGCCGATGAAGGAGGCGACCGAATCCCGGTGGCCGGCGGAGACCAGCGGCCCCATCTGGGTCTCCGGATCCCGGGGGTCCCCGCAGCTGAAGGCCTGCACCGCAGGTTCAAGCAGTTCCAGAAAACGGTCCATCACCGAACGTTGCACCAGCACCCGGGAGCGGGCGCAACAGTCCTGGCCGGCGTTGTCGAACGCCCCACCGGGTGCGGCGGTGGCAGCCTGTTCGAGGTCGGCGTCGGCGAAGACGATATTGGAGTTCTTCCCCCCGAGTTCCAAGGTGATCCGTTTCACCTGGTCTGCACACCCTGCCATGATGGATTTGCCCACTGCTGTGGAACCGGTGAACACCACTTTGCGCACACGGGGGTGGGTCACGAAGCGCTGCCCGACCACCGAGCCTTTTCCCGGAAGGATGGTCAGCACCCCCGCCGGGAGCCCAGCCTCAAGGGCCAGGTCGCCCAGCCGCAGCGCGGTCAGGGGGGTGAGCTCGGCGGGTTTGAGCACCACTGTGTTTCCAGCAGCAAGTGCGGGGGCGAAACCCCAGGCGGCGATGGGCATCGGGAAGTTCCAAGGGACGATGATCCCGACGACACCCAGGGGCTCGTGGAAGGTGACATTGATCCCTCCGGGTGCCGGGATCTGGCGACCCGAAAGGCGTTCTGGGGCGCCGGAGTAATAGGTGAGCACGTCGCGGACATTGCCAGCTTCCCACCGTGCGTTGGAGATGGTGTGCCCGGCGTTGCGGACCTCCAGCTCCGCCAGGTTCTCCAGGTCGTTGTCCACAGCGTCGGCGAAGCGGCGCAGCAGGCGGGCTCGGTCACCCGGATCCACCGCGCGCCAGGTCTCGAACGCTCGCTGGGCGCGCACAATGGCGGCGTCGGTCTGTGCTTCGTCCGCCAGCTCGACGGTCTGGATGACTTCTTCGGTGGCCGGGTTGATGATCTCGGTGCTGGTCATGGCAGCAGCGCGTCCTTTCGGTCGTGGGCGAAACGCCGGGCGACGTCAATAAATCCGTCGAAGAGACGGGTATCTTTCCGGTTCTCCTCGGGATGGAACTGGACACCCAGGACCCAGCTGTCAGTGAGGGGTTCCACCGCCTGGATGGTGCCGTCGGCTGCCCGGGCGGTGACCACCAGAGGCTCGGCGACGGTGTCCAGGGCTTGGTGGTGATAGCAGGGCGATTCTGCGGATCCGCCGAGCAGCTGGGCGCATCGGCTGTTCGGCTCCACGGTGAACTCCACTGTGCCGAACCGGCCTGGTTCCGGCTGATACTGGTGGGCGGCGGGGTTAACGTCAGGCAGGTGCTGGATCAACGTCCCCCCGAGGGCCACATTGAGGATCTGGGCTCCCCGGCAGATGGCGAACAGCGGCAGGCCCAGATCAAGGGCCCGGCGGGTGAGCGCAATATCGTGCTCATCGCGTGCGGGCTGGGAGGACGTCTTGGGGTGCCGCGCGGCGCCGTAGAACTTCGGATCGACGTCGACCCCGCCGACCACGATCAGCCCGTCGAGTAACTCCAGCACCGAAGGGTCGGTGCCCACGGGGGGGAGCAGCAATGGGGTCCCGCCCGCTGCGGCGACTGCCTCCAGGTAGGACCCTGGGATAATCGCCGCCACGGAGTTCCATACCCCCCACGAGCCCTCCTGGTAGTAGGTGGTCAGCCCGATGCGCGGCCGGTACTGTGCAGGATGAGGGGCCTCAGAGGCGTTCGAAACCACGGCGCAGCTCCCAGTCGGTGACGGCGGCCTCGAAGGCCTCCAGCTCCACATCCGCGTAGTGGACGTAGTGTTCCACGACCTCAGCCCCGAACAGCTCGCGGGCCAACTGTGAGCCTTCCAGAAGGTCGCGGGCCTCGCGCATGGCCGAAGGGACGACCTGCGCACCGGATTCGTAAGCGTTGCCTTCCATCATCGGCTCCAGCTCCAGCTGGTGTTCGATGCCGTAGAGGCCGGAGGCCAACATTGCTGAAAGCGCCAGGTAGGGGTTCACGTCCCCGCCGGGGAGGCGGTTCTCCATCCGCGCCGAGGGGCCGGTGCCGACCAATCGCACCGCGCAGGAGCGGTTGTCGATGCCCCAGGCCACCGCGGTGGGGGCAAAGCTGCCCTTGGCGAACCGCTTATAGGAATTGATGGTCGGGGCGTAGAAGATGGAGAGCTCTCGCATCCCCTTCAGCACCCCGGCGATGAACCAGTCATAGGTGGCGCTGCGGGTGCCGCGCTCGCGGTCCCAGAAGCTGAGCTCGCCGTCGAGCCCGCGCAGCGACATGTGAATGTGGCAGGAGCTGCCCTCACGCTGATTGGGTTTGGCCATAAAGGTGATGGACTTCCCCTGCTGATGAGCGATCTGTTTGGAGGCGAGTTTGTACACCACGTGGTTGTCGGCGGTGACCAGGCCGTCAGCGAATCGGAAGGCGATTTCGTGCTGCCCGAGATTGCATTCGCCCTTGGCGCTTTCCACGGTCATTCCCGCTGTGTACATGGAATTGCGGATCTGTCTCAGCAGCGGTTCCACGCGCTGGGAGCCGAGGATGTTGTAGTCCACGTTGTACTTATTGGCCGGGTCGAGGTTCTGGTAGTTGGCCTCCCAGGCGTCCTCGTAACTGGTGTTGTAGATGCAGAACTCCAGTTCTGTCCCGGTGAGCATCTGGTATCCCATTTCCTGGGCCCGTTGGAGCTGGGTGCGCAGCATGGTCCGTGGCGACATGGGGATCAGCTCACCGTCATGACTGGCGAGGTCGCACTGGATCATCACCTGGCCCGGATTGTGGGGCATGTACCGGATGGTGTCCAGATCCATGGCGAAGCTCATGTCCCCATAACCGGAGTCCCAGCTGCTGATCGCGAAACCGGCCGGGGTGTTCATCTCCGTATCCACCGCCAGCAGGTAGTTGCATCCCTCGGCACCCTCATCGAGCATGTGGTCCAAGAAGAACTGGCCGTGGCACAGCTTGCCCTGGAGCCGGCCCTGCATATCGGTGAAGGCCAGCACCACGGTGTCGATCTTCCCGCCGGTGATCTCGTGGCGCAGCTGCTCCACGGTGAGCATGCGGTCGTTGCGAGGATGCGTGGGTGGTGTGGTCACGGGATCAGATCCTTGGCTAGCAGGTGATGGCGCGTGTAGTGGAAGATTAGTGCAGTCTGGCTTGGGCGTCTTCTACCAGGGCGAACTCCTCCTCCGGGGCATTGGCCACCAGACGGTGGCGGCTGTAGAACCAGAAGTATGCGAGGAAGGCGAGGAAGACGCCGGCGGTGATGGAGGCGGCGAGCACATCGACCAGGAACGTGGCCACTACCGCCACCAGCGCCAGCACCAAGGCGATTCCGGTGGTGTAGACCCCTCCGGGGGTGCGGTAGCCCCGTTCCAGGTGTGGTTCCCGCACCCGCAGCACGATGTGCGAGAGGTTCAGCAGCACGTAGGAGACGGTGGCGCCGAAGACGGCGATATTGATCAGCAGCCCGCCATCACCGGTGGCGGCGGCGAGGAGAAAGCCGATGGTTCCGGGCACGATCAGCGCCACCCAAGGGGTTTTGCGGGGTCCGGTCACCGACAGCCAGCGGGGGAGGTACCCGGCGCGGGAGAGGGCGAACAGCTGCCGGGAGTAGGCGTAGATGATGGAGAAGAAGCTGGCCACCAGCCCAGCCAGTCCGCCGTAGTTGACGATGCTGGCCATGATGCTCTCAGATCCGCTGACTGCTCGGATGGCCTCCGGCAGCGGATTGTCCGAGGTGCTCATCAGCTCCGACCCTGCGGCTCCGGGAACGAAGACCAGCATCAGCGCCCCCGTGGCCAGCAGGATCACCATGGCGACGATGATTCCGCGCGGCATATCCCGCTTCGGGTTGGTGGTTTCCTCCGCAGCAAGGGGCACGCCTTCCACTGCGAGGAAGAACCAGATGCCGTAGACCAGTGCGGCCATCGCCCCGGCATACCCCATGGGAAGGAACCGGCTGGCACCGGCTGCATCTTCGGGGACGATGTCGAACAGGTTGGCGGCGTCGAAGTGCGGGGCGAGTGCGAAGACGGTCACCGCCAGGGCCAGCAAGGCGATCACGGTAATGCCGAACATCAGTTTCAGCGCCTCGCCGACACCGTAGAGGTGGATGCCGACGAAGATCGCGTAGGTGATCAGATACACCGGCCAGGAGTTGGTGATGCCGAACAGCCCCAGGGCCTCAATGTAGCCGCCGATGAAGGTCGCGATGGCCGCCGGTGCCACGGCGAAGACGATCAGCACCGCCACGCCCGTGGCAAAGCCGCCCAGTGGACCCAGCGCGCGGCGGGCGAAGCCGTATCCGGCACCTGCGGTGGGCAGAGTGGAGGAGAGCTCGGCGAGGCCGAAGACCATACAGGTGTACATCAGGCCCATCAGCACGAACGCGATGAGCATCCCTCCCCAACCGCCCTGGGCCAGTCCGAGGTTCCACCCAGCGAAGTCTCCTGAAATGACGTAGGAGACGCCCAGCCCCGCCAGGAGAATCCACCCTGCGGCACCTGATTTGAGCCGCCGGTGCTCCAGGTAGCTCTGATCGGCAACGACTGCTGTGGTCTTGTTGCGAAGCATGGGGGTCCACCTTTGTCAGAGGAGTTTGTCAGATGAGATCGACGGAGAGAACTCCAATGGACTAGTTTCAGTCCATGGCGTTGTCTGGAAGTGTGGCATCTCACATGAGAGCCGTCAAGAGCCAACCGCTTGCGGCGTCGTCCCCCACCCGGGCAGCGCGGGCCGTGGTTGACTGGGGGAGAGCGGGACGGGAGGACATTGGATGACGAGCGAGGGATTTGGACACCCCTACGCAGTGCTGCGCCCCGTGCGCTCGGGCAATACGTTTGAGGAGACCATCGAGCACCTGCTGCAGGCGATCCGGGTCGGGCTGTTTCCACCGGGGCAGAAGCTGCCGTCCGAGAGGGACCTGGCGGCGCACTTGGGTGTTTCCCGGGCTACCCTCCGCGAGGCGCTGGCTGAACTCCAGCAGGCCGGCTACCTGGAGGTGCGTCGCGGACGCTACGGCGGGACGTACATCCTGGAAAGCGCGGCCTCCACCGGCGCGGAGGAAGGGCGCATCGATCCCGAGGAGCTCCGCGATGTGCTGACCTTCCGTGCGGTGATCGAGCCAGCTGCCGCAGAGGTGGCCGCGCAGGCAGACTTGCCCGCCTCAGCCCGGCAGCACCTGCAAGCGTGCCTGACCGACCTTCAGGCGGCCGAGCAGGGCAGCTACCGCGCGCGGGATGCCCGGTTCCACATTGCGGTGGCCGAACTGACCGGCTCTCCGACGCTGATCACCGCGGTGGCGGAGACGCGCGCCCGGACCAGCGCGCTGCTGGATAAGATTCCGCTGTTGCCAGCCAACCTGGAGCACTCCAACCAGCAGCATGAGGCGATCACCGGGGCCATCCTGCGCGGAGACGCGGCACAGGCACGGACGCTGATGGCCGACCACCTCGAGGGCACTGCCGCTCTGCTGCGCGGCTTCCTCGAAGGATGACCCGATAGCCGGCACAGCCAATGGTGCAACAAAAGACCACGGCAGTCGCCGGGTGCCTCTGCCACTAAAATCGACTGAGCCGTTGCCCGTACGCCTGAGATGAGGACTGTCATGCCGGATTCTGCCACAGGACCCACCGTTGCCCAGTGGGTGCCTCGGACAGGCAGTGGCCAGTGCTGACCCCACATGCCCGGGGCGCACTCAGTCACGCAGTGCTGACCGCCATGCGCAGCGCCGACACCTCCACACTCGCCCAGGCCCCGCAGGCTGAGAGCGCTCAGGATGCCCACCTGACCTTATGGGCGCTCTACGAACAGCACTACCGAGGGTTCGACGACGTCGCTGGAGAGTTGGAATGGGACCCCCTGCTGCTCAGCATCCGGCGGAAACTCGAACAAGATTTTGAGCAGACTTTGCGTGCCCGGATTCCGCAGTTCCCGGCCCCGGGGAACTTCGCAGAAGATTTCTTCGGCTTCGTGGCCGACTTTGACGGAGCCTCGCTCTCGGGCCACGTGCAGCGCAAAGCCACCAAGGAGCAGGTGTGTCAGCTGCTGCGGCACCGCACGGTCTACCACCTGAAGGAATCGGACCACACCACGTGGCTGATCCCGCGGCTGTCCGACCGGGTCAAGGCGGCGGTGATGGAGCTGCAGTTCGACGAATACGGCGCCGGTGACCCGCAGCGCCTGCACGCCCACCTGTTCCGCCGCGGGATTGAAGACAGCGGCCTGGACTCCGAGTACGGGGCGTATATCAATGAGGCGCCACTGGAGATCCTGGAGGAGAACAATGCGATGTCACTGTTCGGGCTGAACCGCCGCCTGCGGGCAGCCTCGCTGGGCTTTCTGGCCGCCTTCGAAACCACCAGCTCCGCGCCGTCCCGGCGGATGGCGGCGGGGCTGCAACGGTTGGGCTTCCCGGCATCGATGGTGGAGTACTACACCGAACACGTCGAGGCGGATGCGGTGCATGAGCAGCTGGCAGTGCGCACCATCTGCGGAGCTTTCTTGGAGGAGGAACCACAGCTGCATGATGACGTCTATTTCGGGGCATGGACCTCCATGGACCTTGAAGCCCGCTACGCGGCACGGATGCTGAAGGAGTGGGCGGCATGACCGGCGAGTTTCAGCCGGGGCCGCAACCGGAGCCGCAGGTCGAGCACCCCGATGTGATCTTCTGCCCGGACGGCCCGATGCTGCTGCGTGGCGATCACGTCATTGAGGATGAGGACGGCAACGCTCACCGGACCACCCGCCCGGTGAGCGCGGTCTGCCGGTGCGGCGGCTCGATGATCAAGCCGTGGTGCGACGGCACCCACAAGCTCCTGCGCAGAAGCTCCCGCGACTAGCCTGTTCCAGAGTCAGCGCACCAGCCGCACCAGCACACCGCGGCCGTAGACCCGGGTTTCCGACAGCCGCAGGGAACCGTCCAGCTCGTCGGCGGCATAGGCGGCCACAGCCTCCGCCTGGGAGGTGGTGCCCAGCTGAAGCAGCCCGGAGCCCTCCTGGGAGAGGTGGCGGTCAATGACATCCACACACGTGCGCGCCAAAGCCAGGCCGTCGGCGCCGCCGTCGATCGCCAGCAGAGGATCCGCAGGGAACCTCGAGGTCTCCGCCGAACGCACCCACGGCGGATCTGCGATGATCAGGCCGAATTGCTCCTGCGGGGCCACCGCGGCGTCGAGCCGAGCGAGCCGGAACTCCACCTGTGCGCCCATCCCGTTGGCGGCGGCGTTTTTCAGGGCGAATTGCTCGGCAGCCGGGTTGAGGTCGACCATCACCAGCTCTCGTGGGGTCTCGCGCACCGCTGCGAGCCCGATGTGCCCGGCGCCGGCGCAGAGTTCCAGCACCGGTCCCGGCGGCAGCTCGGCCAACAGCTCCGCCGCCCATGCCGATTGTGCCTGGGTCCATGACCGGGGCTCCAGCACCCGCTCGTCATAGGAGATGGTCAGTTCGCAGAAGGTGGCTTCAGGCATGGTCTCCATTCTCGCTCACCTCACCCCCAGGCTGCTGCGGGCCGGCTCCGGGTCAGCGCCAGTATGAGAGCATCGGTCACGACTGACTATCGAATCGAGCGCCATATGAACACTGCGATGACGAGCCCGTACTTCAACCCCGCCGCCCGCTCCTGGCGGACCCAGCCGCTGCGGGAGGCACCGGTCACCTTCCATCGGTCGCTGCCTGGTTACGCCCCCACCCCGCTGACTCCGGTGCCGACGCTGGCCGACGAGCTCGGGGTCGGGGAAGTGCTGGTCAAGGACGAGTCACAGCGGCTGGGGCTCTCAGCTTTCAAGATTCTGGGTGCCTCTTACGCCATTGCCCGCGCGTTATCCCGCCGCCTGGGTGTTGAGGAAGCCCTGCCCCTGGAGAGGCTGCGGGAGGAACTGGGCGCTGCTGCGACGCTTACGTTGGTGGCGGCCACAGACGGAAACCATGGCCGGGCGGTCGCCCACGTCGCCCGATTGTTGGGCCTTCCAGCCACCATCTATATCCCGCCCGGAGTCGCTGCGGAAGCGCAGGCGGCGATCGTCTCCGAGGGCGCAGAACTGGTGGAAATGGCTCTGCCCTATGACGACGTCGTCGCCCACTGCGCAGCCCAGGCCGGCGAGCACACGGTGCTGATCCAGGACACTTCATGGGAGGGCTACCAGGACGTCCCACAATGGATCGTGGACGGGTATTCCACCCTGGTTCAGGAGGTGGATGCGCAGCTGAGCGAGTGGGGCCTGGAACGGCTGGACATGGTCGTGGTGCCCACCGGGGTGGGGTCCCTGGCACAGGCCGTGGTCCACCACTACCGCTCCACACAGCACGCCCCGAGCTTGCTGGTCACCGAACCTGTGGTGGCGCCGTCGCTGACTACCGCTCTGCACACCGGCCGAGTGGTCCCGGTGGGCACCGGTGAGACCTCGATGATGGGGCTGAATTGCGGCACTGTCTCCGGAATCGCGTGGCCAGTTCTGCGCGAGGGGGTCGACGCTGCGGTGACAGTGGGTGAGGAGCAGGCGTTGGCCGCAGTGAAGCAGCTCGGGGCTCTCGGGGTGGATTCTGGCCCCTGTGGCGCAGCGACCTTGGCGGCTCTCCGCGAGGTGGCTGCCGATCCGCAGCGGCGCCATCTGGTCGGACTGTCCGACGACTCCGTGGTGGTGCTGCTGAGCACTGAGGGTACGGCCGCGAACCCCAAGGGCCGGCAATGAGGCGTACGGCGCGCTCGCGTTCGGGGTAGCGCTCATCCACTGTCGTAGGCGATCTCCACCCTGCGGTTCTGCGCGAAGGTCTCCGGCTCGTCCTCAACCTCCCGGACCGCAGGCTCCTGGTCTGCGACGCCGGAGACCTCCAAGTCCAAATCCGGCCGCACCGCCTGAAGGACCTCAGCGACCGCCTCGGCCCGGTTCTCAGAGAGCTCCTGATTGTCGAAGTCCACGTGGTCCCCGGTGGGCCGGGAATCAGTGTGTCCGGTCACAGACACCGCGGCGCCATCGGGCACATCCTCGACCAGCTCCTCGAGGCGGTGTGCAGCCGAATCCGGAACCTCCCACTCATATGCGTCGAAGAGCACATCTGTCGACAGCGAGATAACCGTCTCTCCTCCTTCTTCTCGGGTGTCCTCGAGAGTGTCGACGTGCCCTTCCGGGTCCAGACGGGTGATGTGTCCCTCCGGGTCCAGGCGAGTGACGTGCCCTTCGGCATCTGATGCATCAAATTCGCCCCGGTCGACCTCTTCCCACACGTGCCGCTCCTGGATCTCGTCCGCCAGGGCGGGAACTGCTGGGAGCAGCACCAGCACCGCCGCCGCGCCCAGAGCCGGTGGCACCCTGGCTGCCATCAGTTCCCGTCCTCCTCACCCTGGGGGCCGTCGCCGGTCTCACCGGAGGCGTCAGGGAAAGGGACGTCCTCGAGGCGGGGGCGTTCGCTGGCGAACTCGATGTCAACGCTGTCCACACTGTCCTCCAGTAGGGGGAAGAACCCCCACCAGTAGATGGCCTCCCCGTCGCCGGCGCTAGGTGACCCGAAAGCCCCGGTGGTGTCATTGTGGTGGAATGGCCGGTAGATCTTCAGGTTCTCCCGGTCATAGATCCGCGGCAGCGGGCCCGGTGTGTTCGAAGCCTGTTCCCCGAGCATGGCGTGGATGGTCAGCCCCTCACCGCTGCGCTCCAATTGCGGCCAGTAATAGACCTCCATCAGGAGGAACTCCTCGGTCTCCTCCAAGGTCGCCACGCTGACAATGACCGAGTCATCCTCACTGAGCTCATACTCGATGGACGCGATCGCCTCCTCTGGCGGGACCGCCCGGCTGCCGTCCTGGGCCTGAGCAATCTCCCCGGATGCTGAGGCCTGCTCCTCACCATCCTCATGGGTCTCCGTCTCCGGTGCACCATCGGTGGCGTCTGAGGCTTCCTCGACGTCGTCCTGATCCTCACCGGCCTCCGCCTCATTTTCCTCGGGGGAGTCCTCGTCTGCGTCATCGAACATGCCGCAGGAGCTCAGCAGCAACGCCGCCACGCACCCTGTGGACATCCAAGCGTTCAAACGTCGCGGTCTCATATCCCTCCACCTCTCACCGTGGCTGCTGAGCCTTGCGCTCAGCTCGATTGTAGGTTGTATCACGGCGCGTGACTACGGATACTCCATATAATATTGAGACGCATTATCAACAGTCTCCGGTGGTGAAAGAGGATGATTCATGCGTTTGGTCCTGCCCGGCCTTGCCGTTCTGGCTCTTGCCCTCAGCGGGTGCGGTGGCGGCGACAACGACTACCTCGATGCGGAGCCCGGTTCGGAAGAGCCCGGTTCGGAAGAGCCCGGCGGTGAGGCGGTGAGCGCGGTGGCGGCGGTCTATCCGTTGGCATGGGTGGCCCAACAGGTCGCTCCCGAAGCCGACGTCGAATTCCTCGGTTCAGGCAGCGCAGAGGCCCACGACCTGGAGCTCACGCCGGGACAGCGACAAGCTATCGAGGGGTCAGACGTGGTGCTGTATCTGGGTGATATCGGTTACCAGGCCCAAGTGGAGGAGACCACTGCTGCTGCCGGAGGGGAAATCGTCAATACCAGCGCGATCGCGGGTGACGACCGAATACCGGCCACTTCCGCGGACCCGCATGCTCATGAGGACGAAGATAATGCGCATGCCCACGCAGAGGCGGTGTTTGATCCGCATGTATGGTTCGACCCCTGGATCATGGCAGAGGTCGCTATGCAGACCGGAGAAGCCTTTGCTGCCGCCGATCCTGATAAGGCCGGGACATACCGCGCCAACGCCCGGGGCGTTGGAGAAACATTGCTGGGAACCCGGGATGACATCGAGGAACTGCTCGACCAGGACTGCCGTTTCGACGAAGCGATCGTCAGCCATGCTGCTTACGGGTACCTCCTGGAACCATACGGTCACACCCAACATGCGGTGGACAGCCTTGCCTCTGGTGAGGGCGGGGCATCCGGTGGTGAGCTGGCCAAACTGGTCACGGAAATCGAGGAGAACGGATTCGAGTCCGTGCTGGCCGAGCCGGTGGACGGCCGCGCTGATACCGAAGCTGTCGCCCGCGAAACGGGAACCGAAGTACTCGATATTTACCCGCTTGACGTGGTGGTCGAGGAACACGAAGCACAGGGCTATCCAGCTCTGCTGCGCGCCCAGGCGGAAACCTTTGCCACGGCGCTAGGTTGCAATTGACTGGGTCGAGCCACACGATGACCCCGGTTCTGGAATTTGACCGCGTGGGATTTGCCTACGAGCGCCAGCCCATCCTGAGCGGAATCTCACTGAGCATTTGCGCAGGAGAGTGCACTGCCCTGGTCGGTCCCAACGGTAATGGTAAGTCCACTCTGGCGCGTTTGGCATTGGGTCTGATCCAGCCCACCCACGGTGTCATCCGGCTGTTCGGCACGCAGGTGCACCGGTTCCGTCACTGGTCCTTGATCGGCTACGTGCCCCAGCAGGTGGCAGTTGCCGCTGCTCTGCCGATCAGCGTTGAGGAAGTCGTCCGCAGTGGATTGGCAGGTCAGCTGCGGCCCCTGCGACGTGCTTCATCAACGCAAGAGGAACGTATTGAGCACGTCATGGACCTCATGGGACTGCAGCAGCTGCGTCGCCGCCGGTTCTCCCAGCTCTCCGGCGGGCAGCAGCAACGGGCATTGATCTCCCGTTCCCTGGTCACCACACCGCGCCTGCTGTTTCTCGACGAACCCACCAGTGGAGTAGACACTGAGGCAAGAACCGCGCTACGGGATTCTTTGGAACATCTGGTCAGCATTGAGGGTCTCGCCGTGGTCTATATCAGCCATGATCCAGCTGGATTCGAAGGCCTGGCGCGGCGGGTGCTTGAAGTTCGTGACGGACACGTGAGACCCGCCCCCGGCCCCCCACAAGTGTCCTCTGCCTTGGGCGCGGTGGCGTGAGCCGTGCTTGAGATGGAGTTCATGCAGCGGGCAGTGATTGCCTGCACCCTGATTGCTGCTACGGCGCCCCTCGTCGGGAGTTTCGTCGTGCAGCGCGGGCAGTCCCTCATTGGTGACGGCATGGGCCACGTAGCTTTTTCCGGGGTCGGCCTCGCCCTGCTGGCGGGTGTGCACCCCCTTGTCGGGGCCCTCGGGCTCACCGTGATTGCAGCTGTGGCACTCGTGCGCATGTCGAACCGGCAAGGGGGAGGGGACTTATCCGGCTCATCGCAGATGAGGGTGTAGCAACGGTCTGAAGCCGCCAGTGTCCAGCAACGATCTGGTGATGTAATGAGCGAGATTCCGGAACCCCAGGGCAGTTCCCCGCAGGTGTTCGAGCCTGCCGTTGATCGCTTCTGTGGGCCCATTAGAAGTGCCAGGCCTGTCGAAGTAGGCCAGGATGTCCGCAGCCCTGCGATTGAAGGTCCGACCCAGACTGATCAACTCGTGCAATCGGCGCGGCACCGCCCGCCGCAGCGAAGCGATGACATCCTCCAGCTGGTTCTTGCCCTCGATCTTCGAGGGGTTGCGGTAAGCGGCGACGATCTTCTGATAGATCCTCCAGGTCGCTTCGACCTCGACATGTTCATCCTCTGTGAAGACCTTCTGCAGCCGCTGATGCTGCTTCTCGGTGAGCAGATCAGCGCCGGTCCGCAGCGTCCTCCGGGTCCCGTAGAGCGGGTCACCGGAACGTCCCCGGTGCCCCAGGGTGTCCTGTTGAACCCGCTGGCGGCACCGATCCAGCGCATCACCTGCAAGGGCGACCACGTGGAATGGGTCCATCACCGCGGTCGCCTGTGGCAGCTCTTCGGCGGCGGCGGTCTTGAATCCGGTGAACCCGTCCATGGCCACCACAGCGATCCCGTCTCGGAAGTCTGCGCTCTGGGCGTCGAGCCAGGTCTTGAAGACCTGCTTGGAACGGCCCGGGATCATGTCGAGCAGCCGTGCCGCCCCGGTGCCGTTGCGGACCGGGGTCAGATCGATGATCACGGTCACGAAGTGACTGCCGCGACCGGTGTGGCGCCAACAGTGCTCATCGACTCCTAAGACCTTGACCCCCTGGAACCGGGCCCGATCATTGATCAGCAGCTTGGTTCCGGCGGTGAGGACCGCGTCGTTGACGGTGTGCCAGGCGGCCCCGAGTCCGGCGGCGATTCGGGTGACTGACATGCGGTCGATCACCAGTGATTTCAGCGCCCAGAGCACCGCAGGGCGGCTGAGCTTCGCTCGGGGCGGGGCGGCGCTGCTGGTGTCTTGGCGCCAGACTCGGGCGCAGTCAGCGCACCGGTAGCGGCGCACTCGAACCAGGAGGGTGGTGGGCCGCCATCCCAGCGGAACGTGCGCCAGCCGGCGCACCACGGTGCCGATGGAGACGCCCTCGGCGCCGCATTCTCGGCACCAGGGGTCGTGGTGGAGGACTCGGCATTCCAACACGGCTCGGTGTTCTTCGAGGCGTTGGCCGGTGATGGTGAGTCCGAGCTGATCGACCAGGCAGAAACTATCGATGTCCGGGGTGGTGAAAGTAGGCTTGGCCACGTCGAGGTCTTTCTAGATGGGCAGTGTGAGAACTTCCATCTTCGGAAGGCCTCGACGTCTATCTGCGCATCGCCACGCCAGCGGTTACTACACCCTCATCTGCGAAGAGCCCCTTTACCGCGGCGCCGGCAGTGGAAGCTTTTCTCGGCGTGGCCCAGCAGTATGGCAAGCGCGAGGAACTCATCGCTGCTCTTCAGACGGATGTCCTCACCGCTGCAGTAGGTGCGGTGACCGCGCACCCCTTAGCCGAGGCGGGCGTGGAGGCGATTGTTCCACACCGGTGGCGTCTTGGTGCGCTGATCAAGAAGGTCTGTGACCATTTGGAGTCCCATCACATCGTCAGGGCTGAAACTGCCCATGGCACCATGGAGATCCGCGGACACCAGGTGCGATTTCCGCACACTCCCACCGCACCTGTGCGCCTCTCGCCGGCTCCCCTAGCTCTGCTGCGCGAACTGGTGATGGCGGACGGTACGGTCCTCAGCCGAGAAGAGCTGCTGGAGATGTTGCCCCTCTGCGACAGCGAACGCGCTTTGGAGATGCTGGTCTCGCGCCTCCGGAAATCGCTTCAGGCCCCTGCTGTGGTGCAGACGGTGGTCAAGCGGGGCTACAAGCTCGCGGTCTGAACCTTTTCGGAGAGCATCTTTGGGCGGCTCCGGTGCGGACGCCAGAAACCCCACCCCGGGCCCGGGCGCCACATAGTCATCCATGTCGGCCGTTCCGCGCGGTGGGGTGAACCGGTTCAGACACCTGCTGGCTGTGCTTCGTTCATCGCCGGGTTTTCTCTGCTGGGCCGGGTGCGCCGGTGAGTGATGTAGATGGTCAGTCCCACGAATGTCAGTCCCCCAATCAGGTTCCCCAGAACGGTGGGGATCTCATTCCATATGAGGTAGTCGATGACGGTGAAATCTCCGCCCATCAGGAGAGCGACGGGGAAGAGGAACATGTTCACAATCGAGTGCTCGAATCCCATGTAGAAGAAAAGCATGATGGGCAGCCACATGCCGATCACTTTTCCTGGCACACTGTCTGACATCATGGCGGCCACTACGCCGGTGGAGACCATCCAATTGCAGAGAATGGCCCGGACGAACAGCGTCAACATGCCTGCTGCTCCGTATTCTGCATATCCGACGGTTCTGCCGTGGCCGATCTCCATCAGGGCCACCCCTACCGCATCGGGTGGAGTGGCGAACCCGGTCGTGAAGTAGATAGCCATGAGCACCGCCACGGTGAACGCCCCGAAGAAGTTACCGAGGAACACCAGACCCCAATTGCGGAACATGGACTTCACGGTGACTCCGCGGCGCTTGTCCAACAGCGCCAGTGGGACCAGTGTGAAGACACCGGTGAGTAGGTCGAAACCCATGAGGTAAAGCAGCACGAATCCGACGGGGAACAGCATCGCTCCCACGAGTGCGCTGCCGGTCTGCGCAGTGATAGTGATGGCGAATGCGGCGGCGAGCCCGAGGATGGCTCCGCCCATATAGGCCCGGATGATGGTGTCGCGAGTGGACATGAATGATTTTTGGGCACCGGCGTCGATCATGCGGACGGCCAAGTCTGAAGGTTTCACATAGGACATGGGACTCTCTTCCTCCTGAAGAACCACCCCGGGATGCGGGGACGAGTCCTTCCAGAGTGTCTGGGCGGCGTTTCCGGGGGATTGTGTCGCCATTAAGTCGGTGCAACGCTCATCTCACAAGTCGTGCCCAGGTATGTGAGATCAATACCAGCGTGGTCGAGGTGGGTCGGCCGGGAGAACCTGTCATTGCGTGCCGACCGGAGTAATGTTGCGGTACCACAGGCGCCAATCGTGTGACGCCCGGGATTATGCCTCTTCCGCAAGGAGGACATCATGGCCAAGACCTTCCAACGCGTGATCGGCGTGGCGATATTGCTCGGCGCGGGAGCCCTGAGTCTCCCGGTGGCGGCGTCGTTCTTGGACGGCCCAAGCACCGACAACTGGATCGTCCCCGCACAAATGGGGGCCATGGCGGTCATCGGTGCGGTGTGCGGTCTTGCATTGCCGGCCATGGTGCCGGCCGGTGCCTCCACCCCAGTCCGCGCACTCTTCGGTACCGGCTTGGGCCTGCTTGCGGCGGCGGTCGGGCTAGGTATCTTCTGGATCCTGCTCAACGGCCTCGGTGGCGCCTGAGTGCCCCTCGCCGGACGGGAAGACAAGCCGCTGCATGTGAAATGGGCCTCCTGCTGGTGCGTACCAGCTGGAGACCCATTGTCATAGTTGCGGGAACAGTTCCCCTGTAGCGGTGGGGGGGCTCGATCCCCCGACCTCACGATTATGAGTCGTGCGCTCTAACCAGCTGAGCTACACCGCCACGACCATATCCGCCCTTGAGAAGCACCGGAGGGAGCTTTCAGTGCGGAAATGTCCAAGGAGCTATTTTTCCACACGCGCTTCACCTGGTCAAAGCGCCTCAGGCGGTGCGTAGGCGCTCACATTTCTGACAAGTATGGCCCGGGCGCAGGATCCTCGCACCTCACTGGTGGGGGAAGGATTGCTGTGCCGCGGGCCATACGGTGGAGCCCCAACCGGG
The DNA here is from genome assembly GCF_005771565.1 of Nesterenkonia sphaerica. Classification (GTDB taxonomy): domain Bacteria; phylum Actinomycetota; class Actinomycetes; order Actinomycetales; family Micrococcaceae; genus Nesterenkonia; species Nesterenkonia sphaerica. The sequence continues at coordinate 278,770 of NZ_VAWA01000001.1, forward strand.
AATCGATCCCGGGACCTCAGTCTTACCAAGACTGCGCTCTACCACTGAGCTATTGGGGCAACGGCAGTAAACATTAGCACTGGTGCCGACTCTCCCTCAAATTCGTCACCGCCGTTGCGTCGAGGTCCTGAAAGGTCTCCGGCTCCCCCAAAGGAGAGGCGTCTTCAGCGCACACTCGCGCGGCGGTGCTACGGTCTTCCCAATTGGCCCACCGCTTTCTTGCGGTCACGGGTCCTCGGCGAGACTTTCAGGAGTTCTGATGCCCCAGTTCCAGTACGAGACGTATCTGCCGTTCCCACGTGAGGACGTTTTCACCTGGTACACCCGACCCGGCGCGCTGACACGGCTCCACCCTCCGTTTGCAGGTTCAGTCGTCGAGGAGCCCGTCGGCGGACCGGTCAATGGTGCAGGCTCAGTCATCAGGCTGAACCTCCCCGGACTTCTGGGGACGAGTGCAGCCGCTGCCGCGGCGTCGCTGAGTACCGTGCTGCCCTTCCGGATACCCAGCAGCCTGACCTGGACCTCACGCCATGAGGACTTTGAGCAGGGTCGCAGCTTCAGTGATGTCATGGTCTCCGGGCCGATGCGCCGTTGGCAGCATGACCGGCGGTTCAGCGACGAGGGCGCCGGGACCATATTGCAGGAGACGGTCACCTACGAGTTCCCCCTCCTTCCGCGGCTGCCCCACGGGGTGGGCAGTCTCATCGACAGGCTGTTCAGTGACGAGCTGCGGCGCATCTTCGACTTCCGCACCCGGCAGACCACTGAGGACCTGGCCTTCCACCAGAGCCATGGAACCCTCGCCACGCAGCAATACACGCGCCAGGACGGCCCCGCCCCCACGCGACAGGTGCCCCGTGTGGTGGCGGTCTCCGGCGCCTCGGGGTTGATCGGCACCCAGGTGTGCGCCCTCCTCGGCGGAGCAGGCATTCAGGTGCGGCGCCTGGTGCGCCGGGACCTCAGCGGCGAGTCCAGCCGAAGTCCCGGCGCCGGACCTGGGGCCAGTACAGACATCCGGTGGGACCCGGCGGGCGGGCGAATTGACGAGGTCGCACTTGCTGAGGTGGACGCCGTGATTCACCTCGCTGGGCACCCACTGGCCTCCCGCTTCACTGCTGAACACAAGCGCCGGGTCCGCGACTCCCGGATTGCGGGCACCACTGTGATCGCCGATGCACTCGCACGTGCGGAACGCCAGGACGGGCGTGGCAGGGCGCTGATCAGCGGCTCGGCCATCGGATGGTACGGCGCAAGCCCGGTTGACCGAACTCACCGGAAGACGGTGCTGGAGGAGACCACCCCGGTGGGCACCGATTTCCTGGCAGGGGTGTGTCACGCCTGGGAAGAGGCGGCGCGCCGGGCCGAAGCGTCTGGTGTGCGGGTGGCCATGATCCGCACCGGGATTGTGCAGTCCCCCTCCGGCGGTGCGCTGCAGCAGCTGCTTCCGCTCTTCGCAGCCGGCGCCGGCGGCCCGCTGGGCCGGGATCAGGTGCAGAGCTGGATCAGCCTCGATGACCTGGCGGCACTGATTGTGCACCTGCTGCTGAACCCCGATGCTGAAGGTCCGGTCAACGGTGTGGCGCCCCACCCGGTGACCGCGCGTGAGTACGCCACCACGCTGGGCAATGTGTTGCGCAGGCCTTCGGCTATTCCCGTGCCGGCCTTCGGGCCGAAGCTCCTGCTGGGGAGCGAAGGTGCCCACGAGATTGTGCTTGCTGACCAGCACGTCAGCGCTGAGCGCGCGGTGCAGCTAGGCTACGGCTTCCGCCATCCGCACCTGGAGACCGCGCTGCGGCACAGTCTGGGCCGCAGCTGAACGACTCCCGCACGGTCACGCGACTGGCCGCTGGTTCACTGCTACATGGAATGGGATGTCAGGGGCGGCAATGCGCAGTTGTCCCATAGAATGTCCCATTTCAGGCGCGAGAAGTGGCTTAAACGCAACATCCGGTGGGACTTCCCGCGTATGTCACGCCGGTGTCCTACCGGATGTTGCGCCGATCGACGGGATCCGTGGTTCAGAGGCCGACGCGGCCTTTGTCCCCCATATGGGGCGTGCCCTCGGATACGGCAGAGGCCACAAGCTTCACCAGCGCCACCGCCTTGCCGGGGCCCTCCCAATAGTGAGCGTTGTCCGGTTCCACCCGGAGCAGTCGAGCCTCGGGGTCTTCTGCCCCCTCGGCGAAGTAGGCTTGCGCCCCGAGGTCCTTCAGCTCCAGCTTCTTCTGCGCGTCGTCGACCACAGTGGCCGTGCCGGTGACAGAGATCCACGTCTTGTCAGCAACGAACGCAAGGTTGACGTGCCCGTCGCCGAGCACCTCCTCGTTCTTCTCAGACCCGGCCGGGGTGAAGAACCATAGCTGATGCTGGTCATCGATGTGGCTCACCGCCATGGGCCGGGAGACCAGCCGCTGAGCGGAGTCCACCGTGGTGAACATGCACGTGCCGATGTCGTTGAGTCGGGTGATGAGGTCCTGAGCGGTGAGGTCAGTCATCACTGGTCCTTTCCCTCGGTGCTGGGGTACCGATGCAGTGTACTCAGACGCATCTGGTCAGCAGCTCCAAAGGCGCCCTGGAGCGCCTCGACGGACTCCCCAGGACGGCCTCGGCAGTGACGCCCCTATCGGTCGCGCCACCGCGGCTTCTTCGGGCCTTTCTTGGCGGGTCGGTCATTGTCGAACCCGGTGCGGCGCTTTCCCGCGTCGCTCTTCCTGCCACCGCTGAACGTTCCGTGCGGACCCGAGTCACGTTCCAGCCTGATCAACTCACCGCCGATCCGAGTCTTTGACAGCGCAGCCCACTGGTCCTTGGTCAGCGTCTCGGGAAGCTCCACCAATGAATGCGTGGGACGGATGTCGATGCTTCCAATTTGGCGTGCCGAGAGTCCTGCCTCATTAGCGATGGCGCCGACGATGTGGCCGGGGGCGACACCTGCTTGCCGGCCGACAGCAATCTTGTACATGGCGTTTCCGGGGCCCGCCACGGCAGGGGCTCCCTTGGCACGCGGTGCCCGCTCCCGGGCAGCGCCGTCTCGGGGGCCGCGATCACGCGCGGTGCGGTCTTCCCGATCGAAGTTCTGTGCGGCGCGAGCCAGCTCATCCTCTGCCTTTTCATCCAACAACAGCGGCCGGCCGTCGTGGACGACCGCCACCAGTGCTGCCGCAACATCCTCAGCCGGAGTATTGTGCTCAGCGACATAGCTGGTCACCAGGTCCCTGTAGTCCTCCAAATCCTCGGTGGCCAGGGTCTGTGTGATCCGCTCCGAGAACCGGTCCAGCCGGGAGGCGTTGACGTCAGCGACAGTGGGCAGGTTCATCTGCTCCACCGGCTGGCGTGTGGCCTTCTCGATCGACCGCAGCATGCGCCGCTCCCGGGGCGTCACGAACAGGATGGCCTCCCCGGAACGGCCGGCGCGGCCGGTGCGGCCGATGCGGTGCACATACGACTCAGTGTCCAGAGGGATGTCGTAGTTGAAGACATGGCTGATGCGTTCCACGTCCAGCCCACGGGCAGCCACGTCGGTGGCCACGAGCAGGTCGATCCGTCCGTCTTTGAGCGACTCCACCGTCTTCTCCCGGAGGTTCTGCGGGATGTCCCCGTTGATGGCGGTGGCGCGGAACCCACGGGCGGTGAGCTTATTGGCGACCTCTTCAGTGGCTGATCGGGTCCGGACGAACACGATCGCGGCATCGTGCGGTTCGGTCTCCAGAATGCGGACCAGAGCTTCGGGCTTGGCGTGGTGTTTGATGAAGACGAACCGTTGGCGAATGTTCGCACTTGTGGTGGTCTTGGCCTTGACCGACACCTCCACCGGATCGTTGAGGTAGTCCTCCGAGATCCTGCGAATGGCTTTGGGCATCGTCGCTGAGAACAGCGCCACCTGCTTGTTGTCAGGGGTCTGGGCGAGGATCTTGTCGACCTCCTCGGCGAAGCCCATGCGGAGCATCTCATCGGCCTCGTCCAAGATCAGGTGCTTGACCTCGCTAAGGTCCAGTGAGCCTTTGGACATGTGATCGATGACCCGTCCTGGGGTCCCCACAATCACGTTCGCGCCTCGGCGAAGCCCCTGCAGCTGCGGACCGTAGGGGGCCCCGCCGTAAATCGGCAGCACCGAGATGCCTTCAAGCTGAGCCGAGTAGGAGGAGAACGCCTCTGCGACCTGGATGGCCAGTTCCCGGGTGGGCGCCAGAACCAGCGTGTTGGGCAGGGGGCCGAGGTCTCCGGCGGCGTGGTCCTCTGCCATATGGGTCAGGGCCGGCAGCGCAAACGCTGCCGTCTTGCCGGTGCCGGTCTGAGCGAGACCGACGACGTCCCGGCCCGCCACGAGGTGCGGAATGGTCTCCGCCTGAATGGGGGACGGGGTCTCATAGCCCATCTTCTCGATGGTGCCCAGCACGTGTGGGGAGAGTCCGAGGGCGCTGAATGGTGGCAGATCAGGTTGGGTGGTTTCGGTCACGGTGACTCCTTGTCACATTGGTGCGGCGACGTCCCCGCCGCCTGTCTCAACAGTGCATGAGTCTTCAGACCACTGGTGCTCGAACGGCTGGCGCTTCGCGCAGCCGTGCAGGGGCACAGCAGGATTCATCATGTGATATCACGCTGGACAGTTCACGGGGACGGACCACGAGGGTTTTCCGGAATCGACCCGTGACGAAATCAACGCTCAACTGGACCTACCGACCGGAGACCGGGCGAGCCAGGAGTCTGCACAGATAAACGGGATTATCCGGAGTGTGCTCACCCAGTCTACGCTACGGCGGCGGGATTTCGAAAAGCTGGGCACAGTGGGGCCACTGGCGCGCAGGATCCGGGCGGGGGAGGTCACTTCGCCCCGCCGGCGGCCGTGGGTCTTCAGCGGCGCTCGGCCAGCTCCCGGCGCAGGTTCTCCAGCTCAGTGGTGGTAGCCGCCGTGTTCTGCGCGGTACGGATCATTGAGACATACAGCTCCAGGGTCAACCGGATGAGGATCAGGTAGAACGGGGCGGCCACAAGCACGAGCAGCAGCATCAGTAGGCCTGCCGCTGGCTCCTCGGTCATGGTGATGAACGAGACAATAATCCCCACCAGCGCAAGAATCCCAATCAGCAGCAGCGCAATCCCGTAGATGATCGCAGCGAACTTGATGGTGACAAAGCTTCGGAAGCTGAAGTCGAACAGTGCTCTGAAGAAACCAGCGGCGTTGGGATTCTGCTCCCGGGGCGCGTGGTACCCCTGGAACTGCTGCGGTGGGCTCTGGGGCGGCTGGTGTGGATCCGGCTGCGGCTGGTCCCCGTTGGGCGGTGTAGGTGGCTGGGTCATGGTCCCTCCCTCACTGTCAACTGCGAATGTGGACGAGATCACAACGTCGCCCACTCTTCAGCCTACACACTGGAGGTTTCTCGCTTCTAGATGTTGGAAGCTTCTTCACCGATAGTCGTCGAGGGACCGTGGCCGGTGTGCACCACCGTCTCGGCGGGGAGGTCGAGCAGCCTAGTCCGGATCGAGTCGACGATGGTGTCGAAGCTGCTGTAAGACCGCCCCGTAGCCCCTGGTCCGCCCTGGAACAGGGTGTCTCCGGAGAACAGGACGGGGTTGTCCCCCAAGTCCGTCGAATAGAAGCAGGTGGACCCCGGAGAGTGCCCCGGGGTGTGGATCGCGCGGAGTGCGGCGCCCGCGACCTCGAAGGTGTCTGCGTCGGCAATCTCAGCATCAGGGCCGGTGTGCCCATGAACCTGATCCCACAGCATTCGGTCTTCGGGATTGAGGTGGATGTTTCCACCAATCTTCTCCCGGACCTCCAGGGCCTGACGGATATGGTCGTCGTGGCCGTGGGTGAGGAGGATTGCGGCGACTCTCCTGCCGCTGACCGCTGAGGCGACGGCGTCTGCGTCGTGGGCGGGGTCTATGACGATGACCTCGTGGTCGTCGCCGACGATCCACACGTTGTTCTGCACCTCCCACGTGCCGCCGTCCAGCGAGAAGGTGCCCGAGGTCTCCAGATGCTCAATGCGTGCATTCTTCATTTTTTCTCCTGCTCCGTGGTCGCTGCTGGTCTCATGCGGAGAGCTCAACGACAGTGCGCAGCACGTCGCCGCGGTTCATGGTGTCGAAGGCCTCCTGCACCTTGTCCAGGCTAGTGCGTTCGGTGACGAAGGCATCGAGGTCAATCCTGCCCTGCCGGTAGAGGTCCACCAGCATCGGGAAGTCACGTGAGGGCAGGCAGTCGCCGTACCACGAGGACTTCAGCGCCCCGCCCCGGCCGAAAACCTCGATCAGCGGCAGCTCGATGCTCGCTGAAGGGTCAGGGACACCCACCAGGACCACTCGTCCGGCAAGATCGCGGGCGTAGAACGCCTGCCGGTAGGTTTCCGGACGCCCGACGGCGTCGATCACGGCGTCTGCGCCGAATCCCCCGGTCTGTGCCCGGACCGCCTCGACCGGGTCAGTCTGCCGGGAGTTCACGGTGTGCGTGGCACCGAGCCGGCGCGCCTGTTCCAGCTTCCGGTCATCGATGTCCACGGCGATAATGGTGGTGGCTCCGGCGAGCTTCGCGCCGACCACGGCTGCGGTGCCGACACCCCCGACGCCGATGACGGCGACGGATTCACCGCGCTGGACCTGTGCGGTGTTGAGCACTGCTCCGATCCCGGCCATGACTCCGCAGCCCAGGAGCCCGACGGCGGCATTCGCAGAGTCAGGCACGTCGTCAATCACCGTGCACTGTCCCGCGGCCACCAGGGTCTTCTCGGCGAACGCACCGATGCCCAGAGCCGGTTCAAGTTCTGTGCCATCGGTCAGGGTCATCTTCTGCGAGGCGTTGTGCGTGTCAAAGCAGTATTTGGGCTCGCCTTTCCGGCAGGCTCGGCACTCGCCGCAGACGGCGCGCCAGTTGAGGATGACTTTGTCGCCGACGGCAACGGAGGTGACTCCCTGGCCGACCTCCGCGACCCGGCCGGTGGCTTCGTGTCCGAGCAGGTAGGGGAAGTTGTCCCCCACCTCACCCTGCTGGAAGTGCTGATCGGTCTGGCAGACCCCGCAGGTGAGGACGTCGACGACGACCTCACCGGGTCCCGGGTCAGGGACGATGATCTGATGGATCTCAGCGGCGGCGTTCTTCTCGGCGACAACCACGGCGTTGACGGTGTGGGGCATTGCAGGCTCCTTATCGAGGGGATGGTCGAGGTGCTGCACTGACGGCCTCCTGGGACGGCCAGTCTAGCCTCGCCTTGATCCGATGACTGTGGGTGTAGATGTTTGCGCTGTGCCCACGGGAGAATCCGACCAGAGTCAGCCCAGCGCGTTCGGCAAGGTCCACCGCCAAGGAAGAGGGCGCTCCCACGGCGCTGAGCATCTCGATTCCCGCCAGGGCCGCCTTCTGCACCAGTTCGAACGAGGCCCGGCCCGATACCTGCAGCACAGTCCCCGCCAGCGGCAGCTGATCCTCCAGGAGCGCCCACCCCACGACTTTGTCGACCGCATTGTGACGGCCCACGTCCTCACGGAGGCACATCAGCGTCCCCCCGGCGTCGAAGAGTCCAGCGGCATGGACTCCCCCGGTCTTGGCGAAGATCTTCTGGTGCTCCCGCAGCGTATCCGGCAACTGCAGCATGGTTTCCGCAGTGATGCTGAGACCGGGCCCCCGGCCGGAGGCGGCCGGCAGCGTCTTCTCCACCGCATCGATGGAGGCAGTCCCGCATATGCCGCAGGCTGAGGTGGTGAGCACGTGGCGCCGGCCGCCGGCCACCGGCTGGACTCGCTGCGGATCCACCGCGCAGTCAATGACGTTATACGTTTGATTTCCCAGTTCGTCAGTACCGGCGCAGTAGCGCATGCTGTGCAGATCCTGCGCGGAGCTCAGCATGCCCTCGGCAACCAAGAACCCGGCGACGAGCTCGAAGTCATTGCCTGGGGTCCGCATGGTCACGGTGAAAGACTCGCCGCCGAGCCGGATCTCCAATGGTTCCTCCGCTGCGAGGACGTCCTGTTTGGTGCGCAGGGCGAACCTTTCCGCAGACCCTTCCGCGGTGGTGTGTGAACTTTGACCGTCGCGGTAGACCCGGGTGACCTGCTTGCGCTGCGTGATGCGTCCCATTGTCAGTCTCCCTGCAGGGGTCGAGCCGGGGGTGAGGCCCCTGGCACATCCAGACATTCCACCGGCGTTCCGGCTGGTGCTCCGCCGGCGGGGACCACGGCGAAGGCGTGCGCCTGAGCCAGGCCGCGCATCATATGCGCCTTGCTATGTGAAACGGGGTGGACGGCGTGGTCGCGGATCTGGGCCGGTATGATCCGGACTCCAGCACGGGGGCCCTGCAGGTCACTTCCGGCAGGGCGCGTGCACGAGGTCACTGCAGGCACGGCCCCGCGCAGCGCTCGGATGAGAGGTTCTCCCAGGACGGCGAGCGCGGTGAAGCCGGCCAGCGGGTTTCCGGGCAGCCCGAGAACAAGCGTGCTGCCCCGGCGAGCCAGCAGCGCCGGGTGCCCGGGCCGCATCTGTACGGACTCCACCAGAATCTCTGCGCCGAGGCGAGCCAGCGCCGGACGCAGCACATCGGCAGCAGAGCCCGCAGTTCCGCCGGTGGTGATGATGAGGTCAGCGGAGGCTGAGTCAATCAGCTCAACCACGGCGGCGACGTCGTCCTCAGCTCTGCGGGAATCAGCCAGCTCGGCGCCCATAGCGGAGATCATCGCCGGCAGCGCCAGGCCGAAGACGTCGCGGACCTGGCCGATTCGCGGAATACCGGAGGTGATGACTTCCCCGCCGGTGAGAATCAGGCGCACTCGTGGAGCCGGGACCACGGTGAGTGTGTCGTGTCCGGCTACGGCGGCGGTGGCAGCTATGGCGGGGGTCACCACCTGCCCGGGGGAGCACAACAGCTGGCCGCTCTTGGCCTCAGCGGCCGCTGGCCGGATGTTCCGTCCCGGTTCCAGGTCCGGTGTCGCAGAGTGGGACCTCAGCTGCGCGGCCTCGGCAGCGGTGCTGACCACCTGACCGTGCTCCGTGCGGAGGACCGAATGCGTGCCGGCTGGAACAGGCGAGCCGGTGACGATCTCGGCCGCCTCCCCGGGAGCAAGTGCTTCCAGCACAGCGTCGGGGCGCTGGGCACCCTCGCCTCTGAGCCTCCACTGAGGCTGATCCGTGAGGCTGACTGCCCAGCCGTCCATGGCGGAGGTGGCCGTATGGGGGATGTCCAGCTGCGCAGTGATGGGTTCGGTCAACAGGCCCCCGATGCTGTCTTTCAGGCCACGCTGCACCGGGGGGAGCGTGGCTGCGGCCCCGGCGGTACGCCGGGCTTCCGCGTAGGAGGCTGGGGAACTCACCATGGCATCGTGGGACACGAGGGCTTGATCACTTGGGCGCCTGGGAGCGCTGTTGCAGCCGGTTTCGCGTCACCTGCGTCGCCGCCTTCAGCGCCTTGTGGTGATCGGCTTGGCCGGATGCCTCGGCCAAGCCGGTGACATAGCCGAGTATGAAGGTAGTCACCGGCGCGGCTGGCCGGACGACGGTGTGGGCGGCCTCACCGGCTATCCTCAGCAGCTCGTCAATGTCCACCTCGGTGTCCTCGATCTCGAGATGATGCGTCAGTTCCGTGACCCACTGCTCAATTGCTTCGTGAACCGGTGGCTGAGCCGGTGCGGGGTGGTCAGCGTCTGCCATGGGACTCCTTGCGGTTTTCGTCACTGCCGGTGGGGCCGTCGTGACCAGACTCTCATATCGCTCGGACCACAGGGGACTAGATCGGGCCCTCCGCGGGGGGCAGCTCGATACTGTGCCGTCTGGCGTCCTCGGCCGTGTCGACGTCATTGCCCATCTCGGAGGGGAGTACCGGGTGCGCAGCTGACACCCCGTCGATCAGCCAGCGCAGCGACTTCCCGGCTGCCTGAGAGGGCTCCAGACGCTCCACCCGTTGGCCCAGCCAGGCCAGGCGGACGGCGCAGCTGAGCATCTGGAGCCTGCCGTGAGCGTCCTGCGGGACTACTGCATCATGACCATCTGGCCTCAACACCGGCAGCCGGGGCCGCAGCCAGTCCAGCAGCGGTCCCGGGTCCACTGTGTCCACCGACAGCAGCAGCACCGCCGCATCGGGCTCGTCAGTCGCTGCCGGAGGCAGGGCGCGCACTCCGGCGCAGACAGCTGCGGCGGGGCCGCTCAGCGGCGGCTGCTCACGGGTCAGCCGAAGGTGTACCGGCAGGTGCGGACGCAGATGCGCGGGCCCGACGACGACGCCGGTGACACCGCGCTCGTCAAGCGCTGCTGTCCAGTGGTCCAGCAGGGTGCGCCCCTGGCGGATCAGCAGGGCTTTGTCCCTGCCCTCAAGCCGGCTGCCGGCCCCTCCGGCCAGCAGCACCGCGTGAACTGAGCTCATGGGCGGCTGGAGAAGAGTCCGCTGTTCCTTTACAGCCCAGCCAGGGACTGTTCCAGATCCTCGACGAGGTCTTGGACGTCTTCAATGCCGACCGAGAGCCGCAGCAGGTTCTCCGGCACCGCCAGTTCCGTACCGCGGACCGAGGCGTGGGTCATCTCATGCGGATAGTTCATCAGGGACTCCACGCCGCCGAGCGACTCGGCCAGAATGAAGTACTTGGTGGCTTCAGCGACCTTGCGGGCTGCCGGTTCTCCTCCTGCCAGCTGGAGCGAGACCATGCCGCCGAAGCTGCGCATCTGAGTTGCCGCCAGCTCGTGTCCGGGGTGGGAGGCCAAGCCGGGGTAGAGCACCCGCTCAATGGCGGGGTGGCCGTCAAAGTGCTCCGCAATGGCCTGCGCGTTGGAGCAGTGCCGGTCCATCCGCACACCAAGGGTCTTCAGTCCACGGGTGGTCAGGTAGGCGTCGAGAGGGCCGGAGACCGCTCCGACGGCGAACTGCTGGAAGGCGATCTTCTCCGCCAGCTCATCGGCTGCGTCATCGGAGCCCAGGACTGCGGCTCCCCCGACCACGTCCGAGTGCCCGCCGATGTACTTGGTGGTGGAGTGGACCACCACATCGGCGCCCAGCCGCAGCGGCTGCTGCAGGTAGGGGGTGGCGAAGGTGTTGTCCACCACCAGCAGAGCGGAGTGGGCGTGGGCCAGCTGCGCCAGTGCAGCGATGTCGGTGATCGCCATCAGCGGGTTCGACGGGGTCTCCACCCACAGCAGGGTTGCCTCTGGGTGTTCCAGTTCGGCTGCCACCCGGTCGTGGTCGCTGAGGTCCAGCGGCGTATTGGACACTCCCCAGGCGGAGTGGACCTTGTCGAAGAGGCGGAACGTTCCGCCGTAGGCATCGTTGCCCATAACAATCCGCTGTCCCGGGCGCATCAGCGCACGGATGACTGCGTCCTCCGCTGCCAGCCCGGAGCCGAAGCTGAAGGCATGATTGCCGCCCTCCAGGGCCGCCAGCTGGGTCTGCAGCGCTGAGCGGGTGGGGTTACCTGCCCGGCCGTAATCATAGCCGTTGCGCAGGTTGCCGATGCCGTCGGGCGCGTAAGTGGTGGAGAAGTGGACCGGAGGCACCACGGCACCGAAGACCTGGTCCACTTCCTGTCCGGTGTGGATGGCGTGGGTGGAGAACCCGGGATCGTGGTTACTCATCGATCGTGTCTTCCTCTCTCTTGGCGCTCGAAAGGTGGGCCAGCAGGTCATTGCGGGTCAGTACCCCGACAATATCGCCCTGGTCGGCCACCAGCAGGGTGGGGTTCACGCGCAGCTTCGCGAGGATGTGCGGAATGGGCTCAGTGATGCCCACCAGCGGGAGGTTGTCGTTGAGGTGCTCGGAGACCAGATCGTCGGAGGCGGCATGCCCCTCGATCACATCTTCTGACAGGTGCGCCACGTCCACCACTCCGTAGACCTCCCCGATACGGGCGGTGCCTCCGGGCCGGTCGATCACCGGCACAATGTCGACGCCGTACCGGTTCATCACGCTGACCGCTTCCCGCAGAGTGGTATCCCGGGTGATGGAGATAACCTCCGGCAGCGCGTTGGAGAACATGTCCCGCTTGGCCCGCAGCAGCTCCGCTGCGGTGGTGTGGGCCGCGCCGGTGCTCTGTGCCGCTGCCGGGGCGGCCGCAGCGACTTTGCCTTCGCGCACTGCTGCGCTGATCTGCTCGGTGGAGCTGACGCTGATCTCGGTGCCGGTGGAGGTCGACACCACAGCTCCGAACCCATGGTCGATCATCCACTGGTCGTTGAATATCTTTCCCAAGTATCCGCGGCCGGAGTCCGGCAGCACAGTCACCACCACGTCGTCGGGCCCCAGGTCCTTGGCCACGCGCAGAGCCGCAGTGACGGCGAGGCCCGAGGAGCCGCCGACCAGCAGTCCCTCTTCAGTGGCGAGCCTGCGGCACATGGCGAAGGACTCCGCATCAGTCACCGCGTGCTTCTCATCGGGGATCGTGGGGTCATAGTTGGGCACCCAGATGTCCTCCCCCACACCCTCGACGAAATACGGCCTCCCGTCTCCGCCGGAGTAGACCGAGCCGTCGGGATCAGCCACCACCACCCGCACGGGACCGGAGGGCCGGTCCGCGGAGACCTCTTTGAGGTAGCGTCCAGTACCGGTGACGGTACCTCCGGTGCCCGCGCCGACCACGAAGTGAGTCAGCTTGCCGTCCGTATCAGCCCAGATCTCTGGGCCGGTGGTCTCATAGTGGCTGGCTGGTGCGCCGGGGTTGGAGAACTGGTCCGGCTTATAGCCACCCTCGATCTCACGGGCGAGCTGGTCGGAGATGCCGTAGTAGCTCAGCGGCGAATCCCCGTCCACACCCGCTGGGCCCACCACCACATCTGCTCCGTAGGCCCGGAGCACGTCCCGCTTCTCGACACCGACCTTGGGGACGGTGACGAACACTGCGCGGTAGCCCTTCTGCTGGGCGACCAGCGCGAGCCCCACTCCAGTGTTGCCGGAAGTAGGTTCCACCACCACGCCGCCGGGCGCCAGCTGGCCCGACTTCTCGGCGTCTTCGATCATTTTCAGGGCAATCCGGTCTTTGATGGACCCACCGGGGTTGAGATACTCGAGCTTCGCCAGAACTGTGGCCTCGATGCCTTCAGTGACTCTGTTGAGGCGGACTAGGGGTGTACCGCCGATCAGCTCGACGACGGACTGGGCGTATTTCATAGCTCTCAGCGTACCGGCGCGCACCCCGGCGCCCCAGTCCCCTGCGACTTGTGACGCAATAATGCCCCCGCCCGCGGGAGCGTTAGAGTGGCCCGGTGACGTTAGAGGCGGTCAGGGTGGTGGATCTGGGGGCGCCCTTCGATCTTCCGCGAACCATCTCTGTGCTGCAGCGCGGGCACGCCGACCCCTCAATCAGGGCCGACCCCGGCACGTTCCGCGGCGGGGTGCGCGGAACCCCCGGGGCCGGCGCGTGGATGGCCCAGCGGCAGTACGACCCTGCAGGCCAGCACATGGGGGCGGCGACCCTGCGGTTCGACCAGCTTGATGCGTCCCGGGTCCGTGTGCGCGCCGTCGCGGACAGTGAGGCAGCCCTGGTCTCGGCACTGGGCCGGTCAGCCACCGCCCTGGGAGCCCAGGATGACTGGACCGAGTTGGAGCTGCTGCTCGACGCCCTGGGAGACCTGGTCTCCACGACGCTGGCGCAGGTCCGGCGCCGCCATCCCGGTGTCCGGCTTCCGGCCACGGGCGCACTTTTTGACCAGCTGGTCACAGCGACATTGGAACAGAAAGTCACTCACGGAGAAGCCAGGCACGGATGGCGTCAGCTCCTGCGGCGCCACGGGAATCCTGTGCCCTCCTGCGCTTCGCTGCCGGCGCCGTCATGGCTGCGTCTGCCGCTGACGGCCCACCAGCTCAAACGGGTCCCCAGCTGGCAGTGGCACCAGATGTGGGTCCAGCCTCCGCTGTCGCGAACCATCCTTCGCCTGGCCGACCGGGCTGGGAGCATCCACCGGCTGGGCCACTCCACTGCCACGGAGACCGGCAGCGTCGGTGCCCTGGCGGAACAGCTTCAGGTCATCCCCGGGATAGGCCGGTGGACCACGGCCGAAGCGCTGCAGCGCTCCCACGGGGCTGCAGACCTTCCCGCCGTGGGGGACTACCACCTGGCCCACTTTGTCGGCGAAGCACTCACGGGCAGGCGCACTGACGATGCGGGGATGCTTCAGCTGCTGGAGCCGTTCGAGCCGCACCGGCAGCGGGTGATCCGGTTGCTGAAACTCTCCGGCTTCCGCGGAGAACGTTTCGGGCCGCGCTTAGAGCCGGCAGACCACCGGGGACGCTAGTCCTGCTGGGGGGCTTCAGCCTCGTCCTGCTCAGCGACCTGCTTGTGCACCTCGTCCATATCGAGGTCTTTCACCGCGGTCACCACCTGGTTCAGCTGCTCGGCGTTCAACGCACCCGGCTGTGAGAACACCAGAACCTTCTCGCGGAACGCCATCAGTGTAGGAATGGAGCTGATCTGGGCAGCTGCAGCCAGCTCCCGCTCAGCCTCAGTGTCCACTTTGCCGAAAGTGATCTCTGGGTGCTGCTCCGACACCTGCTCGTAGACCGGAGCGAACTGTTTGCACGGACCGCACCAGTCGGCCCAAAAATCGATGAAGAGAATATCGGACTCCTCCAGCGTCTTCTGGAAGTCTTCAGAGGTCAGTTCCGTGGTAGCCATGGCCGCCACAATACGGCAGAGCGTAGGCATTGTGCAGTGCGAAGCCGCATTAAGCGCCCGGCGAATCCAGGAAAACTGTTCAGCGGCCCGTGTTCCGCAGAAGGACTCCGGGCCGCTGAGTGCCTGCGCTGCGAGCGCATACGTGGCGGGTGAGGGATTCGAACCCACGTAGGCAGTGCCAGCTGATTTACAGTCAGCCCCCTTTGGCCGCTCGGGTAACCCGCCGTGTTCGGCGCGCCCGAGCGCAAGCACCGGACAACTTTACCGCACCCTGACCGCAATTCTCGAATCCTGCCGGCGAGTAGTATGGCATCCAGATTGGCCGCCAGAATCGGAGACCCTCCATATGTCTGACCTTGACGCAGAAGACCTCGCCGGCCGGCTGCCTGATCGGACACCGGCGGGGATTGCCGACCGCATTTCAGAACTGATCGAGATGAAGGTGCTGCCGGCGGACTCCCGGCTGCCCACCGTGCGGGATTTGGCCCAGGAGCTCGGCGTCAGCGTGGGCACTATCGCTCAAGCCTGGAGCCAGCTGCGGGAGCGGGGATTGGTGGAGACCCGACGTCGCGGTGGCACCCGGGTGTTGCCACGTCCGCGGCGCCGTGCGGAGGACTTTTCCGGTCCCGGATCGCCACTGAAGCGCATGGGTCTGCTCATCTCTGGTGTCAGCGGCCCCGATTCCAGCAGTGCGCTTGAGGCTGTGCTGCGGATCGTGGTCCGCGCCGAAGAACTGGGGTTCGACGCTGCCTGCCTCGCGACTGGACCGGACCCGGACGGGATTCGAGCTCCGGTTCCGGTGCTGGCCGCTGCCTCCCAGCGCACGTGCCGGATCGGTCTGCTCGCTGAAGTCTCGGACTCCGCCTGGGGTACCGCGCAGGAGCTGCCCGCCGACCTTGAGACGCTGAGTCTGCTCTGCCGCGGGCGGCTGACTGTGGCTCGCCGCGGCCAGCACGTGGTCCGCACCGCGCTGCCCACTGACACGGCGAGCCCCGAGCAGGAGCGTCGATTCAATGACGTCGCCGCGGAAGAGCCAGCGGGTGCGCTGACCGGGCTCAGTGACGACATTGCCGATGAACTCCTGCAGGACCCGGAGTACGCCAGCGGCGGCGAGGTCCTCTTTGCGCTTCCGCCCGGGCTGGAAGAGGCCGACTGTCTCCACCTGCTCGCCGAGCTGACCACCAGGCTCGGCCCGGCCCTGGGCTGGAAGCCCGAGGCGTAGGCGAGCGGCATCCTGCACACCCCAACACAAGAAGACAAGGAGCCATATGGCTAAGGAATCGACATTCGACATCGTCTCCAAAGTGGACGCCCAGGAGGTGTCCAATGCGCTGAACCAGGCGTCGAAGGAGATCGCTCAGCGGTACGACTTCAAGGGCACCGGCGCGTCTGTGGAGCAGAACGGTGAGTTGATCGTTGTGACCGCAAACGCTGAAGAGCGTGTCAAGGCCGCCAATGATGTCCTGGAGAGCAAGCTCATCAAGCGGGGGATCTCGCTGAAGTCCTATGAAACCTCAGAGCCGAAGCAGTCTGGCAAGGTCTACCGGATCGAAGGTCAGATCAAGGAGGGAATCGACCAGGCCACGGCCAAGAAGATTTCAAAAATGATCCGCGATGAGGGACCCAAATCGGTCAAGGCTCAGATCCAAGGTGATGAGCTGCGGGTCTCCTCCAAGTCCCGCGATGACCTCCAGGCGGTCATTGCGTTGCTGAAGGACTTCGAGGACGCTGATCTGCAGTTCATCAACATGCGCTGAAAACCCCCCGCGGCGACCCCCGGTGGCGCTCAGAGCAGGAAGATCAGCGCCAGGGGCAGGGCCACGAAGACGCCCAGGACCCAGGCCAGCGCCACCGGGGTACGCTCAGCAGCCAGCCCGGAGAGCCATTCAGCGCCCTTGAGCGGAATGTCCCGCATCACTGGGATGCCGTAGATCACGGCTGTGCCCAGCACGTTGAAGAACAGGTGCACCAGAGCTGCGGTGAGCGCAATGGTGCCCATTTCACCGTCGAAGGCGAAAGCCGCCACCAGAGCCGTGATGGTGGTGCCGATGTTCGCACCCAGTGCAAAGGGGTAGAGCTGGCGCAGGCTCAGCGCCCCCGAGCCGGCCAGCGGGACCATCAGTGCGGTGGTGGTGGACGAGGACTGGACCATAACCGTGACCACAGCACCGGACCCGATCGAGGTGATGGGACCGCGCCCGATGGCGGAGTTCAGCACCCGTTGGGCCCGGCCCACCAGCAGTGCTCGGAGTTTGCGGCCAATGAGGTTGATCACTGCCAGGATCAGTGCGATGGCGACGACGATCATCGCCACACCTGCCCAGATTCCCGGCAGCCAGCTCAGGCTCCAGGTGATCAGCTGCGCCAGGGGCGTCGTCGCCCCCTTCACCACGGTACCCAGGCCGCCGAAAATCATGGCGATGATGCCGCCATCGGTGCCGGACAGGGCGGAGGCCGAGGCTGAGGCGATGCGTTCGAGCAGTCCGAACGCGATCTCCAGGGGCAGGAAGATCGCCACGGCGAGCAGATTGAAGAAGTCATGCACGGTGGCGGCGGCGAACCCGCGCCGGAACTGGGCCTTGTCCCGGACCATACCGAGGCTGACCAGCGTATTGGTCAGGGTGGTGCCGATGTTTGCGCCCAGGATGATCGGCACGGCGATGCTCAGCGGCAGTCCGCCAGCCACCAGACCCACGGTCACCGAGGTGGTGGTGGAGGAGGACTGGCTCAGCGCGGTCGCAGCGATGCCGATCATCAGACCCACAATGGGGTTGGCCGCGAATTCGAAGAGCGAGGACGCCTGATCACCTGCGGCGAGGGAGAAACCCGAACCGATCACGTTCACTGCGGTGATGAGCACATAGACGCAAGCCGCCACGATCAGCCAGTTGAGAACGTTGCCCGTCTTGGTGGACAACCGGTGGTGCAGCCCTCCGGGAAGCCGGGGGGTGGCGGCGGTGCCAGCAGCTGTGGGGGTGGTGAGCGTTTCGAACTTCTCCGGTGCTGGCAGTACAGCCATCAGCTCTCCGTTCGTGCATGAATGAGGGATGATCCTCGGCGGTCCTGGAAGTCTCCAGTTGCTCTGTCCTGAGCAGGCTGACAGTCGAAAGTGAACTGCAGGTAAACAATCTGGGAACATGGTTCAAAAGATCGAAACCGTGACCAAGATCTCGTGGAACACCGCGGCTTAGAATGGCGTTGATCGAGGTGAAATCCTCACCACCGGAGCCCTAGATTCAGGAGTCACAAGATGCACCACCATCACGGACGGCTGCGCACTGTAGGACTGTTGGCGTTCCTGTTCGCCATGGTGCTGATGGTCGGAGCCATTGTGGCCTACTCAGTGCAGAGCCCCGCTGTGCTGTTCATCTTCGCGGGTATCGGCCTGTTCTCTGTGGCCTATTCCTACTGGAACTCGGACAAGATCGCGATCCGGGCGATGAAGGCCTACCCAGTCAGCCGGGAGCAGGCCCCGGCACTCTATGAGATGGTCGAGGAGCTGGCTCATCGTGCGCAGTCGCCAGTGCCGCGCATTTTCGTCTCCCCTCAGCCGACGCCCAATGCTTTCGCCACCGGCCGCGACCCGGAGCGGGGTGTGGTGTGCTACACCGAAGGCATCTTAAACCTGCTCACCCCGCGTGAGCTGCGCGCCGTCACCGGCCACGAGCTGATGCACATCTACAACCGGGACATCCTGATCTCCTCCGTGGCCGCTGCCGTGGCCGGGTTCCTCACCACCATCACGCAGTTCTTCATACTGTTCGGCGGAGCCCGCGGCCGCGGCGGCGGCAACCCGCTGGCGCTGGTCGGGGGCCTGTTGGCGGTGATCCTGATGCCGCTGGCGGCAAGCCTGATACGTTCGGCCATCAGCCGCACCCGCGAATACGACGCCGACGCCGATGGGGCCGAGCTCTCCGGGGACCCGCTGGCCCTGGCTTCAGCTCTGGACAAGCTGCAGAACGGCATTTCCCGGGTTCCGCTGAAGGAAGACCCGAAGCACGACGCGCACGCTCACATGATGATCGCCAACCCGTTTGGTCCACGGGCTCGGCAGATGTTCTCCACCCATCCGCCGATGGATGACCGGATCGCGCGTCTGAAGGAGATGGCTGGTCAGCGCTGAGCTCGGCTGATTTTCACCATATCCGCGCGCGGAACCACCTTCACGCGCTCACGCGTGACCTGACCGTTCTCCGAGGCTGCCTCCCCGAGTGCCAGCTCATGCTCGTCGAGTTTCAGCCAGCCTTCCCAGGTGGTGTACTCGACGCCCCTGGCTTCCAACAGCTGAACTATTGACTCCTCCTGGGGGTGCTGCGCCGGCGGCAGCCGGTCCAAGTCACTGATGAGGCAGTCGATCGTTTCCAGGGCGTCACCTTTGGTGTGTCCGATCAGCCCGACCGGGCCGCGCTTGATCCATCCGGTGGCGTATGTTCCCGGCACGTGGTGCCCATCCTCGTCCAGCACGCGGCCAGCTTCATTGCGTACCACCCCGCGCTTGGCATCGAAGGGAATACCTTCAATCTCCGACCCGAAATAACCGATGGCGCGGTAGACCGCCTGGACGGGGTAGTCCTGGTACTCACCAGTGCCCTTCACATTGCCCGTCCCGTCCAGCTCCATGCGCTCGAACCGGATTCCGGCCACCTTTCCGGTGCCGGCCCCCGTGCTGTCCCGGCCTTCGAGTATCTCCACCGGTTGGTGCAGGAAGTGCAGGTGCAGTCTGCGCGAGGCCTCCTCAGTGCGTTCCTCTTGCTCCACCATCCAGTTCGCCAACGTGTTCACCATGGTCTTGATCTGGTTGTTGGACTTGATGGCCTCATCGGAGGCCTCGTCGAAGTCAAAGTCCTCCTCGTAGAGGACGATGTCGACGTCCTCTGAGTGGGAGAGCTCACGCAGCTCCAGCGGGGTGAACTTCACCTGGGCGGGTCCGCGTCTGCCGAAGACATGCACGTCCTTGACCGGCGAGGAT
This sequence comes from Nesterenkonia sphaerica, assembly GCF_005771565.1. Taxonomy (GTDB): domain Bacteria; phylum Actinomycetota; class Actinomycetes; order Actinomycetales; family Micrococcaceae; genus Nesterenkonia; species Nesterenkonia sphaerica. The sequence goes on from NZ_VAWA01000001.1 coordinate 298,313, forward strand.
GCCAGCCCTTGATACACATTGTCGGGAATCTCAGTGGTGAGCAGGTCATCGGGCTGCTTGGAGAGCACCCGCGCCACGTCCAGAGCCACATTGCCGTTGCCGATGACCGCGATCTGCTCGGCCTCCAACGGCCATTCGCGCGGGTAGTCCGGGTGACCGTCGTACCAGGAGACGAAGTCAGCGGCGCCGAAGGAGCCTTCCAGCTCGACTCCGGGGAGGTCCATCTGTGCGTCCTTGACGGCACCGGTGGCGAAAATGACGGCGTCGTAGTGGGCTCTGAGGTCCTCAATGCTCAGGTCCGAACCGATGTCCACGTTGCCGAAGAGTCGGACGTCACCACGGTCCATCACCTTGTGCAGCGCCTTGATGATCCCCTTGATCCGCGGGTGATCCGGTGCCACGCCGTAACGAATGAGGCCGAAGGGGGCAGGGTACCGGTCAAAGAGGTCGATGGAGAAGCGCAGATCGCGCTTCTTCTGGGCTTTGGCCAAGATGTCCGATGCGTAGACCCCTGCGGGACCTGCACCGACAACTGCCACGCGGGTGGGTCGGGAGGTGTGAGTCTCAGACACTGTGCGGCGGGTTTCCTTTCGATGAACGCGACTGTTGCGCGAATTGACCTCAGGACAGTATGCCCTATGCGGCTCGTGGGCCACAGGCCGTGATGCAGCGCACCGGCGGTCCCTGCGGCGCACCTATTGGGGTCAACACACCAAGTTGCCGCAGTTCTTCCCGGGGACCATAAGATGAGACGGGAGCAATCCTGAAACGCAAGTGGGGCACAGCGGAAGGCGGGCAGCGCGAACATGGCAGAGATGTTCCTGGACAGGTTCAAAGCATTGGTCCCCCGATATCTCGATGACAAGTGGACCCCGGCCGAAGGATACAGCCGCAGTGAGCTGGCTGAGCTGCTGGCGGATTCCGAACTGCCGGACCGGACCAAACTGCCGCTGATACTGGAGGAGCTCTACCTGGCGCTGGGACAGTGCGAGGAGATCTTGGAGGCCTATCACTTCATCTTCGACCCAGACGAGCTGGTGACGGAGGAGGGGTACCTGCTGTTCTTGGAGGACGAGGAGGAGCGCTGGGTGTGGGGTGTGGAGACTGCGGACCTGAACATTCCCGACCCCATGATCCACCGGCGCAACAATGACCGCCACGAGTGGACCGCCGAAGGTGCCACTGTCAGCGAGTTCCTCTTCTATCTGCTGGAATTCTCTTTCGAGGAGGACTGAGTGGCTGAGCAGTTCTCCTCAGAGACCGCTGAGCCCACCCTGCCGCCCCAGCCGCACGACGACGCCGAAGTGCGCTGGAAGTCACATGCCCCGGAAGGCTATATCTGCCCGTTCTGCGCTGTCGCCGCCGGCGATGTCTCAGACCCGGGGAATCGGTGTGAGCTGAGCGACTTGGTCTATCAGGATGAAGACCTGCTGGTGCTTATCGCCTGCGACGGGTTCGGCCCGCACGCCGGGCATGCCATGATCATCCCCGCGGCCCACCGCGAGGCGCTCTACGACCTCGAGGATGAGTTGCTGGCCAAGATCAGCATTTTCTCCCGGCACGTGGCACTGGCGATCAAACTGGCCTGGAACCCCGAGGGCACCTCCGTGCGGCAGCACAATGAGCCCGCTGGGAACCAACACGTATGGCACTATCACCTGCACGTCTTTCCCCGCTACAGCGACGATCTGCTCTACCGCCAGATCCGCCACCCGCTTCAGGTCGACTACCGCGCCCGCTTGGCCGATGAGCTGCGGCCTGCTTTGCAGAAGGTTCTCACTGCGGCGGGTTAGCCGTCGCGGTCGACCACCGCATCCGCGAAGGAGAGCAGTGCCGACTTCACCGTCGAGGACGGCAACGGCGCGATGGCCTCCTTGGCCCGCGTCGACCATCCGCGAGCCACGGCCCACGCCTCCTCAGTGACCGGATGAGCTACCACCGCTCGGACAGCCTCCTGCAGCTCAGCATCTCCGGTGAGGTCACCCTCCACCAGCTCCAGCGCCGCCTGCGCTGCCGGGTCATTGCTCTGCGCCGCACGGCGCAGCAGCAGCACCGGCAGGGTGGGTACCCGCTCGCGCAGGTCAGTCCCCGGTGACTTCCCCGATGACGCGCCGTCCGCGGTGAGGTCGATCACGTCATCAGCCAGCTGAAAGGCGATTCCCACGGCCTCCCCATAGGTCTGGAGCAGCTGGGAATGTTCGGGGTCAGTACGGCCGTAGTAGGCCCCCAGCTGAGCCGCCGCAGCGACCAGCGAACCAGTCTTGTTGGCAATCACGCCCAGGTAGTGGTCATAGGGGTCCTCCCCCTCGCCCGGGCCCACAGTCTCGCGCAGCTGTCCCATGACAAGCCGCTCAAACGTTTCCGCCTGGATCCGCGATCCGTCGTCACTGAGTTCTGTCATCAGCTGCGAGGCCCGAGCCAAGATGATGTCCCCGGTGAGGATGGCCACCGAATTGCCCCATACTTCGTGGGCACTTGGCGCTCCCCGGCGCAGGGGTGCGGAATCCATGACGTCGTCGTGATACAGCGTGGCCAGGTGAGTCATCTCCATCACCATGGCCGCGCGCAGGACGCGCTCATTGACGCCTTCGCCCAGCAGCGAGGTGAGAATGGTCAGCAGCGGGCGGATCCGCTTGCCTCCGGCCTCAGCCAGGTAGCGGGCAGCAGAGTTGGCCAGCTCGTCGGTGCTGGACAGTGCCGCCAGCAGCTGCTCCTCCACCGCCTGGAGGGACTCGGTGACTTCCTGAGCAAGCAGATCGTCGTCGGCGAGCACGTCGAATCCTGCCGGAAGGTGGATACTCGCGGTGTCACCGGAAACTTGTGATTCGGTCATCAGGGTCAAGCCTAGCCCTTCCGTCCGGGATGGCTCTGCGCTGCACCCTCCGGGCTGCCCGGCACCCCAGGCCCGCTGCGCCGGGGCTTCACTGCGCGGTGAATGGCCACAATGCCTCCGCTGAGGTTCCGGTATTCCACCTCAGACCAACCGGCCTCAGCCACCAGCTCAGCCAACGCCCGCTGGTCCGGCCACGCGCGGATGGACTCCGCAAGGTAGACGTAGGCCTCCGGGTTTGACGACACCGCACGAGCGGCCGCCGGCAGGGCCCGCATGAGGTACTCGTTGTACACGATGCTGAAGGGTCGCCACGTGGGGTCGGAGAACTCCATCACCGCCAGCCGCCCTCCCGGCTTGGCCACCCTGCACATCTCGCGGAGGGCGACCGCTGTATCGGAAATGTTGCGCAGTCCAAAGCTGATGGTGACGGCGTCGAAGCTGTCATCGGCAAATGGCAGGTTCATCCCATCCCCGGCGACGAATGTCAGTTCAGGATGCCGGCGCTTGCCCACCTGCAGCATGCCCAGGGAGAAATCGCAGGCCACGGCCTCAGCACCTGCCCGGTGGAAGGGCAGGGTGGACTCCCCGGTGCCGGCGGCCAAGTCCAGAAGGTGCTCGCCCGGCCGGATGCCGATGGCCTGGGTCAGCTTCCGCCGCCATCTCCTGGTTTGCCCCAAGGAGATGACGTCATTGGTCAGGTCATAACGTTCGGCCACTTGGTCGAACATGGAGGCGACGTCCTGCGGCCGTTTGGAGAGGTCGGCTCGGTTCCCTGCGCGCTGAATCACCCCAGCATTCTCCCATGACCGGGACCACCGCGCCCCCGGCCAGGCTCCGCGTAAGATGGGACAGCCATGATCTCAGCGCCGCCCTGCCTCCACACTACTGTGCAGGACGTGGACCTTCCGGGCGGCCTGGTGGGTCTGCTCCCCCACCTCCGGCCCTCCGGGACCTGGATTCGTGAGCGTGAAGGCCTGATCGGCCTGGGGGTCGCGGCCAGCACCACCGCAGCCGGGCCGGGCCGTTTCCGCGACCTCGCCGACTATTGGGAGTCAGTGCCGCACTCGCCGGCAACGCCTGGTTCTTCCGGGCCTGTGGCTTTGGTCTCCATCACCTTCTCCGAAGACTCCGAGGCACTGTCCCGGCTGCTGATTCCTGAGGTGCTGATCCGCAGTGAGGCAGGGCGAACCTCGGTGCTGATCACCACTGCGCATCCGGAGTCTCCCGAGCAGGTCTTGGCGCGGCACGGCCTGCGCATCAACGACCGCCGGCTGCTGCAGCCCACCGGAGCCTCCGCAGGCGGTGACATGCCCGAGTGCCGCCTGCAGCCCGGTGTGCAGTCCGAACGCCAGTACCTCAGTGCCATCGCCGCCGGGCTGACAGCTGTTCACGAGGGCACAGTCGACAAACTTGTGCTGGCCCGCGATCTGCTTCTCGGCACCCAGAGCCCGCTGCACACCGGAAGCCTGCTGGCTCGACTGGCCAGCGAATACCCGCAGACCTGGACGTACTGCGTCGGCGGCACCGGTGGCACGGCAGAAACGGTGCTCGGAGCGACCCCAGAGATGCTGGTGCGGCTGCGCGGTACCAGGCTCTCCTCCAGAGTGCTGGCCGGGACCATCGGCCGGACTCAGCACACTGCCGACTTGGTGCGCGACGCTAAGCAGCACCGCGAACACGGACTGGCAGTCACCTCTCTGCTGGAGCAGCTGCGTCCGGTCACCGGAACCCTGCAGTCACCCAGCAAACCCAGCGTGCTCGAGCTGCCCAATGTCTACCACCTGGCCAGCGATATCAGTGGCGAGCTCTCCGCCGACGCCGCAGGGCGGTACCCCAGCCCGCTCCAGGTGGCCGAGGCCGCCCACCCCACAGCGGCGGTGTGCGGGACCCCCACGACGACGGCCGCCGGGCTTATTGCCCAATTGGAAGGTATGGACCGGGGTCCCTACGCCGGGCCAGTGGGCTGGCTCGACGCCGCCGGCAACGCTGACTTCGGTATCGCCCTGCGCGGGGGCGTTGTCAGCGAGAACGCCGAAGCCGGCGGCGGCACAGTGCGCATCTTCGCCGGTTGCGGTGTGGTGGCTGGCTCTGAGCCGGAGGCGGAGCTGGCCGAGACCAGGGTCAAGCTCAAGCCGATGCTCTGGGCCCTGGGTCTGGAAGCCTGACCACTCCGTCGGTGACCCGGCGACCGCAGACACTCACGTGAATGGGCCCTGAAGCAGCTTGGCGTGCAGATCCCGCAACCGGGAGCGGTCGGTGCGCAGCTCGATGATCCGGATGCCGATCCTGTCGTCCGGGTGGGTCAGCGCCCGTTCCAACTCACCGAGGTCCTCGGCGAAGATGTACTCATGCTGATACGCGTCGGCGAGCGCCTCGACATCCACGGTCTGCGGGGTGCCGAAAAGCCGCTCGACGGTCGCCGCCTGGCCTGCGCGGCGGCCCACTTCCCCGTGTTCCAGCTGATCAAAGATCGCCCCACCGCCGTCATTGATCACCACAATGTCCAAGTGGGGGGCTTCCTCGGTGGCCGGAATCAGCAGCGCGTTCGTGTCGTGGAGGAAAGTGAGGTCCCCCACCATCGCAGTCACCCGGTGCCCGGCGGCCAGAGCCACACCCGCGGCGGCCGAGACGTTGCCGTCGATCCCCGAGACTCCGCGCAGGGCGTAGAGCCTGCGTTGAGGATCAGTGCGGCCGGCGGTCCCAGGCAGCGACCGGGTCAAGGCTGCGGTGAGGTCCACATCGCGCACCACTGAGGAAGAGCCCAACAGCAGCGGCGTTCTGACCCGCTCCGCCACGAACTGTGCTGCCCGAACCGAGCTGAGGCTGCCGGCGGCGTCGTCGTCCTGGCGCAGCAGCGTGTCAATGGTGCTCTGGGCCTGCAGTCCGGCTTCCTCCCACGCCCGGGCCCATGCGGGTGCGGCGCGGCCGGCGAACTCGGCCAGTTCTGCGTAACCGGTGATGACTCGGCGAGGCAGCCGCTCATCATGCCACGGGCTGGCCCGGGGCGCGTACTGGACTACCTCAACATCCTGGCGGCTGATCAGCTTCTGCACCGGCCTGGTGAGCGTGGGCCGCCCTGCGACAACCACCCGCTGCACTCCGGCCGTCAGATCCGCTGCGCGGGACCCAGCCGGGGACTGCAGCAGCAGCCGGTACCCCTGGATGGGCGCCAAATCGGTCCAGCGCGCCCCAGAAGTCGGTTCGGCGAGCATCGGGTGGCCCAGGCGGCGGGCGAACTCCACTGCCTCAGCAGGTGCCTGATGGCCCATGACGAACAGCACCCTGTGTGAGGACTCGGTCATGGGAGCGGCCTCTGGCCCAGTGGCTGCAGAGTCAACAGTCTGGGCCGGCAGAACACGTTTCCGGGCCCAGCGCTGGGTTCCCGTCCCGCGCGGACCGGGTGCCGGGATCAAGGGGTCGGCGAAACCGATGTTGAGGTGGACCGGTCCGGGAGCGGACCGGTCATTGACTGTGGTGGAGGCGCGCAGCAGCAGAGCCGCCTGGGTCTCTGCGGCGAGCATGTCGTCGCGGGAGACCGGCTCCAGGCGCAGGCTTCCGTCGCGGAGGTCAGACTGTTCCAGGTGCAGCTCATCCCGCACTCGGCCGCTGAACATGCCCTGCTGCCAGACTGTCTGGTTGGCCCCGGTTCCTTGGAGCCGCTCCGGACGGTCGGCGGTGATCACCACCAGCGGGACTCCGGACATGTCTGCTTCCATCACTGCCGGCAGCAGGTTCCCGGCGGCGGTGCCGGAGGTCGTGACCATTCCGGCCGGTTCCCCGGTGGCCATGGCGATGCCCAGCGCAGTGAATGCGGCAGAGCGCTCATCGGTCCTGATGTGCAGTTTCAGCACCCCGAGCTGTTCGGCTTCGGCCAAGGCGTAGGCCAACGGTGCCGACCGGGAGCCCGGCGCCAGCACTACGTGTCGCATATGCAGGGTCAGCCCGCGCAGCACCCGGCGGGCCAGCCTGAGCGACTCGGCATCATGGGAGTCGTCGAACTCCCGGAACGGGCCCCGCTCAGCTGCCATGGAGTACATCGTATGCGGCGCTGAGCCTGCCGGACCACCACGCCTGCCGCTGCGCGCTGACGCTGTGCTGGCGCAGCAGCTGCGGATCAGGCTCCGGTGAGCGAATCACGACGCCGCGGCCCGGGCTCTGCACCACAGGCACCCGGAGCGCTCCGGCGCTGGGCACCAGCGGGTCAGCGACCACCTCCTCTGGGAAGAGGCTCACGGTGCCCAGACCGCAGGCGTAGGGCAGTTCGGGCAGGCGGGCGGCCAGGGCCAGCCCGGCGCAGAGACCGATGCTGGTGTCCAGAGCGGAGGAGACCACGGCGGGCATCCCGGACCGCGCCACAACTTCCAGAGCGCGCTCCACCCCGCCCAGCGGGGGAACTTTGACGACTATGAGGTCTGCCGCTCCCAGGGCTGCCACTCGAAGCGGGTCGTCAGACTTACGGACCGCCTCATCGGCGGCGATCAGAATGGGCATTCTCCTGCTGTGCAGCTGCTCCCGGAGCTCCGCCAGCGGCTCGATGCCCGCTACGGGCTGTTCAGCGTACTCAAGCCTGTCCCCGGCGATCTCCGCGATGCGGGACAGCTGGTCTACCGCCTGCGTCATGGTCCAGGCGCCGTTGGCATCTACCCGGATTCCGGCTCGGGGAAGCAGTCGGTGCACCTCGGCTACCCGGGCGAGGTCGTCCTGCGTACTGTCTCCCGGTTCGGCGACCTTGACCTTGACCGCCGGGATCGCATCCACGTCGCCATACCGGGCGAGGACCGGCTCCACCTCAGCGGGACCCACCGCGGGGACGGTGGCATTGATGGGGATCTCCTCCCGCTGGGGTGTGCCGAGCCCCTGCCAGGCGGCGTGGAGCGCGGCCTGCAGCCAGTGAGCCGATTCCTCCGGACCGTACTCTGGAAAGGGCCCGAACTCCGCCCAGCCGGCTGGCCCACGAAGGAGCATCACTTCGCGCCGGGTCTGCCCCCGGAACCGGGTGCGCAGGGGCAGCGAGACGGTGACGGCGGCCTCGAGCAGCTCCGTGGGCTCCGGCAGTTGATGTGCTTCCACACGCTTCAGTCTATGTTCGCGAGTTCTCAGGTGGAGCTGGAACAATAAGCTCATGCCTTCATCCTCTGCGCTGCGCCCGCCCGCCCGGCGCACTGGCCTCTGGATCGCGGCGCTCGTGGTGGCAGGGGTGCTGTTCCTCGCCGTGTACGAGTACTTCGTGCGCACCGAATCCGGGCAGTTCCTGGACAACGTGATGCGGATGACTGCAGATCACTTTGAACATCCGCTGCCCTATCTGAATCCGCAGAACCGGTGGATAGCGGTGGTGGTGATGGCTCCCCCGGCGGTTCTCTTCATCGCGATAGTGCTGGCCGGCCGCAAGTACCTGGCCGGTCTGATCGCTCTGGGCACGGTGCTGGCTGCCAATATTTCCACCCAGATCCTGAAGTACGGAATGCTGGATCGCCCGGATCTTGTCGGCAACCCCTCCTACTGGATCAACAACTCTCTGCCCAGCGGCCACGCCACTATGGCTGCCTCCGCAGTGGTGGCCGTTTTCCTGGTGGCCAGCCCGCGAGCTCGCCCGGCCGTGGGTGTGTTCGGAGCCCTGTGGGGCGGGGGCTGGGGCGCCTACCTCTTCATCGAAGCCTGGCACCGGCCCTCTGACATGATCGCGGCCTATCTGGTCGCGGCCATCTGGGGTCTGGTGGGCGGCTGGCTGATCTTCCGTGCGGTGCCGCGGGACAACACGGTGATTACTGATGCGGAGCCCGACGTCGCCCCTGCCGCCGGCGTGTGCTGGTTCCTGGGCGTTATCGTCAGCCTCGGCGGTGCGCTGTGCTTGGTCTTCGCCGGTGGGTGGACCGGGCTGGCTCGCTCCATGGACGATCCCACACTCTGGGCATGGGCGGCAGGGGCGCTGCTCTCCTTCGGACCCGCCATGCTCACCGCTGCGGTGGGGATCAATTTCTTTGCTGCAGAAACCGGCCGCCGGATGCGCGGAGCAGAGGTTCCTGCAGCGCACAGCCCCCGCGTGGTCTACCCGATCCCGCCGGAGCTCCGCGAGCTCTACGAGCGGGTCTGACAGCTGAGTCAGATCCGCCCTGGGTGGTAGCCGAAAAGCGACTCGTAGGAGTCGTCGAGTATCCGCCGGTACACCCCGCGCCGACGATGGATGCGAATGATCCACCCCAGTAGAAGCGCATTGACTACGATGCTCGGCGCTGCGAAGAACATCATCATGGCGGCATCGTCAGAATTGCCAGCACGCAGTTCTTCGAAGAACACTGCGAGACACCCGCCGGTCCACATCATGGAGGCCACCCACACCGCGTAGATGATCCCCAGGCTCCCCATCGTCTTGTAGCCGGGCGGAGGGGGAGGCACCTCCTGGTACGGGCTGACGGCGGCCTGGTCCAGGCTGCTATGCACCTGCGCCACCTCGCCGCGGACAGCCTCCGGGCCCCCCTGGTGGGCATCTGCATCGGCGGTGGTCGGCCGGGGATGGGGCAGGTCCATCTGGTTCTCCTCCTGGTGAAGGGTCCTGGCCCCAAGTCTAGCGCGGGGTCTGCCACACTGGAGGCTGTCATGACAGCTGCTGCGCCCGATCCCCTCACCGCCCCCGAGCCGGTTCATACGGCCCTCACCTCCTGGTACCACCGAGCCGCGCGGGACTTGCCGTGGCGGCGCAGGGACTGCTCGGCGTGGGGGGTTCTGGTGTCGGAGGCGATGTTGCAGCAGACCCCGGTGAGCCGGGTGGTGCCGCGCTGGCACGAATGGATGCGGCGCTGGCCCACCCCTCAGCACGCTGCGGAAGCCCCCGTGGCCGAAATCCTCACGGTCTGGGACCGCCTCGGCTATCCACGCCGGGCGCTGCGCCTTCAGGAGTCGGCTCAGGTGATTGTGGACCGACATGGGGGCCAGGTGCCGCAGACTGCGGCTGAGCTGCGGCAGCTTCCGGGAGTGGGCGAGTACACTGCCGCCGCGGTGGCATGTTTCGCGTTCGACCAGCCTGAGGTGGTGGTGGACACCAACATACGGCGTGTCCACGCGCGGGTCTTCGCCGGGGATGCGCTGCCCGGTAAGACCTACACCTCAGACCAGCGGAGGCTGGCCCATAGCGTGTTTCCTGACCCGGCCGTGGACGACGGGGAACTGGCCTGCACGTGGAACATCGCGGTGATGGAGCTGGGCGCACTGGTCTGCACGGCGCGATCACCCTCCTGCACAGCGTGCCCGGTGGCTGAGTTCTGCGCCTGGCGGCTGGCTGGTTCGCCCCCGCCGACGGAGCAGCAGAGGACCCGGGCCCAGACATGGGCCGGCACGGACCGGCAGGTGCGCGGAGCCATTATGGCCGCGCTGCGCACCGGAGGACCGGCAGCACGCAGCGACCTGCTGGCCGAGCTGCCGCTGCCTGCGGTGGACATGGTGCAGCGGAGCCGCTGCATGGAATCGCTGATCGCTGACGGGCTGGCCGAGCAGCGGCAGGACAAGGTGGCGCTCCCCGGGGCCCTTGCCTAAGCACTCAGGACTCAGCGCTCAGCGCTCAGCACTCAGCGTCGCTGAATGTAGGAAACTCCCCCAGTTCGGAGCGGCATTTCCCATATTAAGAGACGCTGTGTGGGCCGCGGCGCCTGACGGAGGCCGCCCTGCCGGATCTAGACTTCTGGGGTGAGGTCCATTCTTCAGTCGCTGCGCCGAGCCTTCCGCTCCACACGCCGGGCAGGCGCCAACCGTGTCCGTGCCGGGGCAGTACGCGCCCGGCGTTCGGTTCTTCCGGCGCTGCAGATGGCGGTGGCCGGTGTCGCGGCCTACCTCATTTCGGAGCAGCTGCTGGGGCATGAGACCCCGCTCTTCGCGGCGGTGGCGGCACTGATAGCTATGGGGTTCACCAAGGAGCCACGGCTGCGCAAGGTGGTAGAAGTCGCCGTGGGGTGCACCCTGGGGGTCCTGCTGGCCGACATGCTCGTGCTGGGCCTCGGCGACGGGGTGGTCACCGCACTGATCGCGGTGTTCTCCGCAGTGATGCTAGCCCGCTTCCTGGACCCGGGGTCAATGCTGGCGATGCAGATGGGCCTGCAGTCACTGCTGGTGGTGATGGTGGCCGTGCCGCCCGACGCCGCCCTGGGACCCTTCACCCGGTCCCTCGATGCGGTCGTCGGCGGAGCTACTGCCCTGCTGATCACACTGATCACCCCCAAAGACCCGCGGGGTGAACCGATCCGGGAGTTGCGCGCAGTCGCAGAGCAGTTCACCCTGGCCCTGCGCGAGACCGCCGCCGCGCTGCAGACCTCCGACTCCCGGCAGGCCTGGCACGCGCTGATCCGCGCCCGTGGCCTGCAGTCCCAGGTCGACGAGACAGCCAAAGCGCTCACCAGCGCGAAGGAGCTGACCAGTTTCTCCCCCGCCCACCGGAGGCACCGGCATTATGTCCGCCGGATTGAACACACTTCAGACAAGCTAGATCTGGCGGTGCGGAGCCTGCGGGTAATGACCCGGCGCGCGGTGAGCACGATCGATCACGCGACGCTTTCCGATTCGGGCACCGTACAGCTGGCCACGGTGCTGGAACACTTGGCGGAGGCCTCCGCCCAGCTGGGCCAGGCAGCGCGGGAGACTGGCCCAGGGTTCGACCGGTGGATGAACACCGCGCGCGATTCGATGGCCGCGGTCGCTACCAGGCTGCACCCGCGGCGGCTGGACATCCACGATCTGGAGGGCGAGGCACTGGTTCTGCTGGCCCGCACCATGGTGGTAGATCTGCTGGAGGCCACCGGCTGTGACCACGACGAGGCCCTAACCTATCTGCCGGACCTGTGACACCGCCGGCAGGTGCCCCTACGGCCGCAGCGAGTGCAACAGGTCCTCCACGCGCTCTTTGATGTCGTCGCGGATCCGGCGCACCGTCTCCAGGTCCTGTCCTGCCGGGTCGTCCAGCGGCCAGTCTTCGTACCGCTTCCCGGGGAAGTAGGGGCAGTCGTCGCCGCAGCCCATTGTCACCACGGCATCAGACTCGCGCAGCATGTCTGCGGTGAGCTCATTGGTGGACTGCTCGGCGATGTCAATCCCTACCTCAGCCATCGCGGCAACAGCCACGGGGTTGAGCTGCTCAGCGGGTTTGGTGCCACCGGAGTAGACGACCACGCTCCCGGCTGAGAGTTCGCGGAGGAACCCTGCAGCCATCTGGGAGCGTCCGGCGTTATGCACGCAGACGAAGGTGACAGCCGGTTTGGGGTCGTGGTGACTCTGGGCAGCATCGGATAGTGCTGGCATCTGGCGGCCTTTCTCAGAAAGTACGGGCGGGCTCGGGTTGAGCGGTTGGTTCGGCGACCGTCGGCTCCTGCGCCGAAGGGAAGAACTTGCGTGCCCATAGAGCGACGTAAACGAGGCCGACCAGCACTGGGACCTCAATGAGCGGCCCGACGACGCCGGCGAGGGCCTGACCGCTGGCTGCGCCGAAGGTGGCGATGGAGACGGCGATGGCCAATTCGAAGTTATTGCCGGCCGCGGTGAAGCTCAGAGTGGTGGAGCGCCGGTAGCCCATCCGCAGCAGCCACCCGATGAGCATTGAGGCGAAGAACGTCACCACAAAGTAGATCAGCAGCGGCACTGCGATCCGCAGCACCTCGAACGGCTGGCTCAGCACCTGGTCACCTTGGAGCGCGAAGAGCACCACAATGGTGAACAGCAGTCCGTAGAGGGCCCATGGCCCGATGACCGGCAGCACCTTGGCTTCGTAGGCGGAGCGACCCATGCGCGCTTCACCCACGGTGCGGGTGAGGAACCCGGCTAAGAGGGGCACTCCGAGGAAGACCAGCACGGAGAGGGTGATCGCCCAGAGGGAGAACTCCGTGGTGGTGGTGGCCAATCCCAGCCAGCTGGGCAGCAGCTGCAGGTAGAACCAGCCCAGGACACCGAACATGAACACCTGGAACACCGAGTTCACAGCGACCAGAACGGCAGCAGCCTCCCGGTCCCCGCAGGCGAGATCGTTCCAGATCAGCACCATGGCGATGCAGCGAGCGAGGCCCACAATGATCAGCCCCGTCCGGTACTCCGGAAGATCGGCGAGGAAGATCCAGGCCAGTGCGAACATGAATGCCGGTGCCAGCAGCCAATTGATGGCCAAAGAGGTGACGATGAGCCGCTTGTCAGCCATCACGCGTGCCGTCTCGTTATAGCGGACCTTCGCCAAGACCGGGTACATCATCACCAGCAGTCCCACTGCAATAGGCACCGAGACACCGGCGATCTTGACCGACTCCAGCGCTTGGCCGAAGACCGGCAGGACCGTCCCGAGCAGCAGGCCGGCCGCCATCGCAGCCAGAATCCACACGGGCAGGAACTTGTCCAGCGGGGAAAGCTTGTCTAGGACCACGTCAGTGTCCCGGGTGTCAGCGGTAGTCACGGTCCCCTCATCGTTTTGACCTGTACGGAGAATCATCGACAATTATCGATGCACCGAGTATTCTTCAATATATCGACGAATGTCAATCTAGCAGCTGAGACCTGGGAGGATCCCGCACCGTGATGACAACTACCACCTCGCCGGAGGCTGCAGCACGCCTCGTGGGAGACGGTGCTGACTGCTGCGAGCCTCAGCCCGGAACTGCGCCGCTGGAAGCTGAACCCGCGGCTGAGCTGGCCGCCAAGTTCAAGGCGCTGGGAGACGCGAATCGGCTGTTGCTGCTGGCCATGATCGCCAGTGGGGAGTCCGCCGAGGCCTGTGTCTGCGATTTGACCGGCCCGCTGGGCCTGGGCCAGCCGACGGTCTCCCACCACCTGAAGATACTGGTCGACGCCGGGTTCCTCACCCGTGAGAAGCGCGGAACGTGGTCCTATTACTCCGTGGTGCCTGGTGCGCTCAGCGAACTCTGCGCCGAGTTGTGCAAGGAGTCGGCATTGGGCGGCCTCATGGACGCCCCATCCTGCGACTGAACGCACCAGGTGTTTACTTTTCTCCCAACACCAGCGTGAGCGCTTCGGCCAGCGACCCCACCTGTCGAACTTTCATACCCTCGGGCGCGCGCTGGGGGCCCCGACTGGGGGTCTTCTCCGATGCCCGCGGCACGATCGCGTGGGTGAACCCTAGCCGCTGCGCCTCCTGCAGGCGCCGGCTGAGCCCTTGTATCGGCCGGACCTCCCCGGCAAGCCCCACCTCGCCGAATGCGAGAAAACGGTTTGGCAGCGGCTTCTCCAATGTGGCGGAAGCGACCGCCAGTGCCACGGCGAGGTCCGCGGCAGGTTCGGTGATCTTCACCCCACCCACCGTGGCCACGTAGGTCTCAGACTTCATCAGCGTGGCCAGCTTGGCTCGCCGCTGCAGCACCGCCAGGAGCATCGAGACCCGTGGCGAGTCCAGGCCCGCCACGGCTCTGCGCGGCTGCGCGGCGGGGGATTCCGCCACCAGCGCCTGCACCTCGGCGGTCAGCGGTCGGCGCCCTTCCAGGGTGATGGTAATGCAGGTGCCGGGCACACGCTCTGTCATAGCTGAGACGAACAGGCCGCTGGGATCTGCCAAGGAGACCAGTCCATCTTCGGTCAGATCAAAACATCCGACGTCATCGGTAGGGCCGTATCTGTTCTTTCCCGCGCGCAGCAGCCGCAGACGAGAATGCCGCTCCCCTTCGAACTGGCAGACCACGTCCACCAAGTGCTCCAGCAGTCGAGGACCGGCAATGCTGCCCTCTTTGGTGACATGCCCGACGAGGATCGTCGTCATGTTCTTCCGTTTGGCGGACTCGATCACGGCCGCTGTGACCTCACGGATCTGCGTGACGCCGCCGGCGGCACCATCGACTTCCGATGATGACAGTGTCTGCACCGAGTCCATAATGGTCAGCTGCGGGCCGCCCTGGGCGGCACCGGTCTCCTCAATTTGGCCCAGGGCCTGGCCGAGGTCGGTTTCCGCGGCGAGGTAGAGCCCCTCTGCGACGGCACCGATGCGTTCGGCGCGCTTCTTCACTTGGGCGGCGGATTCCTCCCCGGTGAGGTACAGGACCGGTTGGGAGGTGTGTTGGCGCGCCACCTCCGCGGCCGCCTGGAGCAGGAGGGTGGACTTACCGACCCCCGGCTCCCCGGCCATGAGAATGACGGCTCCCGGGACGAGCCCTCCGCCCAGAACGCGGTCGAGCTCTCCGACTCCGGAGGGTCGAAACTGCGCCACGGAAGAGTCGACGTCGGCAATGGTCCTTGCCGGGGTAACCAGCGAGCGGGAGGCACCGGTCTTGGCGCCCTTCTGTCCCTTTTCCTCCACAGTTCCCCAGGAGTGGCATTCGGGGCAGCGGCCCACCCATTTGACGGTCTGCCAACCGCATTCGGAGCACTCGAAACCCGCCGAGGGCTTGTTCTTCGCCATGGCCTCCAGAGTATCCGCTCCCCCGGACACCGCTACGGTCCGGGGAGATCAGAGAAGGCCGGGCAGACACCCGCGATCGGCGTGCCTGCCCGGCCTTTCAGATGGAGTCAGCTTTCGATGGCAGCTGGCTCCTCAGCGGCTTCGATCTGGTCGGTGGGAATTCTCCAGTCGAACGTCAGCTCGCGGTCCTCCCCGGTGCCCTTGATGCCGATGCTGATCTCCGCCCCATGGGGGATCTCACCGTAGAGGATCCGCTCAGAGAGCTGGTCCTCTATCAGGGACTGGATTGCTCGGCGCAGTGGGCGGGCCCCCATCGACGGGTCATATCCTCGGTCGGCCAGGAATTCACGACCCTCCTGTGAGATCTCCACCGTCATCGACTGTTCAGCCAGCCGCTTGCGCAGCCGGTCCATGAACAGATCCACGATCTTGACGATCTCCTCCTGCTCCAGCTGGGGGAACACGATGGTGTCGTCAACACGGTTGAGGAACTCTGGGCGGAAGTGCTGGCGCAGTTCCTGGCTGACCTTGCCCTTCATCCGCTCATAATTTGTCGCGGTGTCGGTGGAGGAGGTGAAGCCTGTCATCACACCCTTGGAGATCTCGCCGGTGCCCAGGTTGGTCGTCATGATGATCACAGTGTTCTTGAAGTCGACCACCCGGCCCTGCGAATCGGTCAGACGGCCGTCCTCCAGGATCTGCAGCAGTGAGTTGAACAGATCCGCGTGAGCCTTCTCGACCTCGTCGAAGAGCACCACAGAGAAAGGACGACGCCGGACCTTTTCGGTGAGCTGACCGCCCTCCTCATAACCGACATAGCCTGGGGGCGCGCCGAAGAGCCGCGAGACGGTGTGCTTCTCACTGAACTCCGACATGTCCAAAGTGATCAGAGCATCCTCGTCACCAAAGAGGAACTCCGCCAGCGCCTTGGCCAGCTCGGTCTTCCCCACCCCGGTTGGGCCGGCGAAGATGAAAGAGCCGGAGGGCCGGTTGGGGTCCTTCAGCCCGGCACGGGTCCGCCGGATAGCCCGCGACAGGGACTTCACGGCCTCATCCTGGCCGATGACCCGCTTATGCAGCTCCTCCTCCATGCGCTTGAGCCGATCGGACTCCGCCTCGGTGAGCTTGAAGACCGGGATCCCGGTGGAGAAGGCCAGCACCTCCGCGATCAGGTCGCCGTCAACCTCAGCGATCTCGTCCATCGAGCGCGACTTCCAGGCCTCCTCCTTCTGGCTCCGCTCCTCAACAAGTTTGTGTTCTTTGTCCCGGAACTGAGCGGCACCTTCAAAGTCTTGGGCATCAATAGCGGCTTCCTTCTCCCGCTTGACTTCCTCAATCTTCGCGTCGTATTCCTTCAGCTCTGGCGGCGGGGTCATCTTCTGAATGCGCAGCCGGGCACCGGCCTCATCAATGAGGTCAATAGCCTTGTCCGGGAGGAAACGGTCATTGATGTACCGGTTGGCCAGGTTGGCCGCCTGCTCCAGCGCCTCTTCGGTGATAGAAACTTTGTGGTGGGCCTCGTATCGGTCGCGCAGACCACGCAGGATCTGCACGGTGGTCTCCACGGAGGGTTCGTCCACCTGAATCGGCTGGAAGCGGCGCTCCAGAGCCGCGTCCTTCTCAATGTGCTTGCGGTACTCATCCAGGGTGGTGGCGCCGATCGTCTGAAGCTCCCCACGGGCGAGCAGCGGTTTGAGGATATTGGCTGCGTCGATGGCGCCCTCTGCGGCACCGGCACCGACCAATGTGTGGATCTCGTCGATGAAGAGGATGATGTCGCCTCGGGTGCGGATCTCCTTGAGCACCTTCTTCAGGCGCTCTTCGAAATCGCCGCGGTACCGAGAGCCAGCGACCAGCGAACCGAGGTCCAATGTGTAGAGCTGTTTGTCACGCAGCAGTTCGGGAACATCACCATTGACGATCGCCTGGGCCAGGCCCTCCACCACAGCAGTCTTACCGACTCCCGGCTCGCCGATCAGCACAGGGTTGTTCTTGGTTCTGCGAGAGAGCACCTGCATCACGCGTTCACGTTCGTAATCGCGTCCGACCACGGGGTCCAATTGGGCCTCCCGGGCAGCTGCTGTGAGGTTCCGGCCAAACTGATCCAGCACCACTGAGCCGGCGGGGGTGCCCGAGGCTCCGCCCTGGCCCACTCCGGCGCCAGCCTTCTCCTGCTGCTCGCCTCCGGAGTATCCGGAGAGCAGCTGGATAACCTGCTGGCGGACCTTGTTGAGATCGGCGTTCATCTCCACCAGGACCTGCGCGGCGACTCCTTCGCCCTCCCGGATCAGCCCGAGCAGGATGTGCTCAGTACCGATGTAGTTATGCCCGAGCTGAAGTGCCTCACGCAGCGAGAGCTCGAGCACCTTCTTGGCACGCGGGGTGAAAGGGATGTGTCCGGAGGGGGCGTTCTGACCCGGTCCGATCTTCTCCTGCACCTTTTCACGCACACCCTGGAGGTTGATGTCCAATGACTCCAGCGCCTTCGCCGCGACACCTTCACCCTCGTGGATCAGCCCGAGCAGAATGTGCTCAGTACCGATGTAGTTGTGGTTAAGCATGCGGGCCTCTTCCTGGGCCAGCACAACGACGCGACGTGCGCGGTCAGTAAATCTCTCAAACATAGCCAACTGACGCTCCCTACAGCATTGTCTTCCGAGAGTCCAAGGCTACGGCTAGTTGCCGTGGACTCACCTGCCTGTTCGCCACAGGGAAAAGAAGGCCCCTCAGCGCCGGCTCGTGATACCTCCGCTGAAGTGTCCGCTTGGGCTGAGCGAGTCAGCGTTTCTTGGCGTTGCGGTAAGCCTCGACGATGTCGCGGTGCAGGCGACCCCGCTTGGCGACAGTGTAGCCCTGCGCGACCGCCCATTCGCGGATCTTCTTGGCCTCATTCTGCGGTGATGGCGGTGGGACGGCTTCGGCCTTGCGGATGTACTTCTTGAGCGTGTCGCGGAGCTCTTTGGCGTTCTCCTCCGAGAGGTCAATGGAGTAAAACCTGCTGTCAAGACCGAAGTGAACAGTCTCCTTGGCTGGTGATCCGTCCAAATCATCGACCAGAATTTCTTGAACTTTCTTCGCCATGACAATGCACCTCACTGCAGAGTATCGACAGCCCCGAAAACCAGTACTTTCGCCTATACTCTCCGGGCTGAAAATGATCTTAAGTGGCTCATCGCAGATGAGGGTGTAGCAACGG
>NZ_VAWA01000010.1 GCF_005771565.1 Nesterenkonia sphaerica
TCAGAGACCTGCTCGGCGGGAACGGTGCCGACCTCGAAGACTGTTTCGGTGGTGATCGTCATGCGGGGTTCCTCTTCCAATAGTGGGATGCCCCAGCCCTTATAACCATCAGCCCGGGTGTCTCACCTCAGTCTGGCAGGTAGGGGCACCCGGGGTGCCATCCTTATTGAAGACGTCGAACAGCTCGTCGAGAACTACTACCACCACGTGCAGATCACCGCTGCTGATAAGGAAGCTCTCGGCGGAATGCTCCACCACGAGTTCGACCGGCTCATGGCCGCCGAAACCGATGAGCTGAACCAGCTGACCACCAACCGTGACCGANCCGAAACCGATGAGCTGAACCAGCTGACCACCAACCGTGACCGACTCCAACACGAACAAGAACGCCTGCTGCAAGCCCACTACGCCGACGCCATCCCACTCGCTCTACTCAAACGCGAACAAGACCGCATCCTGGGTGAACTAGACCAGGTCAACCGACGCATCGACGCCCACCACGGCGAGTACATCGAGGCCAGAAACCACCTCGAAGACGCCCTGACCCTGCTCGCCAACTGCGCTGACATCTACGCTCGATGCGACGACACCAACCGGCGACTATGCAACCAAGCCTTCTTCACCAAGGTCTACATCGACGAAGACGACAAGCTCCGCGTCGAGCACCAACGCCCCTTCGAGATGCTGCTCGACCCCCAGATCAACGGCAACGCCCTCAACTGGAGCCGAGACGACAACAAGGCCCGAACCCCCGCCAACGAATCGTTGGGCAAGGGTTCGAGCCTTGTGCGTAGGGTGGGCCCTGCGGGGCTCGAACCCGCGACCAGCGGATTAACCTGCCACTTCGACTTTCGCCGCCGCCCCTTCGGGGCGTTCGTGGTCTGGACTGTCCCTTCACCGTAGCTTGCGCCGTAGGTGCCACCCGTCCAGTCTCTACACCTTCCAAGACGTGGTCTCGGCTTGGCTCGGGATTGCCATCTAGATTCCATCTAGGAAGGGTTCCCCGACTTTGAGTGGTGTCATCCCCAGCGTTTCCACCGAGGCGCTCCTATTTGAAGTCCGATGCTCTACCAACTGAGCTAAAGGCCCATGCAGCGCGCTGCGCTGCCTCCCACTATTCAGTTTGGTTGCCTTCCAGGCTCAGGGGGCCGGAAGCCCTTTCTGCCCAGAACAGCATCCTCTATCATAGCCCATCTGACTCTTGCCGTTCACTTCGCCGCTGAAGATCTTCTCTCCGTGCTTCGAGTCCGAGGTGGCCTGCGGTCTGCCGGGTACGCACATAGGGCGAGCAGTAGAACCGGGTGGCCTCTTGTCCTCGCAGCTGGGTGTAGGCGGTGGGAAATTGGGCCTCTCGCAAGTGTTGGCCCACGATCTGGGCCTGCCTCTGCCCAGTCTGAGTCAGTTGCCACTCACGCCCAGGGGTGGTCACAGAGTCATCGGTGTAATGAGACTCCTCGCCCTGCCTGGCCAGGGCACCGGCAACGTTGCCCTCAGACTCTCCGTGTCGGATCAGGATCAGGTCCAGCGGCATCATCGTAGGCCTCCTTGTCATCCTCAGTCATGGCCGTGGTCTTTCGTCCAGGCAACGGTGTGGTGCCGGTTCTCCGTCGTGCGTTGTGTCTGGCTTCTCGGCCGGGTTCTTCATGCTCCAGCCAGATCCGTCGGATCGCGACCCGCAGGTCAGACAACCGCACCTCAGGGACCTCATCGGTTCCTGGATTCTCGTAGGAACCTGTGCGGCGGGGCGTATGGTCAGCATCGAGATAGACGTCCTGTCGGACATGGCAGTCCACCGCAGTAACCTCGGGCCTGCCGACGTAGCCTGCTGGCACGAAAGCCCCTGAGTACGGCTCATTGACCGCGGCCAGGCCCTCGATCCTCAGCCTCTCCAACACCCCTTCGATGCGTTGGCTGTGCTGCGCCCCGTCCACCCCGAGGCACCAGGCAGGCCCCTGGTGTTCACCTGGGGCCGGGGTGGGGGTTCCGTGGGCGTGGAGGTTGATGATCAGCACTTCAGCGAAGCGATCCAGGATCCTCTCCAGGGTCTCGCAGAGCAACTGGTGGTAGGCCGCATGAAGCTTCTCGGTGGCACTCTCTGGGTGCTCGTAGGGGTCGAAGGTCAGCCGGGAGTGGAGGTTTTTGACCACATAGGGGGCGCCGTCGTTGGCTCGATTCCAGGCGCTCTGTACACAGTGATCCACGCCGTAGTCGGCGGCATCACGGACCCGGGCCAGCAGACCAGGGTCTTCGGTGGCCCGCTCACCCTGGGATAGGTGCCCGTCCCGGGTGTACTCAGAGGGGACCCGAAGACCTGCATGCGGAATGTGCACCAGCACCGGGAGGTTGCCGTCCATCACCCGCGCCTGCAGATCCTCACACCCGGTCTGTGGAGCGCGCCCAAAGACTGCCAGATCCTCATAGATGTTCTCCGCGGTCTGGGCCTGGAAGTAGAAGTCCTTGACCCGGCGAAGCTCCTGATTCCGCCGGTGATACCAGGCCCATTTCCCCATGACCCCGCCCCCGGTGTTGAGCACCGGGGCAAGCTCAAAGTCCTGGGCAGTGCTGCGTGCTGGGTTCTGCGCCATCAGTGATCCCTCCTGTCTTCCGGCGGATCGGGCAGCAGGCCACCAGCCCGGGAGACCATGAACTCCCGGGCACGGGCGTTGGCACTCTGTTCCAGGGCCTCGACCATCCGACCGAGCCAGGCGCCCTGGGGCTCGTCCGCGGCTTCGGCGATGAGCTGGTTCCAGTGAGCCGAGCGGCCTTCGTCGAAGACCCGCAGGAAATCCTCGGTCTCCCAGACCCAGACCGGTTTCTCCGGCCAGACTCCGAGCTGGCTGCGGTCCACCCCGGTGGTGACCGGTGGAAGCGGCACCCATTCCACGCGCGGCTCCGCTCCCTCCGCCTGGTCCTGCTCGTCGGGCAGGTGGAGGAGACCGAGGTTGGCATCGGGCATCTGATCACACTCGGTGGCGACCACAAGGGTCTGGTGATCGCAACCCTCGATCTGGACCAGTTTGGAGTCCTTGACGTGATAGTGCCCGTGCGCCAACACCCGAGGCTTCACGGCTTGGAAGGCTTCATCGAGGCGTCGGCGTCCTTCGGTGGCATAGGCCAACACCTCCGCTGAACGGCCGAGCGGGGTCTGGATGATCTTGGCGACCATGTCGGTGCCGTGCCAGGGCTCCGGGGCATCGTGGGTGAACATCACATCGGCCGTCCCACCGGCGACGACGGTGGCGACGTCGTCGCCGGTGATCATCTCCTCGATCCACCACGACTGCCCGGTGATGCGGTGTTCGAAATCCACCGACGGCGCACCGCCCAGAGACACGAAACTCCACCCGCTACGTGTGAACCGGTGACCCCGGGGCAGCAACGCGATCCGCTCCCTGGCCCACATCACCGCACCCAGCGCCTCGAAATCGGCATGGATGTCATGGTGGTCCCGGTTCTGGGCGGAGAGTTGGGAGATCTGGTGATAGTCCTCGTGGTTGCCCGGGGTGACGACTAGTCGCATGCCGAGCTCGTCCAGGACTTCCTGGAGGGCGTCGAGATACTCAGTGCCTTTCTGGCCGGGCCAGATCCCGAAGTCTCCGAGCTGGAAGACCTCTCGCACGCCCAGTGAATGCAGACGACGCAGGCATCGGATGGCCGAGGAGGTGTTGGCGTGCCAGTCCCCGGCGATCGCCACAGTGGCACCCCGGAGGGCTGTGTCAGTGTCCTGGGTAGGTTCGGGGCTGCTCATGAATTTCAGCCTAGAGGGCCCCACCGACATGGAATCCGTGTGCTGCAGTCGATCTCGTGGCCCAGGGGTCATGACGGGTCCTCCGGATCAGTGGCGGCCCGGGTATCGGCTAGGCGCTCGATCTTCTGGACCTCCGAGCTGATCCGCCAATGCTCCCAAAACACTGGATCATCTGGATCGTCGTACCAGAAGTAAGGACGCTCCCCAACTTTCGGCCACCAGACCACTCGGGTGAGCGGGACCGGTCTCTGGTCATGTCCCATAGACCCGGACTTCGATGCTGCCGAAGGCATCCGCACGTAGGTCATCTGATCCAGATCCCAGAGATGGAGAGTGCCCTGAGTGGTGATCAGCCACCGGCCCGTGCTCTGTGGGGTGAGCTCATCGGCCTGTTCGCCGGTGGTCTCCCACTGGTGATCGCGTTGGTTCGCATCGTAGGTCTCTGTGGTGTCGTTGGTATCCATGCCCTGTGAGTGTCCGGAAGCCCCAACAAGGTGCGCAGCACACACACGAGGGGTCGAAGGGACCCCGCCGGACGGGCTGGCCCCCGTTGACGACCCCCGGCCGGGCGCTACCGGCATATGAGCACAGCAACTATGGAAACCAAGACAGAGGCGACGCCGACAATGCCGAAGCTATGGACCCGGCAGGAAGCTGCCGACTACCTCGGAGTCTCGGCCAAAACGCTGGCGAACTGGGCCTCCAACGGCATCGGCCCACCCTACTTATCCCTCTGCGGCGGGTCGGTGCGCTACGACCCTGAAACCCTCAGCGCCTGGTTACAAGACCAGCTCCAGAGCACACATGGCTGAGCGCAACTGCGCATAGGCGCCATCTGGGACACCACAGCCCTGGAAGCCGTGCGCTGACAGTCCTCCTCGTCGTCGTCCAGTTTGAAATAATCCCTGGAGAGGATCTGAGGGAGGACAAGGTGACGATGCCGGAGAAGACAACAGGCAGCGAGCCGGTCAGTGACTATGTGCAGGCCCGGCGACTGGGGGTTCCCTTCCGTAACGCAGACGGGGTGCTGGAGTACCCCACGATGCGCAGCCGTCCCCAGCCAGACTTCACCCTGGACCAGTTTCACCGGTTTCTGCTGATCGGCAGTCTGCTGGTTGCGGTGCTCTATACCGTGTGGATGGTGGTGCGTATCCCCTCGATGCCGGATCAGGTGCCGATGCACTTCACCGCCGACGGATCAGTCAATCGGTACGGCTCACCCTGGGAGATTCTGGGCATGGCTACGGTGATGCTCGCTGCGATCATCGGATGCGCGATCCTCACCCGTTTCCCGCGGACCTATAACTACGGGCTGGGCAAAGTCACCGAGGGCAACATCCAGGCCCACTACAAAAACAGTGTCCAGATGATGATCTGGACCGTGGCCACCGTGACACTGATTTATGTGATCGCACTCGGCGGGATCGCCGGAGACTGGCCGATCAGCCCGTGGGTGTGGATCGGGCTGGCAGCAATGTTGGCCAGTCAGGGGTTCTTCATCTACCGGATGTCCAAACTCTGAACCCATCACGCCTGCCCTGAACGGAGCCGGCCACCACGGCTCAGCGCCAGGTGCCGGTCCAGTCGTAAAGTTCCCCGTTGGTGCGGTACTCCCGCAGTGAGGTGATTAGACCTCCATCGACGGTAGCGATGCTGGTGCCTTCGAAAGAACGACGACGCCCCTGCCAGGTGAAATCAAAGACCCACTCGGCTGCTTCTCTGCCCGGTGCGGTGAACGATGAGCTGGGGCCTGCTGAGTGCGCAGTGCGGGCCATGACGCTTAGAGAGGACAGGTCGCCCCCGGCGGGGTGAGAGGGCTCAAGGGTCAACGACTACACTTTTTACCTACTATGCGGTGTAGAAGACTCGGTGTTGTCGGCCCGGTTCTCGTGCTGGCGGGATCGGTCACCGGTTGCTTCAGCGACACCGGTACTGATCTTCAGGAGCAGCCCTGGATAGTGGTCTCATCTAACGGAGAAGCCGGAGAGATGATCTTCACCAGCAGTACTATTCGTCATGACTCCAGCGAGTTCACCCGGGGCTACAGCTACACGCTGGAAGAAGACGTTCTCTCCCTCGAGATTGAAGACGCCACTGAGCCAGCAGAGCTGGTTTTCCAGGTCGAGCGTGAAGGACAGGACTACCATTTGGTCCCCGAGACGGAACAAACTCGAGATGAGCTGGGATCACTAGTGCTTTCCCCAACCCAGGAGGACTAAGACAACGCACAGTCCTCCAGCTGTGCGGCCACCAGCCGGATCAGAGGAGCGTTCTCACTGCCTGCTCGGGTGGCCAGGAGCAGCTGACGTGTAGGTGTCGGTTCTCCGGTCAGCGCTACTTGACGGGTGTTGGGGTGGTGGTAGGGGGCGAAGCGTGAGGTCAGGCTTACGGCTCCGGTGGCGTGGACCAGTGCGCCGACGGCAGCCCAGTCTCGGGCGTAGTGCACCACCGTGGGGGTAAAGCCCGCGGCGTGGCAGGCGGTCATGACTTCATGGTGACTGGCCTGCCCTGGGGCTGGCACTACCCAGGCCTCATCCGCCAGCTCGCGTAGGGACACTGTTGTCTTCTCGGCCAGCTGGTGGCCTACCGGGAGTAGCGCATCGATGGGTTCCTTGCCCAGGTCTGTCTGGTGGAAGCGGGAGTCGCCGCGTGCTGGGATTCCTTCTTCGACCACGGCCAGGCAGAGGTCGGCCTCACCGGTGGTGAGCCGGTGGAAGCTGCCCGGAGCCTGGTCTTCGATCACATGCAACTGCACCCCGGGATGTTCCTGAGCCAGCTGCGGCAACAACGGCGCGATGAGCGCGGTCACTGCTGAAGGGTGGGCGACAAGGGTGATGCTCCCGGCCGGCTCCTCTGTGGTGGTGAGTCTGGAGCGGGTGGCTTCCCAGCGGTGATGGGTCTCATCGGCATATTCCACCAACGCTTTACCTGCTGGGGTGAGTTTCACCCTGCGGCCCTCGGGCTGGAGAAGTTCCACCCCGAGCTCTTTGGCCAGCTCCTGGATCTGGCGCGAGACCCCCGAGGGGCTGCGGTAGAGGGCGTGCGCAGCCTCGGTGACCGTGCCCAGGTGGGCGATCATCCGAAGCAGCTCGATCCTCCGATCCAACATGCACTCAAGGTACATGGTTGCTGTGCATAAACGGAACTAGACCGCAACGCTCTCCTATCGAAACACTGAGAGCCAACACCAACCGAACCAGTACGCCTGAGGAAGAGAGGACAGTTGTGGGAGAGGCCCTTGGTATCGCAGCCGCGATCATGTTCGGGACATCTCATTTCTTCAACGGAGTTCTCTCCCGCCGAGCACCGGCACTGAGTATCGCGGTCTACTCCCAGGCTGGTGGTGCGGTGTTCTTCCTGGGCTGGGGGTTGGCTGTGTTCTGGGGCCGGGGTGAGCTTGAACCGATGGGCCAGGACGATGCTGGCTGGGCTGTGCTTTCAGGAGTAGGAGCCGCAGTCGGGGTGGCGGCTCTCTATGAGGGGATGAGCAGGGCGCATATCGCGGTGATGGTCCCGGTGACCAGCATCGTCTCAGTGGCGGTGCCGTTCATCCTCTCAGTCACCCTTCTCCACGAGCCTCTGCAGCTGTATACGGCGGTAGCCGGAGTTATGCTGTTGCCCGCGATATGGCTGCTCAGCCGGCCTCCGCGCCACAGCATTGCTGATCAGGCCACACCGGATACCAGGCAAGGTGTGGAGGCTGTTGGCTTTGGGCTGGTGGCCGGTGCCGGTTATGCCACACAGCTCTTTGCCCTGAGCCAGGTCACCACTGCTGCCCCGGCTGAACCGTTGCTGACCGGACAACTGGTCAGCCTGGTCCTGCTGCTCGGCCTGGCATGGATCAGAGGCACATCCCTGAAGCTCCGCAGCAGTACCGGGTTGGGTGCTGCGGTAGGTGTGATGGCCGCGGTTGCCATGGCGTTCTACCTCTTCGCCACACGCCACGCGTTGTTGGGTCCGGTGATGATCGCCGTCGCCCTCTACCCAGCCCTGCCGGTGATTCTTGCTGTACTGCTGCTGAAAGAACGCCTCAGCCGCCCCCAAGCTGCAGGCCTGCTCATCGCAGCGATCGTGGTCCCGGTTGTTAGTCTGAGCAGCTAGTGCCACCGGCCTCCGCCGAACCAGGTGGCACGCGTGAGTGAGAGGAACCCTGGACCCCGGTGATCGTTGAATGGCACATCTTCCTGGCCCTGGTGCTGGTCAGTTACATCTCCCCGGGCCCGGACACGGTGATGATCCTGCGGGCCAGTGCCCGAGGGGCACGCGTGGGCCTCGCAGCGGCTGCAGGTGCCTTAGCCGGGTTGAGCGTGCACATGATCATCAGCGCAGTGGGACTCTCAGCACTGCTGGTCGCCGCCCCAGCCAGCCTCACCGTGCTGTCTGTGGGAGGCGCTATCTATCTGGCCTATCTCGGTGTGCGGGCCATCCTGGCCAGCCGGAAGATCCGCCGCCAACCGGCAGACCTGACAGAAACTGCGACCACACCCGGCCGCAGCGCTGCGGCACGTTCGGCCTTCCAACGCACCCTGTTGACCAACCTGATGAACCCGAAGGTCATCCTGTTCTTCGTCGCCGTGCTGCCCCAGTTCATCGACGAGGCCTCCGCCTGGCCAGTGTGGCTGCAGCTGGGCATCCTCGGAGCCGCTGATGTACTGGTCGGGGTGTTCTACCTGCCGGCCTTCGTGCTCTTCGGCGCCCGGGTCTTCCGCAGCATAGGCAACCGCGGCCTGGCCAACCTCGAGATCGGTGTCGGCCTATTGCTGCTGGTCTTCGCTTGCGCTCTTGTGATTGATGCAGTGTCCGGCTGACGGGTCCTGTTTCAGAAGGTGCTGATTACGGCTGCCCCACACTGGTCGCAGGTGATTACTAGCGCTTCGTGGCAAGAATCTCTTGGATTTGCCCCAGCGCCTGACTCAGGTGAACGCTTGAGGTCTGGCCGTAGCCGATGACGAGTCCATCCTCTTCTTGGGGAAGGCCTTCTGCGTAGTAGGAGGAGAGCAAGGCCACCTCTGTTCCTCTGGCCCTGAGCTGGGCAGCTAATTGCGGTGCCTGGACCGGGGTGTGCAGCACCGCATGCAGGCCGCCGGAGGTTGCCGAGACCTGCACACCGGCTAGCCCGCTCAGCCGTCTTATCAGGAGATCTCTGCGATGTCGGTACTCTCGGCGCATCCTGGCGATGTGACGGGCCAATCCGCCAGATTCAAGGTATTCGGCAAGAGCGACCTGCTGCAGATATGAGACCGACGCGCCGATACCCGCCCTGGTGCGGATCAGCTCACGGCCGAGGGCACCGT
The DNA here is from genome assembly GCF_005771565.1 of Nesterenkonia sphaerica. Lineage (GTDB taxonomy): Bacteria > Actinomycetota > Actinomycetes > Actinomycetales > Micrococcaceae > Nesterenkonia > Nesterenkonia sphaerica. The sequence continues at coordinate 9,043 of NZ_VAWA01000010.1, forward strand.
CTGCGTAGATGTATCCGGTCCGGAGGGCGGGGGTGAGAACTTTTGAGAAGCTTCCTATAGTCATGACCCGCTCGCCTTGGGAGAGGGTGGACAGTGCTGGCAATGGTGGCCGGCCGTGCCGGAACTCGCTGTCGTAGTCATCTTCTACCACCACAGCCTCATGGCGTTCTGCCCAGCGCAGCAGCGCTAGCCGATCGTTGATGCTCATCAGCCCGCCCAACGGATACTGGTGGCTTGGGGTGGTAACTACGGCGTGAACCGATGTGGGGATTTTTTCCACCGCTATCCCGGCATCGGAGCCTGTGGGCACCGTCTGCACCCGAGCTCCGGCACCTTCCAGGGCTTGCCTCGCTGCTGGATAGCCAGGGTCCTCTACAGCGATCTGAGCGGTGCCATAGATGCGGTTCAGAGTCAGTGTGATGAGCACAAGGGCCTCTGCTGTCCCGCTCGTAATGTGAATACTCCCCGGGTGGGTGATGATGCCCCGGGCTCGTCGAAGATGTTCAGCAATGGCCACGCGCAGGCGCAGGCTTCCTGACGGTTCCTCCTCGTGAAGGGCGGCATCTGGAAGGTCGGCGGTAGCTTTTCGCCACGCTGACTTCCACAGCGGGTCCTGACCCAAACCTTGTGTCCAGGGGTAACCGGGGCGAAGATCCAGCACAGGCCGGGGGTGCTCTGGGACTGTTAGGACAGCAGGAGAAGTGCGGGATTCCTTTTCATTCTTCGACTGCCCGAGGTGGTCGAGTGCGGCGACGAAGTGCCCCTTGCCGGGGTGCGCCACGAGGTAACCTTCGCCCACCAGTTGCTCCATGACGCTGACTACTGTGCCCCGTGAGACACCCAACTGCTGTGCCAGAGGCCTGCTGGCTGGCACAGGATCTCCCGGGACTAATCGCTTCTGGAGAATGGCGCGCCTGAACTGACCAGCTAACTGTTCCTGAAGACTCGACTCAGCGTCACGGTCCAGGGTGATCGCAAGCTCGACCTTCATAGACGGCACCTTCACTGGTCTAGTGATTTTTTAAGAAACTGGCCTACTTAGTGAACCAGATGATGGCTGATCATCGAAGACATGCCAGAGCTCCCAAAGTTGCCCGTCGATGATCAGACCCGCATCGGTCGCATGCCGCACTACCAGAAGACCGAGCGAGCAGATCTCTATGCGTTGCTAGACCAGGCGCTTGTCGCGCATGTTTCCATCACCCGTGATGGAGCCCCCATCGCATTACCCGTCGGTTTTGCCCGGGAGGGCGACTCGCTGTTGATTCACGGCTCCACCGGCAGCAGGTTCTTCCGAGAGATCGCCACCGGCAAAGAGGTTTGTGTCAATGTCACCCTCTTGGAAGGCATCGTCTATGCGCGATCGTTTTTCGACAGTTCAATGCGCTATCGCGCAGCGGTGATTTACGGACAAGCCACGCCTGTGCCAACAGAAGAGAAAGAAGCTGCACTGCTGACACTGGCCGAGCACCTGATGCCTGGACGATCTCAGGAAGTCCGTCCGATGACAAAGAAGGAACTGGCTGCCACCATGGTGCTGCGGATCCCGCTGGAGAAAGCCAGCGTGAAAGACAACAGCGCCTCCAGCGCGGATGAACCAGGCGATGATCCCACCATCTGGGCCGGGACCCTACCTTTGACCACAGTCGCCGGCGAACCCGAAACCTCCCCAGCCACGAACAGCGGGGTCCCCCTACCGCCCTCCGTGAGCACACTGAGAGAGCGCCTCCACGTACGCTCTGCGTCCTAGGGGAGCATGGCAAGAAAGAAAGGCGCCGACCTGTTCAGCCTATTAGGTCTCTGACCTCGAAGAGTGAATCCACCACCACGTCCGCGCCTGCACCCACGAGCGCCTCAGGATCGACAGTAGTGGCCAGGGCGACTACGTATGCGTTGGCGGCTTTGCCGGCTCTGACCCCGGAGGGTGAGTCCTCTAGGACGAGCGGTCGCTGCGCTACCGGCCCCATTGATTCTGCAGCGGCCAGATATACCGCAGGTGAGGGTTTCGCCGGCCCGGTCTCTGCTGCGCTGAAGATCTTGCCGTTGAAGTGCGCAAGCAGTCCTGTCTTCTCCAGTTGGAGCTCGACTTTGGCTCGCTCTGAGTTCGAAGCGCAGGCGATCCGCCCTTCAAAGGCATCCTCGGCATAAGTGACAAGTTCGGCAGCGCCGGGAATCGGTTGAAGCTGCTCGCGCAGGGCGGCGTCTCGGCGGCGGGTGAACTCCTCCACCCACCCTTCGCCTACGCTGCAGCCGGTGTGCTGTTCCACCCGTGCCTGGACTCCTTCCAGCGAGGAGCCGACAAAGGTCTGCAGGCACTGCTCGATGCTCATCTCCCACCCCAACGCGGCGACTTCATCACGGAGCACCTGATTCACGATGGGCTCAGAGTCCACCAGCACTCCATCACAGTCAAACAGCATCGCATCAATTCGGGATCTCAGTGGCATGGGCGCTCCTTTGTCGCTGAGTGATCTGGTGAGGGTTTAGCCCATCGTCTCCAGGGCGATGACCGCGCCCATGTTCTTGTCGTGGAAACGCACCACGGCGCCGTCCTCGGCGATTTCGAGCAGCCGGTTGCGGGCGTTTCCTCTGTCATCGAAGTCCAACCGCGGGAACTTGGCTCGAAAGCTCTCGATCCCGGTGCGGGTCACGAACTGCAGGTGCCGGACACCCTCAGCCTCTGTGCCGGTCTTCGGCTGAGGCAGCTCCACGAAACTCACCGACCAACCGGATGACTTCAGCCGGCGATGAAGCTCGAAGACGGCAATCAGGCGTCCGTTGACCTCGCTCTCGCTGATCAGCTCTCCCAGTTCCGAGAGTTCTGTCTTGACCTGGTCATAGCGCTCGTTACTGGGCACCTGGAGGCACAGGGTGTCATTCTGCACCAGCTCATCACGCACCCCCAGGCGGTCGATCAAGGAATCGGCGTCGGCGATGGCGGTGTCGTAAAGCTGGGCGATATTCACAAGCAGATACGCTACATGGGGCGAATCGGAGACCAAGGGATAGGGGCAGAACCAGCGTGGCGCTGATCGAGTACGCAACCGGGATGAAGAAGCAGTTCACCGCCACCGGATACGTGGTCAATCAGGACCGGACGCGGATGCTGATGATCTTCCACCAGGGCCTGCAGCGCTGGCTGCCACCTGGAGGCCATGTTGATCCCGATGAGTTCCCCTCGGACACTGCATTGCGGGAAGTTGCTGAAGAGACTGGCATTCATGCCCGTCACACGAACGGCAACCCAATGGATATGGCCCTCAACGGCACCACCGAGTCCCAGCTGCCCACCCCCTTCGCGATGGCGGCCCAGCTGATCCCGGAATCCGCCAAGGACATTGAGCACATCCACATGGACATGATGTACCTGCTCGAAGCCGACGACGCCGCACCCCTGACCGCCCAAGAACAAGAGGTCGACGACGTGGGCTGGTTCACCCGTAACGAGCTGGAGCAGCTGACCACCACGGACAGTGTGAGGGCTTTCGCCCGTGAACATCTGCGGGACCTCTAGGTCCGGGCGGTGAGGGAAGGGGTTCGCTCCGCCTACCAGCATCGCGCTGGAGAGTACGTTCAGGCCCTGGGGTCCCTGGATGTCATGGCTTCCGATGATCGGCAGTTGATTTCTCAGTGGGCTGAGTCCCTCACCGGCTGTGTGGTTGATGCCGGATGCGGGCCAGGGCACTGGACACAGCTGCTGTACGAGATCGGTGTGGACGTCGTCGGGATCGACATGGTCGCAGAGTTCGTCGAGTCGGCCAAAGAGCGGTTTCCGTCCACGCCCTTCGAAGTGGGTGACTTCAGGAGCCTGCCGTTTGAGGACATGCAGCTCGGAGGCATTCTGGCTTGGTACTCGACTATCCATATCCCACCAACAGAGATGCCTGCCGTTCTGGATGAGTTCGTCAGGTGCCTGCAGCCTGGCGGTTCACTGCTGATGGGATTCTTCAGCGGCGAGCATATCGAGAAGTTCAACCACGCGATCGCCCCGGCCTACTTCTGGCCACCAGATCAACTGCGAGAGGAGCTTTCGCAGAGAGGACTATCAACCGGGAGAGTCCAGACGCGTCATGATCTGGGCAGCCGGCCCCACGGAGCATTGTGGGCAACGAAAAGCCCTCAGAAGAGCTGCCAGTTTCACACCAACCATCAGATCAAAGGAGCGAAGGCATGGTCCTGAGTGAGGAACTACGAACCGCGGCAGAGGCTGAAGGCATCGAGAAGTTCGTTGTCGGTGCCGTCATCCACGACGTTGGGTGCGCGCTGGTGGTCACGCGCAGTCTGAGTGATGATTTCCTTCCGGGGCTTGAAGAAGTTCCCTCAGGGGGTGTGGACTCCGGGGAGGGTCTCTTAGAAGCGTTGAACCGTGAGCTGGCTGAAGAGGTTGGCTTCGCCGCTGAACATGTTGACCCCGGTTTCCTGGAATGGTTTGACTATGAGTCCCGATCCGGACGCCGAACCCGGCAGTTCACCGTCTCAGTGCCACTGACAGGTAGGCAGGTGAAGCTCTCTGAGGAGCACACCTCCTACCGATGGATCTCATCAGAGCAAGTAGACTCCACCAACGCCACCCCAGAGACGAAGAATCTACTCCGATCGTGGTTCACTGCAGCGCTCTAAAGTTACTGTCTTCACCCAGCCACCGCTGCGGCGACTGCTCACCTCCCCGCAGAAGGGCGGGGCGAACCTGGTGCACTTCATCCTCGGCGAGCCCGGCGTCGACTGGATCTCAGGAGAGTTCTACGGCTCGAACCGGCGGCTGGCCCGTACCGCCCGTGCCGCCGGGAACCCGGAGATCGTGAACCGCCACTGGCAGCTCAGCGCGGAGGTGCTCGATCTGGAGGCAAGCCCCGATTCACCGTGGGGCCGGATGAGATTACGGTCTACAACCCTGGTCAGGTGCAGGCCTCCTGGGCCGAGACACAAGAAGACAGCCCGTGGGAGTGCTTCAGCATCCACATCAGTCCCGAGACGGCTGCGGCTGTGACCGGCGGGGATCCGGTGGAGGCTCACCGCTCTGCAGTGGGCGGTCCCGGGCTGGCTGGGGCCCTGCGCAGGGCTGCCATAGCCAAGGATGCCCAGGAGGCCGAGCAGATTACCCTATGGGTCGTCGGCGAAGTTCTGAGACTCAGCAGGGAGGGCGCCGGTGCTCCACCGGCTCTCGCTTCCGACCCGGCCCCCTCCGTTCTGGCCCCGGTGCTGCAGCAGATGCGCGATGACCTGGCCTCCCCGGTACGGGTCCCGGAGCTGGCCGCAGCGGTCTCACTGAGTCCGGACCACTTCATCCGCGCCTTCGTCAAAGCCATGGGGGTGACCCCATACGCGTGGCACCTTCAGCTGCGCCTGCGGGAGGGCCGTCGTCGCCTGAAGGCCGGCCATCGGCCAGGGGTGGTCGCTGCCGAACTGGGCTTTAGCGACCAGGCGCACTTCCATCGGCACTTTCGGGCCGCCTACGCCCAGACGCCCGGCCAGCTCCAGAGGCAGCGGCCCTAGCTCCGTGTCAGGCCGGACGAGGTCGGAATCGTTCAAGACCCGTCCGGCGGGCAGCAGGCACTGTGGTGGGATGATCCAAATTGTTCTCACCGGTTTGTGGCTGGGCCTGGTGTTCAACGCCGCACCCGGCCCGGTCTTTACAGAATCACTGCGGCGAGGGGTCCGCGGCGGGTTCCGCCCTGCCTTCGCGGTCCAGGTCGGCTCATTGGTCGGCGATGCCGCATGGGCCGTGCTCGGGCTGGCTGGGGCGGCCGCTCTGCTGACCCAGCCCCAGTGGCACATCCCGATCACCCTGGCTGGCTGCCTGGTGCTTCTCTTCCTCGGGGCACAGGGCATCTATGCCGCAGTTAGGCCCGGTGCCACGCCCGTCGAGACTCCCTCCGAGGTCCTAGCGCAGGACACGCGGCCCGGTAGTACCAGGACGCTGCGTGGCCCGCTGGTGGCAGGGGCCCTGATGTCGCTGGGCAGCGTATGGAACGTCGTCTACTGGGGCGGTGCAGGTGGTGCGGTCGGTGGAGCGCTGGGGGAAGGTGCCCCCTTGGGTTCGCTGCTGGTCTTCTTCGCCGCGTTCATGGTCTCCTCCCTGCTGTGGTGCTTCATCTGCGCAGGCCTCATCGCAGGGCTCCGCCGGGCGATGAGCCAGCGGTGGACCAGGATCATCGAAGGCGGAGCCGGTGCAGCGCTGATCATCATGGCCATAGCCCTGGCCCTCCAGACCTTCGGGGCATGAACGACTCTGAGGCGATTGGTTCATTCCTGGCGGTTCAACAGGGCGCTCACCGCATCAGCGAACTCATCCGGGACGTCAGTAGCCAGTTCATGGCCGCCTCCGGTGATCAGGCGCAGTTCGGCCTCGGGAATCCGTCGGGCGAGTTGTTTCGCCGCACCGAGGTTAGCGCGGTCTTTGGTTCCGCATAGCACCAGCGTCGGCGCCTCGATGCGGGATAGGTCGTCGCTGAGGTCTGTGTGCGCTGCGGCATCGAGCAGCTGCAGGAATGCCGGTTTATCGAGTCCCTGGGGCAGGGGCAGCATACGGGCGGGGATCAGACGCATGATGCCTCGTTGGATGCTCATCAGTGTGGGATAGGGGCGGATCTGGCTGCCGCTGAGCAGCAGCCCGGCGAGCATCTCAGGATGTGTTGCGGCGTACCGGGTGGCGATCATTCCGCCCAGGGATAACCCGATCAGCGTCACGGACTCAGCACCGGTTTCGAGGATCTGCCGCTGCAGGCCCTCGACTGCGGCATCCATGCTGAAAGGGCCGTCGGTCAGGTCGGTAGCTGCCAGCGCCAGGCTCTGATACTTGGGAAGACGCTGAACCTGCTCATTCCATGCAGAGCTGGCTTGCCCTGCTCCGGCGAGGAAGACGATCAGATTGCCCACTTGATGATTCTTGCATGAGGAAAGCCACTACCAGGGGTGCTCATCCTTGTTGGGAGGAGTCAATGAGTCCCTGAAGGGTCACCCGTGTGGTTTCGAGTTCGGCTAGCCGGCGGTCGTAGTCCTGGAGGTGTTCTACCAATGTTGGGACTGCACAGGGATCCAGACGACCGGGGTCGCGGATGCAGTCCATGAGTTCTGCGATGACTCGTGTAGGCAGCCCGGCATCGAGCAACATTCTGATATGGCGGACCTGGTGGGCGGCAGAGGCAGAGAACATCCGCTGCCCAGTAGGAGACCTCTGGGCGATGATCAGGCCTTGATTCTCGTAGTGCCGAAGACTCCGAGTGCTTACCCCCGTCTGCTCAGCGAGTTCTCCGATACGCAACGGTGCCTTCTCTGGGGCGCTTGCCTTTGACACTAGTGTCAACTCCTAGCTTTGCCTCATGACGATTTCTCAGACCTTCTTCAATGACCGTACCGCTACCGTCGAAGACCTCTCTCCCCTGGCTTTCGCCGGCTACGCCCATTTCACCGCCATGCAGGTCAGGGACCACGCAGTGAAGGGACTGGACCTGCACCTGAGACGGCTAAGAGACGCCAGCACACAACTCTTCGGCACGCATCTTCCAGACGAGCAGGTTCTTAGATATTTGCAGAACGCAGCTGCCCAAGGATCAGCTGATGCTTCCTTGATGTGTTTCATTACCTCTGAGCCTGGGGAGTTCATGCCCGCCCCCGGATCATTAGTCCTCAATGTCCTCATCAAACTGATGCCTGCTGCTGAGCCACCGGCCGGTCCTTTGGCGTTGGACCTGGTGGGCCACCAGCGCGACTTGCCTACAGTGAAGCACGTCGGCGAAGTCGCGAAAACTCACTACCTGCGCAAAGCCAACGCGAAAGGGTTCGACGATGCAGCGTTCAGGGACAACAGCGGCAGGATCAGCGAAGCCACGATCTGGAACCTCGCATTCTGGGACGGCGAATCTGTCATCTGGCCCCAAGCCAACATCCTGCCCGGGGTCACGATGCAGATCCTCTCCCGGCAACTTGAAGCACTACAGATCCCCCAACGCACGGTGCCTATCACTGAGGACATGCTCACTGATGAGCTCTCCGCAGTGGTAATGAACTCCTGGACCCCAGGGATCGATGTCGCGCGTATTGGTGAACACGGACTTGCGAGTAGTTCCCGGTTGGTGGAGGTATTGCACCGGGCCTACGCCAACGAAGTAGGGACCGCTCTACTGCGCTGACGGGTTCCTCCTCTAGCCTCACAGAGTTTCCTGCAGCCAAGCACTCACCTCAGGGTGAGGGCGCCGTCGGTCGATCCTCGCTGAAAAGGCCCCTGAGCACGAGCATCATGAGGATGCGAGGGTTCCAGGGCACGCATGTCTTCTCCGGTGACAGGCATGACACCTGTGACGTTGTGTCAGAGAACTCTCTGTTGACTAACCACCCCGGGCAGCTGGAAGGCAGATCCTTTAACCCCTCTTATTCACTACTTTTGAGAAAAAGTGTCACAAGTGTCATGAAGAGGTGGTGAGTAGGTGGCCTTCCCCGTGATGACGGGGATTCAGTGTGATGACATGTTCTGTGACATGTCTGCAGATGGAGCGTCATGCGGCCGGTGCTGTGTCACACCAGTACCGCATTTCCCCCAAAGCTGCTCTCCTCGGGATGCTTCATCCTCCTGCCGGGCGTCTTTTGGGAGTGGGCAGGAGGCAACCCATGACACTTCATGGGGAGACCAGCGGCGGGGCACCCTCCAGATCTGTCAGTTGACGTCTATCCCGTCACTCCGGCCGCTGCAGCGGCTTCACACATCAGTGGCGGCGGTACAAAAGAGATTGAGGAGCATTTCGGGGCCCTCGATGAGAGTGCACACTCCAGGTGTTCTTGAGTAACACGACGGGTAGGGTTTACTCCGCGCTCGATCGCTCCTACAGGGCGCCCGGGAGCTTCAACGCAGTGAGCAACCCCTGACCTTTAGCCTCGATCCACCGATGAGTTCTTTGTTGGGTCATTGAGTTGGTGAATCTTGGCTGCGGGGGATGTGGGCAGCCGGTAGCGTCCCGGCCATGCTCCGGTCTGTTCCACTTCTGGTTTCCGAGGATCTCCTGTGTCCTGGGCCTGGTGCCCTGCAGGGCTGGGTGATCAGGTGCTCTTGGCCGCCGCTGCTGGTGGGCCCAGAGCTTTGGCCCAGAGTTCCTCGAAGGCGGCAGCCCATTTCCAGTCGGTGGGCAGATGCAGGATGAGTTTCCTGGCCCGGTGAGCGATCCGTGCGGGGATGCTGATGATCCGGCGCCGCAGGGTCAGTGCCCTTGCTCGGGCCATGGTCCCGCCGATGACAGCAGCAGTAGCACGCATCAGGTTATGGGCCATGGTGGTGATCGCCAGCCAGGCCGCGTTGGCCTGGAAGACCCCGGAGGGCATATGCGCCAGCGGGCCTGCTTTGAGTTCGGCGTTGACCTGCTCGATCACCGCATGGGCCCGGTGGACCCGGTCCGCGGCCGCAGTGTCGAGCGTTGAAGCATCGATGGTGGTGAAGACCCCATGATGCCGGTAGACATCGAAGATCGTGTCTTGGCCGGCGGCCAGTTTCTTGGCGTTCTTCTCAAGCACCCGGCGCACGATGAGCCGGCCAGTGACCTGCAGGGACTTCTTCTTTGAGGTGAACGCGGTGAAGGGCACTTCAACGACCTCAGCCTCAGAAATCCAGGTTTTGGTGGTCTCGTCATAGATGGAGTTCTTGTACTGGATCTTGGTCCACGCGTCCTCCTGGATGCCTGCGATGACGGTCTTGCCCCTCTTGTTCATCCGCACCGTCACCGAGAGTTTGGCCCCGCCATCGGCGGCGGCTTTGGCGACCTTGGCGTTGTAGTAGGCCGAATCGGCCCGGACCACCACAGGCCCGCAGGTGCCCGGGATTTTGGCTGTGGCGGCCAGGGCGTCACCGACCATCCGGGAAGCACCGCGGGCTGAATAGGCCGAGCCTTCGCGCAACCTTTGGGCCACCACCACAGGAGAGGCCTCAGCGGTGGAAGCGGTGGCCAGCAGGGCATTAAGTCCCCGGGAACCCTGATAGCCGAACCCGGCTCCTTGCTTCTTGGCAGAGTGGACTTCGATGACGGTGTCATCGATATCCACAAACGTCATGGCCGCGGCCCCGGTGGCTGAAGGCGCTACCGGCAGCAGCGGCGCATACGAGCCCAACGAGGCCAGGAATCGGGTGCCGACCGCGTCGAGCTGGCGGACATGGCCGAAGGTGTAGGCCCGTAGATGAGACCCCAACGTGGAGGGCGCATACACCGAGTCGAACAAACTCTTCATCCCGCCGTGGCGCAGCACGTCCATGTCATCGATGCTGTCGGCACCGGCGACCATCCCGGCCACGATCGAGCTGACCTTCGCACCAGCGTTGGCGCCTTTATCGGCCCCAGTGCGGTGCACCGTGACCCTGTCTTGAGCCAACTCAGCCAGCCCAGCATTCTGGGCCAGAGCCATCATCGGCGCCAGCCCAGCAGCCGACACGAGGTTGGGCTCATCGAAGGTATAGGAGACCCCAGCTGGGGCATGGTTGAATAGCACCTGAGAGGTGTGCCCTTCTGGTTGGGAACTTGTGACGTTAGACATCACCATTTTCCCAGGTCAGGCGGGCATTTCCTTGTTAACGCGCCGCTTCAGACACACCCCTCATCGGTGGATCGAGGTTTAGCAGAGCGCTACTTGGGGAGCCCCGGTATTCCGGCGCCCATGGGGTCAGGCATTATACGCCGGGATGCAGCTCAGCTGCGGCGTGGAGGGGTTCGACGAGGTGGGCGACGATGTGGTTTGCGCGGTTTCGGCGAGTCGTATTTCCGTTGCTGCTCGGCCGTCTTCTTGGATTTGGACTGCCGGGGTGTGGTGAGCGGGTCCTCGTCGTAACCCAGTTCCTGGTTGTGCTGTGCGGCCTGGGCTTTGCGTTCCTCATAGGAGAGTAGTTTCACGCCGCCATAGAGTCTTCCCTGAGCGGTCCTGGGTGCTTTGCTCCCGACTTTGACACCGTGGCGCTCCAATGCGTCTGCCACCCGCTTATCGCCCAGAGGCCGCAGTTGGCGCTGTTGGCACCAGATCTCGTATGCGTCCCGGAATTCGGAGACGAGGACTGTTTCACCGTCAGCGAGCTTGCAACGCTCCTCGAGGAACTGGCCCACCGGGTTGGATTCTTCGGCGTAGTCGGAGGTTGTGGCCCTGACAAGGTCCGGTATTTCTCCGAGCCCTTCCTTGTGATATTCCACTGCTCCCTCAGCTGCCCATGCGAGGACAGCCGGCAGATTGCCGAAGATCTTCTCCTTAAGGTTGGGGATCTTCTGCTCATCAGGGATGTCCTCGTCGAAAGGGATTGTCCTCAACCTTCGAAGCATCGCGTCGTCGCTGCCGTCGAAGCCGGGGCGATGGTTGCCGACAAGGAAGTGTGTGTGACTCGGGGTGAAGTTGTGATGCTCTTGATACAGGTGCCGTGCTGAGAGGGTGTTTCCGCCCGAGAACTTCTTTACACGTTTTTCGTTGAGGCGGTCGGTGGCCTTGACCTCATCAATCAGGGCTAAACGTGTGCCCTTGAGTACCACCGCCTTGGTTTCCTCATCGTCTGAGCCCTTGGTCTCCAGGAGGATGCCGTCGGGGACAACTGCTGCATAGTCACCCATGGCCGTCATGATGGATTCCACGAAGGTGGATTTTCCACGTCCGGACCGTCCTGTGATAAAGACGATGAGGTGCTCTCGGACTTCGCCAATAAGGGTCAAGCCGACCAGCCGCTTGAGGTACCTGCGCACCTCTGGGTCTGGGACTGAGGTGTGCAGGAAGTTCTCCCAGAGAGTGCGGTCTGCCTCGAAGTCAGGAGCGACGCCTGCAATTTTTACGTGCAGCTTGGTGGGATCATGAGGCAGCAGCTGTCCTGTCCGTAGATCCAGTATTCCACCGGGGGTGTTGAGCTCCCAGGGGTGGTTGTCGAACCTGTCGTCATCGACTCGAAGCTGCGGCAAACTGTTGGCCATGGAGAGCATGTTGTTGATCCCTTGGCGCGACAGTGAATACTTTTTGTGCGCGGCGAGAGCGTTGGAGGCGCTCTGGTCAGGTTTGCCTTGGTTGTCGAACTCCTCTGTGGGCAGTGCTCGGGCAGTCTGTTTGGCAAGCTCGCGCTCGATCCCGCCTTTGCCAGGCTGAGGAACCCATCGCACGCCGTTCCAGTGCACCCATACCCCGTGGGCGGAGGAGAAACGGATGACCTCACAATGATCGGAAGCGAAACGGTTGGCATTTGCATCGTCAGTCCGCTCCAGAGTTGCCCCGTTGGTTTGCTGCCCCGGCACGGAGTCCTTCTCTGCTCGTTTGGCAGCCAGGTCAATGACGACTCCGTCAGTACCTGTCGCCGCGCCCTGCGGGGAGGCCGCAGGGTACTCCGCACGGGATGTGGAAGCAGCCTTCTTGCGTTCGCCGTACCCGAGCTCACTGAGTGCTTTTGCCGCAGCGGAGAAGTCCCCGCTGTGGCGAGAAAACGCATAGTATTCAAACTTTGTATAGGTTGTCTTTTCTTGCCCCTTCCCGTCCTCGGTAGGCAGGCCGAACTGGGACAGCGCCCCTGCTGAGGGCACATACAGAAGTGAGAAGGTTTTCTCTTCGTCGTATTTGTCCGGGTGGGTGTAGACCGCAGCGTCGACACCATTGGTGGAAGCTCCAGGGCGTCGCCAGTGATCCTCGTTGCCGGTGGAACGCACATATTCCCACCCATCGGCATCCAAGATCTCCTGCCAGTCAGCACGCTGGTTATAGTCATCGCCAGGCAGCTCTGGGTCACCGACGTTTCTCTCACGAGCTACTTGAAACCCCACCTCACGCTTGGGTTTGGCCGGGCGGCGATCGAGTTTCTGGAAGAGGGCGCGAAGAAGGTGCCGCTCATCCATCGTTATTTCGGCGATGGTATCCGGCCCGCCTGTCAGCGTCTTATAAGGTTTGCCCGTCGAGTGGGTGTGCCCATAGCTAGGAGCCATGGTGGAGTTTGCCTTGGCGGCTTTGACCTCAGCGATTTGAACTTTCTTATGCTCTGGGTCCTCCGCCAGGCTTTCGCTGCGCGGCATCTCCTCGCAATCGGTGATCCTGACCATCCAGTGATATCCGCCCGAAGGACTCTGTTCCATCCAGCCGGACCGGATGCGTCGCCAGACCTCTTCCGTTCGTTCGCCGTGCTCCTGGGCAAGCCTGTTGAGCTCTGAGACTTTGTCCCGGTGTGGGCCTTCCAGCTCCCACATCTCAACGAACCCTGAGGGTTCCCCCGTGACGATCGCGATGCCCTGCGCCGGCCCTGACGATTCCGGGTGACGCCCAGAGAGCCAATCATCATCCTGCTGGTCCTCACCGAACCACAACTCAATGGTCTCGTCGCCCTCAAACTTGTACTTGGCGTCTGACCATGGCGTCAGGGGCATTTTGTCCTTACCGAGAGGAAGGATCCGAAACCCGGCGGCGACCAGTTCATATGCTGTGTCTCGGAGAGCTTGTTGCTGCTCGTCCATGCGGGGCCTTTCTGTACTTCTCATTTTCACAGGGGACGTTGACGCTGGGATTGGCACTCGCGGCGAACGTCATTGCATCGCACTGCGGGTGTCTTCGGCGATCCCGCGACCGAAGGAAGCCTGGCGGCTTTCAAGAGCTTCACGGGACAGATCCCAGCACTCGTTCGACTTCCTTGCGGCTGGCCCCTGTGATACTCGCGATCTCCTCAATTTCCACTGCGGAGTCACGAAGGTTCTGTATCTCGGCGACAAGAGCATCCTCGAGCGCTCCCGTGGACGGGCCTTCCGGAGCTCCCTGATCCTCCGGCTCGTCCTCGTCCTCCCAGTCGTAGCGGTAGTTAAACCTGCCGGCCCCGATCCTGCGCTTTGTTTCCATCAGGGCATACATTTTGTGGAAGAGCGCCAGCTCTAGGCCTTGTCGCCACTCCTTCATGGAGCGCGTATCAGCGTCGCCTGCGATTGGGTTTTCCGCGGCATACCGGACGGCTGTCCGGGTCAGCAATCGAAAACCTTCGTCCTGAGACGGATAGGTCATTCCTGTGTATTCGATCTCCAGGCATTCACCGATCACCCTGAGGTGGACCGCTGCTTCCGGACCATCGTGGCTATGGGTATCAGTGATGGCCGCCAGAACATCGAAGACCGTATCCCGGATGCGCTCATTCCTTATACCGGCGTCGAGGAGAGCGTCATCCAACTGCAGGTACGCAGCATCACTGATGGGACGAACGATGTTGACAGCCTTCTGGACAAAAGGCCTCCCGTCGGCTTCCTCAGTCATCGTGCGCCCCACCTTCGAGGCGACGAGAGTCAATAAAGCGCTGCAGGTCGGATGGGCGCACGCGCATGACGGGCCGAGAGCCTCGGCCCAGGTAGATGACTGGGAGGTCGCCGTCTCGGATGACGGCGTAGACGTAGTCTTTCTTCACACCGAGGGCAGTGGCCGCTTCGGTCACGGTGAAGAGTGTTTGCGGAGACGCTTGACTCTGCATCCCACGAACCTTTCGTTCTGATCTTCTCTTTGCGGCAAAACCGCAAAGAACGGTCGCGGGGTATGAAGATCAGTTCGTGGGGTCGAGTCGAGAAGTCGGTTCGTGGGGGTCACCCCGCAGTCGATTGTCGATAGTAGTCGGCTCGCGACGCCCTTCGACGATCAACGTGCCGTCCACTATATGGACATCTGTCGGCAAGGTCAAGAGTCTTGTGGGGCGGCGTGTCGCATGCTCATCAGCGCAAGGTTGCTCTGGTTCCGGACACTCACTGGTCATGGATAACGACAGAAGACTCCATCTCAACCGACATGTACAGGCACAGTTGCTCAGTGTGACCACCGCCGGACTGCTGGATGTCGAGGAGGATGTCGCCCACATGTACCTTGACACGGCGAACGGCTTGCTTTTGGACACTTTGGCCGATGCCGACCCATGGCACGCACTCCATGGGCCCGAGGACCGCACTCTGGACGGTGACAGGTTCGGTCACCCAGAAGCTTTTGCCGACGTTCTCCGCCCCGGTCCGGTCATGAAAGCCGCACGGGATTTCGGGGAAGTCAAACGCGACGCCATCACCCTGGACGAAAAGAACCGCTTGTTCTCATGGCTCGCACTGCGTCATCGGATTATCGCCACCTGGTGCGGACGCTTCGATGAGGTCTATGCCATCGCTGACCAGGCTTCTCGGATCGCTTCCGGGTTGAACTCGGATTTCACCCGTCGGCAGATGATCGCCCTACACCGGATCGAGGACGATGAGTATATCTATGCCCGGAATCTGATCCACCATCAGTAAAACGGCTTCGACCTATCGCGCAGTTGAACGGTATATCTGAGTGCCGGCCGATGAGGGCTGGTATGGCAAATGACCTCATACAACTAGAGCCCGTGGCTGAGGCTCCTCTAGGAACGCCAACCGGTGGAGAACGTCAGAGCGGCGTTGGGCCAGTATGGAGGGGCAGCCTGCTGGAAGAAAAGCCGCGAATGAGTCCTAAGCAGATTGCTGTCCTGCTGGATACTCCCGGGCGACGGTGAGTTGGAATATCGTCGCTGGAGTGATTTCCCGTTGGCCCACCCCGGGGTCCTCGAAGGCTACACCGGCATCATGCCGGCACCTTCATCCCGGACCCACCGCTGTAAGAACCCGGAAGGCGAATATCAGGGCAATGCCCGGCTGCGAATCACAGGGGCCGCACGGCCCCTGCGCCGGCAGGCGCGCCCACCCCGCGACAGCGGAGATACACCGGAAACCCCCACGGGGAGTGTGAGGGGACGAAGCCCCTCACAAAAAATAGAGACGACTACTCTCGCCCCCGATCCGAAGACCAGCCAGTGGCCGTGATCTCTCAGCTGCGTTGCACACTCCGGCCCCCTTCACGCAACCAGAGGATGCTGATGACACAGTGCCCCAGGAGTGCGGCAACGGTGAGACCGGTCAGCAGCAGCACTCCGAAGGTGCTGGCCGGGGTGTAGTCGCTGCCGTAAAGGTCGCCCAGCACAGTGAACAGCGCCCCGTTCAGGAACCCGCCGGCAAAGATCATCAGCACGAACCCCACCAGCGCCCCAGCGGTGCCCAGACTCACTCCCCATCGACGGCGCATCTTCAGCCCGATGGCCACCACACCGTAGGCCAAGGCTGCGGCTGCACCGAGGATCACTCCGTAGACCGTCACGATCGCTGCAGCCAGACCTGCACCTTCACCATGATGAGTGATCTGCGGATCTGCGTGATACATCTCATCCAGAGCACCGATACCGGCATGCATCCCGATAAGACCCAACACGATCGCCCCCAGAAAGCACAGCAGACTGAGCCCCAGCAACTTTCGGTACTGGCCGTAGTCGGTCGCCCCGTCGGTCATGACCCCACTGTAGCGACGCTACACTATGACCAAACGCAGGCCGGTTTCTACGCGCGCGATTCCGATTCAACTCCCAGCCGACGCGCACCCTCAGGCCCTCACCCAATCTGCTCGCCCGCCTACCTGGTGAGCGACAAGAAAAACAACCCCCGCACACCTCGCCACGTACCCGAGGTAAGCGATCAGACCAGCCCGCAATGTAGGGCAGTTGCCTTCTTGGAGAGAAAGCATGTGGAAGTGGCACGGCGAGGGCGAATCGCCCCGCAAAGATGTCAGCCTGAAGCACACTCTCTGGAAGACCGCAGGGGGCCTCGTAGCGGAGACCGGAGTGCCTCAATATTTGGTTCTCGAGCGGAGCTGGGAGAAGTAGTGGTCTGGAGGTTTTATGTCATGGAGGCCCTGCGGGGTACTTCTGCCGGGATTGGGGGTCTATACGGGTATGTGGAAATGCCGGCAGATGAACCGAAGCTGACACACAGTCGGCGGGGGCTCCTCTCAACGTATGACGATCCCGGCTCGCGGTCGCGTCGAGGGGGTCTCGGCTGAGACTGTGATCGCAAGTGGCCAGCTGTGGAAGTAGGGGGTTCGGAGGCTATAGGAGATGGGGGTCTGGGAGGGTACTTCTGCGGGGAGATAAGGGGCAGGTACGGCACTCGAGCCGCCCAGGGATCAGCCGTCCAACGTCGAGAGCACACAACCGGCCGTGACGCACCTTGTGAGCGGCTAAGCGCACAGGCTCATAGGCACATAAGTGGGGCGAATAATCTGGCCTTCAGGTCACCGGGTAGCGCGGTGGCGCAGTAGTTTCTGCAGCTGAATCTTGCCCTGTTCGCAGCGCCCGGAGCGGTCCGCTCACTGGTCTTCGATCTGATCGAATCGCTGGTGGAGCCGAGTGTGAATCCTGCGCCGCTCTTGGCGGTTCTCCCGCTTCTTGTACTGGCGTCTCTTGCCAGGGCGTTCCATGCCCGCAATCCACTTCCGTTCGGAGGTGAACGCGACGTCGTCGCCGATGGATTTGCGTCGATAGAACCCAGTGAAAGATGGAAGGTCCTCGGGTTCATTCTGAGCCATCGGGGGAGCCTCCTCCTCATCGAATGTGGTCAGTGTTCGGTCCGCCTCAACATCAGCGCTGAGGCGGACCGAACAGCCGAATCAGACGAAGACAACGTCTGCGTCAGTGAGGTTGTTCAGTGTCTGTCCGCTGGCGAATCGCACCGTGTAATAGTCGGTGCCCAAGCCCTCGTCGAAGCCGACCACAGTGCCCAATGTTCCGGCCTTGATCTCTTGTGGTGACAGCGGATGCAGCTCGCGGCGGGCAGCGACCCGTTGCCCCAGCTTGGTGGAACCCGGACCGGGCTCTGCACCGGCACCCACGGCGGGGGATGGTTCGTGGGTCACGATGTCGAAGAACCCTGCCCTGGTGAGCACCTTGTCGAAGAGATTATAGCCCTTGAATATCAGCAGCAGAAGTCCGACGAATATCAACAGTGCCACCACGACGATAACCAGAGCTGCCGCGGCAAGGAAGGGACTGAGGACGAGCTCGAAGATGTACTCCGGCCACCCTCCCATGGACCGGTTCTCCATCCTGTCGGGAGTCAGGCCGAAGAGCAGCATCAGCACCCATCCGGCCGCGTAGACGACCGCGGTGAAGATGAGCAGGAAGCGGAAGAACTTCCGGGCGTTGAAACGACGAGTCCGGGCCACCATCAACCCCCGACTATGATGCTGCTGATAGGGACGAATACCGGTGCGCGGTGGTGATCAGCCATCCTCGAACTCCTGCTCTACTTCGTCGCGAATCTCTTCCCATTCGTCGATGTCGACCCAGATCTCGCCCCAGCCTCCGACGAAGCGAATACTGTGAGCGCCTTCCTCATCGGTATAGCTGGCATCCAGTGAGATTCCCTCCTCGAATCTGCAGGAAGTCGCGTCTGCTTTTTCGTAGCTGAGGCCTTCTTCACAGGTGATGTCATCTGGGTGCTCTCCTTCTTCCCAGGCGAGCATCATCTCCAGGTCTTCCTGGGGGACGTCGTCGCCTCCGCAGGCAGTCAGCAGCAGTGCTGCCGCAGGGATAACGGTTAGGGCTTTCACGCGCTGGTTCATGGTCGTTGTTCCTCTCGTACGTGGTGGCGGCGGGATACAGGTTGGTGGGTGTCTTTACCAGCCGGTGTTCTCGTCCTCATCGAGCGGGCCGTCTTCATCGACCTCACCCTCGTCTTCCGAGTCGTGGGTTTCGTCGAAGGGCAGCTCGGCGCCTTCATGCTCGACAGTCACCGGCTGTTCATCCCAATGGCTGGTGATCTCTGCATCCAGGGAGATGTTCTCGAAGTCCGCCGGGATAGCGATCACGCTGACTTCTCCAAAGCTGTTGCCACCGTTGCGTCCGGCGTCAGTGGATTCGTAGCGCTCCTCGATGGTGGTGTCATCGACGGTGATGCTCCAGTCCACAACGCTGGGCTGATCATCGCTGGCCCGGTAGTAACCGGCCCGGGCATCACCATCACGACTGACCGAGGCCTCCCAGTTCAACTCCAGCCAGGCCTCGCCCTCACTGGCCCAGCCCATCATCGGGTTCCATGCGGTGATGGTGTAGGACTCAACGACTGCCTCAGTGGAGATGGTCAGGTCCCCGGCCTGGCTGGGAGAGCCGACTTCTTCTTCAGTGATGGTGTCTTCGAAGTCCGGGAAGTCCAGAGTGATGTCGGCCTCGGGCTGGTGGCGGTTCTCGACATAGAACCCGTCAGTGACGGGGTCGCTGTCGCGCTGGCCAGTGAGAAGGTCATAGCGCTGCTCGGTGTCCTCACCAGTGGTCACCACCAGCTCAGCACCACTATCGGGCACCGAGACCAAGGCGCCGCCCTCGAGGTCGCTGAGCTCGATCTGCTCATCACCCAGGTCCAGATAGGCGTTGTTCTCCGGGGCCTCGGGGAGCTCGTTGGCTGCAAACGACGCCCAGACGTAGCGGAAGGTCTCTCCTTCAGCCGAGGCATGGGGGACTGCGGACTGATCATCCTCGACACCGCGCTGGCCAGGGACGCCTTCGACGGTGACCGTCTCTGCCGCCCCGAGCTCCTCGATTGTGGCGACCCCAGCCGGGGTGACGATTTCAGAATCCTGTGGGTCTGTCTCCTCGCTGACGGTGTAGGCGCCATCGGAGACCTCCTCCCCTTCAACGAGACTGCCACCGGAGGTATCGACAGCGTCATCCTCCTGGTCCTGTGGGCTGGGGGCCACAATCAGACCCGAGTCAGCTTCAGGGCGAGACGGGGCCTCGATCTCATCCAATGCCTCCGGGGCATCGTCACCGTCAGCATCGACGATGTTGCCTTCAGGGCGAGAGACTTCCATCTCCGCTTCGGCGAGGATGGACTCGTCGAACTCAGCAACCATCTCGCCGTCGGAGTCCTCGGAGTAATCAAAAGTGGTGAGGTCCCAAACCTCGCCGTCCTCGGCGAACAGGGTCCGGGCGCCGCCGCAGGCCAGCTCACCGGTGACCTCGCCCTCGCCGTCGACCACAAAGAAGCACCCGGCCTCGTCATGGACCGCGACATTGTCGCTGGGCAGCGAATCTAGCCACGCGCTGGTGGCGTCCTCGAGGAACTCTTCGGCGTTGTCGAGACCGACGTCGCTGCCTCCGCAGCTGGTTAGTACCAAGGCGGCACCACCCATCAGAGCTACCCCGTAAAACCGTCGTTGTCGCTGGTTGTCCATGTTTCTCCCGTCGTTGAGGTCTGAGCCCCGATCATTCTTGCAGAGTTATAACACTGTCGACTTTCTGTGACACTCCACGCAGTCTGAGAAGTTGTGGCTATAGGCGAACTTCATCGGCGCGTGGGCGCGAATCTGCGGCGGATTCGCCAAGAACGTGGTCTCTCCCAGGCCCGGTTCGCCGAGGAGGCACTCGATGGCCTTCACCGGGTGTACTACGGGCACGTCGAGCGCGGAGACCAGAACCTGAGTCTCTCTGCGATCGAGGACTACGCGAGCCGGCTCGGCATCGACCCCCTGGAGCTATTCCGTAATTCCGAGGACGCCGAACAAGCGCCGCCTGCCGCGGATTGAAACCTTAGGCGCCTTTGCGCCGGGTGATGCTCAGCAGGTCTCCCAGTGCCTGGTGTACTCGTTGGGCGCTTTCCAGGGATAGGTCCATGCCCCGGCCATCGACTCCGAGGCCGACCCATACATCTGGCTCACCCAGTTGCTGGTGGACCACCAAAAAGACTTCTGTTGAGTCCGGTCGTCTATGCACCGCGCCGTTGCCAGCTGGCGCGGATGTCCGCGCGTTTTCCGCCACCGGCACCACCACGATCTCGCTTTCGTGGCGGCGGTCATCAGGATGAATCTCGTCACCGTGCTGGGCACGGCACCATCCGGGACACTGCAGGTCAAAATCTGATGCACTGTGGTCACTCATAAAAAGGGTCCTCTCGAGGGGGCGCTTCGTTGGTGACCAGTGAGTGTCCGGAAGCAACACCTGCCTGCGCAGCACCGTACAGCCCTCTCTGAGGAAACGTGAGCTGTGTGTTCTTAGCTTCTACTCCAACCGGGCTGTAGCGAGACTGTTCACTCATGAACCGCGATGGGCCCCGCCCTTCTCGGCGCGCAATCTTCCCTAAGGCGGTTCGACGGGCAGGCGAACGCACTTCGGCAGCTCTATCGATTCTCTGACTTGGTCGAGCGTTGTGCTCCTTGACCCCCTGGGCACCACGTATCGTGCATCGGGACGAAGTGTGGGCTTGGGGCTGCTTGCAGCAACAGGTGCCAGTTCTCGAGCCTCTCACTGACTTATGAGCTGACTGAAGGGGCTTAGCTACCCATGGAATTGCTTGAACTGATACTTGGGTTCTTCGAGCGGCCGAGAGCGGTTTTATCGAATGCCAGTGGCTCGGATGGAAACCTCGCAACGTTCATCTCGAGCATTCTCGTCTACACCCCGTTGGTACTCGCCGGCGGGCTACTCCTCCACGGCTTAATGCGCGCGGCCGCCGAAGCCACTCGAGGATGCGCGAGACGTCTGGCTTCCAACGCGTCACTGGCAACTGTCATCCGGCTGGAGTCGAGTAGTGCCAGGGTCGAATCGGCGCTCCGATGGATTGGATCCCGAATCGTGCGTACCGGCATCGCACAGCCCAAACGTCGGATGTTTCTTCCCGCCCTAACTCCGAGAGAGCATCTCACACTTCGTATAGGACGATGGTGTCTGCGCAAGGTTTGGCTGATTGCCTGGGGGATTGTCGCAGCTGTCGCATCCGTGCCGAGACTTGCTAGGACAGGGGCCGGAATCGCAGTGTTACTCGCCTCCGTGCTCACTGCGTTTCCGGAAGAGGTCCAGAGCGTTACCGGTGCCGTGCAAGAGGTACTGCAGATTATGTCACTCCCGGAAGCCACGCTGACTACGATTCTTGTTGCAGTCATCCCGCTGATGCTTGTCGTTCTGAGGTTCCTAATTCGGGAACGCACCGTCACCCGCCGAACGTTCCGACGGGAACGTCACGTCGCAGCCCTGCACAGGCTTTACCAAGCTACACCCGCCATCGAGAACCTCTCGCACGTGTTTGAAGATCAAATGCACGAGACGATCCGCGCATTCACAGTCGAGAAGCACCATGCGCAAGAGTGGCACGCATGGGCACACCGTACAGATCCACCGTCGCGGTCGTCGCGCTATGACCAGAACGATCACATCGAGTGCGATCGCAGTTGTCTCGAAAACCGGGCAGCCAAAAGCCCAGATCGCGTCTCTACGGAAGAAGTCAGGACAGCAATCTGCGAAGTAGAACTCCACTGGCAATACCTGCGTGACTACTACCGGAACTTCGCTGACCTCCTACCACAGCGCGGATGGTCAGGACTCGTAGGCCTGCGGTTCTGCTTCTCCGGGTCAGGAGAATTCCGAGCCCATAAAGTCCCAGCGCACGATGAATGGCGACGTCGCAGAATCTCCTGGCAGCACGGCCAACTCACATGGGCTGACATCACAGCAGAAGACGAGGCAGCTGGGAGGAGCGTATCGGTCGAGCTCACGCAATCGCCGAAGGAGGCATGGCTGGAGGAAGAACTCCAGGACCTTGTCTGGGACCTCGCCGAACTATCGCGAGAGCTTAGAGATCTAGCTCATGCCGCCCACGATCTTCTACGACCGCGCCGAATCGAACGACTGGCACAACTCGCCGAGAGCTGAGGACCCACGTGGGGGAAGTTCGCGAACTCCGAGTCCCCTCAGAACTCGCCCCTGACTGCTGGTCCGGCAGAGACAACTGGGCCATTTCAATCTTCCTCTCCAGCGATGAATGCCGCCAGTCACGCACTGAAGCAACGCTATAGATGTAGTGCCCGCCCTGTTGTCTGATCCACTGCGTGCTCCATGCAGTGGAGCCCCGCACCCACTGACGCAATTGGGCACTTTTGGCGTCACGCCAGGATGCCCGGACGTGACATGAGTACCTTGTTTCACTAGTAAGTGTCCGGTTGAGTACAAATATTGCCTTGCACTTTCTGCTGCCAAATGGCTGCAGAGCCCATTACAGTGGAATCCATGAAGTCGAGACCATCGTTGCCCCCAGGGCCGCTGTCGAAGGCCGTGTCGAAGCTTGTCCGCTCAGAAATCAACGACCGGAAGATCACCCAAGGCGAGCTCGCAGAGCGTCTAGGCAAGTCACGCAGTTATGTCTCTGAACGCTTAAATGACGCCGTCACTTGGAACGTGAACGATCTCGAGGAAGTGGGAGATGTTCTCAGCCTGGGAGCACACGGGCTTTTCCTTCGTGCACTGCAGATTTACGAGACAGAGAAGCACCTCGAGCGCTTCGCTTCAGACTTCGTCGTCCAGTTCCTTCGTGACATGACTCCTCCGTCCGAAGAATCTCCCGATGAAGCAGAAATCCGAGAGATCTACCGCCAGTGGGTTCAGCAGCGAGGTGAGTGATGGGACGTCGAGCAAACGGGGAGGGCTCTAAGCCTTACCAAGTCAGCAAAGGACGCTGGAGGGCTGATGTCACCGTCGGGACTGACCCGATTACCGGAAAGCGCATCCGCAAGCCGGTCTATGGCCGATCCCAGGCTCTCTGTGCGGCTGCCCGTCGCGACCTCATCCGTCAAGTCGAAGACGGCGCCGTCACCATCGGTTCCGCCCCCACTCTCCAAGAATGGCTGGACCATTGGCTCTACGTCATCAAGAAGGAGACGTTGAGGGACAGCACCCTGGAGGGCTACGAGGCGAAGATCGCCTGGCTGAAAAACACAAAACTGGCCCGAACCAAGCTGGACAAGCTCAACCCTGAGCATATTGAGACTTTCTACGCACGTAAGCGGGCTGAGGGAAGGGCCGTTGCTTCAGTGCTCCAGCTTCACCGCATCCTCAACGGCGCTTTCAAAGCAGCAGTGAAGCGGGGAAGGCTCGGCTCCAATCCCCTGCTGAAGGTTGATGCACCTTCGGGCCGCTCCGACGAGGCCTTTGTGCCGCCAACCTTCACCCCAGAAGATGCTCGGAAGATCATCGCTCATGCAGAGACATTGCCGCCATCTGAGGCCGCACGCTGGATGATGGCGCTCACCTATGGGCCCCGGCAAGGTGAAATTCTGGGGTTGGGCTGGGATGCAGTGGACCTTGACAGCGGTCAAATTGACCTTCGTCGGACTCTCTACCCCAAGAAATGGCGGCACGGATGTGATGACCGTAGCCGCTGCCCCGCGAAGGGACCGCACCTCTGCCCATCCAGGCATGGTGGCGGCCTCTTCTTTGGAACTCCTAAGTCGCAGGCTGGGCGACGGAGTGTCCCCGTCCCCAAGCAGGTGCTGAAGCACCTGAAGAAACTTCATGCAGAGCATCTGGCCCTGAATGCAGCTGAGGGTGAACGACGTCAGCAATATACAGATCCGAACGGCGTCACCGTTGACCTTGTCTTCTGCCAGCTCAACGGTCGTCCGCACCGCCCTGAAAGTGATTGGAGGCGGTGGGAAGCACTCCTGGAGGAGTGCGGAGTTGGCCACCGCCGGCTTCATGACGCACGGCACGTCTCGGCCACAATGATGCTGACGCTCGGCATCGATGCCCGTGTCGTGATGGACCTCATGGGCTGGAGCCAGCGGGCCATGTTGGACCGGTACCAGCACGTGCTCGACGACATGAAGCGTGACGTCGCAGCGCAGGTCGGAAATGCCCTCTGGGCTCATCCGAAATCCCCAGAAGACCCCAACCCGGAGCCAGGCGACGACATCAAAGAAGGGCCTTCCAGTGACACGACCGTCATTAACTTCGACGAGTGGAAACAGCGTCGCACGGGCTAACTGAACCCAGGTTGGTTCAGGGCCTCATCGCCGTTCTACACCAATCGTGATAGTGGGAGAATCAGCACATGGACCTCGACAATGCAAAGTGCATCCGATGCAGCAGAGTGGTGAGCGTCGAAAGCGATGAGTTTGACGAGGGTGAGGCTACGATAGACGGCTCATATATCTGTAGGCACTGCACCACGCGAGCTGAAGAACAAGCTGCTGTCGAAGATGCATGGCGTCTCAATAATGCCCTTGCTGACGCAGGACTACTAGGTGCTGAGGTGGACACTGAGACCATGGGTGAGCAGGAGTACGAGATGCGTGAGGATCTCACGCAGTTGTTCTACGAGGCTGACACTGACGCTCAATAGGCGCCTCACCTCGTCGTCAGCTGATGGCCGCCGATTTGATGGCGCGGGCACCGCACACCTGAGGCGCTAGGAAAACAGTAGGGCCCGGTCAGCCTGAAGATCTGAGCTAGAAGTAGCTACGAAACAGTTGCTGCTGGCTACAGGATCACCTGCTCAGCCGGGACTCGGCGATGTCCAGGCGGCGATGGAGGAGGCTGGCCAGCGCGAGCGTCTCCAGCGCCTCATTCGGGTCGTCGCCGTGGGCAAGCTCGTGTGCCTTCGGATTTCGGATCCCTACCATAGCGCCCCGGAACAGGTGGAAGAAACCATCGCGCTCGTCCTCGCCACTGCGCCCTTCCTCGACTCCCACATCGAGTTTGAACCCCTGGGGCTTGAACGCCTCCTGCATGAGTGGCGCTCCCGACAGCTCCAAACCGGTTAGTCGTCGCACCCGGACTTCGACCGACTTCATAGCCTCAGTGATAGCTGAGTCATACTGACCGTCCGCGAATAGCGTGCTTGCTGAGGAGATGACCTCCGAATGCAGTAGTTCAAGATTTAGTCGCCGCACCGGAGCCTGGCGCACAGGCTGGGCCTGGCCCCATTTTACCTTTGCGTAACCGTTGGAGCGGCCGAATGATGCTTTCATGCTGGCGGGCATCGGGTTCTGCTCGATTTCAGCCGCGACCTTGAGTATCGTCCCGCCCCTGGGGTCTGGCATCTCGACGTGGTCACCTTCATAGAGAGGGTCCTCGAGAGCGAAGTAGGCCTCATTCGAGTTCAGCAGTTGGGCCTCAGTCTCCACTCGCTCTTCGTCAGCGGTTCCATAGTTCTTAACGATCGTCACAAGAGTCATGCCTTGACGGCGTATCAGGGGCGGAAGAGGTGTCATAGATCAAGCCTATAGGGCGTCGCGGGACACGGCTTGGGCCGAACTGCGCATCCGGCAGAGAGCGGTGAGCTTGCCAACCTTGCGCAAAGCCTAGCTGATTACTGCTGTGGGCGATTAGCGCTCGGAAAAATGGCCACCAAAATGGCCACCAGACGGCCATTGGGCACTCACTAAGCAAGCTGTCGATGGCCTGGGATCGCTGATATGGCGGGGATCTAGTGACTCACTGCCAGGCTGGCCTATCGCCTTCGCAAGCGGATTAAAAGTCCGATGCTCTACCAGCTGAGCTAAAGGCCCTGGTCGTGTTGGATCTGGCCGTCAAAAAGGCCAGAAACTATGGTATCCCACACCGCGCCACAACCATACTCGAGCCGGTCCTCTGCGAATGCAGCGGCGAGTCCAGCTATCATGGCGGTCCCATGAAACATGCCCCGCGTTACCGCCGTCCCGCGTACTCAGACCCCGCGTCGTTCGACCGACGCGAGGGTGGAGCTGACCCGGCCGACATCTCCCAAGCCGCGCATGACACCGCCCACGCGCTGATCAATCAGGGGCGGCACGCGGCGGACCCGGAGGCCACTGCGCGGTTCGTTCGACTCGCGGAAACAGAGGGTATTGAAGCGATTGCCGAGTTGTGGGCACACTCCCCTGCCCGGTCACTGGCCGGAGCGCTGTGGCGGATCTATGCGCTGCGAGCTGCCATTCAGAAGTCCCCGGAACGGATGAGTGAGTTCTACCGGCTCGGACGCAGCCACTCTGCCCCCTCCGCCATTGCGGGAGTCGCCGAACCACCGACCGCAGAAGAGATGAACCGACTCACCGACCACCTTCTTGCCGGGATGTACTCCGGAGACATTGACGTCGCCTTCGACCGTGCGGGTGCTTTCTGCCGAGTCATCGCCCGAGGCCAGGCTCTCTGGGCCGACAGGGCACACGTGAGCGCCCGCGAAGCCCAGGTGCTCACCGAGCGAGCGAACCGGCTGGTAACTACGGCCGAGGAACTTGAATCCTCAGCTCGAGCCTTCCGCACCGGCGCTCTCGACTGAGGACTGTAATATGGCCCCACTGCGCCACATCGGCGCTCGCATCACTCACACCACAGGAGATCCACGATGAGGTCTTTCAAGCCCAAAACACTTTTCAGCCTGGCTGCCGTCGGCGTGCTCGCCCTCTCCGCCTGCGGCGAAGCCCCCGACGATGAGCCCGATACAGACGAGGAGAACGGCGAAGCCCAAGCCGAAGACAACCCCGACTACACTGCCTGTCTCGTCTCCGACGAAGGCGGGTGGGACGATCAGTCCTTCAACGAGTCTGCTTACACCGGCCTCCAGAACGCCATCGACGACTTCGGCATCAACTCCTCCACTGCTGAGTCCTCCTCCGAAGCTGACTTCGGACCCAACGTCGATGCCATGGTCCAGCAGGGCTGCGATCTGACCTTCGGGGTGGGCTTCCTGCTAGAGGACGCCATCAACGACGCCGCTCTGGACAACCCAGATCTCAACTTCGGCATCATCGACTCCACCCTTCCCGACGAACCCGATAACGGTAAGCCACTGGTGTTCAACACCTCAGAAGCCTCCTACCTGGCGGGATACCTGGCCGCTTCTATGACCGAGACCGACACCGTCGCGACCTTTGGCGGACTCCAGATCCCCTCGGTCACCGTGTTCATGGACGGATTCGCCGACGGCGTGGAGCGCTACAACGAGGACCACGACGCTGAGGTCAGCCTGCTCGGCTGGGACAAGGACGCACAGGACGGCTCCTTCTCCGGCGGATTCGACGACCAGAGCGCCGGACGCGCGCTCACCGAGCAGTTCCTGGCCCAGGACGCCGACATCATCATGCCCGTGGCAGGTCCGGTGGGCCTCGGCGCTGCAGGCGCCATCGAAGATGACGGGGAAGCCAAGCTGATCTGGGTGGACACCGACGGATACGAGTCCACCGACTACGGGGACATCATTCTCACCTCAGTGCTGAAGCAGATCTCTCAGGCGGTCTACGATACGGTCGAAGAAGGCGTCGCCGGAGACTTCACCTCCGAGCCATATGTGGGCGACCTGGAGAACGAAGGTGTGGGCCTGGCCCCGTTCCACGACTTCGAGGACGAGGTCCCGGATGAGGTCAAGGACAAGCTCTCCGAGCTGACCGAGGAAATCATCAGCGGCGAGACCGTCGTCGAGTCTGAGAACGCTCCACAGTAGTACCCATCCCCACAGCGCAACCCGTCTGAGGAGAACTAGTGGCATGAAGCTGCAGCTCAAAGGTGTCACCAAACGCTTCGGCACCTTCACCGCCAATGATCAGATTGATCTGACGGTGCAACCTGGGGAGATCCACGCCCTGCTGGGTGAGAACGGCGCGGGTAAGTCCACGCTGATGAACACCATCTACGGGCTGCACTCCCCCAATGAGGGCGAGATCCTCCTCGACGATAAGCGCGTGACATTTGATGGTCCCGGAGACGCCGTGGAGGCCGGGATCGGCATGGTGCACCAGCACTTCATGCTGATCCCGGTCTTCAGCGTGACCGAGTCCGTCATGCTGGGTTATGAACCCACCAAGACCGCCGGCATGATCGATTTCGCGGAAGCCCGGCATCGCGTCCAGGAGATCTCTGCCCGTTTCGGCTTCGACGTCGACCCCGACGCGATGATCGAGGACCTT
Source organism: Nesterenkonia sphaerica (assembly GCF_005771565.1). Lineage (GTDB taxonomy): Bacteria > Actinomycetota > Actinomycetes > Actinomycetales > Micrococcaceae > Nesterenkonia > Nesterenkonia sphaerica. Next base: position 37,513 of record NZ_VAWA01000010.1, read on the forward strand.
CCCGTGGGTGCCCAGCAGCGCGTGGAAATTATCAAGGCACTGTCCCGGGATGCGCGGGTGCTCATCCTCGATGAGCCAACCGCCGTGCTCACCCCGCAGGAGACCGACGAACTGATCAGCATCATGCGCCAGCTCAAAGAAGCCGGCACCTCCATTGTCTTCATCACCCACAAGCTCCGGGAAGTCCGGGCTATCGCTGACAAGATCACGGTTATCCGGCGCGGCAAGATCGTCGGCGAGGCCCTCCCTGAATCCACTGAGACGGAGCTGGCCAGTCTCATGGTGGGCCGGGAGGTCAACCTCGCCACGCAGAAGGAACCCGCGACCCCCGGAGAGATCGGGTTCTCGGTCGAGGGACTGACCGTGGTCTCCGGGAGCGGGAAAGTCGTCCTGGACAACGTCAGCCTGAGCATCGCCCGCGGGGAAATACTCTGCGTCGCCGGCGTTGACGGCAACGGCCAGACCGAGCTGGCTCAGGCGATCCTCGGGCTGCGCAGCGCCGTGGCCGGCACCATCTCCCTGGACGGCACCAACCTGCGCCGGATGAGCGTCAAAGAACGCCTTAATGCCGGCATCGGGTTCGTGCCCGAAGACCGGTCCACTGACGGGGTCATCCCCGCGTTCTCCATCACTGAGAATTTCGTCCTGGACCAATATGACCAGCAGCCGTATTCCAACGGCGTCGCAATGCGACCGAGCGTGATGCGTGAGGCCGCAGTGAATCAGACCTCACGGTTCGACGTCCGCCTCGGCACCGTGGACGACCCCATATCCACGCTCTCCGGGGGCAACCAGCAGAAAGTGGTGCTGGCCCGGGAGATGAGCCGCGATATACGGCTCTTCCTGGCCAGCCAGCCGACCCGCGGGCTCGACGTCGGGTCCATCGAATTCGTCCACCGCACCATCATCGAGGAGCGGGACAAAGGTACCCCCTGCCTCATCGTCTCCACGGAGCTCGACGAGGTGAGCAACCTGGCCGATCGGATCGCGGTGATGTACCGCGGCGTCGTGGTGGGAATCGTCCCCGGCGACACCAATCGGGATGTGTTGGGGCTGATGATGGCCGGGGTGCCGGTCGAGGAGGCCTACACCCAGGCGGAGCAGCACCACACCATCCTCGGTGAAGCAGACGAGGAGGCCCAAGCATGAGCACGCAGCAGACCAGCGACGACGCCCGCACCCCCGGGGGCGCTCTGAAGGAGGCCGAGTCCCGCCTGCACTACGCAGTGCGCGAGCTCTCCCAAGCCTCCTGGGTGATCACCCTGCTCTCGGTACTGGTGGCCCTTGTAGTGGGTGCGCTGCTCATCCTGGCCACCAACCCGCAGGTGCAGGCCACCATGGGGTACTTCTTCGCCCGGCCCGGAGACTTCTTCCTCACCAGCTTTGAGGTGATCCGAGATGCGTACTCGGCACTGTTCCGAGGTGCAGTCTACGACTGGCAGGCGGCCACCCCGCAGCGAGCGATCCGACCCATCACCGAGACCCTGGTCAACGCGGTGCCGCTGATCCTGGCCGGGCTGGGCATCGCCATCGGGTTCCGCTCGGGAATGCTCAACATCGGGGGTCAGGGCCAGATCATTCTGGGCGCCACCTGCGCAGCCTTCATCGGTTACGCCTTCCAGCTTCCCCTGGGCGCGCACCTGCTGCTCGCACTCGTCGGCGGGGCCCTCGGCGGCGCCATCTGGGGAGGCATCGCAGGTGTCCTGAAGGCCAAGACCGGTGCCAATGAGGTGATCGTCACGATCATGCTCAACAACATTGCGCTGTACCTGATTGCTTGGCTGCTGCGCCAGCAGTGGTTTGTTCAGACCGGATCCAATCAGCCCATCTCCGCCTCGGTCGACGAATCCGCCCGGCTCTTCGGCATCCTGGGCACTGGGTTCCGACTCCACGCCGGTATCCTCCTGGCCATTGCGGCCACCATCTTCGTCTGGTGGCTGCTCGAGCGCTCCACCCTCGGCTTTGAAATGCGCGCCATCGGTGAGAATCCGGAGGCTGCGCGTACCGCCGGGGTCAATGTTCCGAAGGCCACCGCCTTGGTGCTGATTATCGGTGGTGCGCTCTGCGGGCTCGGCGGTGCGGCCCACCTCTTGGGCACCGAGTACCGCCTGGCGGCCGGAATCGCCGGGACGCTCGGCTTCGACGCGATCACCGTAGCCCTGCTGGGACGCTCCAGACCCCTGGGCACCTTCCTGGCCGGGGTGCTCTTCGGCGGACTCCGCGCAGGCGGTGTGCTGATGCAGGCGCAGACCGGCACCCCCATCGACATTGTGCTGGTGCTGCAGTCGGTGATCGTGCTGCTGATCGCCGCTCCGCCGCTGGTGCGCGCCATCTTCTTCCTGCCCCACCCGGACGGCAGTCCGCGAGTCCGCCGGCGACGCCGACTCCGAGACCAACAGGCCGCAGAAGCTGCCTCTGAGCCCGCGCCGACGCAGGAGGTGAGCAAATGAGTGAACAGCCCACCCAGGAGTCAGTTGCCGCGGTCAGAGCGGAGCCCCGCCACGAGGCAGATACACATCTGCAGCCCATCAAGTGGAAGTTCCCCATCACCTATGTGCTGCTGGCACTGCTGTCACTGGGAGCGTTCACGTTCCTGACCCCCAGCGGAGCGGTGACACAGTTCCGGCTGGCTACCGCAACAGATATTGTCACCCTCCCCGCGGCGAACCTGCCCTCATTTGCCACGGCCCTGGTGCTCAGTCTGCTCCAGCTCGGTCTGGGCGTATTGGCCGTCGTCGCCGCCGCGCGCCGGATCAAGCTCGGGCTCTGGCACCCCATGCTGTTCGGCCTGCTGTTCGTGCTGGCGTTCCTGGTCTACGCGGGGGCCGGCCGGGGTGCTTTCATCCCAGTGGTCACCCTGCTCGCCGGGGCCCTGATGCTGTCGGTGCCGTTGATCTTCGGGGCCATGTGCGGTCTGGTGGGTGAACGCTCGGGCATCATCAACATTGCAATCGAGGGCCAGCTGCTGGCTGGGGCGTTCCTTGCTGCAGTGGCGGCGTCGTTCTTCACCTCCGCCTATGTGGGACTGCTCGCCGCACCGTTTGCCGGTGCGGCCGTGGGCGGGCTGCTGGTGTGGTTCGCCGTGAAGTACCACGTGAACCAGATCATCGTTGGGGTGGTGCTCAATGTGCTGGTGATCGGCTTGACCAGCTTCCTGTACTCCACCGTGCTGACACAGAACGCAGAGATGTGGAACGCCCGTCAGCAGCTGCCACGGCTGCCGATCCCGGGCCTGAGCCAGATCCCGATCATCGGTCCGGTGCTGTTTAACCAGACCATCCTTGTGTACCTGATGTATGTCATCGTGTTCGCCCTTCACATCCTGGTCTTCAAGTCCCGGTGGGGGCTGCGCATGCGTGCCGTAGGTGAACACCCCAAGGCCGCCGACACCGTTGGCATCAATGTCCCACGCACCCGGGTCTTCAACACCGTGCTGGCCGGCGGCATCGCTGGCCTGGGCGGCGCCTACTTCACGGTGGGTCAGGGATTGGCGTTCGGCCAAGAAATGTCAGCCGGACAAGGGTTCATCGCCTTGGCCGCCATGATTCTGGGGCGTTGGAATCCTAAGGGTGCGCTGTTGGCCGCCCTGCTTTTCGGGTTCTCCACCTCCGTAGGTCAGGTGCTCTCCACCATCGGCACACCGGTCCCCTCAGAGATGCTGCTGATGCTGCCCTACGTCATCACGATCTTCGCCGTCGCCGGTTTCGTCGGACGGGTGCGTCCACCGGCAGCCGAAGGTGTGCCCTACATCAAGTGACCCCGGGGGTGCGCCTCCCCGGCGCGTGCGGGGCGCCATGGCCGCGTCCTGCTCGCGTGGTGCCGCCTCGCTCGTTCTACCCCGCCTTGCCCGTTCTACCCAGCCTTGCTCGCATGACCCTGCGCTATAGCGTGAGGTGTTAACGAAGAGTCGGGGTAGATCCACCGGGGGCGGTCTGCTGCAGCGCTCCGCCAGCCCACGCCGCCGCCGGGCCACCGTCCACACGCGCGGCTTGACCGAGTCCCGGGTGCAGCGGCACACTGGTCTTCAGGTGTCGGGCTGCAGGTAACCCCCGGGCTCCAACCTTTAGCCGCTACGAGCGGCCACGCGCCGTGAGGCGTTCCCAGCCCGACACCCACCCCCTTTGAACGGCTAGCTGGTCCGCAGCTGTTCACCCGGTGGATATACACTCACCATCTGTCACATACCTGCCGTTTACCTTCAGCGGCAGGACGCATCGCATTGACCAGGGGCCGGGACCGCATGAAAGCTCTCAACCGCCATCGGAAGCACCAATCAGCAGAGCTGCTGATCAGTATCACAGCCGAGCTGCGCTCCGGCCTGAGCCTACTTGCCCAGCTGCTGGGTACACCTGCCGGGGAGCTATCCTCCCACCAGGAGGAGCTGCTGGGCCTGGAGGGCCGCACCATGGACCTCCACTTCAACCTCATGACCCATATTCGCAGCGTTTTCCTCACCCCGCTTCCGCGCCAAGACATCTTCGCCATCTCCCAGCAGCTGAACCGCACTATGGAGCATGTGGTGGCGGCCGGGGACCTCATTCTGCGTCGAAAAGGCCTCGAGCTGCCCAAAGAGGCTGCCGAAATGCTTGAATCCCTCACCCGCCAGGCGGAGCTGACCGGCGAAGCGATGGGCCGGCTGGAGGACTTTGACCACCTGGAGGAGTACTGGGTGCAGCTGCAGCGGCTGAGCAAGCAGGCCAACAGGCGACACCGCGATTGGGTCACCTCCACGGATTCGGCCTTCCAGCCCAATATTGCTCAGCAGCAGGCACAGTTGGCGGACCAGATCCTGGCGGCTGTCCATTCGCTGAGGCAGGTTGCTGCGATCTGCGGGTCGATCATCGTCCGGGAATCCTGAGGTGGAAGTTCTGCTGTTGGCGCTGATCGTCGCCATCATGGCGCCGACCCTGTACCTCGCAGGCCTTCATGACGTCCCCAACTCCATCGCGATCCCGGTGCGCACCCGTGCGCTGACCCCGGGCATGGCCGTGCGTGCAGCGGCGTCGTTCAATGCCCTGGGCGTACTGCTGGCAATGCCTCTGGGCCTCTACCTCTTCTCCTGGTTCGAGTTCCCCGACATGGAGGCCGCCATGGCGCTCAGCGTGGTGGCCTCAGCATTGGCGGCGATCTTCGGGTGGAACCTGTTCACCTATTTCCGGGGCATGCCGACCTCGCTCACCCACGGCCTGCTGGCGGCCCTGCTCGGTGGCACGCTTGCTGCAGTGTCCATAGGGGACGTCAGCACCCAGAGCGTGTGGGCGCTGCCGTGGCTGACGCCGCTGCTGACGCTGTTGATCTCGCCGCTGGTGGCCGTCGGGCTGGCTTATGTGTTGGTCTTTGCCGCCGTGCGAATCGCGCGCGGTGAGGACCCGCACGATGTCAACCGCATCGCCCGAGGCCTGCAGTCAGTCTCTGTGGGCGTGACGTCCCTGGGTACGGGCCTGCAGCAGGGACAGCGGTTTGCCTTTGTGCTGCTGATTGCCCTGGGGGCCGCAGGTATCGCCGATCCTGAGGGGTGGATGGGCCCGGCCTATGTGGTCTTCGCTGTGCTGATTGGCGCGGGAGCGTTGCACGGAGGCTGGCGGATCGGGCATGTGCTGGCCCACCGTCTGGTGGTTATCGACCCGCTGCGCGGGATGGTTGCGACGACGGCCACCTCGGGACTGCTGTTCATGGGGTCCCTGGGATTGGCGCTGCCATTGTCGACATCACTGACAGCGGCGAGCGCGATCATTGGCGCCGGGTCAAACCAGCGGTTTGCCACGGTGAACTGGCGGCAGTGCAGGCGCATCGCCCTCTACTGGGCTGCCACCCCGGTGGTGACGGGAGCCGGAGCCGCCGTTCTCACTCTGGCGCTGAGCCCACTGCTGTGATCACCCAAATTTTCCAGAGACGTACCGCTCGGTCTGCTGATTGCTGGGGTTGTTGAAGATCGTAGAGGTCTCGGCATACTCGATCATCCTGCCCGGCTTCCCGGAGCCTGCAATGTTGAAGAACGCGGTGTTCTGACTCACACGGGCTGCCTGCTGCATATTGTGAGTGACGATCACAATCGTGTACTCCTGCTGCAGCTCAGCGATCAGGTCCTCGATGGCGAGAGTGGAGATGGGGTCCAGCGCAGAACACGGTTCGTCCATCAGGATGACCTCGGGCTTCACCGCAACGGTCCGGGCGATGCAGAGGCGCTGCTGCTGTCCACCGGAGAGACCGGAACCGGGCCGGTCAAGCCGGTCTTTGACCTCGTTCCACAAGTTGGCCCCGCGCAGCGCGCTCTCCACGATCCCGTCGGCGTCCGACCTCGACATCCGCGCACCATTGAGCTTGTAGCCAGCCAGCACGTTCTCCCGAATGCTCATGGTGGGAAACGGATTGGGGCGTTGAAAGACCATACCGACCATCGCCCGCACTGAGACGGGGTCCACCCCAGGGGCGTAGATGTCATCGTCATCCAGCAGCAGCTGGCCCTCCACACGTGCGCCGGGAAGGACCTCATGCATCCGGTTCAGGCTGCGCAGAAAGGTGGTCTTGCCGCACCCGGAAGGCCCGATGAACGCGGTGACCGACCGTGCGGCGATCTCAATGTTCACCCCTTCCACGGCGAGAAAGTCGCCGTAGTACACGTTGAGGTCTTTGGCGGTGATGCTCTTGGACATTGCTTCAACACATGCTTTCTTGAGGATGATTAAGGGAAGTCAGCGGCCGGTGTTCTTCGGCGCAAGAAACGTGGCAATCAGACGTGCGGTGAGATTCAGGCCCATCACGATGATGATCAGCACCAGAGCCGCTGCCCACGCCCGCTGGTGGGACGGGTCGGAGAAATTGGGCGACGTCGGGTTCTGAAACTGCCGGAAGATAAACACCGGCAGCGCTGTCATCCAACCCTGGAACATGTTCCAGTTGTTGCTGACGATGAACCCTGCGGTCACCAGGATGGGCGCGGTCTCACCGATGACTCGAGCAATGGCCAGAGTGACCCCGGCAGCAATCCCGGAGATTGCGGTGGGAATCACGACCTTCAGGATCGTCCGCCACTTCCGCACACCCAGTGCATAGGAAGCTTCGCGGAGCTCATTGGGCACCACTCTCAGCATCTCTTCGGTGGTGCGAACGACCACCGGGATCATTAGCACCGACAACGCAATCGCGGCTGTAATTCCCATGGTGGAGCGCGTCGGCAGCCCCAGACCCAGGCTGTTTCCGACCCCGAGGAACCACCCCACCGCTGCCGCTCCGAACAGACCGGCAACAATGGAGGGAATCCCGGTCATCACATCTACAAAGAACGTGATGGCCCGCGCCAGCGGCCCTCCACGGGCGTATTCGACCAGGTAGATCGAGGTCATCAGGCCGATCGGCACGGAGATGAAGGTGGCGCTGAGGGTGATCAGCAGCGAACCCACCAATGCGTGCCGGATCCCACCCAGGACCGGCTCACCCTCTTCCTGGCTTCTGCGGTCAATGGTGCCGTCGATGCCCCGCATATCTGAGGCGAGGAAACCAGGTTCAAGCAGGCCGGGGATGCCGATCGAGGTGACCGACCAGATCACCGAGACCAGCGGCAGCAGTGCGATGATGAAAGCCAGGTACACCAGGTGCTTCCACAGCGTGTCTGTGGCCTTGCGCCTGCTCACCTTCGCCCGGGTGACTCCGTAGCTGATGATCACGTAGAGCACTGCCGTGAGGATGAACCAGATCGCCATATTGAAGGTCATCAGCGCGCTCAGAGCCGCCCCGAGCACTGCCGAGACCGCCAAGATCACCAGGCTGACCCACCAGGGCATGTGACGCTGCGTCAGCGACCTGGGCCGGGGGGTGCTGGCCGGGGCCGGGGCATGCTGGTTCGCGGGACCGGCAGGTCCCTGCACGGAGGTAGGCATCGGTTGCTGCTGTGTCTGAGTCATCAGTTCGCTCCGGAGAATTCTTTGTGGCGGCTGACAATCCAGCGTGCGGTCATGTTGACGATCAGCGTGATGATGAACAGGACCAGCCCGATGGCGATCAGCTGAGCCTGGCGCTCCGATCCGGGCGGCGCCTCAGGGAAGCCCAGGGCTATCTCCGCGGGTATGGTGCTGTTTCCTGCAGAGATCAGCGAGGCGGTCAGGAGGCCCGGGGACAGGACCAGCGCGACCGCCATGGTCTCCCCCAGCGCACGACCCAGACCGAGCATGACCCCGGAGATGATGCCGGCTCGGGCGAAGGGGAAGACCGCCATGGTGATCATCTCCCAGCGTGTCGCCCCGAGCGCCAAGGCCGCCTCCTCATGAAGCTTGGGCGTCTGGATGAAGATCTCCCGGCAGACCGAGGTGATGATCGGCAGGATCATCACCGCCAGCACCACACCCGCAGTGAAAATAGTCCTGCCCGTCTGCGAGGGGCTGCCAGCAAAGAGCGGAATGAAGCTCAGGTGCTGGTGTAGCCATCCGTACAAAGGCACCAACGTGGGGCCGAGGAAGCTCATCCCCCAGGCGCCGTAGACCACCGACGGGATCGCCGCGAGCAGGTCGATGACGTACCCGATGGACTTGCTCAGCCGGGGCGGGGCGAAGTGGGAAATGTAGAGGGCCACGCCCACAGCCACTGGTGTCGCCAGCAGCAGCGCGATCAGTGAGGCGATCAAAGTCCCGATCACCAGCGGATACGCATACTGCAGGAACTGGCGGATGATCAGGCCCTCTTCCTCCCGATACACCGCTCCGACGGAGTTGAAGCTGAGGAACACCGCGACGAACACCAGGGTGGCCAGAATTGCCACCCCAGCCAGCAGAGCGAGCCCCGAGAACACCTTGTCACCCATGACTCCCCCGGAGTCAGAGGTGACAAGCGTGTTGCGGGCGCTGGGCGACTGAGCTCGCGTGGTCACTGTGCGCTGATCTGCGAAATCGCATCCATGGCAGTGCTGCGCAGATCCTCCGACATCGGGGCATTGCCAGCTGCAGCCTCGGCTGTCTGCTGGCCCTCCTCGGAGACGAGGTACTCCGCAAAGGCGACCGCCAGATCAGCTGTCTGCTGGTCTGGGTACTCATTGCAGAAGATGTTGTACGCGGCCAGGACTATCGGGTAGGCGCCTGCTTCCTCGGTGTCGCGGTCCAGCTCCACTGCCATGTTGTTCGGCGCCTGGCCCTCGACCGGTGTGGAGGAGGCGACCGCCTGCGAGGCCGCCTCTGCGTTGTGCTCGACGTAGTCCTCGCCGACCAAGACCGCAACAGAGTTCAATCCGCCGATCTGTGAAGCGTCCGCGTAGGTGATGGCACCGTCGGTCTGTGAAGTGAGATCCACTACGCCCGAGTTCTGCTGAGCGGACTCCGCCGAAATCTCTGAGGGCCAGGCGTCACTGGCCTCCCACTCCCAGGTGCTGGCGGCCGCTTCCAAGTACTCAGTGAAGTTGTCCGTGGTGCCGGAATCATCGGCGCGGTGGACCACGGTGATGGGTGTGTCCGGCAGGTCCACATCCTCATTGTGCTCGGCGATGGCGTCGTCGTCCCAGGACGTGACCTCCCCGGAGAAGATGCTCGCGATAGTGTCGGCGTCGAGATTGAGGGTCTCGTCGATGCCTTCAACATTGAATGCCACAGCGATCGGCGAAATGTAGGCGGGGATGTGGAACGCGCCATCGGGACCGCAGATTTCCTTCGACTGCTCCCACTCTTCGTCTTCCATGGCTGAGTCGGAGCCAGCCCAGTCATACTCACCGCCGAGGAATCCGTCCCTCCCGGCTCCCGATCCGACCGAGGCGTAATTCACCTGCGCCTCGGGTGCCACTGAGGTGAACCCATTTGTCCAGGCGGTCATGGCAGCCTCCTGCGAGGAAGCGCCCCCGCCGACAAGAGTGCCTTGGACCTCGCTGGTCTCACCGCCGCCGTTCTCCCCGTTTCCGTTCTCATCGCCGTTTTCGGCCACCGGGTTGTTGGCCTCACCGCAGGCCACGAGCACGAATGATGCGAGGGACAGGAGGGCCGCCGTGCGGCCGAAACTTGCTGCGTTCACGTTTGTGCCTCTCTGAGGATTGAGCGTTGGCGTCTGCGCGCAGCCGCCAAGTTCCATAGGGTTGTGGCATTTACCGGCAAGTGCTCCTGACCTCAGGCGCGCTTGCTCAGCCGGATGCCACGCTAAGAACCTCAGGTGACCAGAAGTTGCTGCCGGGGTGAACTCAGAGTGAACAGCTCAGGACGACTCGGTATCCAGATCCAGGATCATGCGTGTATTGCCCAAAGTGTTGGGCTTCACCCGGGCGAGGTCGAGGAACTCCGCGACACCCTCGTCCGGCGAGCGCAGCAGCTCGACGTACACCTCAGGGTCCACCGGGGCCTGGTCCGCCATGATGCGAAAGTTCTGCCGGAGAAAGAACTCCACCTCAAACGTCAGACAGAAGACACGGGACACCCCCAGGTCAGTGGCACGGGCCAGCAGCTGGTGCAGCAGCCCGGATCCGACGCCGTGGCCTCGCCAGGAGTCCAGGGTCGCCAGCGTGCGGACCTCAGCGAGGTCCTCCCACATCACGTGCAGCGCGCCGAACCCTATGAGGTGGCCGTGGGAGTCCTCCGCCACCAGAAATTCCTGGATGGACTCGTAGTACGTCACCCGCTCCTTGGGTACCAGCACCCGCTTCTCCACCAGTGGCTGCGCCATCTCCACGATGCGCGCCACATCGGAGGTCCGCGCCGGTCTGATCTGGAACTGGGCTTCTGCGGAGCTGGTGCTGGGGTTGTGGCTCATTCCGATCTCCCGCTCATCTGAAAAGTATGTGGCTCGCTGGTGATCCCGGAGACCGCCACCGTGAGCTGATATTCCGCAGTGGCCAGATCCGCCGGTTCGGAGCAGTCCACCGAGGAGTCGGAGCGTGGCCACAGCATATTGGCACGTTCGGCCTGGCCCGGCTCAAGCTCCATCTCCAGGGACTCCCCGCGAAGGTCGCATTGCGCGGTGGTGAAGATTTCCCGGCCGCCGGTAGAGACCCGGTATTCCTGTTCTTCAGTGCCCACATCCAGCGTGCACTCTGAGGTGCCGACGTGCTCGATCTCCATCATCAGCAGCGGTGCGGTGCTGGCGTCGTAGGACTCATGGCTGGTCCGAGCCCGCACTTCGATGTCCTCAGCGGTGCAGACGCCCTCCTCCACCGTCTCCTCCTCTTCGGGTTCCTGCTCTGCGGCCTCAGTCTCCTGGTCCTGGGTCGGTTCCGGGGTGGCAGCGGCGTCGTCGTTCTGGTTCTCCGTCCCGTTCAGGGGGCTGGCACCGGGCTGGTCGGATTCCTCGGTCAGTGCATCGAAGAGCAGGCGTGCGCCCCACACCGCCAGGGCCAGGGCGAGGACCGCCAGCAGCGCCGCAGCCAGCCGCCGGCGGCGATACACGGCGGGGGAAGGACGACGGCGCTGAGTCATAGTCCTCTAGGGTAACGAGGGCGGCCCTCAGTTCAGCGCACCGGCGCGGACTCTAGAGGGCGAGCCAGCCCAACACCCCGGCGACGAGCACCACAGCCCAGGCGGGGGCTTTCCAACTGTTCAGCGCGGTGAATGCTCCGATGGCCAGCAGCAGCGCACCGAGGCCGACGTCGAGCACTCCTGCGGTGAAAACTGGGTCGTAGAGCGCCGCAGCGAGGATACCGACCACTCCGGCGTTGACCCCCATCAGGGCACGCCGGACCTGGGTGTGGCTGCGCAGGGCCTCCCAGAACGGCAGCGCTCCGAGCACCAGCAGCGCTGCGGGCAGGAAGATCGCCGCGATGGCGATCACCGCTCCCGGAATGCCGCCGGGCCCCTCAAGTGTGGACGCACCCAGGAACCCGGCGAAGGTGAACAGCGGACCGGGAACTGCCTGGGCCGCACCATAGCCGGCCAAGAAGGTGTCAGCCTCCACCAGGCCGGTGGTGACCGTCTCGGCCTGCAGCAGCGGAAGCACCACATGGCCTCCGCCGAAGACCAGTGACCCGGCGCGGTAGAAGAGATCCACCAGTGCTGCGTAGGCGTTGCCGGTCAGCCCCACCAGCAGGGGAAGCCCGGCCAGCAGAAGGGCGAAGAGTCCCAGACATCCGGCTGCGAGCCGCTTAGAGACCCGGACTCTGAACTCATCACCCTCGGTAAAGGTCTCCGCCGCAGGTTTCAGCCACACCAGTCCGATGAGCCCTGCCACGGCGATGGCCGCCACCAGGATGAAGGGTGTGGGAAGCAGCAGCACGATGATCATGGTCAACGCGGCGATCGTCGCCCGCGGCGCATCCGGAGTCAGCGTCCGGGACATTCCGAGGACTGCGTGGGCGACGACGGCCACTGCCGCGGCTTTCAGCCCGTGGACCCATCCCGCTTCAGAGAGGTCTCCAGCACCGGCCACGCCATAGGCGAAGGCCACCAGCAGAATGACCGAAGGCATGGTGAAGGCGAACCACGCCGCACACATTCCCCAGAGCCCGGCGCGCTGCAGGCCCAGGGCCATGCCTACTTGGCTGGATGCTGGCCCCGGCAGGAATTGGCACAGCGCCACGAGATCTGCATAGGCACGCTCACTGACCCAGCGGCGACGTTCTACCAGCGCTTCACGAAAGTAGGCCAGGTGCGCCACGGGCCCGCCGAAACTGGTCAGCCCGAGTCGGAGGAAGACGAGAAAAACCTCGGTCACTGTGCCCGGGGGCGCGTTCCGCGGGGCAGGCTCGGGCGGGGAGGAACTCACACCCGTCATCCTGTGCGGTTATCGGACCGCGGTCAACTGCCGCGGCGGACCGGTCAGCGGGGGCGGAACTGCGAGGTGACGGGGCAGTCCATGGGGTCGGCGTAACCGAGTCCGACTCGGTTGAGGTAGCGGATGACAATCCCCCACGATTCGATGAGACCGGTTTCGGTGTAGGTGATGCCGCGCTCTGCGCAGAACTGCCGGACCAGCGGCTGGACCTTGCGCAGATTGGGACTGGCCATGCGGGGAAAGAGGTGGTGCTCGATCTGGTAGTTCAGCCCGCCCATGGCGGCGTTCATCACCCGACCGCCGCGGATATTGCGGGAGGTCAGGATCTGACGTTGCATGAAGTCCACTTTGGCGTCCTTGGGGATCAGCGGCATGCCTTTGTGGTTTGGGGCGAAGGTGGCGCCCATGTAGACGCCGAACACTGCGACCTGCACGGCAATGAACACGGCACCGAGGACTGGGCCGAGCAGCAGGATGATCAGTGCGGGGTAACCGATGAGTCGAACCGCGAGGAAGGCACCTTCGGTCTTCCGGTGCTTGACCTTCTCGGAGGTCAGGACAACATGCACCGCATGGTAGTGGAGCACAAAGCCGAAGAACATGAGGATGGGGAAGAAGAACCAACCCTGCCGTTTGACGAACCATCCAGCCAGCCCGGTGCGGCCCTCGGCGTCCTCCGGGACAAAGGCGAGTGTGCCTGGAGAGATGTCGCCGTCTTTGCCGATGACATTGGGGTGGGCGTGGTGGGTTCCGTGTTTTTTCGCCCACCAGGCGTAGGACATGCCCACCACGAGATTGCCGACTATCCGGGAGAGCCGGTCATTGCGCCGACCGCTGTTGAAAACCTGTTGATGGGCGGCGTCGTGGGCCAGGAAGGCCACTTGCGTGAAGAGAATACCGAAGAGCGCCGCCACGGCAAGCTGCCACCAGGAGTCGCCCACGGCCACCAGCAATGCCCCAGCACCGATGAAGCTCAGAGCCAGCACAATGACCCGGCCGATATAGCTCTCAGCACTGCGGTCCATCAACCCTGCCTCCTTGACCCGCTGGGCGAGTTCAAAGAAGTCGTTGGTCTGCCGGTTCCTGACCGGCCTGCGCTCAGACCTGATCGCCGGTGCAGTGTCCTGGGTGATCGTCATTATCGGGTGGAATCCCTTCCTCACACGGCCGTGGCGAACTGGTGACCGTCCGCTCTTGCTTTCACGGTACGTCACCGGAGCCTGTGGCACGTCACCCGGTGGAGCCAATCTGACCCCCTACCGGGGTACTGTCACAGCGGCAAGTGCGCCCGGAGGGCGAATCCCCCCGCGGCAGTATGCTCCGTGGTCACACTCCCGCCGACGGCAGAAGCCCGTTCCCGAATACCGCTCAACCCCAACCCCGCCCCAGGAGCAGGATCCACCACCCCATCGGGCGAAGGACCATTCACCACCGCAATGCGCAGGCTCCTCACCTGGTGGTGAACCTCGGCAGTGACATCTACGTCGACGGTGGCGGAGGGGGCGTGTCGCAGCGCATTGCTCAGCGCTTCCTGAACTATCCGGTAGGCGGCCAGTCCCGTCGCCGCAGGCGCGTGGACATCCTCACCCAGATTCAGGCCGCTATAGGTAATCGTGGTCCCAGAGGCGCGGGTGGATTCGATGAGCCGGTCGATGTCATCCAATCCCGGCTCCGGGGCGGTGGGGACGTCGTCGTCGCCGCGGAGGATGCTCAGCAGCATGCGCATTTCACTCAGCGCCTGCCGGGAGGATTCCGCGATGTCATCGAACTCACGCAGTGCGGCGGCGCTCATCCCCGGGATGCGGTACTGCGCAGTCGCCGCCTGCACGCTGATCACAGACATGGAGTGTGCGACGACGTCGTGGAGCTCACGGGCAATCCGGTTACGCTCCTGGAGCTCCTTGCGCCGACGGTCCTGCTGCGCGCTGGTGCGTTGCGCTTCCTCCAACCGCCCCGCGTTGAGTATCCAGATCCGAACCAGGATCCCGATCACGACGACGCCGGCCGTCAAGGAGGCGTAGACCACACTATTGGCCATGGCCCCGGCGGGCACTTCGGAGACGCTGACCAGGGCCACGAGCGTCAGCACAACCCCGGCACACCAGGCTGAGACTGCGTGGTACCAGGGCCGCGCCAGAGCTGCGACCATCAGAACCGCAGACTGCGTGATCATCGCGGTGACCGGCCACGGCCAGGGCGCGGGGGAAGAGCTGACGGTAGCGATCATGATGCCCCCGGCCGCGCCCACTGACAGCGCAAGGCCTGTCCAGGGGCGGGTGAGCGTGAGCACCGCGGCCCCGCAGTGCACCAGCACCAGCAGCAGCGCGAGGACCACATTGACCGAATGCACCGCGACGGTGACCGGCCAGGCGACCGAAAACAGCACCAGGGCCGCAAACCCGGTGCCGATCCAGGACCAGGCAGCACAGCTGAAGGAAGCGGTCCGATACCTGGTATCTGGGCGGGACCCCCCGGCGTGCGCACGTTCTCCTGAAGTCAGCAGCGCCGTGCTCAACGAAGCGTCTGCAGCCGCCAGCGCGTGGATCACCGCCGGCAGGGTCGCTATGAACGCCAGGCCCAGCAGAAAAAGCACTCCCGCGTCCAAGACGTACTGCCCAATGGCTGACAGCGGCACCAACACCGGGTTGATCAAGCCGAGCAGCTGGATCAGCACACCCGGGGTCGGCAGGAACAGCGACCAGAAGAAGTAGGTCACCGCCGCCGGCCCGGCGAGCGACCACAGCACCGCCACGGTGAAGGTCACCGCCCGCAGCGCAATCGTAATGAACGTCTCAAAGACGAGGTCCAACCACCGCCGCGGGTCCGCTAAGACTCGGAGTCTCCCCCACACCCCCGTGCCCAGGGGCTGGTAGACGACCGCCGGGGCAGTGGCTCCCCAAATGCGCAGTCGGGTCCGGTCCAGTTCCGCGAAGCCTGAGGCCACCACCAGAGTCAGTGGCATAAGCAGCGCCCCGACCCAGATGATGGCCGTCACCGCCGAAACCACCGTCATCACCAGCAACAGGCTGAAGCTGAACACCGCGATCGGAAAGCCCGGCACCACGTAGGTGTAGTCACGTGCCAACCGGGAGGCGATCCCTCGCGTGTGCTCAGCGTGCAGCCATGGGGAGGTCATAGAGTACAACAGTACGTAACCGCTGCAGGCTCCCGCGCCCTGCGGCGGCCTGCTGTACCGTGAACCCGTGACAACCTCACCTGTTGCTGACGATGTGCGCGTACTCGTCGTGGACGATCAGCACATGATCCGCGCCGGATTCGCCGCACTGTTGGACGCCCAGCCCGGGATCCACGTGGTGGGCACCGCGGAGGACGGCGCCGGGATTCTGGAGATCGTGGAAAGCACCCAGCCCGATGTGGTGCTGATGGACATCCGCATGCCCGGAGTCAATGGCCTCGAGGCCACACGTACCGTGCTGAGCGAGGCAGCCAGTCCGCCGCGGATTCTGATGCTCACCACCTTCGACGCCGACGAGTACGTCTTCGCCGCCCTGCGCGCAGGTGCCAGCGGATTCCTCCTCAAAGACGCCACCCCGGAGGAGCTCATACACGCAGTACGCGTAGTGGCACAAGGGGAGGCGCTGTTGTCGCCGCGGATCACCCGCACCCTCATCGCTGACTACGCCGAGAGACCTCCCTCTCCCGTGCAAAACACAGCACTTCTGGAAGGACTCACCGAGCGCGAGTTGGATGTCATGCGGCTGATCTCCCGGGGCCTGGCCAATGCGGAAATCGCCGCCAGCCTCTTCTTGGCTGAGCAGACGGTGAAGACCCACGTCTCACGGATCCTGAGCAAGCTCCAGCTGCGTGATCGGACGCAGATTGTGGTCATAGCGTATGAATCAGGGCTGATCCGCCCGGGCGAATGACTCCGCCGGGAGCGGCTGCAGCCTCTGATTGAATGGTCCCATGACCACCCCTTCTCCGCCCCTTGCCAAGAAGATCCCCACCCAGCGCACCCGCCACGGCGACACCTTCTGCGATCCGTACGAATGGATGCGCGATAAGGACGATCCGCAGGTGCTGGAGCACCTTGCCGCCGAGAACGCCTACACTGAGGCCGTCGCCGCGGAGCAGGAGCCGTTGCGCAGCGCCATCTATGCGGAGATCAAGCGGCGGACTGTGGAGACTGACCTCTCAGTGCCGGCCCGCCGGGGCAGCTGGTGGTACTTCCTCAGGACTATCGAGGGTGAGCAGCACCCGGTGTTCTGTCGCGTCCCGGCCTCTGCGGAGGCGTCGTCGTTGTCCGCATGGACACCCCCGGAGGTCACCGCAGGGGAAACGCTGCCCGGGGAGGAAACCTACTTCAACACGAATGCCGAAGCATCCGCCCACCCCTTCTACTCCCTGGGCGGTATGGCGGTCAGCGAGGACGGGACGCTGCTGGCCTATGTGGAGGACACCTCCGGGGACGAACACTTCACCCTGCGGCTGCGGAACCTGCAGACCGGTCAGGCGTTGCCGGAGTCGGTGGAGAACGTCCACTACGGGGTGCATCTGTCTCCCGACGGGAAGCGCGCCTACTACCTGACCGCCGACGCTGCGTGGCGGCCGCACCGGTTGTGGCAGCACACCGTGGGGACGCCCGCGACCCAGGACCGGCTTCTGCTGGAGATCACGGATGTCACCCAGTGGCTGGGCGCCGGACTCTCAGCCGATCGGCGGCAGCTGGTGATCGAATCCGGCAATTCGGAGTGGAACGCCACCCGGCTGCTGGACCTCACCGACCCCGCCGCTGAGCCGCAGCTCCTTGTGCCAGCCGAGCGCAGGGTGTTGAACTCGGTGGCACCATGTGAGGTCGACGGTGAGGCGATGCTGCT
Source organism: Nesterenkonia sphaerica (assembly GCF_005771565.1). Lineage (GTDB taxonomy): Bacteria > Actinomycetota > Actinomycetes > Actinomycetales > Micrococcaceae > Nesterenkonia > Nesterenkonia sphaerica. The sequence goes on from NZ_VAWA01000010.1 coordinate 55,017, forward strand.
GATCACCCATAACCAGCAGGGCCCCAACAACGCAGTGTCGCTGACCACCGCTGAGGCGCTGCTGGGCCAGGCCGGCAGTGACCAGCTGGACCTGGGGCCCACTGTGATCCAGCACGACGACGCCGTGAAGCTGGACGACAGCGTCATCGTCACTGCCGCTCAGGTGCTGGTGGAGGCCCGCATCAGCGCCAATCCCTCGGTGCGGATGCTGTCTTGGGACACCGTCCGGCAGGTGCGTGACGGCGCGGCCGGTGTGAAGGCGGCGTCGCTCCCCGGCCCGGTGTTCGAAGACACGATGCACACCATCAGCGTGGAACAGGCCAGCTATGACGCCCCCCTGTTCCGAGTCCGCTACTCCTCCTGGCTGGTGCCCGACCGGATCTATGACATTCCTCATCAGGATCCCGTGCCGATCCTGCGCCGGGAGACTCCAGTCAACGACTACCACCGGGAGGACTACCGGGCGGTGCGGGAGTGGGCGACTGCCCCCGACGGGACCGAGGTTCCGGTGACGGTGCTGCATCACAAGGACCTCAGGCGCGACGGCACCCACCCGGCGGTGATCTACGGCTACGGCTCCTATGAGATCTCCAATGACCCGGGCTTCGCCGTGCCACGGCTGAGCCTGCTGGACCGCGGGATTGTCTACGCCATTGCCCATGTCCGCGGCGGCGGTGAACTGGGGCGGCTCTGGTACCAGAACGGGAAGAAGCTGCACAAGAAGAACACCTTCACCGACTTCCTGGCCGTCACCGATCACCTGGTGGACAGCGGGTGGGCGGACGCCACACGGCTGGCGGCGATGGGCGGGTCCGCCGGCGGCCTGCTGATGGGGGCGGTGGCCAACCTGGCTCCAGAGAAGTACCGAGCGATTGTGGCGCAGGTGCCGTTCGTGGACAGCTTGACCACCATCCTGGACCCGGAGATGCCGCTGTCGGCCGGGGAGTGGGAGGAATGGGGCAACCCGATCGAGGACCCCGAGGTCTACCGCTACATGAAGTCCTACTCGCCCTACGAGAACGTCCGCCCAGCACGCTACCCGGCCATTGCCGCAGTGACGTCTCTGCACGACACGCGGGTGATGTACGTGGAGCCCGCCAAGTGGGTTCCTGTGCTGCGCGAACACCAGCTGGGCCAAGCCCCGATTGTGCTGAAGACCGAGCTGGATGGCGGTCACGGCGGGGCCTCGGGGCGGTACGAGAAGTGGAAGGACCGCGCATGGGACTACGCCTGGGTGGCCAGCTTTATCAGCGCCTGAGGCTCGCGGTCTCCGCAGGGGTCGGCCTGGTGCACCTGGCCATACCAGTGAGAGCCGGCTCAGCCGGGAGCGGCACATCCGATGGGACGGACCGTCATGCTCTGACGGAAGTCCCATCGCATGTAGCGCAAGCGGCCCACACGGAGGATTAAATGCCACATCCGGTAGGACATTCGGGGTTCTGCCCCGGGGTGTCCCACCGGATGTTGCAGTCGCAGCTGTCTGGTCAGGCGGTGAACCGCTCGATGGAGCGCGTCAGCTCGGCCTCGGCCTCTTCGCGGCCCTGCCAGCCTTCAATCTTGACCCATTTGCCTGGCTCCAGGTCCTTGTAGCGAGTGAAGAAGTGCTCGATCTCCTGGATCAGGTGCTCGCCCAGGTCGCCGATCTCCTGGATGTGGTCGAAGCGCTTGTCATCCGGGACACACACCAGCTTGGCGTCGCCACCGCCGTCGTCGGTCATGTTCAGCACACCCACCGGGCGGGCCTCCACCACCACTCCGGGAATCAGGTCCACGCCGGGGAGGTAGACGAGGGCGTCCAGCGGGTCGCCGTCCTCGCCGAGCGTGTCATCGAAATAGCCGTAGTGGGTCGGGTACTGCATGGGGGTGAACAGCACTCGGTCCAGCCGCAGCCGGTGCGTCTGGTGGTCGATCTCGTACTTCACACGGGACCCCGTGGGGATTTCGATGGTGACGTCGCGGACAATGGCCACAGTTCCTCCTAGCGGTTCAGGTCAGTTCTCAGTGCTCAGCGTATAACGCCCGCAGCTGCCGGCGCTGTTCAGCCTTCGAGCAGGCGCAGCTGGGTTCCCAGCTGGCGGGACAGTGTGCCTGCGGCAGATCTCGCCCGGGCGACGACGCTGCGCGCCGGGGTGCCGGGCTCGGGAAACACACGGTGGAGGACCAACTCGTCCTTGCTCCGCCACAGGTCCACCCGGCCGATCAGCTCGGATCCAGAGAGCACACCCATGACATAGTGTCCGTAGACGCGCTTACTCTTGGGCACATATGCCTCGAAGGTGTAGTCGAAGCCGAAGACCCGCTGAGCCCGGCGCCGGTCGCGCAGCAGCGGGTCGAAGGGGCCGATCAGCCTCGCCTGACGGATCGGCCCGGGGCCAGCGTCGCGGGAGGGGGGACTCAGCGGCGAGGCATCCAATGCCTCGGCCGGCACATACGCGGTGTCCTTCCAACCCTCGACCTCAATGGGGACCAGGCCTGCCCGGCGGATCCCGTCCGCGGCGTCGCGCCTGCTCAGGTGGTAGTGGTGTGCGAAGTCCCCTGCGGTCATCACCCCGAGGCTGCTGACCGCGCGGGCGGCCAACTGCGCCCGCAGCTGCTCCGCGGGGAGCTCTTCTGCGTGGCGGATCTCGGCGGGCAGTGCACGCTCGGGCAGGTCGAAGAGCCGGACCACGCCCTCACGTGCGGTGATGACCAGTTCGCCGGTGCGCACCATCAGCTCTGCAGCGCGCTTGACCTCGGACCAGTTCCAGCCTGTGGTCCGCGCAGAGCTCAACGCTTTTTCCAGCGTGCCGATCTTCACTCCGCCGGGTGCGGCGGCCACCACCTCCCGGATCTGGTGGCGCAGATGGTCCGGCAGCGATCCGGCGTAGGTGTCGCGGACATGCTGACGCCGCAGCTCCAGCAGCGCCCAGTCCTGAAGCGGGAAGAGGCATGCCACTTTGGTGAAGGATTCGAAGGCGACCGGGCGGTGTCCGGGCCAGAGCGCGGCGTCGACCTGCTCTGCACGGTGGGTCCGGGGCAGCCGGGTCAGGCACGTCAGGCGCTGCGCGGTGGAGACTCGCGTCAGCGGATCCAGCTGGATCAGGCCGATGCCGCGCAGCACGTCCGCGGCGTCAGCATACGGACCCGGGGTTCCGGGGGCGGGTATGTGCTGCGCCTCGACGACTGTGCGGCGTGCCCATGCTGCGGACACCTTGAAGGGCTGCTCAGGCATGCTGCTCGGGGGCGGGGTTCTGCTGAGCCCGGTGCCGACTGCTCAGCAGCATGAAGTCCTGCAGCAGCTCGTTGCCTTCGACCTGGACCGACCAGCTGGGGCGCAGGAAATCATTCTTGGCCATCCGGTACTGGATCTCCCACTCCGGCTGGCGGCCGTGGGCATCGGTCACTCGGCGGGTTCCGCATTGGAAGTAGCCCAGCGATTCGGAGACCCGCTTGGAGGGCTCGTTCCAGTCATATGCTCCTGATTCGGCGTACTCGGCACCAAAATGGTCGAAGGCCCACATCAGCATCGCCGCGCGCTGCTCCTTGCCGTAGCCTTTGCCCTGCGCATCGGCACGTAGCCAGCTGGCTGACTGCACTGTCCGCAGCACGCGGTAGTCCTCAGCCCAGACGTCCTGCATGCCGATCAGCGAATCCTCGGTGCCGTCATCGTGGCGGGTGAAGACAGCAAGCATGAGATACCAGGAATCCGGGCCGATCGCGGGGCGTTTGGACCACAGCCAGGTCAGGGAGTTCTTGGCGATGTCTTCCGGGGAATTCTCGTCCCAGGGGGAGGCGAAGGAATTCCGGCCGGTGGTCATGATCCCCGAGGATGCCGCCGCTACGTAGGCTGGGAAGTCCGATTCCCGCACCTGGCGCAGCACCAGCTGCGGGGACTCGATGCGCAGGCCGAACGGCGGCCACACCTGCGCCAGAGCGTGCGTAGGGTCATCTCGATTGACCCGAAACTCAGTCATATGCCGAGCCTAACGGTCACCGTTCCGAGAGGTGGAACTTCAGGGAGAAGTTGTTCAGCAGTGCGGGCAGACGGCCGGGTTCAAGGTCATGGCTGAGCAGATCAATGCTGCGCTGACCCACAATTTCTGCCATGAAGTTCGACGTCAGCAGCTGCACCAGGTTCCGGCCCGGGCACACCGCGGGGCCTGAGCTGAAGGGCACCAGCGGCCATTCCTCGCGAGTTCGCTCGTGGTTCCACACCTCCGGGGAGAAGGTGTGCGCATAGTCGAGGTTCTTCTCATCGCGGTGGAAGAACGGGGCGAAGATCAGCACTGTGGTGCCCTCAGGCATCACTCCATTTTCGAATTCCACCTCCCGGGTGGTTTCCCGCAAGATCATGGGGGTAGTGGCCCAGAGCCGGAGAGACTCCAGCACTGTGGCACGCAGCAGCGGCAGCAGCGGAGCGTGCTGCTGTGCTTCCTGGTCGATCTGCTGCCGCACCGCCTCGAGCTGGTCGGGGTGGGACGCCAGCAGCGCCAGCCCCCGGTAGCTGGACATCCCGGCCGGGTCGAATGCGAACAGCCACTGGGGGATCTGCTGCGCATCCTCGTCAGGGGAGGTCGCAGACTCACCGCGGTCTTGCATCTGGGCCATGTAGGCGGCGATGCTGCCTGGCTCAGCCTTGGCCACCGCCTGCTTGATCCGGGTGTGGATGTCATCCCGAGCCTCGGTGTCGACCGGACGCAGAAAGGCCCAGTTGCCGCGGGCCCGCTGGGTTTCCATCAGCTCCAGAAGTTCGGTGTCGTCCCGGTAGGAATCCCCCAGCACCACCCGGTTGACCACCCGGAACCACGCTTTGTAATAGCTGCTGTAGTCCAAGGTGCCGCCCGCGGCGTCGACCTGCTTCAGCAAGGTCTGCGCCTCTTCACGGACTGCTGGCAGGAACTGCTCCGCCATGTGGTGAATTGCTTGTTGGTGATCCAGCACCTTTTCGTTGGTCTCACGCCGCCGGGACCGCTCGGCGCCGTGGGAGACCAGTGCCACCTGAGGCTCGAAGTGTTTCAGCGCATGCCGTTTGAGCGTCTCCGCGGTGGCGAACGGTTCGGGGGACTCCTCCAGAATCCGGTGCACGTGTTCGGGGTGCAGCACCAGGGCCATCTTTCGGCCGGGCATAGCCAGCATCACCGGACCCCTGCCGTATTTCTCGGCCAAGGTCTGCACTCTGGCCACAGCCCGAGCCTCCAAGCCCAGATTCTCCACTGCGGCGACCACGCGGGGACGGCGGATGATGGGCCCCTTGGAGATGGTCGGCAGCTCTACTTCCGCGAGCACCTTCGCCGTTTCCACGGCGGTGGCGCTGGGCAACGGATTCTGCACTGAGTCAGCGGAAGGCCCGGCATACACAGTGCTCACCGGGGAACTCTGCTGCTTTGCTGGTGTCATGAATATCGCTCTCCCTCAGCTGGTGGCGTGCCCCTAGTCAGTCTTTCCAACACATCACGGGGACCTGAGAGCCGGCTGGCAGTTCCGTGGGTCTGGCCAATGCACAGCCTGTGCGCATGGAGGCGCATAGCCCATATACTGGCATCCTGAGGCCTCACAGTGGGGTGGGTCACGTCCTGCCATGCTGAGACCGAGGTCGCTACCCATCGCACCCTGAGGAGTCACCATGGACGCCCCCAATTCGCTGGTGCTGGCCATCATTGGCGTCGGAATGATGCTGGCCGGCTACTTCCTCTACTCGCGCTTCTTAGCCAAGAAGGTCTATAAGCTCAACGCTGAGTTCAAGACACCCGCGCATCAGTTCACCGACGGCGTGGACTTCCTTCCCACCAACCGCTACATCCTCTGGGGGCACCACTTCACCTCGGTCGCCGGTGCCGCCCCGATTGTGGGCCCGGCCATCGCGGTGATCTGGGGCTGGCTGCCGGCCTTCATCTGGGTGACCCTCGGCACGGTGTTCATGGCGGGCATGCATGATTTCGGAGCGCTCTGGGCGTCGACCCGCAACAAGGGCACGTCAATGGGCGCACTCTCCGGCACCTACATCGGTGCCCGCGGGCGCAACCTTTTCCTGGTGGTCATCCTGCTTCTGCTGCTGATGGTGCTGGCCGCATTCGCGGTGGTCATCTCAGGCCTGCTGGTGGCTCAGCCCGGCGCGGTCATCCCCACCTGGGGCGCACTGGTGGTCGCCGTGTTCGTCGGCCAAGCCATCTACCGGTTCAAGTGGAACCTGCTTGCCGTCACCGCCGTCGGTGTGGTCCTGCTCTACGCCCTCATCCTGCTGGGCGACGCCTACCCCGTCTCCCTGCCTGAAGAGGGAATGTTCGGTCTCACGCCGGAGGGCGTCTGGATCGTGCTGCTGTTCATCTACTCCGGCATCGCCTCCATGCTGCCGGTCTGGGTGCTGCTGCAGCCACGCGACTTCATCAACGGTATCCAGTTGTTCATCGGCCTGGGCATCATCTACGGCGCAGTGCTGCTGGCCACGCCCACCGTGGTCGCACCTGCGGTGAATGACGCTCTCCCGGACGACACTCCCCCGCTGGTTCCGCTGCTGTTCGTCACCATCGCCTGTGGTGCGATCTCCGGGTTCCACGGCCTCGTGTCCTCCGGCACCTCGTCGAAACAGCTCGATCGCGAGACCGACGCCCGGTTCGTCGGGTACTTCGGGGCGGTCGGTGAGGGTCTGTTGGCGCTGGGTGCGATTATCGCCACCACCGCAGGCTTCCAGACCGCGGCACAGTGGAGCGACTTCTACAACTCCTTCTCCTCCGGCGGAGTCCCGGTCTTCGTGGAAGGCGGCGCCTCCATCATCAACGCCGGCCTGGCCATCCCCTCGGGACTCTCGGCCACCATTCTGGCCACCATGGTGGTCCTCTTCGCAGCAACCACTTTGGACACCGGCACCAGGCTCATGCGATTCGTGGTGCAGGAGGTCGGCGAGATTGCAGGCGTGAAGATCAAGACCTGGCTCGCGACCCTGATCGTGGTGGCGCTGGCCTTCGGTCTGACCTTCTCCCAGGGCGCCGACGGCGCTGGCGGTATGGCCCTGTGGCCGCTGTTCGGCACCACCAACCAGCTGCTGGCAGGCCTGACGCTGACCATTCTGACCATCATCCTCATCCGCAAGGGACGTCCGTTCCTGCCGGTGCTCCTCCCAGCGGCGTTCGTGCTGTTCATGACGATCTACGCAGCAATGGTGCAGCTGGTGAACCTCTACAACGCCGGCGACTGGCTGCTGCTGGTCATCGACATCATCATCATCATCGCCGCCACCTGGGTCCTGGTGGAGGCAGTCATCGCCATGCTGGCCGCCCGCAAGGCTCCCAAGGAGCCGGAGGACGACGTCGCCCTGACCGAGGATCAGAAGCTTCCTCGGTCGGTCTGAGCGCACCTGCACCACGAGACAGTGAGCCTCGGGCGATGAGTTGGTTTGACCGGGCCGAGCGGGGGCTGCGTGAGTTCTACGTAGCCCCCTACCGGCGCGTGTTCGCCCGCGCCAAACGCGATGAAGAGGATCTGTTCATGATGCTGGTGCTCTCCGAGGCGCTAGGGGTCCCCAATCCGGCCTCCGGAGCCACGCTGGAACTGCTGCCGGAGATGCTGGATCGCATGCACGACTGGCACATCCGCCAAGGCCTCGACCAGTCCCCGCTCGATGGCATGCAATGCTGCTAGAGCTGGCCGCTGACCGGAAGGTCCTCTTCATCGGCGGCAAAGGCGGTGTGGGGAAGACCTCCATCGCCTCTGCCGTGGGTCTGCAGCAGGCCCGCAGCGGGCGGCGTGTGCTGCTCGTCTCCACGGACCCTGCACATAATCTGGGGCACCTGTGGGAACGTCCGGTGGGGGACGAGCCGGTCCTGCTGGCCGATGACGGCGGCTCCGGTGTGCTGGCCGGGTTGGAAATCGACCCGCACGCGACCATCGAACGTCACCTGGAGCAGGTGGGCCAGACCCTGCGTGACTTCATGCCGGAGCACCTGCACAAACAGGTCGACGCTCACCTGCAGCTGGCACGCCAATCCCCCGGCACCCATGAGGCGGCCATCCTGGAGCGCATTGCTGAGGTGGTGGAGCTGGCCGAGCGGGACTACGACCTGATCATCTTTGACACCGCACCCTCCGGGCACACTGCCCGGCTGCTGGCGCTGCCGGAAATCATGGCCGCCTGGACTGAGGGGCTGCTCAACCGCAGAACGAAGGCGGAGAAGTTCGGTGCGGCCATCCGGGCCCTGGACAACGATGACCCCAGCTCCTCCCGCGGAGCCAACCGGGATCGCCGTATACGTCAGGTGCTCACCCAACGCCGGAACACCTTCGAGAAGCTGCGTGGGCTGGTCACCGATCCCGCCGCCTGCAGCTTCATCATTGTCGTCAACGCAGAGCGGGTCCCGGTCCTGGAGTCCGCCGAGCTCTTCCACGAGCTGGAGCGGCTGGGTGTCGAGGTCGGCGGCGTCGTCGTCAACCGGCTCTCCCCCACTGACCAGGGCGAGTTCCTGGCTGCCCGACGCACCCAGGAAGAGGCCCAGCTGGCCACGCTGCGGGAGCTTCTGCCCCGGGTGGCGGTGGACACGCTGCCGATGCTGCCGGCGGACCTGATGGGCGAGCCAGCCGTGGAGCAGCTGGCCCAACGGCTGAGGTGACGGCCCAGGAGTGCGGCTGCGGCTGCGCGCAGTCCTGAACCTGCTCAGCGCTGCAGAATGCTGCGCAGCACGGTGACCAGGCCGTCCTCATCCACGGTGCCGGTAATCTCATCAGCGGCTTTCTTGACCTCACGCACCGCCTGACCCATCGCCACTCCCCGGTGGGCCCACTGCAGCATCTCAATGTCGTTCCGGCCATCACCGCAGGCCACGGTGGCACTGTGCGGAGCACCCAGCTTGACCCGCAGCTCCTCCAGGGAGGACCCCTTGGTCACCCCCTCGGCGGCGATGTCCAGCCACGCCGACCATCCCACCGAATAAGTGACCCCGTGAAGGCCAATGTCTCTGACGGTCCGGGCAAATTGACGGGCGGTGGCGTCGTCGGAATTGACCACCAGGCGCACCGCTTCAGCGCTCTTCATGTCTTTCAGACTCACCGGCTCCGGGATCAGCCCAAAGGTGAGGTCCTCAAACCGCTCCGTGGCCAAGAAGTGCCCAGCCGAGGTCTCGATCGCATAGCGGGCGGTGGGAAGCTTCTGCTGCAGCGCTTCCAACGCGGGGGCTGGGTCGAAGACCTGCTGGTCCAGGATCTGGTAGCCGTCCTCCAGCGCGGTATCGATCCGCAGCGTCACACCACCGTTGGAGCAGACCGCATAGCCCTGCGTAATGCCGAAGGTCTCAATCACCGGCAGGGTGGCCGGCAGCGAGCGGCCGGTGGAGACCACCACAGTGTGACCCTCACTCACCACCGCGCGGCCGGCTTCCTTCACCCCCTGACTCATGTGACCGTCATGGTTGACGATTGTCCCGTCAATATCCAGGCAAACCATGGCAGTGCCGGCCTGGTAGGTGAAGCTGCCTCCATCGCCGGCAGCGGGCACGGCAAAATCGGCCTGCCGCTGATCCTTAGTAATCTGCACTGGTGAGTTCATAAGATCAACAGTGTACGACGGCGCGCAGACGGCCGTGTGGGCAAAACTGCACCAGTTTGGCTACTGTGGACCAATAATTCACGTGAGGAGAACTGCATGAGCGCGTCGACACCGACCGTCACGATCACCGCCGGCGGATACACCGCAGGGATTTCGCTGCGCGGCGGGCAGCTGTTGAGCCTGACCACCCGCGATGCTGGCAGTGGGACTGCGCGGAACCTGATCGTGCCCGCAGATCAGGGGGCCGGGGCGTACGCCGGCGCGGTGCTGGCCCCCTGGCCCAACCGGATCGCCCAGGCGCGGTACACCCACGCGGGGACCTCCTACGAGCTCGAGGCCAACGATGAGTCCACCGGCGCCGCGCTGCACGGGCTGCTGACGGATGTGGAGCTGGAGGTGCAGCTGCAGCGCGAATCAGAAGTGCACCTGGCCGGGACCATTGAGCCCTCAGCCGGTTACCCCTTCCGCCTGGAAGTGGTGCTGGTCTACCGCGTGGCTGGCCACCTCGGCCTGACCGCGACGCTGAGCACCCGCTACGTTCCGGAGAACCCAGGCGACGACGAGGCCACCAACGCCCCTGCCACCGCCCCCTACGGTGCTGGATTCCACCCGTACCTCACTGCGGCTGATGCTCCGCTGAAGTCCTGCAGACTGCGCCTGCCGGCCCGCACCGTAGCCAAAACCAAGCCCAACGGCAAAGTGGTCGGCTCCAAGCACGTCTCCGGGGACCTGGACCTGACAAATGGCCCACTGCTGGCTGGCCTGACGATCGATCACGCCTACACCGACCTGCCGGACCAGGGCTGGATCGCGGAGCTGATCCACGGCCCCAGCGGGTTCGTGGTCCGCATGATCTCCGACACTCCCTGGGCCCAGGTCTACACCGGGGAGAGCCTCAACCGGGCAGGTGTCGCCGTGGAACCGATGACATGCCCACCCAACGCCTTCAACTCCGGGAAGAACCTCATAGAGCTCGAACCCGGAGTGTGGCACCGAGTCGGCTACTCACTCGAGGCCTTCAACCTTTAAAGCGCCGAAGCCTGAAGCTCGCCCATCGATCCCCTCGAGGCGTCTCCCCCGACCCACGGGCAACCGTCCACTTACCTCCTGGCCACGGCCCACTCGCCACTGATTCCCTAGCTACTCACTCGAGGCCTTCAACCTTTAAAGCGCCGAAGCCTGAAGCTCGCCCATCGATCCCCTCGAGGCGTCTCCCCCGACCCACGGGCAACCGTCCACTTACCTCCTGGCCACGGCCCACTCGCCACTGATTCCCTGGCCACGGCCCACTGGCCGAATATGCCGCTAATTAGACGCTCAAAGCTGCGCTGAAGCGGCAGATTCGGCCAATGAGAGCCGGCGTGGGCTCAGGGTGTTTCGGGGTGCCGGTCCCTCAGCTGTTTAGCTTCTCGCCGTGGCTGCGGATGAACCAGTGAAGACCTGCTCGCTGGTTCAGCCAACGAGCAGGTCTTCACTGACCGGATCGGTCACTCCAACCCTGGCGTGCGCTTGGCTAATAGGAGACCTTGGAGGGTGTCCGTGGCATATGCCGCTAATTAGACGCTCAAAGCTGCGCTGAAGCGGCAGATTCGGCCAATGAGAGCCGGCGTGGGCTCAGGGTGTTTCGGGGTGCCGGTCCCTCAGCTGTTTAGCTTCTCGCCGTGGCTGCGGATGAACCAGTGAAGACCTGCTCGCTGGTTCAGCCAACGAGCAGGTCTTCACTGACCGGATCGGTCACTCCAACCCTGGCGTGCGCTTGGCTAATAGGAGACCTTGGAGGGTGTCCGTGGCGGACCACGCCCACGCACCGCCCCGCGATGTAAAGCCCCGGAGGAAACTGGTGGCTAGCGACATCCCTCGGAATTCCCGTAGTCGAGCATTCGAGTCAGGTAGGAGATTATCGTGATCTCTATCAGTCGCTCAGGATGAAGTTATCCAATTGGTCGACGTTGTCCTCAGTGATGAGGTAGCAGTCCAAAGCAATCTTCTCCTCGTCGACAGGGTTCTCTCCGGTTTGGATTACCTCATCCAAAACTTCCATGGCACGTTGCGTGCCGTCAGCGATGGGCTGCAGCACGGTCGCGACCATGGTGCCGTCTCGGACCGCGTCAGCCGCATCATTGTTTCCGTCAAATCCCAGAACGGCCACCTCATCGATTCGTCCCGCTTCCTCTAGGGCATTGATAGCTCCCAGGGCCATTTCATCATTGCCGGCAATGACTCCGTCGACATCGGGGTAGCGGGACAGCAGCTGCTCCATAGAGGTCTGCCCCTGCTGGCGGTCCCAGTTGGCGATTTCTTCGCCAACCTTCTCCAAATCGGGATACTGGTCCAAGACGCTTGCGTAGCCGTCTGAGCGAACTTGGGCATTGTTGTCACTGGGGTTTCCGAAGAGCTCTACGTACGTGCCCTCGTATTCCATCGCTTCGGCCCATGCCTCTGCTCCAAGGGTGGCGCCCTGGGCGTTATTGGAGACAACCTGGACCTCCGCCAAACCAGTCTCAGAGATCTCGGCGTTGACGAGGGCCACCGGGATTCCAGCGTCAACCGCTTGTTCGACTATGGCCACCGATTCATCAGCGCCAGCCGGATCCAACAGGATGCCGTCCACCTGATTATTGATAGCGGTTTCCACCAGGCTGGTCTGCTCGTCCGGGTCGTTGCCGTGGGCACTGGTGGTAGTTGTGTAGCCCATTTCCTCAGCCAGCTCCTCGGCTATCGACACTTCCGCCGCCCAGTACGGGTTCGAAGGGTCAACGGTGATAATGGCAATCTGGCCGCCCGAACCGTCCTCCTCGGGGTCATTGGCGGTGCCGGTGCCGTTACCGTCCCCTCCGCATGCCGAAAGAAGCAGACCTGCCGCCGCGGAGGCCGCAATAGTGGACATGATGTTTCTCTTCATGATGCGATTCCTTTCTGGAATTTGACGTACCGGGTTTCCCGACACACCTAGTGAACTTTCTGGCCCTCCGACTTCAAGGGCTCCTCAGCTGCTTCCTCGTCCTCTTGCTGCTGTGATTCTCTTCTTACTTGAGCCACCGCTCGGGCGTCCGCCCTGCGCCTCTGAATAATCTGTTGGATCTGGTCCATTGCCACCGCGAGGATGATGACCGCCCCTGTGATGACTGTCTGCCAGAATGGGGAGACACCTACGATCACTAGGCCGTTGGTGAGAAAGCCGATTACGAAGGCACCGATGATGGTTCCGCGCACTGTCCCGCGCCCACCCGAGAGCGCAGCGCCACCAATCACTACCGCAGCGATGGCGTTCAGCTCATAGAGGCTACCGAGGTCAGCCGTGGCAGACCGAATATTCGCAATCTGGAGGATGCCGACCATGCCTGCGCACATACCGGTGAAGATATACACGCGAGTCTTGACGCGTTTGACCGGCACACCAGAAAGTTCAGCGGCCCGTTCGTTGCTTCCGGTGGCGTAAAGCCACCGCCCAAAGGGGGTGCGAGTCAGCAGAATGGAGAACACCACAGCAAGGGCGACCATCACCCAGGCCGAGATCGGGACACCAAGTGGGGAGCTAGCGAAGATCGTGAACAGACCTTCGTTATTGAGGCCTTCCTGTCCGCGCAGCTCGTTTGTGATGTTAGTGCCACCCAGGAGCACTTGCGTTAGGCCACGGCCTACATACAACATTCCCAGCGTCACAATAAACGGAGCAAGGTTCAGCCGGGAGATCAGGATGCCGTTGACCCAGCCAACCAGCATGCCCACACCCACAGCCAAGACCACAATGACCCACAGGGAGGGGTACATCACAGCGTCAGTCAGCGGGAGCGAGACACCTTGAAAGAGATTTCCGGCCACCGCACCTGTGAGACCCACTGTGGAACCCACTGAAAGGTCGATTCCCCCCTTCAGGATCACCAGCAGCATGCCCAATGCGATGATCGCGTTGAACGCCACGTCCTTGGCGATCGTCGCAAGATTGCCAGAAGACAGGTAGTTGTCATTCATCAGAGCGAAGATGGCGATGATGACGAGCAGGGCTACAAGTGCGCGACCCTCCATAATCAGGGCCCCGAAGTTTATGTTGAAGCGTTTGGGGGTCGCCGCAACGTCCGTCTCCGCCGTAGTGGTCATGCGTCTGCTCCATTCGTTACTTGTGCGCGAGGGGCGTCGGTGCTCAACAGTGGGGGGGCGCTGTCCTCCGCCGCGGCCATGACTTCCTCTCGAGTCGCGCGGCGCGGGTCAAATTCGGTGACCAGGTGGCCGCGGCTCATGACTACGATGCGGTGAGAGGCAGTCAGCGCCTCCCCCACATCAGAGGTCACGAAGAGAACCGCAAGACCTTGTCTCGCCTGTTTGAAGATCAGGGAAAAAATCTCTCCCTTGGCCCCGACGTCGACGCCGCGCGTGGGCTCGTCCAACAGCAGCACTCTTGGATCAGTCAGCAGTATCTTCCCAATGACTACCTTCTGCGCATTGCCACCAGACAATGACGTGATTGGCGCGTCTGGGCCAGCAGTCTTAATACCAATATCAGTGATCTGTTCTCGGACACGTAGCGTCTCGGCGACGCGCTGCAGCAGACCATTGCGAACCCACCAGCTGAGTCCAGCCAATGAGAGGTTCTTTCCTACCGACTGGAGCTTGATAAGGCCATCGCGTTGACGGTCCTCCGGGACCAGGCCCATACCGCGTTCGATTCGCTCGGAAACATTGGTTCCAGCGATATCTGTGCCATCAAGCATGATTCGCCCGCCGGCGACCTTGTCTCGACCGGCGAGAGTCTCCATCAGCTCGGTGCGGCCTGCGCCCATGAGACCATAGAGGCACACAATCTCCCCTTCGCGTACGTCCAACGACACGTGTTCCACGGGGAACTTCTCACTGACCGGGTCGTACACGGAGACATCCTGAATCGATAGAACCACGTCCCCGTAGTGGCGCGGCTCTTCTCGGAAATCATAGTCAGCTTCACGGCCGACCATGGTACGGACCACCCACGGGAGGTTGATGTCCCCAGCATCTTCTTTGGCAACTAGCTCGCCATCCCTAAAGACCACCGCCCGGTCGGCGATTTCGATAGCCTCCTCCAAGTGGTGAGAGATGTAGACGATCGCCACATTTTGACGTTTGAGTTCGCGAATAATCTTGAACAACACATGAACTTCAGTTGTGCTCAATGCGGAGGTCGGCTCGTCCATGATCAAGATCCGCGCATCCGTTGACAGCGCTCGCGCAATCTCCACAATCTGTTGCTGACCTACGCGGAGGTCCTGTACATATGTATCAGGCGAGATAGGCTCCTCGAGCCGTTGCATCATCTGGCGTGTGATCCGGGACTGTTCGGCAAAGTCAATGCCGCGGATCGACATAATCTCACGCCCCAAAAAGATGTTGTCGCGGACCTTGAGATTGGGGTTTAGATTCAGTTCTTGATGGATGATGGAAATCCCACGCGCTACTGCATCGGTCGTGGACATCAGTTCGATCACCTCGCCATCAAGCTCGAGATGCCCTGCAGTAGGCTGCTCTACTCCTGAAAGAATCTTCATCAACGTGGACTTGCCCGCTCCGTTTTCACCGAACAGGACCGTGACTTCGCCCCGGCGAACCTCGAAGTTGACACCCTTGAGTGCCCGCGTCACACCGTACGTCTTGGAGACGTTGACTGCGCGCAGTACAACCTCGCCTGATCCGCCACTGCCAGGCGTATTCTCGAGCCCATTTGGTTGGCCAGCGGGCATCACGACCCCACTTCCAGGTTCAGCGGCTGAATTATCACGGGGCGTTCATCGTCGCCCTCTGCATCGGTCGCCACATATCGCATCACGCCGTGAATAAGGACGTCCTCACCGATCAACGACTCCGCGTCTTCCTCCACTGCCTCTTGCACGTCGGCGCGAAGCAAGGCACTTATTTCCGTGCCGACTCGCTGATAGTCCGTCTGCCCTGGGGCATCACCGAAGCGAAATCCCGAAATGTCGCGAATCATATTGCCATCCAGCGCGGTACCCAGTGGGACCACGATCTGACGACCTTCTGTGACGCCGTCCACAGCGAGGATAAGGTTGTCAGCTGTAGCGTCAGCCACGGTGCCCTCCGCAGTCACCGCGAATGCGACGGTCCCTTCGCTGACGGCGTAGGCGTCGAACTCTTCAGCTGCAGCCTCGGGATCCTCATCCAGAGCAGAGGTGACTTCGCCCAGTGACGCCGGGCTCTCCGTCAACTCAGACTGCACTGAGGCGTAGAGCTCCTCGGCAGTCTCCTGCGGGTCGAATTGATCCGGAGTCAGCGCTTCAACTTCCTCGGGGGTGAGAAACTTAGTGTTGAGCAGCATGGCGATGACGAGCAGCAGCAGGGCCCCGGCACCGATGAGTCGGGGGATGAGTTTCTTGTGCTGAGTGCGCGGGCTCACGCGGCATCCCGCCCGACGAGGTTGTTCGCTGTCCCCGCGGGCACAGGACCGTTGGGCAGGATGGAAACTTTAACGGAACCGCCCGACGAGTCTCCGACCAGGTCGAGGGCGTCTTGGAATCGCTCCAGGGGGAACTGGTGCGTGCAGATCCGCTCCATCGGCAGCTTGCCGTCTTCGATGAGCTTGATCGCGGCTGGCCAGCAGTGCGGCCCTAGGTGCGCTCCGAGAACATCGAGTTCCTTGTCATCCGAGATGATCGACCAGTCGACTGAAACCTTGTCCTTGAAGACCGAGTACTCTATGAAGCGTCCAAACTTTCGCAACAAATTAAGTCCCTGCTGCACAGCTGAGGGGTGACCAGTTGCTTCGATGTAGACGTCCGCCCCGTAGCCGCCGGTGAGCTCTTTGACTTTAGCCGCGGCGTCGACCTGGGCGATGTTGATCGTGATGTCCGCCCCGCAAGCTTTGGCGAGTTCGAGTTTCTCCTCCACAATGTCCAGCGCAATGACGCGCAACGGGTTTTTCTGGCGTGCACCAGCGATGGCTGAGAGTCCTATGGGGCCCGCACCGGCGATCACCACGGTGTCCTCAAATTGGATGCTTGCGCGCTCCACCGCGTGCAGCGCACAAGAGAGGGGCTCCGAGAATGCAGCGAACTGGCCAGGAAGCCCGGCATCGACAGGGTGGGTCAGCGCGCGCTCCGGGACAAGGACATACTCGGCCATAGCGCCGTCGAACCCTTTGAACCCAAACATGTCGTGGGGCTCGCACATCCAATAACCGCCGCGGTCGCAGTAGAGGCAGTCGTTGCAGGGCACAATCTGTTCACACGCCAGGCGGTCACCTATTACAGCCCCGCGAGAGTCAAGTGCGCCTGCACCTGCCGCGACGATAGTTCCGACAAACTCATGACCGGGGATGCGGTTCCGTTCGGCCCAAGCCGACTTGTGCTCCCCGCCCCAGAATTTCTCTGCCCCGTGATAGCACTTCAGATCCGAGGCGCACACTCCGACTGCGTCGGTGCGCAGCAGCAGTTCGCCGGGTCCAGGAGTGGGAACGGGGCGCTGTTCCAGACGATAGTCCTGCGGCCCGTGAACAACAACTGCGCGCATGGTGCTTGGCACGTGCGGGACAGCCAACGGATCAGCCTCAGTGAAGGTGGTGGTCATGGCTTTGCTCCTCGGATGAAGGTGGCCGGGAACCCCAGCCTCGGGTGCAGATTCTCGTTCATTCAACACTTCGTGACGCTTGTCACACGCTGTGCGTCTCAGTGAACCAGCGTGCTGCACATTTGTCAAGCACATTTGTTCATGCTCGTGCAGGGCCCAGCGAGTCGCTCTTTCAAGCTGCGGAAGCGAGCTCGAGTATCTCTGTGTAGCCGGCAGCTGTCCATGCAGACCGGCCGATGAACAAACCACCGATGTGGTCCGTGGCCAGTAGAGATTCTGCATTCTGGCGGTTGACAGATCCGCCATAGAGCAGACACTCCACACGGCCTCCGAAGCGCTCGTGCAGCGCGTGAAATGGTTCGCTGAGCTGCGCAACCGTTGCCGGGCGTCCGGTCGCACCAATGGCCCACATCGGCTCGTACGCTATTAGCACTGCGCTCAGCTGTGCCTCCGTCAACCCATCGAGAGCGCCATTTGCCTGCCGGAGGATGTAATCAGCGGCTTGGCCGCGATCCCGAACCTCCTGCGGCTCACCCACGCAGAGGAGTGGATAGGCGCCGTGGCGGATCGCTGCCAGCACTTTCAGCCGAGTCGTCCTGATGGTCTCATTGAAGAACTCCCGCCGCTCGGAATGACCGATCTCCACGATGTCGGCACCAGCGTCTAAGGCTTGGGGCACCGAGATCTCACCTGTCCAGGCGCCATTGTCTTCCCAGTGGGCGTTTTGTACACCCAGTTTCAGTCTGCCGGGGCGCCGCGGCCGTTCACCGAGAATCTGGTGCACAGTCGCCAAGGCTGTGGCCGGCGGGACAAGGAAAGGTTGGATGCCTTCACTCAGTTCGGGTCTCTCACAGAGCGCCTTCCCCAATGTGTGGGTGTAAGTTACCGCGTCTGAGAGCGTGAAGTTCATCTTCCAACTGGTGCCGATCCAGCGAGAAGTCATAAGTTGCCGCTCTGGCGATGCTGACCAATATAGTCACCCAAGACACCCATCAGCAGCGCGAACGACGTCGCCCCTGGGTCCGGGGTGCCCACAGACTTCTCTCCGAGCACTCGTGAGCGGCCGAGCCTCGCCGTCAGCTCGGCTGTACGCTGAGCTGCCACCTGAGCTCTCTCGGCAGCGGCCGAGAGAGAGGCGACGAGGTCACTGGTGCGGCTGAACTCCTGGAAGAGCGTCTCTGCGAAGGGAACTGCGGCGTCAATCATTGTCTTATCTCCCGGCCGCGCTCCTCCTAGGCGCTGGAGCGCCTCTACGGCGTTGAGCATTGCCCTGACGGCGGCGCCCTGATCGGCTCCCTCATCATCAGAAAGAGCTCGCCCAGCCGCAGTCAAAGCCGCTCCCCACAACGCCCCCGACGTTCCTCCGGCGGATTCGGCCCAGGCCGTTCCTGCGTGCACCAGAAGTGCCCGCGCTCCCGCACCACGAGTGAGTGCTTTCTTCCCAGCCTCCACAGCCCCTGCAGCACCGAGCACCATTCCCTGGCCATGGTCGCCGTCGCCTGCGACAGCGTCGAGTCGTCCCAGTTCCGCTTCCCGGGTTCGACATGTGGTTTCGAAAAGCTCCAGCACCTGCTGAAGGTTCCGTGCGAAGCGACGAGACTCCTCGGTTGATGGGGCCACAGGCTCTTGACCCGGCCTGAAGAAGCCGGTCCGGGCAGGTCGCTCCGCGAGCGTCACAAGATCCCGCGGCGCTCCTCGTCTGAAGGCGGGGGTGTCCACAGGTGCGATCCAATGCTTTTCCAACTCCTCATCGAGGAAGACCAGGGTCAGCGAGAGGCCCGCCATGTCCAGACTCGTGACGAATTCCCCAACCTCGGGCTGAACTGCGGTGAGGCCGCGCTCCTGGAGACGCTCGTTCAATCGCGCGTAGACAACAAAGAGCTCTTCATACTTCACTGTCCCCAGTCCGTTGAGCAGTACGGCAACTCGTCCGGTGTGACCCGCAGGCGCCTCAGCCATGATTCCATCGAACAAGAGATCAGCGACCTCCGACGCAGAGCCCAAAGGAAGATCCTTGACTCCCGGCTCTCCGTGAATGCCTAGTCCCACCGCCATCTGGCCGTTTTCCACATGGAACAGCGGCTCCTCTGCGCCGGGCAATGTGCATCCGTCGAATGCGACCCCGTAGGACCGGGTGGCGTCGTTTGCCTTCCAAGCAAGGCGTTCAGCTTCGTCAAGATCTGCCCCACCCTCGATGGCAGCACCGGCGATCTTGAATACCGGGAGGTCTCCGGCGATGCCCCGCCGGTTGCGGTGATTGCCCGGGGAGTCCGAGGCGATGTCATCGGTGACAGTCACAACCCGAACGTCCACGCCTTCAGCCCGAAGCTTTTCGGCGGCCGCACCGAAGTGGAGAACGTCTCCCGCATACTTGCCGAAACCCATGATGACACCGCCGCCGTTGTCTGCGTTGCGGGCCACCGAGTAGACCTGAGAGGCAGAGGGTGAGGAAAAGATGTTTCCGCAGGGCGCCCCGTGGCCCATACCTGGTCCCACCCACCCTGCGAACGCCGGGTAGTGCCCGGAGCCACCACCGATCACCAGAGCGGGCTGTCCTATAGGGGTCTCCGTGGTGCGCACGACTCCGCCGTGAACAGCAGTCACGTACTCAGGATGTGCGGCAACGAAGCCGCACAGGGCTTCGGACGGAAAGTCGGCCGCAGTGTTGGTCAGATAGGTCATCTTGGTTCCTCGGGTACCGGGGTGCCAGGAGTCTTCGTGGATAGAAGACGCGCGGCACATTTGTGCAATGACGAATGTTCTAGTCCACCATAAGGCAGAATGTGTGATACTCGCCACCGTCTCACAGACGTGTTGAGGAACCACTTGTGTCCATGCGTGAGTGTGACCAGTAATGTTGCCCACTGAACGATGACAGCCAACGGAGGCCCACTTGTGACGGACCAGACCACTGGACGCGCGGACGAGACTGCAGATCCGCGCGATTCCGAACTCGAGCGTCTCTACCAGGCTGCACAGCTCTATTACGAGCAGGGCGCCACCCAGGCTGAGATCGCCAAACAGCTTCAGGTCTCCCGCCCATCCATTAGCCGCATGCTTTCTGACGCGCGATCATTGGGGATCGTAGACATTCGCGTCCGCCGCCCAGCGCCTTCGGATATGGGCCGCCTGCGTCAGCAGTTGGTTAACGAACTTGGGCTAGAAGCCGTCTATCTGGCGCCCGGTGACCAGTCGGGACGACTCGGCCCCGGGCTCGCTCCTCCTACAAAGCAGGCCTTGGAAAACGCCAATCTCCGCGCTGGAGATACGATGCTCATCGCCTCAGGCGAGACCACCTACGCCCTGGCTCAGCATCGATTAGGAGACTTTTCAGGCGTAGTGATCGCACCAACGGTCGGGGGCCAAGCTGAGCCGGACCCATGGCACCAGACTAACGAGGTCGTACGAGCCTTCACTGCTTCTTCCGGCGGGTACCCGCACTATCTATTCGCGCCCTCAATGCCATCCGAGGCACTGCTAGACGCCCTGCAGGATGATCCTGGATACCGAAGGATCGTCGACGACTGGAACAGAGCACAAGTGGCGCTCGTGGGCGTCGGTGCTCCCCCGCGGACCCGAAAGTCTATTGCCCGGTCCGTGCCGCGAGGCCACCCCAATGTGATGAAGGCGGCTGGAGACGTGTGCTTGGCGTTCTTCGACGGTGCCGGACACGAGATCAACTTTCCCGGCAATGAGCGCATGGTGCGCATTCCCGGGTCCTCCCTGCAATCCGTTCCCACTCGAATCGCCGTCGCTGTAGGCACCGAGAAGGCCATCAGCGTCCTGACAGCCGCGCGCTCTGGATGGTTCAATGTGCTGGTCACCGACGAGGAAACCGCTCGCGCGATCACACGCGCGCTGTAAGGAATTCCTCAGCGCACCTCAATCGCAGCTGCCGGTCTGCTCGTAGGAGGAGATCGCCTGCACCTTCTCAGCCGAGGCACTCGACGGGTCAAAACTATGCCCCAGCCACTCCCTGACCAACTTTCGCGCCAACTCCTGGCCAATGACGCGCTGACCCACACAGAGGACCTGCGCGTTGTTTGAAAGTATGGCCCGCTCCACTGAGTACGAGTCATGAGCGGTGACTGCGCGGATTCCTGTGACCTTATTCGCAGAAATCGCCACGCCAAGCCCGGTTCCACAGATCAGCAGCGCGCGGTCGGCCTCGCCCGAAGCCACCAACTCTGCGGCTGTGACAGCGACGCTGGGATAAGCCGTACCCTCATCAGCGCCGACGCCGACGTCATGAACCGAGATGACTCGCTCATCAGCTTCCAAGTCAGCTTTCAGAATCTCCTTGTAGTTGTAGCCTGCATCGTCAGAGCCGACGACGAGACGAAGGGGGGATGCCATAGGGTTTCTCCTTAATTGGAAGTTGGGCTTTCTTCGATGCTACAGCCCTGTAGAACAAATGTCATGAACATCTGTTCAGTTCTTATATTCATCATGGCACCGACTGACGGCGTGGCTGGTCCGTAAGAGCCGCGAGAGACCAACAACGCGTCGGGGAGCGAAACCGGCCACTCCGCTGTCCGGGCCTCATTTCTGGCCCGTCAGGGCGGATCCGGGGGCACAAGGCTGCACTCGCTCAGCCTCGTCCCGGCAACCGCACGGACCGGAGGGCCGAGTAGGGTTCCCTGTAGCTCCTCACTAAGTTGGAGCGACCTCCGCGGCAGGGCGGGGCATGTAGCACCGAAAACTTGGACATCGCCCAGGCGCGGTACACCCACGCGGGG
>NZ_VAWA01000011.1 GCF_005771565.1 Nesterenkonia sphaerica
GACCCGGTACACAAACTAATTGACACCCCCATCGCCGGGGATCCGGGATCAGGAGTAGTGGGCATCAACGGTGCTGCGGCTCACCTGGTACACCCCGGTGACTTGGTCATCATTCTCTCCTATGTGCAGCTCGCAACTGCGGAAGCAAGAGTCCACCAACCACAGGTGGTCCATGTTGATGCCGGTAACCGGGTGATCCAGTTAGGGCAGGACGCTGCTCAACCCGCACCGGGAGCCGTCGACCAATTTGATCCGCGTCAAGCCACTCGCGTTTGAGTGCACTGTGAACCTGCACGAGTGGGCTGGGGGCCAAGCTCTGCTGCCTCTGACGGGAAAGTATCAGGGCAATATCAGGGCCTGATCAGGGGGCAATCCCCGTGACAGGGGGCCTGCGACCCCGCTAGATTGGGGAGATCCGGAATGATATTCACGAGACAGGAGCACATCATGGGACTGCTTTCACTGGGCGCCGGAGTAGCCATCGGCTACCTGATCGGGACACAGACCGGTCGAAACAAGGTCGACGAGGGGATCGAGCAGGCCAAGAAATCCGCTCAGGAGACCCTGGGCCGTGAGGAGGTCCAGGACTTCGTCTCGATGGCCTCTGACACGGCGACCAGGGTGACGCACGAGATCGCGGAGAATGCCAAGAGGGCTGCAAAATCTGCCTCCGAAGCTCTCCGGAAAGCCGCCGACAAAGCAGACGAAGCCCAAGCGATGATGGCTGACGTGGTAGACGAGGCGGAAGAGACGGTGGAGTCCAAGGCTGAAGAAGTCACCGGCCAAGGTTCGAAGTCTTCGGGGTCAAACAACACATAAACAGCCCGCGGCCCGCGGAGTCCGTTGACGTGGGGGCTACGGGGAATGGGACCCGATGTATCTTCCGCTGCTGTCGTAGTCCTCAGCGAAAATTTTCGGAGGCCGGTCCCCGGGGCCCAGCTCTACAGGGCCTGAGCAGCCCCAGTGGCTGGGTTCTCGGCATGCGCCTGAGACATGCCGATGGCTCAGGCGCCAAATATCAGCCTCACCGGGTGTGGCCGGAATTTCGACTGAGCCGCTAATCGGGGTCCAGGCCTCGCCGGGCAACCGATATTCCCCGATGAATGTCGTAGTGACGTTGACAGGAAAGACGCCAGTCTCTTGGTAAATGTGGGAGGTGGCAGTTTCCACTTCCCACGAGGAAGCATCGGCCCCCCGCGCCCGCACGGGAGCGGAGGGGCCTCCGGGATCAGATGATGTTCGACTGGTCCCATCGCCGTAGTCGAATTGATACTCCACCGGTACTGCGCGGATTTCGACGTTGATTCCCAAGAGCGATTCACTGAACGTTTGGGTCTCGACCTCGGCAAACACGTTGGTGTGCTGATTGATGTAGCCAAAGCCCAGCAGCTCTTCGTCAAAGGCCACTGCGCCACCTTCAATCGGCAGGTTGGCGAACGCGCGCTGCACCTCTCCAGGTATTTGCGAGAGCACCAGTTCCCAATCCGGCTCGCTCTCCTCCGACAAGTCTTCAGGCACGGCTTCTGTCGACGGGGGAGGCACGTCTTCTGCGCACCTTGGGGCATCCAATGACCCGGGTTGCCGCACCAGGATACATTCGGCGCCTGTAACGGGATTGGTTAGAGCAGCAGCAAAGTCCAGACAGCTTGAATCAGGCTCGCCATTCGAATCCATACAGTAGAAGGAGCTGGGACTGGGAGAATCATTTCCGGCGCGAGAGCTCGGATGCGGGTCTGGCCGCACGTGATTGACCTCCCTCTCACTCACTGGAGGTACAGTTTCCGGCACTTGCCTTCGCTCCTCGTCCTGAACTGGAGGCCTATGAGATTCGAGTTCTAGCGTGATTGCACGCTCACCGAAACCTGCATTGAACAAGCTCGGAGGCTGCTCTCCGGATGGGTCGTCTTGCTGGCTCAGGACAGCCCCCACCAATAAAGAAGCAACGGATATTGTCTTCGTATTCGCTTTCATTGAGCGAGCCCCCGCGCATCGGACTGGCTGGTCTCATGGCTCCACAATGAACCTACATGAGATACCTTCCAGCCATCGTCGATTAAATTAGCATTAAAAATGTATGTATTATTCTCAACATTTTTCATTTTCCCATATGATTTACCTTGCCAATGTGCATCGAACTCAGATTCCTCCAAAATAAACATTCCGGTGGCATTACCTGGCGTCTCGACACGGACATAAACGCTTGTTACTGCATCCCCGTCGCCTGTGTACCAGCCATTATTCGCAAATACTTCTTGGACTAACTCGCCCTCTAGGCGACACATTTCACAGTCTTCGTGGGAGACGTCCTCCAGGGGCTGGGTGTCGCCAGTTATTCGCGCGTAGTGGCGAGCGTCAAACCAGTACTGCAGGAGCGCTTCGGCGCCTTCCTCAGTCGGCTCGTAGATTTCTTCGGGCGGCTCGGGGGCGGGCCAATTCTGGGCTGGGCCCTCTGACGATGCCGGGATCGGCTCAGGCTCTTCAGATTCCTCGGGCTCGTCGTGGACCTGCTCCTCTTCCGCATCCCCCTCCGAGGACTCGAGGCCGGCGTCGTCCGAGCTGTCGTCGGCTGACTCCTCAGCCGTCGGCCCCATCTCCTCAGCCTCGGCTCGGTCCGTCCCCTCGGCACAAGCCGTGCTTACTGCCATAAGCGCTGCAGCCGCAGCTGTCCCCAGAACCTTGAAATGTGTCATTTTCGGTCACCCGTTCGCGCCCATTGCGGCACGGCGGAGTCCCTCCAGCAGCACCGCGAATACTCTCACGTGCTCAGCCCTGATCCAGAAGCAAGAACTGTGGCACATAGCCTAACCAGTCCCATCTGCTGGCACCAGACCCCGATCGCGATCTGTGGAAAACCCTTGGCGCTACCGCGAGGCCCGTTCCAGAATCTCGTCCATCACGGCGTCATTGACCTTCCGGGGCTCCCCATAGCTGGGATAGTGGAACTGCATAATGTTGGCGTAAGGATTCACCTCCAGCACCACCGCGCCTTCAGCAGTGCCCAGATCCGGGACCAGCAGATCCACAGCCGCGGCACCAAGTCCAGGGATGGCCCATAGTCCGTCAACCGCCAGCTCCTTGAGTTCCGGACTGAGCAACTCCAGGACATCTACCGCGACGCCGCCTCCCCTGCCGGTGTCAGCTATCTGGGTCAGATACCGCAGAGTTCCCTTCGGCAGCACCGTGTCACGGCGAAGCCCCACTCCCGCCAAGAACGCGTCGGTGACCTCCGGCTGGCGGCTCCGCAGATACTCATTGGACCGCCGCCGTGCAATCTCCGCATCAGCCAGTGCACCCACCGTGGAATCACCGTCACCGATGACGTAAAGCGGCAAGCGCGCCACCGCACCCACTACGCGGCCGCCAACCACGTAACACCGAACGTCCAGACCCGGTGCGTACTCCTCAATCACTATCAAGTACCGCGACTCCGAAGTCACTGACCGGGCGGCCATGGCTGCCTGCCACGCGGCCCGCAGCTCCGACTCTTTGGTGACGTTAATACTGATACCCCGCGCCGCCCGGCCCGCTGAAGGTTTCACTGCCACGCGCTTGCCCAGAGCTTTCATGTACTTCACTGCCCGGGCGAAATCAGTGGGGTTGATCGCCTTGCCCTTCGGCGTGGGGACTTCAGCCGAGGCCAGGTAGCGCTTGGTCATGGCCTTGGAACGTGACACCCGCCTTGCCTGGTGGCTCACCAACGAAGTGATAACCCCATCCATCCCTCCCACCAACACCCCGGAGAGGAAGAAGAGCTGATTCGACTCGGAAATCTTCTTGATGGTCATCCGCTTGCGGCGGGCGGCACGCTGGAGCAACTCATCATGGGCCAGGGTCGAATTCCATCGCCGCAGCTGCGCGTAGTGCGGCTCCACGTGTTCAGCGATGAACGCAGTGGTGGCCGAGGGATCCTCCCCCAGCCTGACCGTGGGCCGTCCCGCCTGTGCCACTGCCGGCGGCGGCGGAGGGCTCTGCCCTGGCCGAGGCCCCCGTCCGGGCGCGGGAAAGTACGTCTCTGGCATGGGACTTACCCTAGCGTCACAGTGCAGCCGTAAAAAGAATATGTTCTGCCAGGGCCTCTGCCACCGGCTGGCCCGGGCCCAAGTCCGGGTAGTGATGTGGAACCGTACTGGCCATCTCATCGATGCCGATCACGACGCCGCCCTCAGCAGTCTCCAGGGAGCTCACCTGAAGGTTCACCGCACCAGCCAGCAGCCCAGGAACACTGCACATCCCATCGACCGCAAGCTGCCCAATACCCTCCTCCACCCGGTCGGTGACATCTATGGTCAGGATCTTCCCCGTGTGGTCGGGGTCCGGTACCGCGCCAATAACACTGACCGCTTCCTTCCCCACACAGTAGGCCTGCAGAACCACCGGGTGATCCTCCTCATTCGGAGAGCCCTCCAGCTCGAGGGGGAGCATAGGCTGGAACTGCTCAGAGGCGTCGTCGAGCTCAATGGCGTGTGGCACCTCCATCAGGTCCAAGTGAGCCCGTAGCTGCTCAGGATCCCGCAGCAGGCGCCGCGAGTGCGCACTGACCAAAGTGGTGACCCGGTTGGCGAAGCCCCCGATCACATGGCCGCGGAACTCAAAGACCCACCTGCCTTCGGTGATGCGCTTGGCCGTGACGTACCGCTGAGCCAGTGCCGCAGCCAGCAGCTGGGAGTCGCTCAGCAGCGGGTCGGGACGCGCAGCATTGACCTGGTCCTGCTGGGCGCGCAACGGCGGGAGGAGACTGAGCAGCGGGTGCATAGCCACTCAAGAATAGCTTCCGCAGGGCCACTGCGCCCGTGACACGGCGGCGGTGCCCAGCACCGGCAGCTGTTGCCTAACGGGAACGACGCAGTTGGAACTGTGCTCCGTGGTGGCTCTCCGGCAGGTGGTCCCCGGCACCGAACAGCTTGTTCCGGAGCGTTCCGGGTGTGTACTCGGTCTTGTAGCGGCCCAGTTTCTGCAGTTCGGGCACCACGTACTTCACAATGTCTTCGAAGGTCCCCGGGGTGATGTGGTACGCGAGGTTGAACCCGTCAATGTCGGTCTCCTCCTGCCACTCAATCAGCTGCTGGGCCGCGGAGGGCCCGTCGCCGATGATGACCGGTCCGAAGCCCCCGACGCCGACCCACTCCGCCAGCTGCCGGACCGTCCAGACCTCGTCCTCACGGCCGGAGGCCTTCTGGAATGTTTCCACAGTGGACTGAATCGCATTGGACTCCACCTCACCGATGGGCTGGTCGAGGTCGAACTGGGAGAGGTCAATGCCCATCCACCCGGACATCAGCACCAGACCACCTTCGGCGTCGACGTAGCGGGTGAGGTCATCGTACTTGGCCTGTGCGGCGTCGTTGTCCGGGCCGGTGACGATTGTCTGCATCGCGAAGATGCGCACATCGTACGGGTCACGTCCAGCATCAGCCACTGATTGCCGGATCCGCTGCACCGAGGCCTTGGCCAGCTCCTTGGTGGGTGGGTTGATGAACACCGCTTCGGCATGCTTGCCCGCGAACGCCCGCCCTCTGGTGGAGGCGCCCGCCTGGTAGACCACCGGCATACGCTGCGGTGAAGGTTCGACGACACCGATGCCAGGAGTCTTGAAATACTCACCCTGGTGCTCAATCCGGTGAACTTTGGCGGGGTCGGTGAAGATTCCGGACTGCTTGTCCGCCAGGACCGCGTCGTCCTCCCAGGAGCCTTCCAACAGTTTGTAGACCACGTCCATGTACTCATCGGCGTGGTCGTAGCGCTGATCGTGCTCCATCTGGTCCTCCTGCCCCATGTTCTGGGCAGCGGAGGGCAGGTAGCCGGTGACCACGTTCCAGCCGACTCGACCTCCGGTCAGATGGTCCAGGGTGCCCAGCCGCCGGGAGAACGGGTAGGGGTGCTCATAGGCGGTACCTGCGGTGATGCCGAATCCGAGGTTGTCGGTCACCGCGGCCATTGCTGAGATCAGCAGGAACGGGTCCTGCAGCGGGATCTGTGCCCCGGAGCGCAGCGCGGCCTCGGGGTTGGCCCCAAAGACGTCGTAGGGGCCGAGCACATCGGCGATGAAGAGTCCATCGAAGAGGCCCTCTTCCAATGTTCTGGCGATGTGGGTCCAGTAGCCGATGGTGTTGTAGTCGCGCGCCCGGTCCTCTGGGTGGCGCCACAGGCCCGGCGACTGATGCACCACGCAGTTCATGTCAAAGGCGTTGAAGAGGATCTCGCGGTGACCGGCAGTGGTGGTCGGGTAGCTCATGTGGTTCTCCTTTATGCCCAGGTCTTCAGCGCTTTGCGCTCAATGACGCCAAGCAGCGCGTCGGTGATTTTGCCCAAGATTGCAAGTAGCACGATGGCGAGCAGCAGCCGGTCCACGCGCCCGTTGTTCTGTGATTCGATCAGTAGGAACCCAAGACCTTCGGACGAGGCCAAGAGTTCGGCGGCGACCAAGAACAGCCAGGACTGCGCCAGTGCCAGACGAAGTCCGGAAAAAACCGGTGGGACCACAGCCGGTAATTGGACTGCGGTCAGCAGCCGGGTGCCGTGGTAGCCGAAGGCTCGGCCTGCTTCCACCAAGTGGGGGTCCACGTGGCGCAGCGCTGAGTGCACTGAGGTGAAGACGGGGAAGAACGCGCCGATGGCGATCAGCAGCACCTTGCCGTCTTCGCCGATGCCGACCCAGAGCAGGATCAGCGGCACCCAGGCCAGGGAGGGCACGGCACGGAACGCTCCGACAGTCGGGTGCAGCAGCCCGTCGGCGATGCGCGACAGTCCCAGCAGTGAGCCCAGGAGCAGTCCGGCAGCTGCGCCGAAGAGGAAGCCCAGCAGCACCCGCTGGACCGAGACCCCCACATGGGCAAACAGCGCTCCCCCGTCAAGGAGGCCCACCCCTGCCTCAATTACGCTCTGGGGTGCCGGCAGCTGGGTCGCGGTGAAGAGGTTAAGCGGACCGGTGACCAACCACCACACCCCGACGATCAGCAGGGGAACGGCTGCGCCGATGAGGATCCGCCCGCCGGGCAGGGACTTAGCCCGGCGCGGCGGTGCCGACTGTGTGGCGAGAGTGGTCGTCATTGTTCCTCGTCCTCGGTGATGGTGGCCTCATCGGCGGCATCTTCGGTGCCTTCGGCGTCAGTGGCCTCGCGCGCTTCGGCAAAGTCCGGCCAGAAGAGGTCTTCGAGTGCCTCGTCCACGGCCTCCTGGCTGTCGACGTCGCCGTTCTCCACGAAGAACGGCCCCACCGGTTCCAGGGCGGCGTGGAGGTGCTCGCCCGGCACTGGGTCGATGTCGAAGCTGACGCGTTCACTGAGCACGCGCTGGGCCACCTCGCCGTCGATACCGGCGTATTCAGCGAGGATCTCGGCAGTCTCATCCGGATTCTCCTGCGCCCACTGCCGCGCCTGCTCGTAAACATTGACTACGATCTGCGCAATTTCGCCGTGGTTCTCCAGAAAATCGCTGGGGGCGCTGATGACGCTGAAGGTGTTGAAGTCGACGTTGCGGTAGACCAGTTCCGCGCCGTCGACCTCCGCACTGGCCATGATCGGGTCGAGTCCGGCCCAAGCGTCGACATCGCCGTTGTCCAGGGCCTGACGTCCATCTGCGTGCTGCAGAGACTGGACCTCCACATCGTCAAGGGAGAGCCCGTGCTCAGCCAGGGTGCGGGCCAGGAAGAAGAACGGGTCTGTCGCCAGGGTCGCGGCCACGGTCGCCCCCTCCAGGTCCTCCGCGCTTTCAATGCCTGTGCCGTCCCGGGTGACCAGGGCAGACCATTCAGGCTGCGATTCGATGAGGAGGGTGTGGGTGTCGGCGCCGACGGCTCGGTTCAGCAGCGCCGCGGAGCCGGCAGTGGAGCCGATGTGGATGTTGCCTGCCCGCAAGTTTTCGTTTGCCCGGTTGGAACCGTGGGACTGTGTCCACTCGACGTCGACCCCGTGCTCGTCCAGCTCTTCTTCCAACCAGCCGTGCTCGAGGATCACCAGCGAGAGCGGGTTGTAGGTGGCGAAATCGATGTTCAAGGTCCCCAGCTCGTCCTCTCCGCCGCAGGCAGTCGCAGCGAGCAGCGCTGCGGCTGCTGAAGCAGCGATGACGGGTTTGAGTCTGGTACGGAAAAGAGCGGGCACGGAAGCGGGCCTTTCATGGTGATGGAGCGAATTAACGGATTACGGTGAGCTGAGGCGCGCAGCGGCGCGTCAGCTGTTGAGGTTCAGTGAGAGTCGACGCCGAGACCGGCGTAGAGTTGGCTGCCCAGCCGCGCGAGGTCTTGACTGGCGCGGTTCCGAGGCCGGGTCCCGGGTACCGTCACCAGCGACTTCACTGTCGCCCCTTCAGCCGGGTCCGAATCCGGACAGCCCAGCAGCAGGATGCGGTCGGCCAGCTGCATCGCCTCGTTGACGTCATGGGTCACCAGCAGCACGGTGGTGCCGGTGCTGGCGTGGACGTCCATCAGCAGATCCTGCATTTTCAACCGGGTGAGTGCATCGAGTGCGCCGAACGGCTCGTCAAGCAGCAGCACACCGGGCTGGCGTGCCAGCGCCCGTGCCAGGGAGGCCCGCTGGGCCATCCCCCCGGAGATTTCCCGGGGACGCAGGTGAGCGCGGTCGGAGAGCCCGACGAGGTCCAGGAGTTCGTCCACGCGGGCCTTCCCGGCGGACTTCTCCAGGTCACGGGGCAATCCCAACTCTATGTTGCGCCGGATGCTGCGCCATGGCAGCAGGCGCGGCTCCTGGAAGCCCACCGCAGTGCGTTCGTCGTAGCGAGACACTGCGCGGTCGCCGATGAGCAGCTCGCCGGTGAACCCGACGTCCAAGCCTCCTACAGCACGCAGAAGGGTGGACTTGCCGCAGCCGGAGGCCCCCAGGATGGCCACCACTTCTCCCGGGTTGACGGTCATGGTGACGTTGCGCAGCACAGTGCGGCCGCCGAAGGCGCGCCCGACATCGTTGAACTTCACAGACAGGGACTCTGGGGCGACCACGGGGGTGGGCAGCTCCGGCTCAGCAGACTCTGCGGTGCTCACCGGCTGCTCTAGAGCAGGTGCAGACGTCATGGAAAATCATCACTCCCATCGGCTCTGGCGTTAGCACCTTGCCCTGCGGGCCGGTTGCTGCGACGTCATCGGGCCAGATCCCTCAGTCGCTCTGGATGGTTTGTACAGCTGGAGCTAACTGTAAGTGCTGATCCCGGTGGTCCGCAAAAATCCTGGCCTGCCGCGTCACACGGCGTAAGAATGCCTGGTCAGTTGCGGCTGTCTCCGATCGCGTTGAGGCCCTCAGGAAGTGTCCGGTTGATTTCGTAGTCCCCGATCGACCGTGCCCGGAACACTGTGGGGTTGTGCGTGGCGACGGTTTGGGCGTTGCGCCAGTGGCGGTCCAGGCCTTTGGTGCGCAAGGTGGCGGATGCTCCCACCGTCTGGAACAGCTCCTGGGTCACCTCCAGGACCAGCTCGTGCACAGTCACCTGCGCTTTCTCCACGGCGAGTTCGGGATCGTAGACCTCCTCTGGCAGCTCCCCGCGATACCCGGGATGGTGTGTGCCCGCCTGCAGTCCGCTCTGCAGCGCCTGGTCGTGGATTCGGGCCACCTCTAGCACTGTGGCCTTGGCCGCGAAAGCTTTCGCGGACATGCGGCCGACAATCTGTTGGATCAGCGGATCGTCTTTGAAGGCGGCACCGGCTGCCGAGGTGTTGAATGTGCGAGTGCGACGCCGCACAGTGGCGGCAGCATCGCGCAGAGCCGCCTGGGCGATGCCGACCTGTACTGCCAGCAGGTAGAGCTGGAAGAAAGCAGCTTCGTGCACTGCTTCGTGTGATCCGTAGTCGCGGTTGAGCAGGTTCAGCGCAGGGACGCTCACGTTCTCAAAACGGGTGGTGCCGGTACCGGTGAGCTTCTGTCCGAAACCGTCCCAGTCGTCGACTACGGTGACGCCGGAAGCCTGCACAGGCACCACCGCGAACCGCCGGCCGGGCACACCAGGGTCCTGGGCGGCCGAGACCCGGGTGTAGTCTGAGAAGATCGTGCCAGTGGTGTAGAACTTCTCGCCATTGAGCACCCAGCCCCGCTCTGTTTCCGTCACCGTGGTGTTCAGGGACCCCAGTGCGTTTCCGCCGCGCTCGGTGGAGGCATTGCCGACCGTCCCTCCCCCCAGCACCACGGGGTACCACGCGTGTTGGATCTCGGGGGGCTGGAATCTGAGTGATTCCACAAAACCAAAGTGTCCCCGGTAGAGGTGGGCGATATTGGAATCGGCCTGGGCGAGCGCGATGACCTCAACGATGAGCTCCTCCACACTGGCCCCGGGGCCACCGTGCTCAGCCGGCACACGCAGGGCGCCGAATCGGCGCTGATCCAGACTCCTGACTTGCGCAAACGGCAGGACGCGGTCCAGGTCGCGCTCTGCAGCACCTGCGGCAATCTCGTCGAGCAGTTCAGGTTCAAGCACACGCGGGTGGTCGGTGGTGGTCGTCATCGGTTCGCTTCCTCCCACGCGGCGTCAATGTCACGGTCAAAGGCCGGCGTGAGCAGACCGCCGAGGTATTCGCCGTACCACTGACGGACCTCCGCAGAGTGATAAGCGCTCTTCAACGCCTGGTACTTCTCCGGTTCAGCCTCCCGGAAGCCGGGTTGGGCCACGATTGTCATAGCGAACGGCAGCGCCTCATCCTGAGTTTCGATGATCAGCGCTTCCTCGGGCATCACGTCCACATCGGCCAGCAGTCTCGCAAACCCAAAAACGGCGTCGACGTCGTCATAGACAGTGCCGACCGACTGCTGGTCAACTTCGACGAACTCCAGATCCTTGGGGTTGCTGGTGATGTCGTTGACGCTGAGTTCCGGGGTGCTCTTGGACTCATCAACGTCAATCACTCCCGCACGCGCCAAGAGCCGGATGCCTCGTCCGTTATTGGCGGTGTCCACCGGCAGCGCGACCTGCGCCGCATCTGGAAGCTCATCGATGGAGTCGAACTCTTTGGAGTAGATGCCGGAGGGCTGTTCGAACATGAAGAACAGGGGCTCCAGGTCCAGTCCGTGGTCCTGATTGAACTGCCAAAGGTAGGTGAGGTTCTGGAAGAAGTTGACGTCGTATTCGCCGTTGTCGACGGTGAAATTGGGCTGGATGATGTCGGTGACGTAGGTGGTCTCCAGGGTCCATCCGTCCTCGTTCAGGAGGTCCTTGGCGATCTCTGTGGGTTCCTGAAACGGGGCGTTCTCGGTCACGACCATGCTGATGGTCTCATCCTGCCCTGCCCCGGGCATGAGCCCGCAGCTGGTCAGTGCCAACGCTGAGGCTCCGGCTGCGGCGGCGGCCAACAGGCTCTTCGAGGTGCTGGTGTATCTCATGGGTGGCTCAGTTCCTCTCAGGCTTCACCGTCGGTGAAGTCGTTCCAGGTCTCCTCGGCGTTGTCCAGGGTGATGAAATCGGCGAAGTCGATGACCCCGCCTTGGTACTCGGTGAACCATTCCTCCACCTCAGGTGAGTGGAAGGCATCCTGGAGCGCCTGGGCCTGCTCATCGGTGACTCCGTCCGGGCCCACCGCCACGACACAGGTGAAGGGGGTACGCACCTCGTCGCGTCCGTCCTCGAGATGGACAAGCGTCTGGTCAACCTCGTAGCCGGCCTCAGCGACTAACCGGACGAACGCGAAGCCCAGATCCACATCGGGCAGCACCTGTGCCCCGGACTGCTGGTCGGTCTCCACGAACTGCAGGTCCTTGGGGTTGTCGGTGATGTGATTCTGGGTCAGGTCGATGACCGGGACGTCCTCGTCGATCTCAATCAGATCGGCATCGGCGAGCAACTGAAGGGCCCGCCCGTTGTTGGAGGGGTCCACCGGCAGATTCACCTCTGCCCCGTCCGGAATGTCGTCGAGGTCGTCATGGTGCAGAGAGAACAGTCCTGAGGGCGCGTAGTACACCGAGAACAGCGGTTCCACCGCGGTGTCATTGGAGTCGTTGAAGTTGTTCAGGTAGGCCAGGTGCTGGAAGTAGTTCGCCTCGTACTCACCGGAGTGGACCACTTGGTTGGGCTGGTTGATGTCGGTGACGTAGGTGACGTCCAGTTCATAGCCTTGCTCCTCCAGCAGGTCCGCAGCAATCTCTGCAGGTTCTTGGAAGGGGGCGGACTCGGTGACCACAATGCTGATCACCGTCTCGTCCTCACCGGCGAGACCGCAACCAGTGGCAGCCAACGCAGCGGCCGGCAGCGCGGCAGTGGAGGTGAGCAGGCGGCGTCGAGCGTTCATTGATCCTCTTTCGGGCTGTGAGTGGAGTGGGACTGAAGGTGCTTCAGGCGGTGACGCGCTTGTCTGTGAAGCGGACCAAGCGGGTGCCGCTGTACTGGACAACCGTCACTAGGAGGACCATCAGCACGCAGGCCACCACCATGGTTTCTGTCTCATAGCGGTAATAGCCGTAGCGGATTGCGAGATCCCCGATTCCGCCACCGCCGACAAGGCCTGACATGGCGGAGTAGGAGATGAAGCTGACGGTGGTGATGGTGATGGAGCCGATGATCGCGGGTTTGGCATCCACCAGCAGCACGTGACGGATGATCTGCCCCCGCGTGGCACCCATGGCCCGGGAAGCCTCGACCGCGCCGGTGCCCAGTTGTGTGATGTTCTGCTCGACCAGTCGCGCGAAATAGGGGATGGCGTTGATCGTCAACGGCACGATCACCGCGGCTGTGCCCACCGAGGTGCCCACGATCAGCCGTGTGAACGGGATGATGGCGATCAGCAGGATCAGAAACGGGAAGGAGCGGACCATATTGACCACCGTGGAGACCACGGCGTGAGACTTGGGTGTGGGTTTCAACCCGGCGGGAGCATGGCTCCACAGCCAGATTCCCAGGGGGGTGCCTAGGAGCACTGCCAGAGGGATGGCCACGCCGATCATGGCGAAGGTTTCCAGCATTGCTTGGTTGATCTCCGGCAGACGTGCCTGAATAGTCTGGAGGTTCATCAGCGGAGTCCTCCTTCGACTGCGGCGAAGATCTTGTTCTCACGGGCGCGTGTGGGGTCCCAGGGCCTCGCCCCGGGTTCCGGTCCGGCCGCATCGAGTTCGTCCACGATGGCATCGAAGTCGGTCTCAGACGAGGTGTGCTTGCGCCGATTGAGGCTGATCCCGTCGGAGACCAGGTATTTTCCGATCGACGTGGTGGGAGAAAATCCCTCCCGCAGCAGATCGGTGGCGGGAAACTGCTCCACCACCCTGCCTGCTTCCATCACGGCCACATTGTCTGCCAGCGCTTTGATGACCTCCATCTCATGGGTCACCACCACTACGGTGATCCCGAACTCCGCATTGATGTCGGCCAGATATTGCAGCACCGTCGCGGTGGTGAACGGGTCCAGCGCAGAAGTCGGTTCATCGCAGAGCAGCACCTGAGGCTTGGTGGCCAGCGCGCGGGCAATTGCCACCCGTTGTTTCTGCCCCCCGGAGAGCTGGGCGGGGTAATTCCGGGTCTTGTCCGTAATGTCAACGATTTCCAGGGCTTCAGCGGCTCGACGGCGTCGCTGCCTGGGATCTTTCACTCCTGCGAACTTCAATGACAGTTCCACGTTCTGCACGACGGTGAGGTTGTTGACCAGGTTGAACCCCTGGAAGATCATTCCGATCTGGTGACGGGCCCGGCGCAGCCCTTCGGCGTTCAGACCCGTGAGTTCCGTATCGCCTATCCACACCTCACCGGAGGTTGGCCTTTCCAGAAGGTTGATATTACGCAGGAGTGTCGATTTTCCTGCACCAGAAAATCCAATGATCCCCTGAATACTTCCTGCCGGAATTTCCAGCGACACGTCGTCTACCGCAGCAATTGGTTCTTTTTTCCCGGCAGCAAACGTAGTGGACACACGGCGCAGTGAAATCATGTTAACTCTCCATCGTTCTGGCGTTAGCACCTTGCCTGTGAGGCCGGTTGCTGCGACGTCGTCGGGCCAGATCCCTCGGTCGCTCTGGATGGTGTACTGCTCGGTACTCTACGCAGTGAACATAACCCTACGTCAAAGTCGACTTCACAATTCGTCACCTCGGAGGCGCGGCGTCATATGGTTTGAACTTTGCTTGTGCAGAGTCGTACTGTTTCACCGTAACCATCCCGAGCGGCTGAGAGATCTGGCTCATTGACGCCGCAGCAACCCGGATACTGCAGACCTACCGAGTAGGGGAAGCACGTACCTGCCGGGTGCTACCGCCAGGACCGATGGGAGTCTTCTTGTGCTGAACATTATTGAAACCCACCCGAGAACGCCCTAGCGCCTCGGGGCAGTTCGCACCACGTCTGCCGCACCGAAGTTCTCCTGCATTCGCCCTATTTCACCGGAGGCCCCATGTCACGTCCGCCCCTGATCCTCAGTGCATTTCTCATGAATACCACCAGCCACATCATTGGTGGCGCCTGGCGCCGCGAGGAGGCCGAGCAGCATCGGTTTAACGAGCTCCCGCACTGGATTTCACTCATTCAGAAACTGGAATCGTCAGGTTTTGACATCGCGTTCTTCGCCGATGTGGTGGGGCTCTACGGTGACCATGAGGGCGGGTGGGCCTCGCACCTGCGCCGAGGACTCCAAGTGCCGTCGAATGACCCCCTGGTGCTGCTCTCAGCGCTGGCCGCGGTCACTGACCGCATCGGACTTGCGATGACGTCCTCTGTGATCCAGGCGCACCCGTTCACCTTCGCCCGGCAGCTCTCCACGCTGGATCACCTCTCAGCCGGCCGGGTGGGCTGGAATGTGGTGACAAATGTGCAGGAGAACGCGCACAAGAACTTCGGCGCCGCTGGGCTGGCCCAGCACGAGGACCGGTATGACTGGGCGGAGGAGTACTTGGAGGTCTGCTACAAGCTTTGGGAAGGTTCCTGGGAGGACGAGGCACTGCTGCAGGACAAGACGGCAGAACATGACCGGGGGCGCGGGCTTCACGCTGACCCCTCGAAGGTGTCAAAGATTCACCACCGTGGTGATCGATACTCAGTGGAGGGGCCTCACCTGAGCTCACCTTCACCCCAGCGGACTCCGTACCTCTTTCAGGCCGGATCCTCAGAACGCGGCCGTGAGGTTGCCGCTGCCCACGCGGAGGCCACGTTCTCGATGGCTCCGCGGAGGGACATTGCCGCCGCTCACGCGGC
Organism: Nesterenkonia sphaerica; assembly: GCF_005771565.1. Taxonomy (GTDB): domain Bacteria; phylum Actinomycetota; class Actinomycetes; order Actinomycetales; family Micrococcaceae; genus Nesterenkonia; species Nesterenkonia sphaerica. Next base: position 15,097 of record NZ_VAWA01000011.1, read on the forward strand.
AGATATTCGCCGGCGCACCGCCAAGTTCGGCCGCCGCCCCGAAGATGTGAAGTTCATCCAGGGGCTGTCCTTTGTCATCGGCTCCACCGAGGCTGAGGCTGAGCAGAAGGCTCGTGATCTGGATGACTCCATCGATGACCATGCTCTCATCGCCCACACCGCCGGCAGTCTCGGGGTGGACGTGGGCCACCTGCCGATTGACGCCCCGCTGGAGGACCTCGAGCATACTGAAGGTGCGCAGGGTCATTTGTCTGAGATCAGGAAGATCGCACCCAATGGACGTGTGACCCTGCGGGATCTGGCCCATTTCCGCGCCCGGTCCACACGGATTGTGGGGACGCCGGAACAGATCGCGGATGTGCTGGCTGGCTGGCAGGAGGCTGGAGTCGACGGTGTCAACGTCATCAACTCCACCATTCCCGGGTCCTATGACGAGTTCATCGACCATGTGCTCCCGGTGCTGCGCGAGCGCGGCCTGGCCCGCTGGCCTGAACAGCTCCGTTCCAGCACGAGTCTGCGGGCACAGCTGACCGGCTCCGACCGCCTCCCATACTCACATCCCGCCGCCGCCCAGCGCGGTGCATTCCAGCACTTCAGCGCAGCTGCGACTGAGACTGAGACTGAGACTACGAAGTCACACACTGCTGAAGAGCTGGTGGCAAGACACTAGAGCTCGGAGGAGACCGACCAGATGTTGATGCCCGCATCACCCGTGGTGATGGTGTCAATGACCTCGAGCTCTTCAGTGGTGAAGCTGGTGTGGTGCACCGCTGCCAGGTTTTCGTCCAGCTGAGCCGTGGAGGAGGCGCCCAGCAGCACCGAGGTGGCGCCACCGTCTCGCAGCAGCCAGGCGATGGCAAGCTGCGCCAGGGTCTGCCCGCGTGCGGCGGCGACGTCGTTGAGTCTCCGCAGCCTGTTCAGGTTCTCCTCGCTCAAGTGATGATCCAGCAGCGATGACCGTCCCCCCGCGGGCTGCGCGTCAGGATTCTTCAGATACTTATCCGTCAGCAGTCCCTGCGCCAGAGGCGTGAAAGCGATGGAGCCCATACCGGTCTCCTTCAAGGTTGCCAACAGGCCGTCTTCCACCCACCGGTTGAGCATGGAGTAGGCCGGTTGGTGAATGACCAATGGCGTGCCCAACTCTCCGGCGATGCGCGAGGCCTCCTGGGTGCGCTCCGCGGAGTAGGAGGAAATTCCCGCATAGAGTGCCTTCCCGGAACGCACCGCCGTGTCCAGGGCACCAATCGTCTCCTCCAAAGGGGTGTCCGGATCCACCCGATGGGAGTAGAAGATATCCACATAGTCCAGGCCCATCCGAGTCAAGGCCTCGTCCAGGCTCGCCAGGGTGTACTTCCGGGATCCGAAGTTGCCGTACGGTCCGGGCCACATGTCCCACCCTGACTTCGACGACACAATCAGCTCATCCCGGTAGGGCTTCAGATCCTTGGCCATGATCCGCCCGAAGTTCTCTTCTGCGGCACCGAAGGGCGGTCCGTAGTTATTGGCCAGGTCAAAGTGTGTGATCCCGGAGTCAAAGGCGTGCCGGATGATCTCACGCTGGCTGGCAAATGGTGTGGTGTCACCGAAATTCCACCAAAGCCCCAGTGAGATCGGTGGCAGCAGCAGTCCGCTGCGACCCACGCGCCGGTAGTCGAACTGGGCATAACGGTCACTTGGGGCTGTATACGGCGTGTGGGTCTCCTGACCCCACGCGGAAACATCAACAGACTGCGTCACTGGTACTCCATTCGTTGCGATGGGACTGCCTACAGGTACCCTACCGAGGTCGTACTCACCCAGAGTGCCCGGGGTGGAGCACGGCTCCTCCGCTCGGCGTCTTCCCGCCTACACCTTCTGGGTTTCCTGCGGTTCTCCGACGCTCCAGAGCCGCACCGGTGCCGTTCCGTTGACCCGGTAATCTCCGGCAATGCGCGCCTTGTACACCCAGGGGTTGTGGCTGGCCACGGTCCGGGCGTTGCGCCAATGTCTGTCCAGGGACTTCCCCCGGTTCGTACCTGAGGCCCCCAATGCGTCGAAGATGCGACTGGTGGCCTCCAGCACCGGCTTATGCAGCGCCACCTGGGCCCGGCCGGTGGCCAGCTCCACCTCATCGACTGCCCTGTCCTGCTCCTCTCGGCTCAGCTTCCGAGTCGCGAAAGCCTCATCGAGTGCCCGCGCGGTGGCCAGGACCTGGGCCCGGGCTAGAGCTGCCGCGGCGTCGACCTCCCCCACCGCCTGCAGCAGCTGAGGGTCAGAGGCGGGCTGCAGCGTGTTCGCGTGGGAATAGGTCCGCTTACGCACACGGAGGGTCTGCGCAATATCGCGTACGGCCGCCTCAGCGATCCCAGCCCACACAATCAGCAGGATGTGCTGGTACAACGCGGTCTGGTACGGGAATCGGTCGGTCAGTTCGCGGACCTCGTAATGGGTCACCGCCGCATTGGTCAGTGCGGCAGACCCGGACCCGGTGGTCCGCTGGCCGAATCCATTCCAATCGTCACTGATCGCGACCCCGGGCTGGTCCCGCCGGACCAGCAGGCCCAGCTCGTAGCCGGCCTCATCACGCGCGGTCACGTCAAGCCAGTCCGCGAAAATTGAGCCGGTCGTGTAGTACTTCACGCCGTTGACCACCGGGCCGCGCGAGGTGTGCTTCAGCACGGTTCCGGAGCGGTCAAACCCACCCTGACCGGGCTCGGTCCACGCGTTCCCGGCCAGCTCGCCAGCGCCAAACCGCTCCAACCAGCTCCGCGCAGACTCATTGTCGGACCCGCGCCAGAGCGCGTCTTCCTGCACCGCGAGGTGACCGCGGAAAATTTGTGGGAGATTGCTGTCCTGCGCGGCAAGCTCGACCAGCACCTCCGTGGTCTGCACCCAGTCCAGACCCAGCCCGCCCAACTCCTCGGGAACCCGCAGCCGCCCCAGACCGGCCTCCGCGAGCGCCCTCACCTCCCGGTACGCCAGAGTCCGGTCCAGCTCCCGGTCCAAGGCGTTGGTCCCCGCCTCAGAGATTGCCTTCTCCAACTCCTGGGGCAGGTGGAGCCGGGACAGGTACATACGTGCATTCATGGGTTCTCCTCCATCGTCTCTGGCGGTAGCACCGGTCCTGTGTCAGGGGGTTGCTGCGATGTCTGCGGGCCAGATCCCTCGATCGCTCGTGATGGTCTTCCCTGAAATGTTCAAGGCAAAGTCAGCCTAATGCTCAATTCCCTGAAGCACGCAAGCCCTCTGCGGCTCGCGTCACACAACGTCATGCTCGTCCACCCGGTTACATCTCGAAATGTGACACATCTTTTGCCCGGTCAAGACTCAGAGGCGTACGGTAGAAGAGTCCATCCCGAGCGGCCGAGAGATCTGGCTCTGTGACGCCGCAGCAACCCGGAACATGCCGGGTGCTACCGCCAGGTTCGATGGGAGATCTTCCATGAGTTTGTCTGCAGCAACCCTCGCAAGGCCCTCGGTGAGCGCTGAAGCCCTGGATCCGCTGGAGCTCCGGGCTGCTTTCGCCCAATTTCCGCAGGGGATCGTGGTGGTCGGCGCTGAAATAGACGGCGCCCCACAAGGCCTGGTGGCTTCCACCTTCACTGTGGGTGTCTCCCTGGATCCGCCCCTGGTGACCTTCGCAGTCCAACACACCTCCGGGACCTGGCCGCGGCTTCGGGAGGCCGCCTCACATCTGGGCGTATCGGTGATCGGCGCCGAGCAGCAAGGCCTGTGCCGGCAGATCGCGTCCAAGGATCGGGCTCAGCGCTTCGCCGGGGTTGATTACATCACCGACGACGACGGCACCCTCGTCCTCAATGCCACTCCGCTGTGGCTGAAGACTCGGATCTACAACCAGTTCACCGCAGGTGACCACGACATCGTGGTCCTGGAGGTCCTGGACCTGGCGGCCGACGCCACCCGAGGTGGATTGGTCTTCCACCAGAGCGCCTTCACTCCCCTGCCCTCGCACGAGGCCTGACCTCGATGACCCACCCCGCTGAGCACCAGTCTGCCCTGGGCAGTCCGGTCCACCCGGCTTCAGCCGACCTCCGCCAGTGGAAAGAGCCCCATCGCGGGGGACCAGAGTCTCAGCGGCTGGCCTTCTGGGACCGCGCTGCCGGGCTGCTGGAGTGGCACACCCCCTGGCACACCACGCACTCCTGGACACCGCCGGACACGCACGCCCGCCGCGGACCTGAGCTCGGATGGTTCCTCGGCGGGCGCCTCAACGCTGCGGTCAATTGCCTGGACCGGCACCTCGCCGCTGGCCGCGGGGAGCGGGTCGCCCTGCACTTCGAGGGTGAGCCCGGAGACGCGGAGTCGGTGACCTATGCGGACCTGCACCGCCGGGTCAGCCAGGCGGCGAACGCTTTGGAACGGATCGGCATCGGAGCCGGCGATCGAGTGGTGATCTATCTGCCAGTGTTGGTGGAGACGATCGTCATCACTTTGGCATGCGCACGAATCGGCGCAGTCCATCAGCTGGTGTTCGGGGGCTTCTCCGCCGAGGCGCTGAGATTCCGCGTCGAGGACACCGGCGCCAAGCTGTTGGTGACTACTGACGGGCAGTACCGCCGGGGCGCAGCGGTGCCGGTGAAGGCCAACGCCGATGCCGCTGTGCGGGGCCTCACCGTGGACGCCGGAGGCACCGTGGAACATGTCCTGGTCATCCGCCGGACGGGCTCGCCGGTGGAGTGGACCAGCGCCGATCTCAACGGTGACGGCCTGGGCCGCGACCTCTGGTGGCATCAGACAGTCGAGACCGCACCGACGGCGCATCAGCCGCAGTTCTTCGACGCCGAGGCTCCGCTTTTCATCATGTACACCTCAGGCACCACGGGTAAGCCCAAGGGCCTGGTGCACACCACGGGGGGGTACCTCACCGGGGCGCTGTACAGTTTCCTGCGCCTGTTCGCCCACCCCGACCCCAGTGCTCGCGACGACGACGTTCACTGGTGCACCGCTGACCTCGCCTGGGTCACCGCGCACACCTATGAGATTTACGGGCCGCTGGCCGCCGGCGCCACGCAGGTGATCTACGAAGGCGTGCCCAACGTGCCGCACGCGGGCCGGCACTTCGACATCATTGAAAAGCACCGTGTCACCAGCTATTACACCGCACCCACCCTGGTGCGCTCCCTGATGGGCTGGTTCCCCGAAGGGGTGCCCGCCCACTACGATCTCAGCTCCATCCGCATCGCCGGCACTGTGGGAGAAGCGGTCAACCCCGAGGCCGCGAACTGGCTGCGCGCCCAGATCGGCCGCGACACCCGCACCCCGGAGGGCAGCCCGGCCCTGCCGCTGGTGGACACCTGGTGGCAGTCCGAGTCCGGCTCCGCAGTGCTGAGCCCCCGGCCGGAATCCACCCGGCAGAAGCCCGGCAGCGTGGCGCAGGAAATGCCCGGATGGGAGGTCGAGGTCGTCGATGAGCACGGCGGCGCCACAGCTGCGGGCGTGCAGGGCAATGTGGTGGTCACCCGCACTGGCCCGTCCATGGCGCGCACCGTCTGGGGGAACCCGCAGCGGTACTACACCAGTTACTGGCAGAAGTACGCAGACCAGGGGTGGTTCCTCGCCGGTGACGCTGGACAGCGCGACGCCGACGGCGACATCTGGATCCTGGGCCGCACCGATGACGCGATCAACGTCTCCGGGCACCTGCTCTCCACCATCGAGATTGAGTCCGCACTGGTCAGCCACCCTGATGTGGTGGAGGCTGGTGTGGCGCCGGTGCACGATGCCACCTCAGGACACGCCGCGGTGGCCTTCGTCGTGCTCACCTCCGCCGCCCACCAGCGCCTCAGTGGTGACCCTGCGGCGGAGGCAGAACTGAGCAGCGCGCTGCGCCAGCAGGTCACAGAGGTCATCGGCCCGGTGGCGAAGCCCCGGTCGGTGATCCCGGTCCCCGAGGTCCCGAAGACTCGCTCCGGAAAGATCATGCGCCGGCTGCTGTCCCAGCTGCACGACGGCGAACCCCTCGGTGACACCACAAGTCTGCAGAACGAGCCCTGTGTGCCGCGGATCCAACAGATCTGCGAGACTCGCAGTACAGCACCCGTGAAGGAGAACACATCAGCATGACTCGCGACCATCAGTTCGGTTTCCGCACCCGTGCACTGCACGCCGGGGCCGTCCCCGACGCCACCTATGGCACCCGTGCAGTGCCGATCCACCAGTCCACCTCCTTCGTGTTCAAAGACACCGACGACGCCGCGAACCTCTTTGCGCTGCAGAAGTTCGGAAACATCTACTCCAGGATCGGCAACCCCACCGTCGCCGCACTGGAGGAGCGCCTGGCGTCCCTGGAAGGCGGGATCGGAGCGGTGGCCACGGCCTCCGGAATGAGTGCAGAGTTCCTGGTCTTCGCCGCGCTCTGCCAGCAGGGCGACCACATTGTGGCCAGCTCCAAGCTCTACGGCGGCACCATCACCCAGCTGGATGTCTCCCTGCGCAGGTTCGGCATCGAGACCACCTTCGTGAACTCCGATGAGGCCGAGGACTTTCGCGACGCGCTGCAGGAGAACACCAAGCTGATCTTCACCGAGGTGGTCTCCAACCCCTCCTCGGACGTGGTCGACCTCCCCGGGCTGGCGCAGGTGGCCCACGATCACGGCATCCCGCTGGTGGTTGACTCCACGCTGACCACCCCCTATCTCTTCCGCCCCCTGGAGCATGGGGCTGACATCGTCACCCACTCGGTCACCAAGTTCTTGGGCGGGCACGGCACCACACTCGGCGGCGTCGTGGTGGAATCTGGCCGGTTCCCCTGGGACAACGGCAAGTTCCCGCAGATGACGGAGACCGTGGACTCCTATGGAGGGCTCTCCTGGTGGGGGAACTTCGCCGAGTACGGATTCCTCACCAAGCTGCGAGCCGAGCAGCTGCGTGACTTCGGGCCAAGCCTGACCCCACAGGCGGCGTTCCAGCTGATCCAGGGCGTGGAGACCCTGCCGCAGCGCATGGAAGAGCACACCAGGAACGCCCAGCAGGTCGCAGAGTGGCTGGAGGCCGATCCCCGGGTGGACTATGTGAAATTCTCCGGGCTGCCCAGCCACCGTCACCACCAGCGGGCCAAAGAGCTGCTCCCCCACGGTGTCAGCTCAGTGTTCAGCTTCGGCATTGCCGGGGGCCGGGAGACCGGTGCCCGATTCATCGAGGCGCTGCAGCTGGCCAGCCACCTGGCCAATGTCGGTGATGCCCGGACCCTGATTCTCCACCCCGCCTCCACCACCCACCAGCAGCTCAGCGAGGCACAGCTGCAGGCCGGCGGGATCCCTGCGGACCTGATCAGGATTTCTGTGGGGCTTGAGGACGTTGAAGACATCATCTGGGACCTGGATCAGGCCCTGGAGACCGCCACCAAGGGAGAGTGAAGAGATGACGACGACGCCAACCGCCCCTGAGAGCACCTCGGCAGATCACCCGCACGGGCTCTGGGAGGAGCCGGGTCCGGCCCGCCGGCTGCAGCTGCTGCGCAGCGCCAAGTCGGTGGCGATCATCGGCATGAGCGACAAACCCTCGCGTGCCAGCTATTTTGTGGCGACCTACCTGGCTTCCGACTCCAGCTATCAGCTGTACTTCGTCAATCCGCGGCTGGTGGGCAAGACGGTGTTCGGACAGCCGGGCTATGGTTCGCTGGCTGAGCTGCCGGAGGCCCCCGATGTGGTGGTGGCCTTCCGCAAGCCCGAGGATCTGCCACACCTGGCCCAGGAGGCTGCTGATTCCGGTGCCAAGACGCTATGGGTGCAGCTGGGCATTGAGAATGACGAAGCGATGCAGATCGCCACTGACCTGGGGCTCAACGCAGTACAGAACCGGTGCATCAAAATTGAGCACGGCCGGTTCCACGGTAATCTCCATTTGGGCGGATTCGACACTGGAGTGATCAGCGCCAAGCGCCAGATAGTGGACCGCTGAGGCTCACTGGTCCCCAAGGGGCGAGACCTTGAAGTATGCGGACATCGCGCCGGGGTGCTCCGCTGCGCGGGCGGCGAAGGTACTCGCCCGGACCAGCGCCTCCTCCTCGCTGCATCCGCGGGTCAGCGCCGCCAGCATGACCCCGGCGAACGCATCCACCACACCCGGTGGTGTCCTGCACCTGGGCGGGCTCTGCGGGCTGATGCAGGGGCAGCTGGCCCCGGCGGAACAGGTCTACCCCTTCCCCACCACGGGTGACGACCACCGCCTGCACACCCACCGCTGCGGCGAGGTCGGCAGTCTGTTTCCAGCCGGCACCGGCGATGTCGAGGATTTCGACCTCGTTGACGATGAGGACGTCGATCAGCCCCTCCGGCAGCGACCCCTCAAGCGCCGGGGAGGCGTTCAGCGCCACCTGGACACCGTAGGCCTTCGCGCGAGCTGCGAACCGGAAGGCCTCGGCTTCCGGCACCTCCAAGCTCAGCAGTGCCCATCGTGCACCTGCCAAGGATTCTTCGCTGGGGTCAGCGGCACTCAGCTGGGCGTTAGCTCCGGGCTCCACCACAATAGTGTTCTCCCCGTCGGTGCGGACGCTGATATAGGCAGTCCCGGTGGCCGCACCTGCGCAGCGGCGCAGCTCAGCGGTCTGCACTCCGGCGGCCTGCAGAGCTGCACGCGCGGCTGTCCCGCCGGCGTCGTCTCCCACTGCCCCGATCATCCGGGTCGCCGTCCCCTGCAGGGCGGCAGCTACGGCCTGGTTGGCGCCTTTGCCGCCAGTGGCCCGAGTGACCGCCCGTGCGGTGACCGTCTGGCCAGGCTCGGGAAATTCGCTCACCTGCAGCATGACGTCTTGGTTGACGGAGCCGAAGACCACGAGCGCCGGAGTCGCTGCGGTCATGTGTGCGGACATCCTCGCTGCGCCAGTCAGCGTCAGCTGATGAGGTCGCGGACCTGGATGACCTGGTCCCGGCCGGGCCCCACTCCGATCGCGGAGAACGGGGCACCTGAGATCCGTTCCAGGGCGAGGATATAGTTCCGCGCATTCTCCGGGAGGTCCTCCAGGGTGCGTGCGGCGGTGATGTCCTCAGTCCAGCCGGGGAAGTTCTCGTAGATCGGTGTGGCGTGGTGGAACTCGGTCTGGGTCATCGGCATCTGGTCGTGCCGGACGCCGTCGACGTCGTAGGCCACGCACACCGGGATCTGGTCGATCCCGGTCAGCACGTCGAGCTTGGTGAGGAAGAAGTCGGTGAACCCATTGATGCGGGCGGCGTAGCGGGCCATCACGGCGTCGTACCAGCCACAGCGGCGGGGGCGGCCCGTGTTGACGCCGAACTCACCGCCGGTCTTCTGCAGGAACTCCCCCCAGCTGTCGAACAGCTCGGTGGGGAACGGCCCGGCACCCACACGGGTGGTGTAGGCCTTGATGATTCCCACTGAGCGGGTGATGCGGGTGGGCCCGATGCCCGAGCCGACACTGGCCCCGCCGGCGGTGGGGTTCGACGACGTCACGAACGGGTAGGTGCCGTGGTCCACGTCCAGGTAGGTGGCCTGACCACCTTCCATGAGCACCACCTCCTCGCGGTCCAGGGCGTCGTTGAGCAGGATGGTGCTGTCGACCACCATGGGTCGCAGTCGGTCCACGAAAGCGAGAAAATAGTCGGCGATCTCATCGACGGTGATGTCGCGCCGGTTGTAGAGCTTCACCAGCAGCTCGTTCTTCTGCCGCAGTGCGCCTTCGATCTTCTGCCGGAGGATGGATTCGTCGAAAATGTCCTGCACACGGATGCCCAGCCGGCCGACTTTGTCCATGTAGGTGGGGCCGATCCCGCGCCCGGTGGTGCCGATGGCACGCTTGCCGAGGAACCGCTCGGTGACTTTGTCCATAGTCTGGTGGTACGGGGCCACCAGATGAGCATTGGCGCTGATGCGCAGTTTGGAGGTGTCAGCCCCGCGGGCTTCAAGTCCGTCGATCTCTTCGAAGAGCGCCTCGAGATTGACGACCACCCCGTTGCCGATCACCGGGGTGGCGTTGGGTGAGAGGATGCCGGCGGGAAGGAGCTTGAGCTCGAACTTCTCGCCTCCGACCACCACGGTGTGCCCGGCGTTATTGCCTCCGTTGGGTTTGACCACATAGTCGACCCGGGAGCCGAGCAGATCAGTGGCCTTGCCCTTCCCCTCGTCGCCCCATTGGGCACCGACAATGACAATGGCTGGCATGAGCGGGAGTCCTTCCGAGGCGGGTGTTGAGCCTCACTGAGTCTACCAACGCTCCATCCAGCATGCGCCAAGGCCTCCTACGTAGGGTCGTGGCATGTTTGCAGCGATCAAGAGGCTCCTCATCACGGCGTTCAAGGCTCGCGTTTTGGCCAAGTTGGCGTTTCCCAAGGTGGTGCTGGTCTGGCTTGGCTACAAGCTGGTCAGGGCTTTGCTGGGGCGGAAGCGGGGCGCCGACGCCGCGCAGGGACGCTGACCGGGTTAGCCCAGCGTCCCTCCCGAGAGGTGAAGGTAGCACCCGGCGCACAGCGACTCGTACCACACATCGGCGCCGTCGATGGCAATCTGCTCACCGTCGAAGAGAACCGCATCGCCCTGCCGGCGCGTGTTGAACACTGCTTTCCGGCCACAGCTGCAGATGGTCTTCAGCTCCTCCAACGTATGCGCCAGGTCCATCAGACGGGCTGACCCGGGGAAGGCGTGAGTGCGGAAGTCGGTCCGGATGCCATAGGCCATCACCGGCACTGCGTCGAGCACGGCGATGCGCAGGAGGTCGTCCACCTGTACCGGGGTGAGGAATTGAGCCTCATCGACTAAGAGGCAGGCCACCGGCTTGACCTCGGCTGCGGAGTGCGGCGTGGCCTCCCCCAGTCCTTCAAGCAGGGTGCCGGTGGGGTCGGCCGTGGCATGGCGATGGTACAGCGCCCGGAGATCAGCATCGGGGGCGATGAGGAAGTCCACGCTGCGGGCCACGCCCAGCCGGGAGACGATCTGGTCGTCGCCTTTGGTGTCCAGACCCGGCTTGGCCAGCAGGACACGCTGATTGCGTTCTTCGTAGTTGAACGCAGCCTGCAGCAGCCCGGTGGACTTCCCCGAGTTCATCGCCCCGTAGCGGAAATAGAGTTTTGCCATCAGCTCCGCAGAGCGCGGATCTGCTCCGCAGCGGTGGGGTCGCAGTCGTTGAGCAGGGTGCCGATACGTTCCACCTCACCGTGCTCTGCAATAGCAGCAGCGGCCTGCCCCAGGGCAGCGAGGGAACGGAGGAATCCTCGGTTGGGTTCGTGCGTCCAGGGAACCGGCCCCTGCCCGCGCCAGCCGTTGGCGCGCAGTGCGTCCAGCCCACGGTGGTACCCCACCCGGGCGTAAGCGTAACCCTCAACGGTGTACCCAGAATCCAGGGCCTCTTCGGCCAACAGGGCCCATACCAGGGAGGAGGTGGGGTGTTTGGCGGCCAGGTCAACGGGCTCCTCGCCGGCAGCCAAGGATTCGATCACTTCCGGCTCCAGCGGCAGCAGGGTGGGTTCCGGTTCCATCAGGTTTCTACCGAGAATGCTCATGGTGCTCATCCTAGCCGGGCGGACCGCCGTGTCCTGGCGGGATGTCAGAGGGCGACTGCCCGCGGGGGTTCCGGCGGCGGGGCGGCCTCAGCTTGCTTGCGCGTCCGCCGCCTGACTGTCTTGCCGTGTATGACCCGGTGCCGGACGAACCCTGAGATCTGGTCCACCGCCATGGTCACGGCGATGATCACAAACAGGGTGATGCCGATAGCTTCCCAGTCGTAGGGCCGCTGACCGAACAGGCCATTGGGCGGACTGATCAGGCGGCCGATGCCCCCGGCGCCGAGGGCGCCCAAGATGGCGGAGGCCCGGATATTGACTTCGAACCGGTACAGCCAGATGGCGAGCACCTCGGGCAAGACCTGTGGAAGCACCGCCCAGCGGATCATCTGCATGTGGGTAGCTCCGGACGCGCGGGAGGCCTCCAGCGGACCCTGGTCGACTCCTTCGATAGACTCTGAGATCAGTTTGGACAGGGTGCCGATGGAGCTGATGCCCAGTGCGAAGGCCCCGGCCATGGCTCCGCCACGCTCAGCGGGCCCCACGCCCAACAGGGGAATGAAGATGGCCACGGCGAAGACAATCTCCGGCACCGCGCGGATGACCGAGAGGATAAACCGCATCGGAATGTAGGTCCCCAGTGGCGTCAGGTTCCGAGCGGCCAAGATACCGCAGGGCAGCGAAAAGAGAGCCCCGACGAGTGTGCCGATCCAGGCGATCGCCACCGATTCGAGCATGGCGTCGAAGGCGGAGGACCAGTCTCCCCGGACGTCTTCGTCGGGGATCTGCGCCACTCCCCCGATCATCTGACCCGAGAAGTCCCAGACTCGGGCAGGCATCTCCAGCAGCGCGCTCAGCGTCATGCCCGTTCCAGCTGCTGAAGAGACGAACAGGACCCCCAGCATGATCAGCGCCATGTTCCACCAGAACTTCGCGGGCCGGATGGGCCGCAGGTCCAAGCGGTCCGGAGCGTATCCCTGGCGCCCGTGGCTGGCGGCGAGGCGGCGCCGCTCCGCTGCGCGCTGTCTGCCAGTACCGGCGTAGGCCAGCCCGTACACTGCCAAAGCCACGGTCACCGCGCCAGCTGCGAGGGCGGTGCCCCACATCATCCGAGAGAAAACATCCGATGCATTCGCTGCAGGGGAATAGGTGAGAAGGAAGGCGCCAGCCGCCAGCAGCACGGCACCGACCAGCGCCGAGGCGACCTTGTGTCCGTGGCTCACAGCAACCTCCTGCGGATCCACAGCGAGAGCAAGTCCACCATCAGCACTACCAGCACCAGTGCCCAGAGGATGGCGCCGACATTCTCATACCCCTGGGACATCCTGCCGATCTGTCGACTGAGCTCGCCGCCGATGCCGGCCACACCGACCACGCCCAGCGCTGCCGACGCCCGGATGTTGAGCTCGAAGACATACAGGCTGTAGGAGATGAAGCTGGGCATGACCGCTGGAAGGACAGCGACGCGGTCACGTTGAACCAGAGTGGCTCCGGCCGCGTCGGCAGCCTCCAGGGGGCCTGGGTGAATGGCGTCGATCGATTCGCCAAGCAGCTTGGCCACGATGCCGATGTTGAACATGATCAGCGCCAGTACCGCCGCCAGGGCACCAAGACCGTAGGCCGTCCCGCCCAGGAACGCGGCGAACAGCAGCGCCCACCCGACGTCCGGGATGGACCGGACGACTGAGTTGATGGCTTTGACGGTTTGGCTGGTGCCGGTGTTCAGACTGGAGACGGGCGAGGCGAGCATGGCCAGCAGTAACCCGATGAAACAACCGATGATGGTAGCCACCACCGCCATGCACAGCGTGATCAGCCACTCCCCCCAAATCGGACGGGAGGTGCCTGCCACATTCTGAAACAGCAGGTATGACCAATCGGGATTGAAGTAGCCCACCAGCTGATCGCGGGTGTTGCCGCCGGTCAGCCGCCGGGGCACCTCCGCAATGCGGTCGATGAAGTGAATATTGGACCCAGCCCAATAGGTGATCACCACGATAGCAAGCCCGCCGAATGCTCCCATCGGGCTGACCCGCAGCCGCCAGCAAAGCACCAGGATGAGCATCATCGCCCCGAGCCCCAGCAGCGGGTCTCGAGGCGCCCAGAGCACTGTGTCCCCCAGCGGGAGGAAGAGCACCGCCTGGCCTTCCCAGTTCCAGATGAAGAAGCTGGCGGCGGCCGCAGCGAGAAGCACCAAGCCCAGGTAGGGCGCCAGTGCGGGCTTGGGTGGAGAGGGCCGGTCGGTGCCAGGCTCCGGCCGAGGCTCAGTGACTGGACGCTCCGACAATGCCGCGCTCACCCAGGCTCCTTGCTGGAGACCTCGGCCTCCGGTGCCAATTGGTCTCCGGCGGAGACCTCACGCTGGTAGACCTCGGCGATGACACTATCAGTGGCCTCGGCGGTGGGACCGTCGAAGACGACCTTTCCGTCGCGCATGCCGATGATCCGGTCCGCGTAGTCACGCGCGAGGTCCAGATGGTGCATATTCACCACGCAGGTGATGCCGAGGTCACGCTGGATGGTGCGCAGATCCCCCAGGACTTTACGCGCCGTGGGGGGATCCAGCGAGGCCACCGGTTCATCGGCGAGAATCACCTCCGGGTCCTGCGCCAGGACCCGTGCGATTGCCACCCGCTGCTGCTGCCCTCCGGAGAGCGCTGCTGCCCGGTTATAGGCCTTCTCCACAATCCCCACACGCTCCAAAGACTGGAAGGCCACTTCCTTGTCCTGGTGACCGTACCAACCGATCAGCGAGCGCCACGTCGGGGTGAAGGCCGAGCGGCCGATGAGCACATTGTTGAGAACGGTGATGCGGCCCACGTTGTTGAACTGCTGGAAGATCATCCCCACTTTCGAGCGCAGCTTCCGCAGCTTCGACTTGTTCTTGGGGTCCACCACCGTCTCACCGACGCTCAGCGTGCCGTGGGTGTAGGGAACCAGACCGTTGACTGCCCTGATGAGTGTGGATTTGCCAGCACCGGAGAGTCCGATAATGGCCACAAACTCACCCTGATGAATTTCCAGATTGATGCCGCTCAGGCCCCGGAAACCGTTGGGGTAGACAACCTCGACATCCTCAAACTTAATCATGGGCCCAGCTCAGATCAGCTCAGCGGCCGAGTCACTGATCGCCGAAGTCGTTGTAGACCTGACGAGCGACATCGAGGGCTTCCTCGTCGGCGGGGACCAGACCGTTGATCTCGTAGACATCGTAGAGCGGGTCTCCTTCCTCGAGGTCACCGGACTCGGCGAAGCTCAGCCATGCCTCGACCAGCAGATCCAGCTCTTCGTCGGTGAACTCATCGGAGGCGACGATCCCGTCATTGGGGATCGGCCCCGCCCAGGCGAAGACCACCAGCTCCTCACCCACGTCCGGGTTGTCATCAACAATGTTCCCGCGGGCGTCGTCAAAAGATGTTCCGATGGTGAAGTCGCCGTTGTAGACCGCTTCCACCGCCTGGTCGTGTCCGCCGGCGAACTGGGCGTCAACCTCGACCCCGAGCTCATTGAGCTGAGTCTGCGGGAAGTAGAAGCCGGAAGCGGAACCCTCTTCCACGAACGCCACCGGTGTGCCGTCCTCAATCAGCTCCAGGGCCTCCTCACCCATGGGGCCGTATTCGGCCATTTCCCCGGTCTCTTCGTCGAGGATCCCGTTGCAGAAGAGGAACCCGTCCTCGTCGGCGACCGGCTCGTCGTCGAGGCAGTAGGTGTCGGGGTCGTTGGTGAACCACTGGGTGACGTAGGTGTCGGAGCCGAAGCGCAGCGACTGCAGAATGGGGGTCCCGCCTGCCTCATCCTCGGCCTGGATCATGCCTATCGGCCCCGACATCAGCAGCTGGACGTCTCCTGACTGCATTCCTTGGATGACCCCCAGGTAGCTGTCGGCGAAGAAGATGTCTACGGGGAAGCCGTCGAGCTGCTCGGAGAGCTGTTCGGCCAGCGCCTCAGCGTTCTGCTCCTCCGCCTCCGTGGCGGAGTCGGTGGCTGGCACCAGGCCGATGGTGATGGAGTCGACGGATTCGATCTCACCGGCGGCTTCGCCGGCGTCCTCACCCTCCTCAGTTCCCTGATCACCGTTGTCCGTGTCGTCCACGTCAGCGGCGTCGTCGTCATCGGCGTCATCGCCGGTGAGGTCACCCTGATCGCCGGCGCAGGCCGCGAGGGAGAGGGTCAAGACACTGGCCAGGGCGAAGGCCGACTTGGTGTTCATGCGCATGTGGGGGTGTCCTTCGAGTCAAGTCAAAGTGCAGGTGCGGTTACCCGAGCGAAGCGGCTTGTGGCCCGCCCGAAACAGTCTCCAGGCACCGGGCCTGTGAGCCTCACCTCACTCTAAGTGGCGGGCGAACCTGGCCACAACCTGAAAGCGTGCCTCACTGGAAGGTTTCATGCAGCGTTAACTTCCGGGAGCTGCCAATTCTCAGTCCGACCAGCTGCGGATGATGGGTGCTGAACGCGCGAAACTCTCCACCCGATGGTCGGGGTCCCCGAGGCCGGTGGCGAAGCGATCGATCAGGACGGTGGTTCCCCCGAGGGCATCTACGTGAGCTAAGTCGTTGGCCCAGATATCGCCCACGGAGAGCACCTGGGTCTGCGGCACCGGTTGCGCACCGGTGACACGCGCCTGCTCCAGTGTCTGCGGCATGCCAAAGGGTTTCTGCGCGGAGTTGATGACGGCATCGAAGCTGGTGTGCAGGCCCAGTGCCTGCAGCCATACACCGAACCCCTCCGCAGGTGCGTTGGTGGCCAGGACTGCGCTCACCCCTGAGGCGCGGACCTCGCTGATGAGGTCCGCGGCCTCGGCGGGTGCATGCACGTCTGTGTGGTGCAAGCCCCGGGAGAGCAGCTGCTGCCGGGCCTGACGGAACGCTAGGCCGGTCTCCTCATTGGTGAGCCCAGCCTGGGCCGCCAGCAGCTGCACCAGCTGGTAACCGTCCTGCAGCGGCCAGCTGACCGGGTGGGCCTTGCCGACGCTCGCAGACGGGTCGGTGCTGACCGCCAGCGGGGTGCCTGCGGCCTCGTACTGAATATCCTCAACCAGCAGACTGTTCTGCTCCAGGGCGGCGGTGACGGCTTCCCGGACGCTGCGGCCTGCAGGGTAGCTGCGAGGCTTCTGAGCCAGCATGCCGTCGACTTCGTCAGCGTAGGCCAGTACCGGATCGTCACCGAGGCACAGGGTGCCGTCGAAGTCCAGCAGGAGGAGCTTGGGCGGTCTCACCGCAGACGTGTCGCCTTCCGGCAGTGGGGTTACTTGATGGATTTGCCGGCCGAACCGAGCCGCTGGGCCGCTTCGACCACTCGCTGGGCCATGTTCTCCTCAGCGGCCTTGCCCCAGACCCGCGGATCGTAGGTCTTCTTATTGCCGACGTCACCGTCGACCTTCAGCACCCCGTCGTAGTTCTTCAGCATGTGATCGACCACCGGCCTGGTGAACGCGTACTGCGTATCGGTGTCGATGTTCATCTTGATCACCCCGTAGCTGACCGCATCGGAAATCTCCTGCTCGGTGGAGCCGCTGCCACCGTGGAAGACCAGATCAAAGGGGTTCTCCTTGCCGTACTTCGCGGAGGTCTGTTCCTGGATGTCCTTGAGGATTTCCGGGCGCAGCTTCACATTGCCGGGCTTGTACACCCCGTGCACGTTGCCGAAGGTCAGCGCCGTGATGTAGCGCCCCTGCTCACCGAGGCCGAGAGCTTCAATCGTTGCCACGGCGTCCTCAACAGTGGTGTAGAGCTTCTCATTGATCTCGTTCTCCACGCCATCCTCTTCACCACCGACGGTGCCGATCTCCACTTCGAGGATCTGTTTTGCCGCAGCGCTGCGCGGAAGCAGCTCAGCAGCAATTCGGAGGTTTTCTTGCAGCGTTTCCGCCGATCCGTCCCACATGTGGGAGTTGAAGACGGGGTCACGTCCGGCCTTCACCTCAGCCTCTGAGGCTTCCATCAGCGGGAGCACGAAATCATCAAGCTTGTCCTTGGGGCAGTGGTCGGTGTGCAGGGCAATGTTCACCCCGTAGTTCTTCGCGACCTGCTTGGCGAAAGTGGCGAAGCCCAGCGAGCCGGCCACCATGTCCTTCACGAACGGGCCGGACCAGTACGCTGCGCCTCCCGTGGACACCTGGATGATGCCATCGGACTCAGCGTCGGAAAAACCCTTCAACGCCGCATTCAGCGTCTGGGAGCTGGTGACATTGACCGCTGGGTAGGCATAACCACCTGACTTCGCCGAGTCGATCATCTGGTTGTACTTGTCAGGGGTTGCAATGGCCACGCTGAAGCTCCTTTGACGTTGAGTCTGACGGCGCAGCGCGGCAGGCTGGGCACTGCGCTGCTGCTGTCCATCCTATGGCAGGCCGGCCGGGTTGTCAGAGTCTCTAGGGTATTCCCAGCAGGCGAAGTCCAGCCGCGGCCGCGGCTCCGGTGAGCACCACCACGATGAACGGCGCGCGCAGCGCCAGCGCCGCAGCGGCGGCCACAAGGGCTCCCAGACGAGCATCGAAGGTGATTCCGGCACCATCCGAAAAGGTGTTCATCGCCACCAGCGCAGCCAGCAGGGCGACAGTCATGGTCCCCGAGATCCGCATCACCACAGGGTGGCTGAGCCAGCTGCCGGGGACCAGGTACCCGATGATCTTGGTGGTGTAGGCGGCAGCGCAGGCCAGCAGGACCCACATCCAGAGACTCATTGTGCGTTCCTCCTGCGCGTGCGAGCCCCGTGCTGCTCAGCGCCGCTGAGACGGCCGCCGTCGCGGTCGCGGCGTGCGGAGATGAGCCCCCAGATCACCGCCACTGCGGCAGCCACCAGCACTGGCACACCGGCAGGAACCGGGGGCATGATGAGCACGGTGATCAGCGCAGCGACCACCGCCAATGCCCAGGGTTCCCGGGAACGCAGCCGGGGCCATAACAGCCCCAGGAACGCAGCGACGACGGCGCCATCGAGCCCCAGTGCCTCCGGCTCAGCGATGAAGTCACCGAGCAGGGCCCCGATCACGGTAGCGATGTTCCAGCCCAGGTAGCACGCGATGCCGGTAATCCAGAACCCGCGCCGCTGTTCAGCGGCGGTCTCCTGCACCGTGGAGGTCGCCATCGTCTCGTCGATCGTCAGCTGAGCCGCGGCCAGCTTCTTCACTCCCCTGGGGTTCAGCAGCGCTTTGAGCTGTACGGCGTAGATGGTGTTGCGCAGGCTCAGCAGGGTGGCACCGCCAAATGCGGAGGCGGCAGCCCCTCCGGTGGCCACGACCCCGATGAACGCGAACTGCGAACCGCCGGTGAACATCAGGGCGCTGAGCGCGACCGTCTGCCCCAGCGTCAACCCGGAGGCCACCGCCAGCGCTCCAAACGACACACCGTAGAGTGAGATGGCCGCGGCAATCGCCAGTCCGGTCTTCGCTGCCGGGGTGAACCGGAACAGCGCCTCATCATGCTTGCTCACAACGCAATATTAGTGAAAAAATTGCGCGATTATATTGCCAACTCATGAGGCTCAAAGACTATTATGCGCAACAAACACACTCTTGACGAGCTGGATCACGCGATTATTGCCGAACTCGTGGCAGATGCCCGGCTGAGCAACACGGAGCTGGCGCGGCGAGTCGGGCTGACCCCGGCTCCATGCTTGCGCCGTGTGCAACGCTTGGAACGCGCCGGCGTGATCGCCGGATACCACGCGGCAGTCAGCGCCAAGGCGGCCGGACGGGGCTTTGAGGTGATCGTGGCGATCGATATCGCCGTCAACAACAGTGTCACCATCGAAGACTTCGAATCCGCAGTGGTTCAGGTGCCAGAAGTGACCGAAGTCCGCCGTATGTTCGGCCAGCCGGACTACTACCTTCGTGTGGAGGTCACCGACGGTGAGGCCTACGAGTCCTCCGTCATCCGGACACTGTCCCAGCTGCCGGCGGTCAATCGGATCCTGTCACACCAGACTATGCGGCGACTCAAGGGGTGAACGCCGCCTCAAGCCTGATGCGCTAGCGTACCTCTGTGCAGATTGGTGTGTTCGACTCCGGAATCGGCGGCGAGGCCGTGGCGGCTCGGCTGCGCGAGCTGCTGCCGCAGGCACACGTGGTCACCGCACACGATCAGCCCCACATGCCCTACGGCAGCCGCTCAGAGGATGAGGTGTACCGGCTCACCAAAGCTGCGATCCAGCCGCTGCTGAGTGCTGGCTGCGCTGCGATTGTGCTGGCCTGCAACACCGCCACCGCAGCTGCGATCGAGCCGCTGCGCACCGATTATCCGGACACTGCATTCGTTGGGCTGGAGCCCATGATCAAACCAGCCAGCGCGGTGTCGGTGACGAAGACGATCGTGGTCTGCGCCACCCCGGCCACCTTGCGCAGCCGCCGGTACCAGCAGCTGAAGCGCGACTGGGCCCTCGGCGTGACCGTGATCGAACCGGACTGCACGGTCTGGGCAGAAACCATCGAGACCCACAGGGCAGACCAGGTGGACCTGCAGGCGGTGGTGGAGGCTGTGCGGACGCACGCCGCCGACGTCGTCGTGCTCGCCTGCACGCATTACCACTGGATCAAAGCCCAAGTGGAGAGCGCCGTCGGGCCTCACGTGATGGTGCTGGAACCCTCCGACGCCATCGCCGCGCAGGTCCGCCGGCTCACAGCAGCAGCAGCGCACCGGGGATAAGTTCGACCTCCACCACCACTCCGGCTGCCCCAGCTCCGTGGCCCGAGTGCAGTTCATCTCCATCAGCGAAGACCGGCACCTGCCCCGGAACCTCCACTCGGAGGTGGCGGACCCGGCGGGTGGTCAGCGGCCGCAGCAGGCGGTGCATCCGCAGCATCAGCAGAGGGAACAACGCCACCAGCCCGGCCCTGCTCAGTGGCTCGATGTGTGAGACCTCAGCCCACCCATCGTCGACCCGGGCCGTCGGCGCCAGCGGAATTCCTCCGCCGATTGAGCTGCCGTTCTGAATGCAGACCAGAGAAGAGGCGTGGCGCTCTGCAACGCCGGCCTCCGCCTGCAGCACGAACTCCTCAGCGTGAAAATGCGGGACCTCCCGGACCAGGGCAGTGAGGTAGCGCAGCTTCCGGGGGACCCGGCGCTGGGCATTGGCCCGCTGATTGACCTGCGCGTCGAATCCGATGTTCACGGAATTGGCCACCCACTTCGGTCCGCTGAGCGTGGCCCCCGACTCGGCACAGAAGAGGGTCAGCCGCAGCGCGTCCACCCCCCGCACCGGAAGCTCGGGCTGCTTCAGGGCCTCCAGCACTCGGTTCAGGGCCGCGGTGTACCGCCGGGGAATGCCACAGGCGCGGGCAAAGTCATTGCCGCTGCCGGTAGGGACGATCCCGAGCGGGACCCCCTGCCGGGCGACCAGGTGGGCCCCGAGACTCACCATGCCGTCTCCTCCGCAGACCACCACCGCGTCGACACCCTGCCCCACTGCGGCCTGCGCCTGAGCCAGCTGCTCGGTCTGGTCACTCGGATCTGGGATCAGCAGCTCCACCTGCGGATCGCCGTGCTGCTGAAGGCGCCTCCGAGTGGTGTGGAGCACTGAGCGCCGGCCGGCGCCCGGGTTCATCAGCACCAGCACCCGGCGCACCGGCGCACCGTTCCCGCCCGCAGTCCCGGCAGCACTGGTCATGTCCGCACTCGAAATCGCCTCCTCGACAGTCTTCAGTCTGATGATCGTAGCGGCTGGACTCTGATGTGGAGATAAGGTGCTGGTGTGGAAGAACAGACCCACGAGCAGGTGCGCGAGATCATCGCCTCCGTACCTGCGCGAAAAGTGGCAACCTACGGCGATATTGCCGCCTTGGCAGGCCTGCCCACGCCACGGATGGTGGGCCAGGTGCTGCGCGAGGACGGCTTCGACCTGCCCTGGCACCGGATCATTCGCGCCACCGGCGTCCCGGCACCGCATCTGGTCACCGAGCAGCTGCAGCGCCTGCGCGCCGAAGGAGTCCTGGCGGTGAACTCCAAGGTTGATCTGCGGCGCTACCGGTGGAACCCGCAGTTCTGAGCGGGGCCGCTCACTCCACGGCGGCGTGCTGCTGGATCCAGGCGTGCATCGCGATTCCTGCGGCGACTCCGGCGTTGATGGACCGGGTGGAGCCGAACTGGGCGATGGACAGGGTGGCATGGGCAGCCTGTCTCACCGGCTCGCTGAGCCCGGGGCCCTCCTGACCGAAGACCAGCACGCACTGCTGAGGCAGCCGGTAGGTCTCCAGTGGCACAGACTCTGGGAACAGATCCACCCCGAGCACGACGACGCCGGCAGCCTCTGCCCAGCCCACAAAATCCTCCACTGAGGGGTGATGCCTGATGTGCTGGTACTTATCGGTCACCATGGCACCGCGCCGGTTCCAGCGCTTCTTGCCAATAATGTGCACCTCCTGGGCGAGGAAGGCGTTGGCTGTCCTGACCACGGTGCCGATGTTGGCGTCATGCTGCCAGTTCTCGATCGCCACATGGAAAGGGTGCCGTTTAGGGTCCAGGTCCGCCACGATGGCCTCATGCCGCCAGTACCGGTAGGGGTCGATCACATTGCGCCGGTCTCCGTGGAGGAGCAGCTCGGGGTCCAGGCGCGCGTCCTCCGGCCATGGCCCCTGCCATGGTCCCACCCCCACTTCACGCTCGGGCGCGGCTCCCGGGAGGGGCTCCGCGGGAGAGCCGGCGGCGTCGTGTGCTGTGTTGCCCTGATCCACGTCATCACCCTACTCCGGTCCCCGCCCTGCCTCATTAGTCTGCATTCGGTAGGCTCGTGCCATGAGTGATGCGCAGAATCCTCTGGAAGTCCTCGGTCTCGAGCAGCTCAGGCGCCGACGGTCCATGAAGTGGCGGACCTTCGGTGACGATGTGCTGCCGCTGTGGGTGGCCGAGATGGACACTCCGCTGGCCGCGCCGGTGGCTGAGGCGCTGCAGGAGATGATCGAGCTCGGCGATACCGGCTATCCGCACACCGGGCCCTATGTGGAGGCGTTCCTGCAGTTTGCGCAGCAGCGCTGGGGGTGGGCGCCCAGGTCCAGCCAGGTCCGCCCGGTGCGGGATGTCATGACCGGAGTGGCTGAGGCGCTGAAGCTCGTGGGTGAGCTCTGGGACACCGTGATTGTGTCCTCACCGGTATATCCCCCCTTCTTCACGTATCCGGTCAGCGCAGGGCGCCGTGTGGTGGAGGCCCCGCTGGGCCCCGACGGGCGGTTGGACTTCGACATGCTGGAAGAGTCGTTCAACCTGCGCACCACCGGCGGGCAGGCGACCTACCTGCTGTCCAACCCGCACAACCCCACCGGAGCAGTGCACACCAAGCAGGAGCTGCAGCGTCTGGCCCAACTTGCCGCGGACTACGGCGTCCGGGTGGTCGCCGACGAGATCCACGCCCCGTTGGTCTACTCGGAGGCGACCTTCACCCCGTACCTCTCGGTGGACCCGCACGGCTATTCGGTCATGTCGGCCTCCAAAGCCTGGAACCTCGCCGGGCTCAAGGCGGGCCTGCTTATTGCTGGCAGCGAAGCTGCCTCGGAGCTTGCCGATCTGGCCCCGGAGGCCTCCCTCGGTGCCAGCCACGCCGGTGTGGTCGCCCAGACTGCGGCGTACGCACAGGGCCAAGACTGGCTCGACGCCGTCATTGCCGGGCTGGAGGAGAACAGGTCTCTGCTGATGAGGCTTCTATCCGAATCAGCACCCGAGGTCACGGTCACTGTCCCGGAATCCACCTACCTGGCCTGGCTGGACTTTTCCGCCTATGGATTTGACGATGAGCCCGAGGGCGGCACCGAGTCGCCGCTGCAGGGCCCGGCCAAGCACCTGCTGACCGAGGCGGGGGTTGCCCTCTCCCCCGGGCATGCCTTCGGCACCGGCGGCCAACGCCACGCACGGCTGAACTTCGCCACTAACCGGGCGGTGCTCACCGAAGCGGTCCAGCGCCTGGGCGCCGCCCTGAGCCGCTGACCCCTGAAAGCGCTGAGCCCTGAAAGCGCTCACCCCGGAGCGCGCTGACCCCGGAGAGTCAGTCCAGCCCGAGGTCTGCCTTGGAGTAGGCATAGAAACAGGGAACCCCTGCCTCGGCCTCGATCTTCTCCTTCGCCCCAGTATCCCGGTCAACGATCACGGCGACCGCCTGCACGTCTCCCCCGGCAGCCCGCACCCCTTCCACGGCTTGGAGTGCGGATCCGCCGGTGGTGGACGTGTCCTCCAGGACCACCACCTTCCGTCCCTTGATGCTCGGGCCTTCCACCTGCCGCCCCATCCCGTAGGACTTGGCCGCCTTGCGCACCACAAAAGCGTCCAGTTCCCTGCGCTGAGCGGCAGCCGCATGCAGCATCGCAGTGCCCACTGGGTCAGCGCCCATGGTGAGCCCGCCCACGGCTGAATACTCCATGCCGGCGTCGTCGAGCATTTTCAGCATCACGCGGCCCACCAGCGGGGCAGCCTCATGGTGAAGGGTCACCCGGCGCAGATCCACGTAATAGTCAGCCTCTTTGCCGGAGGAGAGCGTGACCCGCCCCCGCACCACAGCGTGCTGGCTGATGAGATCGCTCAGGCGGCTGACTTCAGGGTCATTGTGCTGCGCAGCAGCGGCAAAGGAAGACGACGTCATGGCCCCATCCTATGCGGGTGTCACTCACCTGACGGGGACAAAACTCCAAGCTGGTCACCAGTAGGGGTTCACCCCGCAGTGACATGGGGCTGGCTACACTGGCGGGTATGCGCGAGCTTCAGAGAGTCATCATCGAAGAATTGGGCGTCAAGCCCCACATTGATCCGGCCCACGAGATCGACCGGCGCGTGAAGTTCCTCGCCGACTACGCAGAGGCCTCAGGTATGCAGGGGTTCGTGCTCGGCATTTCCGGAGGCGTGGACTCGACCTTGGCCGGCTATCTGGCGCAGCAAGCCGCGCAGACCCTGCGCGACCGGGGCACCGACGCCCGGTTCCACGCCATGCGGCTTCCGCACGGAGTCCAGCAGGATGAGGCCGACGCCCAGTTGGCCCTGGACTTCATTGACGCGGACCACGTACACACCTTCAACATCGAAAAGTCGGTCACCGGCGTGGACGTAGCCTACCGGGAGGCCTTTGGCAGCAGACTGGCCGACTATCACCGCGGAAATGTGAAGGCCCGGCTGCGGATGACGGTGCAGTATGCAGTCGCCGGCGAGAACAACGCCCTGGTGATCGGCACTGACCACGCCGCAGAGTCAGTCACCGGATTCTTCACCAAGTTCGGTGACGGCGGTGCGGACATCCTGCCGAACTACACGCTGAACAAGCGCCAGGTCCGCCAGCTCCTGCAGCACCTCGAGGTGGAGGAGCATATCTGGTCCAAAGCGCCCACCGCAGACCTGCTGGACGACAATCCGGGGCAGCTCGACGAGGCTGAGCTGGGCATCACCTATGACGAGATTGACGACTATCTTGAGGGTCAGCACATCGACGACGACGCCGCCGCCCGGCTGGAGCGCCAGTACCTTGCCACCCGGCACAAGCGCACGATGCCGGTGACCCTCTTGGACGAATGGTGGCAGCGCGGCTGAGTCAGCTGGTGCTGGTAGGTTTGGTCGCGTGAGAATCGCGACCTGGAATGTCAATTCGATGCGTGCCCGGGCCGACCGGGTGGAGGCCTGGCTGGAGAAGTCGGACGTCGACGTCCTGGCTATTCAGGAGACCAAGTGCAAGGACGAGAACTTCCCCTGGGAGCTCTTTGAGCGCAACGGCTACGAGGTGGCGCATTTCGGATTCAGCCAGTGGAACGGAGTGGCGATTGCCTCGCGGGTGGGCCTGACCGAGGTCGAGCGGGCGTTTCCCGACCAGCCGGCATTCGGCAAGAACGGCAAGGACCCGGTCGAAGAGGCCCGGGCGATTGGCGCCACGTGTAACGGCGTGCGGCTGTGGAGCCTCTACGTCCCCAACGGACGCTCACGCCATGACGAGCACATGGAGTACAAGCTGCGTTGGCTGCGCCAGCTGCGCGAACACGCACAGTCTTGGCTGGCTGAGGATCCGCACGCGCAGATCGCCTTGGCCGGGGACTGGAACATCGCCCCGGAGGATGACGACGTCTGGGATATCGACTTCTTTGAGCGAAACCAGCTGACACACGTCACCGCGGCCGAGCGGGAGGCGTTTCAGGAGTTTGTGCAGGCCGGCTTCACGGATGTGGTCCGCCCTCACACGCCGGGACCAGGGGTCTACACCTTCTGGGAGTACACCAGCCTGCGGTTCCAAAAGCGGCAAGGCATGCGGATCGACTGCCACCTGGCCTCACCTGCGCTGGCTGCCCGGGTGCGGCACGCGTATGTGGACAAGGACGAGCGGCGGGGCAAGGGAGCCAGCGACCACGCCCCAGTGGTCATCGAGCTCAGCTAGGACCGCGGCCGGAACGGATCACACGGTGTCGAAGTGGCCGGGAATGGACACCTGGTCCACCGGCACCGAGAAGCAGATCCCGTGGGAGTCGTCGCCGTCGAAGATGACCTCGTGCACGCAGGCCATCAAGGTTTTCACCTTTTCAGTGGGCACCACCATCATCAGCAGAGACTGCGCTCCGGTGAAGCGAACACCGAAGATGGTCCGGCGGGCGTGGGATCCGACGCCCCGCGCAGAGAGTGCGGTCACGCCCGTGGCGCCGGCGTCCTCCAACAGTGTGATCGCCTTTTCTTCCTGATCGTCTGGGGTGACCACGAACACCACGCTGTGGGCCATCAGGCACCCTGCCGGGTGGGGGAATCGGGCGTGGCCCCTCGGGCCGCTGCTGTGAGTCGCACAATGCAAGCATAACTAAGCACAGCTATCACGGGGCCGACCGAAGCGAAGGCAATCAGGCCGAAACCGTCCATCAGCACATCCCGCCCCGGCACTGCAGCCGTCAGGCCGATGCCCAAGGCGGTAATCAGCGGCACAGTGATCTCACTTGTCGTGACTCCCCCGAGGTCGAAGGCCAGCGGCACCAGGTCCTTGGGAGCGAGCAGCATCAGCACCAACGCCAGAACATACAATCCAACGATGGCGCCGACGAAGGAGCCTCCGGTGAGAATTCTGAGCACCCCTATCCCGATGCCGAGCGCCACACCGCAGGCGACCAGCATACGCAGCGTGCTGGAGCGGAGCCGTTTCTCGGAGATCTCCTCTGCCTCATCACTGATCGCCATCAGTGCGGGCTCCGCCATGGTGGTCGCAAACCCGATCAGCACCCCGAACAGGATGACCAGTAGCACCTGATCGGTCGCGATCAGCTGCTCGGCCATCTGGCGCCCCATCGGCAGCAGTCCGATGTCCAATCCCACGATGAACCCGTAGAGCCCCAGCACTACCAACCTAAAGCCGAGTGTGACCCCCACCGGATTGCCCGCCGTCTGCGCAACACGACGAACTGGAAGAACAGCACCACCGCAATAACCGGCAGGACGTCGCGCACCACCGTCATCAGTCCCACCACCAGATGCAGCCACTGCAACTGACCCTCGGGAGCCTCCGGGGCGCCCAGGTCTGCCGGGGCACCGAATCGGTATACAGCGATACCGTAGAGCTGCACGCTGATCATCGGCACCATCACGCACAGTGCCATCAGGCCGAACCCGTCTCCCAGTCGGCTCCTGCCGCGTATCGAGGCTGCCATGCCGATTCCGATCGCGGCGATCAGCGGTACGGTGACAATATTGGTGGTCACTCCGCCGGAGTCGTAGGCAAGGCTGGCCACCTCTTGCGGTGAGACCAGAGTGAGGGCAAGCACCACGCCATAGCCGATCAGCAGCACGCGGTGCAGCGGCCACCCTAGGAAGACACGCACGGCTCCGAGGACCATCACCGCGCCCACGCTGAGCGCAATGACAAACCGCAGGGTGAGGCTGTTGATCCGACCCTCGCTGACTAATTCTGCCTGGTCGGCCACAGAGATCAGTGCTGGTTCCGCAATCACCGCGGCAAATCCGATGCCGAAGCAGAAGGGCAGCAGCTTCCACAATGACGCCGTTTTCACCAGTTTGTTGGTGATGGATTTTCCGACCGGGAAGACGCTGCGCTCGAGTCCCTCCAAGAAGAGGGCGATGCCAGCTGCGACGATCAGCAGGCCGGTCAGGATGGAGATGGCATTCTCAGGCATCTGCCGGAAGACGGCGGCCTGAAAGAGCAGGACTACGGCGAGAATCGGAGCCAATGCTTTCAGCGCGTGGATAAATCTGCGCCGCAGGGAGTGCAGCAGCTTCACGTTCGCTCCCCTCCGCGCGCCCGCCGCACACCGCCGGTCTGTATGTCCTGTACCAGGATACGTGCAGCTACAACAGTGCCGGACCGTGGTGGTGGAGCCAGGGCCCCACTCTGGATTCCGCGAAGCTCCGGAGTAGGCTGGGCGCATGGAGCCACGCATCTCCCTGGTCACTTTGGCGGTGGACCACCTCGGTCGATCGAGGGAGTTTTACGTGGTCGGGCTGGGGTGGGAGCCAGCGGTGGAGGCCCCCGGAGTTGTCATGATCAAGACTGGCCAGCACCTTCTTTTCTCGCTGTGGGACAGGTCTGAGTTCGAAGAAGAGGTCGGCCCGGTTGCCCGTGGATCTGGCGTGCCCCCGATTTCCTTGGCGCATAATGTCGCTTCGCGGGACGAGGTCGACGCCGTGCTGGCAACTGCTCGGTCCGCCGGTGCGAGCCATGTGTCGCAGGCCGTCGAACGCCGGTGGGGAGGCTATAGCGGCTACTTCGCCGACCCTGACGGATACCGGTGGGAGATCGCCTGGGCCCCCGGGGCCATTGAGGCGTTGGTGCTTCCCGGCCATGAGCCCCAAGCTTAAAGACTGAAACCCCCGGTTTCCCAGGGGTTTCAGTGCCGAGACACCGGCTATTCGTGGCTCCGACCGGCGTCGATCCGGTGACCTTTCGATTTTCAGTCGAACGCTCTACCAACTGAGCTACAGAGCCAAGTCTGAAAACCGATGTCCTGCGACCCTGACGGGACTTGAACCCGCGACCTCCGCCGTGACAGGGCGGCGCGCTAACCAACTGCGCCACAGGGCCTTACGTGCTGCTGTGCCGAACTCGGCACGAGGAGAAACTTTATCAGAGCTTCTCCGGCTCCGCCACTTCGCAAGAGTGCCGGAACACGTACCCCCAACGGGATTCGAACCCGTGCCGCCGCCGTGAAAGGGCGGTGTCCTAGGCCGCTAGACGATGGGGGCCCGAACCCTGCGAGGAAGTCAGAGACTCCCCTCAGGGGAACCTGTAAGAGTCTAGTTCCTCATGCCTCAGCGCGGCAAATTGCGCACTGCCAGCCACCCGCCTGAACGGCGATTGCTGCCCCGTACCCCCTTTAGACTGAGTCGATGCCCGTTCAGATGAGCGATGACGAGTTCGATGCCGCGGTGACCGACGCCCTCGACCTGATTCCTTCGGAGCTTGCCGCGAAAATCGAGAATGTGGCCTTCTTTGCCGAAGAGCGCTACCAACCCGAACCGTGGGAGGATCCGAACACTGTACTGCTAGGGCTCTACGAAGGGATTCCCCTGACCGAACGGGGAGGCGAGCCGTGGGCCATGCCGGACCGGATCACCTTATATAAGGAAGCGATTCTGGAAACCTGTGAGACTCGCCAAGATGTCGTGGAACAGGTCACCATCACCGTCATCCACGAGGTAGCACACCATTTCGGCATCAGTGACGAGACTCTGCACCAACTCGGCTGGGGCTAGCAGCACAACTGTCCGTGCAGATCGAGCAGCTGGATGCTTAGCACAACCCTGTGCTGAAGTTGTGGAGCTCCAACCTTCAACCTACTTGAAGGTTGGCAAACATGGATTTTGCCCCTTGGATCCCCGGAAATACGGGTTTTTGTCTTCACAGCTTCGTCACAGAAACGACACGGCCTATTGCCTCCGTGACCTTTTCGCAATTATCGTGAACGCCAGCAGCACCGCGAAGGGTCCACGCCAGACGCGTTTCCCATCGCAGTCGCTCACACGAAGGGTCATCGCACCCGGGAGGTGAGCGTCCGCGTCTGGACCGGACCCACAGCCCGCCTTTCCCAAGACGGGGCAGGCTGACGCGGCACTGCGCCCATGAGAAAAAGTGAGGAACTACCGTGAAGCACCCCCGCAATCTTGCGGCGGCGGCCGTCACCGCCGCCGTCGTGACGACAGCACTTGTCGGGACCACCCTGGTCGCTGATCGCACCTCCGATGATTCGATTGACCAGGCCACTGACCAGGCTCTCTCGGCTGAAACTCTCGTGCGGACTGATCTGCCCGAGGTTCCCTCAGCGGACGATATCTCCACGGCCAGGGAATCACAGGACGCCCGAGACAGCATGATGGTCGACATCGTGGGCCGTATTGACCAGGCTATCGACCGGGCCGACGAGCTGGAACTTGAGCTGATGCGCCAGCACTCCCTGGCTCAGGCGCGCCTTCAGGAGGCCGCAGACCTGCAGCAGGAAGCTGAAGACGCCGCAGAGGCTGCTGAGGCAGCCATGGCGATGGACGCCTCCGAGGAGTACCAGGAAGGCGACACCTCCGCCGCCGACGTCCTGTTGGGCGATGAGGACGCACTGGCCGAGGACGCCACTGATCAGCAGCGCTCCGACCAGGCCGAACGTGAAGCTGTCGATGCCGCTCAATTGCAGCGCGAAGCCGAAGCCGCCTCCGACGCCGCTGCGAGCGCCTCCGAGGAAGCTGCTGCGACGCTGGCCAGCACCGGCACCCAAAGCGGATCCACCCAAGTGGGCCTTGAAGATCTCGACAATGTGCTCCGGGACCTGCTGGACACCCTGCGGGAAGAGGAAGGCTTCGAAGGCAGCCTCAACGAGTTCCTCACCTTCATGTACGGCGAGAACGACCGTACCGACGGCGGCTCCGGGTACTTCGACGCCGATGGGAATCTCGACGGCGACGCACTGCGCGAACGCATCCGCCAGCTTCGAGCCGCTGGACCTCAAGTAGAGGTCGCAGCCGCCGAAGAGACCCCAGATACCACCGAGGATTCTTCGGACGATGCGGAAGGGGAAGCCACGTCGTCCGAAGAATCTGAGGTCACCGAGCCTCCCTCGCTGGAGTCGCTGAGCTCCGAGCAGCGCCGGCTTCTCTCGCAGGCCGCCGAGCTGGAGAACTTCGACAGTACGTCTGCGTACTATCGGGTGGTGCTGAGCAACTCCGACCTGACCAGCGGCGGGACTGTGGACTGGGACGCCTTCAGCGCCCACGTCGACTTCCTGAACTCTCAGTCCGAGGAGGCTGAGACCGATGCGGCGGAGTCGACCCCTTCGCCGAGCCCCACCTCAACTCCCTCGCCGAGCCCGACCGCCTCGCCGTCACCCTCGCCCACCGCGACGACATCGTCTGTGCCGGGATACAACTCGCTGAGTTCGGGGCAGCAGTCACTGCTCTCTGAGGCTGCGGACCTGGAACCGGACTTTGACGGTGGTGCCCGCGACTACTACACGCTGCTGCAGAGCAATGATCTCTTCACCACCAGCAGCGGTGCCGTGAACTGGACCGTGCTTGAGGGTCACGTCTCTTACCTGAACAACCAGGCGGAGGCCCGCTCCAGCGCGCAGCAGGAGAGCAGCTCGGAACAAAGCAGCACGGAGCAGAGCACCCAGAGTGCCGCCCCCAGCCCCTCACCTACACGCACCTCCTCACCGAGCCCGACGCCGACCCCCTCGCCGTCACCGACTCAGACCTCGAGTCCAGCACCCTCACACTGGGACGACCTCAGCAGTGAGCTGCGCAGCCTGCTCAGCGAGGGTGCTCAGCTGGAGCCCGGCTTCACCGGCTCCGGTGGCGACTACTGGCGAGCAGCTCTGCAGAATCCTGAGCTGACCAACAGCGATGGCACGGTTTCCACCTCGAAGCTGGCCTCTCACGTCAGCACCCTGCGAAACCAACAGAGCACGTCCTCGGAGAGCTCCTCCACTAGCGGCAGCTCTTCCTCCAGCAGCTCTTCAGGGAGCTCCTCCAGCGGCAGCTCCTCCACCAGCGACAGCTCAAGTGGCAGCAGCACTGCCTCATCCTCCACCAGCAGTGGGTCACAGCCCGCCAGCAGCAGCAGCGGAAGCAACGCTGCGTCGATCGCGGTGAACTGGGCCCGCAATGAGGCCACCCGTCCCGGCACCAGCTATGTGCTGGGGGCCAATGGGCCCGACGCCTGGGACTGCTCCAGCTTCACCCAGGCAGCGTACCGGGCAGCGGGAGTCAGCTTGGGCCGCACCACCTGGGATCAGATGGTTCAGGGCCAGGAGGTCTCATGGGCGGACCGCCGTCCAGGTGACCTCATATTCTGGGACGACTGGCATATGGCAATCTATCTCGGCGACGGCATGATGGCCGACGCTGGCAACCCGAGAGTGGGAGTGTCAGTGCGCAGCGTCTTCGGCAGCCCGACCATGGTCCGCCGCGTCGCATAATTTCACATAAGAACCGTTGAGGGCCCCGGCAGGTGAACTGCCGGGGCCCTCAACGGTTCAACGTGTGAAGGCGTGAAACGCCACTCCCCCGGTGAAGGTGCGCAGCGCAAGTGAGTCCAGTTCAGCGGTCCCTGGTCAGCTCAGAGAACCGGTCCGAAGTCCGCACGGTTCTTGATGCGCTCGTCGTCCCCGTCAGGTACCACCATCAGCGGACCTTCGGCATGCTGAAGCACACCCTGTGAGGTGGAGCCCAGGAGCATGCCCGCGAACCCTCCGCGTCCCCTGGTGCCCAGGACGGTCAGCTGGGCATGGCGGGTCTCTTCCACCAGCACATCCACTGCTGTGCCATCGATGACTTCAATCTCGATATTCAGCTCCGGGAAGTGGCTGTTGAGCCAGGCGCGGCCGGCACTGAGCTTCTTCTCAAGCTCGGCCTGGGCATCTGAGTCATCGATATGCGTGGGAATCCACACCAGCGTGGATCCCAGAGGCGGCAGCGCACAGACCAAACGCAGCTCGACACCGCGCTCCAGCGCTTCCTGTGCGGCGACAAGTGCCGCGACGCGGCCGTAGTCTGAGCCGTCGACGCCGGCCACCACGGGCCGGGAGTCCCGGGTCCGGATGGGGTGGGCGCCCTCCTGAATGAGCGCTTCAGGGGCCTCCGCGCCAGGGTGGGGGCTCGACGAGACGATAGGGATGGCGCCGGTGGCGGTGGTCATCGCGTTCTCCTCCTTGATGGAGAACTTCAGCGGCACCAGGACCGTGGGGCATTTGGCATGGGCGGGGAGCGCTGAGGACACTGAGCCCAGCAGCCGCCCCAGGAAGCCACCGCGTCCCCGCGAACCAACCACGAGCACCTCGGCACGTTCGGCATATTCCAGCAGCACAGCTGTGGGGTCTCCGGATTCGATCCGATAGTCCACCTCTCCCGGATAGTCCCGGAGGAACTGCCGCGCTTGGCGCATCACACGTTCTGCCCCCACTTTGAGCGATGAATCGTCCATCATGGCATAGCCGCCATCCATGGAAGAGGCGGCAAATGCCGGAATGGAGTAGGCGGTGAGGACTGTCAGCGGGAGTTTGCGGCGGTAGGCCTCAGCAGCAGCCCAGTGCGTTGCCCGCAGTGACTGTTCAGAGCCGTCCACACCAACGACCACGCCGGGATTTTCCTGAATCATGATGGCCCTCCTCCTATCAGGTGTGCTTTTATGGTACCGATCACACCTGGGGCTCGCGAAGCTCTAGCCGACGTGGCACATCAAGGCTTCTGGTCCGTGCCGCGCTGCTTGAGTTCCTTGCGCTGAGCCTGGGTGGAGGCTTTCAACTCACGCTTTCTCACCCGGCGCTGTTTGCGGTCGGCCCGCTGTCTCTCCCGGAGGAGCCCCCGCCGGAAGTCTTCGACGAGCGCTGGGGGAGTTTCTTCCGGCAGTTCACCGAAGGCGGCGCGAGCACTTGAAGTGATCTGCCGAGCCAGGACACGGTTGCCGACTCCCCCGATCACCGCCCCGATGCCGAAGGGGACCGCGCGCGCAGCGATGGAGGTTCCCCGGCGGAGGAAGAATTTGCGCACGAACTGTTTGCGCAGCTGATTGCCCAACAGTTGCGAGACGGTGGAGGCGCCTGCCGAGCCCACTGCGGCATTGCCCATCGGGGCGATAGAGGCAATCGGACCCGCTCCACGGCCTTGAGCCTGAGCCGACAGTTCGCCCAGCAGTTGCCGTCCCTCCTCACCCAGCATGATGCCCATCACCAGCAGCTGGGCACGTTGGGGGTCTTCGGTGGTGATCCCGGCGAGTTCCGCCTTGGACTGCGCGTACAGCGCACACATCTCCAGGAACCCTCCGGTGGCCACGACAGAGAGGCCCATGGAGGTGACCGTTCCCACCCCTGGCACTGCGGCACTTGCCCCGATGAGCGCACCGCCACCGGTCATCGACCGGGTGAACTCTTTGTCCAGACGCTCCGCGAGCTCACGGTTGGTGAGCGTGGGGTGGGCCTTACGGAGCCGACGAAGATTCCTCAGCACCAACGGCCGCTGAACGGTCACCGCACGGGTCAGCCAGACTTCTGCGGAGGGGGTGAGCTGCCCGTCCTCGGTGAAGGCCTGACGTGAGACCAGGGCAACCGATTTGGCGGCGAGAAAACCACCAGCTGCGCTGCGCAGCACCGGCCGAGGAGCCTTCTTGACTCTGCGACGATCCCGAGTTTGTGTTCGATCCGGTGCACCGGAGGCTGGACCGGTGTGGGAAACAATGTGGGTGGAGGCCATGGGCCTGAGTCTAGGCGTTCAGTCGCTGATCGTCAGGTCAACCCAGACCAGGCGGTCCTGGAGACTGTAGGAGGAGTCGGGATCTACGACCTCGTAGCCGAACTCACCTTCAGCTGGCCAGAAGACTCCGGAGTTGCTGATCTGCAGACTCCTGGAGGGCAGCACGAACGACGCTCGCTGGCCTTCGTTATCTGCCACGTGACGGGTATCCACCAAATCGGTGGCCCAGGCGGCGGCAGGATGCTGATCCTCGGGCACTTCGGTGACCGCTTCGGGCTGGGTGTCGCGCAGCATGGGCGAGTCCAGCAGCACCTCGAGGTTTTCCGGCTCGTCGGCGCTGGCTGACGGCGCGCCCGCGACGACAAATCTGGTGCCCGGAGCAGGGTGGCCGGTCTCTCCCTCGTCGTCGTAGAGATACCAGGCTCTGCCCTCGACATAGTCGGCCAGGACCTGGCGCATATCGTCCCCGCGCTCGGTGTCGGCGTGCTCAGCAGGAGCCGCCAAAGCGGAGGAGATCAGGTGAATCGTCTCCCCGTCAACCTCCACCGGTACGTCCCACATGCTGGTTTCGTTGAGCCGCAGAACCGAAGATTTCAAGGAGAAGTGCTGCCCCTGGACCATCGCTGATTCCGGCAGGTCACGCCACAGGAAGTCCTGGAAGGTGCGCACCTCCTCGTCCACCACGGGGTACTTGGAGAACACGATCATTCCGTACTGTCCGGGGTATTCGCCGTAGCCCACTGCATCGCCCGCACCGCCGATGATGCCGTCCCCGTCGAGGTCGACCCCGGACTCCCGGCCGGAATTCGTCTCGGCGGTGAAGAAGTAGGGGTAGTCCAGACCGGATTCGGAATGCTGTCCTGCAGCGAAGTACTCACGAAGCAGCTCTGCGATGTGATGCTCGTCGTCGTAGGTCACCCCGGTGAGGACCAAGACGTCCGGATCATTCATCTGGACGGTCTGGGCCACGGCTCGCGCCTGGGTGTGATTGCCGGTGCTCAGACTCGCGATGAGCTCAGCGACGGGCTCATCAGCACTGGGATCCGCCGTAATGTCAGCATGGAGCGTGGCTACTCGCAGATCCTCTTCATCCTTGTGAACCGTGGTGGCAGTCTTATCATCGTCCGAGCTGAGTGCATTGGGCTGACCCGGCGCAGGGAATAGCGCATCAGGGGTTGCGTCGTCTGCAACCCCGACCACTGCGCTGTGCGCAGTGGGAGCGGTACTGGACTGCGCGGCGGGAACAGCAGTAAAGACGAGGTTCGCCGAAACGGCCAGGGCGGCCCCTGTCTTGGCGATATTCCTCTGTTTCATCCGGAGCGCAGGCGGGTAAGAGCCTGTGGGCATGGCCTCTACCGTAACGCGTTTAAGAGCCGCCGCCAAGCCCCGGAAGCGGCCCCATGAGAAAAGTTACCAAGGCGTAACCTGCCACTGAGGGACAGTCCATGTATAGAGTGGCGCAGTAAATCACTACAGCACATGCATCGAGGAGGAACTTCATGGCTTCGCAGCCAGAAGTCGAAAAGCTACGGAATTGGTCATTTTCGGACGTCATTCGCGGGCTGCACATGTGGGTCTTCATCCCCGCGGTCATCATCATCTTCGGGGCACTGGTATTCGCTACCTGGTGGGGCAATCAATTCGGCGCGGAGGCGTTCGAGACCCTCAACTCCGGCATCGTGAACACCGTGGGCTGGTGGTATGTCCTGCTATGCACCGGCTTCGTGGTCTTCGCACTCTGGGCGGGCCTGTCGAAGGCCGGTAACATCCGGCTCGGCCGCGACGATGAGAAGCCTGAGTTCGCATTGGGCTCCTGGTTCTGCATGCTTTTCGCCGCGGGCATGGGCATTGGGCTGGTGTTCTGGGGCGTAGCCGAGCCGCTGTGGCATCTGATTGCGCCGCCGGATATCACCGCCGATGTAGGCGTGGACGCTGATGGGAACGTGATCGCTGGCAGCGAGTCCGCCAACGCCGGATCCGCCATCGGCCAGTCCCTTTTCCACTGGGGCCTGCACGCCTGGGCAATCTACGTGGTCATCGGCCTGGGCCTGGCCTACATGACGTTCCGACGGGGCCGGCCGCTGGCAGTCCGCTGGCTGCTGGAGCCGATCTTCGGCCGTAAACTGATCGAGAGCTGGGTCGGCCACGTCATCGACGTGGTGGCCATCGTCGGCACGGTCTTCGGCATCGTGACCTCCCTCGGAATCGGCACTCAGCAGATCGCTGCGGGGATGGGCTTCATGGGTTGGGTCGAAGACCCCGCCTCGGAGCCACTGCTGACCGGCCTGGTGGTGGTCATCATGGCCATCGCCACCATCTCTGTCATCACTGGCGTCCATAAAGGCCTGAAATGGCTGTCCAACTTCAACCTCATGGCTGCCGCGGTGCTGGCGATCTTTGTGGTGCTGGCCGGGCCCACGCTGTTCCTCCTCCAGTCCGTCATCACCAACATCGGCGAGTACGCCCTGGCTTTCCCGCAGCTGATGTTCCAGGCAGGTGCCGATTACGCCGTCGGTGCTGGTGAGGCCGACGGAGGGCTTCTCGGCAATGCCTGGTCCGCGGACTGGACCATCTACTACTGGGGATGGTGGATGAGCTGGGCGCCGTTCGTCGGCATGTTCATCGCCCGCATCTCCCGCGGACGCACCATTCGCGAATTCGTCCTCGGTGTCCTGCTGGCACCCACCGCCGTCGGGATCATCTGGTTCTCGATCTTCGGCACCTCCGGCATCTACTACCAGCTGACGGAAGGCACCATGCTGGTCGACGACGGTGAGGGCGGGGAGACCGTCGGCACCGAGGCCTCGCTGTTCCAGCTGCTGGACCACCTGCCCATCGCCGCCATCACCTCAGTGTTGGCGATCCTGGTCGTCACCATCTTCTTCATCACCTCAGGCGACTCAGGGTCTCTGGTGACTGATGTGCTCTCCTATGGCGGGCGCACTGAAACCCCGAAGATCACCCGTGTGTTCTGGACGGCGCTGATCGCCCTGGCAGCCATCGTCCTGCTGGCGGCCGGCGATGATCCCGATTCCTCCCTCCGCGTCCTGCAGGTGGCGGCCATCGCCTCGGCGGCACCGTTCTCCATTGTGATGCTGCTGGCAGTCTTCGCGCAGATCAAGCTCTACCTCTACGAGGGACGCGTCGCTTCCAGGTATGTCCGGATCCGCCGGCATGCCTCCAAGGCGGCCGTGGTGGAAACTGCCCGCCGCCATGCGGGGGCTGACGCCGGCCCGGCAGTGCAGCGTACGGTGCTGCAGATCATCAACGAGCAGACCAAGACTCTGCGCGCCATGTTCGGCGGCACCTCCGGGACACTGTCCGGACTGCCGCCGAAGACCGACGCTGGGCCTCCGGAGGCCAGCGGAAAAGCCAGCAAGGACCTAGTGCTGGCCGTCCAGGACCTCCCAGCCGAGGCCACCTATGTCAACCCGGAGACCGGTGTCCTGGGATGGGATGAAAAGGGTGCCTACCGGGACCCGCTGCAGGCCGATGAGACCTTCGCCACGCCTGAATTTGTCGACTCCTACGAGGGCTGGGAGCAGGAAGCTGAAGAGTACTTCGATGAGACCGTGGCTTCCGGCACCATCCCCGCGGTGAAGCCGGAGGACACCGGCGACGACGCCCGCTAGACGCCTCGAGCCTCGGGGGCTGTTCACACCCCGAGGCGTCGGCGCAGCTCGCGGGCGTGGCGGCGGGACACTTCCACCCGCGAGCGCTGCCGGTCGTTCATCACCAGGGCCAGGTGCCCACGGAAGTCGGGAACGAGCTCGCGCACATAGCGCAGGTTCACCAGGTACGAGCGGTGGACCCGGCAGAAGTGCCCGTGGAGCCGGCGTTCAAGCTCGTTGAGCGAGAAGGAGACCAACACCTTCTCCTCTGCAAGCTTCAGTGAGGAGTATCCGCGGGCTGCTGCGGCGTAAACGATGGCATCACCTTCAATGAGCATGGTCCGCCCATCACGCTGCACCGGGATCCGGACCAGCCGTTCGCGGTGATCGGGCTCGCTCGGCGGTCCGGTGTTCGCTGGGGCGTCGTCGTGCTTGGCGGCCTCCTGCGGGCGCACCGAGGCGGGCCCGGCCAAAGCCCGCTCCACAGCGCGAGCCAGGCGGTCGGCGTCGAAAGGCTTGACCAGATAGTCCGCGGCGGCCAGGTCGAAGGCCTCCACCGCATGGTCCGGGTAGGCCGTGGTGAAGATGACCTTCGGCTGCTTGGGCAGCTCGCGCAGCTGCGCGGCGACCTCCAGCCCGCTGAGCCCCGGCATCCGAATGTCCAAGAAGACCAAGTCATAGTCCAAGGAGCGCAGCAGCACCAGGGCTTCCTCCCCGTTGGTGGCTTCACCGACCACCTGGACCTGGGACTCCCCCGCGGCCTCCTCCAGCAGGTAGCGCAGCTCCTCTCGGGCTGGAGCTTCGTCATCTACTATCAGGGCGCGGGGCACAGGTCACAGTATACGGACGCCGGCCGTACTGGCCCGCCAGTTCAGCGGAGCGGGATTTTGAGCTCCACCACGGTGCCGCCGGACTTGGGAGTGGAGATCGATAAGTCGTAGCGGTCCCCGAAGAGCGAGTCGAGCCGTTCGGAGATGTTCCGCAGGCCCACCCCGGCGTGTTCTCCCACCGCAGGGGTCGGGTCGGTGAGCACGGTCTCGGACATCTCCCCTGGCTCCCGGTCACCGGTGGTGAGCCTCGCCATCACCTCCGGGTCCATTCCCACACCATCGTCGGAGACTCGGATGGAGGTGGTCCGGGTCAGCGGGTCCACCCGCGCCCGCAGCCGCACGGTTCCGCCCTCAGGTTTAGACCCGATGCCGTGCTTGACGGCATTCTCCACCAGCGGCTGGATGGTGAGCACCGGCACCCGCGAGGTGAGCACCTGCGGATCGATGTCATACCGAACCTGGAGCCGGTCACCGAACCGAGCCTGCTCCAGTGAGATGTAGGTGCGGACAAAGAAGTACTCCTGAGCGAACTCCGCCATATGCCCTTCTTGGCGCACCGCGTAGCGGAAGAATTCGGACAGCCGGAGCAGCAGCTCGCGCGCCTCCTCCGGCCTGGTGCGCGCTTTGGACGCGATGGTGTTGAGGATATTGAACAGGAAGTGCGGGTTGATCTGGGCCCGCAGCGCATCCAGCCGCGCACTCGCCGCCAGCTGCTTCTCACGGTCCAGTTCGGCAAGTTCCAGGTGCAGACTGAGCATCTTCGCCATGTCCTCCACCATCTGTTGGGGCGGGATCACGGTGGTGGCCTGATAGACCCCCAGGGTACCCACCACCCGGGTCCCGATCCGCAGGGGTGCGATCACCGCCGAGAGCACCTCGCAGTCGCTCTTCCGGCATCCGACTCCCGTCTTATCGCGCACCACCACGGTCTTGCCCTTCCGCACTGCCCGCGGGGCAGCAGTGGTCTGCATTGCGCCTCCGGGCCGGTGATGGTCCTCCCCCGGCCCGATGTAGGCCAGGATGTTCTCCGTGTCAGTAATGGAGACGGCGTCACCGGAGAGCATGGGGCGCAGCAATTTGCAGGTCCGGCGGGCAGCATCCTGGGTCAGCCCTGAGCGCAGCGGGATGGCGCGGATCGCCAGCTCCCCCACCCCATGGCCGGGTACGTCGTCGCGAACAGACCCGGCACGGACGCCGGCGCGGTTTCCGCGGAGGCTGCGGGACCCCCGTGGTCCGCGCAGCGCTGAGGGATAGCCCAGGA
Organism: Nesterenkonia sphaerica; assembly: GCF_005771565.1. GTDB lineage: Bacteria > Actinomycetota > Actinomycetes > Actinomycetales > Micrococcaceae > Nesterenkonia > Nesterenkonia sphaerica. The sequence goes on from NZ_VAWA01000011.1 coordinate 54,859, forward strand.
CCACCGCAATGGTGAGCACGACGCCGATGCCAACAGTGGGCAGCACCGGAAGCGCAGGGGTCACCATCACTTGGGTGATCACATAAACCATCGTCCAGATCAGCAGCACCGCACTGGCCAGGATGACACTACCGCGCACGCCGGTCCTCCTTTCCTCGCCTGCGCTGCCGCAGGGTCAAATCCGCCACCCGTTCGGCCTGACGGTCCGCCGCAGTGCCGTGCATAATCAGCCAGTCGGATTCCACGTCAGTGGGTGGCTGCGTGCGCAGTGAGACTGCGATCGTGAGCAGGAACGCCAGCGGAGCGGCCACCAGGGTCGGGGCGGCCATCAGCTCCCGCAGCGGCGAGGCCTCCATGAAGCTGGCACCCAGGAACATGCTGATCGACAGTGTGGCACCACTGATCAGCCCCGCCAGCGCACCGGCGGCAGTGGTGCGCCGCCACCAGATGGCCAGCACCACCACCGGGGTCAGCGCCGAACCAGCAATCGCGAAGGCCCAGGTCACCATGGTCGCCACCAAGGACGGCATCGCAGGGGTGAAGGCCTCCGGGCGCAGTGCGATGGCCAGGGCCGCGGCAGCACCGGCGGCGATCAGCGTGGACCCCCGGCCGACCCAGACCGCCTGCCGCTGAGTGGCTCGGGGGTTGATGTGACGTTCGTAGACGTCATGACCCCAGGTCGCTGCCGAAGCCAGCAGCAGTCCGGCCACGGTGGACATTGCCGCGATCAGCGCCGCAGCAGCAATCAGACCCAGTCCGGCCTCATCACCGTAGATCCGCCCCAGGACCGGCAGTGCGTGCTCGGGGACGCGAAGCACGCCGTCCTCGGTCAGCTCGTCCAGCCACGCATGCTCTCTGGAAGCACCAGGGATGATGTCTCTGGCTGCGGTGCCCATCATCACGGCCAGGGCGTAGAAGATTCCGATCAGCACCAGTACCCACACTGTGGTGGTCCGTGCCGCCCGCCCGGTGGGGGCGGTGAAGTATCGGTTCATCACATGCGGCAGTCCCGCGGTGCCCAGCCCCAGGGTGACCACCAGGGCCACCTGCCCCAGTTGGCCGTACCGGGCCCCCGGTTCACCGAAGACCGCAGGCGTCCCCGGGTCCACCGCGTTCTGCTCCTGCGTCAGTTCCCACGACCCCTCGGTGAACTCCGGATTCAGCAGCGGCTGGCTGCTCAGGGAGTCCACCGCCTCGCCGTAGCGGAACCCGTCTGCGCTGACCATTGCAGCCAACCACAGCAGGGCGGCGAAGAGCAGCAGGAACTGCACCGCCTGGTTCCAGGTAGTCCCCCGCATGCCACCGGCAGCCACGAGCACAGCGATCACCGCGGTGGAGAGCAGCACCCCGGTGGAATACGGGCTCAGGCCGAACAGGCCGTGGCCCACCAGCAGCTCCCAGGTAATGCCGCCACCCACCGACTGTGGAATCAGGTAACAGAGAATCACCAACTGCACCACACCCACCGAGTGCAGCCGCACCGCGTCGGAACGCAGCCGCCGGCCCAGAAAGTCTGCCAGCGAAAACTCACCATAGCGGCGCAGCGGCGCAGCCACCAGCAGCAGCACCGGCACAAACCCCGCAGCGAATCCGACCGCGTACCACGCGCCGTCGAGCCCTGAGACATAGACTGCCGCGGCGACACCCAAGAACGACGCCGCGGAGAGGTAGTCACCGCAGATGGCCCAAGAATTGGTCGCGACGCCGACTCGCTGACCAGCCAGATAGAAGTCGACGGTGGAGGAGTGCCGCGGGCGGGTGATCACCGACACCCCTAAGACAATGACCAGCACCGCGACTAGCGTGATGATGGCGGTAGTGGTCATGAGGCACCTGCTTCCGCACCGGGGCCCGACTCCTCGGCGCGCTGGTCGCCCTGAGAGCCCAGCATCTGGGACTCCACGCTGGAACTCAGGGTCGCAGCGGCAATCCCAATTGCGGCGAAGACGGCGTAGAGACCCACCGCCACGGTGAGGAACCCGGGGCTGAGGTCACCGATGAGCCGGGAGTCCAACCACCAGCTGAGGGAGGTCGACAGCAGCGGGAAGACCGCCACCACCACCAGGAAGACGGCGAAGTAGGTCAGGGCCACCCGGCGCTGGGTGCGGAAAGCTGCATCGACCTCCGCGGGTGTATCGCGGGTTTCGCCGTCTTCCTGCGGGGATAGGGTCACAATCTCACTAGGCTACGGGCCAATGCTTATACATAGTCCAGGTGACCTTGAGCAGGAGGACGGATGCACCGGCTGCCAGGACTAGGCCCATTCCGGGCAGAAACGAACCCCACTGGGTCTCCATGTTGGCGCTGAGCAGGTTCCAGGTCTGCAGCAGGCAGATCCCAGCGACCAAAGCTCCCGGGACGCCCGCATGCGCCAGTGCGAGCTTCCGGCGCGGGACAAAGGCGCCGGCGAAGGCCAGGCAGCCTACCGCCAGGGTGAGCACACCGGGACCGTCAGTACCGCGGAGAACGAATGTCTCCCCCATGATCTCCTGAGTCAGGGTGACGTAGATCCAGGGCAGGAACGCAGAGACGATCATCATCATCCCGCCGATCATCATCGGCCAGCTTCCCTGGTGGAAAACCCCCCAGCCGTGGCTCTTCCCCGCTCTCAGACGCGCAAAAACGCCGGCGAGGCCCTTCTGCTCCACTGCAGGTGCCGTGGTTGTCATCTGTTTCGCTCGCTTCCCGTGATCAACAAGTTCACGTCAGGTGTCAATGCTCGAAATATTACGGTGAGGCAGGTCACAGATTCCAGGTGGATCACCCCCTGACTCTTTCAGCGGCAGCATCGGGCTGGCTGAACGGTCGCTGGAGCCCGCTATACGGTCGGCGCTCAGAATGTGACCACTCAGCGCCTTCAGTCGACCGTTCGCCAACTCATATCCGCCTTTTGCTCCGATCTGCTTGTGAGGCAGGTCACAGGCCTGTTGGCTTAGCTCCAAGCGTCTGCCACAGCAGAGTGCAGATGTATGTCCGCCCAAAGTACCGAGCAAAGGAGTCGCGCATGTCTGACGTGACACATGAGGGCTCTTCCGGCACCGCTCCGCCACCAGATAACAGCTGGCGGCAGCGCTACTGGAAGAAGAACCTCCGACTGATGGTGGTCCTGCTGGCCATTTGGTTCACCGTGTCCTTCGGTTTCGGGATCATCCTGATCGAACCGCTGAACAATATTGAGATCCTCGGGTTCCCCCTGGGTCTGTGGTTCGCTCAGCAGGGATCCATCTACACCTTCGTCATCCTCATCCTGGTCTATGCGCTCTGGATGGACCGTATCGACAACGAGTTCGGGGTCTCCGAGCGCAAGGGGACGGGTGAGACGGCATGAACCTCAACTCCATGGAATTTTGGACGTTCTTCTTCCTGATCCTGACGTTCGGCATGTACATGACCATTGCCTGGCGCTCACGGGTGAAGGAGACCAAGGAGTTCTACGTCGCCTCCCAGGGCGTGCCCACCATTGCCAACGGTGCGGCGGTGGCTGCCGACTGGATGAGTGCGGCGAGCTTCATCGGCATGGCCGGCATGATCGCCTTCTTGGGATCCGACGGCTCCGTCTACCTGATGGGCTGGACAGGTGGTTACGTGCTGCTGGCACTGCTGCTGGCGCCGTACCTGCGCAAGTGGGGCAAGTTCACGGTGCCCGAGTTCGTCGGCGATCGGTACAACGACACAGTGCGTGTCGTGGCAGCGATCTGCGCCATCGTCATCTCCTTCACCTACGTGGTGGGCCAGATGACCGGCGGCGGCGTGGTCTTCGCCCGGTTCCTCGGACTGGAGGCACACTGGGCAGTCATCGTGGCCGCCGTGGTGATCTTTTTCTACGCGGTCCTCGGCGGCATGAAGGGCATCACCTACACCCAGGTGGCCCAGTACACGGTGCTGATCATCGCCTACCTGATCCCCGCCGTCGCAGTGTCCCAGACTATCGGTGGCTTCCCCGTCCCGCAGGTGACCTATGGCACCATCCTGGCTGAGTTGGATGCGCTGCGCACAGAGTTTGGGCTGGACCGGTTCACTGAGGCGTTCGCCGGCCGTGATGGTGGACAGCTGGACGTGTTCCTGGTGACGCTGTCGCTGATGCTCGGCACCGCCGGCCTGCCGCACGTGATCATCCGGTTCTACACCACCAAGACAGTCCGCGGGGCGCGGTTCTCCGCCTTCTGGGCACTGTTCTTCATCTCCCTGCTGTACCTGACCGCCCCGGCGGTAGGTGCGTTCACCAAGCTGAACCTGCTGCAGGGCGCCCAAGGTGCCACCGCTGATGAGCTGCCAGCCTGGATCGAACCGTGGGCTGATGCCGGTTATGTGACCCTCAACGTGGACGACGGCTCGATTGACAGCGTCTCCAACGTGGCGGCATCGGGCGCGGACCTCATTGTCTCCAATGACATCCTGGTCCTCGCCTCACCGGAGATCAGTGGCCTGCCGGCCCCGATCATCGGCCTGATGGCCGCCGGCGGTATGGCGGCTGCGCTCTCCACTGCGGCCGGACTGCTGCTGGTGATCTCCTCCGCCGCTTCCCACGACATCTACTACCGGATGATCTCCAAGGAAGCCGCCTCGGAGAAGACCCAGATGCTGGTGGGTCGCCTCGCCATGACCGCCGCGGTGATCATCGCGATCTTCGCTGGGCTGAACCCCCCGGCATTCGTGGCGCAGGTGGTGGCATTCGCCTTCGGCCTGGCGGCCTCGACCTTCTTCCCGATCCTGATTCTGGGTATCTTCTGGAAGAAGGCCAACGCCAAGGGTGCCGCCGCCGGCATGTTGACCGGTCTGCTCTTCAGCTCCGGCTACATGATCTACACCTTGGAGCTCTTCGGCACTCAGGCCAACGAGCACCTGTTCAACATCTCCCCCGAGGGGATTGGTGCTCTCGGCGCGGTGCTGAACTTCGCGGTGACCGTGACGGTGTCCAACCTGACCCGGCCGCCGAGCGTGGAGGTCCAGGAGATGGTGGAGTCGATCCGCTATCCCGCCCCGCAGCAGCTGAAGGCCGCCGGCAAGCTCTAGGCTCAGGCGCTGCATCAGCTTCGGCCCGGTCTGGCATATGCCAGACCGGGCCTCGCTGTGTCCGCGTTATGGTCATCTCTACCCTGAGAGGGGGTATCCTAGGCCGGTGCGACGGCCTGAACTCAAGACCCCCTGGACCACCTGGCTGCTGGTCAGCGTCCCGGTGATCATGCTGGCAATGTTTGTGGTGCCATACACCCTGCTGCGCGAGGTGGACGCCTGGTACGGAAGCCTCCTGTTCTGGACCGTGGGGACCGCAGCTGTGATCACCATCAATATTGTTATCGCTCTGACCTGGGAGAATGAGAAATGACCCCGGGGTGGGTCTGGACCGGGGTGGCGGTCTACGTCGCGGTGGCTCTCGTCGCGGCGCTGTGGTCGCGCGCCGGGCGCTCAGCTGATATGTCCGACTACTTCCTCGGCGGACGCCGCATGGGAGGTTTCGTCTCCGCGATGAGCTACTCGGCCACCACGTACTCAGCGTTCATGATGATCGGCTTGGCCGGGCTGACCTACGCCGGTGGGGTGGGCGCGCTGGGATTCGAGCTTCTCTACCTGTGCGGTGTGACCCTGGTGCTGGTCTTCGGACCGCGCTTCTGGCGGGTCGGGAAGGCCTATGGCTATGTGACACCCACTGAAATGATCGGGCACCGCTACAGCTCTCCTGTTGCCGGGACGACGACGGCCCTGGCCTCCTTCGTCTTTCTGCTGCCGTATGCCGCCGTTCAGCTGGCAGGGGTGGGCTACCTGCTCTCAGGCATGACTGGGGGCGCGATCAGCTTCACCGCCGGCACATTGGTGGCCCTGGTGCTGGCCGTGGCGTTCGCGATGATCGCCGGGCTGCGTTCGGTGGCCTGGACCGATTCTCTGCAGTCTGCGGTAATGATGCTCAGTGCCACACTGGTGGTCATCGTGGTGATCAGCCAGCTCGGCGGCGTCGGCGGATTTCTCGACTCACTCAGCACCGAGCACCCGGGTGCGCTCAGCGTGCCGGGTGCCGGGTTCTTCACCTTCAGCACGTTCCTTGCGCTGACGTTGCCCTGGATTTTTTTCTCCATCTCGAACCCGCAGGTCTCTCAGCGCCTGTTCACGCCCGGGTCCATGAGGGACCTGCGGCGGATGCTCATCGGGTTCCTGCTCTTCGGTTTCGTCTACACGTTCGTCGCGGTGTTCTGGGGTTTCGCCGCCCGGCTGGAGTTTCCTGAGCTGGCGGCGGCGGACGGTGCCACCCCCACCCTGCTGGCCTCGGACCTGGTACCTGCTCCTTTGGCCATCATTGTCATGATCGGTGTGCTGGCTGCCTGCGTGTCCACCATCGACTCCATCATGCTTACCTTGTCCTCCATGGTGAGCCGCGACGTGGTGGGGCCTGGGCGGCGGGTCAGTGAACGCGCCCAGCTGATGATCGGCAAGCTGGTCATCCCCGTGATCGGCGTACTGGCATATTGGTTCGCGCATCTGCAGCTGGACCTCATTGCCGTGCTGAGCGTCTCCGCCTCGGCGGGGCTGCTGGTGATGGTCCCGCCCATCATCGGGGCGTTCTTCTGGCGGCGCGGCACCGCGGCGGGAGTGATCAGCTCCGTGCTGGTGGCCGGCACGCTGGTGCTGGTCCTGGAGTTCTCCCAGGTCTCTCTGCTCGGCCAGGGCAGCGGGATTTGGGGATTGGCCGTGGCGGTGACAGTTTTTGTGGGGGTCAGCCTCGTCACCTCGGCGCCGCAGGCCCGCGCAGCAGACTTCATCAGCACTTCGGTGCGTAAGCGGCCCCTATGACGCTGCCTGCACGACGTCGCCTCTCCCACTCCGGGCAGTGGGCCGAGCTGTCCCGGGATGAGCTCACTGATCATGGTGTCATGCTCAGCATCGGTGGGGTGGAGCAGTCCCATGTGGAGCTCGGCGACCCTGACTTCCTGCTGCACGACTACCTCCGCCGGATGCGCTCGGTGCTGACCACCTGGTCCGCCGAACAGCACGGGCGTGTTTCCGGCTCAGTCCTGCACCTGGGTGCCGGCGCGCTGACCCTGCCGCGCTGGATATCTCACTGGCGGCCCGGCACAGAGCAGACCGTCGTTGACATCGAGCCTGAGCTGGTGACTTTCGTGCTGGAACACCTGCCGATGACACCGGCACCGGAGAATATCGTGGGCGACGCCGCCACTGTCCTCACCGCTGAAGGTGCCCTGTCAGGCAGATCCTTCGCCACAGTGGTGGTGGATCTGTTCAATTCGGCTGCTGCGCCGGCAGCACTGACCTCGCCGGAGTTCTTCCGCTTCGTATGGGCAGCCGTGGCGCCGGGCGGTCTCATGCTGGTCAATATGGGCGACGACGCCGGGATGACCTTCGCGAAGGGCCTGACCCAGACCATAGTGGATGCCTTGGCGCTGGGGCCTGGGTGCTGCCTGCTCAGCGCCCCGGCGGATGTGGTGGAGGGAGAGGCGGAGGGCAACCTCGTCTTCGCTGCCTCACACCACACGTTCTCAGAGGCCGAGCTGGGCCAGATTTGGGCGGCGGGCCCTCACCCGGCCGAGGTGCTCTCCGGTGACGAGCTCCAACTGTGGTGGGGGAATACCGAGCCGCACTGACCCGCCCCGGGTTACCACCGGTGGTGGACCTGCGGCTTGATCCTCGACTCATAGAGGGCCCGGACACCGTCGATGAAGTCCTGCGGCAGAGGCGGCAGATCGCCCGCAGCGCTGTTGCTGCGCGCCTGCTCAGCATTGCGCGCCCCCGGGATCACCGTGGTCACACCTTGCTGCTGTGCGACCCAGGCCAAGGCCGCCTGGGCAGGTTCCAGTCCCACCTGGCGGGCCAGGTGCGCAAACTCCGCGGCAGCGTCGACACCGGTGGAGAAGTCCACGCCGGCGAAAGTCTCTCCGACGTCGAAAGCCTCTCCATGCCGGTTGAAGCTGCGGTGGTCGTCAGCAGCGAACACCGTCTGTCTGGTGTACCGGCCGCTGAGCAGTCCCGACGCAAGCGGAACCCGGGCAATAATGCCCACCCCAGCGTCCATGGCAGCAGGAAGCACGGCCTCCAGAGGCTTCTGCCGGAAGGCGTTGAGGATGATCTGCACACTGGCCACGTGGGGCCGGGCGATGGCGGTCAGCGCCTGCTCGCAGGTCTCGACGCTCACTCCATATCCGGCAATCACCTCATCCTCCACCATTGCGTCTAACGCGTCGTAGACAGCGTCGGAATCCAGGACGGGGCTCTCGGGGCAATGCAGCTGGATGAGGTCCAATGTGTCGACGCCGAGGTTTCTCCGTGACCGATCTGCCCACTGCCGAAAGTTCTCTGCCGTGGCGAACTCCAACGAGGGTGTAGGTGCACGTCTGATCATCTTGGTGGCAACGGTGCCAGACCAGTCGGGGTTGGCTGCTCGCCACCGGCCGATCATCTGCTCGCTCCGGCCGTCTCCGTAGACATCGGCGGTATCGAAGAAGCTGACCCCGGTCTCAGCGGCCGCGTCGAGCACAGCGAAGGCGTCACTGTCCTCCACCGTGCCCCACCCGCCACCGATCTGCCACGTGCCCAGTCCCACCGAGGTGACGGGCAGGCCGGTGCTGCCTAGTGTGCGCTCATCCATCCGATCTCCTCTGTCTCTGGTCTACTGAGTCCGCAGTCTCTCGCACGTTCCTGACCTGCACCTGACGAGGTGCTGGCAAGGGGACGTGGAGCAGGGAGTCGAGATACTGCACCGGACGCCGCGTTCGGTGGATGATCAGCGCAGCGGCGATCAGGATTCCCGGCGCGCTGCCAAGCATCATGTCCGTCATGGTGTCGAAGTTGTGGTCCTGCGCCGAGGTGCCGAAAGCCATGTCCCAGAAGAACTCAGCCACCTCCCACAGCAGGGCAACGGAGGCCTTCACGGAAATGATGATGACGGCTTCGACCCACGGCGGCAGGTCAAGCCGGTAGCGGCGCAGCGTGACTCCCAAGGCGAACACAATGGCGAAGGCGATGAAGAACCCGGAGTAGAAGTGCACCCACTTATCCCACGGATCCCAGAGGTGGTAAATCCCCACGTGCTCCCCCACGAACGGGCCGGCGATCAGCAGCACAGCGTACTGCCACTGCAGACTGGCGGGCAGGCGCACGCGCGCCCACTTCTCAACCAGCACCGGGACAAAGACCGTGGGAAGCAGCAGCAGCGGGACCAGAAAACCGGGGCTGGCCTCGCGCACTGCGGCGTCGAGCAGTGCCACCAGCAGGAGCAGCCCGGTGGTGGCCATGGGGACGTGGCGAGTGATTTTTGTGGGGTGCATGGCGCGTGTCATCGCTGTACGACACTACAAGAGATGCGGCAGTCACCGCAGATCAGCGCCGGGTCTAGCCGAAAGTGGCTCCTGCACGCAGCGCACGCTCTGCCACCCGGTAGGCGTCCCGGGCCATCGCCCGCCACATCTGCAGTGCCACCAGGGGATGCTCGGCGGTGATCTCCTCGATGGCTTCCGCGGACAGGCGCAGCACGGCGAGGTCACTGATGGCGCGGACGGTGGTGTCCTGCACCCCGTCGGTGCCCAGCGCCAGCTCGCCGAAGGAGGTACCAGGGTTCATGGTCACCAGCCGCACGGTTCCGCCGCTGCGGTCCTGAACTGTGGCGATGACGGCGCCTTCTACGATCAGGTGGACCCCGGAGAATTGCTCTCCCACCTCGAGCACCACCTCGTCGGCGGAGAAGTGCACTTCTTCCATATAGCTGTCGACCACGCGCCGAGCGGAGCTGGAGAGATCCCTCAGCAAAGGGTGCTCATTGACCAAAGTCTGCTCATCGGTGGGCTGGCGGCCATGCCGGCGCAGCACCTCCGCCTCAGCCCAGCGCACGGCAGAGTCGAGGTCGTCAAAATACGGGCTGGCCTGATCAGTGCCCGCATCGGGGTCGGGCAGGACCCGCTGCGGGTCCACCACCGCCATCTCCGCGTCGGCCTCGCGCAGCGCAGCGCGCAGACCCCGCAGCGTGTCCTGCGCGACGTCGGCAATATCATCGACTTTCCGGACGTCCAGAATGACTAACTCAGGGGTGTCGTCGACTACTGCCCGCACAGCGTTCTCCGCACCGGCGAAGAGCAGATCCCCGTGAAGCTCGTAGACCATGGACCGCTCCGCGTGTGCATCCAGTACTGCCTGATCCGCCTCGGGCCTGCTCCGGCGGGGAGAGACCTGGGAGAGCGGGTACCGGGACCGCACCGCTGTGGTCGACATCCTGCCTACGTGCATCAGGTGCATATCCATGTCGTTGGACATGCGTTCACAAACTTGCACTCCGCGGGCGCTGGTTCCGTGGGCGTCCAGACGCGGGGAGAAAACCGCCAGGCCCACCTGTCCGGGAAGCACAGCGATGATGCCGCCACTGACCCCGCTCTTGGCAGGCATCCCCACCGCGGAGATCCAGTCGCCGGCGGCGTCGTACATGCCGCAGGTTGCCATCACGCTCAGCACCCGTTCCACATAGGCGGGCTCCAGCATGCGCCGCTGGGTGACCGGTTGGACGCCGCCATTGGCCAATGTGGCCGCCATCACGGCCAAGTCACGGGTGTTGACGCTGACAGCGCATTGGCGCACGTAGAGGTCCAGCTGCTCCTCCGGGTCACCGTGGAGAATGTTGAACTCGCGCAGCATATGCGCAATCGCGCGGTTGCGATGGGCGGTGGTCAGCTCGGAGGTGTAGACCTTCTCATCCACCTCGAGGTCACGCCCGGCGAAACCACTGAGCCAGTCGAGCACGCGGGCGAAGCGACTCTCCGTGTTCTCGCCCGCTATCAATGAGGCCGCAGTGATGGCTCCCGCGTTGATCATGGGGTTGGGCGGTCGCCCAGTATCAGAGGCGAGACTGATCTCGTTGAAGGCCTCACCGGAGGGCTCGACGTCGACCTTCTCGGCGACTCCTTGGAAGCCGCGGTCGGCCAGGGCCAGGGCGTAGGTGAACGGCTTGGAGATCGACTGGATGCTGAAGCAGGTCTCGGCCTCCCCCAGGGTGTAAACATGTCCGTCCACAGTGGCCAGAGCCAGGGCGAATCGGTCGGGGTCGGTCTGGGCCAGTTCCGGGATGTAGGAGGCTACCTCGCCCTCAGTGCCGCTGCACTGTTCGACGATGCTCTCGAGGTACTGCTGAACGGGGCTGCGCATTCAGCGAACGTAGCACTCCGCCCTGTGCAGTTGCACAGACCCCCTACGTTCGTCTTCGCGGTGATGGGCTCCGAGATCCCGGCGGAGGCTTCGGTGGCGGGGATCGGAGGACGTAGGTGGCCACCGACACCTATTCACCCCCTGCGCCCCACCACGGCACCAAGGGACAGTGCGACTGGAGGCAATGGTGTGACGACAATATCAGCGGCCCAGTCTGGGCTCCCTGCCACCATCGAGGCTTGCCCTCCGTATCCAGCAAGTAGGTGAGAGTGAGACTGTAGAGGGGTTGCGTGAAGCCGCAGTCTACGGCGCTGGCCAGTTTGCCCCGATGATGCGGGTCGCCAGCTCAATGCCCTGGTTCTTCTAGGGCCGAGGGACTCCTGCCGAGCACAGGCTTCGCTTGACCCCAGCGAAGTGAGGTAAGAGGCAAGCTAGCTGACTAATAACGTCCATGTCTCCCCACGGTCTCCCATGACGACCTCAGCACGTTCGCCTCCGGAAATCATACGCGACGTCAACGACCCGGCCAGCAAAGCTAGGATAACCTGAGTGGCTGGTACAGGCCGTGCCTCTCCCGAGGCGGAGTCCGTACGGTCGATCGGAAACATCTCGCGGGTGGTTGCAACCGCGCGATGCGCGGGTGCCTGGAGTATTGCTGTCTCTACCGCCGTGCCCTCCACGCCGCGTGCATTCAACAGCCGGGCCGTATGCTCCAGCAGGAGCTCGGAACTGATGCAAACGGTGCTTGGCCGGCCCGCTAAGCCAACGGTCCACCCCACACCTGTGGCCCGGACTCTCAGTGCCGGTGTAATCCCGGCAAGGAGCCTAGCTACCAAGGGTTTCGCGTAGGACGTTGCCAGGATCGGACCAGCCCAGTCCTGGGGGGTCACTCCACACGCCCCACACATCAGAGCATCACGTCTCCGCAATTGGGTCCGAGAGTCTGGCCGACGTAGATGTTGCCGCCCGGAGATGAAGCGAGCATGACCGCCGTGGGTGCTACTTCGTCCGCTGTACCAAATCTTCGCAGAGGGAGCTCAGACCGTTTTTCGACTTTCCACGCCTCGCTGATACCAGCTACCATCGGGGTCTCAATAGGCCCGGGGGCGATGGCGTTGACCAACACACCCTGGGCAGAGACCTCCATGGCCAGAGATTTGGTCATGGCAATCACCCCTGCTTTGGCCGCTGCGTAGTGAGCCATTCCTGAGCCACCTTTTTGACCAAGTTGGGAGGCGACGTTGATGATCCGCCCCTCGCCGCGTTCTAGCATGCCGTTGAGCACGGCACGGTTAAGGAGAAACACGCTAGTCAGATCGATCGCGAGCGTCTCTTCCCAGGTGGCCAGACTCATTTGCGCCAACGGCGATTCGGTCAGTATGCCGTGGGAGGTCACCAGAATGTCGATTCGGCCTAGAGCAGTAATCGCTTCTCCGGTCCCGACCCTGACGGACTCTTCCGAGGCGGCGTCGAACACTATAGGAACTGTGCCGGTTCCTACTCGCTCATTCAGCATTTCAGAGGCCTCGGTCACCTTTGGCGAACGGTCGGCCAAAGCGACGCGAGCTCCGGCGGAGCTCAGATGCGCTGCAATGGCTCGGCCGATCCCGCTGGCTGCGCCGGTGACAAGGGCTGTGCGACCTTGGAGGACACCGCCATAACTGGGAAGGTTCGAATCAGATGCAGGTTTCATTTTTTCTAACCTCTCATCGCTACAGTCAAGCCGCCGTCAACCGTGAGTTCTTGACCTGTGAGATAGGAGGCGTGCTCGGAGAGCAGGAAGCCAATCACACTGGCCACTTCGTCGGGCTTTCCGACTCGGCCCCAGGGAATGTACTCCCCCGCAGCCTTCAGGCCTCGGGGCCCCAGTGAGTTCACTGCGTCTAGAGACTGCGGTGTTTCAATGAGTCCCGGAATCACAGCGTTGGACCGGATCCCCCGGGGTCCAAACTCCACGGCAAGGCTGCGGCTCAGCCCGATCACGCCTGCCTTGGCGGCAGCGTAGTGAGCGTGTTCGGCCCATCCGTAGTAGCCACCGACGATGGAGGAAGTCGCCACGATGGAGCTCCCGTGTCCCAAATGCGGGAGACTTGCCCGAACCAGTCGCATCACCCCGTGAAGGTCCACCTGTAAGAGCTCATCCCACCTCGCGTCATCCATTTGACCCATTGGCGCTTGCCTTAGAATCCCGGCGTTGGCGACCACGTGGTTGACGGCGCCGAAGCGCTCAATGGACGATTGGATGAATGTGTCGACCGACTCGGTAGAACTGACGTCCAAACCGACGATTATTCCTTCTCCTCCAATTGCCTTTACTCGGTCTAGCGTCTGTTCCGGGTCGTGCGGATCTTTGTCGTAGTACCCGATTACGACCTTGTGCCCCTGGCCCGAGAGGAACTCCGCCGTGGAACATCCGATACCCGAGGCTGCGCCGCTTATAACTGTGACCGGCGAGTTCCCAGATTTCATCTCACTGAGCCTTAGCTGCCTGGGCTACCTCGTCAGTCGGACGCAGGGCCGGGATCGGCACGTCTTCACGAGGTACGTCGGTGTCGACTTTCTTGGCAGCGAGCATGACCAATCCTGAAACGAAGGTACCGGCCGCGCCCACCACCAGCGCTGCGGTGGAGAATTCGAAGGATGCGGCCACAATTGCGGTAAGAATGAATCCTCCGATCACAGCCCCGGGCTGGCTGAAGGCGCTGATAAATGCTGAGCCTGTCGCGCGGCAGTCAGCGTCGTAACACTCGGCTTGGAAGTACATAATGGCAGCGTACGGGCCAAGCAGGAAGAACAGTCCAATCATGTAGAGCGGTAACACGAAGGCTGGGTCATTAGGCCCGAGCATCATGATGGCGAAGGCCATGCCGGAAATCAGCCAGCCGAACACCACCGCGTTCTTGCGCCCGAACTTGTCTCCCAGGAAGCCATGGGTGAGGTAGCCGAGGGCACCGACGAGGTTTGCGCCGACGATCATTAGCAGTGCACTGTTGGCGTCCACCCCTTTGCCCGATTCCAGCACGGATGTTCCCAAGACAGAGAATGTGGCAATGCCGAACCAGTTCAATGTCCAGGCCAAAGAGAGGACAATCGTGTTTCGGCGGTGCTTTCCGCTAAATATTCGCTTCAGTGGCACTTCCTTCTCAACCCGCAGGCCGGTGGCTGCGGAGAGCGCCTCAGCCTCCTCTGTTTGACCAGCCTTGCGGAGCTCGCGAATCCTCTTCATGGTGGTGAACTGCGGTGTCTCTTTGAGAAGGAACCAAATCAACGCGAACACGATCATCGAGGGAATGATCGAAAGGAGGAAGGCAATGCGCCAATTCTCCGCACCGAACCAGTAGCTGGTCAGTGCTACGAAGCCGGCCGCTAGTAATGCGCCCACGGGCCAGCCGGACTGCACCAGGGAGTAGAAGAAGCCCTGGTTCCGTTTGATCTTCTTAGACTCTGTCTGCGCGAAGACCTCATTTAGATAAGTTCCATTGACGTTCTGCTCGGCAAGTCCGAGGCCAGTGAAGCCACGGACAGCGACCACAGAGGTCGCTCCCTGGACGGCCGCGGTGGCGACACCGGCGATAGCAGTTCCACCCACCGAGGCCATCATTCCCTTGCGTCGACCCATGCGGTCAACCAGTGGCCCGAAGATGATGATAACCACGAAGATCGCGGCACTGGCCAGGGTGGAGACCAGCAGGGCAAAACTCTGAGTCCATCCGAAGGTTTCTTCAATGCGCGGCAACAGGGTGCCAAAAAGGATGAAGTCATAGACGGCGATGCTCCATGCTACGAAGCAGATTATTGTGACAATCACGGTCTGCTTTGCGGAGATTTTCGCCATGGGTTTGGGTTGCTCAACTGTTGGGGTCGACATCAGTTGTCCTTATTCCGGTAAGTGGGGCGAGATTTCTTGGGGTGTGCGGGGTCAGCTATGGCGCGGGGAGCGCCTCAGGAAGTCGTCGGCGATGGTGTCAAACTGGGCCCATTTGATGCCCTCGTGGGAGTTAATGTGCTCAATAAGCCTTTCGAGCATCAGCAGCACCTGTGGGCGTCCAGAAACGTCCGGGTGAACAGTGATGGTGAAGACCGCGTATTCGCTCTCCCGGTATACCCAGTCGAACTGGTCGCGCCACATCTCTTCGATGTGCCGTGGGTTGACAAAGCCGTGGCTGTTAGGGCTGCCCTTGATAAACATCATTGGGGGCAGATCGTCCAGGTACCAGGAGGCGGGAATTTCGACGAGGTCTGTCTCTTCACCCCGGACCAGCGGTTTCATCCAGCTGCTGGCTGGCTTGTCATAGTTGATCTTCGACTGTTCCCAGTTGTCACCGACTCGCACGTAATAGGGCTCAAAGTCCCGGTGCATCAGGGAGTGATCGTATTTGATGCCCTGTTCCAACAACAGTTCGTTGGTGACGGTAGAGAATTCCCACCAGGGCGCAACGTAGCCAGTAGGGCGGCGTCCGCTACGTTTTTCGATCAGATCGATACAGTAGGTGAGAATTTCGGTTTCCTGATTCCGTGTCATCGCAATCGGGTTTTCGTGACTGTAGCCGTGAACTCCGATCTCATGGCCTGCGGCGACCACCTGATCGAACTGCTCTGGAAAGGTTTCAATGGAATGCCCGGGCCAGAACCAGGTGGCAGGCAAGTCGTATTTGGCCAGTAGGTTGTTCAGCCGTGGCACACCCACCTCACCAGCGAATATTCCACGGGAGATGTCCCCTGGTGAGTCCTCACCGCCGTAGGACCCCAACCAGCCGCCGACGGCGTCGACATCGATCCCCAGTGCTACGTAAATTTCTTTCGCCATGATGGCCGTCCTCTTTCTACTCTTGCTCGTTTGGCAACTTTTTCTGGTCTTCTTCTCGGGTTCGCGTCAACTTCAGTTCGCGCTGTGCACCCATTGCTCGAGTCGTTCTCTGGCCTGATCTCGTGGGTATGCGCTAAGAATGAGTGCCAGCAGTACGCGCGCTTGGGTCCCCGGCAGATCACCGAGCCCTACAGCACCGGCTTCGAGAGCGTCGATCGCCCCACCGCCGCGGTAGATCGGAGCCACTGACCCGCCCAACGTTCTGGTGGCGAGACCAACGACCACACCGGCTCGGACCGCTTCCCTGATGGCCTCCACCATTGCACTGCCAGGATTGCCCGCACCCGTGCCCAAAACAATAAGTCCTGACGCACCAGCTTCTAACGCACTCCGAATGAGCGCGCCGTCGGCCCCGGGGTAGCTGAGAATCATCTCCACCCGCGGCTCCCGCAAATTCCACGCGATCTCATCCAAGGCTGGCTTTTTCCGCGGTTCATTGAAGTACTGCGGCTTGCCATCGACGACACGCCCCAGCGCCCCACCCCTAGGCGACTGGAATGGCTGCATCAAGGAAGTGTGAGTCTTGCGCAGCGGGATGGCCGCATGAATCTCTTCACCGAACACCAGCAGTACCCCGTGTGACCGCGAGGCCGGGCTCGCGGCTACAGCAAGTGCATCGCGGAGGTTCCGCGGCCCGTCGCTATCAGTGTGGTCAAGGCTGCGCTGGGCACCGGTGAAGACCACGGGGCGCACGTCGTCGTGAGTTAGCGCCAGCAATGCCAGTGTCTCTTCCATGGTGTCGGTACCATGCGTGATCACCACCCCGTCAACATCATCGCGACGGAGAATGTTGCGGCTTGCGGCTTCAATCCTGGCCAGGTCGGCGAACGTGAAGTTAAAGGAATTCTCCACTGCTATGTCTTGTGTCTCGATCTTGATTTCGGTGATCAGATCTACCGTGGATCGGGCTCTCAACGTGGCCATGAGCTGCGCCGCAGAGTCACTGGCGCGTGACCCCCCAGCAGCACTTTCCCGTGAGGAGATGGTGCCGCCGGTGGCGAGAAGGACGATGCGGGGCAAGAGGACCTCAATTCGAGTGATGTGGCTTACGTCTCACATTCCACCACACACAATCGATTGCGGCAATCGTTTTCGTAGATTTTCGTGTAAATTCCTTGTATCGACTTTCTGACCTCCTGGCATTGTGTGAGGGCGATAAGGTGAGACTGAAGGAGGTGCAGATGGCACAGCAGAGGGCGCGAGCAGTTACTCAACGTGGGCTTGCCCAGCTTGCGGGCGTCAGTGTGGCCACAGTGTCAAGGGTGCTGAGCTCACCTCCGGATCAGCGGCAACGCTGGGCCGCCCCAGAGACGGTGCAGACCATTCTCGCCCTCGCCGAAAACCATGGATACACACGCAACCCTCACGCGACCAGCCTTCGCACCTCACGGTCAAACCTCGTCGGGGTGATGGTTCCTCGCTTGCAGGACTTTGTTCTCGCAACGATCTATGAAGGCATTGAAGAAGCCGCCATGGAGAATGGGATCAATACTTACGTGATGAACTCCCTTGATGACACGAAATTGCAGCGGACACGCACCCGAGCAATGCTTGACCGCCGGGTCGATGGACTGATCTTCGGCGATGCTCACTTAGATGACCCATTCTTGGACGAACTGCGTGAGCAGGGCGTCCCCCTGGTACTCACCTCGCGGCGTCGCGACGGACACGTCGCTGTAACCAATGATGACTATCTGGGAGGTCGCCTGGTAGCTGAGCATTTACTGGAGCTCGGCCGCACCGAGGTCGTCGTTCTGGCAGGCTTGGAGTTTGCGTCGACTGCGTATGACCGCACCCGGGGTCTGATCGACAGACTGGCTGAGGTCGGCATTGATGTGCCAAAGAGCCACTTGATTTACCGAGGATTCGATACTGGCGCCGGGCGCCAAGCCATGGGCGAGATCCTAGAGGCGAAAATCCGCCCTAATGCCGTGTTCGCGACCAATGACTTCGCGGCTATCGGTGCCCTGGGAGTTCTTCAAGACCACGGATTCTCCGTCCCCAGCGATGTTGCCCTGATCGGTTACAACGACACACCGTTAGCCGAGTCCGTGGGAATCCCCATGACCACGGTTCGCTCAAAGATGCACCTGATGGGGCGAGAGTCCTTGCTCACCTTGCTCGCGCTCATGGCTGGCGAAGAGGTTGAGTCTCAGAAGCTAGAGCCTGAGCTCATCGTCCGTGCCTCATCTGCGGCGCCTAACTTTCGGTCCCGTAGATGAAGTTTGGTTAGATCTCGGGGCACCTCGACACTAGTGCTGGGACCTGCGCTGATTTTCCAACATACGCTCCAGCGGGATGGAACCGTCCTGCCAGGGCGTCAGCACCCAAACCAGCAGGTAGAGCCCGAGCCCCACCACAGGCAGCAGGAAGGAGAGCAAGAAGAGCAGCCTTACGAGCCAGACATTGGCGCTCAGGCTGCGTGCCACGCTTCCGGCGATTCCGGCGACCAGTCGATCGGGGCCGCGTCGGAACCCGGTGTTGCGGATCATGTTGAAGAAGCTCTCCATATGCTCGACATTACGCGGCAGCCGCCCGCCCGACAAGACGCCTGCACTTGATTTGTTGCGGCTCCACCTCGCCAGTGTCTCGGGGGTGCCGCTGCGCGCCGTATTGTGTGGAATGCCTGCCGAAATTGCCGTCGATGTTGAAGGATCTGTGATGGACGCCAGTGAGACGTACTTCTATGAACCCGCTGCCGGACACGGCCTGCCGCATTCGCCGTTCAACTCCATTGTCGCGCCGCGGCCTATCGGGTGGATTTCGAGTCAGGACCGTGCAGGAAAGCTCAACTTGGCGCCGTTCAGCTTCTTCAACGCCTTCAATTACACCCCGCCGATTATCGGGTTTGCGAGCAACGGCCAAAAAGACTCACTGCACAATGCTGAGGCCACTGGGGAGTTCTGCTGGAACTTGGCAGATGAAGATCTCTTTGAGGCCATGAACGAGACCTCCGCGATGGTTCCGCCTGAGGTGGATGAGTTCTCGCTCGCGGGAGTCTCTCCGGCTGCGTCAACAGTGGTGTCCGTACCGCATGTGGCCGAAGCCAAAACCGTGTTTGAATGCCGTACCTCTCAGGTGATTCCGTTGGTGACCGCTGACGGTGCAGAAACAGTCACCCATGTGGTCTTCGGGGAAGTTGTAGGCGTGCACATTCACCGGTCGCTGCTGCGCGACGGCGTGTACCAGACCTCGCACGCTCGCCCGATGCTGCGCGGAGGGGGTCCCTCGACGTACTTCACCATTCGCAGCGAAAACATCCGGAACCTCCCCCGCCCCGCCTGATTCCGCTTGCTCTGATAGTGCTCGCCCGACCGGGGGCGTGTCCGTGGTGGGAAATAAAATT
>NZ_VAWA01000012.1 GCF_005771565.1 Nesterenkonia sphaerica
CAAGGGAAGGTTACTCACGTGATACTCACCCGTTCGCCACTAATCCACCAGTGCAAGCACCAGCATCATCGTTCGACTTGCATGTGTTAAGCACGCCGCCAGCGTTCATCCTGAGCCAGGATCAAACTCTCCATCAAAAAATGAAAAGTTGATCTGGCAATCCGCAGATCCGTACACGGGGGTGCACGTCCTGCAGTTACCAAATAAATAAATAATTGGTTTTCAACAAACTTGGCACACTATTGAGTTCTCAAGCTACAAACACCCCGGCACCACCAGAAGAAACTTCCCTCTGGATCGCTCCGAAGCAACTTCTCAACCTTACCGGTTCCCGCTGCGGCTGTCAAACTCAGTGTTTCTTCTGTGTTTGAAGCGCACCACTCGAGGACCGATTCCTGGAGGAGTAGTTTTGGGGTATTCACCCCGATTCGTGACCCTCGGTTTCCCTCGGGCACAGGAGATTACTTTACACACACTCTCAGCGGCGGCGCAAACTCCTTGGAGGTGACCCTCACCACAGGATTCAGGCCTCTCCTGAAGCCCGCCCGCGGGGGTCAGTTGGGCCTCCTCAAGCCCGAGTGACCACCGCCAAATTCTTCTTCCCCCGCCGGATCAAGAGGTACCGTCCGTGCAGCCAATTGCCCTGCGGGACAGGGCTGAGTCCGTCCTCGACCTTGACGTTGTTGATGTAGGCCCCACCCTGCTCAATGGCCCGGCGCGCTTCACCGCGGCCGCTGACCAGGCCGGTCTCAGCCAGGAGGGCCACCGGAGTCGAGTCCTCCGCGCTGAGCTGCGCAGTGGGCACCTCAGCGGCGACGGCTTGGAGGGTGGCCTCATCGATCTCTGAGACCTCTCCCTTGCCGAAGAGCGCCTCGGCCGCGGCGATAACTTTGCTGGTGGCTGCCTCACCGTGCACCAAGGAGGTCACCTCCCAGGCGAGGGCGCGTTGAGCCTCGCGCCTGAACGGCGCCTCCCGCACTGCATCGGCGAGCTGCTGGATCTCCTCCCGGGTCTTGAAGGTGAAGACCTTCAGGCGGTCCACCACATCAGCGTCAGCGGTGTTGAGCCAGTACTGATAGAAGGCATAGGGCGAGCACAGAGTGGCGTCGAGCCAAATGGCGTTACCCTCCGACTTGCCGAGTTTGGTGCCGTCGGAGTTGGTGATCAGCGGAGTGCCCAGCGCATGGACCTGTGCATTGGCCGCTTTGCGCACCAGCTCTGTGCCGGCAGTCAGATTGCCCCACTGGTCGGAGCCCCCGAACTGCAAGGTGCATCCGTAATCCTGATGCAGGCGCAGAAAGTCGTAACCCTGCAGCAGCTGGTAGCTGAACTCCGTGTAGGAGATGCCCTCGTCGGAGTTCAGGCGCTTGGCGACAATGTCTTTCTTGATCATGGTGCCGACCCGGAAGTGCTTGCCGATATCCCGGAGCATCTCCAGGGCGCCCACGCCCTGCCACCAGTCGAGGTTGTTCACCAGCTGCGCGCCGTTCGCGCCCTCCATGGACACGTAGTGGCGCACCTGGTTCTGCAATCTGCGCACCCACTCGCCGACGATCTCAGGGGTGTTGAGGACCCGCTCCCCCGATTCGCGGGGATCACCGATCAGCCCGGTAGCTCCGCCGACCAGGCCCAGCGGCTTATGCCCGGCAAGCTGAATCCGGCGCATTGTCAGCAGCTGCACCAGGTGCCCCAAGTGGAGGGAGGCGGCGGTGGGGTCGAATCCGGCGTAATACGTCAGCGGTGGTCCGGCAAGCGCGCTCTCCAATGCGGGGGCATCGGTGGAGACGTGGATCAGTCCGCGCCAGGAGAGTTCCTGGTAGATGTTCTCAAAGCTGGGGTCGTTGCGCTGCCCGGCGAGCGCGGGATTCTGGCTGTTTTCGGTCACCTGAAGTACGTTACCGCACACATTCCCCCGATGCTTCAGAACCCTGCGGGCAGACTCCGGGAGGTGATCACGCGCAGCGATTGGGTC
This sequence comes from Nesterenkonia sphaerica, assembly GCF_005771565.1. GTDB lineage: Bacteria > Actinomycetota > Actinomycetes > Actinomycetales > Micrococcaceae > Nesterenkonia > Nesterenkonia sphaerica. The sequence continues at coordinate 1,973 of NZ_VAWA01000012.1, forward strand.
GAGCGCGTCATCGCCACATAGAGACTGCCGACCCGCCCCCCGGCCTCCTGGAGCAGTCCCGCTGGCTCCACCAGCACGACGCCGTCGAACTCCAGGCCCTTTGCCTCATCTGCGGTCAGCGCCACGACATCTTGGGTCATCGATCCGGCGCCGGTACCCACACGTTTGCCGAACGTCTCCTGCAGCGACCGACGCAGGGCTCCGATTTCAGTCACCGGCGCGATCACAGCGATGATGCCCTCACCGAGTCTGGAGTGCTCGGCGGCCACAGCCTCGGTGGCAGCCGGTACCAGCGCCGCGGCGTCGTCGCAATGTTCAATAATCGGCTCGTGGTCCCCTTCCCGCACCGTGCGCAGCGAGGTGATCTCCAGCCCGTTGGCCGCTGCCACCTGCTCGGCGAGCTGCACGATGTTCCGCGGGGTGCGGTAGTTGACGGTGAGCTCTTCCACACGCAGGCGGTCTCCGACGAAGGGCGCGAAAGCCGCCTCCCAGCTGCGCGCAGCCGATGCTGAGGAGCCTTGAGCGATGTCCCCGACTGCGGTAAACGATTTCAGCGGGCAGCGGCGCATCAGCACATGCCACTGCATGGGTGAGAGCTCCTGGGCCTCATCGACCACAATGTGACCGTAGGTCCAGGTGCGGTCGACCCCGGCACGCTCGGAAGCGGTCATCCGGACACCGCGGTCGGCGTTGAGATCGGCAATCGCCTCAGCGTCGAGGAACCCCTCAATTCCCATTTCTTCCAGCTGGGGGGCGGCATTCTCCACGGCTTTGCGCGCGTTCTCAAGGTCCTTCTCGCGGGTGTGCTTCCGCCGGGCCTCATCGCGTCCGGCGGATTCGTCCAGCTCGCCCAGCAGCTCGGCCGCCTCATCCAGCAGCGGGGCGTCGGCAACGGTAAATGCGCTGCCCGGTTCCCGGCGCAGCAGCTGACGCTCGGCAGCGGTGAGTCCGGGAGCGACGTCGGCCAGGTAATCAGGCTTGGCGAACAGGTCTTCGAGCAGGGCCTGCGGGGTTCGAGGCATCCAGCAGAGGTTCAGCAGCACCCGAACATCCCGGGACTGCCGGACATCTTCTGCCAGATAGCTGCGATCGGCATCGTTGCCGGCCGAGCGCTGCTGCAGCACACGTTCCACCTTCTCCGCAATCTCCTTGACCATGACTTTGACGAATGTGGAGCGTGCCTCGTTGTAGGCCTTCCCGGTAGCTTTCGCGCGGTCGATTCCGCGCTTGACCATCTTCGGGGTGACGGTGACCTTCACGCCCTCGACCACCACCTCGCGGGGCTGGGGGATGTTCCGGCGGCGGTGGGCGACGGCCTCCCCGATGATCTGGACCCAGTCCAATCGTCCCTTGAGCTCGGCGACCTGAGGATCGGGCTCCTCCACACTGCGCACGCCTGGGTAGAGATCCGCCAATGACGACATCACCACTCCGGTTTCGCCCAGGGACGGCAGCACCCGTTCGATGTAGGACATGAACGTGGAGTTGGGCCCAACTATCAGCACCCCGGCCGACTTCAGCCTCTCCCGGTGGGCATAGAGCAGGTAAGCCGCGCGGTGCAGCGCCACAGCGGTCTTCCCAGTACCCGGCCCTCCTTGGACCACCAGCACCCCGGAGCGGTCGGCGCGGATGATGCCGTCCTGTTCGGACTGGATGGTGGCGACGATATCGCCCATCTGTCCGGTGCGGCGGGCTTTCAGCGCTGCCAGCAGCGCGCCGTCGCCGTGGTTCTCGGTGCCTTCATCCAGCACCGTGGCATCGAGCACCTCGTCCTCCAGACCCTGGACGGAGCGGCGCTTCAGCAGCAGGTGCCGGCGCCGGCGCACCCCGTGACGATCGAATGCCGTGGCCTGATAGAACACCCCGGCCTCAGGTGCTCGCCAGTCGAGCATCAGCCGCTGCCTGGCCTCCGAGGTCAGGCCGATGCGGCCGATGTACCGGCAGTCACCGTTGTCCAGATCCAGGCGCCCGAAGACAAGCCGGTCGTCAACGGCGCTGAGCTGAGCAAGCCGGTCCTCGTACATAGTGGCGAAAGCGTCGCGTTCGGAGATGTTCTGCATGGTGCCGACCGCACCGGTGGCGCGCACCTTCGCCAGCTGCCGGTGATTCTCCTCGCGCAGTTGGTCGAGCCGCCGGTAGAGGGCAGCGACGTATTCGCGCTCCTGGTCAATCCCAGCGTCGATCGCAGGAAGCGGTGTCGCTTCACTCGGCGCACTGTTATGCGGAGCAGGGCTGGGCCCGTCGTTGCTGGACCCATTCTGGACGGGCCTGTCTTGGCTGGGCCCGTTCTGGCTGGCCGCTGCTGCCGTGGTCTTCGATTCACTCATCCGGTGGCGTGACTCTCCCGTTTTGGTCAAAACGATCAGTCAATACTACTCCCCCGGGGTGAACTCTCCGCGGCGCGGACATCATGACCCGTCTGCGGGTCGGGGACTCAGGTGCGGCGCAGCAGGGTGAAGCCGTCCCATCCCTTGGAACCCACGGTCTGCAGCGCGGTGGCGGTGAGCCGGGAGTCGGAAGCGATTCTGTCCATCAGTCGGCGGGTGCCGATGATGTCGGGATCGTGGGAGGAGGCATCAATCACCGCGCCGCCGCGGACAGTGTTGTCGATGACCAGGACGCTGCCGGGGCGGCTCAGCTGGAGGGCAGCGTCGAGGTAGTCGGGGTTGGACTTCTTGTCAGCATCGATGAAGATCAGGTCAAACGGTTCGGCTCCCTGGCTGATCAGGGACTGCATTGTCTCCGCGGCGGGTCCCCGGAGGATCTGAATCTGCTCGCCGAGCCCGGCGCGGTCAATGTTCTCCTGGGCGATGTCAGCATTGCGCTCTTCGAGCTCGCAGGTGATCACCCGGGCCCCGGGGCCGGCCGCCCGCGCCATCCACAGCGCCGAATAGCCTGCCAGCGTGCCGATCTCCAAGATGCGGACCGCTCCGGTGATCTGCACCAGCAGCGCGAGGAAACCACCCATGGTGGGAGTGACGTCGATGCCGGGGTAGAGCGTGTCGCTGGAGCTCTCCCGCGCAGTGCGCAGCGCATGGTCCTCATCCACCAACTTCTGCGCCAGATAGTCGTCCACCGCGGCCCACTGCTCTGCACTCATGCTTTCAGGTTAGTCCCGGGTGTGGGGCTCGGGGAAGGGTCCGCACCGGGATCAGAGTGGTGGAGCCGCCGCGGAGTCGCTGGGGCGCAGTCACAGTTACTGCGGCGAGGCCAGCCGCTTCCCGGGTCGGTACTGCGAGACCGTGGGATCGGACTCCACCCAGAAGCGCCATGGGAACTCTGTGCTGCCGCCCGCACCGGAGACCCCGACACGGGGGCCGGAGAGCACCGCCGGTGGGGCCGCTGCAGGCGTCAGCTCCATCCGCACTCCAGCCGGGCCGGATGCGGGGCTGGGGTGCGCGTCAGTGAGGCGGACCGGTGTGCCGTCCATCTGAAGCGTGATACCCAGGCCTTCACCGAGCCGACCGGGTCCGGAGAGGAGCTTGGCGCCGGTGTCCTTTCCGCCCCGGCGTGCCACGGCCAGCTCCCTGCCGCGGAGGACCTCCCCGGCGCGGAGCAGGACCCCGCCGGCCTGGGCTGCTCCGGCCACGAGGTTCAGACAGCGGTGGATGCCGTAGCTGCGGTAGACATAGGCCTGACGCGGAGGACCGAACAGCGTGGCGTTGCGGGCTGTCAGACCGCGGAAGGCGTGCGAACCGGGGTCCTCCCCCTGGTCGCCGTAGGCCTCCACCTCGGTGAGCTTCACCGTGACCGAACCCTCCTGCGTGGTGACGGTCAGGGCGCAGCCCAGCAAGTGGGGCGCGAGCTCCACCGGATGCTGGTCAAACAGGGCGCTGAGCTGCCGGGAACTGGGCTCGCGGGAAGCAGGTTCGCGGTATTTGGGCATGGCGGGGGCGTGCTCCTCATTCGTCGTTGAGATAGCGCTGTGCGTAGTCGGCGACGTCGTGAGCATATTCCACCGACTGGTTGTAGGCGGCCACAGCCTCGTTCCACCCACGGTCGTCGGTGAGGTCGTCACCACTGTCACACAGGTATATGGCTGCGGCGAGGGCGGCGTCGTCGTACTGGTGGATATCAGCCTCCCCGGAGAGGTTCCCGTCCTGGCCGTAGCGCTGCCAGGTGGTGGGAATGAACTGCATGGGGCCGACTGCCCGGTCCCACTCGTCGTCACCGTCGAGTTCGCCGCCGTCGGTGTCGGGGATTTCCATCACACCCTCGCTGCCGTCCAGCGCGACACCGATGATGGGAGGGTCGACGACGCCGTCCTCACCCACGGTGGAGCCGCCGAAGGCCCCGTGGACAGACTCCACCTGGCCGATGCCGGCCAAGGTGTTCCAGCCCAGCTGACAGTCCGGGTCGGTCAGCTGGGTGTAGGCGGCGGCTCCTGCATAGGCTTCCATGGCGCGGTGCGGAATCCGATTCTGCTCGGCGGTGCGCTCGGTCCACTCCGGGTCCACCAGCTCTGTGATGGGCACGGCGTCGGGTTCGCCGGGGTCTGGGCTGAGCATCGGCGCTTCCTGCTCCGGAGCTGGCGGGAAGCCCAGCTCTGTGGGGTGCGGCGAGTCTGGCTCGCCGTCAGCGCCGCAGGCCCGGATCATCAGCACGACGACGCCCACAGCCGCAGCCCCGCCCAGCAGGGGGTAGAGCCGGCGCCGCCTACGCTGAGCGGAAGTCTGCGACACGCTGCTTGGCTGCCGCCAGCTGTTCGGACACCCGCGCCGGCGCAGTGCCGCCGACTGCGTCCCTGGAGGCAAGTGAGCCGGGCACCGAAAGCACTTCCCGAACCTCCGGAGTCAGCGCCGGGTGGATGGAGGTGAGCTCCTCATCGGTGAGCTCGTGTAGCTCCTTGGGCGGGTGGTGCTGTTCGCAGGCGCGCACACAGGCACCGGCGGCCTCGTGGGCGACCCGGAAGGGCACGCCCTGCCGGACCAGCCACTCGGCGACGTCGGTGGCCAGCGAGAATCCCTGCGGAGCCAGCTCGGCCAGCCGGTCGGGGTGAAAGGTCAGCGTCGCGATCATCCCGGCCACTGCAGGCAGCAGCAGTCCCAGGGTGTCCACGGCGTCGAATGCTGGTTCCTTGTCCTCTTGCAGGTCACGGTTGTACGCCAGCGGCAGTGCTTTGAGGGTGGCCAAGAGCCCGGTGAGGTTGCCGATCAGCCGCCCGGCCTTGCCGCGTGCCAGCTCGGCGATGTCCGGATTCTTCTTCTGAGGCATGATCGAGCTGCCGGTGGAGTAGGCATCGTCCAAGGTGACGAAGCCGAACTCTTTGGTGGCCCAGAGGATGACCTCCTCGCTGATCCTCGAGAGGTCGACCCCGATCATGGCCGTCACCCAGGTGAACTCGGCCACCAAGTCGCGCGAGGCCGTGCCGTCGATCGAATTCTCCACGGGTCCGGTAAATCCGAGTTCTGCCGCCACATGAGCGGGGTCCAATCCCAGGGACGATCCCGCCAACGCCCCGGACCCATAGGGTGAGTGAGCCAGCCGGCGGGTGAGGTCCTGCAGTCGCTCCACATCGCGCAGCAGGGGCCAGGCGTGGGCCAACAGGTGGTGGGCCAGCAGCACCGGCTGGGCGTGCTGGAGGTGGGTCCGGCCCGGCATCGGCGCCGCCGGGTGCTGCTCGGCCTGAGTGATGAGCGCCTCGACGACGTCCAGGACGCCCTCAATGATGTGCGCGGAGGCGTCGCGCAGAAACATTCTGACCATGGTGGCGATCTGGTCATTGCGGGAGCGGCCGGCCCGCAGCTTCCCGCCCAGGTCCTCCCCTGCGCGCTCGAGCAGTCCCCGCTCCAGAGCACCGTGGACGTCCTCATCGGTCTCGGCGGGCTGGAAACTGCCGGAGTCGACGTCGTCGGCGAGGCGGCCCAGGGCTGAGAGCATAGCCGCCAGCTCCTGCTGGCTGAGCAGCCCCGCCCGGTGCAGCACCCGAGCGTGGGCCTTGGATCCGGAAATGTCATACGGGGCGAGCTTCCAGTCAAAGTGCGTGGACTTGCTCAGTGCGGCCATCACGTCTGCAGGCCCGGAGGAAAACCGGCCGCCCCAGAGGGAACCCTGATTGGTCCCCTGCTTCTCAGTCATTGATACTCCTCGTTCGCCGTAGCTGCTGCCCCGCCAGCATAGCTGTGGGGTGAGCCGCCCGTGGCCCACCCCACACCTGCTGGTGCGGAGGTTACTTCTGGACTCCGGCTCCGGAGAGGTCAGGCTTGCCGTGCAGCCGCTCTTCACGCTGCGAGGCCGTCTTGGCCGAGAGGCCGTAGATGTCGATGAACCCGCGCGCGCTGGACTGGTCAAAGGTGTCGCCGGTGTCATAGGTGGCGAGGTTGAAGTCGTAGAGGCTGGTCTCCGACCGGCGGCCCAGCACGGTGGCACGTCCGGCGTGGAGCTCCAGGCGGATCTCGCCGGAGACGTACTTCTGGGTCTCGTCGATGAAGGCATCCAGGTTGGCCTTCAGCGGGGAGAACCACTGGCCGTCGTAGACCAGCTCAGTCCAGCGCTGGTCTACTGTCTTCTTGAAGCGGGCCTGCTCGCGCTCCAGGGTGATGTTCTCCAGTTCCCGGTGGGCGGCGATCATCGCCATGGCCCCGGGGGCTTCGTAGACCTCGCGGGACTTGATGCCCACCAGGCGGTCCTCCACGATATCGATCCGTCCCACACCCTGGGCGCCGGCCCGGCGATTGAGCTGCTCAATGGCCTGCAGCGCAGTGACGGTCTCGCCGTCGAGGGCCACCGGCACTCCCTGGTCGAAGGTGATGGTCACTACATCAGGAGCCGGTGCGAAGGCCGGGTCGTCTGTGTAGTCGTAGACGTCTTTGGTGGGTCCGTTCCAGATGTCTTCCAGGAAGCCGGTCTCCACCGCCCGGCCCCAGACATTCTGGTCGATGCTGAACGGGTTCTTCTTGGTGGTCTCGATGGGAAGATCGTGCGCTGTGGCGTAGTCGATGGCTTTGTCGCGGGTCAGCGCGAGGTCACGCACCGGGGCAATGCACTTCAGCTCTGGGCCCAGGGTCTGGATGCTGACTTCAAAGCGGACCTGGTCGTTGCCCTTGCCGGTGCACCCGTGCGCCACAGTGGTGGCCCCGAACTGCTGGGCAGCGGCGACCAGGTGCTTGGAGATCACCGGGCGTGAGATGGCCGAGACCAGCGGGTAGGCGTCCATGTAGAGACCATTGGCGCGGAGGGTGGGCATGCAGTACTGCTCGGCGAACTCGTCGCGCGCGTCAGCGACGTAAGCCTCCACCGCGCCGCAGTCCAGGGCGCGCTGGCGCACCGTCTCCAGGGATTCCCCGCCCTGCCCGACGTCGACGGCCACGGCAATAACTTCGGCCCCGGTGGCCTCAGCAATCCAGCCGATGGCTACAGAAGTGTCAAGTCCGCCCGAATAGGCAAGAACAATACGATCGGTCACTGATGCTCCTAGATATGAAGTCGGATCGGCTTAGCTCGCCGCCCATTCTACATAAATATACATACCTTTGCATACTTATCGTAAACAGGGTCGCCGCCACGGCATACTCTGGACGCATCAGGCGGTTGTTGCATCTTCAGGTGCCTCTGGAGGGCTGACGCCTCAACAACACCCTGATGGTGGGGCGCGGAGAAGCCTCCCGCACGTGGCTGCGGCGGCGGCCGCGTAAGGTGGTGCCATGGCAGATGACCGGCCTGCTGGGCCACCACCAGAGCTGACTGATGAACAGGTGGAGTTTCTGCACTCCATGCTCGACCTCGCCCGCGCGGGGAAGACTGGTGAGCTGCTGGGCTTCGTTGATCAGGGAGTCCCGGTCAACCTCACCAACGCGCACGGTGATTCGCTGCTGATACTGGCCGCCTACAACGGCCATGCGGAGCTGGTGCGCGGGTTGTTGGAACGCCGGGCCGATCCGGACCGGGTCAACGATCGCGGCCAGACGGCCCTGGGATGCGCGGTGTTCCGCCAGAACCATGCCATCACAGAAGAGCTGCTGGCCGCCGGGGCCGACCCGCGCAAAGGCGAGCAGAACGCCTACGCCGTGACCGAGATGTTCGGGCTCGACGCGATGCGCGCCCTCTTCGCTCAGCGCCCGGACACGGCGTGAGCCACCAGCGACACCCCCGGGGGTGAGCTCTCAGCCTCGGGACTCGGCCAGCGCGGTGAAGTAGTCGGCGACCTGCTGGCCACCGTCGGGGTCCTGGGCGATCACCATAATGGTGTCGTCGCCTGCAATGGTGCCCAAAATGTCCCGTGAGGCCGCGTGGTCCACCGCGCTGGCCAGGAACTGCGCGGCACCTGGTGGGGTGCGCAGCACCACAAGATTTGCGCTGGCTTCGGCGGAGACCAGCAGGTCCCGGCACAGCGAGGCCAGCTTCGCGGTGGAGGTCTCGGTGATGTCAGCTTGGAATTCGCGGTCGTGGCCCTCGGTGGGCACCGCGTAGATGAGGCCGCCGTCGCCGGAGCGCACCCGAGCCGCACCGATCTCCACCAGGTCCCGTGACAGGGTCCCCTGGGTGACCCGCACGCCTTCGGCGGCCAAGTCCCGTGCTAGCTCGGCCTGGGACTTGATTGAGGAGCGGGAGATCAGCTCACGGATCTTGGCGTGGCGGGCGGTCTTGGTGGTCGGAGTCACTGGCCCTGCACCTGCCGCACTGTACGGACCGTGTCCTGATCGGCGAGACCGGATTCCACCAGCAGCCAGGCCATGAGCGCCTTCTGCGTGTGCAGGCGGTTCTCCGCCTCCTCCCACACCACCGACCGTGGCCCGTCGATCACCTCAGCGGTGATCTCCGCACCACGGAACGCGGGCAGGCAGTGCAGCACCACGGCGTGGTCGTGGGCGTGGCTCAGCGCCTGGGCGTTGAGCTGGTAGTCACCGAAGAGTCCCCGGCGGGCAGTCTCCTCGTGCTCCTGGCCCATGGAGATCCAGGTGTCGGTGGCCACGGCGTCGGCCGCTTCCAGTGCCGCTGCCGGGTCCGTGGTGACCGTGACGCTGCCGCCCGTGGTGCGCGCCCGCTGCTGAGCGGCACTGACCACCTCAGCGGCCGGGAGGTAGCCTTCGGGGCCTGCGATCCGGACGTGCATTCCGGCATTGGCACCGGCAAGCAGGTAAGAGTTGGCCATGTTGTTCGCCGCATCCCCCAGGTAGGCCAGGACCTTGCCCTGGAGCGGGCCGAGGTGGTCGCGGAGGGTCAGCAGGTCGGCCAGCAGCTGGCAGGGGTGGAAGTCGTCCGAGAGGGAGTTGATCACGGGGACCCGCGAGTGCTGAGCCATCTCGTCCAGGCCTGCGTGGGCGTAGGTGCGCCAGACGATGAGGCTGACCTGCCGGTCCAGGACCCGTGCGGTGTCCGAGATGGACTCCTTGTGGCCCAGCTGGGCCTCGCCGGGGTTGAACACCAGCGGGTGTCCCCCCAGGGCCGCGATCCCGGCGCTGAAGGACACCCGCGTCCGGGTGGAGGTCTTGTCGAAGATCACCGCCGCAGTCTGCGGTCCGGCGAGTGCTTTGACGGCGTACGGGTGCTTGCGCATCCACGCCGCAAGCCCCAGCACCTGGTGCAGCTCGTCGGGGCTGAGGTCCAAGTCGGTGAGGAAGTGTCTGGTCATAGGTGCGTGCCTCGATGGGGTTTCTGGTGCAGGGTCTCGCGCAGCTTCAGTGGCCTCGTATGCCGCTTCATGGGGCAGAATCTGCGCTGTGGGGCGGCATATTCGGCCACTCGCCGGTGGAGCCGGGGGAGCTGGTGGCACCGGGCGGCTGAGGCCAGTCGGCCGTGGCGCTGCGCAGCGCCGACTCCAGCCGGGCCAGTGCCTGGTCCGCCTCCTCCTGGGTGAGGTTCAGCGGCGGGGCCAGCCGCAGAGTGGTGGGCCCGGTGGCGTTGATGATCAGCCCCCGGTCCAGGGCACGCTGCACCACCTCCTTGGCCGGGGCCTCCACCCCGTGCACCGGCTCCAGATCCGCTCCGATGTGGAGCCCGAATTGACGCACCTGAGCAACCTGGGGCAGGGCACGCAGCGCTGCGGCCATATGCGCCCCGAGCTGACGTGCATGCACCAGCAGGCTCTCCGATTCGATGACCTGCAGGGTGGCCAGCGCGGCCGCGGTCGCCGGCGGGTTTCCGCCGAAGGTGGTCCCGTGCTGGCCGGCCTGCAGCAGCCCGCCGGCCTGCTCACCGAAGCAGATCAGTGCGCCGATCGGGAAGCCGGAGCCCAGGCCTTTGGCCAGGGTCATCAGGTCAGGGACGACGCCGTCCACCGTCTGGAAGCGGAACCACTCTCCGGTGCGGCCCACTCCGGTCTGCACCTCATCGAGCACCAGCAGCGCTCCGCTGCGGCGGGTGAGCTCACGGGCCCGAGTCAGATAGGCCTCATCCAGCGGCAGCACTCCGGCTTCACCTTGGATGGGCTCCAGGAAGACGCCGGCGACGTCGTCCTGGGCAAAGGCCGTCTCCAGCGCGCCCAGGTCATTGAACGGCAGGAACTCCACCCCGCTGACCAGTTCTCCGAACGGCTCCCGGTAGGCCGGCTTATGGGTCAGGGACAGTGCGCCGGTGGTGCGTCCGTGAAAGCTGCCCTCCAGGGCAAGGATGCGCGGCTTCGCGGTGGAGTGACGGTGGCGCAGCACTGCTTTGAGCGCCGCTTCGTTCGCTTCCGAACCGGAGTTGGCGAAGAAGACGCTGGACCCCGGTGGGGCCTGCGCCAGACTGAGCAGCTTCTCTGCCAGGGCAATCTGCGTCGGTGAGGTGAAGAGGTTGGAGATGTGGCCCAGGGTGGCGTACTGCTGGCTGACCACTGAACAGACCGCCGGATGCGCGTGACCCAGTGCGTTGACCGCAATACCGCCGAGCAGGTCCAGGTACTCGCCTCCGGCGGCGTCCCAGACGCGGGCGCCGGAACCGCGGACCAGCACAGCTTGCGGCGTGCCGAAGACCCCGGTCAGCGAGCGCTGGTACCTCTCCAGCAGCTCGGCCGCTCCGGTGTCTGCGGGCAGCTGCTCGGCGATCTCTGCGGAGGTCGCCGGGGCGTCGTCGCGGGTGCTCATGCGGTGTCCTCCTCCGGCACGACCTGGGTTCCGACGCCGGCGGAGGTGACAATCTCCAGCAGCATGGAGTGAGGCTGCCGACCGTCGACAATATGTGCTCGCGGCACACCGGCCTCGACCGCATCCAGGGCTGCGGTCATCTTCGGGATCATCCCCGACTCCAGCGTGGGCAGCATCCGGCGCAAGTCTGCGGCGGTGAGGGAGGAGATCAGCGAGGACTTGTCCGGCCAGTCGGCGTAGAGGCCCTCGACGTCGGTGAGCATCACCAGCTTGGAGGCCCCAAGGGCGGAGGCCACCGCGCCGGCAGCGGCATCGGCGTTGATATTGAGCACTTCTCCGGTGGGATTGCCGGCGGCGTCGAACTCCGGGGCGATGGTGGAGATCACCGGAATGCGCCCAGCGCCCAGGAGGTCCTGCACTGCTGCGGGGTTGACCCCGGTGACCTCGCCGACCAGCCCCAGGTCAGTGGCGACCCCCCGGACCTCCACCGTCTTTCGGCGAGCCTGGAGCAGGGCGGCGTCCTCCCCGGAGAGCCCCACCGCGTAGGGTCCGTGCGAGTTGATCAGGCCGATCAGCTCCCGGGAGACCTGACCGGTGAGCACCATCCGCACCACGTCCATGGCCGCGCGGGTGGTCACTCGGTGCCCGCCGCGGAATTCGGAGGCAATGCCGAGGGCGTCCAGCATGGCGTTGATCTGCGGTCCGCCGCCGTGGACCACCACGGGGTTGACTCCCACATGCCGGAGGAACACCACGTCCTCGGCGAAGGCCCGGCGGAGCTGGTCGTTGACCATCGCGTTGCCGCCGTACTTGATGACGATGGTGGAGCCGGCGAACTTCTGTATCCAAGGCAGCGCTTCAATCAGCACCTCTGCCTTCTCTGCGGCAGCCAGGAGGGTGGATTCGTCGCGTGGAAGCACGGTGGGGTTCTCAGTCATGTGGAGTAGGCGCTGTTCTCGTGGACGTAGTCATGGGTGAGGTCATTGGTGAGGATGGTTGCCTCTGCGTCACCGGCGCCGAGGTCGATCAGCACGTGCACTCCACGCTCGGTCAGATCCACCAGTGACCGGTCTTCGCCGATGCCTCCGCCCCGGCAGATCCACACCCCGTTGACGGCGACGTTGACGGCACCGGGGTCGAAGGCCACCTCTGTGGTGCCCACGGCCGAGAGGATCCGGCCCCAGTTGGGGTCCTGCCCGAAGATGGCGGTCTTGAACAGGTTTGACCGTGCTACGGCCCGGGAGACGGTCTCGGCGTCGGCTTCGCTGGGTGCGCCCACCGTGCGCACCTCGATGGTGTGGGCGGCACCTTCGGCGTCATTGATCAGTTGGCGGGTCAGGTCGGCGCAGACACCAGTGAGCGCATTCTCGAATTCGGTGAGGTCCACCCCGGCGTGGTCAGCCTGCGGGTGGGCTCCGGAGGCCATAGCGAGCACAGTGTCGTTGGTGGACATGCACCCGTCAGAGTCGGCTCGGTTGAAAGTGACCCGGACGGCCTTGCGCAGCGCGGCGTCGAGCTCGGCCGGGGAGATGACCGCATCGGTGGTGAGCACGGCCAGCATGGTCGCCATCCCTGGGGCCAGCATGCCGGCGCCTTTGGCCATACCGCCGACGGTGAAGTGTTCGCGGCGGACCTCCGCCACTTTGTGGTGCGAGTCGGTGGTCATGATGGCCTCGGCTGCGGCGATTCCGCCGGCTGCTGTGGGCGACAGTTCTGCCACGGCCTGATCCACTCCGGGCAGCAGAGCTTCCATATTCAGCCGCTCGCCGATCAGACCGGTGGAGCAGACCACGACGTCGGTGGCTGAGACGTCCGCCCCGGTGGTGCTGAGCTGCTCGGCAAGCCGCTCGGCGGTGGCGTGGGTGTCCTGGAAACCTTCCGGGCCGGTGCAGGCGTTGGCGCCGCCGGAGTTCAGAACGACAGCGTCGGTGCGTGCGTCGCTGAGCACCTGGCGGGACCACAGCACCGGTGCTGCGGCGAAGCTGTTGGTGGTGAACACGGCCGCGGCATGTTTGGTGGGTCCGTGGTTGACCAGCACGGCGACGTCGCGGCCACTGCTCTTCAGACCTGCGGTGACCCCCGCGGCGGAGAATCCGTGGGGTGCGGTGACACTCATGGTGCTGCTCCGATCATGGTCAGGCCGGTGGTTTCCGGCAGCCCGAGGGCAAGATTCATCGATTGCACTGCGCCGCCGGCGGTGCCCTTGGTGAGGTTGTCCGAGGCGGCGACCACGATCACTCGGCCGGCCCGATTGTCCACGGCCAGCTGCAGGGTCACGTGATTCGTGCCCAGGACCTGTTTGGTCGCCGGCCATTGGCCCTCCGGCAGCAGGTGCACAAAGGGTTCGGCAGCGTAGTGGGCAGCGTAAGCCTCGCGCAGCTGGCTGGCGGTGACGCCGGGGCCGATCCGCGCAGTGCAGGTGGCCAGAATCCCTCGGGCCATCGGCGCCAGGGTGGGGGTGAAGGAGACCTGCACCGGCTGGCCCGCCACCCGGGTCAAACCCTGTTCGATCTCGGGGGTGTGCCGATGGACTCCGCCGACTCCGTAGGGGCTCATTCCGCCCATGACTTCGCTGCCCAGCAGATGCGGCTTCAGAGACTTTCCCGCCCCTGAGGTGCCAGTGGCTGCCACCACGACGACGTCGTCGGGCTCCACCGTCCCGGCAGCGAACGCTGGCGCCAGGCCCAGCAGGACGGTGGTGGGGTAGCAGCCAGGGACCGCAATGCGCCGGGCCCCAATGAGCTGGTCCCGCTGACCGGGCAGCTCGGGCAGTCCATAGGGCCAGGTCCCCTGGTGGGCGGAGCCGTAGAAGCTCTCCCAGTCGGATGCGGATTCCAATCGGTGGTCGGCGGCGGCGTCGATGATCAGCACCTCCTCACCCAGCTGTGTGGCCAGTTCCCCCGAGGCCCCGTGCGGCAGCGCGAGGAACACCACATCATGCCCAGCCAGGTTCTCCGCAGTGGTCTCGGTGAGCACTCGCTCAGCCAGCGGATGCAGATGCGGCTGCAGCTCCCCCAGCCGACCACCGGCGCTGGAGTGGGCGGTGACCGCGCCGATCTCGACCTCTGGGTGGTTGGCGAGCAGACGCAGGACCTCTCCGCCGGCATATCCGGAGGCGCCTGACACAGCAGCTGTAAGACTCATAGACCTCATACTATGTGGTTTTATGCATACATTCCAATATTTATGCAATTCGACTGCGCGTTCCGCTGGAGACCAGTGCTCCGGTACCCTCGTGGGGTGAGTGGGCTGGCTCTCTGGCTCAGCCCACATGTCATATGACGGAAGCGAGCGAAGAATGAGTGAGCCGACAATGTTCGAAGAAGACCTCCCAGATGCCGCGCTGGTGACGCGCGCCCGTGAAGCCGGCGGTACCGATGTGCTGGAAACCGTGGAGGTACAGGCTCCGGCCCCCGGCCCCGGGCAACTGTTGGTGAAGACTGCCGCAGCCGGGGTGAACTTCATCGAGACCTACCAGCGCTCCGGGGTCTACCCGGTGCAGTACCCCTTTGTCCCGGGTGCGGAGGCCGCAGGCGAGATCGTGGCGGTGGGCGACCAGGTGGAGGGCTTCAGCCCCGGACAGCGGATCGCCACCGCTGAGGGTACCGGGACATACTCCACTCACTTTCTGGTCGATGCCGTCAAAGCGGTGCATGTGCCGGACGAAGTCTCCGACGAGCAGGCGGCGGCTTTGCCATTGCAGGGCGTGACCGCGCACTACCTGATCAACTCCACGTACCGCGTCTCCCCCGGTGAGACCGTGCTGACCCACGCCGGTGCCGGCGGCGTCGGCCAGATCCTCACCCAGCTGCTGAAGGCGCGCGGGGCCCGGGTGATCACCACCACCTCCACCCCGGAGAAGGCCAAGATCGCCGAAGCCGCAGGCGCAGACTATGTGCTCGGGTACGAGGGATTCGCTGAGAAAGTCCGTGAGATCACCAATGGTGAGGGCGTGCCGGTGGTCTACGACGGCGTCGGGAAGGACACGTTCGTCGGGTCGCTGGACTCCCTGGCGGTTCGCGGGACTATGGTGCTCTTCGGCGGAGCCTCCGGTCAGGTCCCGCCCTATGACCTGCAGGATCTGAACAAGCGCGGTGGTCTCTACATCACCCGGCCGTCGGTGCCGTGGTACCTGCGCAACGCTGAGGAGCGCACCTGGCGGTTCACCGAGCTGTTCGGCGCTCTGACCTCAGGCGACCTCAAGCTTGAGATCGGCGGCACCTATCCCCTGGCGGAGGCAGGCCGCGCCCACGACGACCTCGAAGGACGCCGGACCACCGGCAAACTTCTGCTGGTCCCCTAGGCGCTGGGGCCTGGGAGCTGGGGCCTGGGAGCTGGCCCTGTTCCACGTGCGCTAGGCGCTGGGCAGCTGACCCGCGCCCGCCGCCGGGCCTGCCGCGGGGCTACCGCTGCTGGGCGCCGTGCCGTGCAGCGGCGAGGTCCACCGCGCCGGCGCGGGCTGCGGAGGCTTCCTCCGCGGTCAGCGTCCGGTCCGGAGCACGGAACCGCAGGGCAAACGCCAGGGACTTTTTGCCCGCTTCGATGCCATTGCCGGAGTAGACGTCGAACAGCTCGGCGTGTTCCAGCAGCTGACCTGCGCCTTCAACCACGGTCTGCCGCAGCTGCTCCGCGGTGACGTCCTCCTCCACCACCAGGGCCACATCCTGGGTGGTGGGCGGGAACGTGGAGATCGGCGCCGCACTCGTCTGGCCAACCGCAGCAGCGATCAGACTGCCGACGTTGAGCTCCATGACACTGGTGCGGGCGGGCAGGTCGTAGTCCTGAACCACCTTCGGGTGCAGTTCCCCGGCGTAACCGATCAGCGCCCCATCGAACAGCAGCTGCGCCGTCCGTCCCGGGTGGAACGCCTGGTGAGCGCCCTGGCGGATCTCGACCTCCAGCCCCAGCAGCTGTGCGACCTTCCGCGCGGCCTCCACCGCATCGGCCCAGTCGCGTGCCCGGCCGGGCTGTCCGACGGCGTCACCGGGCTCATGGCCGGCCACCGCCACCGCCAAGTGGTGCGGCTGGTGGGGAATCCCGGCCTGCAGCTCGGCCACCGTGTCATCACCGGGGTAGTAGCCGAGGCCCGGGATCTCCGGGCTGCCCATGCTCTCCCCCGGCAGGAACACCGAGCCGGACTCGAACAGCGCGACGTCGGTGAAGCCGCGGGAGACGTTGCGGCGCAAGGAATCAAGGATGCCGGGCAGCAGTGTGGTGCGCAGCGTGGGGTACTGACTGGCGATGGGATTGGCCAGCCTCACCATCGGCAGCGCCTGCTCCTGGGTGGCGCGGCCGAAGAGCTGGTTGGCCTCCGCCGAGTAGAACGGATAGGTCAGCACCTCGGTGTAGCCTGCAGCAGCAAGCCCGGTGAAGACCGTGCGACGCCGCTGCTGGGCCTCGGTCAGTCCGCGTCCGGCAGGTGCCATGGGCAGTCGGGAGGGAATGGTGTCGAAGCCGACCAGCCGCGCGATCTCCTCCACCAGGGACTCCGGGATGGTGAGGTCTGGCCGCCAGCTGGGTGGGGTCACCTCCAGCATGCCGGTCTCCTGCCCCTGGATGGAGCAGCCCACTGCGGTCAGCGCCTCGGTGACCTGCGGGAGCCCGAACGGCACACCGACGATCCGCTCCGGCAGGGTCGGGTCCAGCGAGATCGGGGCCGGGGTCAGGGGCTCGCCGACCTGGGTCAGCTCCCCGGTGTCGGTGCCGCCGGCCAACTGGGTGAGCAGATCCACCGCCCGCTGAGCCGCAATCGCCGGCAGCAGCGGGTCGACCCCGCGCTCGTTGCGCTTGGCAGCCTCGGAAGGCAGCTTGTGCCGCCGTCGGGTGCGACTGACCGTGATGGGGTCAAAGTGCGCGGCCTCAATCAGCACTGTGGTGGTCGCCTCGGTCACCTCCGTGCTGGCGCCGCCCATGACCCCCGCCAGACCGACCGCGCCGCTGTCGTCGGTGATCAGCAGGTCTTCGGGGTCCAGGGTGCGCTGCTTGTCGTCCAAGGTGGTCAGCGTCTCCCCGGGGGCTGCCCGGCGGACCTGAATCGCTCCGCTGAGCTTCTCGGCGTCGTAGAAGTGCAGGGGCTGACCGAGCTCCCACATCACGTAGTTGGAGATGTCCACCGCGATGCTGATGGGCCGCAGGCCGGCCAGTCGCAGTCGGGCAGCCATCCATGGCGGGGTGGGGGCAGCGGCGTCCACCCCGGTGACCGTCCGAGCGACGAAGTGGTCGCATCCCGGGGTGCCGTAGATGGGGGCCTCGTCGTTGAGGGTGATGGTGCGGCCCGGCCGGGGGCTCTCCGGCAGGGTGACCCCGTGGGCCGGGTCGGTGAAGCTGGTGCCGGTGGCGTGGCTGTACTCCCGGGCGACCCCTCGGATGGAGAAGGCGTAACCGCGGTCCGGTGTCACATTGATCTCGGCGGCCGAATCGTTCAATCCCAGAAGTTCCAGGGCGTCTGTGCCGGGTTCTGGATCAAGCCCGAGGGTGCTCAGCACCAGGATGCCGGCGTGGTCCTCGCCCATGCCCAGCTCTTTCACCGAGGCGATCATGCCCGCCGAGACGTGACCGTAGGTCTTGCGCGCTGCGATGTGGAACCCCCCGGGCAGCACGGAGCCCGGCAGGGTCACCACTACCTTGTCCCCGACCTCGAAGTTATGAGCTCCGCACACCACACCCTGGACTCCGGAGGGGTCGATGCCCTCCCCGGTCAGGGTCTGCGGCTGGCCCTCAGGCACCACCCGCACCTGACACCAGTTAATGGTCTTGCCGTTGCTCTGCGGCTCCGGGTGCTTCTCCAGCACCTCACCGACCACGATCGGCCCGGCCAGGTCCCCGGTGTGGACCTCTTCCTCCTCCAGCCCAACGCGGACCAGATCAGCCATGAGGTCCTCTGCGGTGGCCTCGGCGGGGAACTGGGTGTACTCACGAATCCAAGACAGGGGCACACGCATGCCGCTCAGACCTCCATTCCGAATTGGGCGCTGAAGCGAATATCGCCCTCGATCATGTCCCGCATATCCGGTACCGCGTTGCGGAACATCAGGGTCCGCTCGACTCCCATGCCGAAAGCGAAGCCGGTGTAGTCCGGGTCTTTGATCCCCGCGGCGGCGAGCACGTTGGGGTTCACCATGCCGCATCCACCCCATTCGATCCACTGCGGACCACCTTTAGCCCCCGGATGCCAAACGTCCATTTCCGCGGAGGGCTCGGTGAACGGGAAGTAGCTGGGGCGCAGCCGGATGGCGGCCTCCGGACCGAACATCTGCCGGGCAAAGTGCTCCAAGGTGCCCTTCAGGTCAGCCATGGTCAGACCCTTGTCCACTGCCAACCCCTCAAACTGGTGGAAGGCCGGAAGGTGGGTGGCGTCCAATTCGTCGGTCCGGAAGACCTTGCCGGGCGCCAGGACGTACACCGGCAGTGGCCGCTCCAGCAGCGCACGGATCTGCACCGGTGAGGTGTGCGTGCGCAGCACCAAGTGGGCCTCGGCAGGCTCCACAAAGAACGTGTCCTGCATCTCCCGGGCCGGGTGATCGGGGGCGAAGTTCAGCGCGTCGAAGTTGAACCACTCCGACTCCAGCTCCGGGCCTTCGGCGATCTCCCACCCCATGGCGGTGAAGACGTCGGCCACTTTCTCCTGCAGCCGGGTGATCGGGTGACGCGAGCCCAGCGGACGACGCCGCGGGGCGGTGGTGACATCCACTGTCTCTTCGATCAGCATTCTGGCGGCATGCTCGGCCTCCAGCACCTCAGTGCGAGCAGCGAGCGCCTGCTGAATCCGGCCGCGGGCTGCGCCGAGAAGTTTGCCCGCCTGCTTCTTCTGGTCCTTGTCCAGATCCTTGATGCCACGGTTGGCCAGCACCATCGGAGATTTGTCGCCGGTGTGCGCCAGCCGCGCCGCTTTGAGCTCCTCGATCGATGCCGCGGCGTCGAAGGCGGCGATGGCATCGGTGACGCACTGCTCGACAGCGGTTTCGTCCAGGGGGTGAGGTGCGGGGGCGTGCTCTTGGGCCATGGTGCTCCGTGGTTCCGTCAGACTCCGGGGTGAAAAGATCCTCGGACAGTTTATGCCCATGAAGTCCGGTATGCAGACTCGGTGACGTTGTGACCCACAGCACGGTGGTACCTTTCCTAACACCGCACCAGCGACCCGGTCACGGGCCACGCCGCTGCCGCCACAACCCTTAGCGAGGAGTCTCCGTCATGTCGTGTGAAGAGTTAGTTGCTGCACTCCCTGAAGGCCGGGTGATCACTGAGCCGGCCACTATGGAGAACTACCGCTGGGACCGTGCCAATGACCCCGACGCCGGGACACCGCTGGCCGTGGTGCGCGCTGAGTCCACCGAGGATGTGCAGACCGTAGTGCGCTATGCCGCCGAGCGCGGCATCGCCGTGGTGCCCCGCGGTGCCGGGTCTGGCCTCTCCGGCGGCTCCACCGCGGTCGAAGGCGGAATCGTGCTGTCCATGGAACGGATGCGGGAGATCACCGTGGATCCGCTGACCCGGACAGCGGTGGTGCAGCCCGGCGCCTTCAATGCCGAGGTGAAGGCCGCTGCTGCGGAGCACGGGCTCTGGTACCCGCCGGACCCCTCCTCCTATGAGTTCTGCTCCATCGGAGGCAACATCGCCACCAATGCCGGTGGTCTGTGCTGTGTGAAGTACGGGGTGACCACCGACTACGTCCTGGGCCTGAAGGTGGTACTGGCCGATGGGCGTGCAGTGGAATTGGGGGGACCACGCCTGAAGGATGTCGCGGGGCTGGACCTGACCAAATTGTTCATCGGCTCCGAGGGCACACTGGGCGTCATCACAGAGATCACCCTGCGGCTGATTCCCGCTCAACGGCCGCCGACCACTCTGGTCTCCACCTTCAAGTCACTCGAGGCCTCCACCGAGGCGATCCTGGCGATCTCTTCCTCTATGCGGCCTTCCATGTTGGAGTTCATGGACCGTCCCACCATCAACGCAGTGGAGGACGCCACCCGCATGGGACTGGACCGGGAGGCTGCGGCCATGCTGGTGGTCCAATCCGATGAGCCTGCCGAGTTCGCAGCCCAGGAGATCGCCAATATCGAGACGCTCTGCCAGGAGCACGGTGCTGACGAAGTCTTCTCCACCACCGATGCGGATGAGGGCGAAGCATTCGTCGTTGCCCGCCGGATGGCGATTCCGGCTGTGGAGCAGAAAGGTGCCCTCCTGCTGGAGGATGTCGGGGTTCCACTTCCTAAGTTGGGCGACTTGGTCAGCGGCATTGAGCAGATCGCCCAACGCCGCGAGATCGTCATCGCGGTGATCGCCCACGCAGGCGACGGCAACACCCACCCCTTGCTGGTCTTCGATCCCACCGATCTGGACCAGAAGGAACGGGCGCACACAGCCTACGGCGAGGTGATGGACCTCGCGGTGGAGCTCGGCGGCACGATCACCGGCGAACATGGCGTCGGTCGCCTCAAACGCCCGTGGCTGGCAGGCTATATCGGGGAGGATGCGCTGGACCTCAATCACCGCATCAAAATGGCACTGGATCCCCAGAACGTGCTGAATCCCGGCGCAGTCCTTGACCCTGCGGCGCTGAAGTCCTGAAGGAGAGAACATGTCTGTCTATACGACGATCCCCACCATCACGTACGCCACCGCCGCAGAGGCGGTGCGCCACACCCTTGACATCGGGGCCGAGCAAGGCTTGAAGCTCTGCGCCACCGTGGTGGACCCGGCCCTGGGACTGGTGGCCTACGGGCGGGCTGATGGAATGACCCCGCACAGTGTAGAGACCTCCCGGCGCAAGGCCCAGACTGCGGCCTCCACGCGCAAGTCCTCCGCCGCGGTTCCGGCCGAACTGGCCACCGCCATGGAGAACGGCACCGGTGGGCTGCTGACCCGGATCCCCGGCGGCGTGCCGCTGGTGTTTGACGGGGTCCTGGTCGGTGGCCTGGGTGTGGCCGGCGGACCTCCTGCGGAGGACGCCAAGGTCGCCGCTGCCGTCCTTGAGGCGCTGGGCGCCGCACCAGTAGGAGATGCGGGATGAAGATTGCTGTACTGGTCAAGGAAGTCCCCGACAGCTACGGTGAGCGGCGGCTGAACCTCACCACCGGACTGGCCGACCGCGAAGCCAGTGACAAGGTGCTCGATGAGATCACCAGCCGTGCTGTAGAAGCCGCCGTCTCTCACGCGGAGTCGGCCGACGGCGTGGAAGTCGCCTTGGTGAGCATGGGGCCGGAGTCGGCGGAAGCCACGTTGCGCAAGACACTGGCCATGGGTGCTGACTCGGCTCATCACGTCCTCGACTCCGCCCTGGCAGGAGCGGATATGACACTGACCGCGGAGGTCTTGGCCGGGGTGCTGCAACGCATCGGCTGCGATCTGGTCATCGCCGGGGATGTCTCCTCCGACGGCACCGGCGGGGTGATTCCCACTATGGTCGCTGAGCGCATGGGGGCGGCCCATGCCACCAGCCTAGACACGCTCAGCATCACGGACTCCACGGTGGCGGGAGAGCGCGCCGCCTACGGTGGAACTGTCACTGTCGAGGCTCAGCTGCCTGCGGTGGTTTCTGTCACCGAGCGTCTGCCCGATGCCAGGTTCCCCGGGTTCAAAGGCATCATGGCCGCCAAGAAGAAACCGTTGGAGACCTACACCTTGGCGGATCTGGGAATCGATGCGGAGGCCGATGTGCCCCGTTCGATCATGCTGTCGGTGACCGAGTCGCCGGCCCGGACCGCAGGTGAGAAGATCACTGATGAGGGCGATGCCGGCAAGCGGCTGGCCGAATACCTCACTGAGAAGAAGCTGGTGTGAGATATGGCTGAACAGAATATTCTGACCTACCTTCCCGTCCTCCCCTCCGGCGAGCTGGTGGGATCAGCGGCTGAACTGCTGGGCGCTGCCGCCCAGCTGGGCACACCTGTGGGTGTCATCGTCACCAGCCCTGGTGCCGCTGAGGACGCCGCACGGGCCGCCGGCGAGCTTGGTGCTGCCGCGGTGTATGTGGCGGAGCATGAGGCGGTGGGGACCACGCTGACGGAACCTGCAGTGAATGTGTTCAGCACTGTGTGGGAGACCACGCAGCCGGAAGCGCTGCTAGTACCCAATGACATCGACGGCCGAGACCTCGCAGCCCGGCTTTCTGTACGCACCCGCAGCCCCATTGCCTCCGATGCGGTGGGAGTCCACCGTGACGAGGAGGGTATTGTCGCTCATCACTCGGTTTACGGCTCTGCCTTCACCACCGAATCTGCCACCACCCATGGTGCGCTGATCATCACGCTGCGCGAGGGCGCCGTGGACCATCGGGGACAGGCAGTCACACCGCAGATTCACCGAGTGGAGCTCGGAGAGCTGACCGGCCCCGCTGCAGCGATCACCGGCTTCGAAGCGTCAGTGGAAGCATCGACCCGTCCCGATCTGCGCGG
Source organism: Nesterenkonia sphaerica (assembly GCF_005771565.1). GTDB lineage: Bacteria > Actinomycetota > Actinomycetes > Actinomycetales > Micrococcaceae > Nesterenkonia > Nesterenkonia sphaerica. The sequence goes on from NZ_VAWA01000012.1 coordinate 24,372, forward strand.
GGCCGCTACGGTCGTCTCAGGTGGCCGGGGTCTGGGGTCCGCAGAGGGCTTCGCCCTGGCGGAGCAATTGGCCGATGCGCTCGGTGCTGGTCTTGGGGCCTCCCGCGCAGCAGTGGACGCCGGTTACGCCCCGCACTCCCTGCAGGTGGGTCAGACCGGGGTGACCGTGGCTCCGGATTTGTACATTGCGCTGGGGATCTCCGGTGCGGTCCAGCACCTGGCTGGCATGCAAACGGCAAAGACTGTGGTGGCGATCAATAAGGATCCCGAAGCGCCCATCTTTGACATCGCTGACCTGGGGATCGTCGGGGACGCTTTCGAGGTGGTGCCGCAGCTGATTGAGACGCTCCAGGCCAGGAATTCGTGAGCAGGGATCCGGGCCACCGCCGGCGCGGCCTGCCGCGCACAGAACAGCAGCCGGGTGCACCCGAAACGCAGGACCAGACCCCGGAGCCACCGGCCAAGCCGGCCCCTGCTGCCGACCCGGTACCCCCTGCGGAGCCGTCTCCCCCGCCTTCACCGGTACGGCGCCGCGGCGGGCTTCCCCGCACCGCAGAGGCCCCCGCACCGCAGAGGACCCCAGCAGAGACCCCGGCTGAGACCCCGGATGCGGCACCACCGGGGGGTCGCAGGCGCACTGGCCTGGGCAGCAGCCCAGCACCGCGCACCCCCTCCGGGCCCACCTCTGAGCCCGCACCCGCTGCCAGTTCCGCACCAGCGGCAGCCGACGTGCCAGCGGGAGCCCCAGCACCCCGGGCCGAACAGCGCACACCGGCGGCCCCAGCGTCGTCCGCGCGCCCTGCACGCGGGGAGTCGCATGCACCGGGTAAGCCCCCTGCACCCGGCGTTTCCTCCGGAGTACGCCGCACTGCCCTCTGGGCAGCTGCCGGTCTCGGCGGCGTCGTGGTACTGGCCGGGATACTGGTGCTGGCCGCGCAGTTGTTTGTGGGCACAGACATTGGGAGCAGCTTTCTCAGCCGCTACCCGGGCCAGTATGAGAAGCCTGAGGTGCTTGGCGGGTACCCGTGGTGGTTGAACTGGGCGCACTTTTTCAATGCGTTCCTCATGGTGCTGATCATCAAGACGGGCATCCAAATTCGGCGCGAGACCAAACCGGAAGCGTATTGGACTCCCAAGTGGAACAAGAAGCGGCGGATCAGCCTCACCATCTGGACCCACAATGCGCTGGACCTGCTGTGGGTGCTCAACGGTGTGGTCTTTGTGGTGCTGCTGGGGGTGACCGGGTACTGGTCGCGTGTGGTGCCCACCAGTTGGGAGGTCTTCCCGAACGCCCTCTCAGCGGCGCTGCAATATGTCTCGCTGGATTGGCCCACTGCGGGCGACTGGGCACATTACAACAGCGCTCAGGAACTGGCGTACTTCGCCACCATCTTTATTGCCGCCCCGCTAGCAATTACCACCGGTGTGCGAATGTCCGGGCTGTGGCCCAGTGATAAGCCGAACCTGAACAAAGCATTCCCGGTGGAGTGGGCACGTGCGGTGCATTTCCCGGTGATGGTCTATTTCACGGCATTCATCCTCGTGCATGTCATCCTCGTTTTCGCCACCGGCGCACTGCGGAACCTCAATCACATCTACACCGGTCAGGACGCCACCAACTGGACCGGATTCTGGCTTTTCGTCCTGTCCCTGATCGTCATCATCGGTGCGGCCCTGGCGACCCGTCCGGTCATCATCGCGCCGGTGGCCAGCCTCTTCGGCAGAGTCGGCCGCTGAGAGTCCGCAATGTGAAAAACCGCACCGAATAATTTGTGGGTTGTGTCACACTCATGGAGATGATGTGATCGCGCACCTCGGCGGTACAAAACTCGCCCATTGAAAGGACGTTATCAGGGTGGATAACTTGGCGCTTCTCGGCATTTTGGCCATCGCACCTATTCTTCTGGCGGGCATTCTCCTAGCGGGTTTCCGATGGCCGGCGAAATACGCAATGCCGCTGAGCTACGTGGTCGCTCTGGTGATTGCCTGGCTGGTGTGGGAGATGGAGCCTACGGCACTGGCGGCGGCCTCTATCGAAGGCTTGATCGTTGCCGGCACTCTGCTCTATATCGTCTTCGGAGCCCTCCTGCTGCTCTCCACAGTCACCCTCTCCGGTGCCATGGACCGCATCAAGGCAGGCTTCAACTTCATTTCCCCGGACCGCCGCATTCAAGCGATCATCATCGGCTGGCTCTTCGGCAGCTTCATCGAGGGGGCCTCGGGCTTCGGGACTCCTGCCGCCATTGTGGCGCCTCTGCTGCTGGCGTTGGGCTTCCCGGCCATGGCAGCGGTCGCAGTGGGCCTGATCATCCAGTCCACCCCGGTGAGCTTCGGCGCCGTGGGCACTCCCATCCTCGTGGGCATCGGCAATGGGCTGGGCGAAACCCTGCCCGGGGTGCCAGACCGCATCGAAGGGCTCGGCATGAGCTACTCCGAATACGTCGCTCACATCGGCTTCCAGACCGCGCTGATCCACATGACGGTCGGCATCCTGATCCCACTGATCCTGGTCTGCATGCTCACCGGCTTCTTCGGCGAAAAGCGCAACTTCGCACTTGGCCTGAAGGTATGGCCGTTCGCCATCTACGCCTCCCTTGCCATGACCATCCCCTCGGTGACGGTCGCCTACCTGCTCGGCCCTGAATTCCCCTCCCTGCTCGGCGGGCTGATCGGTCTCACTCTGGTGATGTTCACCTCCTCTAAGGGCTTCCTCATGCCCAAAGAGACCTTCGACTTCGGCCCACGGGCCACGTGGGAGGAGCGCTGGATGGGCCGGATCGCTCCCGGCGAGGTCAAGGACACCGACGAGCCACCGAAGATGACAAAGGTCCGCGCCTGGTCCCCCTACGTCATCCTGGCCGCTCTGCTGGTGCTGACCCGCCTGATCGAGCCGCTCACGGAGTTCCTCACCACCCCGGGTCTCACCCGCCTGGCCTTCACTGACATCCTGGGAGTCGAGGGCATCGAGGCCAATGTGGACCTCTTCTACTCCCCCGGTTTCGTCCTGATCTTTGTCTCGGTGATCTCTTACCTGATCTATCGGATGAGCGGTAAGCAGATTGCGGCCACCTGGAAAGTCTCCGGGAAACAGATTGCGGCCACCGCCGTCGCGCTGTTGTTTGCCGTGCCCATGGTCCGGGTGCTCATCCAGTCCGGCATCAATGAATCCGGCCTGGAGTCCATGCCAGTGGTCCTGGCCCAGGGCGTGGCGAACGTGGCCGGTGACACCTGGCCGTTCTTCGCGCCGTTCATCGGCGCCCTGGGGGCCTTTGTCGCTGGATCCAATACGCTGGCCAATCTGACCTTCGCCCAGTTCCAGTGGTCGACAGCAGACACTATCGGGGTCAGCCCGGAGACCGTCGTGGCAGCACAGGCGGTCGGTGGGGCCGGCGGTAACCCAATTGCCATTCACAATATTGTGGCGGCTTCGGCAACAGTGGGCCTGTTCAACCGCGAGGGCGATGTCATGCGAAAAACCGTATGGATCACCCTGTACTACTGCATCGCGGCCGGCTCCGTAGCCTTCCTCGCGATTCACGGCTTCGGTCTGAACATCGGCACCGGAGGGCTGCTGCTGCTCATCGCTGGTCTGATCATCTTGGGCTACCTGGCCATCCGACGGGGCGACTCCCCCAAGATCCAGGCACCCCCGCAGCACTAAGATGGCCGGAACAGGCGCACCGGAATGCATCAGCATTCGCGGTGCCAGGGAGAACAACCTCCGCGGTATCAGCCTCGAGCTCCCAAAACGTCAGCTCACCGTGTTCACCGGGGTCTCCGGATCGGGCAAGTCCTCGCTGGTGTTCGGGACGATTGCCGCTGAGTCCCGCCGCCTGATCAACGAAACCTATGACGCCTTCATCCAGGGCTTCATGCCATCTGCCTCCAGGCCTGAGGCGGACTCGCTGGAGGGGCTGACCGCCGCGATTCTCATTGACCAGGAGCGGATGTCCCCCCACCCGCGATCCACGGTGGGAACTGCGACGGAGGTCAACTCCCTGCTGCGGATCCTCTTCAGCCGTTTCGCTCAGCCGCGGATCGGCTCACCGCAGGCCTACTCTTTCAATGTTGCCTCGGCCTCAGGCAGCGGGACCCTGACGCAGGCCGACGGCACCCAGCGCGCCGCCGGGTTCAGCGTCACCGGCGGGATGTGCATCCGCTGCGAGGGCAGGGGACACATCAATGACATAGACATCACCGAGCTGGTGGATGAGACCAAGTCACTCAATGAAGGGGCCATCACCGTCCCCGGCTACAAAGCCGGTGGCTGGTCCGTCAGGTTCTACAGCGATTCGGGATTCTTCGACCCGGACAAACCCATCCGCGACTACACCGAAGAGGAGCGGCACAACCTGTTCCACCGGCCGCCGGGCAAGGTGAAGATCTCCGGCGTCAATATGACGTTCCAGGGTCTGGTCCCCGCAGTCAAGAAGACGTACTTGTCCAAAGACCGGGATGGCATGCAGCCCCACATCCGCGCATTCGTCGACCGCGCCGTGGCATACACCCGGTGTCCGGACTGCCGCGGCACACGCCTGTCCGACCAAGCCCTGGCCTCACGGATTGCGGGCCACAATATCGCCGGTCTGTGCGCCATGCAGATCAGCGATCTCGCCTCCTGGCTGGATGCACTTCAGCCCGAGGCTGAGGGCCTCCGGGGCGCCGAACCGCTGCTGAGAGCCTTGGCCGAGGGGCTGCGCAACTTCACTGCCGTGGGCCTGGGCTACCTGTCCCTGGATCGCTCCTCCGGCACGCTGTCCGGTGGAGAAGCCCAGCGTGTGAAGATGATCCGTCACCTCGGCTCCTCGCTGACAGACGTCACCTAATGGGGATGTCGAGGGTCCGGTTTCCTCGATCTGTTGCTGGTGGGGTCCACTGAGATTTCACTGGCCCGGCTAGGCGAGATGATGGGTATGAGCCGCTGGCAGGTGTCCGCTCATCTTGATCACGCCGGCCCTTGAGAGGCCTCAACGTAGACGGTGGCCCCGCCAGTTACAGGGAACCTGACGGCTTGTGAGATGCTGCACCGCCAGAGTGCTCTCCATTAGGTTGCCGCTCGTTCCTCCGGGCTCGTCCAGGCCAGATGAGAGGAAGTTCCATGGAAATCTATTGCGGAGTCGATTGGGCCGAGGCCCACCACGACGTCACAGTCATCGACCAGACCGGCAGGGTTTTGGCGCATCGGCGAATCAGCGCCGATGCCGCCGGTTTGAGGGTCCTGCTGGAATTGCTGGCTGAGCAGGCAGGCCAGGTACAGTCCGTGCCGGTGGCGATTGAGACAGAGAAGAATCTCATCGTCGTTGGCTTGCAGGCAGCTGGTGTGACCGTATACGCGATCAACCCTCGTGCTTGTGCCCGCTATCGGGAGCGACACTCTCAGTCGGGCGGTAAGTCCGATCCTGGCGATGCGCTTGTACTGGCAAATATTCTGCGTACCGACGGTCACTTGCACCGGCCTTTGCCTGAGCTCTCCGATAGTGCCCGGGCAATCAAGGTGTTGGCGCGCCAGCACCAGGAGGCTATTTGGGCGATGCACCAAACCACCTCCAGGCTACGCTCGGTGTTGCTGGAATTTTATCCGCAGGCCCTTGAGGCGTTTCCGAACTTGCAACACCGTGCGGCGCTGACCTTCCTGGAGGCTTTTCCCTCACCCAGGCGCGCACGTCGACTGACGATGTCACGGACGGTCTCACTGCTACGCTCCAGCGGCCGCGGAAACCGTGCGGGCCTGGCTGAGAGGATCAGATCGACGCTCCGGGGTGCAGGGATCGAACAGCCTGAACCAGTTGAGGAGGCTTTGGCGCTTACGGCTCAGACGCTGGTTGGCATTCTGCACCAGATGCATCAAGGCATCGCTCGACTTGAAGAAGCACTCGATACCGCATTCACAGCGCACCCCGCGTCTAAAACCATGCAGAATATTCCCGGACTCGGTCCAGTGACCGGGGCACGGATACTAGCCGAGATCGGAGATGACCCGGACCGGTTCGCTTCGGCCTCGAGTCTGCGGGCCTACGCCGGCACCGCCCCGGTCACTCGGGCCTCAGGACGCTCACACTACGTCAAGGCACGGCGAGTGCGGAACAAACGGCTCGCTGACGCCTGCCACTGGTGGGCTTTTGCAAGCCTTACACACTCCCCAGGGGCAAGGGCGCACTATGATCGGCGCAGAGCCGCAGGTGATCACCACAACGCCGCGCTACGTCATCTTGCCAATAAACTCTTGGGCCGCCTGTGGTGGTGCCTGCGGCACAACATCAACTGGGACGAGTACGCTGCATGGCCCTCCGTTGAGCTGACCCCGGTGGAACTAGCAGCTTGACACCTCACTGGCGTGGGATGTCTATGTTTTCGACGAGCCCACGATCGGCCTGCACCCCCACGACGTCGCACGGATGAACGATCTGCTGCTGAAGCTCCGTGACAAGGGCAATACCGTGCTGGTGGTTGAGCACGACCCGGACGTGATGGCCATCGCCGATCACATCGTTGACATGGGACCAGCTGCAGGAAACCAGGGTGGAGAAGTGGTCTACACCGGCAACTTCGCCGGGCTGCGGAGCTCGGGCACTGTGACGGGCGAACATCTCGACACGCGCCAGCCGATCAAGCGGCAGCCACGCGCCCCGGCAGGCTTCATTGCCGTCCGGGGTGCCGACACGAACAATCTCCGCGACGTCGATGTCGACATCCCGCAGGGTGTGCTCGTCGCCGTCACCGGGGTGGCAGGATCTGGCAAGAGCTCGCTCATTCACGGCTCACTGGCCCAGCGCAAGGACGTCGTGGCGGTGGACCAGGCTCCGATTCGCGGCTCCCGAAGGTCCAACCCGGCCACCTACACCGGGGTGCTGGAACCCATCCGCAAAGCATTCGCCAAGGCAAATGGAGTCAAGCCGGCCCTATTCAGCGCCAATTCGGAAGGGGCATGTCCGAACTGCAACGGCGCCGGGGTGATCTATCAGGACCTGGGCATCGTGGCCGGGATCTCCACCATGTGCGAGGAATGCCAGGGCAACCGTTTCCAATCCTCTGTTCTGAAGTACACCCTCGGCGGCGCGAACATCACCGACATCCTCGCCATGCCGGTGGTTGAAGCCCTGAGGTTCTTCAGCGGTCCGCATCCTGCGGCGAAACTGCCCGCCGCCGGCAGCATTCTGACCCGACTCCGCGACGTCGGGCTGGGATACCTGACCCTTGGTCAGCCACTGAGCACGCTGTCCGGCGGGGAGCGCCAACGTCTCAAACTCGCCATCGAAATTGGCTCGGATGCTGCGGTGCTGATCCTTGATGAGCCGACCTCCGGACTGCACATGGCCGATACTGCGCACCTGGTCGCCATGCTGGAGAGGATCGTCGAAGCCGGTCGCAGCGTGATCGTCATCGAGCACAACCTCGACGTGGTCGCCTGTGCTGACTGGGTGATTGACCTCGGCCCCGGTGCCGGTCACGAGGGCGGCCGGGTGATCTTCTCAGGACCGGCCCAGGCCCTGCTCAGCGCGGAGGAGTCGCTGACCGGACTCCACCTGCGCCAGCGCGAGTCGACGGGCTGAGCATGACTGTGGGCAGGCGGCAACCGGACTTCGAATGTTCATTCTGACAGTTTCCGCACAGAAACTCTCAGTCGAATGTGTGTTCGGTTTTACTCTGCCAACTCTTGCGCTGGCGTAGAAGACGTGTTCTAATATGAGTGCGCGATGGGAAGCGCGGCGCGTGCAGAAGCCCTCCTCACTGCTTCTGCACGCGTCTTCCATGCAGGAGGCTGAGAAGCTTAGAGTCCACGCAGGAGACACCCCCGCGCCTTCAGCCGTCCACGGGAATGAGATGGTCGAGGATGAACTCGACCCTCTGCTGAGGAGACAGTGCCGGCACAGCCTGAACTGGCACCGGGAGAGACAAATACACCTCGGTCAGCAGGTCGTGGATGCGCCTCTGCGCTGGTACATCCTCTGTGCGGGCATAGTCCGATGCCAGTGGAAGCAGGTCAAGAATGAAGACCTTCCTGTAGGAGACCTCCTGAATCGCCTCCAGTAGGCGTGGGTCCGGCTCTAGTCCGAGGAAGCGGTAATAGGCAAGAGAATCAGGCAACGCTCTATCCAGGAAGACAACCTTCTCCGGATTCAGGGAAGCCTCCTGCTGCAGCTGCATATCCAGGACACCGCGCTGAAACTCCGCCTGATTAGCTCGAGTTTCTAGAACAGTTCGTCCGGCGGCTCGTTTGAGATCAATGTAATGGCGAGCGTGTTCGATGGTGGTCGTGTAACCCAGCTGTTGCAGCAGTTGTACTGTCGTCGTCTTCCCCGAACTGGGACCTCCTGTGATGACATACCAGTTGTTCATGATCACCTTTCAATAATGCGCACCCTGCGTCACGTCAACATCTGACGGTGCAGGCTGGATCTGAGACGACGACTGCCAAGTACGTTCTCACAACATGATGAGAGAACCGGTGAGGCCCCTCAGCCAACTTCAACGCTGGCCATCATGCCGGAGTCCTCATGGTCAAGGATGTGACAGTGGTAGACACTGCGCCCGGGATGCCGGGCGAAGTCGACCAGGACGCTGACCCGCCCTCGCGAAGGAACATTGACGACGTCGCGCCATGTCGGATCACTCACCGTCTGCCCAGCCTCCTCAATGACCTGCATCGGCCAGATGTGCAGGTGGAAGGGGTGATCCATGGGTGTCGGGTTCACGATCACCCATTCTTCAACTGTTCCGAGTCCCACCTGCTGATCGATCCTGTCGGGGTCAAAACTGCGCCCGTCGAACCCCATCTCCATCATGGACCGGGTCGAGCTCATCATCGCTGCCATATTCATGGTGAATGTGATCTCCCGTTGCGCGTCGACCGGCTGGCCCCGCAGATCCGGTACCGGGGGCCGGCGAGGTACGGGAGGCAGCGGCGTCGTCGCGGATTCTCCGCTGACTGTCAGTGAGGCCAAAGTAGCTGCCCCGGACAGACCTCCGCGGCCCATTCTTCCCATCCCGCCGCGGTCATAACTCAGGGTGCGAAGCTGACTGGTGCCAGCACTCATAGTGACCAGCAAGTCTGCACGGTTCCCCGGTGCCAGGGTGACCTCCTCGACGCCACGCGGAACCGGCTCCTGGCTGCGGTCGATCCCCATCAGTACGACCTGCTGCCCGGTGAGCGCCAACCGTAAGTAGCGGGATGTGCATGCATTGACCACTCGCCAGCGTTCTCTCTGCCCCTGACGCGCTGCCAAATGGGGACGATGCTGACCGTTGACAAGCAGAAGTTCTCCCTCCCTTCCCATCATCACCTCCGGAGCCGACACTGAGGCGGGCTCCCCTTCGGTATCCAGGGACAGGTCCGAGATGACCAGGACTCGTTCCCGGGTGGCGGGCACCTCGTCACCTTCGACAATCAGCGCTCCGTAGAGGCCGCCGAATAACTGGCCGGTGGCGGTGCCGTGCCGGTGTGGGTGATACCAGAAGACTCCGGGTGGGTGGTCTTCAGGCAGATCGAAGCGGTAATCGAAACTCTGGCCTGGGTCAATGGAAATGAAGGGGTTGTCCCCGTTGTCGCGTGGGGAAACTTCCAGGCCGTGGGTGTGCAGGTTAGTTGGGGTGTCCAGATCATTGATGAGCCGCACCTCGATCCGGTCACCTGGCCGCACCCGCCAGGTCTGCCCCGGAACAGAGCCGTTGTAGGTTAACAGTTGGGCTTGCTGCCCGGCTATGTGCACCTCATGAGGGGCGGCAACGAGCTCTACACTCAGGCGGCCCTCTCGGCTGCGCAGCACCTCAGGTTCGACAAAAGTGACCTCACCGCCGCCAGTGGTACTTTGCCGGGCCAGGTGGGTGCGGGAGAGGCCCACTCCCCCAACGACGACGCTCAGTCCACCCAGGCCCGCGAGCCCCAGCGCCTGACGCCGGCTGATGGGCTTCATGGTCTAAATCTCATTCTCCAACCGGTGGCGGCGCTCCTCGTACTCGGCGGTATCGATCTCACCCCGGGCATACCGCTCGTCTAACACTTCGCGTGCCCGACTGCGGTCCGCAGTCCGAGCACGTGGCTGCTGAGGCCGGTCACCCAAGAGTCTGACGAGGGCCACCACCAACACCACAATGCCGAGCACGATCAACGCTAAGAAAAACCAGCCCCACACCATGGGCCACCAGCCCATGTGGTCCGCATTCCAACCCACACTTCACCTCCGAGGTACTACCGCACAGGTCAAATACGATTCGGCACACCACGGGTCCGCGCAGCGACGCCCTTCCAGACCGGGACCTGAGCAGGGTCACCGAAACATAAATGAGAACGCTCAGCGACACACGATCGCCTACTCCAGGATAGCAAGCGCCCCCACGCGGCGGGCGGTCGCAGTACGCTATTGCGCATGTCCACTCCAGAGGTTGAACCGGATCCTGACGAACCGCAGGGTCCCGGCGATCCCAGGGGCAATGGCGCTAATGTTCAACCCTTTGCCGGAGCCATCCTTCCGCATACCGCCGCCGAAGACGTCCTCGGCGTCCTGACCGGAACCTTTATGGCGGCGCTGGGACTGTACCTGTTGGAGCAGTCGGAAGCTGTCAGCGGCGGCACCGCGGGAGTCGCCCTGCTGCTGACCTTCGGCACTCCACTGAGCGTGGGATGGCTGTTCTTCCTGGTCAACATCCCCTTCTTCGCTCTGGCGCTGTGGCGCAAAGGGTGGCGCTTCACCCTGCGCACCACCGTCTCGGTGGGCGTGGTGTCAGCATTCGCTGCCGTGTGCGAGCAGTTCCTTCCCGTGCCGGACATCAATCCGGTCTTCGGTGTCTTCGCCGGGAACGTGCTACTGGGCGTGGCACTGCTGATCGTGTTCCGGCACGGCAGCTCGCTGGGCGGGTTCAACATCTTGGCGCTGATCGCGCAGGAACAGCTCCACCTGCGCGGCGGCTACGTCCAGATGAGCCTGGACATCACGGTCATCCTGCTGGCCTTCACCGTGCTCCCGCCGGAAAATGTCCTGCTCTCCGCAGGCGGGGCCGTCATTATGAATCTGATTATTGCACTGAACCATCGGCCCGGCCGGTACAGAGCGTAGGCTGACCCCATGATCAGTGTCTTTGACCTCTTCAGCGTCGGGGTGGGGCCCTCTTCCTCCCACACCGTGGGGCCGATGCGGGCCGCCCGCCGGTTCGTCGCCGAGCATGTGGTACCCAACATTGAGCAGTTGGGCGGAATCCAAGTCGAACTGCTGGGGTCGCTCTCGGCCACCGGTAAGGGCCACGGCACCTTCGACGCTGTGCTGCTCGGCCTCGAAGGCTGGGCGGCCGATGAGATCCTCCCCGAGCAGGTGGACGAGCGCAAGGCTGCCATCGAGGCCTCGGGCACAGTGCAGGTCGCCGCGCAGCTGGGTCACCGCACAGATGTGACCCTACGTGTTGAAGACTTTATCCAGCGTCCCCTGACGCACCTGGAGCGGCACTCCAACGCCATGGTGCTGCGCGCGGTGGACTCCCAGGACGAGCTGCTGGCCGAGGAGACCTACTACTCCGTTGGAGGGGGCTTCGTCGTCGCGGAATCGGACTCCCCGGAATCAGAGCTGGCCCAGGCTGATGCCGCCGTGCCGTATCCGTTCCGGACCTCGGCTCAGCTGATGGCGCACTGCCGCACGTCAGGACTGGCGGTCTCCGAGGTGATGATGGCCAACGAGTGCGCCCACCGCTCTGAGCAGGACGTGCGCGAGGGCATCTGGCACCTGTGGGAAGTCATGGAGGCGTGTAAGGACAAGGCCCTCACCCGGGAAGGCACGCTGCCCGGAGGCCTGAAGGTGCGTCGCCGCTCCCCGGACTGGCACGCAAAGCTCTGGCGGGAAGACCCGGACCGTTCCCACGCCTACTGGCAGGAGTGGGTGAACTTGGTGGCTCTGGCGGTCAACGAGGAGAACGCCTCAGGAGGCCGAGTCGTCACCGCCCCCACCAATGGGGCCGCCGGCATCATCCCCGCTGTGGGCTTCTACGCCACCCACTACGGCGCCGGCTCCACCTTTGCCGACCCCAAGAACCTCCGGCAGATCGTGACCACCTACCTGCTGACTGCCGCAGCCGTAGGCGTGCTGTACAAGGAGCAGGCGTCCATCTCCGGGGCCGAAGTCGGCTGTCAGGGCGAGGTCGGCTCGGCCTCATCCATGGCCGCAGCCGGCCTGTGCGAGGTGCTCGGCGGCACTCCCACCCAGGTGGAGAATGCCGCCGAGATCGCCATGGAGCACAACCTCGGGCTGACCTGCGACCCCATCTCAGGCCTGGTGCAGGTTCCCTGCATCGAACGCAACGCCATCGCTGCCACAAAAGCTGTCAACGCCGCGCGGATGGCGCTGATGGGCGACGGCGAGCACCGGGTCAGCCTCGACGAGGTGATCAACACGATGCGCGAGACCGGGAAAGACATGTCCCACAAGTACAAGGAGACGGCGCTCGGTGGCCTGGCAGTGAACGTCGTCGAGTGTTAGGTCCCCAGCACTGCCGACTCAGGCGGTGAGATCCAGCAGGACCTTGCCCCGGGCGCCGCGCTGGTTGTGCTGCATTGCCTCAGCGGCCCGCTCCAGCGGGTAGACAGAGTCAACATCGACCGACAGCCGACCCTCAGCCACGCGCTCCAGGAGGCTTTCCAGCCGGGTGCCGTCGGGGCGGACCCACACCCAGCGGCCTTGGTGCTCCAATACCGTGGGATCGGCGATCGAGACATGCCGGCCTCCGCCGGTGAGCACCTCCAAGGTTTGCTCCAGGACACCACCGACACAGTCCACCACTGCGGTCACCCCGTCGGGAGCCACTTCACGGACACGGCCGGTGAGGCCTTCGCCGTAGCTGACCGGCTCCACTCCCCAGTCCCGCAGGCGCTGGTGATTGACCTCCGAGGCAGTCCCGATGACCCGAGCACCGAGTTCGCGCGCCAGCTGCGAGGCCACCCGGCCCACCGCCCCGGAGGCGGCGTGAATCAGCACGATGTCCTTCTCGGTGACGCTCAAAGTCTGCAGGCAGCGCAGTGCGGTCAGCCCCGCCAGAGGCAGCCCAGCCGCGGCGTCGGCACTGACCTCATCTGGCACATGCGCCACTGACGCCGCCGGGACAGACACATACTCCGCGTAGGTGCCGCCCTGCACGAAGTCCTTCCGCGCATAGCTGGCCACCCGGTCCCCTGCGGAGAATTCAGGCACGTCAGGGCCGACGTCGTCGACCACACCATAGACGTCCCAACCCGGTATCACAGGAAAATAAGTATTCATCATGGGATCGAGCGCACCGCTCATCAGCTTCCAGTCCACCGGATTGACAGCGGCCCGCTCGGCACGGATGAGCACCTCCCCAGGCCCCACCTTGGGTGTGGGCAGATCCATCAGCTGAAGGGTGTGCGGATCTCCATATTGCTCATAAGCCATTGCACGCATACCTCGGCCAACGTCACCACCGTGCCAGGCATTCCGAGAGCTGGGCATTCCGAGAGCTAGGCTGAGACCGTGAGCTCCCCCCACCTGAGAGCCTTGAGCTGCGACGACGCCGCCTCGGTGCTGGCCGCTTTCCAGGCCGACCCCGCTCACATGGCGCTCCAAGGCGAGGTCACCGATCGGCGCTCAGCCTGCACCTACATCGAATTGCTCACCGACTCTGCTGAAGGCAACTGCGGTTTCGCGCTGGATGTGGGGCGACGCTGCGTGGGAGTGGTGGGCATCAATGCCGCGAGCCAGCATCGGCTCGGGTGGTTCTTCTACTGGACCCACCCCCTGGTGCGGGGACGCGGGCTCGCCTCGGCTGCCGCAGCCAGCGTGGCAAATTGGGCCCTGACCAGCCGCGAGCGTGCCGGCGGCGGGTTCGAGCGTCTCGAGCTGGGACACCGCGCTGACAACCCGGCCTCCGGGGCCGTGGCCCGAGCGGCCGGATTCCTCCGGGAGGGCACCGAACGGCGCAAACTGCTGATCGATGGGCAGCGCATCGACGTCCATACCTACGGCAGGCTCCGCTGGGACCCACCTCCGCGCACTGCAGGACTGGCTTTAGAGTAGTCACTATGACATCCACTTTTGAGCTGAATTCTGGGCACGAGATCCCTCGTGTCGGGTTCGGGACCTCAGCGTTGCACGACCCGGCGGAAGCCGTGGCCGCGGCTCTGCAGTCTGGTTACCGGGCGGTGGACACCGCTCAGATGTACCGCAATGAGGAAGCGGTGGGTCAGGGACTGCGCGCCTCAGCGGTACCGCGTGAAGAAGTCTTCATCACCACTAAGCTCAACAACCAGTTCCACGCGCCAGCCGAGGTCCACCGCACCTTTGCCGAATCGCTGGACCGGTTGGGGTTGGAAACAGTAGACCTGTTCCTGATCCATTGGCCTGTCCCCTCGCTCGAGGTCGATTATGTGGACACGTGGAAGGCGATGATTGAGCTCCGGGATGCCGGGCGCGCCTCGGCCATCGGTGTGTCGAACTTTCAGCAGGAACATCTCGAGCGCATCATTGACGCCACTGCGGTGGTTCCGGCGGTCAACCAGATTGAGGTCCACCCGTACTTCGCCAATAATGAGCTCCGCGCCTACAGCAAGGCACAGGGCATCGCGGTGGAAGCGTGGAGCCCCTTGGGCAAAGGCGACGAACTGAGCGATCCGGTGCTGAGCGTTATCGCACAACGGCTGGGCAGAACCCCGGCCCAAGTGGTGCTGCGCTGGCACCTGCAGCGCGGTGACGTGGTAATCCCCAAGACTGACTCCCCGGCCCGGATGCAGGAGAACTTCGACGTATGGGGATTTGAGCTTTCCGACCAGGAGATGGCTGAACTGGACTCCCTGGACCGTGGTGAAGCCGGCCGGCGCGGTCCGCATCCCAACGAGTTCGGACGGTAGAGCGATGGTTGCCCCCTTAGTCCCCGACAGTGCCCTCCACGCCAGTCTGCTCTTCGCGGTGGGGCAGGGGAAGCGGCCTACGGAACCGGCTCCGGAGCTGGACTCCGAGATGGTGGAGGCTGTCAGTACGATGCTCAGCAACCAGGGCAGTGCGCACCTGATCCCCCAGGTCCAGGAAGCGCTACAGGCCGGAGCGCAGAGCCTGCAGCGGGACCCGGAGCTGACCATCTCTGCCAAGAGATACGCCGAGATCAGAAACGAGTTCATCGCCGCCCATCACATCCGCTCCAGCAAAGGCAAGCAGATTTGGCCGGTAGGCGCCACCACCATCCTCAAACGCGCTGGCGGATCCTGGAACGAGGCCCTGCGCACAGCCGGGTTCTCCACCTCAAAACATCAGGTGCCGCAGGGGTTCGGCTCCGCCAAGTTCAGCCCGGAACAATTCGCCGCAGCAATGCGGTCATTCACCTCCGACGCCGCTCGAGGCAACTACTCCACCAAACTTCAGCACTATGTGGAGTGGAGAAAGCATCTGCTGAAACGCGGCCGCACAGACATTCCCTCCGGTCCGGCCATCCGTAATTTCTATGGCAGTTGGAGCGCCGCTCTGGAGTCGACCACTGCAGGAGACACCGCCCAGGAGGGCTGAGCAGCGAGCATCAGAGCTCGGCAACGATGATGGGGTCATCAGTGGGCTCCGGAGATCCGCCGGAAGGCTCGATCGTCACTCCGAAGGCTACGCCCTCAGCCAGCCCCACCGCTGAGAGCATCTCGGGCTCCTCTGCGCTCATGAGGCCGAGGCTGTGTGGGCCCTCCTCGTCGATCAGCCACATCTGCATCGACTCCTCCGACGAGGGCGACGGCACGTCGTGAGGCACCACGTGCATCATTTGCGCGTTCATGGAGTAGGTGACGGTCACGCTTCCCCCGGCGGCCGATTCCACGTGCGCGGCGGCCAGATCGGGTGCGCCGAGCAGCTGCGCCAGCTGTTCACGCTCCTGCTCCGCGGCCGTCAATGACGCTTCTATCTCATGGACCTGCTGCACCTGATGGAGCAATAAGGTTCCCAAGACTGCCGCCACAATGAGCAATGTGGAGGCGGCTAGCGCCAACATCGTCTGCGTGAGACGCCCACGGCCGGGACGGGCGCGGCGCGGCGCGGCTTCGCCCCTCCCCGCAGGGCTGTGGGACTCGCCGACAGCGGCGTGACGGGAGGCGTGAGGGATCCCCAAGATCGCCGCTTCCGTCTGGGCAGATGGCGTCACCGGCTCATCAGCCTCCGCCACGGCGGCCATGGTTTCGGCAAACGATGCGACCTCAGCGCGAAAATCCGGATCCGTCTCGTACAGGGACTCTGCCAGCTCACTCTCGTCAGGGGCGAGGCCGCCGAGCACGTAACCGGCTGCCAAGTACTCGTGATCAGCGTGCATCGTTCACCTCCAACTGAGCTCGCAAGCGTCTCATCCCATCGCGGATTCTGGACTTGATAGTTCCGAGAGGTGTATCCAGCACCGAGGCGATCTGCCTGTGGGACAAATCCTGATAGTAGGCCATCGCGATGGCGGTCGCTTGTTCGGCGGGAAGCTGACGCAGCGCCGTGTTCAGCCGAACCGCCTCCACCTGGCGCAGCACCTCAGTCTGTGTATCCGGCTCCGTCCCGTGGGCGCTCTTCAGACCCTCCGTGAAGTCTCGGTTCTGCTGCGCCTGAACCGAACGGATCCGGTCGATGGCTCTGCGTCTGCACATAGTGATCAGCCAGGCCCTGCCTGACCCCGCGTCGGGGCGGAAAGATTCGGCCCTGGTCCACACTTCAAGGAACACCTCCTGCAGCACCTCCTCGGCGAGGGACCTGTTCCGCACCAGGCGCAGAATGGTCGCCAACAGAATGCTGCTCTGTTCCCGGTAGAGAGTTTCGAAAGCCTGTTCGTCATGGTGTTGAATCCTCACCAGCAGGGCGGCACAGGCGTCGCCGGAGGTTTCCGACTGCCCCGAGTCCGGGAGGCGCTCAGCAGCAGGTCTGGGACGGGGCATGGTCCCAGCTTGCCATGGAGTGGTGCTGATCACGAGTTGCCTAGGCCTGTTCCGGGGGGGGGTGGGAGCGTCCTTCGTACTGAGAGTTCGGCGCCCACGGCGTGTTGGATGGGAGATCTCGACGTCTTATCTTGGCCGGGAGAACCAGACAGTGGTGGTCAGTATGTGGCACAGTAAGGAGGCCGCTGCGTGTGTGATGCTGCGGCAGAGCTTGGATCACTGACACGTTTACTGACCTGAGTGAGGGACTCAATGACCGCAGCACCACCTGCCGGGGCCGCATCGAAAGTCAACTGGCCGGTCTTCACAATCTCCGCCGCGATCATTGTGGCCTTCACCGCATGGGCCGCGGCCGCTCCCGGACCGGCCTACGAGGTCCTTGAGGGAGCCTTCACCTGGATCAGCGGCACGCTTGGCTGGTACTTCATCCTCACCGCCGCCATCGTCGTCATCTTCGTTCTCATCGTGGCGTTCTCCCGATCCGGTCGGGTGAAATTGGGCCCTGACCATTCCAAACCGCGATTCAACCTCTTCACCTGGACCGCGATGCTCTTCGCCGCTGGAATCGGTGTGGACCTGATGTTCTTCGCCGTGGTGGGACCGGCGACCAACCTGCGCGTGGGACCGGGCGCGGCGGAGGGCACGCTGCAGGCCGCCGAAGAGGCTGCCCTATGGACCATGTTCCACTACGGCATACCCGGCTGGGCCATGTATGCCCTGATGGGCATGGCATTCGGACTCTTTGCCTACCGCTACCACCTCCCACTGAGCATTCGAAGCGCCCTGCTTCCTATCATTGGGCGTCGCGCCCGCGGCGCCACCGGTGACGTGATTGAAACGACGGCGGTGATCGGCACCGTCTTCGGCATCGCCACCAGTCTGGGCATCGGGGTGGTCTTCCTCAGCTTCGGCATCGGGTGGGTCTTCGACGTCGAGGCCGGGACCGGAACGCAAGTAGCACTGATCATTCTCGCGGCAGTTGTGGTGACGTTCTCCACCGTCTCCGGTGTGGACCGAGGCATCCGCCGGCTCTCAGAGCTCAACGTCTTGGTGGCGATCCTGCTGATGCTCTACGTGCTGATCTCGGGGCAAACCGTCCAGCTGCTCAACGCTCTGGTGAAGAACTTCGGTGACTTCGTCGCTCGCTTCCCCGGCATGCTGACAGAGACCTTTGCCTATGACACTTCTGAGGCATGGCTGGACGAGGGATGGGTCGAGTGGTGGACTATCTTCTTCTGGGCCTGGTGGATGGCGTGGGCGCCATTCGTGGGGCTGTTCCTCGCCCGGATCTCCCGGGGGCGGACCCTGCGGCAGTTCATCATCGGGGTCCTGGTGGTGCCCTTCGGTTTCATCGCCGTGTGGATCTCCATTTTTGGAAACGCCACCGTGTCGAGGATCCGTGGTGGAGATACCGACTTCGCAGATCAGGCAGAGGACTTCGAAGGCTCGGGCTACTTCGCGCTGATGGCCGAATACCCAGGTGCGACCTTCATCATCGGTGTCTCTGTCCTGGTGGGTCTGCTGTTCTACGTCACCAGCGCCGACTCCGGTGCCCTGGTGCTGGCCAACTTCACCTCCAAGACCCGGGACACCACCTCGGACGGTCCGCCCTGGCTGCGCATCGTATGGAGCTTCATCATCGGTGGGCTGACCCTGGTGATGCTGCTGCTGGACGGCATTTATACCCTGCAGATGGGCACCGTCATTGTGGGGCTGCCGCTGTCAATCATTCTGTACCTGCTGATGGCCGGAGTCTGGCGAGCGCTGCGTCTGGAGAACTATGCCGCTGACTCCCACCAGTTCACGCTCTCCTCTGCGCTCTCGGAGCGAATCGTGGCCAGCGGCGAGGGAGTCCGGGGCCAATGGCGCCGGCGCCTGGCCCGGCATATGCACTACCCCACCGAGGCCGAGGTGACCGAGTTCATGAACACTGTGGCCGCCCCAGCCATTGAGGAGGTGGCTGCCGAGCTGGACAGCCAAGGCGCTGAGGTGCGCTGCAGTCGTGGGACCGTGCCGGGCACAGAAATCCCGCACATGGACCTGCACGTGTACTTCGGTGACCAGCCCGAGTTCAAGTACCAGGCCTACCCGATCGCCCATTCGGTGCCCAGCTTCGCGCCGCGGCTGCGGCCCCGAGATGAGATCTGCTACCAAGTGGAAATCTTCTCCGCCACCGGATCGTTGGGACATGACATCTTTGGCTACACCCGGGAACAGATCATCACCGACGTGATCGACGCCTACGAACGGCACTTGGCAGTACTGACCATGAATGAGGAAGCCGGCAGCCCGGTCACCATGGAGGTCGGGGAGGTCCCCGACCAGTGGGATCACGACCGCACGCGCCCCGGCGAGACGTCCCGACCCACTGAAGGAGACTCATGAGCGAGACCACCACCGCCCAGCAGACCGCCACGCTGTTCATCGACGGCGCCTGGGTTCCCAGTCAGAGCGGCCAGACACGGCTCATCACCTGTCCCGCTGACGGTAGCGACGTCGGGCGGGTCTCCGAAGCGGCCGAGGCGGACACTCTGGCAGCCATCGCAGCGGCGAAGCGGGCCTTCGAGTCCCGCGTGTGGGCGGACACCTCGGCCTCAGACCGGGGCGAGTTCCTGAGCCAGGTGGCTGCTCAACTCACGGCACGCAAGGCAGAGTTCGCGCGCGCCGAAGCTCTCGACACAGGCAAGCGACTTGTCGAAGCCGAGATCGACATGGATGACATCATCGCCTGCTTCCAGCACTTCGCGAAGCTCGCCGATGCCAACCCCGGCCGCGTGGTCGACGCCGGAGATCCCCGAGTCCGCTCCGAAGTGGTCTACGAGCCGGTGGGGGTGTGCGGGATGATCACGCCCTGGAACTTCCCGCTGCTCCAAGCCGCCTGGAAACTTGCCCCCGCCCTGGCGGCAGGAAATTCGCTCATCCTGAAACCGGCCGAGCTGACCCCGCACACCGCGATCCTCATCATGGACGTCTTCGACTCGCTCGGGCTGCCTGCCGGTGTGGCCAACCTGGTGACCGGACCCGGCGTGAGCGCCGGCGCGCCCCTGTCCGAGCACCCCGATGTGGATCTGATCTCGTTCACCGGAGGGGTGGTGACCGGACGGAAGATCGCCGCCGCCGCCTCAACCACGGTGAAGAAGATCGCCCTGGAGCTCGGGGGGAAGAATCCCAATGTGGTCTTCGCCGACGCCGACTTCGACGCCGCAGTCGACAACGCCCTCAACGCCGGGTTCACCGACTCCGGACAAGTCTGCTCTGCTGGGGTGAGACTCATTGTGGAGCAGCGGATCAAGGAGAAGTTCGTCGACGAGCTGGTCCGCCGCGCCGAGCACATCCGCATGGGCGGTCCGTTCGATGACCACGCGGAGACCGGTCCGCTGATCTCCGCGGAGCACCGGGAGAAAGTTCACGCCTATGTCCAGCAGAGCATCAGGGAAGGGTGCACCCTGCGCACCGGGGGGCACTTCGGCGGCCCCGAGCACGAGCGAGGATTCTTCTACGCGCCCACCGTGCTCGACGGCGCAGCACGCGGCATGCACGCAGTCACCGAAGAGTCTTTCGGTCCGGTCATCACGGTGGAGACCTTCACCACCGAACAGGAAGCCATCGAGACCGCCAACGACACCATCTACGGCCTGGCGGGTGCGGTGTGGACCTCCGATGCCGGTACTGCCCGTCGGGTTTCCTCCCGGCTGCGCCACGGCACGATCTGGATCAATGACTACCATCCCTATCTCCCGCAGGCGGAGTGGGGCGGGTTCAAACAGTCAGGCATCGGCCGGGAACTGGGACACATGGGCTTCGAGGAGTACCGCGAAGCCAAGCACATCTATGAAAACACCGAACCTGCCGTCACCGGCTGGTTCAGCATGCCCGAGGAATAAGGAGCTCTGTGGAGAAGACGACTTTCGACTATCTGGTCATCGGCGGCGGCTCCGCCGGCGCCGCCGTAGCCGCCCGGCTCTCGGAGGATCCCGAGGTGAGTGTCGCCCTGCTGGAGGCCGGTCCCACCGATGTTGACAAGGACGAGATCCTGCAGCTGAACCGGTGGATGGAACTGCTGGAATCCGGTTATGACTGGGACTACCCCATCGAACCGCAGACACATGGCAACTCCTTTATGCGTCAGGCCCGCGCCAAAGTGCTCGGAGGATGCTCCTCCCACAATTCGTGCATCGCCTTCTGGGCCCCGCGTGAGGATATGGACGAGTGGGAGGCCATGGGAGCAGCCGGGTGGAACGCCGAGAGCACCTACCCACTGTTCAAGAAACTGGAGACCAACGATGCCCCAGGGGATCACCACGGCCGCAGCGGGCCAGTGCACCTGATGACCATCCCGCCCCATGACCCCTGCGGGGTAGCCCTGCTGGACGCCTGCGAGCAACAAGGCATCCCGCGGGTGGAGTTCAACACCGGCCAGACGGTCCTGACGGGGGCGAACTTTTTCCAGATCAACCGCAAGGCGGACGGGACCCGGTCCTCCTCCTCCGTGGCGTACCTGCACCCGGTGCTGCACCGGCAGAATCTGACGATCCTCACCGACCACTGGGTGCGGGAGATCGTGTTTGATGGGGACCGGGCCGTGGGTGTGGATGCGGTCAATAACGCCTTCGGCCGCGCCCAGCGCCTCCGCGCGACTGCGGAAATCATTGTCTCTGCCGGTGCTATCGACTCCCCCAAGCTGCTGATGCTCTCCGGGATCGGGCCGGCGGCGCACCTGGCCGAGCACGGCATCGAGGTCCGCGTCGACTCCCCCGGCGTGGGCGAGCACCTTCAGGATCACCCGGAGGCGGTCATCGCCTGGGAGGCCAAACAGCCCATGGTGGAAGACTCCTATCAGTGGTGGGAGATCGGGATCTTCGCCACCACCCGGGATGGCTTGGACCGACCGGACCTGATGATGCACTACGGTTCGGTGCCGTTCGATATGCACACCTTGCGCCACGGCTACCCCACCGCCGAGAACACCTTTTGTCTGACGCCCAATGTCACCCACGCGAAGTCTCGGGGCACGGTGCGGCTGCGCTCGCGTGACTATCGGGACAAACCGCGGGTGGACCCCCGCTACTTCACAGACCCTGAGGGCCACGACATGCGCGTGGCGGTGGAGGGCATCAAGCTCGCCCGGCAGATCGTGGCGCAGCCAGCGATGGCGCAGTGGGCAGGCGAAGAGCTCTTCCCCGGACGGGACGTTCACACTGACCAGGAACTGGCGCAGTATGTGAGCCGCACGCACAACACCGTCTACCACCCGGCGGGCACAATGCGGATGGGCGCACCTGAGGACCCCATGTCACCGGTGGATGCGCAGCTGCGCGTCAAAGGTGTGGAGGGTCTTCGCGTCGCTGATGCCTCGGTGATGCCCGAGCTGACCACGGTCAACCCCAACATCACCACCATGATGATCGGCGAGCGGTGCGCACAGCTCATCCGTGGAACTGCGCCCCACCGCTGAGGCCAAGACACTAGTGGGCCCGGCCAGCTTTTCCGCCTATGATTGTGTCTCCTAAGAGGAAGCTGCTGGAGGACGGGAAACCGGTTGCGTGAAAATTCTTCGTAGACGTCATTCACCACGGTATGCACCGGCGCAGGCACCGCCTCACTCGGCGCACGCGCCGGATGAAGCTCCTGCGTTGAGCAGCAAGCCCATCCTCCGGCAACGCTGGAGCGACGTGGCGTTCCTCCACTGGAGGATCGACCCCAGCGCCGCAGAGCCCTATATGCCCCTCGGCTGCTCCCCTGACGTGATAGACGGAAGCTCGTGGATCGGGCTCATCGGTTTTCAGATGTCGCAGAGTTCATTCTTCGGCAGCCCAAACATCCCCTGGCTGGGAAACTTCCCGGAAGTGAACGTTCGGTTGTATTCCATTGACGACCAGGGCCAGCGTGGCGTGGTCTTCCGCAGCCTGGAAGCCTCACATCTGATACCTGTACTGACGGCACGGGCAGCTTTCGGGCTGAGGTACCAGTGGGCCTCCATGAAGTTGGACAAGCGAGGCAATCAGGTCGCCTATCTCACCAGGCGCCACGGCCAGGCCGAGGCACGTTCACACTTCATTATCCAAACCGGAGCCGAGGCAGCACACAGCGCAGAGACCCTCCCCGATCCGATCTCGACCTTCCTGACAGCCCGGTGGGGGTTCCACGAACGCCGTCGAGGACACACCCTCTATTGCCGGAACCATCACGAGCCTTGGCCGCTTCAGCACGCTGAGCTCCTCCACCTCGACGTCTCGGCATTCACCGCTAGGGGTTCGGCGGTCAACCACTGATTCACCTCGAGCTCCCGGGTGCCGCAACTGGCACAGCGTCAGCGGGAGGTGTCAGGGACAGTGCCGTAGCGCAGCGCGTTCCAGAAGTCACCGCGCACATAACGCTGTTCTGGGTCCGGAGTGAAGTCCCACGGCCTGGGCTTGCCGCGTGCCAGGGCGCTGCTGACCAGCTGGCGGCGTCGTTGGCTCTTGCGCACCTGGTCATCCAGGTCCTCCAGGGAGTATTCAGCCAGTATGGCGCGGCGCAGACGCCGGACGAGCGCCGCGTGTGCCGGATCGGCAGCCAGATTATGCAGCTCGTACGGATCAGCCTTGAGATCGAACAGCTGATCCGGGTCGCCGGGGCAGAGGATGAACTTGTGCTCGCCCCGGACAAGGGTCAGCTGCGGAGCGTAGGTGCCCTCGGCCAGATACTCGATGATCACATCCCGGTCCCGGGGTCCGGCCTGCCCCGACTTTTCCCGACGCGCACTCTCCAGCAAAGAGATGCCTGCGGCCTCCGGAATGGTTTCTCCCGGCGAGGTCACCCCGGCCAGCTCCAGCAGCGTCGGCATCAGGTCCACCAGGGAGACCGGATTGGCCCAGCGTCCGTGTGGGACCGCGGCTGGGGGGCCGGAGAGGATCAAGGGCACCCGCGAGGATTCCTCATACGGGGACATCTTGTACCAGAGGCCCTTTTCGCCCAGCATGTCTCCGTGGTCGCTGGTGACGATGATCACCGTGTTGTCCGCCAGGTCCAGTTCCTCCAGCCGGGTGCGGATCCTGCCGATGCCGTCGTCGATGTAGCTGACCGCCGCGTAGTACGCCCGTCGGGCGCGGCTGACCTGATCGGGGGTAGGTGACTTCCGGTCGAATCCGCTCATGGTGCGGAGTCGGTGGGTATGTGGGTCGTCGGCGGGGTGTGGGGGCTCGGGATGGCTGGGCTGCGGAATCGGCACCTCGGCGAATCGGTCCCAGTGCTCCCGCGGCGGCTCATATGGATCATGGGGATGAATGAAACTGGTGACCATCAGGAACGGCAGCGGCTCCCCTGCGGCTTGGTTGACCCGAGCCCTGTCATTGAGGTGGCGCAGCGTGCGCCAACAGACCTCGTTGTCGAAATCCTGCTGTACCGAGGTCTTCGCCACCCCGGCGGTGAAGACCGTCTCCGCGTCGTGATACCACTGCAGCGGCTCTGCCAGCGGCCGCTCCCAGTCCGGAATCATGTCGAGGTCGGCGGGGTAGACATCGGTGGTGAGCCGCTCCTCGAAACCGTGGTGCTGATCGGGGCCGATGAAATGCATCCGACCGATCAGTGCCGTGTGGTACCCCGCCTGACGGAGACGATGCGCGAACGTCGGCACCGAGGCAGGAAAATCATCGCCGTTGTCGAAGCAGTCGATTTCGGAGGGCATTCTGCCGGTCATCATGGACGCCCGGGACGGCGCGCACAACGGTGAATTGCAGTACGCGCGGTCGAATACTGCTCCCTGCTCGGCAAGTTGGTCCATCTCGGGCGTGCGTGCCGCACTGGCCCCGTAGGCGCCCACAGCTTGGGCGGCCAACTGGTCAGCTTGGATCACTACGATGTTGGGAGGTTTCATAGCGCGTGGAGTACCTTTCATCAATCGTTGCGGAGAGGAGCCCGGGGATGGCATCGTGTTGCGGTCCCGCACGAGCTGCGGACGGCACGCCGGGCCCCGCCGCCGGGATCGACCCGGAGGCGCTGAGGTGCCTGGCGGGAGCCGCCGCAGACGACCTTCACCTGGTGGGGCTGCGCGGGGGCCGCTTCCTCATGGGCAGTGACAGCCAGCAGGCCTATCCGGAGGACAGGGAGGGGCCCGTCCGGTCGGTGGAGGTGGCCCCCTTTGCCATCTCGGCCACTGCGGTGACTGTCGCAGAGTTCGCTGCGTTCGTGCTCAGCACCGGCTACCGCACCGACGCCGAACGCTATGGCAACTCGCTGGTCTTTCAGGAACTTGCGCCCAGCCGACTGCGGCGAACCTCGCCCGCCGTAGCGGCGACCCCGTGGTGGCTCCAGGTCGCTGGAGCCGCATGGTGCGCCCCCGCGGGCCCCGGCAGTAGCAGGACGTTGCAGCCTGAGCACCCGGTCACTCATATCTCGCATCGTGACGCCGTGGCTTACACCCTGTGGCTTGGTGCCCGGCTGCCTGCCGAAGACGAGTGGGAGTTCGCCGCCCGGGGCGGACTGCAGCAGCAGCCCTACCCATGGGGTGAAAACCGCGAACCCAGGGGTGTGCCGATGATGAACACGTTCGACGGAGAGTTCCCGCACCACCCCGCGGGGCCAGTAGGACCGGTAGCGGTGGACGCCTACGCCCCCAATGGCTTCGGCCTGCACAATATGACCGGCAACGTATGGGAGTGGACCTCCGGGGCCTTCAGTGTCAGCGACGCTCGCCCGGTCATGCGCGGAGGCTCCTACCTCTGCCACGACTCGTACTGCCGGCGCTACACCACTTCTGCCCGCAGCGCCACCACCGCGGAAACCTCGCTGGGGCACACGGGTTTCCGGGTGGCGCTGAGCACTTAGTGACACTGGCTCAGCCGGAGGGCTTCTCATCAGCTGATGCGGCGTCCACCGTGCTGATCTCACCCGTTTCGGGGTCATAGTTGTCCGCCCACTGGCCGGTCTCAAAGTCGTAGCCGACCGGCTCACCGTCCGCGTTAGTCCGCTGGTACCAGTCGGTGTAGTCCGAGTGCGCAGAGTCCACATCTGCGCCGGCACCATCACCGGGCCCGGCATCCACCACCCCGAGGGCGAAGTTGTCGCCGTACTGTTCCACGCCTCGGAGCACGGCGTTGCTGACGGCCGTGTCAGCGTACTTGTGGCGCAGTGTGAGCGGATCGGTGCGCAGTTCCTTGAACCACGCCACGATGATCAGCAGCATAATGATCGCGAACGGCACCGCCGTGATGATCACCAGCTGCTGCAGGCCTTCCAGCGCCACGGCGTCGCCCAGCAGCAGCATCACCACGGCAATACCCGTCATCACCAGGCCCCAGAAGACGACGACGCCGGCTTTGGGGGACTGACTGCCCCGGGAACTGAGGATTCCCATCACGGTGGAGGCCGAGTCCAATGCCGTGATCGCGAAGACCGCGAGGACGGCAATCGCCACGAAGGGAACCCACGTGGCCAGAAGTGGAATGTTCTCCACAATGGCGAAGAACACCTCGGGGGGTGCCATGTCAGCGCTGAATCCGGGGTACCCCTCGCGGTACATCCACATCGCGGTGCCGCCCATCACACCGAAGGAGAGGACCAGTAGGGCAGTCGGAACGATGGTCACCCCCAGCACGAACTGGCGGATTGTCCGGCCGCGCGAAATGCGGGCAATGAAGATCCCGACGAAGGGCGACCAGGAGATCCACCACGCCCAGTAGTACACCGTCCACCAGGATTGGAACTGCTGAGTCTCCTCGCCCCAGGAGGCGGACCGGGACATCATGTCGAACATGTTGCCCGCGTATTCCAGCAGACCCGAGGGCACGAGGTTGGCCAGGAACAGGGTCGGGCCGGCGAGGAATATGATGCCCACAATGCCCAGGGTCATCACGATGTTCACATTGGACAGGTAACGGATGCCTCGGGCCACCCCGGAGACTGCCGAGATGATGAACCCGACGGTCAGTAGAGCCATGATGATTACCAAAGCCGTGTTGCCGAGGTCATCCCACCCAGCGACGATAGTGACCCCTTGCCCCACCTGCATCGCGGCGATACCGACGGTGGCTGCGGTGCCGAAGAGGGTGGCGATAATGGCGAAAACATCGATGAGTTGGCCGGCGAGACCCTCAGAGTGGCGTTTGCCGAACAGCGACCGGAAGATGGAAGACATCAGCAGCACCCGTCCGCGCCGGTAGGCCGCATATGCCACAGCCCCTCCGACCAGGGCGTAGATCGCCCAGGCGTGGAATCCCCAATGGAAATAGGTCTGACCCAGTGAATAGTGCAGCGCCTCGGTGGACTCTGCCTCATGGGTCAGTGGCGGCGGCGCGGTGAAGTGGGTCAGCGGCTCCGAGGGGCCGAAGAACAGCACCCCGATCCCCAGACCGGCGGCGAACAGCATGGAGATCCAGGCGAAAGTCGAAAACTCCGGGGTCTCCCCGTCAGTGCCGAGCGGGATTCGGCCGTAACGGGAGACCGCCAGCGTCAGCATGGCGATCAAGATGACCGCGGCGGTGATGATGAACAGCCATGAGATGTTGTACGTCACCCAGGTGAACGCTGCATCGGCGGCCGCCGAGACCTGGGCAGGCCTGGTGACACCCCACAGCACGAAAGCGACTGTCAGAGTCCCGGCGACGAAGAAGACGACCTTGTCGATGCCATAGCGCCGGCGCTGCTCGTCGATTCCGATGCCCGGGACGAGCGCCGGGTGCATATTGTGTGGGTACTTCGGCCGGCGGTAGTCGAGTGTTTCGAAAGCTTCGCCCGCTCGGCGGCCGGCCCGTCGGGCCTCACCTCCGACAGTCCTCCGGCTGGGCGGTTCGCTGGTCTCGGTCATAACGTGTGGGATCCCTTCAAGTCTGGTGCGGCCTCCACGTGCCTGTACTGCTGCGGGCAGTCTCGTGGCGCTGCGTGGAGAGCATGGCTTTCTGGAGTCAGCTCCAGTGCGGTGCGGCGAAGGCGAAGCGGCGCTAAGGCTCGCGTCCGGACCAGCCCATGGCGGTCCGCTTCCAGGCATGGTGGGCATAACCAACCCAGGCGCACGGCGCTGCGAAGGTGCACTGGAACATAAGGTCCTACAGTAGCCAATCCCTGCACCGTCTGCCGATTGAGCTGCTGCCCCGGAGAAGTCAACAAGGTGGGCCGCGGGGGTCGGTAGACTGAACTGTCGCTTGAAAAGCCACCGTTCCAAGGAGTGCCGCCACTGATGAGTCCGCACCTGCTGTTCCGCGTCATGGGCATCGCTGAGGCAGTGTCGTGGACGCTGCTGCTGGGCGGGATTGTCCTGCGCGCCACGGCCGGAATGGACATCGCGGTCACCGTCGGCGGAGGCATCCACGGGTTCGTGTTTCTGGCCTATGCCGTCACCGCGGTGCTGGTGGCGAAGAATCAGCGGATGCCGCGCTGGCCGGCGGCAGTGGCAGTCATCAGCGCCGTTATCCCCTATGCGACGATCCCGGCAGATGTGTGGCTGAACCGCACCGGGCGCCTGACCGGCGACTGGAGGCATACCCCCACCAGCGATCCGCGCGATCAGCTCTGGCATGACAGACTCTTCCGCCTGGTGCTGAGACGACCCATCGTGAGCAGCCTGGTGCTGCTGACCGGGGTGGCGGTGACCTTCGCCGCCCTGGTGGCATTGGGATCCCCTCTTGAGAGACTCCCTGACTGATGAACCGCCCAGGAGCAGCCACCGGCCGGTGGGATGCTGCGGTGACGGTGACTGCCGCGCTGGGCGCCGCAGCTGCGCTGAATGTGGCCTTTCCCGCAGGGGCAGTGGTGAGCGGGATCAGTGTGGCGGCGTCGGGCATTGTTCCGGGCATCGCCGGATGGTCCGTTGCCCGCCGTCGCCCGCGGCTGATCACCCCAGCTGACCGGGTGACATTGGTGCGGGTGGTACTGATCGGCGTGCTCACTGCCGCTGTGGTGCTGGTCTTCGCCGGAGCCATGCCCGCCCGCACCTGGACGGTACTGGTGATCGCCGCATGTGCCGCTGTGCTGGATGCCGCAGATGGCTGGGTCGCCCGGCGCTCCAATGGAGGCAGCGGCGCCGGAGCCCGGCTGGACGCAGAGGCCGATGCTGCGGCGCTGCTGGTGCTCTCGGCGCTGCTGGCGTTCACCGTCGGCTGGTGGGTCCTGCTGATCGGTCTGCTGCGGTACGCCTTCGCCCTGGGGACTCGCCTACGGCGGGCCTGGCGGCAGCAGCTGCCCTACAGCGGTGCGCGCAGGGTGGTGGCCGGCGTTCAGGCCGCGGTGGTGGTGGTTGGGCTGGGACCGGTGGTGCCCGTGCCGCTGGCGGCGGGGTCGGCGGCGGTCGCATTGGCAGTGCTGCTGTGGTCGTTCGGCCGCGACGTGGTGTGGCTGGAACAGACCCAGGATTGGAGGCAGGACCCCTGATGGGACCCGCAGCCGAGCGCGCGTTCGTGGTGCCAAGAGATCTGCCGGGCCCCAGCGGAGGACTGCAGTACAACCGCCGTGTGTTGGAGAGCTGGCACGCTCAGGACCTGGTGGTCGCCGAGGTGCCGGTCGGGGGCACCTGGCCGACTCCGGACCCCCAGGCTCGCCGGGAACTGGTCCAGCGCCTGGGCAGCTGCCGCTCGGCGCTGGTTGACGGGATCATCGCCTCCGCTGCCGCTGATGAACTAGCCCAGGCGAAGGCTGCCGGGGTGGAGATCTCGGTGCTGATGCATCTTCCGCTGCCTGCTGAGGCTGGTCTGGGCCCGGCCCAGCAGCGGAAGCTGGCCACTGGTGAGGGCCGCGCCCTGAAACACGCTCACCGGGTGATCTGCACCAGCGAATGGGCCCGCCGGGACATCATCCGCCGCTACGGCGCCATGCGAACCGCCGTAGCGCCGCCCGGTGCCGATCCCGCACCTCTGGCTGCCGGGTCCGTTCCCCCGCAGCTGCTGTTCCTGGGGGCCGTCTCGGAGCGGAAGAACCCCCTGTTGCTGCTGAAGGCCCTGGAGCCGGTGAGCAACATGCAGTGGAGCCTGACCCTCGCCGGCCCTGCAGGGCCAGACCCGCAGTACGTGGAGACGGTCACAGCCGCAGCCGACCTGTTCCCCGGCCGTGTGGAGCTGCCTGGTCCGCTCACCGGGGACGCACTGGAACGGCTGTGGGAGCGCACGGACCTGTTGGTGCTGCCCTCGCTGGCGGAGACGTACGGGATGGTGGTGACTGAAGCCGTGGCACGGGGCATCCCCGCAGTGGTGGGGGCCGGTACCGGGGCCGCCGAAGCATTGGCCGCAGCCCACCGGCCCCCGGACCGCGTGGGCCCCCAGCAGCTGCCAGGGACCGCGGTGGATCCCCACCATGTCCCGGCCTGGACCGCTGTGCTGCGAGAGTGGCTCAGTGACCAGACGCTGCGCCGCCGTTGGCGCAGCAATGCGGTCACCGACCGGGATAGACTCCGACCATGGAGCGAGACCGCGACGACTCTCCGGAGGGCACTGCGCTGGTGACCCGCCCGGTGGCCGCTGACTGGCTGGGCCTGCGCCGGGAGGCGGATCACCAGGCGCGGCAGAGCACCATGGCGGGAATCCAGCGCATCGAGGCCTGGGCGGGCGCCCAATTGGGGCCTGGCCAAGCTGTTCAGGTCATCGATCTGGGGGCGGGCACAGGATCGAATCAGGCCTGGCTGGCTCCCCGGCTGAGCCTCCCGCAGCGGTGGCTGCTGCTGGACCACGATGCGCAGCTGCTTGAGGTCAGCACTTCTACCGAGGTCGAGCAGGTGGTGGACACTGAGCGCAGCGTCGGCTCAGTGGATCAGCTGCCGGAGTTGATCTCCGCAGACTCCCCGACGGTCGTGACGTGTGCCGCCCTGCTGGATCTGCTCTCCCCACGCGAGGCCTCGCTCATCGCGGCCACGGTCGCTGCAAGGGGCTCCGCAGCCCTGCTGAGCCTGACCGTCACCGGAGAGGTGGCGCTGGACCCCGCTGACCCGCTGGATGACCAGATTGCCGCAGCCTTCGACGCCCATCAGCGCCGGGACGAGTTACTGGGCCCGGACGCCGCGGAGGCGGTGGCTGCTCGACTGCGCGAGCACCGCACAGCGGTGGAGGTGGTGCCCACCGATTGGGTGCTGGACAGCTCCCAGCCGCAGCTGCTGGCACGGTATCTGACTGACCGTGCTGCAGCCGCGGTGGAACAGGATGAGGCGCTGCGGCAGCCAGCTGAGCAGTGGGTACGACGGCGCCTGGACCAGCTGGAGACGGGCGAACTGAGGGTCCGGGTGGGTCACCTGGACCTGGTGTGTGTGCCACAGGCTGCATCCCCTGAACCCGCAGGCTGACCGGTGAGCGGTTGTGCCCCTGCCGGATCCGGGCCGGACCGCAGCGTGCCGTGGCGGAGCCTGGCGGTGGGAGCGCTGCAGGTGCTCGTCACTGTGTCGTTGCTGGGGCTCATCGCAGCGTGGTGGGGGATGGAGACGTTCAGCTCCGCGCTGCGGGGGCTTCCCTGGTGGACCTTTCTGGCAGCCGGCGCGCTGGGCGGCTCGGGGGTGCTGGTGCAGGCTCAGCGCTGGCGGATCGTGGCTCGGCATCACGCTATTGAGGTGCGCTTCGGCGCCGCGGTCGCCCGGTGCTGGCAGGCGGCCTTTCTCAACAGTGTGCTGCCCGGAGGCTTGGCCGGGGATGCGCTGCGGGCCGCAGATGACAGCACAGATGCCTCAGTGCCCACACGGCGCCGGGCTCTGGCCAGGGGGTTCGCCTCCATGGCGGCTGAGCGGCTGGCCGGCACCGCGGTGGTCTTCAGCGCCGGGGGCATCGCGCTGCTGCCCTATGTGCCGATGGCCGGGCTGGGCTGCCTTGGTGCCGCGCTGATCGCTGCGGGTATAGCCAGCCGGTGGCTGAGGCGGCTGGCCGCAGCAGAGATTCTGCGGGTGGTGATGCTGTCGGTACTGGGGTGGATGTGCTTCGCCAGTCTCTTCATGCTCTGTGTGATGGTGCTGGCCCCCACCACTCCCACGGCGGTGCTTCCGACCTCCGCCGCCGTGGCCCTGGCCGGGATGTCGGTGCCGGTGGGTGTGGGCGGGTGGGGCGCGCGGGAGATGGCGGCAGCCTGGAGCTTCACCCTGAGCGGTCTCTCCGCCGCCGAGGGAGTCCGAGTCGCGGTGGGCTACGGGGTGCTGGCCCTAGTATCGACGACACCGGGTGCTGTTATTGCCTCACTGCGGCTCATTCCCCGGCTGCGCCGGGCTCGCCTGTTCGCCGCAGGACCGAGACCGCAAAATCCGCCTCAGCCTCCCACGGTCGAAGGTCCCACGTAGCGAACCGGTGCTCAAGGCGCAGACCCGCCTGGGCCACCTGCTGGTCGAATTCTGTCAGCGACAGGTGTCGGTTGGTGTGGAACCCGACGATGATGAACCCCTCGGACCGCACGCACGCACGGATCCGCCGCAGTACCTGAGTTTCGGTACCGGGCGCGAGAAAGACCATGACATTGCCGGCCAGCAGCGCAGCGTCGACGGGGTGATCGGCTCCCATTTTGGCCAGTTCCAGCTCGGTCAGATCGGCCACCGCGTAGTGCGGGCCGGGGTGGTCTTGCGCTGCGGCGGCAAGGAGCACCGGGTCGGCGTCCACCCCGTAGACGGTGTGTCCGCGTTGGTGCAGCTCCCCGGCAATACGGCCGGTGCCGCATCCGGCGTCGAGCACGCGCGCCCGGCGCGGCAGCATGGCGTCGACAAGCCGCGCCTCCCCCACCAGGTCCTCGCCCTGGGCGGCCATAGTGCGGAAACGGTCAACGTACCGCTGGGAGTGGCCAGCGGCGGTCTCCGTCATCCACCGCGTGGGCTGGGGCCTCGGGTCTGTCATGGCCTCCACTCTACGAGGCACCCGGGACCACCAGGTGCAACGCTCCCACGGCAGTGCGGATCAGCACCAGGACCTCGAACAGCCGCTGCGAGATCCGCGAGGCCAGCCAGCTAGGCGCAGCACCGCCTGAACCGGCAGGTGGTCGGAAGCCCAGCCGCCGCAGTGCCGTACGGCGTTGATCGCCGCACTAGAGACCTGGAACGACGGCGAGCACAGGATCCAGTCGATGCGCGCCCCGCTCACCGTGGGCGGGTGATACCGGGCCAGGGTGTCCCACTCCGGACTGAGGTGGCGGCGGGCCGCAGCCCATGTGTCGAGCAGCAGCTCACCGGACTGCAGCTCGCGCAACGGTGGAGCCTCAGCTGCGGCGTTGAAGTCCCCGGTGATGATCACTGGCAGTCCGGAGCCGGTGACGGCCTTGCGCAGCATCCGGGCCGCCCTCAGCCGCGCGGGTGCAGAGATATGGTCCAGGTGCGTATTGATGGCCAAGAAGCTTCGGCCAGTAGAGAGGTCGCGGAAGGTGGCGGACACCATAATCCTGGGGTAGACGCTCCCCCAGGATCTGGATCCCGCCTTCCGCGGTCTCTTTGACAGCGCGAACTGCTCCCAGTCCAGCAGCTCGAGCCGGGAGGCGTCGTAAATGATGGGATTCCCCTCACCGCGTCCTGCCGTCCCTC
The DNA here is from genome assembly GCF_005771565.1 of Nesterenkonia sphaerica. Lineage (GTDB taxonomy): Bacteria > Actinomycetota > Actinomycetes > Actinomycetales > Micrococcaceae > Nesterenkonia > Nesterenkonia sphaerica. The sequence goes on from NZ_VAWA01000012.1 coordinate 57,674, forward strand.
GGCCCCGGCCGAGCATCCGGTAACGCTCCCCCAGTGACTCCTGCACGACGAAGGCTTGGTCAGCGAGCGCTTCCTGCACACCCACCACGGTGGGCCGCTCAGCAGCGAGCAGGCGGCGCAGGCGCGGGGCACGCTGCGGCCAGCGGTCAGCCGCCTTCAGGGAGGGTCTGCTGATTCTGCGGCGAATGTTCCAGCTCATCACGTGCACCGCCGGCGCCTCCACAGGTCCGATCAGCGCCTCTGGACGCGCAGACTCGCTGCGGGCAGAGCCGGGGTGCAGCCGGGGCGTGTAGTCCATCAGTGCGGCACCCGCGCTCAGCGCAGCGGCACAAACGTGTAGGGGCCGTGCCGAGTGACGGTGATGTCCTCAGCATCCTTCACCACCCGCAGCAGCTGACCGCGGACCGGGGTCACCATGATGCCGCCCACTTCAAGCTGATCCACCAGTGCCTGTGGCAGCTCCTGAGCTTCCGCGGAGACCAGAATCCGGTGGAAGGGAGCCTCCTGCGGGAGACCGAGCTGCCCTGGTGTGGCCTGGCGGACCTCGGCCCAGGGCATGCGGTGGGCCGCCACGGCGGCAGCGGCGCCCTGGGTGAGCTCAGGGACCAGCTCCACGCCGATCACCTGGCCATGCCGGCCCACCAGGTGTGCGAGCAGGCTGGTCGACCACCCGGATCCGGCACCGACGTCGAGCACCTTCTGGCCGGGCTGAACCTCCAGCAGCCGCAGCATGGCCTTCACCGTGCGCGGCTGGGAGTTCGTCTGAGCGAAGCCAATCGGCAGAGCTTGGTCCACCTGCGCCAGGTAGCGGACTTCCTCGGGCAGGAAGTCCGCACGCGGCACGGCAGCCATCGCCTCGGCAATGACGTCGGCCCGGTGCTTCCGCCTCATACCTCCATGGTGCCTGATCTGCCTCCACGGCGGGTGAAAAGCGCGTCAGGAATCAGGGCTCACGCAGCCACACTGTGGTTTCAGCCGGTATCTGGTCACCGGTGAACGGTTCGGAACTGACCAGCACCTCGCCCTCGGGCAGCGGCTGGGGCTGCTGACCGAAGTTGGTGACACAGATCCATCCGTTGCTGCGCCGGAATGCCAGCACCTCGCGGTGACCGCTCTCGATCCACTCCAGTGTCTCGTCAGCCTGGAGGTCACGGCGCAGGCTCAGCGCGCTGCGGTAGAGGTTGAGCGTCGAGTCTGCCTGCGCCTCCTGCGCTTCCACGCTGTGGGCGGAGAACCACTCCGGCTGAGGCAGGTGGGCCTCACCGGGGCCGAAACCGAACGATGCTCCGCTCGTGCTCCATGGCAGCGGTACCCGGCATCCGTCGCGTCCCACGCTGACCCCAGGACTGCGGAAAAAAGTGGGATCCTGACGGGCGCTGTCGGGGATGTTGGCCACCTCGTGGAGACCCAGTTCCTCTCCCTGGTAGAGATAGGCGCTGCCCGGCAGCGCCAACTCGAACAAGGTCGCTGCACGGGCTCGGCGGAGTCCGGTGGCGGCGTCCAGCTCTGGAGCGGTCCCTCCCGAGAGCAGCCAGTAGGTTCCGTCTTTGTCCTCCTCGGCGGCCTTCGGGGGAAGGCCGTAGCGGGTGGCGTGCCTGACCACGTCGTGGTTGGAGAGCACCCAGGTGCTGGAGGAGCCGGACTGGGCTGCCAGTTCGAGGTTGAAGGTGACTGTGTCACGGAACTGTGCGGCGTCGAAGTGAGCCTCCAACAGGTCAAAGTTGAAGGCCTGTCCGAGTCCCTCGGGTGAGGCGTACTGGGGCCGGCGGGCGGAGTCCACCCACGCCTCGGCCACGCCGAATTTTGCCGGGGTGTACTCGTCGAAGACTTCCCGCCATGCACGGTAGATCTCGTGGACCTCGTCGCGGTCCCATATGGGGTGCGTGCCGTCCTTGGGAAGGGCGTCGAGCTCGGCCTGGGTGGGGAGCCGCTCCGGCAGGTCCTTGGAGAGGCCGTGGGCGACGTCGACCCGGAACCCGTCGACCCCCCGGTCCGACCAGAACCGCAGAGTGGTCAGGAAGTCCTCATGGACCTCTGGGTTCTTCCAGTTCAGGTCAGGCTGCTCCTGAGCGAAGCTGTGCAGGTACCACTGGCCCGGTGAGCCGTCGGGCTCGGTGATGCGGGTCCACGCCGGTCCGCCGAAGATGGACTGCCAGTCTGAGGGTGGCTGGTCCCCACCTGGGCCGGTGCCGTCTCGGAAGATGTACCGGTCGCGAGCCGCTGATCCCGGTGGGGATTCGAGCGCCTCGCGGAACCAGGCGTGGCGGTCCGAGGTGTGGTTCGGAACCAGGTCGACGATCAGCCGGATGCCGGCGCCGTGGAGGGCCTTGACCAACTCGTCGAAGTCTTGCAGAGTGCCAATCTTCGGATCGACGTCACGGTAGTCGTCGACGTCGTACCCGCCGTCGGCCAGTGCTGAGGGGTAGAACGGGCTCAGCCACACCGCGTCGATCCCCAAGCCTTGGAGATAGTCGACCCGGGAGGCGATGCCGCGGAGGTCGCCGATGCCATTGCCGTCTGCATCAGCGAAGGACCGGGGGTAGATCTGATACACCGCTGCCTGTCTCCACCAGTGCTGGTCTCCGCTGAGCTCGGTGGACGGCAGGGGCGCGACAGCAGTAGAGGTGTGCGGCAAGGGGATGGGTCCTTTCATTCGGTGCAGTACAGGAACGGATCAGTCGGGGGAAGTATTACTTGACTGCGCCTTGGGTGAGCCCGGAGAGGACCCACCGCTGGGAAATCACGTAGGCAATGATGGCCGGCGCCATGGCCATCAGGTAGGAGGCGAAAGCAACATGGTAGTTGTTGCTGAACTGGGTTTGGAACATTTCTTGGACCACCGGCAGCGTCTGCAGTGAGGGGTCAGCGATGATCATGGAGGGCATCATGAAGTCATTCCAGGACTTCAGGAACGCGAAGATGCCGACCGTTGCGCTCATCGGTGCCAGCAGGGGGAACACGATCCGCCAGAAGGCCCCAGCGGTGGAGGCCCCGTCAATGCGGGCGGATTCCTCCAACTCTCCGGGCAGCGACCTGAGAAATGCGGTGAACAGCAGGGTGCTGAAGGACAGCTGGAACATGATGTGCAGCAGCGCCACACCGAGGGGGTTGGCCAGCTCCACCATCCCAGTGAGTTTCACCTGGGACAGCGCCAGGACGGGGAACGGCAGGAACATGGCACCGAGCAGGTAGTAGAACGCCCAGCGGAAGGCTCGCCGCTCCCAGTTCCGGGAGATGGCGTAGGAGGCCATAGCGCTGAGAATGATGGTTCCCACAACTGTCACCACGGTGATCAGCAGGGAGATGGTGAAGGCCCGCGGGAAGTCGGTCAGCGCCCAGGCAGTGGTGAACCCTTCCATGCTCACTGGAGAAGGCAGGGCAAACGCTTCGCCTTCGACCGCTTGTTCGCCCGATTTCAGTGCCATGGAGATGGTCACGTAAAAGGGAAGGATCACCGTCGCTGCGCAGAGAATGAGAATCACGGTGGTGCCCCACCGCTGCTGTCCGGATCCACGAGCAGCCGGCCGCTGACTCCTAGAGGTGGTGCTGGCTGCACCGCCGGGGATGGTGGTAGTGGGCAGGGTCATCAGATCCTCGCATTTCCTCGGGTAATTCGCAGTTGGATCAGCGCGATGGTGAGCGTGATGAGGAAGAAGATGGTGGAGTTCGCCATCTGGTAGGCATAGTCACCGTCCTCGAATCCGGAGAAGATCGTCATCGCCACTGACCGGGTCGCAGTACCGGGCCCGCCGTCGGTGAGTCCGACGATGATCTCGTAGGTGCTGAGGAAGTCTTTGAAGCCGATGATGACGTTGATCAGGATGAATCCGGAGATCAGCGGCAGGGTGATGCTGCGCAGCTGTTTCAACGGGGAGGCGCCGTCGATGGCGGACGCCTCGTAGACGTCACGCGGGACCGTCATCAGCCCCGCGATATAGATCAGCATCGCCTGCGGCACTGCCTGCCAGGTGGTGACCAGGACAATCGAGATCCAAGCCAGGTTGGGGTTCGCCAGGATGGATTCCTCCAGCACTCCCACTTGAAGGGCCTGCGCGGCAGCCGGGACGGTGTTGGCAAAGATGAATTGGAAGACGAATGCAATGATGATGCCCGAGACCACCATGGGCAGGACAAAGATGGTGCGCAGGGCGGTCTTGGCGCGAATCCGGCTGGTCAGTCCGATGGCCAGCGCGAGGGCGACGACGTTGACCAGGATCACCGTGGAGAGTGCGACTCCGATGGTGAATCCGTAGGCGGAGAGAATTGCCGGGTCGCTGAACATGACGAGGTAATTGTTCAGACCCACGAACTCGAACTCACCGAAACCGACCGAGTCGGTAAAGCTGTAGAAGATACCCATCAACGCAGGGGTGGTGATGGCCAGCGTGAACAGCACCAGCACTGGTAGCAGGAACCAGAGGTAGACCCGCTCCACTCGCCGGGTGCGCTGTCTGCGCGGCGGGGGCTCAGCTGGTGCCTGCGGCGGAGACGCTGTGGCGTCTGTGGAGGTCTTGATGGTGGAAGTGGTCATGATTGTCCTCTCAGCGCCTGGCCAGTCGAGCCCAGTCTTCATCGAGCGTCCGCAGGGTCTGCTCCAGGCTCTGGCCGGTGACAATGCCCTGTGCGTAGTTCTCGAAGGGGATGGTGCGGGGGATGGCTTGTGAGATTCCTTGGTAGAAGGCGGCCCGGTCAACATAGGTCTGCAGATACTGCAGCCGCGGGTCAGTGACCTCGGGCGCGTCCTCACGCACCCCGAACGCGAGGTTGTCCTCGTTGTAGGTATCCGCCACCTCTGGGGCGATCAGAAAGCGCAGCAGCTCGCGAGCCTGGGGTTGGTGCGGTGAGGCTTCGGGGATCCAGAGCGCGAGGTCCAGGTTGACCCGCACCTGCAGATCCTCCGGGTCCTCTGTCATGGGCAGCGGGAAGATGCCTACCGGAGCATCGGGGTTGATGGTGGCGATCTCCGTCAGTGCCCAGGGCCCCTGGAGGTACATGGCAGCCTCACCCCGGGCGAAGGCGACATTGCCGTCTCCGTAGCCTCGGCTCGCCGCCCCGGGTTGTGAGTAGGCCGCGATTTCCAGCATTTTTTCTAAGGGTTCGCGCAGCACCTGGGAGAACGACACGGACGCATCAGGGCCCGCCTCGGGGCCCAGCTCGCGCAGCCGTGTGAGGAACTCGGCGACATCGATAGCACCGCCGACGCTGTAGTCGACCAGCCCCTGAGCCACCGTCCACGGATCTGCATAGGTGGAGTAGATCGGAGGTACTCCCGCATCCTGAAGCACTTCGCAGACTTCGATGAACTCGGAGTACGTTTCGGGAATCTCGAGATCATGCTCGGCGAAGATCTCTTCGTTGAACAGGACCGCAGCCGCCATCATGGAGTACGGGATGACGCTGGTGCGCCCCGGGTAGGTGGGGTACTGGTCCACCAACGCTTGGATGCTGGGGTCAATGCGCGCCTCCGGTGCGAGGTCCGCGAGATCGGAGAAAGCACCGCGTTCGTGGAACCGAACGATTTCGTAGTTGTAGTTCAGGCATCCCAGGTCAGGAGGATTGCCCCGGGCGAACCCGGCAGAGAGCCCTGAGCTGGAGTCATGGACGGCGCGCACTCCCGGAGTCGCCTGGTTGAACTCCGCGATCAGCTCGCGGAAGTACGGGATCACCTCGGGTTTTGACTGATGAAAGGCGATCTCGGTGGAACGGCTGTTACCAGCACAACTGGTCAGCCCGGCCGCCAAGCTTGCGCCCAGCAGGCCGCCGAGGAACGTCCGTCGCGACGGGGACAGCAAATCGTGAGGCACCAAGGACCCCCTTCTGTGATGCACACCACTCTTTTTTATGTCGCGAGTAAATATAGTGCCTAAATGTATGCGGTGCAATAATTGGCAGAGTACTTTTTTCGACGCGTTTCCCGGAGGCTGACCCGATGCAGGAGCCGAGGCCGCCAGCGACGGCCGGATCATCACAGCTGGTGCGGCAGCACAATGCCCAGCGGGTGCTGGAGAGCATGTGGGGTCGCGAGGCACGGACAGCCTCCGAGCTGATGGCCGTCACGGGGCTCACGCGAGCCACTATCCTCACTCTGTGCCGTCAGCTGAGCGATCAGGGGTGGCTTCGAATCTCGGAGAATTCGCGCCAGGTTGGTCAGTACACCAAGGGTCGCCCGGCGACCCGCTACGCGTTTCGCCAGGATGCCTGTTTTGTGATCGGCGTAGATGCCGGCCAGCATCGCATTGATGCGTCAGTGGCAGACCTTCGTGGTGAGGAGATCGGTGGGGCCCAGCGGCCGGTGGATCCTCCTGCCCCAGACGATGATGAATCAGCTATGCTGCTCCGGCGTCGGGAAGTGGCGGCGGTGATCGACTCAGCGCTTGAGGATGCGGGGCTGGAACGCGACGCCGTGGCCTCAGTCGCGATCGCAGTCCCGGCTCCTGTGGACAAGGCCGGCATATCACCCGAAGGGTTTGGTCACTTTTGGGGACAGATGAACCCGGACCTGATCTCGCTGGGCACCGAACGCGGTTGGAACAGCGTGGTCGAAAATGACGCCAATCTCGCCGCCCTTGCCGAATTGGAACTGATGGAGGCTCCACAGCGTGAATCTTTCGCCGCCTTGCTGTCTGGGGAGCGGCTCGGTGCGGGCCTGGTAATGGGCGGGCAACTGGTCCCCCAGCCCCGGGGTGCCGCAGGCGAACTGGGGATTCTGGATCTGGTCCGGGGCGTGGAGTCTTCACATGGATTCGGGTGGTGGGCGCGGCATCTGGCCTATGAGGCACTCACCGCCGCCGAGACTCCCACCGGCGCGTTGAGTGGGATCCCGCCCGAGCAGGTGACCTCGGAGGATGTCTTCGCCGCCGCCAGAGACGGCGACCCCTTGGCGGATGAGATTATGGACACGCTGGCTGAGAAGTTGGCGCGTGTTTGCGCCGTACTCGCTGGGCTGCTGGACCTGGATCGAATCGTCATCTCCGGCGCCATGGCGTCAGCCTTGCCAGGGGTGGTTGAGCTGGCCAAGGAGAAGCTTCCCCACCATCTCAATGCCCCCTGGCTGCACATTGAGGTCTCATCGCTCGGAGCAGCCGCCGTCCGGCGAGGCGCTGTGAGACTCGCCATCGAGCGCATTAAGAGCGAGGTGCTGCAGTCCCCACTGGCAAAGTGACTCACCCGCGGCGAGTCCGCAGGCCCCAACGCCGGTACTCGGACCGGCTATTCATTAACGGGGATGCGTATGCACAATGTAGAGGTCGCAGTCCGCTTCGGTAGCCACCGTCCGTGCCACGCTGCCCAGAATGCGGCCCGCACCTTGGAGGCGCTTATTTCCGACGACGATCAGTTCAGCGGACAAGACTTTCGCTTCACGCACGAGGGCGGACCCAGGGTTGCCCTCAATGGCCTTGGATATCACCTTCAGCCCAGGGAATTTGTCACGGAGGCCTCCGGCGACCGCAGACGCCGTCAGATCTGCTGCACGTGCATACCGGTCGACGAGTCTCTCAAATTCTCGAGACCGATGCTCGACGTCGCCTTGATTATGGAGTGAGCGAACAGTCTCGGAGGTTCTGATTGAAAAGGCGGATAGGACATGCAATTCACACCCGAGAGCAACTGCCAGGTGACCAGCTTTCATAGCAGCCTGGTAAGCAGTCTCGCTGTTGTCGACCCCTGTAATTATTATATTTGACATAATTACTCTCCAATTGAGTTATTGAATTGATGGTGCCACTTCACTGCCCGAGCGCAGCCTGGCCAGTCTTGACTATGTATTTTCTAATCACCGAAACAGAACTCACGCGTCCCCCTCCGACGTTCCATTAGACCACTTAACGCACTCTCTTGGGGGCTGATGATGCCGAAGCAGGCGATTGGAACTGAGCTGATCGGCCATCTCCCCCTCACTCAGAATCTCTGAGAGCGCAGTGGCAGTGTCGATCCGCGGAGTCACCCAGCTTAAGACGCCGTCGTCTTCAATCACTGTATTGAAGTCCACATTGTTATGGCCAATAAAGACGAACTCCGGCACAGAGACGGAGTACTGGTTCTCCCCCGTCTCGGTAATTGACACTTCGCCGCCTTCGATGCCGAGCTTGGCTCGGTAGGTGTACGGCAAGAACTGAGTGCGTCCGGTCCGGGCACGTTCTGTCCGACTAGCCTGCTGTATACGCTCTCTTCGGCGAGACCCTGGGTGCTCGTGCTCAGCAAGACAATCTGCTCCTTCACCCGGCGCCGACCTCACCTCGATCTCACATCCACACTGAATTATGATCTGAACCATGTCGTCCTCTCACGGAACATACTTCACTTCAGATGGATCCAAGGCTTCCTTCGACCAAGCGATGACGTCCTGGATTCCCATCGCGCACGAGGTCCTGACCGAAGTGGCTGGCAAATACAACCGGACGATTACCTACTCTGAGCTGACTGAGATCGTGCAGGAGCGTTCCGGGATTCGCACCAATATGTTGATCTCGAACTGGAGCGGCAAGCTGCTCGAACGGGTGGCCCGGCGCACGGCTGAAGGTGAGGAACCGCCCCTTACCTCCCTGTGCGTCCATCAGGACGGGACCATTGGTGAGGGGTATTTTCGAGCACCAAAATCTGTCCCGAGCGATACCACTTCCGACGTCGATGATCTCGCCGCCCAGCACCGTCTGCTGTGTTATCAACGTTACGCTGAGGACCTCCCTCACGACGGGGGCACCCCGACCCTCACGCGACAGGTCGCCAAAGCCCGGTCACGGCAGGTTAGAGCGGCAGCAGCAAGACCTCGAGCCATGTGCCAAGTTCATTTTGTGGAAATGGCTGCTGCGGGTACGTGCGATGAGTGTGAAGAGTGACGCGCCGGGCACACCCTGGCTCTGAGGCACGGGTACGGCCCGCTCGGTGCGCCGTCGAAATCGGGAAATGCAGCTAATTCAAAGGCCGGCGGCAGGACGAGTCGAAAGCCATGTGACGTCTCACACGTTGGCCTTCCACGGCGTGCTGAGGCCGAAAATCTCTGAGCAAACTCACTCGATGGTGATTGCGGCAAGCACAGCGTCGCGGAGGCGGAGGTCGTCCGGAGCGAGCCCAGCCAAGACTTCCGCGAGAGGTACTTCAGACTGGATGACTCGTTCGGGCGGATTCGGCCCCGCCGCCAGGTGTGTAACGAAGATCCGCAAGTAGTCCGGCGAAGGCACCTGTTCAGGTGCCGGGTAGTTATCGGCGCGACATGCGTCCCACTTTACCGACCCCTACTTGGCGCACAATTGTGACTTCCGGCCACGAAGGCGCGTCAAAGTAGCCAACTAACCTTGGTAATGGGACACCATCGCGCCCGGGTAAGGGGACCCACCGTTGCTGGGTGTGGGAAGTCTATCCGCGCCCGCGTTCGGCCTCGCGTGGCGCTGCGTCGATCGCGATTATCACCTGTTCGAGCCACGCTCGAGCCGACTCGATGCCCGTCAACACCGGCGACCTGCCATCCACCTCTGTCTCCTTCCGGGCGACTTGGTACGCGCGCTCCCATTCATCCATGGCGCGAAGTGGCAGCGGCGGCCAATCTTGCCCACTGCGGAAGTCAAAGGTACGCACACAGGACCCCCGCAAGTGGATCAGATCGGGACCGGCGTCCCAAAGCAGCTGCAGGTCCACCAGGTCATGGGCCCGGGCATAGGCAGGGTCCGTTACGGCGTGAATCTTCTGCGCCAGCTGGCTCTCCAGGTCGATGAGCTCTACCGCTTGTAGATCCCCGAAGTTAAAGTGTTCACCCAGCTCAACGAGTTCGCCGTCCACAACGCGGCGGGTATAGGCATGCGGCTCTATCTCGGGGTCGGACACTTCCACGTCCAGCGCCGCCCACTTACGCCCGAGGAAGGACAGTGTGACTCGGTAGGGATGGACTACATATTGGGGGCGGGCGAGCCCAAGGTCGTGCAGTCGCTCAGACTTAAGGACTCCCGTGAATGCCACGCGGTCCGGCGCGTCAGGATTTTTCCGCAGCACGCCCTTAGCGGCCGGAACCGACCCCCAGCCCTGCGCCAGGCTAGCGCGAAACGCTTCTTCGAAGGTTTTACCTCGTTGGCGAGTGGAGACATCGAGGTCAGCCGTGGCCCGCGTGCCGCGCTCACCCATGCGGAGCTTAACGCCCATGCCTCCCTTGATAGTTACAGCGTCGGGCAGCATCTGGGACACAATGAGTGTGCAGAGCATCCGTCGCACACGGGCAATGGGTACACCGAGTTCGTCCGACGCCTCTTCGACCCGCGCGTTCAGCTGCTGCAGGTTCAGCGGCGGTACGACAGCGCTCACCTGACGTGCTCCATCGGGTCCAATGTCACCACGTCCCGCTCCTGGATCAGCTCGCGTCCGCGCGCTTGATCGACCAGCGTCTTCCAACGCTCCGGCGGCATCCTCTCGCGCAAGTCAGCCAGCGCACGTTCAACAGTGGTCACCGGGATACCCTCGTACTGCGTCAGGTCCTCGTCGGGGACGTCCATACGGGTCTCGAGCTCAATCCATTCGGGAAGAGCCCTACGCACCCGGCGGCGGGTCCCGACCCGAATGCGGTACGGATTGAACTGCCCCAAGCCGAGCAGATCGAGCACAGTCTCGCCCTGGAGGAATGCCCCTTTACCGGCCAACGCCACTGCCGTTGCAGGCTGCGTCAGCTCGCTCGCAGGGACATCGCGGTGCAGGTACACACCCAGGCCGCAGGCCTTCAGCACGCTGCGATGCGCGAGCTTGCGCACCTCTACGGCGGGCGTTCCTGCCTCCTCAGCCTCAGCGATCGTGACGACGCCGTGTTGTTCTGCGGCGATCTCCCACAGATCGCGGCGGTAGCCCATTACGTAACCTCCCATGTCATGCCAAAAGCGTACCATTTTTGGTACACTTTTGGCAGCAAACGAGATGTCAGTCCGCCACGAACACCGTCTGAGTGCACCACGCAGGTGAGGGCGCGGCAAGACAATGCCGGCTCTCCCGTCTGCATCGGACGGCAGCTTAGGATTAGAGAGTCCCGCCCTGCGTCTCCACCCGAAGGATAGACAAGCATGTCGGTTCCCTGGGCATCGAGAACGTCTCGAAGTCCCAAGTCAGCGGCATGGCCGCCGAGCTTGACGAGCAGGTCGAGGCGCTCCGGACCCGACCCCTGTGGAACCAACACTTTCCTCGCCGCAGAGGCCCTAGTGCTGAAAGTCCGTGAGGAAGGCCGTATGGTGCCGGTCCACACTCAAGGGACCACCGGGAGCAACAAGGACAGTCACCGTGACACTCGGGGCTGCAGTTGACCTCGGCTGAACACGGGGCGGGTGGCAGGGGTACCGAAGCCGACGAGGTCCACACACCCACGACGTCGCTTCAGCCCACACTCCACCTCTCCAGTGCGAGTAACAGACGGGGGCGAGCCGCCTTTGGCATGCTGGGGGCATGCTTGAATCTACTGCCGCAGAAACCGTGGCGACTCTGGTGGCCGGCATAGTCCTGATTGCGGGCCTGGTCAGCGTCGTCGTCCCAGTGCTTCCCGGCAGTCTGCTGGTGATCGTCGCTCTGTTGGTCTGGGCAGTGCTGCTGGGCGGCCCAACAGTATGGGCAGTGTCCCTTGCCGGAGTGATGCTGGCGCTGCTCGGGTGGAGCGCTTCCACTGTGCTGACCGGCCGGGTGCTCAGGCGGGAGTCCATACCTCGGGGGCCGATCCTGGTGGCCCTGGCGGCTGGCCTGGTGGGTCTGATCGTACTGCCGCCGTTGGGCCTCTTCCTAGGATTCGCTCTTGGACTTTTCTGTGCGGAGTACTTTCGACGCGAGCGCGATTGGCGAGCGGCCGGGTCATCGAGCCTGCAAGCCCTGCGGGCTGTGGGAATCGGTCTACTGGTCGAATTCTTCTGCGCCGGGGTGGCGGTCTCCCTGTTTGTCATCGGAGCGGTGATCCACCTGGTGTTCTGAGGTGGCTGTGACTTGCGGCCCTCCGGTGGTGTTACGGAGCAGCAGCTGGCTCTGCGACTCGCCGCACGCCACGGGTCAGCATGTAGCCGACCAACCAGAATTCCCCGATCACCGCTGGCAGAGTCAGGACTTCTCCTGCGACCTCCAGCCCGGGCAGCAGCGGTGAAGCGAATGCGCTGAGGGTGTACCCGACTCCGCCGATGAGCAGAAACCAGCCCAGGGTGCGGGGCATCCAACCTGAGTGCAGCACAAGCAGACCCAACGGAATCAGCCACAGTCCGAAGAAGACCGAACCCACGCCCCAGAGATGGGCACTGACGGTGTAGGCGAGCTGGACCGTCGCCGCAGCATCCCCTGCTGGGGCCAGTTCCTGCTGACCGGCCACAGTGTGCGCGGTAGCCAGCGTGGCCGCGCTGGCCAGGATGACGACGGCGTTGGTCAGTCCGAAAGCGAAAACAGCTCCATCAGCTACCGCATTCACCTGGCGAAAGAGCCGGAACAGCCAGAGAGCCACAGCGGCCTGAGTGACGACGATGGCCAACTCTAGAGCGATGCCCACACGCGCCAGGGTGTCGTTGGCGATCAGCTGCTGAAGCGTCATCGCCGGATCCTCCGTGTCGTAGAGCTGGGGGCGGATCACAAGGTAACCAGCGACGCCGGTGAGGATGAGCGCGAGATACCACACCCCGGCGGCCCGGGCTAGATGGGGATCTGCGGGAGGTGCGCTGCGTCGGTGCAACATGATGGCTCCGATCCACCAGAGTGCCTTACAGGATAAGGTAATCTTACGCTGTAAGGTTTATTTGGGGCAAGGAGTATCTTCGTGACTGATAGGGAGCACGCGATTCGGCGCAGTCGGGGCAGTCTGGACCGGGAGACCGTTCTCCGCGCGGCGGTCGAGTTGGCCGATGCGGAGGGCCTGCGGGCGATCACCATGCGGAGGGTCGCTCAGTCCTTGGGTGTGGAAGCGATGTCTCTGTACCACCACATCCCGAACAAAGAGGCCCTGCTGGAAGGGCTGGTAGAGGCCGTGCTGCGGGAAGTGGGCGAGGAGTTCTCCGGACTTTCGCGCTCCCGCAGCGACGGCGGGCTGGCCTCAGTGCGGAGTCGCTGCCTCCTGGCACGTGACGTTATGCTGCGCCATCCCTGGGCTCCGCAGCTCATCAACTCCACTCCTCACATTCCTTTCGGAGCCATCGCCCACTATGAGGCAGCCCTCGCCGAGCTCATCTCGGCAGGTTTCAGCTATCACCTCGGGCACCGTGCACTTCACGCGCTGGGGAGCATGATCCTGGGGTTCGTCCAGGAGCCTTTTCGCCCTTCCGGACTTGAGGGCGACGCCGCAGAAGACCCCGCCGACTCCGCCGAGTTCGCCGCTCTGATGCCTCATCTGTCAGCGATGGTGGAGGCTGAGGTGCACACCACCCAGGATCGGAGTCTGGGCTGGTGCGACAGTCAAGCTGAGTTCGAGTTCACCCTGGACCTGCTGCTGGAGGGACTGGCACGCCGGCAGGCCGGGGGTGACACCTAGAATAGGCGCTGCCGCAAACAGGGCTCAGGCTTTGAGCACGTAGCGCAGGGTCTCCACGACCTGGTCGGTGGTCGTACACCACGCATGAGCCGCGGCGTCGACCTCCTTGAGCGGATGGACGAGATCTGCCTCGTGAAGGGTCACATACGGCTTGCCCAAAGCGGCGCAGTACCCAGCATCAAAGGCGGCGTTCCACTGCTTGTACTTCTCACCGAAGCGCACCACGACCAGGTCGCTCTGCTCGATCAGGGTGCGCGTGCGAATGGCGTTGACTTTGGCGGACTGGTGGTCGCGCCAAAACCGACTTTCGGTCTCGCCGAGGTGGTCGCCGGCGGCGTCGCTGGCGGGGTGGTCGGTCACCGGCGCGGTGAACGTCACGTCCAGTCCAGCGGCTTCCGCGCCGCGCTGGATCTCCTCACGCCAGTCGGTGTGGATCTCGCCGGAAAGATAGACAGAGAAACTCATGGCTCAACACTCCTATATCAGCGGTGGTCGGAGCTGGGCTGCTCCCTCATGGACCACCTTAATGGTTCAGCTGATGAGCTCCTCCAAGAGAACCTCACCTGGATAAATCGGGGCGTAGAGCTCCTCGGCCGTCATTCCTACTCGTGGTCGTCCACGACCCGTCGGTAGTGCACAGCAATCGCCCCGTTGCTGAGCGGCTCAGAAGCGACCAACTCGAGTCGCCGCGTGTGAAGCAGCCCGTCCTGATAGAGGGTGGGACCGTGACCGGCGATCCTGGGGTGAACAAGAAACTGGTACTCGTCGACCAGCCCCATTCGATCCAACTCTGCCGCAAGGGTGCCACTGCCAACCAGTACTCCGCGAGTCGTCTGGTCCTTGAGATCTTGCACCGCCGAGCGCACGTCGCCCGCGAGGTGGTGACTGTTGGCCCACGGGAACTCCCTGCGCGTCGACGACACCACGTACTTGGGCTTGACCTCCAATTTGAGCGCCCACTCACGCATGGCCGCTGACGCATCTACATCGCCGCGGGCAACCGCCGGCCAGTAGTCTTCCATCATCTCGTAGGTGATGCGCCCCCAGAGCATTGCACCGCAGTCGTCCATCAAGCGAGTGAAATGCGCGTGAGTCTCGTCGTCGGCGATACCCTCTCTATGGTCTACACAACCATCGAGGGTGACGTTGATGCCGAACGTGAGCAGTCCCATACGACGAACATCGCGCCCTGTTGCGCGATCTGTCAAGGGGTGCTGCTAGACGTTGAACTTGAAGTCGACCGAGTTCAGGCGTCGCCATCTAACGTCTGTGCGGGCAGCCTCAAGAGCACGGGGCATAGGCGCTAGGTCCATTTGTTCGTGGGGTGACTGTCGTCGCAGTTCCGGGGGTCATGTCTGCCGCAGGCTGCGCTAAGCGGTCTCGGGTTCGCTCCTCCTGCCCTGGGAGAACTGTTCGCAGCCTTGATCTTCGGGACGCGTCAATGGCCTGGCGATCGACGAACCCTGCTGTTGGCAGCTCAGCCACTAGCGGCAATCGTTGCCATCCTCATCTTCTTTGCCGCCGGCCTCCCCTGACTGCTGATCTTCGCAATCATCGCCGGAGCGACCAGAGCGTCTGTGTCCATCCTGCCACCAGGATTGCATTGCTCGACCACGTCCCGCACAAAGCGCACATTGCACGGAGCTACTCCATGCTGGTGGCCACAACCCTCGTCTGTCACGCCGCCGGCAGCGCACTTGCAGGAACCTGGGGCGACCAATTCCCCGCCCGACGCTGGCTGCAGCTAGAGCGTGTCTGATAAATGTTTGGTCCAGGCAGTGACTCCGTGCAGTAGCGCTGCTGCTCGGTATGTGGTGGCCAGCTTGTCGTAGCGGGTGGCGATGCCGCGCCATTGCTTCAGGTGGCAGAACCCGCGTTCGACGATGTTGCGGCCCTTGTATCGCTGGGCGTTGAACTTCGGGGGCCTGCCGCCCTTGGTGCCGCGGTTTCTGCGGTGTCGTTTCTGATCGTCAGGCTCTGCGATGGTGGCGATGATCCCGCGTTCCCGCAGGTAGGTGCGGATCGCGCCGGAGGAGTAGGCCTTATCGCCTAGCAACTCATCAGGTCGGGTACGGGCCCTGCCGGGTCCCAGGCGCGGGACTCTGATCTGTTCGACCAGCGGGGTCAGCACCGGGGCGTCGTTGGCCTGTCCGGGTGAGATGATCGTTGCCAGTGGCAGCCCGTGGCCTTCAACAAGCTGATGGACCTTCGAGGTCAGCCCGCCCCGAGAGCGGCCGACAGCGTGATCAGGCGGCTCTGCGCTGGGATTTGTGTAATTCGATGAAGCCCCCTGTGTGGCGGGTGATGTTGGTGGCGTGCTGATGAGCACGCGCTGCGGTGGAGTCCACCGAGACCGTCCAGTCGATCAGCCCCTCGGCATCAGCTTGGGCTCTCAGCTGGGCCAGGATCTTCTCCCAGGTCTCCTCGGCTGCCAGTCGGCGGTGCCAAGTCCACACTGTCTGCCAGGGCCCGAAGACCTCGGGCAGGTCCCGCCAGGCAATCCCGCACCGATACCGGTAGATGATCCCTTCAACCATCAGGCGAGCATCAGCGAAGGGACGCCCTTTGCGTCCTGTGGGCTTGGGCAGCTGATCAGCGATCAGCTCCCACTGAGCATCAGAAAGAACCTGGAGACGAGACATGTCTCCAGGCTTCCAGGCCACCCCTCACATAATTCTCAGACACGCTCTAGT
>NZ_VAWA01000013.1 GCF_005771565.1 Nesterenkonia sphaerica
TTTTTTGATGGAGAGTTTGATCCTGGCTCAGGATGAACGCTGGCGGCGTGCTTAACACATGCAAGTCGAACGATGATGCTGGTGCTTGCACTGGTGGATTAGTGGCGAACGGGTGAGTATCACGTGAGTAACCTTCCCTTGACTCTGGGATAAGCCCGGGAAACTGGGTCTAATACCGGATATGACTGGTCTCCGCATGGGGGCTGGTGGAAAGCTTTTGCGGTTTTGGATGGACTCGCGGCCTATCAGTTTGTTGGTGAGGTAATGGCTTACCAAGACGATGACGGGTAGCCGGCCTGAGAGGGTGACCGGCCACACTGGGACTGAGACACGGCCCAGACTCCTACGGGAGGCAGCAGTGGGGAATATTGCACAATGGGCGCAAGCCTGATGCAGCGACGCCGCGTGCGGGATGACGGCCTTCGGGTTGTAAACCGCTTTCAGCAAGGAAGAAGCTTTTTGTGACGGTACTTGCAGAAGAAGCGCCGGCTAACTACGTGCCAGCAGCCGCGGTAATACGTAGGGCGCGAGCGTTATCCGGAATTATTGGGCGTAAAGAGCTCGTAGGCGGTTTGCCACGTCTGCTGTGAAAGCCCGGGGCTCAACCTCGGGTGTGCAGTGGGTACGGGTAGGCTGGAGTGCAGTAGGGGAGACTGGAATTCCTGGTGTAGCGGTGAAATGCGCAGATATCAGGAGGAACACCGATGGCGAAGGCAGGTCTCTGGGCTGTTACTGACGCTGAGGAGCGAAAGCATGGGGAGCGAACAGGATTAGATACCCTGGTAGTCCATGCCGTAAACGTTGGGCACTAGGTGTGGGGGACATTCCACGTTTTCCGCGCCGTAGCTAACGCATTAAGTGCCCCGCCTGGGGAGTACGGCCGCAAGGCTAAAACTCAAAGGAATTGACGGGGGCCCGCACAAGCGGCGGAGCATGCGGATTAATTCGATGCAACGCGAAGAACCTTACCAAGGCTTGACATGGACCGGATCGCTGCAGAGATGCAGTTTCCCTTCGGGGCTGGTTCACAGGTGGTGCATGGTTGTCGTCAGCTCGTGTCGTGAGATGTTGGGTTAAGTCCCGCAACGAGCGCAACCCTTGTCTTATGTTGCCAGCACGTGATGGTGGGGACTCATGGGAGACTGCCGGGGTCAACTCGGAGGAAGGTGGGGACGACGTCAAATCATCATGCCCCTTATGTCTTGGGCTTCACGCATGCTACAATGGCCGGTACAGTGGGTTGCGATACCGTGAGGTGGAGCTAATCCCTAAAAGCCGGTCTCAGTTCGGATCGAAGTCTGCAACTCGACTTCGTGAAGTTGGAGTCGCTAGTAATCGCAGATCAGCAATGCTGCGGTGAATACGTTCCCGGGCCTTGTACACACCGCCCGTCAAGTCACGAAAGTTGGTAACACCCGAAGCTCATGGCCTAACCAGTTTTTTGGGGGGAATGGTCGAAGGTGGGACTGGCGATTGGGACTAAGTCGTAACAAGGTAGCCGTACCGGAAGGTGCGGCTGGATCACCTCCTTTCTAAGGAGCTTGGGCCCGAGTGGGGTCCGCCCTCTTGATGTGGCCGAATGTGCTGCTGGGGGGTTTGCTCATGGGTGGAATTTTCAATGAATGCTCCGCGTGTCGGGGCCATCACGGTGGTGATGCTGGCTGGGTGTGCTGAAGTACCTGTTGGTTCCCTGTGGGGGGGCTGGTGGTGGAAAAGGTGTGCTGGTTGGTGTTGTTGTTGTGGTGTGTGGCGCACTGTTGGGTCCTGAGGCTATAGGCCTTTGGATTGTGGTCCTTGCTTTTGTGGCTGCTGCAGGCTGTGTGGTCTGTGGTGGTTGGGGTGGGGGTTGTTGTTTGGGAACTGCATAGTGGACGCGAGCATCTTTTTTGTTTGTTTGTGTATTTTTTGTGTGTCGTAAGTGTTTAAGGGCGCATGGTGGATGCCTTGGCAACAGGAGCTGATGAAGGACGTGGGAATCTGCGATAAGCCTGGTGGAGCTGATAACCGAGCGTTGAGGCCAGGATGTCCGAATGGGGAAACCCGGCATGCTGTAGTGGTGTGTCACCCCACGCTGAATGTATAGGCGTGGTGGGAGGAACGTCGGGAAGTGAAACATCTCAGTACCGGCAGGAAGAGAAAACAAGAGTGATTGCGTGAGTAGTGGCGAGCGAAAGCGTATGGGGCTAAACCAGTGGCGTGTGATACCCGGTGGGGGTTGCGTTGCTGGGGTTGTGAGACCACCCGTGGAGGATCCACCGGTCCTCTGGGTTGAGGTGTCGGCGTATATGCGAAGACTGTTGAGACGGTCACCGTAGAGGGTGTGAGTCCCGTAGTGGTAATGCGTACGGCCGGCCTGTGGTGTGTTCTCGAGTAGCACGCGGCTCGAGGAATCGTGTGTGAATCTGCCAGGACCATCTGGTAAGCCTGAATACTCCCTGTTGACCGATAGTGAATCAGTACCGTGAGGGAATGGTGAAAAGTACCCCGGGAGGGGAGTGAAAGAGTACCTGAAACCATGTGCCTACAATCCGTCAAAGCATGCCCGTGTGGTGTGTGATGGCGTGCCTTTTGAAGAATGAGCCTGCGAGTTAGTGCTCAGTAGCGAGGTTAACCCGTGTGGGGTAGCCGTAGCGAAAGCGAGTCTGAATAGGGCGTTTTTAGTTGCTGGGTCTAGACCCGAAGCGGAGTGATCTACCCATGGCCAGGGTGAAGCGTGTGTAAGAGCACGTGGAGGCCCGAACCCACCTAGGTTGAAAACTGGGGGGATGAGCTGTGGGTAGGGGTGAAAGGCCAATCAAACTCTGTGATAGCTGGTTCTCCCCGAAATGCATTTAGGTGCAGCGTTGAGTGTTTCATCCTGGAGGTAGAGCTACTGGATGGCTGATGGGCCCTACAAGGTTACTGACGTCAACTAAACTCCGAATGCCAGTGATGTGAGAGCTCAGCAGTGAGACGGTGGGGGATAAGCTTCATCGTCGAGAGGGAAACAGCCCAGACCACCGGTTAAGGCCCCTAAGCGTGTGCTAAGTGGGAAAGGATGTGGAGTTGCTGAGACAACCAGGAGGTTGGCTTAGAAGCAGCCACCCTTGAAAGAGTGCGTAATAGCTCACTGGTCAAGTGATTCCGCGCCGACAATGTAGCGGGGCTCAAGCACACCGCCGAAACTGTGGCATTCAGCCCTCGTTGTGGGGGTTGGGTGGGTAGGGGAGCGTCCGACACTGCGGTGAAGCAGCAGCGTAAGCTTGTTGTGGAGTGTGTTGGAGTGAGAATGCAGGCATGAGTAGCGAAAGACACGTGAGAAACGTGTCCGCCGAATGACTAAGGGTTCCAGGGTCAAGCTAATCTGCCCTGGGTTAGTCGGGGCCTAAGGCGAGGCCGACAGGCGTAGTCGATGGATAACGGGTTGATATTCCCGTACCGGCGAAGAACCGCCCACGCGAAACTACTGAGACTAACCACCCGAAACCATGCTGATGGGCGCCTTTGGTGCCCACGGTGTGGGACTAGCGTGGGACCTGATGTGGTGGAGCGAGCGTATTAACAGGTGTGACGCAGGAAGGTAGCCGGGCCCAGCGATGGTTGTCTGGGTCTAAGAATGTAGGGCGGACCATAGGTAAATCCGTGGTCTGTGTGCCTGAGATTTGATGGGCCCCACCTTTGGGTGGGGATCCGGTGATCCTATGCTGCCAAGAAAAGCATCGACGCGAGGTTTTAGCCGCCCGTACCCTAAACCGACACAGGTAGTCAGGTAGAGAATACTAAGGCGATCGAGAGAATCACGGTTAAGGAACTCGGCAAAATGCCCCCGTAACTTCGGGAGAAGGGGGACCACCCTGGTGCCCAGCCCTTCGCGGTTGGTAGCTGGTGGTGGTCGCAGAGACCAGGGGGAAGCGACTGTTTACTAAAAACACAGGTCCGTGCGAAGTCGTAAGACGAGGTATACGGACTGACTCCTGCCCGGTGCCGGAAGGTTAAGAGGACCTGTTAGCGGCTTTGGCTGCGAAGCGGAGAATTTAAGCCCCGGTAAACGGCGGTGGTAACTATAACCATCCTAAGGTAGCGAAATTCCTTGTCGGGTAAGTTCCGACCTGCACGAATGGAGTAACGACTTCCCCGCTGTCTCAACCGTGAACTCGGCGAAATTGCACTACGAGTAAAGATGCTCGTTACGCGCAGCAGGACGGAAAGACCCCGAGACCTTTACTATAGCTTGGTATTGGTGTTTGACATCACTTGTGTAGGATAGGTGGGAGACGTCGAAGCCCTCACGCTAGTGGGGGTGGAGTCATCGTTGAAATACCACTCTGGTGTTGTTAGGCATCTAACTTCGGGCCCTGATCGGGTCCAGGGACAGTGCCTGGTGGGTAGTTTAACTGGGGCGGTTGCCTCCTAAAGAGTAACGGAGGCGCCCAAAGGTTCCCTCAGCCTGGTTGGCAATCAGGTGTTGAGTGTAAGTGCACAAGGGAGCTTGACTGTGAGAGAGGCATCTCGAGCAGGAACGAAAGTTGGGACTAGTGATCCGGCGGCACCGTATGGAAGGGCCGTCGCTCAACGGATAAAAGGTACCTCGGGGATAACAGGCTGATCCTGCCCAAGAGTCCATATCGACGGCATGGTTTGGCACCTCGATGTCGGCTCGTCGCATCCTGGGGCTGGAGTTGGTCCCAAGGGTTGGGCTGTTCGCCCATTAAAGCGGTACGCGAGCTGGGTTTAGAACGTCGTGAGACAGTTCGGTCCCTATCCGCTGCGCGCGTAGGAGATTTGAGAAGGTCTGTCCTTAGTACGAGAGGACCGGGACGGACGAACCTCTGGTGTGTCAGTTGTCCTGCCAAGGGCACCGCTGATTAGCTACGTTCGGGATGGATAACCGCTGAAAGCATCTAAGTGGGAAGCCGGCTTCAAGATAAGATCTCCATCACCCTTTGAGGTGTGAAGGCTCCCAGTAGACCACTGGGTTGATAGGCCAGAAATGGAAGCACAGCAATGTGTGCAGTTGACTGGTACTAATAAGCCGACCACTTACACACCACCCCACCCCCATTGAGCCCCGAATCCATCACCCTTTGAGGTGTGAAGGCTCCCAGTAGACCACTGGGTTGATAGGCCAGAAATGGAAGCACAGCAATGTGTGCAGTTGACTGGTACTAATAAGCCGACCACTTACACACCACCCCACCCCCATTGAGCCCCGAGAGGGACCATAAGGGGGAGTATGAGGGGGCCAGGCAAACACGCTGCAGCATTCGTGTTGAAGTGTTCTATGTGCTACGCGTCCACTATGCGGTTCTGAAACAACAACAGACCACACCAGAAAACCACATATCCGCACCACCCAAGACTTACCCACCCCCACCCCTGTGAAGGGGGTGGGGGACGGGGTTGAAAGAGTTACGGCGGTCATAGCGTGGGGGAAACGCCCGGTCCCATCCCGAACCCGGAAGCTAAGACCCACAGCGCCGATGGTACTGCACCCGGAAGGGTGTGGGAGAGTAGGACACCGCCGGACACAACATAAAGACTGAGGCCTGAGCACGGCAACGACGCCGCGTTCAGGCCTCAGTTGTGTCTCTGCCGATTTCTTGCAGAGTGCCGTGCCGCGATAGACTCAATACTTGTCACATGGCGCCACGGGGTGTAGCGCAGCTTGGTAGCGCGCGTCGTTCGGGACGACGAGGCCGCAGGTTCAAATCCTGTCACCCCGACCATATGGAGTCTCAGCCCGCTGCCCGGGCGACCTGGTGTCCTCGGCGTGCTGCGTCGAGGACCTGCCCACTTTCCACAGATAGGCTGAGTTGGTGACAGATCAAGGTCCAGCACCAGAGAATGGACAGCAGCAGAGAATGCTGAAGTATTCGGCCTCCGCTGCAGCGTTTCTGATTGGGTTTGCGGTGCTGCTCATTCTCATGCTGCCAAGCCCCTGGGCGTTCGCTGCTGGTGCCGTGGTGGGCGGTGCCGCTGCAGGCGGGACGTACGGGATGCTCTACGGCCGCGAATTGAGCCTCCAGCGCAGAAGGGCCGAGTTGACCAGCCAACAGCAGTCCCTCCGAGAACGCCTGGGCGAGCTGAAGGCAACAGTCCGGAGCAGGGCCCATCAGTTTCCCCCCTCGAGCCACGGCCAGCTGCGGATGACAGTAGTCGGGCTTGAGGAGATCGTCGACCGCTGGGCCACCCTGGAGCGAGCTCCCGAACAGCAGGATGCGGTGTTTCACACCATCTCTCGGCATCTGCCACGCACTCTGGATCTGTTCTTAGGGTTGCCGGACTCGGCGAAACCGAAGCACGCTGCAGAGTTCAAAGCGCAAATCAATCTGGTCGCTGAGGCTGTGGCCAAGACGCGGGACCAAGTGGTTAAGCGGGACCTGCAGTCACTGAAGGCTAACCGGGCGTTACTGGAAGAGGCGCTCACCGACCCCGATGAGCGCCTCTTCACAGACCATGACCTATAACCGCTGGTTCAGCGCAGCACCTCATAGGCCGGAATGGTGAGGTAGTCCTCGTAGTTCTCCGTGTCCAGCACCAGCTGCCGGACGACATCGGCAGCTGGCTCGAAGTACTTGCTGAACGTCTCGGCGTCGTCGATCTCGGAGCGCAGGCGGCTGACTTCGTCGCTGAGGAGTTTCTCCACCAGGTCCTTCGTCACCGGCGCCCCGGTATCAGCGGTCACGGTCTGGTTATGGATCTGCTGCCAGACCTGGGAGCGGGAGATCTCGGCGGTGGCGGCGTCCTCCATGAGATTGTGAATGGCGACCGCGCCGTTGCCGGAGAGCCACACAGCGGTGTAGTAGACGGCGACGTAGAGATTGGTGCGGACGCCTTGTTCGGTGACTTCGCCTTCTGCGGCGCCGATATTGAGCAGATCCTGCGCTGAGACCTCGACGTCGTCGCGCTGTCGGTCGAGCTGGTTGGTCTTGTCTCCGAGGACTTTGCTGAACTCCTCCGCGCAGAGGTCCACCATGTCCGGGTGGGCGACCCATGATCCGTCGAAGCCGTCCCGGGCTTCTCGGGCCTTGTCGTCGCGCACCTTTTCCATGGCCTGTGCGGTGACCTCAGGCTCGCGCCGGTTTGGGATGAAGGCCGCCATGCCACCCATGGCGAATGCTCCGCGGCGGTGGCAGGTCTTCACCAGCAGCTCGGTGTAGGCGCGCATGAACGGCTGAGTCATGGACACCTGCGCCCGGTCCGGGAGCACAAAGTCTGAACCCGAGGCCCGGAAATACTTGATGATGCTGAACAGGTAGTCCCAGCGCCCCGCGTTGAGACCGGAAGCGTGTTCACGCAGCTCGTAAAGGATCTCGTCCATCTGGAAAGCTGCCGGAATGGTTTCAATCAGCACCGTGGCGCGGACGGTGCCATGGTCGATTCCCAGCCTCTCCTCCGCGAAGGTAAAGATGTCATTCCACAGCCGGGCCTCTAAGTAGTGTTCAAGCTTCGGCAGGTAATAGAACGGGCCGGTCCCCTTCTCGCTCAGGACTTTAGCGTTGTGGAAGAAGTGCAGTCCGAAATCGACCAACGCCCCGATCGCGCGTTCGCCGTCGATAGTGATGTTCTTCTCTGGCAGGTGCCACCCGCGGGGACGCACCACGACCACCGGCAGCGGCACGTCGTCGCGGAGGGTGTACTGCTTTCCCTCGGGGGAGGTGAACTGCAGCGTGCCACGGGCGGCCTCGTAGAGGTTCTTCTGTCCTGAGACGACGTTCTGCCACGAGGGAGACAGCGCATCCTCCAAGCACGCCAACCACACTTTCGCGCCGGAATTGAGCGCGTTGATGGCCATTTTCGCCGGAGCTGGCGGTCCCGTAATCTCCACCCGGCGGTCAGCCAGGCTCTGGGGCTGCTCGGCAACTTTCCAGTCCCCTCCGCGCACTTCAG
Organism: Nesterenkonia sphaerica; assembly: GCF_005771565.1. Classification (GTDB taxonomy): domain Bacteria; phylum Actinomycetota; class Actinomycetes; order Actinomycetales; family Micrococcaceae; genus Nesterenkonia; species Nesterenkonia sphaerica. The sequence continues at coordinate 7,870 of NZ_VAWA01000013.1, forward strand.
CCGTCTCTGCGGGAAAGTCCATGGCGCCGGTTCGGGCGGCCTGCTGCTGGGCGGCGTCGCGGTTGCTCAGCACCTCGTTTCGGGTCTTCGCGAACCGTGCGTGCAGCTCTTCAACAAATTGCAGAGCCTCATCGGTGAGAATCTGCTCGGTACCTTCGGCCTCATAGGGGGCGTTGACGGAGATGGTCATGAATTGCTCCTTCAGATCACTGTGACGGGTGGTTGCGCTATGCCTATTTCTATGTCATAGAATCCATACTATGGAAGAAACGGTCCGGGATACGGACTCGGTCGCGAGACGCCAACCCCAGCGCGTCCAGGTGATCGAGCGCGCCTTCGGGCTGCTGGATGACCTCGTCCAATTCAACGGAAGCGCCACTGCCGGCGAGCTGAAGGCTGCATCCGGACTGGCAGGCCCTACGGTGCACCGCCTCCTCCACACGCTGATCGGCCTGGGGGTGGTTCATCAGCTGCCCGACAAACGCTACGCCCTCGGGGCCCACTTGGTGCCGCTGGGTGAGGGAGCCACGCGCCAGTTGGGTGGACTCGCCGTACCGCAGATGCAGTCCCTGGTGGCAGAGCTGGGTGAGAGCGTGAATATGGCCGCCATGGAGTCGGAGATGGTCGTCTACATTGCGCAGGTCCCCTCGCCGCACTCTATGCGTATGTTTACCGAAGTGGGGCGCCGGGCCTATATGCACTCCACCGGCGTGGGCAAAGCGATGCTGGCAACGATGTACCCGCAGCGGGTTCGCGAAGTGCTGGCCTCCACCGGCATGCCCGCGATGACCCCCAAGACTCTGACGCGCCCTGACGCGCTTCTCGAGCAGTTGCCCATCATCTCCCGTCAGCGGTACGCGTTGGACGATGAGGAGCAGGAGATCGGAGTCCGATGCCTGGCGGTCTCCATTCCGCACGGGCCCACGCGCATGGGCCTGTCAGTTTCAGGCCCCACTGCGCGCATGGATGACGCCTTCGTCCGGCATGCGGTCCCGCTGATGAACCGCACTGCAACAGAAATTGGGCGTAAGCTCCTGCGGCGGTAGTCGCTGACCGGCACCGCCACCCGCAGTGCTTCTGATGGTCGGTCTCATCTCACGACCGAGCTCAGCAGCAGACTTGTCTCGGAGTTCATGATTCCTTTGACTCCGCGCAGCCGGGTCAACAGAGCATCGAACTCCTGAAGGTCACGGCACGAAATCTCCGCCACAAGGTCCCATGCGCCGTTGGTGGTGTGCAGAGCAGTAATTTCCGGGTAGCCCCGCAACTCCGCAATGACCTGACTGGTGGCCCGTCCAAAGAGCTCAATGAGGCTGATGGCCCGGATCTCGGAAATTTCTTGCGGGTTCCGGACGCGCACACTGAACCCGACAATGACTCCCTCCGCAGTCAGGCGATCGATGCGCTTTGTCACCGTGGCTCGGGAGACTCCCAGCCGGTCCGCCAGGACCGAGACTGGCGCCCGCCCATCGCGCCTGAGCTCAGAAATCAGTGCCCGGTCCACATCACTGAGACCATCCATAACAATATGCTACTCAAATGGTCACAATCTGTTCAATGGTTTGGCAAAAATGTCTCGAAGTGGATATTTCGCTTGCACATCGATATCCGTACTCTTGATTTATACCCTGTAAACACCAGTGACGGAGGCCTTGGAGTGACCGAATTTGTGGACGTGAAGAACATGACGCGGTGGATCCAGCGCGACGGCGTGGAGCCGATCATGGCCTCGATGGTCGAGTACCTTGAAGCCGACTTCGCGCGTTGGGAAGCTTTCGACAAGGTGGCGCGGGTGGCCAGCCACACGCCCTTTGGTGTCATCGAGCTGATGCCCACCTCGGACACCAAGGAGTATGCATTCAAGTACGTCAACGGCCACCCGTTCAATCCCGCCCGGGGTTTCCAGACAGTGACTGCCTTTGGCATGCTCGCCGACGTGGACAACGGGTACCCCACTTTCCTTGCCGAGATGACGCTGCTCACCGCCCTCCGCACGGCGGCCACGTCAGCGATGGTCGCTCGGCGAGTGGCCCGCCCCGGGGCCCAAGTGATGGCGATGATCGGTGCCGGATCCCAGGCAGAGTTCCAGGCTCTGGCCTTCCGAGCCCTGATGGGTATTGATCAACTGCGTGTCTACGACGTCGACCCCGCTGCGGTGGAGAAGCTTCGCCGCAACCTACAGCCCCTGGGTTTCGACATCCAGGAGGCCGGATCGACGTCGGAATCCGTCGTGGGTGCCGATATCGTGACTACGTGCACCGCTGATAAAGCCCGCGCCACCATCCTGAGCAGTGAGCAGGTGCCCGCCGGGGTGCATATCAATGCCGTCGGAGGTGACTGCCCGGGCAAGACAGAGCTCGACCCCGAGCTGCTGCGCCGCGCCAAGGTGTTCGTGGAGTTTCCGGAGCAGACGCGTGTTGAGGGTGAGATTCAGCAGATGGCACCGGACTTTCCGGTCACCGAGTTCTGGAAGGTTCTCACCGGTGCGGAAGAGGGTCGGACCTCCGCTGAGCAGATCACAATTTTTGACTCCGTGGGCTTCGCGATTGCGGACTTCTCGGCGTTGCGCTGTGCCCGCGACGCGACTGCAGGAACAGATCTGCAGACCTACATCGACCTGGTGGCAGACCCGGAGGATCCCAAGGACCTGTTCTCTCTGGTGAACACCTTGAAACCGGTGGGCTAGTGATGAGCGCCGAGCTTCTCACCGCAGCACACCTGGTGCCCATCCAGTCGCCGTCTCATGTGGTGATGGTGCGGCCGCACCGGTTCTCCGTCAACCCGGACACCGCCGCTGACAACGCCTTTCAGCGAAATCTCACTCAAGGAGGGAGAGCGGCAGCGGAGCAGGCCTACCGGGAAAGCACACAGCTGGCGGAGGCGTTGACCCGGGAAGGCATCGGAGTCACGCTGGTTGACGATGAGCAGGGCCTGAGCCCGGACAGCGTCTTTCCCAATAACTGGTTCACCACCCATGCCGACGGCCGGGTGGTGTTGTGCCCCATGTTCGCGCCAAACCGCCGGCATGAGCGCCGCTCAGACGTGCTGGAGCTGCTGGCGCGCGAGTTCGAGATTCGTGAGGTGTTGGACTTCAGCGCCGAAGAGGACGGCGGCGAGTTTCTCGAGGGGACCGGATCCGTGGTCATCGACCATCGGCGTGGCGTCGCGTTCGGGTGTCGCTCACACCGGTTGACCCCGCGACTGTTTCAGCGTTACTGCGCGGAGCTGGACCTGGAGCCGGTGCTCTTCGACGCCGTGGACTCCTCCGGGACGCCGATCTATCACACGAACGTGATGATGAGCGTGGGAGAGACCGTCTCCGTACTGGCCAGCGGACTAATCCCGCAGCCGGCTGAGCGCGACGGTGTGCTCAATCAGCTGCGGTGCTCGAGCGAGACGATTGTGGATCTGTCGGAATCGCAGGTCCAGCAATTCGCGGGCAATGTGCTTCAGCTGACCGGCTCCGCCGGTCCTGTTCTGGCGATGTCCACGACCGCTTACCGCGCACTCCGGGCGGACCAAGTTGCGGCTATCAGACGCACCTCCCGGATTCTGACCAGCGATGTCTCCACCATTGAATCCTCCGGCGGGTCCGTGCGCTGCATGCTGGCCGGAGTTCATCTGCCCCGGCGCCAGTGAGAGGCGAATTCTCTCAGGAATACCAGGCGGAGGCGTCCTCGTCATTCCCGGCGTCGTCGTCCTGGGTGCCAGATGAGTCAGCGCCCAGCTCCAACTGTTTCATCACGTCGGTGGGCGGGTTGACCATCAGAATCGCTTCATCGCGGTAACCTCGCAGCTCCTCCTCGATAAATGACGGAAGGGCCTCTTCCAATGGGACGTCCCGGCCCTCACGCTCGGAGCGCTGCCAGCGGTAGTCCAGCAGCTGGTGCATGATCTCTGCAGGTTCAAGCTTGTTGCGCAGTTCTCGCGGAATCCTGTTGATGATCGGCTGGAACACCTGTTGGGTCCACATGTGGGCCGCCACGGCTTCATCCCCGTGCGGATCGTGGGCGGCTCGGTAGGCATCGATTGCTCCCAACAGCCGCCGGGCCTGGTTTTCCTGCACGTCGAGACCGGTCAGTGCCATCAGCCTGCGCTGATGGTGTCCCGGATCCACCACTTTGGGCCGCAGTAGGAGGCGGCCAGCATCGCTGGCGGAACGAATATCGTACTCCTCCACATCGAAGCCCAGTTCATTGAGCCGCCGGATCCGCTCCTCCATCAGCCACTGCTGATCGGGATTGAATGCCGTGTCACCGGTGAGTTCATGCCACAGACCCCGGTATGAGTCGATGAACTGCCCGCTGGTGGCCACGGCGTCGACGTCCTCATCGACAAACCCGCCTTCCATGAGGTCCATCAGCTCACCGGCAATGTTGATCTGCGCGACCTCCAGGTCGTATTCGCGCTGGCCGGTGGAGAGCTTCGGATGCAGCTCACCGGTTTCGGCATCCACCAGATAGGCCTTGAAGTTTCCAGCATCACGGCGGAAGAGGGTGTTGGACAGTGAGACGTCACCCCAGTAGAAGCCCAGCAGGTGCAGCTCCACCATCAGCAGTGCCTGGGCATCGATCAGCCGCTGAAGCGTGGCCTTGCGCATCATTTGGTTGAACACCGCGCGGTAGGGCAGTGAGAAGCGCAGGTGCCGGGTGACCAGTGCTGGTGAAAGCGGCTCCCCGTTTTCGTCGGCCCGCCCTGTCACCTCCGCGACCGGTTTGACGCAGGGAGCCCCGAGCCGCCCCAGCTGGCGCAGCATGCGGTATTCGTGCCGGGCGGCGCGCTCCGAGGTCTCCTTGATGGCGATGACCGACCCCCCCAGATAGGCGAACCGCACAATATGCCGCGAGATGCCCCGCGGTAGAGCGGCCAACACATCGGCGGGCCACTGGGCCAGCGGCAGCTGCCACGGTAGGTCCAGCAGCTCTTGGGGGATGGTGCCCGAAGCAGTCAGGCTCAGTCCGGTGGCGGTGCTCATGGTCCAAAGTCTAGGCGTAAGCACTTCCCTGAGGGGAGGACTCCGCCTGCGGTGCTGATCAGCTGGCGCGGTCCCTGAGCTGGGCGATGCGATGCAGGACTTCCGCAAGATTGGCGGGCTCGGGGACCCGGAAGTCCGCTCGGGTTTCACCAGGGCCGACCTTGAGCCCCACATCCCCCTCCCGCAGCACCGCAAATCCCTGCTCATCGGTGACATCGTCCCCGGCGAAGAAGACCGCATCAGCGGAGGTCAGCTCGCGAAGCTCCTCAATCGCCTCACCTTTGGAAGACTGCACCACCAAGGCTTCGAGGACCTGTTTGCCCTCTTTGATGTGCGCGCCGTCCACCAACGCGAGTGCGCTGCGAGCCTGGTCAAGGACAGCCTCGCCCAGGGTGGGGTCATCCATGCGCCGGACATGGATGGCCCCACCCGCCGGTTTGTGCTCCACCCAGGCGCCCTCATGCTCGGCCGCCACAGTCTCCAGGGTGCTCAGCACCTCCCGGCGCTCGGCGGCCTGCTCGTCGTCGAGCTCCAGCCCGGCCGAATCAGGGCCCAACCACCGCTCCGCGCCGTGGGAGCCGAACAGCAGCGCCGGCGCAGGGGGACTGGCCAGTTCCTGCAGCGTCTGGAGCGGCCGGCCAGAGACATAGGCCAGACGCACCCCGTCCACCTGGGCAAGCCGTTCGAGGGCCTCAGCGTTGACTGGAACAGGACGAGCCGCCGCGGCGTCGGCGACCAGTTCCGCCACGCAGCCATCGAAATCGACACATACCAGCAGGGTCTGCTGTGCGGCGAAATCCTGCAGAGCGGCGTCCAATTCGGGGGGAATTGCCATCTTCAGTCTCCGTTCACGAGGGTGCCTGTGTCTCAGTGGCCGATTTCACCGCTGGAACAGGTCGGATTGTCACATTGCACGGGCAGAATCGACCACTGAGCCGAGTGGGCAGGAGCAGAATCAGCCATCAGTTCGGTGGGTGTGCCGCACTACAGCTCATGGAGCCGGTGCATGAACTCCTCCGCCCAGCGTTGCACATTGTGGCTGACCACCTGGCGGCGCAGGGAGCGCATGCGTTTCTGCTCGTCCTCGCGGTCCAACACTGCCGCCTGCACTATGGCGGCTTTGAGCTCGTCGATGTCATGCGGGTTGATCAGCAGAGCCTGCCTGAGCTGGTCGGCAGCACCGGTGAACTCACTGAGCACCAGGACACCGGTGCCATCGCGCCGGGCGGCCACGTATTCCTTGGCCACCAGGTTCATCCCGTCACGCAGCGCGGTGACCAGCATGACGTCGGCTGCCAAATACAGCGCCACCATCTCCTCAACGGGATAGGAGTGATGCAGGTACCGAATGGCGGTATGGCCCATCGTGTCGAACTCGCCGTTGATCCGGCCCACGGCCAGTTCGATCTCGTCGCGCAGCCGCTGGTAGGTCTCCACACCCTGGCGCGAGGGAGAGGCGATCTGCACCAGTGCGTGTTTGCCCACGCGGAGCTTGCCCTCCTGGAGGAGCTCGTCGTAGGCCTTCAACCGGTGGCGAATGCCTTTGGTGTAGTCCAGCCGGTCCACTCCGAGGAAGATCGTGTCCGGGTTGCCGAGTTCGGCGCGGATTTGTGCGGCGCGGGAGATGATCTTGGGATCGTTGGAGAGCTCCACTATCCGGTCGGTGTCGATCGAGATCGGGAAAGCTGTGGCTTCCGAGGTCCGGAAGGTCCCTTCAGCCGGTACTGACAGCTGCCGGGGCGCGGTGCCGCGGGCTGGGTCGGCGGTGAAGCCTTCCAGGGGCGCTGCGGCGTCGTCCTCCCACGGAACAAAGACCCTGTCTGACTTGATGTAGAAACCCAGCCTGGCGCGGACGGCGCGCTGAAAGTTCTTAGCGTCGGACTCCCGCTGGAAACCGATCAGATCAGCACCGAGCAGTCCCTTCATCACCGCGTGACGCCACGGCAGCTGGGCGAAGAGACCCGGCGGGGGAAACGGGATGTGGTTGAAGAATCCGATCTTGACGTCCGGGCGGAGTTCTCGCAGCATCTGTGGGACAAGCTGCAGCTGATAGTCCTGAACCCACACTGTGGCATTCTCTGCGGCGACCTTGGCTGCCGCCTCCGCGAATCGCTGATTGACCTGCTGATAGGCGTCCCACCAGTGCCGGTGGAACAGCGGACGGGCAATGACGTCGTGATAGAGCGGCCACAGGGTGCCGTTGGAGAAACCTTCGTAGAAGTCTTCGACCTCCTGCCCGCTCAGCGGCACCGGGTGGAGGTGCATGCTGTCGTGGTCGAAGGGCTCCAAAGTTTCATCTGCGGCGCCGTGCCAGCCGACCCAGGCGCCTCCTGAACTGGACATGATCGGAGCTAGGGCGGTGACCAGTCCGCCCGGGGAACGCTGCCAGCCTGTGGAGCCGTCCTTGGCGGTGACTCGGTTGACCGCCAGCCGGTTGGCGACCACTACGAACTCGTACCCGGCCTGGTAGGCGTCCTTTTCGACAGTCTCCGTCATGGCGTGTGCGCCCCTTTCGGCTCTTTGTTTCACCCTACCCCGAGCGGTTCGACACGAACGGTATTCTGGTAGCTGTCGTTCACAATCCGCAGACCGTCATCATTGGGAGTCCCTTCACCTATGGCACGTAATGGAGCCAGCGCGCGCGAAAAGGCCCGCAAACTGCAGCAGGAGCAGGAGCGCAAGCAGAAGATGCAGTCTCTGCTGCTGCGCATCGGCGTCGTGGTGGTGGCAGTCGCAGTAGTGGTCGGTCTGACGCTTTGGGTCGTCAACCGCGATGACAACGGTAGCTACACCGAGGGTCCGGCGCCCGCTGCAGCCAATGAGCAGGGCGGGTTCGTGCTCACCTCCTCCTCCGAACTGGCCGAGGGTGATGACATCGGCACCGTAGATGCGGAGGACTTGGAGGGCGTCCCGGCGGCGGAATCGCCGGAGGAGCCGCCAGTTGGGGTCGAGCCGCGTGAAGAGGGCGAGCCCCCGCATGTGGTGATCTACACCGATGCGGCCTGCCCGGGCTGCGGCAGCTTTGAGTCCGCCTACCACCAGATGCTCACCGATTGGGTGGACGCAGGCGCGATCACCCTCGAGTACCGGTCCGTTCAGTTCCAGCCGATGGCCTACTCAGCGCGCGCCGCCAATGCTTTCGCCTGTATGGCAGAAGAGCATCCAGAACACTATTCACCGTTCCTCGGGACCGTCACCGCTGAACGGGCACAGGGTGCGGAGTATTCGAACGAGGAGCTCGCTGGCCGTGCGGAGAACGACTACGGGGTGGACATCTCCGACTGCATCGAGGGTGGAGACTTCCGCGCCTTCGTCAGTTACACCACCGGCCTGGCCAGCGCCAACGGCGTGACAGCGACACCGACTATCTACGTCGACGGCGAGGAAGTCCAAGACATTATGGCCACCGGGGAGGTCATCCTCGCTGCCGTGGAGGAATACCAGAGTGAGACCGGCGAGGACCTCACCGATGAGCTCGAAGATGATGTAGAGGACGTCGAGGAAGAGGAGATAGACGAGGACGACGCCGCCGACGAGTAGTACTGACGGTGGTGCGCCTGACCTCTCAGTTGGTCAGAACTGCCGACCCGGCGCTAGAATAATGTGTTGGTGCTGCGCCCTCTTGAGCAGCCCACGCCTCCTTAGCTCAGCTGGTAGAGCAACTGTCTTGTAAACAGTAGGTCCTCGGTTCGAACCCGGGAGGGGGCTCCGCTAAAATCCCGACTCAGACGCATTTGACTAGCTCACAGTTCGAACGTTTGGGCAACGTGGTTCGTACTCGGTACGGCGGATTCTTCCCATCACCGAAATGACGCTCTCCTCGGCGGCGGGCATCCACCCGGCAAGTTTCCCAAGCTAAGGCATAGGGAAGGGTTTGTCCTTGCGGGAATCTGCGTTTTTCTCGGTGCCCTCAGCTCAGACCGTTCCTTTTCACACTTAGACGTCAGAGAGGAGCATCGAATTCCACTGCCAACGCATACGTGAGAAAAGAGGTCGTGGTCTGAAATGCGACGGGGGTCTCCCGTCGAGGCGCCACCATCCGGCGAGGTCTCCGGGGTGGAGGAGGCCTCTGGGGATCTGGAGGAGCCATCGGAGGCGGAGTTCTACCGCATTACCATCGGCCTCTCCTGAAGAGGGGGCACGGCCCGTTCCGTATTGGCGAACTGGACTCCCGATGCTGCGATCGGGAGCGGAGCGTTTCGTAATCGCACATGGTCGTCACGCTGGGCGATGTCACTTAGATCGAGAAGTGTCGGTCATTTGTTCTTCTACAGCTGGCCAGACCTGCTTCAGCACGTCTGCCCAGGTGATCACTCCGAGGAACCTTTGGCCATCCCTCACTACAGCCAGTTGCTCACTGTTTGACCGCATCTGTAAGAAGGCCTCGTAGACCGAGGTCTCGGAGGCGACGACGAGCGCCGGCCGAGCGAATTCTTCAGCCAGCTGATCATCTGCTGCGTCCAAAGTGTCTCTCACGTGGACCACACGGGGGGGCTGTGGTCGTTCTGGAGCGATGAGAATCCGCAGATGGCCGCTGACTTGGGCGGCGACTTGGACGTCGGCGACCGTCGCGGTAGCCGGGACCTCGGTAGGGGTTCTGCTCCGGGTAGCGATCACATCCGACACCTTGACCGATTCGAGCCCGATGATGCGCGAGATCTGAGAACCCGAGGCTTCATCAAGGACACCTGCAAGGGTGGAGTCGTCGACGAGGCGCTGAATGGTCTGGGAATCATAACCGGCGGCTGCTGCCCGATTGACCGGCTCAACGCCTGTGGCAGCGACAAGTCGGTTGGCCATGTTGTTGATCCAGGCCAGCAGTGGACGGAATGCGCTGATAAAAGCGCGTGCTGGCAGTGCTATCAATCGTGCGGAACGTTCAGGGTGTGCAATAGCCCAGGATTTCGGCGTCATTTCACCTACGACTAGGTGCAAGAACGTCACAAGAATCAAAGCCAGAGCAAATGCAACAGGATCTGCGATCCACGGCGGCAATCCCCAATTGGTGAACAATGGCCTCATGGCATATTGCACTGCAGGTTTGGTAATTGCGCCAAGTGCGAACGTGCAAGCCGTAATGCCTAACTGGGCACCGGCGAGCATGAGGGTGAGCTCGTTGAGGCTGCGCAAAGCAGCTCGAGCTGAGGCACTGGACTCTGCGTTTTCTTCTAACCGGTGCCGCCGCACAGCTAGTAGGGCAAACTCGATGATGACGAAAAAAGCCGACAAGACGATCAGGCCTACAGTGATGACAGACACCAATAGTGGGTTCACTGCGCATCACCCTTATCAACGCTCAAGGTTTGCCTGATCGTGAGCGCCAGCTTATGCGGAACATGCTTATCGACACTTAGCACCGTGACATGGAGCTCTCGTGGCACAACCTCGTCCTCACCGTATTCAGAAGAGGAAGGTGGAATCGCCAGCGTCACAGTCTCGCCAACTTCTAAGAGGTCACCTGCATGGGCCATGAGGAGGCCCGCGAGCGTCTCGTAATCCCCCGATGGCAGATCACAGCCCATTCGCCGCTCAACCTCGTCTAGGTGGATGTCGCCATCAGCTTCCCACCGGCCTTCCTTTATCTCTATCAGCTCGGCCTCTTCCTCTTCATCGTGTTCGTCAGTGATCTCCCCGAAGATCTCCTCCGCAAGATCCTCTAAGGTGACGATGCCCGCAAATCCTCCGTACTCGTCGATGACACAAGCCATGGCGGACGTCGTCTCTTCAAGTCTCTTGACCGCCTCCGGCAGGGGCATCACAGTGGGAATGATTACGGGCTCACGCATCAGCTGGGTGACCGGAGAGTCTTCCGTGAGCGTGGAGGTGAGTACATCGAGGAGGTGGACGACCCCAACTGGTTGGTCGTCTGCATCGATGACCGGGTAGCGGGTATGCCCGTTGGCCATGTGAGCCCGGATTTCACCGACAGTGGTCCGAGGTTGGATAATGTCCGTCCGGGAGCGGGGGATCATGGCGTGCTCGACGTCGTGCTGCGGAAAGTCCAGGACCCTATCCAGCGTCAAATACAACTCTTCAGGAAGTTCACCAGATTCTCGCGAAGTGAAGACGATGTGCTCGAGGTCCTCTGCCGTAGCGTTTGAATCCACGTCGTGGACCGGTTCAATACGCATCAGTCGTAGTAACGCATTCGCGGAAACGTCAAAGACACTGATCAGCCACCCGAAGACCAAAAGGTAGACCCGGGTAGACCCAGCCAATGCCTGAGCCAAAGGAGCAGGATTCGCGATGGCGTAGTTCTTAGGAAATAACTCCCCAAAAATCATCTGCACCACTGTCGAGACCGCAAGCGCGATTGCCGTGCCCACCGTGATACTGACTGCTGGGGCAATGCCAACGCCCCCGAATATCACGCCCAGGGATCGGCCAATGAGCGGCTCCGCAATGGTGCCCACCAGTAAGCCAGTGATGGTGATACCTAACTGAGCGCCAGAGAGCATGAATGACGTTCGCTCAGTGACCTTGAGAGCTCTTTCCGCAGCCCGATCTCCTGAAGCAGCGCGGGCACGGAGCTTATTGCGGTCTACAGACATATAGGCAAATTCTTGAGCCACAAAGTAGCCATTCGCCGCGATAATGATCAGTGTGAGTACTACTCCAGCAAGGAGACTCAGAAGCGCAGTCAGCACGAGACGTCGACTCTCGGCCGTTGGTCAGATTCCACTGAAGTGGAAGCACCTCCCGGAAGATGAGTATTTGTATCCAGGATAGTACTTGCTAACCGTGAAAGTGCACGTAGACGTTGTTCAGGCGGCACTAGAGATCACCATGGAGGATGAAGTTGGGAAGGTGACCTCCTTGGTCCCCGAGGAATCGGTCGATCGCTACAGCTCGCTCTGCACGAACCTGGAATTGGCCCCTTAGTCACGGGGCCTAGGTCGGGCTCACTCTGATGCCGAGCCTGCAGGGGACTTGGTTCTGTGGATGTACAGGCTCTGAGTGGCGCTGCCTTAGGCATTGATAATGCCGAAGCTGAGCATGATGTACACGAAGAGGCCCAGTATGATCCGGTAACCCACGAAGAGGGTATAGCTATTGCGGGAGACATAGGCGAGGAACCAACCGATGATCACGTAGGCGACCACGAACCCCACCGCGGTGGCCAGGATGGTGTGCCCCATGGAGTAGGGGCCTGACTGTTCCCCGAACGCTCTCACGAGCTTGTAGAACCCGGAGCCGAACACCGCCGGGATCGCCAGTAGGAATGAGTATCGGGCGGCAGCCTCACGGGTGTACCCCATCAGCAGGCCCGCGGTGATCGTCCCTCCGGACCGGGAGACACCGGGGATCAGTGCCATCGCCTGGGCGAAGCCGAAGATGATGCCGTCCCGGACGCTGAGCTGCTCCAATGGTTTGCGCTGCTTCCCGATGCAGTCGGCGAAACCCAGCAGAATGCCAAAGGCGATCAGCGTGGTCGCCACGATCCAGAGACTGCGGAAGGTGGACATGATGTAGTCCTCCAGCAGCAGCCCGAGCACCACTATCGGAATAGTACCGACGATGATCAGCCAACCCATTCGGGCGTGAGGGTTAGTGTGGGACCCCCGGCCGAAGACTGCGGAGAACCATGCTTTGAGGATCCGGACAATGTCGCGCCAGAAGTACACCAGCACTGCAGCCTCTGTGCCGAGCTGGGTGATGGCGGTGAACCCCGCACCCGGATCCTGGGCGCCGGGCAGGAACTCCCCGACGATCCGCAGGTGAGCGGAGGATGAGATAGGGAGAAACTCCGTCAGACCCTGAACCAGGCCCAGAATGATCGCTTCGAACCATTGCACCCAGTGAGTCTACAGACCGTGAGGAGTCACAAGACGGCTTACCAGAATCACGTGGTGGCCCAGACATGAGATGGAGTTGGTTATTCACCGTGCGAATGGGCTACTTCCAGCGAAAACAGATGTGATCGGGGTGCCCGTCGCCTTCGCGTCGGCCCAAGGGGTAACCGTCTCTCGCCAACACCTGCACACACCCCTAAATGCTGAGGCCCGTCATCAGCCGCTCCACCCAGTCAAGGCCCAATCCAAGCCTGCGGTGGCGGTCATTTCGCCTCACCGAGGTCGAAGAAGAAGTCTGCGGTACGCGATGGGTATGCAGAACGCTTGGCACGGGCCGAGCACAACCGGTAATGGCCGGCAGTGGTAGGATTTTTCTGACAAGGGGTTTCCCCCACATGCCGTGGTGAGCGGGCGTTCGTCGACCTAATGGAAGAAGCAGGTCCTCGGTTCGAGCCCGGGAGGGGGCTCGGAAGCCTGGAGCGCCCAAAGGAGCATCTTGTGGAATCCATCTCACGGGTCCGGGCGCCCGAAGAGTCTGCTGCTGACCCGGGTCCGTTGGTGATGGACGATGGTCGGCTGCCGAGGGTGCACAAACTGACTATCGGTGCGCTCTTGATCGCCGCTTTCGTCATGATCCTCAATGAGACGCTCATGAATGTGGCGCTGACTCCGCTCATGGACAGATTCCAGGTGGCGGAGACGACCGTGCAGTGGCTGACCACGGCGTTCATGCTGACACTTGCGGTGGTCATTCCGACCACCGGGTTCATTATCGGCCGGTTCAGTCTTCGCAGTGTCTTCACCGCAGCCATGATCCTGTTCATCGCCGGCACCGCACTCAGTGCTGCGGCTGCCGGATTCAGCTTCCTCGTGGCTGGGCGGGTGGTTCAGGCGGCCGGTACGGCCATCATGCTTCCACTCCTGATGACCACAGTGCTCACGCTCGTGCCGCTGCGTCGTCGGGGGGTGGTGATGGGCAATATCGCGATCGTCATCTCTGTGGCGCCGGCGATCGGGCCGGCATTGTCAGGTTTTATCCTGCACTTTGCAGAGTGGCGGTGGCTGTTCCTCACTATCCTTCCGATTGCGGTCATCGCGTTATTTCTGGGGCGCCCTCGGCTGACCACTGAACCCGGGGATGCCGGGCGTCCGCTGAGTGTGGCGTCCCTGCTGCTTGCAGTGCCCGGGTTCGGCGGCCTGGTCTACGGCATCAGCCAGATCGGCGGAGGCCACGGCACAGAGGACGTTGGGTCGGCGGCAGAAATCCACGGCGTCGATCCCTTGGCTCTCGGTGTGCTTCTGGCGGGGCTCATCTGCCTGATCGCATTCGCCCTGTTGCAGGTGCGCCTGCAGCAGACCGACTCAGCCCTGCTGAGCCTGAAACCATTCAGGTACACCATGTTCACTCGAAGTCTGCTGATGATGCTGCTGATGGTGGTGGCGCTGTTCGGGGCGCTCATCCTGCTTCCGCTGTTCCTCCAATCAGTGCGCGGGCTGGACACCTTGGCCACCGGGCTGCTCATGCTCCCCGGCGGTCTGCTGATGGCACTGGTGGCTCCGATTGTCGGCCGGGTGTATGACCGGGTGGGACCGAAGCCGCTGGTGATCCCGGGAGCGTCGCTCTTGATCGTCGCGCTGTTCGGCATGAGTCTGCTGCAGCCGGACACCCACCCGTGGATAGTGCTGGCTCTGCACCTGGTCCTCTCCTCAGGCTTGGCGCTGCTTTTCACGCCGGCGTTCACCACTGCCATGAATCCATTGCCGCAGCCGCTGTACTCCCACGGATCTGCGGTGCTCAACACGCTGCAGCAGTTAGCGGCAGCTGTAGGCACCGCGGCCCTGGTGGCTCTGGTCGGCATTGGGGCCTCTCAGGCGGCGGCACAGGGTGCTTCCCCCGATCAGGCGGTGCTGGAAGGTTTCCGTCTTGCTTTCCGTTCCGCAGCCGTCCTGAGCGTCGGGACATTGCTTCTGGCGATGACCCTGCGTGCGACAGCACCGGAGTCGGCTGGAGCTCCGCCCCGACGCTGAGGCTGGGGGTGTTGCTCGGGGCCGAGGCCAAGCGGGCCGAGTCACTCCTCGAGGGTGTCGGCAAGGCGGCCCACCACTGCTGCGATTTCGGGGCCGAACATGCGAGTGTCATTGTGGTCTGCTGCGGGGATCACCTCATGCTCCACCAGGTTCGGCGCTGCTTCGGCGACGTCGGCGCTGAGGTGGCTGGGGACCACGGAGTCGCGCTCGGCACGGATGACAGAGATCGGGACCTGGGTCTGGGAGACATGGTGAATCACCGGGAAATCATCACGCAGAATGGTGCGCACCGGTAGCCAGGGATAGTGTGTGCGGCCGACGTCGGCCAGGTCAGTGAACGGGGAGCGAAACACCGCGGCTGCTGGCGGATGCTTGGACAGCAGACCCGCGATCACGCCACCGCCGATGGACTCTCCGAAGTAGATGGTGCGTTCGGGCGGATAACCCTGGTCCCGGAGCGCCTCGACAGCAGCTGCGCCGTCACGCAGGAGGCCCTCCTCGCTCGGGGTGCCCGGATTGGTGCTGTAGCCGCGGTAGTCCAGGACCAGCACTGCGAAGCCTTCCTCCTGCAGGGCGTCGGCCAAGCCAGCCCGTGATTCGCGGTTGCCGCCGTTACCCGGGGCCATCAGGACTGCGAAGTCTCGGTCCTCTGCGGAGGGATCGGCTGGGGCGAACCAGGCACCGAGGGAGAGGCCGTCAGAGGTCTCCAGGGTGAGGTCCTCACCCTCGGTGAGCATTGCCGCAGCTGAGGGGACCTCCGAGGTGTCCGGAAAGTAGATCAGCGAGCGTTGAAGAAGCCAGAGCGCGCCGATCACCAGCACGGCGGCAACAACCACCCCAGCTGCGCCGAAAAAAATCCTCCGGCTGCTGCGGCGGACGAGGGACGGACCAGAAGGTGCCATGACCCCATCGTCGCCGATGAGGGCCGTGGGGGGCGACCCGATTGCGTATAGGACTGAAGTGTGGCCAGGGGTGGGGTGTGCCAGGCAGTGAGGTGGGCGGGGAGAAAGTGAACGCAGAAGAAGGGGACCAGCCCGCACCGAGCTGGTCCCCTTCCAGCGAGCGGTGTCACTCGCTGTGTCGCACCCAAGTGCTTTGAAGCTTACCCTGAGCTTTTCTGATTACGCAACATCGATATTGCGGAATGTGCAATGCGGTACCGTCAGTACTGTCCGAGGGGAGCTTCCGGGCAGAAGCTGAGATCGCGCCGGACGCAGGCGCGGAACCCTATGAACCTGACGCGGCTCATACCGCCGGAGGGAAAGGAACGTCCGATGACCCTGTTTCAGCGCCTAAAAAAAGCCGCCGACGACGAGTGGGCCGCCTATACTCATCACGACTTTGTCCGCCAGCTGGAAGCCGGCACTCTGCCGCCGGAGGCGTTCCGGAACTACCTGATCCAGGACTACCTGTTCCTCATCCAGTTCGCCCGGGCCTACGCCTTGGCGGCCTATAAGGGCCGGACCCTGGCCGACGTCACCCAAGGCCTGCGCGGGCTGTCTGCCTCAGTCGAAGAGACAGAGCTGCATGTACGGCTCTGCGCACGATGGGGGATCAGCCGCGAGGACATGGAGGCCACACCCGAGCACCCGGCGACAGTGGCCTACACCCGGTACGTGCTGGACGCTGGCAACCGCGGCGACCTACTGGACCTTCATGTCGCACTGGCTCCGTGCGTGGTCGGCTATGCGGAAATCGGGGCCCGGTTGCAGCCGGTGCTCGATGACCACCCCGATCACCCCTACGCCGAGTGGATCGCGGAGTATGCTTCCGAGCAGTCGCAGCAGCTGGCAGCGGACGCCGTGGCCGAGCTCGACTCGCTGGGGGCACGCTTCCTTCCGGAAGCTCGCTTTGGCGAGGTGGCCGAGACGTTTGCCACGGCCACACGTATGGAGTCGGCGTTCTGGCAGATGGGACTGGAGTTGGCTGACGCTGAGCGCTGACCAAGGCGGTGAGCAGGGCGATGAGTGGGAGTTCAGGAATAGTTCCCACCTGTGACTGTTGTGCAGGGTATGGCTGATCAGCGAAAAGTTGTCATTATCGGCGGGCACGGCAAAATCGCTCTGCTGGCCGCACCCAAACTTGTGGACGCCGGATTCACAGTGGAGTCCATCATTCGCAAGCCGGAGCAGCGGAGCGAGGTGGAGGCCACGGGAGCCTCTGCCGTGGTTCTTGACGTCGAACACGCTACTACTGATGAGCTGCAGGACGCCTTCGCCGGCGCCTGGGCCGTGGTATTTTCTGCCGGTGCTGGCGGCGGCAATCCCGCGCGAACCAAAGCCGTTGACCAGGAAGCTGCCATCCGTAGTATGGAGGCCGCCGGCGCAGCCGGGGTACGACGGTACGTCATGGTCTCCTATGCTCGGTCTGAGGTGGATATTCACCACCTTGACCCGCAGAGTTCCTTCTATCCCTACGCCGCGGCCAAGCATCAGGCGGACAACTACCTGCGCCACACCGAGCTGGACTACACCATTTTGGGGCCCGGAACGCTGACCACCGAGCCGGCCTCGGGGAAGATCACTGTGGTAGACGCTGAGGCTGCGGCACGAGCCAGCTCCGCCGGTGGTGCAGAAGCAGTGGCGACCTCACGGGGGAATGTGGCAGAAGTGATTGCTCATGTTCTCACTACTGATGCCGCGCGCCGCAGAACCGTCAACTTCTTTGACGGAGAAACCCCGATTGCTGAAGCCATTCGCTGAGTTGGGTCACTCACTCTCCGAGTGCTAAGCTTCTGTGGTTTCCGGATCTGTAGCTCAGTTGGTTAGAGCGCACGCTTCACACGCGTGAGGTCGATGGTTCGAGTCCATTCAGATCCACCACCGGGACGTTCTGTCCCTTGCAGGCTGGCTCTCAGACTGTAGGTTTTTACTGTGCCAGGCCCATTTTTTGGACGAAACCTGAGTGTCTTTGTCTTGTCTGCGGGAGGTGTCATGCCGGAGCGAGGAGCGCGTGCCACGGGGTCTGCGCGAGCCGAGCACGCCGAGACAGCGGCGCACCGCACTGCTCCCATTGACCCAGTTATCAAGGGGCCCACCACCGACACCAGCATGATCCCGGTGGTCCGGCCCGCAGACGTGGAGCCGGAGGAGCAGGATGAAGGTTTCATCAAGAACCTCACCGGCTCCATCGCCGCCTCCTGGGCGGCCGCGGGTGAGGACCCCTACCTGGAGTGGGAGGAATACGACGCCGCGGCGGCCGCGCGCGCTGCGCAAGAGGCTGCCGCCGAGGAAGCTGATTCCACCCGGCACACCTTCACCGATGACTTTTCCCTGGCGGACACCGGAGAGCCTCCCACACTGACTTCTGCGCTGCCGGTGGTCGAACCGGAGGGCCCCGCACCCACTCACCCGGTGGCTCTGTCCGGACCGGTGTCCCTTCCCCCCGTCACCGGACCATCCTCACCGATTCCTGAGGTGGGCTCCGATGAGCCCATACGGCGTCGCCCCGTGTTGAGTCCCTCCTGGCTCCGTCCCCGGGTGCGCCAGGGCGGAAAGACTTCTGCGCTGCTGAACCGCACTGTCTTCGACCGTCGGGTCAGCCCGCAGTTCGTCTTCAACAAGATCATGCAGACCGAGAGCCCCAAGACCGCGGAGCAGTCCATTGTGGACAGGCTGCAGGGCACGCCCTTCCAGCACACCGTCCAGGGCGAGGTGCACGAAGGGCTCGACGAGCTCGAGACCATGAGCTTCGTGCTTGACTTGGGTGAAGCACTTTTCCGCTACGGCGCCGGAGCGTTGGAGGTGGAAACTTCAATCATCGCGGTCACTACGGCGTTCGGGATGAAAAACACCGACGCCGACATCACCAACCAGTCCATCAGCCTGAATTGGGCCCCGGAGGGGAAGATTCCCTATTCGCGGGTGCGTGTGGTGCGGTCCTGGTCCCAGAATTTCCAGGCGCTCGCCGCCGTGCACCGGTTGGTCGCAGACGTGACCTCGGGGCGGCTCACCCGGTCTGAGGCTGAAGCTGAGCTGAAGGACATTACCCGGCAGCCCAAACCGTACCCGCGGTGGTTGGTCACGTTCAGCGGCGCCCTGTTCGCCAGTCTCTTCGCAAGCTACTTGGGTGCACCGATTCTGGATGCGGCGGCGGGGTTTGCGGCGACGCTGCTGGTGATGTGGACTGCTCGCCAGCTCACGCTGTGGCGGGTGCCGGAATTCTTCACGCTGGCCGGCGGGGGGTTTGCGGCCTCGGCGTTCGCCATGACTGCCTTCGCGCTGGATGCCAACATCACGCCCTCTATGGTCACCGCAGGAGGCTTGATGATCCTGCTGCCCAGTGTGCGGATTGTGGGGGCGATCCAGGACGCGATCAACGGTTTTCCCATGACGGCCGCAGGGCGGCTGGTCTCCACGATGATCGCCTTTGCCGGTATGACGGCGGGAATCATGGCGGCAGTCGTGACCGCGGAGAGACTGGGAATCGTCCAGACAGAATTGGCGCAGGGGCTCACCCGCATTTACCCGGCACCGGTCCTCATTCTGTTGGTCTTCTTCGCCTGCAGTGCCGCGGCGATTGTGGAGCAGACCCGGCCGGCACTCATCCTCCCCACCGGTGCTGTGGGAGCCTTGGGATTCTGCGCGCTGTACCTGGCTGAGCTCTCCGGCCTGGGGGACCGGTTCACCCCTGTGGTGGGCGGGTTTGTGGTGGGTGCGCTGGGTCGGGTGGTCGCGCTGCGGCTGGGCGCGCCACAGCTTGTCGTGGCGGTGCCCGCCATGATGTTCATGCTCCCGGGCCTCATGGTCTTCCGCGGGATGTACCAGATCGCGATCGAGAACACCGCAGGATCCATGATGGGCGGGCTGTTTGAGCTGTTCAACGCGCTGATCATGATCATGGCCATTGCTGCCGGCATTGTGCTCGGCGACGTCGTAATGCGGCGGTTCACCTCAAAACTGGAGTCCAACGAGCGGGCGAATGCGCGCAGACGCTGACCGGTGGACACCGCGGGCCCCGATGCCGCGCCCTGCCTGACCCGCCTGCCGGTGCACTCATTGGCCGATTCTGCCGATCGACGGGGACTGAGCAGCCCGATTCAGCGGCATATTCGGCCAGTCTCAGCCTCGCGGGGCGCCTGGCAGCTGCCAATCGACCGGTGCAGCCCCTAGCCGCTGCAGCGCATCATTGGTGCGGCTGAACGGCCGCGAGCCGAAGAACCCCCGTGACGCGGAGAGCGGAGACGGATGGGCTGAGACGATTGTCTCGGTATGCGCGCCAGTGCTCAGCAACGGCTGCAGCTGCCGGGCCTGGGCGCCCCACAGGATCGAGACCAGAGGTCTGCCGGAGGTGGCCAGCGCACGCACGGCGGCCTCTGTGACCGCTTCCCATCCGATCCCACGGTGCGAGCCCGGAGCGCCGGCCTCCACAGTGAGTACCCGGTTGAGCATCAGCACGCCCTGACGCGCCCAATGCGTCAGGTCCCCGTGCGGGCTCGGCGGGATCCCGAGGTCGCTGTGCAGCTCCTTGAATATGTTCCCCAGAGACCGGGGCAGAGGGCTGACCTCTGCGGCCACGGCGAACGACATCCCGATGGGATGCCCCGGCGTCGGGTAGGGGTCCTGGCCGACGATCAGCACCCGGACCTCGTCGAATGGCTGCCGAAAGACCCGCAGCACATCTGCCGGAGCGGGCAGGATATGGTCTCCGCGCCGGCGCCGAGCTCTCATCTCTTCCGCGAGCGCGGCGAACTGCGGCTCCGCTGGCCTCAGGGCATGTTCCCAGCCGGGGTCCAATGGCTGCAGCAGGTTCGCAAAGGCACTCACACCACCCCAGGGTAGACGACGCACACGCAGCAGAGCGTGCGGATATGCCACTGGGGGTCCGGGCGCGCCCGTAGTATGGAGGGATGAGCCAGTTCTCCCATGATGAGTTTGACGAGGTGCAGCCCTACCGGCGGGATGAAGTCGGTAAGCATCGCGCTGCCGGTGCACCCGCCGCCGCGGCGGGCTCGGCTGCCTCCTCGGGAATGCTGAAGTGGATCGGTCTGGCGGTGGTCGCCGTGCTCCTGATTGCGGCAGCGGGCTGGTTTATCACCAGAGACGCCGACGACGACGCCCCCGTTGCTGAGGAGCAGGACACCGCAGATGAGGGTGAGGCTGCGGAGACAGACGATGAGGCCGAGGGCGACGGCAACGGCGACGAAGGCGCAGATGAGGGCGAGGCCGACGAAAACGGGGAGGCTGAGGAGGACGCACCTGCCTCAGGTCTGAGTGACGATCACCCGGTGCGCGCGGTCAATGCCGGGGCTCCCGACGGTTCTGCCAGTCAGCTCAGCTCCGAGCTGAACGACCTCGGACTCGATGTGCAGCAGTCCATCGACTGGGACTTCGCCAACTGGGGCACCCCCAACACTCCACAGGTGATGTACCCCAGTGAAGAGCAGCAGGAGCTGGCTGAAGCGATCGCCGAGGAGCTCGACATCGACATCGTCTCCCAGGACGGCAGCTGGCAGACAATTGTGGTGATCGTCGGACCCGACTACCAGTAGCCATCCTCAGGCGGCCCTGATCTTCTTGCACTCTCAGCCGCAGAGTGCTAAAAATTGTCTTAGCACTCTCATGATGAGACTGCTAAGACGAACCATCAGGTGAGGCCGTCAACGTGCCTGGAGTGACACCCGGGCACCGGCCGTCCGTCGCGGGCATCTGACAAGGTCCGTCCCTGACGTGGCCCGCTCAAACGCTGCCGCGTTTGCACGGGTCTCTGGAATCAGGGACCCCGACGCTAATACCGTCCGAATCTACTCACGTCCAGGAAGGACATGTGCCGATATGGCTAAGACCATTGCATTCGACGAAGAGGCCCGTCGTGGCCTCGAGCGCGGCCTGAACAGCCTCGCTGACGCCGTCAAGGTCACCTTGGGCCCCCGCGGCCGCAACGTTGTGCTCGAGAAGTCCTGGGGCGCACCCACCATTACCAACGATGGTGTCTCCATCGCCAAAGAGATCGAGCTCGAAGACCCCTTCGAGAAGATCGGTGCTGAACTTGTCAAAGAGGTCGCCAAGAAGACCGACGACGTCGCCGGCGACGGCACCACCACCGCGACTGTTCTCGCTCAGGCACTGGTCAAAGAAGGTCTGCGGAACGTCGCCGCAGGCACTGACCCGATGGGCCTGAAGCGTGGCATCGACAAAGCCGTGGATGCCGTCACCCAGGAGCTGCTGAGCTCCGCCAAAGAAGTGGAGACCACTGAGCAGATCGCGGCCACCGCGTCCATCTCCGCTGCAGATAAGCAGATTGGGGAGCTGATCGCCCAGGCTCTCGACAAGGTGGGCAAAGAAGGCGTCATCACGGTCGAAGAGTCCAACACCTTCGGCCTCGAGCTGGAGCTCACCGAGGGTATGCGCTTCGACAAGGGATACCTCTCAGGGTACTTCGTCACTGATGCTGAGCGTCAGGAAGCAGTGCTCGAAGACCCCTACATTCTGATCGCCAACTCCAAGATCTCTTCGGTGAAGGATGTCATCGGCATCCTCGAGAAGGTCATGCAGTCCGGCAAGCCGCTGCTGGTCATCGCCGAGGATGTCGAGGGTGAAGCCCTCGCTGCCCTGGTGGTCAACAAGCTCAAGGGCACCTTCAAGTCTGTGGCCGTGAAGGCTCCGGGCTTCGGTGACCGCCGGAAAGCCATGCTCGCTGACATCGCCATCCTCACCGGGGGACAGGTCATCGCTGAGGAGGTCGGGCTGTCGCTGGAGAACGCCACCCTGGACCTGCTCGGCACCGCCCGGAAGGTCGTGGTGACCAAAGACGAGACCACTATCGTCGAAGGCGCTGGCAGCGCCGACGAGATCTCCGGTCGCGTCAGCCAGATCAAGGCTGAGATCCAGAACACCGACTCCGACTACGACCGCGAAAAGCTGCAGGAGCGCCTGGCGAAGCTCGCCGGCGGCGTTGCTGTCATCAAGGCGGGTGCGGCCACCGAGGTTGAGCTCAAGGAGCGGAAGCACCGCATTGAAGATGCAGTCCGCAATGCTAAGGCTGCAGTGGATGAAGGTATCGTCGCTGGCGGTGGGGTGTCCCTGATCCAGGCTGGCGCGCGTGCCTTTGAGTCGCTCTCACTGGAGGGCGATGAGGCCACTGGTGCCAACATTGTGAAGTTCGCGATTGAGGCGCCGCTGAAGCAGATTGCCGTCAACGCCGGCCTGGAAGCCGGCGTCGTGGCGGAGAAGGTGAAGTCTCTGCCCACCGGGCACGGCCTGAACGCTGCCACCGGCGAGTACGAGGACCTCCTGGAAGCCGGAGTGGCTGACCCAGTGAAGGTGACTCGGTCAGCTCTGCAGAACGCCGCATCCATTGCCAGCCTGTTCCTGACCACCGAAGCAGTGGTGGCGGACAAGCCTGAGCCACAGCCGGCCGGTGCCGGTGCTGGCGGTATGGACGACATGGGAGGAATGGGAGGAATGGGCGGCATGATGTAATCCGCCCCCTCTCCAGAGAAAAAGCCCGCAGGCAAGCCGCCTGCGGGCTTTTTCTCTGCTCGCTCACCGTCCGAACATCCGCGCGTTTGCCAGCTCCGTCTCCTCATAGTGGGAGGACGCCGCAGACATCGCTTGTCGGACTCCGGCCAGGGACTGCTCCACCTGCACCTGGGTGGCACGCCACTGGGTCAGCACTTCCTGGAATGCTCCGGAAGCGGCGCCCTTCCACGTCTCCTGCAGTTGGCGAAGCTGACCCTCCATGGAACTGACATCGGACTGAATGCGGCTCAGGGTAGCCTCGACAGTGCCTGATTTCGCCATGAGGTCACCGGTGTCGATCTGAAATATCGCCATGGGTCATGTCCTTTCCTGCGTAGGGATACGAAAGGACATCAGGTGTGTCCCTTCCGCTTCCTACGGTAGGGACAGGCACCACGTGGCATCTGACCCAGGCTCCTCCCGTGGGGGTCCCGGCGCGTCGCTCAGCGCAGTCCCGCCGGTGGGGAAAACTCTGCGGCCCCTGGCGTCTCAGCTGTCGTGAGCACCCCGGGCCGCCATGCGAAACTGCTCCAGTTCCTCTTCGGTGAGCTCTTCCTCGTGCTCGTCGTCGGAGCTGAAAGTGTCATCAGTCGGAAGTCGCAGGGTCATCGTCGCCCCGCCGCCGGGTGTCTCAGAGTGGCGGACGCTGCCGCCGTGCTGAGCAGCGATAGCGGCGCAGATCGCCAGCCCCAAGCCGGTGCCGCCGGTCTCACGCTGCCGTGAGGAGTCAGCCCGGTAGAAGCGCTCAAAAATCTTGTCCGCATCCTCCGGGTCGATACCTTCACCATGGTCGCGCACCTGCAGCACGGACTCGGCCGCGCCGTCGTCCAGGCTTTCCGTACCCACCGCGAGCTCCATGGGCGTGCCCTCGGGAGTGTAGCGCAGTGCGTTGGTCACCAGGTTCGTCACAATCTGACGGATGCGGCCCTCGTCACCGATCACCGGAGCAGGTGAGGGGGAGCCGCCGTCGAGCCCGATAACTTTCACCTCTCGCTCTGGGGCGTTGACCGTCATGTCCATGACGGCTTCATGGGCCAGGATGTTCAGGTCAAGAGGTTTCAGCTCTGGTGCGCGCTGCTCATTGAGCCTGGCCAGGGTCAACATATCCTCCACCAGCTGGCCCAGCCGGGTGGCCTCAGACTCAATGCGGCCCATCGCCGTGCCCACCGCCTCGGGATTGTCATTGAGGCCCCCCTGCCGGTACAGCTCCGAGAAGCCCCGGATGGTCACCAGGGGGGTGCGCAGCTCGTGCGAGGCGTCCTGGATGAAGCGGCGCATCTTTTCCTCGGAGGCTTCCTTCTGCGCGAACGCCACCTCGATGTGCTCCAGCATCACATTCAGCGCTGTGGCCATCCGCCCGATCTCGGTCTCCGGAGGGGCGGTGGTGTGCACCCGCTGAGAGAAATCCCCGCCGGCGATGGCCGCGGCCGTCTTCTCCACGCGCAGCAGCGGCCGGAAGGCACGAGTGGTCAGGGAGTAGGCGATGATGGAGGCTCCCAAGGTGGCCAGCAGGCCGATGGTCGCCACGAGGAAGCTCGCACGTTCCACCGAGGTCTCCACGCTTTCCAGGGGCAGCGCGATGATGACCGACTCCTCACCGTGCATCAAGTGGTGAGCTTGGACGCGGAAACCCCGGGAGTTCTCCTGGGTCCCAGGAACGTTAAAGGACTCGTGACCGAGCTCGGCCGCCTCATCTGGGGTCAGTTGCGGGATCTGGGGGACGTCGGCGGTCTCCATATTGCTGGCGCGCAACGACAGGCCCGGGACAGGGTCGCCGTTCTCATCGAGCATCCAACCGTAGAACCTAAAAATAGATTGGAACTCCGCCCACGTGGGCCGAGTATCTTCCTGATCATCCTCGAACTCATCAGAGCGGATGTCATAGAAATAGTTCGCCAACGCCTGAGCATTGCTTCGGAGGTCCTCATCCATGTTCCGCAGCAGCTCCTGCCGGTACAGCGACGCGGAGACAAAAGTGGTGACCACCAGCGTCAGCAGCAGCAGACCCGAGGTGATGGTGACCAGTTGGCTTCGCAGAGAGGTTCTCCGCCAGGCTCGTGAGATCGCGGAGAGCAGACGCATAACTACGAGTTTATGCCCCGGGGCGAATCGATGGTGACTGCCAGCGGTAATGGCTGGCGGTCACTGCTCCGGGCAAGCGCCCTGCTGTCAGGCGTCGCTACGTCGACGAGCCAGCTCCCTGCGAACGTTGCCGTCGCTCCCACGTCTGCAGCACGTAGCCGACCCCACGCTTGGTCTGGATCGCCGGTGCGCCCTCGGCCCCGGATTCGATCTTGCGCCGCAGGTAGGAGATGTAGGACTCCACAATGGAGGCGTCGCCGTTGAAGTTGTATTCCCACACATGGTCGAGGATCTGCTGCTTGGACAGTACCCGGTTCGGATTCATCATCAGGTAGCGAAGCAGCTTGAACTCGGTGGGGGACAGTTCAATGATCTCGCCCTCGTGGCGGACCTCGTGTGCGTCGTCGTCGAGTTCTAAGTTGTCGATCCTGATGACTGCGTCCTCATCGTCATAGGGCGCGGTGCGGCGCAGGACCGCCTTGATTCTGGCCACGACTTCATCGAGGGAAAACGGCTTCGTCACGTAGTCGTCACCGCCCACCGTCAGGCCGGTGATCTTGTCGTCGGTGTCATCGCGGGCAGTGAGAAACAGGACGGGGAAGTGCTTGCCAGAGGCGCGCAGCCGGCGGGTGACGGTGAATCCATCCATGTCCGGCAGCATCACATCCAGCACCGCCAGATCCGGCTGGAACTTCTCAGCAATATCAAGGGCCTCGCGCCCGTTCGCTGCGGCTGCCACCTCAAAGCCGGCAAAACGCAGGCTCGTCGCGAGGAGCTCGCGGATATTGGGCTCGTCGTCGACGACGAGCAGCTTGGCTTCCGGAGTTTTATCAGTCACAACTGTCAGTATCGAGCCCATTCCTGGGTGGTGACTGTATGCCTGCTGGACGCATGGTTAGCTTTCCGGGGCAACTGGGTGTCAGTGCCCCCGGCGCCGCTTGAGATTGAGCACCATGTGCAGGCACATCAGCACGAATCCCGCGGGAAAGCCCCACAGCGCGATCCAATAGAGGCTGGCATGGGGAACGCTGTCTGCGAAGTAGAAACCAAGAATGCTCAGCAGAGCGGCGAATGACAGAGCAGTGACGGTCACGCCTGATATCAGGCAAGCTCGCGCCAGCGCAGCGGGTGCTGAAGGGGTCATGCGGCAATTCTATCGCCCGGCAATTGGGGGTATTCTGGTAGTCGCGCAAAAGGAGGTCGCACACACGTGCCTACGGGAAAAGTGAAATGGTTCGACGCTGACAAAGGTTTCGGATTTGTCACCGGTGACACTGGCGAAGAGGTGTATCTACACTCATCGGCGCTTCCGTCCTCGGTCACCACAGTGAAGTCGGGAACGCGACTGGAATACGGCATTGCGGATGGACGCCGGGGCAAGCAGGCGCTGAGTGTCCGGATCCTCAATGAGGGCCCCTCAGTGGTGCGCGCCACCCGCAAACCTGCCGAGGAGATGGGCGAGCTGGTCCAGGATCTGGTCAATGTGCTGGACAACACCACCGGCCAGCTGCGCAAGGGCCACTATCCGAAGCCCGAGCAGTCCAAGAAGATCGCAGCTCTGCTGCGCCGCGTCGCCGACGACTTCGACGCCTGATCATGGCCTCCTATAAGAAGGACGCGGTGCTGGCGGATGCGGTGAGCGTGGCGCGCTCCGCATTGGGCGAGGTCGCTCCCGCCGACCAGATCAGCCAGCACGTGGGCGCCGTAGCCGACGGAGAGCGCCTGGTGACCCACCGGTTCGCAGCGGAGCGCCCGGGCTACCGAGGGTGGGAATGGTTTGTCACGCTTGCGCGCGCGCCCCGGAGTAAGAAGGTCACGGTGTGCGAACTGGGTATGCTCCCCGGCGAGGATGCGCTTATCGCTCCTGAGTGGGTCCCCTGGTCCGAGCGCCTGGCCGATCAGGAGCAGAGTTCTCAGGCATCGAGCACATAGTCGATGCACTGCAGCAGCGCGCTGACGTCCTCCGGTTCCACGGAGACAAAGGTGGCGATGCGCAGCTGGTTCCTTCCCAGTTTCCGGTAGGGCTCGACGTCGACTATGCCGTTGGCACGCAGGGTTGTGGCGACCGCAGCGGCGTCCACTGAGTCGCTGAAATCCACGGTGGCAATGACGTTCGACCGATCGGCGGGCTCGGGCACGAATGGCTCCGCCGAGTGGTGACTCTCTGCCCATTCATAGACGCGCCCGGCAGACTCTGCGGTGCGGGCCGCAGCGAAGGCCAAACCGCCGGAGGAGTTGATCCAACCGATCTGCTCCTCGAGCGTGACCAGGGTGGCCAGCGCGGGAGTGTTGTACGTCTGATTCTTCCGGGAGTTCTCCACGGCCGTGGTCAGGCTCAGGAAGTCAGGGATCCATCGTTGCCCAGCTAGCCTTTCGGCGCGCGCGAGGGCTGCCGGGGACATCAGGGCGATCCAGAGGCCGCCGTCGGAGGCAAAGTTCTTCTGAGGCGCGAAGTAGTAGACATCGGTCTCCGTGACGTCCACAGCGAGCCCTCCGGCTGCCGAGGTGGCATCAATGACCACAAGGGCATCGTCGTCGGCTCCCTGCACCCGGTGAACCGGGGCGGCGACACCCGTGGACGTCTCATTCTGCGGCCACGCGTAGATGTCGACTCCGGCCTCTGCCTGCGGTGAGGGACGTTGGCCAGCAGGGGAGGTGATGATGGAGCTGGATTCGAGAAACGGCGCAGAGTCGGTTGCCTTGGCAAACTTTCCGCCGAACTCCCCAAAGGAGAGGTGCTGGGCCTTGGCCTGGACCAGTCCGAAGGTGGCAACGTCCCAGAAAGCGGTGGAGCCTCCGACGCCGAGCACCACCTCGTAGCCCTCGGGAAGGCTGAACAGCTCACCGAGGCCCTCGCGGATGCTCCCGACCAGGTTTTTCACGGGGGCCTGGCGGTGCGAGGTGCCGAGCAGAGTCCGGCCGGCACCAGAGAGAGCGCGCACCTGCTCGGGGCGCACCCGCGACGGGCCGGCGCCGAAGCGGCCGTCCTGCGGCAGCAGCTCGGCAGGTATTGTGATGTTCTCAGGGCTCACGTGCACTCCTTGGGTGGTGTCACTCTGCGCGTACAGGCGTATATATAGGGGACAAATGATGGAATCTCCGGGCACGACTATGCTGGACCGAGCACACCGGCCATTGGTGATCACAGTACCAAGGAGCGCAGACGTTGACTGATCTCATCGATACCACCGAGATGTATCTGCGAACGATTCTCGACCTCGAGGAAGAGGGAATCGTCCCATTGCGCGCCCGGATAGCTGAGCGCCTGGAGCATTCGGGCCCCACGGTGTCCCAGACGGTGGCCAGGATGGAGCGCGATGGCCTGCTCCGGCTGACCGAGTCCCGCCACTTGGAACTGACTGATGAGGGAAGAACCCGAGCGGTGCAGGTCATGCGCAAGCATCGCCTGGCGGAGCGACTGCTCTCCGATGTGATCGGCCTGGAATGGCCCTACCTCCATGAGGAGGCCTGCCGGTGGGAGCATGTGATCAGTGAGCGGGTCGAACGCCGACTGGTGGAACTGCTGGACGATCCCGTGGAGTCTCCCTACGGCAACCCGATCCCTGGGTTGGAAGCACTCGGCGTGCGCGTCGCCGCGCACCCGGCACAGCTGACGCAGAAGAGCTTGCTCGACGTGGCTCAAGAGTATGAAACCGGCGCCGGCGGATCACGCTGGAAGGTGCAGCGGCTGGCCGAGTCGGTCCAGGTGGAACCCGAGGTGCTGAACCAGCTGCTTGAGGTAGGCCTTCAGCCCGGTGTAGCCCTCGAGCTGACAGGGCTGAGCGAGGCGTATGCAGAGTTCGTGGTTGATCACGAGGACGAGGGGCGCATTGAGGTGGAGCTCCCATTGGAGATTGCCCAGCACATTTTCGTCCATGAAGCCCTGTGAGATCTTCCTCACATATTCCCCACTGAGCTGTCTTCCGTGACGATTCTGTGACAGCATTTTGCGTTGGCTTGAAAAAACCTGAGTACTTCCGTGACCTAAGTGTGACATTTGTATCAATCTGTTATAAAGTCAGACGCGTGCTCGGGGCAGATGTAACAAAAAGCCCTGGAAAATCCTCCGGCGGACGCCGACCCTGCATGTCAGCTGGAGGACAGTTTGCCTAACTACCGCCCAGTGCAGGGAAAGGTTTTCACGTGACTGACAACAACACTTTTGTATCGCGCCGGGAACGCCGAGCTCGGAAGAGCTCCAGCGCCGGGCACGCGGGCCGCGCCACCGCTGCGGTGCTGACCTCGGCCGGTCTGGTCATCGCCACCGGTGTAGCTGCCAGCGCCGACACCACTGCCTCTGAAGGTCGCGCCGCGAGTACGGTTCAGATCGATGCTGCCCTGTTGACCGTCGAGCGGGCCACCGCGGAGCAGGCCAGCGTCGAGTCTGATGCCACCGTTGCTGCATCCGCCGACGTCGCTTTCAGCTCCGGCGAGAACCGGCCTGTCATCACCTCACAGGCCAGCCCCGAACCAGTTGCCCCGGCGGCTGACCCGGCCCCCGAGGTTGAACCAGCGCCAGCGCAGCCCGCCGCGCAGGATGCCGGCGCTGAAGCCGCAACGAACACTTCCACCGCCGCGAACCAGTCCGGCGGCACCACCTCGGCCGAGGGCGGCTCCTCCAGCCAGGCCAGCGCATCCAACGGCGGCGGGTCGGCAAGTGAGTCCAGCTCCACCACTGCTTCAAGCTCCACCGAGCAGTCAGCCCCGTCCTCCGGCGGCCGCGGAAGTGTGATTTCCGCTGCCTACTCCACCTTGGGTACCCCGCACGTGATGGGTGGAACCACACCGGGCTCCGGAATCGACTGCTCCGGAATGATCCAGTACGCCTACGCGCAGGCAGGCATCAGTGTCCCCCGGACCACCCACGGCATGGCATCCCTGCCGCGGGTTTCCACTCCGGCTCCCGGTGACATTGTGCTGGCCAACGGAAACTCCCACGGTGGCATCTATGTCGGCAACGGCCAGGTCATCTCCACCACAGCTTCCGCAGGTGTGCGCGTCCACGGAATCAACGACGGCTGGCACAACGTGACCAGCATTCACCGCCCGCGCTAATCCGTCACGCTGAGGTAACGAACCTCACAGGTGTGGGGCCCAGTCTGCATGAGACTGCGCCCCACACCTGTATTTAACCGTCGTCTTTGCCCATTTCTAGGGCGGAATGGACGCCGAAGATGGGCCGTAGGGCTGCGTCGACCAGCCTTTACCCAGGCGCAGTTATGCAAAAGTTGCGAGATTCGTGATCTAAATGTGACATGGATGCGGATCTGTTATAAAGTCTTCCCGTGATGATCGAACAGACCCTGACTCGGACGCGGCGAGAGCGCCGCCTTACGGCCGAAGCCGAAGCCCGCCGTGCTGCCAAGACTCGTGCTGCCAAGACCGGACGCAAAGTGGGTGTCGTGCTCGGCACCTCCGGGCTGTTCCTGACCACGTCAGTGGCGGCGATGGCTGAGGCCGAAACGCCGTCCGAAGGGCGCGCGCAGTCCACCCTGTCGGTGGAGACCGCCGGCAATGTCGAGCTAGCTGCCCATGCCGCGCCATCTGCGGTGGCGGCATCCACCGACGTCCAGCTCACCTTCGATCGTCCCGCTGTCAGCTCACAGGGATCGAGTGAGTCTGCCGAGGCAAGCTCCGCCGCTGCCGAGACTGAAGCTCAGCCCAACACTGCGCAGGCGGCCGAATCGTCAACAGCTGACGTGCAGACCGAAAGTGAGACCTCCACCTCAACGGCCGAGGTCGCTCAGACAGCCAGCACCAGTGTCGAAGCAGAGCCTGCTGCACCAGCGGCAAACAGCTCCGTCATCAGTGCGGCATACAGCGCGATTGGCACCCCCTACCTGTGGGCAGGTTCCACGCTGGGCGGAATGGACTGCTCCGGTTTCATCAACTGGGCCTACGCACAAGCGGGTCAGCCGCTTCCAGGAAACGCACGCAGCACCCACGGAATGA
Source organism: Nesterenkonia sphaerica (assembly GCF_005771565.1). GTDB lineage: Bacteria > Actinomycetota > Actinomycetes > Actinomycetales > Micrococcaceae > Nesterenkonia > Nesterenkonia sphaerica. The sequence continues at coordinate 39,159 of NZ_VAWA01000013.1, forward strand.
TGGCTTCATTCCCCCGCGTGTCCTCTCCGCAGCCCGGTGACATCGTGGTTGTCAGCGGCATCCGGAGCCAGTACCACGCAGGAATTTATGTGGGTAACGGGCAGATGATCGGCGCGCTGGCAGCTTCAGGTGTCACTACCCACGGCTATAACGAGGGCTGGCACAACGTCGTCGCTATTCTGCGTCCCTACTGAGGTTTCCCTCAGTCCCGACTTTCACGCCTGTGGTGTGTGGCTTCCGAGAAGTCGCACACCACAGGCGTCTCTGCATCATCTAGCACCCTCTGCTGTGCAGGGGCTTATAGTGATGTGGGAAGCACACGCTTCCCGAGACGTGCAGGACAGGGTGAGAAGACCCGGGAACATACATGCGAACCTTGGTGCTTAATGCAGGCTACGAGCCGCTCAACGTGGTGACCTCGCGCCGCGCGGCTGTGCTGGTCATGCGCGGAAAGGCCAGTGTCCTTGCCGAGGACGGGCTGCCCATCGTGGCGCCCTCGGTCCTGGTGCCGCGTCCGGCTGTCATCCTGCTCCACCAGTATGTGCGCGTGGTCCGCCGAGGCCCCGGGGCGCCGTCGCGGCGTGGTGTGCTGCGGCGGGACCGACGGCAATGTGGGTACTGCGGAGGTTCGGCGTCGACCGTTGACCATGTCATCCCCAAGTCCCGAGGGGGTGACTCGAGCTGGAGCAATCTGTTGGCATGCTGCGGACCGTGCAACGTGCGCAAAGGAGACAAGACTCTGGACCAGCTGGGCTGGTCGCTGCTTACGATGCCGCGCGTCCCGCGACACCACACCTGGCTGCCCGCCGAGCTGGATGCCCCGCGCGATGTCTGGATGCCGTTTCTTGACCCCTCAGGTGTGCCGGGGTGAGGGAATTCTCCTCCCGCCTGCACCAGGTACGCAGAGCGGTCTCCGGCGAATTATTGGCTGTGACCACTCGGTAGCGTAAGGTTGGGGATATTGATCGTCATTGCTTTATCCCAGTGGCCTCAACAAATCTCCGCACCGGCCTGGCCTGGTCGCTGCGGATCAGCACCGTGAATCTATCGGTGCATCGCAAGTAACACAGTAGTTAGGAACACACATGGCCACTGGCACCGTGAAATGGTTTAACGCCGAAAAGGGATACGGCTTCATCGCCCCCTCCGACGGTTCGGACGATGTCTTCGTCCACTACAGCGCAATTGACCCCGGCAGCGGCGGGTTCAAGACTCTCGAAGAGAACCAGCAGGTTCAGTTCGAGACTGCATCCGGCCCCAAGGGCCTGCAGGCAGAGAACGTCAGCGCTGTCTGACCCTCAGTCTTTGTACGACCTCGGCCCCGGTCCCACCTTCGCGGTGGGGCCGGGGCCGAGGTCGTTAAGGACACGCCACGGAGAAGCGAGTAGTCGTCACTCTGACTCCACGGTGGCCGAAAGCGCGTCCAGGAACCGGATCACAGTCGCCCGTTCGTCAGAGCTCAGTGCCGCAGCAGCATGGAATCGCCCCGCGTGGGTGCGGCCGACCACACTTCGGGCAGTTTGACGAGTCTCGTCAGTGACCTGAATCGCGGTACTTCGGCGGTCCTGTGGGTGCGGCAACCGGCGAATATGGTCCCGGCTTGAGAGGCGATCCAGCAGCTTAGTGACAGCAGCAGTGGAGATTCCCAGGTGTTGGGCCAGCTCGCTGGGAGTCGCCAACTGCTTATTCGCCTGGGCGGCGATAAGGTAGCGAAGCGCCCGCATGTCTGTTTCGCCCAAGTCCATGTGCTTGCGTGCAGCTTCGCTCATACTACGTTCGGCACTGTGCCAGCGCCGGAGCGACTCGAGCACTTGTACGGTCTGGTTCAACTCCGTCTCAGTGAGCCCTCGGTGCTGAACAATTTCCTCGTGGGGATCCAGCAACCGAGGGTCTGTCATGGAGAATCTCTCGCTCCTGGGGGAGCCTGACTCGCCCTTCGCCATAAGTCTTCCTTAGGTTACTATTAGATGAGCTTGTTGCTAGCTAGGTTAACTATAAAGGAGCTGAGATATGGAGAGCTCGGCGGCTCACGTGGTGCTGCTCGATCAGCAGGGCCAACCATGTGGTACAGAACGCAAAGACCGAGTTCACTCCCCCCACACGCCGTTGCACCTGGGGTTCTCCTGTCATGTGCTGAACGCCGCAGGCGAGGTGCTCGTGACACGCAGGGCGTTGAATAAGCGTACCTGGCCTGGCGTCTGGACCAATTCCTTCTGCGGCCACCCCCAACCTTCGGAGTCCCTTGAGGAAGCCGTGCACCGGCACGCACGGCACGAGCTGGGTATGCAGGTCGGTGAGGTCTCCCTCGAGCTTCCTGACTTCCGGTACCAGGCTACCGATGCCTCCGGGGTCGTTGAGAATGAAATCTGTCCTGTGTTTTCCGCTGTGTCACTCAGCCCAACTGATCCCGACCCTGCCGAAGTGTGTGAACTGAGGTGGGTGGCACCAGCGAATCTCGCGGCCGCTATCGAGGCCGCCCCGTGGGCCTTTTCTCCATGGTTGGTCAGCCAGGCCCAGCAGATGGCCCACTATCAGAGTCGTGGAGACGCCGCTGTCCGCCCCCGGGGTCACTGATGAGTGTGCCCCTGCTGAGCCACTTGGGCCTGTATTCGCGCACCGCCGAGCGGGCCGCCTCCTGCGTGATCCGTGAGTACTCGACCTCGTTCGGTCTCGCGACCCGTCTGTTACCTCCGCCCACACGCGCCGGCATCTGCAACGTCTATGCGCTGGTACGCATCGCAGATGAGATTGTGGACGGTACCGCGGAAGAGGCCGGCCTCGATGCCGCCCTGCGCCGCGAAGTGCTGGACGCGCTGGAACGGGAGACGCTTGGGGCCTTGGACCGCGGGTTCAGCACGAACCTCGTCGTTCACTCCTTTGCGCTGACCGGCCGTGCGGCCGGCATCGGCACCGAGCTGGTACACGCCTTCTTCCGTTCCATGCGCCGTGACCTGGAGCCGGTGGTCCAGCTCAGCGAAGAGCAGTACAGGACATATGTCCACGGTTCGGCTGAGGTGGTAGGGCTGATGTGCCTTCGGGTATTTCTGCAGGACTACCCGGTCTCAGCCGAACACCTGCTGCGGCTGGAAGCTGGCGCGGCTCGCTTGGGAGCGGCGTTTCAAAAGATCAACTTCCTGCGTGACTTCGCCGAAGACTCGCAGCAGCTTGGCCGCACCTACTTCCCCGGAACGTCCCCCGGAGTGCTCGGTGAGCACAGAAAGTCAGAAATTATCGCCGACATTGAGGCCGATCTCGCTGAGGCCCGCCGTGCCCTACCACTGCTGCCTGCTGGAGCGCGTCGGGCCACGGCACTGGCGACCGCGCTGTTTGCGGAGCTGAACAAGCGTTTGCGCCGCGTGGACGCCGCCGCGCCGGTTCACACCCGGGTGTCAGTTCCCAGCCACGTGAAAGCACGAATCCTCGCTGAGACGCTGATCACCCATTCACCGGAACGAGGATCATGATCCGGCAACCGGCCTCGGAAAAGAAAGCCGTCGTCATCGGTGGAGGCTTCGCCGGACTGGCCACCGCGGCGCTGCTGGCCCGCGAAGGGATGCAGGTGACACTGCTGGAAGCCAGAAGCGAGCTCGGGGGCCGAGCCGCGGAGTGGGGTTGTCAAGGTTTTCGATTCGAAACCGGACCGTCCTGGTACCTGATGCCGGATGTCTTTGAACACTTCTTCGAACTTTTCGGCACGTCCGCGGCACACGAACTCGACCTGCAACCTCTGGACCCCGCCTACCGCGTACTCTTCGAAGGCGATTCGAAGCCGTTCGACCTTCCCGCCCAGCACAGCGAGCGCGCCCTGATGTCTCTTGGCATCTCAGCGGACTCTCTCAAGGACTACCTGTCCTCGGCGGCTGAGGCGTATGACTTGGCCACGCAAAGACTGCTCTACTCCACCTACGATCACTGGAGAGCGTTTCTGGACCCGGCGTTGATCACACGTCTGCCGAGGCTGCTGCGGCTGTTGACGCAGCCACTGGATAGGTTCATCGCCGGCCACACCAGCGACCAGCGCCTGCAGAAGATTCTTGGCTACCCGGCGGTCTTTCTGGGAACCTCACCCTCGGCGGCACCGAGTCTCTATCACTTGATGAGTCACCTGGACATTTCTCAAGGCGTTCTGTACCCCAAGGGCGGGTTCAGCGCGGTCGTCCAGGCGGTCACTCGCATGGCCCAGCAGCAGGGCGTGAGGATCCGGACCGGGGCCACCGCTGAACACATTGCGACCTCTCGAGGCCGCGCCACCGGCGTGCATTTCTCCGAGTCAGGCGCCAGGAGGCAGTTCCTCCCGGCCGACCTCGTGGTCTCCAGCGCTGACATGCACGTGACAGAAACCCAGCTGCTGACACCCAGGGATAGGACGCGGTCACCTCGGGCCTGGAAGCGCAGAGATCCCGGCCCGAGCGCAGTGCTGGCTCTTCTGGGGATTCAGGGCTCAACCCCCCAGCTGGCCCATCACACGCTGCTGTTCACTCAGGATTGGCAGCGTGGATTCGACGAGATCGCCGGCAAGAGGCCCCCCGAAGGGCCGCCACGATCCATCTATGTCTGCCGGCCAAGCGCCACGGACGAGGTGGCGCCCCCAGGCCATGAGAATCTCTTCGTATTGGTGCCGCTGCGCGCCGACACCTCGCTCGGGGCCGGTGGCATCGGAGGGCAGGGTGATGAGGCTGTTGAGCGCGTGGTCGACGAATCCATCGAACAGATCGCCCAGTGGGCACAGATACCGGACCTTGCTGAACGTGTGGTGGTCCGACGCAGCCTGGGGCCGCAGGACTTCGCTCGTGACTTCGGTGCCTGGCAGGGGGGAGCCCTGGGGCCCGCGCACACCTTGCGGCAGAGCGCGTTCCTGCGAGGGCCCATTGCGTCTCCGAAAGTCGCAGGACTCTTCTATGCTGGTGCCACCACCATGCCCGGGATTGGAGTGCCGATGTGTCTGATCAGCGCTGAGCTGGTGCTGAAGTCCGTGCGCAGGGAGACCACCACCGGCCCGGTGGAGGCCGTACATGCCGGTTGAGCCGACGAACCTGCTGTACCTGGGGGCGCTGCTGACCTCTGCAGCCTGCATATTGCTCATCGACTTCAGGCACCGTGTCTTCATCTTTCGGGAACCACTTCGGGCGAGCATGGTGATAGTCCTCGGCACCGTTTTTTTCCTGCTGTGGGACCTTGCCGGTATTGGGCTGGGCATTTTCTTTCAGGGAACCGGACCGTACATGACCGGGATCATGCTGGCTCCGGAGCTCCCCATAGAGGAGCTGGTCTTTCTGCTGTTCCTCTGCCACATCACCATGGTCCTGGTACTGGGGTCCCAACGGCTACTGATGAAGGGGGTCCAGGCGTGACCTATCTGGCGCTCTCGTCTGGGTTCCTCGCCGTCGCGGCACTGGTGGCAATCTGGGCCCGCTTGGTTCATGCGCGCAGCAGTCACAGCGCCGACTTCTCCTGGCGCGCCGTCGCCGCCGCGGCCGCGGTGCTCTTGCTGCTGACCGCCATATTCGACAATGTCATTATCGGGGTCGGGCTCGTCGACTACTCCGAAGAGCGTATTTCAGGTCTTCGCTTAGGTGTGGCGCCGATTGAGGACTTCAGCTACTCGATTGCTGCAGTGGTGCTGCTGCCTTCGCTGTGGGTGCTCTTCGCCCGGGTACAAAGCCGAAGGAGGTCCCATGCTCAGTGACCTCATTCGCTCCTCGCGGCCGCTGAGTTGGATCAACACGGCATATCCCTTCGCGGTGGCGTACTTGCTGAGCACCGGCGAGGTCGGGGCTGAGCTGATTATCGGTACGCTCTTCTTCCTCATCCCATACAACTTGGCGATGTATGGCATCAACGACGTCTTCGACTACGCCTCAGACGCCGCCAACCCCCGCAAGGGCGGGGCCGAGGGCGCCCTCCTTGCCCCGAGCCGGCATCGGACGGTGCTGTTGGCCTCAGCAGTGGTCTGCGTGCCGTTTGTCGTGGCGCTGGTGCTGCTGGGCACCTGGCCGTCCTGGATCGCTCTGGGGTGCAGCCTCTTCGCCGTGGTGGCGTATTCAGCGCCTCCGCTGCGGTTCAAAGAGATCCCAGGAGTGGATTCGCTGACCTCTAGTGTGCACTTCGTCAGCCCTGCGGTGTATGGCCTGGTGCTCGCCGGGGCTGACATTGAGGGCGCGACGCTGAGCCTCCTGGGCGCTTTCCTGCTTTGGGGTATGGCCAGCCACGCTTTTGGGGCGGTGCAGGACATCGGGCCAGATCGCGCGGCGGGCATCGCGTCCATCGCTACGGCCCTGGGTGCTCGGAATACCGTCCGTACCGTGTTAGCCCTGTGGGCAGCGGCGGGTCTGCTCGTGTTCGGTCTGGGGTGGCCCGCTGCCGTGGCGGGGCTGTTGGTGTTGCCCTATATTGCGGCGGCGGTGCCGCACCGTCATCTCACCGACGACCAGGCCGGCCAAGCGCACGAGGGTTGGCGCCACTTCTTGTGGATCAACTATGCGGTGGGGGCCGCGCTGACCATGTTTCTGATTTTCATATTCGGCTCTGCATAACGCGGCGGTCCGCTGGACGGATCTGCTGCTGATTGAACTTCTCCCACACAGAAAGGAACCTGAGCATGACGGAGAAAACACACGAGGGCTCAACTGTCCCGCACGCCACCGAGGCGTCGGCAGATGGCGCCCCGCACGTGTCCCGGCCCCAGGAGTACGACGCCATCTTGCTGGCTGGTTTCGGCGGCCCCGAGGGCCAGGAGGATGTCATCCCTTTCCTGCGCAATGTCACCCGGGGCCGCGGCATTCCGGATGAGCGCCTGGAGGAGGTAGCGACCCATTACCGTCACTTCGGCGGAGTCAGCCCCATCAACGAGCACAACCGGCAACTGCGCCAGGCCTTGGTGGAGGAGCTGCGCCGACGCGGCATGGATCACCCGGTCTACTGGGGCAATCGCAATTGGGACCCATATCTGGAAGACGCCGTGAAGGACGCCGCAGCCAATGGGCACACCAGGCTGCTGGCCTTCGCTACCAGCGCATACAGCTCCTATTCCAGCTGCCGTCAGTACCGGGAGGACTTTGCCCGGGCGCTGAAGGAGACGGGCCTGGAAGGCGTGGTGCGCATTGACAAGATCCGCCAGTTCTTTGATGTTCCCGGATTTGTGCAACCGTTCGCCGAAGGGGTGGCCACGGCTCTTCAGGACTTTGCGTCCGACGGGTACGCCCCGGAGCAGATCCGCATTCTGTTCGCTACCCACAGCATCCCCACTGCTGACGCTGAGCGGTCAGGCCCCCAAGAGCTAGAACTTGGTGAAGGAGGCGCCTACGCCGCGCAGCACAAGGCGGTCGGCGCCCAGATCATGGATCAGCTGACCGAAACCGGTACCGCCACCCCGCAGACTCAATGGGAGCTGGTGTATCAGTCGCGCTCAGGTCCTCCGAGCCAGCCGTGGTTGGAACCGGATGTCTGTGATCGGATTGCCGAACTCCCGGCGGAGGGAGTCAAGGCCGTGGCAGTGGTGCCGCTGGGATTCCTCAGTGACCACATGGAGGTGCTGTGGGACCTCGACAATGAGGCGCTAGAGGCGGCAGCTGATGCAGGACTCAAGGCAGTGCGCACACCGACCCCAGGAGTCCATCAGGCATTTGTCAGCAGCGTGGTCGACCTGGTGCAGGAGCGGATGGCGGCTGTTCCACCTCAGGACCGTCCTCATGTGACCCAGCTGGGACCGTGGTTCGATGTCTGTCGACCCGGCTGCTGTGAGAATGTGCGTCTGGGCTTCCGCCCCGCTGCTGCCGGCGTGGCGCCCTAAGTTCAAGCGACCGTCGCGGTTGTACGCTGCCTCCCCAGCCGGGAAGGCCACCAGAAGCGTGGGCCCAGGTCCACCCCGAGCGCAGGAATGAGCAAGGTGCGGACGACCAGAGTGTCTATCAGGACACCGAGGGAAACCAGGAATGCCAGCTGAACCATGAACATCAGAGGCAGCACCGCCAGGGCAGCGAAGGTCGCGGCCAGCACCACTCCGGCGCTGGTGATCACCCCACCGGTGACGACTAATGAGTGCAGCAGCCCGTCAGGCGCTCCCCGGCGGGGGGTCTCCTCCCGGGCGCGGGTGGTGAGGAAGATGCTGTAATCCACCCCTAGTGCCGTGAGGAACACGAATCCGAACAGTGGCACCGCGGGGTCTGCACCGGGAAAGTCGAAGAGGTAGTTGAACACCAGCGCTGAGATCCCCAGCGCAGCCAGATAGGACAGGACCGTGGTGACCAGCAGCAGCACGGGGGCCACCAACGCCCGCAGCAACACCACCAAGAAGACCAGAATGACCGCCAGGACGATCGGGATGATGGTGCGCAGGTCGTCTTGGGCGGTGGCGTTGGTGTCCAACTGGGTCGCTGTGGTGCCGCCGGTCAGCGCCTGGCCCTGGAGCCCATCCAGCCCCTGGCGCAGATCGCGGACGGTGTGCTCCGCAGCGAGGGAATCGCCGGGGTCGGTCAGCGTGACGGAGATCTCCACGTAGCCTGCGGCCTCAGCAGCCTCCGCAGGTGACGACGCCGGGGACCCGTCACCTGAGACCAAGTAGGCCTCCCCGACCCCTTCGACGGAGTCGATGATGCTGATGGCTTCTTCGGCCTCGTCTGCCGGGGCATACACATTGGTGGGCGCACCTGTGCCAGCGTCAAAATGACGCTCCAGCATCTGCTGACCAGACTTGGCGTCTGTCTCTCCCAGCACCAGCTCCGATTGTGGGACTCCTTCAGCTCTGAGATCCAGCACTCCGGCGGACCCGCCCAGCAGTACGAGGGTGACGACGATCCAGATGGTGCGGGGCCGGCGGCGCACCGCTGATGCCGCAGCCGTCCACAGGCGGGTCCGCTGACGCTGCTGGCGGAGTTCACGCCTGGCTGGTGCTACCGCCGCAGCCGTGGCCCGCGGAGTCTTCGGCCAGAACACCGGCCGGCCGAGCAGGGCCAGCAGGGCGGGAAGAAAGGTCAGTGTCGCGATCATGGCAAACACGATGCCTGCGCTGGCCACCGGCCCCAGTGCACGGTTGGAGTTCAAATCGGAGAAAAGCAGGCTGAGGAGGCCTACCGCTACGGTTCCGCCGGAGGCGACAATCGCCCCCAAGGAACGCCGCCATGCCTGCCACAGTGCGGAGAACCGGTCCTCCCGCTGCATCAACTCCTCCCTGTACCTCGCCACCAGCAGGAGGGAGTAGTCCGTGGCAGCCCCGATCACCAGGATCGACAAGATCCCCTGGGCTTGTCCATTGAGCTGAATCCAGCCCAACTGTGCCATCTGATAGATGACCACGATCGCTGCGCACAGCGCCGCGACCGAAGAGAGCAGCACCAGGAATGGCAGCATCACGGATCGGTAGACCAGCACCAGTATCGTGAAGACGGTGACCACCGCGACCACTAAGAGAATGCCGTCAATACCGGCGAACGCCTCGGCAAAGTCGTCAGAGAGCGCCGCCGGACCTGTCACGTGCGCGGTCCAGTCACTGGACGGAAGCTGCTCCTGAACGGCGTCACGCAGGTGGTCCACTGCGCCTTCCTCCACCGCCCGCTCCTCGATGAGCACCAGAATCTGTGCAGCCGCCCTGTCCTCGGCGACCCGCGGTGGCAGCACTTGAACGGTCCCGCCGAGCGCGGCAAAGTCAGCTGAGGCCGACTGCAGCGCGGAGAGGTCCTGGTCACTGATCTGCCCTGAGGTGGGCTCGGCAACCACTGTTGCGGGGATGGCGTCGTCGTCGGAGAACTCCTGACTCACCTCCAGCGCGAGAGTGGACTCGGCATCAGCGGGCAGGAACGTGGTCTGGTCATTGGAGATGACGTCCGAGACCTTGCCGAAAGTTTGGCCACCGACTGCAGTGATGATCAGCCACAGCGCCACCGCCACCACTGGCAGGATGACGCGGGCCCCACGCAGAACCTTGCCGCCATGGTGTGAAGTGTTCAATTCTTGCCTCTCGTGGACCAGTGTCGCGGTTATTGTACGGACTGGAGGAGGGGGCCACCTGGGAGGCGGCTGGCGTCTTCACCTGCCCGGAAGACCCGGCGCACTGATGCGATCCAGATTCCCCACTGTGGTGGCCCGGCACCGGTGTCCTACCATCGGAGGATGGTCGCCGACTCTGGATCCCCTCTTGTTCTGCTTGTCGAGGATGAGGCGCCCTTGGTGCGCCTGGTCGGCGGCTATCTCAGGCGTGAAGGGTATAGGGTCCAGGCCACTGGCGAAGGTGGCGAGGCTGTCGACTTGGCTCGGACCTGCTCCCCGGCCGTGGTGGTGCTGGACCTGGGGCTTCCGGGGTTGGACGGGGTTGAAGTGTGCCGACAACTGCGTACCTTTTCCGACTGCTACATCATTATGCTCACCGCCCGCGCCGATGAAGTCGATCGACTGATTGGCCTGTCGGTTGGCGCCGACGACTATGTCACCAAGCCTTTCAGTCCGCGGGAGTTGGTGCTGCGGGTCAAGGCGATGCTGCGCAGGCCCAGGCAGCAGAAGGCGCAACCCGAGCGCTGGGCCTCAGGGGAGCTCAGAGTCGATTCGCTGGCCCGGGAGGTGTACGTGGGAGATCGACAGATCGAGCTGACCCGTACCGAATTTGAGCTCCTGGCGACACTGATCGCTGAGCCTGCTGCGGTGCACTCCCGCCGTGACCTGATTCATCGCATTTGGGGTGAACAATGGGTGGGGGACGAACACCTGGTGGACGTCCATGTGGGCAATCTGCGAAAAAAGCTCGGCGACGACCCGGGGAGTCCGCGCTTCATCAGGACGGTGCGCGGGGTGGGTTACAAGTTGGAGCGTGGGGGATGAATTCGGCCAGGACGCCGGTGCGCACGCGGCTGGGAGTCCGACTTTTCTTCGGTGCAATGCTGATCTTGGGAGTGGGCGCACTTACCGCCTGGGTGGTGGCGCTGCTGACCGGCCCGGCTATCTTCCATGAACACATGCTTATGGTCGAGACTCCGCAGCAGGATCCTGAGGTGATGACCCATGCTGAGGAAGCCTTCGATCACACCTGGAGACTGTCGCTGCTACTGGCGCTCTGTGCAGCTTCCTTGGCCTCTATTATTGTCAGTCTTGCCCTGGCCCGCCGCATTGTGGTGACGCTGGACAAAGTCCGCAGCGCTGCCACACGGGTCGCTGGCGGCGACTATGCCGCGCGTGTACCTCGAGACGGTATGGGTACCGAAATGTCTGAAATGGCAGCTGCGTTCAACGGTATGGCTGTCAAGCTTGCAGAAACGGAGCAGACGCGCCAGCGCCTGCTGTCAGACCTTGCCCATGAAATGCGCACGCCGTTGGCGACCGTCGACGGTTATCTGGAAGGCATGCTCGATGGCGTGGCTGAGGCCGATGCCGAGACCTTGAGCATGCTGCGTGAGCAGACCGACAGGCTGCGACGCCTGGCAGAGGACATCTCGCTTGTCAGCCTCGCCGAGGAGCATCAGCTGAGAATGCAGAGCGAGCACATACCGGTCAGGGAGCTCCTTCAGACGGCAGAGTCGCAGGCTCGCAGTCTCTACGCCGCACAGGGGGTGCGCCTGGTGGTGGACCTGCCCCCAGCAGACGCAGCGGTCACCGGAGACCGGGACCGGCTCTCACAGGTCCTGACCAACCTCTTGGACAACGCGTTGCGGCACACTGACGACGGCGACAGCGTCACCCTCAGCGCTGCAGCGACTGCTCAGACTGTGCTCATCACGGTCGAGGACACCGGGCACGGGATCGCACAGGAACACCTTCCGCACATCTTTGAACGCTTCTACCGCGTGGATGCGGCGCGCGACCGGGCCCAAGGCGGCTCCGGCATCGGGCTGACGATCGTGAAATCGATCACCGAGGCGCACGGCGGGCACGTGGCAGTTCACAGCCGGGGGCGCGGTCAGGGTGCCACTTTCAGAATTGAACTTCCTCGAGCTGAGGAGCGCATTGGGGTGGCGAACCCCTGGTCGGCCGTGTGAAGATTCCGTCAAGAGTCCCGCGTTCCGCAGACGGACCGCGATTTGTTGGATATCCTAGATGGTCGCGCAGATTGTCACCTGTTGTACGGCCTACTGATTGCACTGGGGGAGCCGGAGATTGTCACCTGATGCTGGGTCCCGCTCCCCGCGGCGGCCGGCGCCGCGCTGGGATCGCATCTCTGCACTGGATGCCGCCCGCGGCCTGGCCATCCTGGGCATGGTTGCTGTCAATGTGGGACCCCGTGGCGGAGATTCCCTCGCGGAGATTCTCTACCGCGCCCCCCACGGGCGGGCTTCGCTGCTGTTCGTCTTGTTGGGCGGAATCAGCTTCGCACTGCTGACCCGCCGCAGCTGGCACGGCGGCATGGGCACCCCATGGGGAAAGGTGCTCTGGCGAGCGACACTTCTCTTGGCGGTGGGGCTGCTGCTCCAAGAACTCGACCATGGGCTGCGCGTCATACTGACCACCTACGCCGCGCTCTTTCTTCTGGGTCTGCCCCTGGCCCGTGCCCGCGGCCGTCTCCTGCTGCTCTTGGCCGGAGTCAGCGTCAGTCTTGGGCCGGTGCTGTGGATCCTGATGCAAGAGCACACCGACAAAGCGTTTGACCGAGAACCTGTCACCGCAGCGTCCATGCCCGGGGAGATCCTCACCGGCACACTGCTGACCGGGCCCTACCCTGCGGTGGTGTGGGCAGCCCCGTTCCTGTTCGGCATGTGGCTCGGGCGCCAGAATCTCACCGACTCAAGAGTCTCCACCCGCATGGTCCTCTGGGGAGGGGTGACCGCTGTTGCCACCCGCGCGGTCTCGTTTCTGCTGATCTCCGTGTTCGGTGAACCCACCGGCCACACTGGGTGGCAGCGGCTGGTCAGTGATGTGGCGCATTCGGAAATGCCGCTGTGGATGCTGGGAAGCACCGGGGCCGCAGTATTCGTGCTGGGGGTGTGCCTCAAAGTTGGTGACTGGACCCGGTTGGCCACCAAACCTCTGGCCGACTTGGGTCGGCTTGCCTTCACCGCCTATGTGCTGCACTTGGTCGTTATCGCACTGCTGGTCCGGCCCGGGCCGGAGACACTGCTCGGTGGGGTGACCACCACTGCGGTCTTGGGCGCAGCATTGATCCTTTTCGCCGTGCTGTGGCTGCTGGTGTTCCCACGGGGACCTTTCGAGCTGCTGCTCAGCGTCCCGCGGCTGCGACCGGACACCCAGGGCCGCAACAAATCCTGAGCTGTCCCTCAAGTGCTGCGCAGGGTTTGATGAAGATTTGCTCAAGGCGTCTGATTCAGCGTGACCATCCGATCAGTGACCGGTTAACTGAAGGGGAAAACTCTCCCCGACCCTGAAGGAGCGCGCCCATGAAGTCCCCCGCATCTGCAGCTCTGATCGGAATACTCACCGGCACATTGGCGCTGGTCTCCTGCGGTGAAGCAGACCAGGAGGCCCCGGATACGGGTGCCGAGTCCGCACCCACGGCCGATACCACCGATGAGGAGTTCAACGACGCTGATATTGAGTATGTCTCGGGGATGATCGCCCACCATGAACAGGCTGTGGAGATGTCAGACATCCTACTGAACAAGGACGACGTCGCACCGGATGTCGCTGCTTTGGCCCACGATATTCGGCAGGCTCAGCAGCCGGAAATCGACCAGATGGAAAGCTGGATGGAATCCTGGGGCCATGCCGCGGACGCCGAACACGGAGGGCACGGCGACGCATCTGATGCGCACCACGGCATGATGAGTGATGAGGATCTCGAGGAGCTGGAGAGCTCCGGCGGAGAAGCGGCCTCACAGCTCTTCCTGGAGCAGATGATTGCTCACCATGAAGGGGCTGTGACCATGGCGGAGGACCATCTGCAGCATGGTCACCACCCGGAAGCCCTGGAGCTGTCTGAGGACGTCATTGCGGACCAGACGGCAGAGATCGAGCAGATGGAAGAAATGCTCAAGTCTGACTAAACGCCTCTGACTAGGTGTTTTGTTGTGCCCCAGGCAGGATTCGAACCTGCGACACCCACTTTAGGAGAGTGGTGCTCTATCCCCTGAGCTACTGAGGCCTAGCGTGCCGGATGCGGCACCCGTCCATGGTAGCCGCTATGCGGGCTTCCGGCGTGGTTGCCTGCCGGTGAGGATGAAATCCCGCACCACCACCGTGACCACCACGGCGCTCACAATGCCCAGCAGCGCCCAGCTGAGGATAGTCATCGTTGAGCTGACCGCCACCGTGCTCGCCTCGACCGGCACCTGAGATAAGAGGTTGTCGATGAGGAAATTCTCCGTGATGTCAACAGCGGCAAAGACGGCTGCAGCAGCCACGGCGACCCACCGCCACCGCCCGCGGGCCAGCAGTCCCACGGTTCCCCACGTTGCGAGCACCACCGTGACTGGGAACATCATCCCGGCCGTCTTGTGGAGGAAGTTCAGCTGCCCCTCAGCATCCCTTTCCAGGGCAGCCTGTAAAGCAGCTATGTCGGCAGCGTCGTAGCCGGTGATCCTCGCCCCGGGCATGGACAACCCATCAGCGAAGTAGGTCAGCTGCGGCATCGCATAGGCGTGCAGATACAGCCCCAGAAAGAGCGTGATGCCCAACAGGGCGTAGACCAGAATCCGTGGTGAGCCCGCATTTTGCTGCGGGGAGGGGGGCCGGCGCCCTGCCGAGCGCGGCTCGACAGCGCCGCTGCTGAACTGCGGGTTGCCACGATTCTTCTTCCGCCGCTTCGACATAGCTCCATCCTCCCAGAATCGGCAGCCTGCTCAGCCTCGCCGGACCATGGCCGTCACCACCAAGAGCACGGTCACCACCAGCAGGGCGCTTAACAGCGCCACCGCACCGGAGTAGCCGACTGGCGTCTCCGCCAACCACCCCACCACTGCGGGCCCTGCGGCCCGTCCCAAGGCGATGGCCACAGCCTGCAATCCCATCAGCGCGCCAAAACGGGCACCTGAGTACCAGTCGCTCATGATCACCGCGCGCAGTGGGATGAACGCTCCGAAAAGCAGACCGAAGATGATGAAGTGCCCATGCATCTCCCAGGTCGCGGTGCCTCGAACCGCCAGCCAGACTGCTGGCATGATCAGCACCGTCAGCGTGATGTAGAGCTTGGCTGCATCGAACCGGTTGGCCAGCACCGGCAGAAGAAACCGGGCCGGGAGACTCAACAGCCCCACCGCGGCTGCCCACCACCCCACCACTGCGGGGTCAAAGCCTGAGGCTTCAAACCGGGCGATGCGGTGCACATTGAAAGCTTCCAGTACTGCCATGGTCAGGGCCGCCGCGATGCTCAGGGGGATGAAACCTCGAGGAACACCCTTGTCGCGCACCCGCCGCGAAGGAGACGATGGATCCACGGTTGCGCCCGCTGCGGCACCTGGAGGCGCAGGCGCGCCTCGTAACGCCCATCCAACAGTCAGCGAGGCAGTCAACAGCACGCTGAGCCCCAGCAGCGCGGCCGTGATGCGCCAACCGAGGAGATCCGTGGCGTAAGTGGTGGCGGGGATGAAGATTGGCCCCGCAAGACCGGTCAGCACGGTGAGCGTTCCAGCTGCGCGATTGCGGCGCTCGCGGCCAAACCACTGCTGGAGAGCCACGAAGGCCGGTTCGAACAGCACCATGGCGCTTCCTGGGCCGATGAGCAGCCACCACGCGCACAGCACCTGCCATGGAGCTGTGCTGGCGGCGAAACCCAGGAATCCCAGACAAACGAGGCTTCCGCCGAGAGCCACAATGCTGCGGATGCCGTGCCGATCGGCGTAACGTCCCACCGGCACCGCCACAGCGGCCCCAGTCAGCACCGAGCCCGAAAAGCCAGCCGAAAGCAGCCCCAGCGAGAACTCAGCACCAGCCGCGCCAGAAGTGATCAGCACTGAGGTGCCGTAGAGGATCGCCCCAAAGCTGACCCCCACACTGCACGCCAATGCCCAGACCAGGCGGCGGAATTTCGCAGCGTCCCCTGGTGCAGACGAAGAGTTCACATGCACCTTTCGGCCTGATGGCGGCATGCCTACATGCCGACTCTGCTTCTTAGGGTTGCTACGCCTTAAACTCAGGGCCGCCGAAGCGGCACATGACTGGATATCCTACAGACCCATCACCCGGTGCGCCGGAGTGCCCTGCTGCCGCCCGCGTAGACTGGGAGGGATATGGAATTCCTCTTTACGCCCCCTTCTGAGAGATCTGCGACGACGCCCCCAGAGCCCCGAGTGCCCCAGTCGGCCCTGGGCGGCCAGCAGTCGTGGGACCAGGTGGAGTCTGCGCCGCCGCAGCAGCGCCACCTCTACTCCCCGTCCGATGCGACAGCGGGACTGAACCCGCAGCAGCAGGAAGCCGTACTGCACACCGGGGCGCCGCTGCTGATCGTCGCCGGGGCCGGATCGGGCAAGACGCGGGTGCTCACCCGGCGGATTGCGCACCTCATCCAGACCGGTCAGGCGCGGCCGCACGAGATTCTGGCCATCACCTTCACCAATAAGGCTGCCCGGGAGATGAAGGAGCGGGTGGCGGAGCTCATAGGTCCCACAGCGGAACGGATGTGGATCTCTACTTTCCATTCGTCCTGCGTGCGCATCCTCCGAGCCGAGGCCGCCACTATCGGCCGGAAGTCCACGTTCACCATCTACGATGCTGCCGATGCGCTGCGCTTGGTCACCCAGATCAGCAAGGAGCACCAGCTGGATCCCAAGCGGTTCAACCCGCGTGCTCTGCGCAATAAGATCTCGGCGCTGAAGAATGAGCTGATTGACGCGGAGGAGTTCAGCGCCAAGGCGCCCAATGAGCCGTTCAGCGAAGCGGTCGTCACTGTCTACCGGGAGTACACGCAGCGGCTGCGTGCGGCCAATGCGTACGATTTCGACGATCTGCTCTGTGAGACGGTCTACATGTTGGAGGCCTTCCCCGCGGTGCTGGACAACTATCGCCGCCGGTTCCGGCACGTGCTGGTCGATGAATACCAGGACACCAACCACGCACAGTACCGGCTCATCCGGCTGCTGACCGGTCCTGAGGCAGAGGTGGACACCCCGCCGGCTGAGCTCACTGTGGTGGGGGACTCCGATCAGTCCATCTACGCCTTCCGCGGCGCCGATATCCGCAATATCGTGGAATTTGAACGTGACTATCCGGCAGCTGCCACGATCAAACTTGAACAGAACTACCGGTCTACCCAGAACATCCTCTCGGCCGCCAACGCGGTCATCAGCCAGAACCCCGCCCGGGTGGACAAGCAGCTCTGGACAGCCAACGGCGCTGGCACCAAGGTCACCGTGCACACCGCCTACTCCGAGGCCGACGAGGCCGAATGGGTCGCCCGCACCATCGACCAGCTCGGCGACGATCACGGCATCCGCCCCTCAGACGTGGCAGTCTTTTACCGCACCAACGCGCAGTCGCGGTCCTTGGAGGAGCGGCTGATCAACCGGGGGATCCCCTACCGAGTCATCGGCGGCACCCGCTTCTACGACCGCAAAGAGATCAAAGACGCACTGGCCTATCTGCGTGTCATCAATAACCCTGACGACGACGTCAACCTCCGCAGGATCCTCAATGAGCCCAAACGGGGCATCGGAGACAAGGCGGAAGCCGCCGTCGCTGCGCTCGCGGCTCGGGACCGCACCACCTTCTTCGAGGCTCTGCGCCGTGCGGAGGAGACCGCCTTAGGTGCACGGGCGGTGAAAAGTATCGGCTCATTTGTGCGGATTATGGACGACGTCGCCTCCCTGGCTTCCACCGAGAAGCCCTCCGTGGTGCTGGAGGCCGCACTGGAGCAGTCCGGGATGATGGCGGCTCTGCGTGAGTCGAAGGACCTGCAGGATGAGTCCCGGGCCGACAACTTGG
This sequence comes from Nesterenkonia sphaerica, assembly GCF_005771565.1. GTDB lineage: Bacteria > Actinomycetota > Actinomycetes > Actinomycetales > Micrococcaceae > Nesterenkonia > Nesterenkonia sphaerica. The sequence goes on from NZ_VAWA01000013.1 coordinate 56,946, forward strand.
GCGAGCTGGTCGCAGTCCTGAAGGAGTATGAGGCCACACAGGAGGCGCCGACCCTGGAGGACTTCCTGGAGCAGGTCAGCCTGATCGCTGATGCTGATGCCATTCCCGATGCCGCCGATCCGGAGTCCCAGCGGCTGGCCGCCGAGCAGGGTCAGGTGACGCTGATGACCCTCCACACGGCGAAAGGCCTCGAATTTCCAGTGGTCTTTCTCACAGGTATGGAGCACGGCGTCTTCCCGCACCAACGCTCCATGGGGGATTCGGAGCAGATGTCAGAAGAGCGCAGGTTGGCGTATGTCGGACTGACTCGCGCCGAGCAGCGGCTGTATCTCAGCCGCGCCGAATCGCGCAGCCTGTGGGGCCAGACACAGCACAATCCGCCCAGCCAATTCCTCGCCGATCTGCCCGAAGATCTGGTCGAAAACAGCGGCTCCTCGGCCTCTACGTGGTCGCCCTCCGGTGCCTCCCGCCGCGGATCCGCAGGCCTCGGACGTTCTGTGCAGGACAGCTGGGGCACAGAGCCTGCACTGACCGGCCGCAGCCCAGGTGAGGTGACATTCAGCCCTCCTGCGGTGCGCACCCCCCGGTCACAGGTCAACCCGGAAAGAGAGATCCCCTCCCTGAGCCCAGGGGACCAGGTGCAGCACGCAAAATTTGGCCGCGGTGAAGTGCTCTCCGTGGAGGGCTCAGGGGACAAATCGGTGGCCAAGGTGAGCTTCGCCGGATCAGAGAAGCGACTTCTCCTGCGATATGCTCCAGTTGAGAAAGTCAGCTAGGGCGCATCCGTCCTGGCGGCACTCGATAAGTGAAGTTGACTTCGAGGCAGAAGGACACCACACGTGGACCTGTATGAGTACCAGGCGCGCGACCTGTTTGAGGCACATGGAGTACCTGTGCTCGCCGGGATCGTGGCGCAAACCCCAGAAGAAGCAAAGGCAGCAGCAGAGAAGATCGGCGGCGTCGTTGTCATCAAAGCCCAGGTGAAGGTGGGCGGCCGCGGCAAAGCCGGCGGCGTGAAACTCGCCAAGACCCCTGAGGAAGCCTACGAGCACGCGCAAGCGATCCTGGGCATGGATATCAAGGGGCACACCGTGCACCGAGTGATGATCGCCCAGGGCGCGGACATCGCCGAGGAGTACTACTTCTCCATCCTGCTGGACCGGGCCGAGCGCAACTACCTCGCCATGTGCTCCAAAGAAGGCGGCGTGGAGATCGAGCAGCTCGCCGTGGACTCCCCGGAGAAGCTGGTGCGGTACAACTTCGACCCCAACACCGGCATCGACGCTGATGCCGCAGCGGAGATCGCTCAGCAAGCCGGCTTCTCCGCTGAGGAGGTGCCGGCGCTGGTGGAGGCCTTCCAGAAGCTGTGGGAAGCCTTCTCCGCTGAGGACGCGACCCTGGTGGAGGTCAACCCGCTGGTGAAGACCGGCGACGGTGCCATCATTGCCCTGGATGGCAAAGTCACGATCGACGAGAACGCAGCCTTCCGTCAGCCCGGTCACGCGGACCTGGTGGACCAGTCCGCAGAGGACCCCCTGGAGGCCAAGGCCAAGGCCCACGACCTCAACTACGTGAAACTCGACGGTTCGGTCGGGATCATCGGCAATGGCGCCGGTCTGGTGATGTCCACTCTGGATGTGGTGGCCTACGCCGGCGAAGCCCACAATGGAGTCACCCCGGCGAACTTCCTGGACATCGGCGGTGGCGCCTCGGCTGAGGTGATGGCCAACGGGCTCGACGTCATCCTCGGCGATGACCAGGTCAAGTCAGTGTTCGTCAACGTCTTCGGTGGGATCACCGCCTGTGACGCGGTCGCGACAGGCATTGTCAAAGCACTCGAGATACTCGGCGACACCGCCACCAAACCGCTGGTGGTCCGCTTGGACGGCAACAACGTGGATGAAGGCCGCCGAATCCTCAAAGAGGCCAACCACCCGCTGGTGATCACCGCTGACACGATGGACGGCGGCGCTGACAAAGCCGCCGAGCTGGCTAACAAGTAAGGACTGAAGGCGCACACATGTCTATTTACCTGAACAAAGACTCCAAAGTCATCGTCCAGGGCATCACCGGCGGCGAGGGCACCAAACACACCGCACTGATGCTCAAAGCAGGCACCAACATTGTCGGCGGAGTCAACGCTCGCAAGGCCGGCACCACGGTCTCGCACAAGGACCAGGCCGGCCAGGACGTCGACCTCCCCGTCTTCGGCTCGGTCGCCGAGGCCATGGAGAAGACCGGCGCTGACGTGTCGGTGGTCTTCGTGCCGCCGAAGTTCGCCAAAGATGCCGCTGTGGAGGCCATCGAGGCCGGAATCGGTCTGCTGGTGGTCATCACGGAGGGCATCCCGGTGCAGGACTCTGCCGAGTTCTTCAACCTCTCGCTGACCAAGACTGGTCCGGACGGCAAGCCGACGACCCGGATCATCGGCCCGAACTGCCCTGGCATCATCACCCCGGGCGAATCCTTGGCCGGCATCACACCGGCAAACATCACCAATAAGGGTCCCATCGGCTTGGTCTCCAAGTCCGGCACACTGACCTACCAGATGATGTACGAACTCCGTGACATCGGCTTCTCCACCTCCATCGGCATCGGCGGTGATCCAGTGATCGGCACCACGCACATCGACGCATTGGAAGCCTTCGAGGCTGACCCGGACACTGAGGCCATCGTGATGATCGGGGAGATCGGCGGCGACGCTGAGGAACGGGCGGCTGAGTACATCAAAGCTCATGTCAGCAAGCCGGTCGTCGGCTACGTGGCAGGGTTCACCGCGCCGGAGGGCAAGACGATGGGCCACGCCGGCGCAATCGTCTCCGGCTCTTCCGGCACGGCTGAAGCGAAGAAAGAAGCCCTGGAGGCTGCCGGAGTCAAAGTCGGAAAGACTCCATCCGAGACTGCGCAGCTGCTGCGTGAGATCTACAAAGGTGGCCCCTCCGCAGAGTCCGCACCGGTGACTGCGGGCACCGCGACGGTCAGAGAGAAGGCTGGAGCGCTCGTGGACAAGGTCAAGAGCACCTTGAAGCGGTAGCATCCGCCGCGCAGGCGCGCCGTCACCCCACCAGGGTGGCGGCGCGCTGCTGGTTAACCAGCAGCCGCAGGAGGCTCAGTCACCCCCCGGCCTCGGAGCCCTCGCCCAGGGCCCGGTCGCGGTAGGCCTCGAACTGAAAGTGCCGTCCGCTGATCTCACTCGGGGTCACTTTGACGAAATGCTCCTTCAAGCCCGGCACCCAGGGCCGCAGACCCAGTTCCTCCGCCGCAGCAATCTCCTGTGACCTCTCCAGCATGCGCGCCGAGCCCCGCACCACCACAGACCAGCCCTGATCGGACAGAATGCCATCGGCCTCAATGAGGACCTGGTCATTGACCGCGATTTCTGCCAATTTGGTGCCGGGGGCGGTGCGGAAGAAGACACTGCCCTCGTGGGTGGCAATATTGATCGGGAAAATATCCGGCCGCCCGCCCACGACGCCGACCAGGCGGCCGTGTTGGGTGCCCTCCAGCAGCTGCCAGCACTGGTCCTCAGTCAGTTTCAAGACTGGATGATTCTCGGGGTGGTCAAACATCACGGAATACTCCTTCGCCACAGGGGTGGGCTGCAGTGCCCAGCATCTCCAGTTTACTGATCGGCCACCTGCAGGGAAGTGCTCGCCGGCCGGCGCGCGGCCCACACACGTGCTATTCACGTCTCCGTGTGGTTCCGCTCTCCCGGGGCACTCTGTCTACAGTAGGACTATGACCCACCGACCTGCCGTCCTGCCCAATGCCGGTGAACTACGCGACATCGCCGTCACGGCAGCCCGCACCGCCGGGGACCCGCTCCGCACCGCTTTTCGCTCACAGATGGAGGTGGAACTCAAGACCTCCGCCCACGATCTGGTGACGGTGTGGGACCGGCAGACCGAGGACACCCTGATCGATCTGCTCCGCGACGCCGTGCCGGACTCCCGCTTCACCGGAGAAGAGGGCGGAGCACACGGGCACGGCCGCGTGGAGTGGATCATCGACCCGATCGACGGCACCTCCAACTTCGCCCACGGTTTCGCCATGTTCAGCGTCTCGATCGCAGCTGCGGTGGACGACCAGGTCCTGGCTGGCGTGGTGTATGACCCCATCAGCCGAACGCTGTTCTCAGCCGACGACGCCGCCGCCTACCTCGCGATCGATGACGGTCCTGACCACGTGCTCAACCCCACCTCAAAGGCGGGGGCCACCGAGCAGAGCCTGTCGGTGCTGACCAATTTCCCGGGGGCGTGGGGGGTCGAAAGATACGGGAACGAAGCGCTGGAAGCGTTTGGCACTCTGGTGACCACCTTCGCGACCGTGCGGCGCATCGTCTCGGGAGCCCTGGAACTGTGCCACTTGGCCGCTGGATGGTCCGACGTCGTGATTAACTGCCGCACCAGCCCCTGGGATATTGCCGCTGGCCAGCTCATTCTCCGCCGAGCCGGCGGCAAATTCCTGCCCCACGGGACCCGCGACGGCCGATCCTGGGACGGGACCGAGACGCACGACCTTCACCTGGCCCCCGGTTATCTGGGCCTGGGGCCAGGGGTGCAGGCACCGACCGCAGAAGAGGTGGTGGCTCGGTTCGTCCGCCACGGTGCCTGAGGCTCGGCAGACAGGCGGTTTAGGCAGGGCAAACGCTTAGGCGTGCTGAAGATTTGTCACACCAGCTCCCCGCATCACGTGACGCCGCTGGAGACGGCAGTATAGGGATGTGAACACAGCAGCCGACGGTGGTGGTCCGCAGCCACGACAGATTCGACGTTGGAGAAAATATCTTGCCGACGAGATCGCTGAGGCCCGGCTCTATGAGCAGCTGGCCGATCGAAAGTCCGGTGAGGTGCGGCAGATTCTGTTGGGTCTGGCGGCCGCGGAGCGCCGGCACCAAGCCCACTGGCGGGAGCTGCTGGGTGAACACGCTGAGAATCTGCCTGCGCCATCCGTTCACCGGGTGATGCTCGGCTGGTTCGCTCGGCTGTTCGGCTCGGTGTTCGTCCTGGCCCTCGCCCAGCGAGCGGAGGGTGAGTCTCCCTACACCCGCGATGAGGATGCGACCCGCCGCATGGCTGCCGATGAGGAAGTCCATGAAGAAGTGGTGCGCGCCCTGGCGGTGCGCGGCCGAGAGAAGCTTTCCGGCGGTTTCCGGGCAGCCGTGTTCGGTGCCAACGACGGCTTAGTCTCCAATTTTGCTCTGATTATGGGAATGGGCGGCGCAGGGGTGGGGGCCACAGTCGTGCTGCTGACCGGCATTGCAGGCCTCATTGCAGGTGCCCTGTCCATGGCAGCCGGGGAGTTCATCTCAGTGCGCAGTCAGCGTGAGCTGCTCGACTCCACTCGGCCCACCCAGGCGACGGTCCGCGCCGCACCTGATCTGGATTTCGACCACAACGAGCTGGTCTTGGTCTACCGCGCCCGGGGAATGAGCATCGAGGACGCCGAGCACCGCGCCCTGGAGCGGATGGGGCTGTTCGACTGTGATTGTCGACCAGAACGATCACACAATCCGGAGCAGGAGGTCGACGAGCACCGGGCTGTGGGTTCTGCATGGACGGCCGCAGGGTCCAGCTTCGGATTCTTCGCCGTCGGCGCGCTGATACCAGTGCTGCCCTACCTCTTCGGAGCTGCCGGGTGGTGGGCGGTGGGACTCTCCACTGCACTGGTCAGCATTGCGCTGCTGTGCACCGGCGCCACCGTGGGTCTGCTCTCCGGAGCATCTCCGCTGAAACGGGCGGTACGTCAGTTGGCTATCGGGATCGGTGCTGCCCTGATCACCTACTTGTTGGGGGCCCTGCTCGGCGTGAGTGTTGCATAGCCAGCCGACACACCGTAATCTAGTTCGCAAATGCAACTAAAATCGCGTTCTCGTGCTGTGCACGCCACCCTGCCGGAGGGCATGACTCGACGCGATCTCAGGTGGGCGATTGCCGGTATCCTGGCGGTGTTCTTCGCCGCGATGGTCTCGATGAACGTGGTGGTCACGGCGCTGCCGGTGATCTCTCGGGAGCTTGGCGGCACCCAGATCCAGTACTCCTGGGTGGTCACGGCCACCCTGCTGGCCAACGCGTCGTCGACCCCGGTGTGGGGCAAGCTCGCTGACATGATGAGCAAGAAGACCCTGTTTCAAGTGGCGAACGTGATCTTCTTCCTCTCCTCCCTGGGGGCGGGTTTCGCCCCCAATATGGAGACGCTCATCGCCGCACGTTTCCTGCAGGGCGTCGGGCTGGGCGGACTGGCAGCGTTGGCTATGGCCATCATGGCGTCGGTGGTCTCACCGCGTGAACGCGGAAAGTACGCCGGATACATCGGCGCCTGCCTGGCCACGGCGACAGCCCTGGGGCCGCTGATCGGCGGGGTTACCGTCGACACCCTGGGCTGGCGGTGGTGTTTCTTCGTGGGGGTTCCACTCTCTGTCTTCGCGCTCATCATGGTTGCCACCACACTGCGTGTGCCGGTGCTGCGGACTCCGGGGCGGATTGACTATCTGGGTGCCCTGCTGCTGGTCGTCACCTCGGGGCTGGTACTCACTTGGCTGTCCTTTGCCGGCACCCCCGAGTTCTTCGACTGGCTCTCCTGGCAGTCCGCCCTCTGGCTGGGGTCGGCGCTGGTGCTGTTGGCAGCCTTTGTACTGGTGGAGGCCAAGGTGCATCACCCCATCATTCAGCTGCGCATGCTCATCGACCGCACCACGTTCCTGGCCTCGATCTCCTCGGCGTCGATCGCGGTGTGCCTGTTCGGTATGCCAGCGTTTCTGGGACAGTACTTTCAGATCGGCAGGGGCCTGACGCCCACCGAGTCTGGGCTGATGGTTCTGCCGCTGGTGTTGGGCAACCTCATCGGCGCGCTGGTCACCGGTCGGCTCATCACCCGGTATGGCCGCTGGAAGGTCTACATCGTCACCGGCTCATTCGTCATGAGCTCCGGAATGTTCGCCCTGTCCACCGTGGGTGCGGCCACCCCCTACACCGTGGTCCTGTGTTACCTGCTCGTCGTCGGGCTGGGATTTGGTGCTCAGATGCAGAACCTGATGCTGATTGTGCAGAATACGGTTTCGGTCACCAGGGTGGGGCAGGCCAGTGCGCTGATCGCCTTCTTCCGGGTCTTCGGTGGCGCGGCCGGAACCTCCATTCTGGGCTCCGTGATGGCACTGCAGGTGGCAGGTGTCTCCGTGGCTGAAGTCAATGGCGCCAGCCCGTCACCCACCTATGCCGAGGCCACGGGGACGATGTTTCTGGTGGGTGCCTTCCTGACTCTGCCAGCGCTGATCACGAATCTGCTGATCCGGGAGACTGAGCTGCGGACCACCATCTGAGCACCCGGGCACGACGCCGCGACGCCGAGGTGGCAGGCTGTGCCCCAGGGTTGATTAGTATGGGACGCAATGAGGACTGAAAAGCCCCGGCCCACCGAGATCCGGCAGGACTTGGCAGCGGTGCGGGAACACTACTCGCACTCTGCCCGGAACCGCGCCATGAAAATTGAGGACCGCTGGCACCAGTTCCGGCTCAATCATGCGCGTCAGCGGGGACAGAACGTGACAGTGCTGTCACTGGCCGGCTACGGGTCGCCGCGTTGGGTCCGGGTCTTCTCACGCATCGTGATGGCGCCGGAGAACGATTTTGAAGGCGGCCGCAGGGTGGCGAAGGTGATTGCCGACGGGGTGCGCGGCTGGCGCAACTTTGTCTCCGCCCCTGTGCCGTTTGCCCAGGTGACCGCCCGGGTCGAGGGACACACGTTCCGTCTGGTGGCGGACCGTGGGGGAATCCTGGATCAGGTGCTTGAGCTGCCCGCCGGGGCTGAGCTGTCGCCGGGATGGCATGAGGTCACGCTGGAGGCCTCCGGGGCTCAGCAGACCAAGGCGGAGGTACACATTGTTGGCGACGAGGTGACCTCTGGGGTGATCTGCGACATTGACGATACTGTGGTGGTGACCAAGCTGCCCCGGCCGTTCTTGGCGGCGTGGAACTCGTTTGTCCTGGACGAGCACGCCCGGACGCCGACTCCGGGAATGGCAGTGATGATGGAAAGGCTGCTGAACAGGAATCCTGGGTCGCCGGTGATCTACGTTTCGACTGGCGCCTGGAATGTGGCTCAGACGCTAACCCGCTTCCTGACCCGAAACCTGTACCCGCACGGGCCCCTGCTGCTGACCGACTGGGGTCCCACCCACGACCGCTGGTTCCGCTCGGGCAAGCAGCACAAAGTGGAGCAGCTGGACCGTCTGGCCGCCGAGTTCCCGCAGGTGAAGTGGCTCCTCATCGGTGACGACGGCCAGCACGATCCGATGATCTACGCAGACTTTGCCCGCCGGCACCCGGGATCAGTGCGGGCGGTCATCATCCGTGAGCTGACCTACTCGGAGGCGGTGCTGGCCGGTGGTCGAGCCGAACATCCCGATGATGAGCAGCTGATGGGTGTCTCTGGCGAAGGTAATCACCTGCCGGGGATTCAGCGGGTCGGTGACCATGAGATCCCCTGGATCTACGGCCCCGATGGGAAGGACATCGCGACGTCGCTGGCAGCTCACGGATGGCTCTAACAGGCCTCGCGAGGGGCCCGGGCGCGGCAGCTGCGGCTTGCCGGTCAGGACAGTCCCGCGCGGCGCGAAAGCAGGGTCATGGTGGGTGCGTGGGCCTGAATCCTGCTGTTGATCTCGACAGCTCTGGCGTAGTGGCCGATGAGTTGATTGGCCACTGATTCCCACGTCCGTCCCTGCACCTCTCGGTGTGCGTGGGAGGCTGCGCGGGAACGGGCCTCCTCATTGAACACCAGATGCTCCACGGCGGCACGCATCCCGGTCACATCCCCAGGCTGATAGAGCCAGCCGGTCCTTCCCGGATCGACCAGGTCCACGGGGCCGCCCCGGCCCACCGCCACGACCGGAACTGCTGAAGCGAACGCCTCTTGGATGGTCTGGCAGAAGGTCTCCGCCTCGCCTGGATGGACCAACACGTCGAGGCTGGCCATATGCGTGGCCAGGTCCTCATTGGACTGAAACCCAGCGAAGTGGGCATGGGGCAGGTGCCGGCGCAGTGCGCCTTCTTCCGGACCCGCACCGACAATGACCAATCGGGTCCCCGGTATCCCGTCCAATGCGGTCAGATCTGTAACCTGCTTCTCGGCGGCCAGTCTGCCGACGAACCCTATGATTTTTTCTCCATGGGGAGCCCATGTGCGGCGCAGCAGCGCGGAGCGGCGGGTGGGAGTAAAGAGATCAGAGTCCACCCCCCGGCGCCAGATCTTCAGGCGCGGAACACCTCGCTCGCGCAACTGGTTGTGGCAGAACGAACTGGGCACCAGATTGATGGTGGAGGCTGAGTGCATTCGCTCCACATGCTGCCAGAGCAGAGGCTCGGCCCAGCGTGCCCGGTACCTTGCTGCGAATGTGGGGACTTCCGTTTGGTAGACGGAGACGGTGGGCAGTCCGAGGGTGCGGGCGGCCTGGATCGCGCGCCAGCCGAGAATGAAAGGCGAGGCCACGTGGACGACATCCGGCTGCATCTGCTCCAGCAGGAGGCGAAGGCGTGTGCTGGTCCCTGCCGCGACTCGGACGGTCGGGTAATCCGGCAGAGGCAGTGAGGGGACCCGTATCACTGGAAACCCTGAGCAGGTTTCGCCGGTGGGAGCTTCCGGGGTGACCACAGTGCGCGTGCCGAACGCCGAGGCGGAGGGTGCAATGACCGTCGCGCTGTCGCCGCGCCGGCGTAAGTGCGTCAGGACTTTGAGCACAGAATTGCTCACTCCATTCACGTGGGGGAGGAACGACTCTGCCACCACTGCAACCTTCATGTCATCAGGATGGAGACCGGGCGTAGCCGCAATCCGACCCGTGGATGGGTGACGGGTGAATTCCAGATGAAATCTGCGCGCCGGGACTGGCGGGTGCAGGCCGTGGCTGCTGTACACGGCCGAGAGGTGAGCGGGGTTTCCCCGCCACCGGGACTAGCGGGTGCAGGCCGTGGCTGCTGTACACGGCCGAGAGGTGAGCGGGGTTTCCCCGCCACCGGGACTAGCGGGTGCAGGCCGTGGCTGCTGTACACGGCCGAGAGGTGAGCGGGGTTTCCCCGCCACCGGGACTAGCGGGTGCAGGCCGTGGCTGCTGTACACGGCCGAGAGGTGAGCGGGGTTTCCCCGCCACCGGGACTAGCGGGTGCAGGCCGTGGCTGCTGTACACGGCCGAGAGGTGAGCGGGGTTTCCCCGCCACCGGGACTAGCGGGTGCAGGCCGTGGCTGCTGTACACGGCCGAGAGGTGAGCGGGGTTTCCCCGCCACCGGGACTAGCGGGTGCAGGCCGTGGCTGCTGTACACGGCCGAGAGGTGAGCGGGGTTTCCCCGCCACCGGGACTAGCGGGTGCAGGCCGTGGCTGCTGTACACGGCCGAGAGGTGAGCGGGGTTTCCCCGCCACCGGGACTAGCGGGTGCAGGCCGTGGCTGCTGTACACGGCCGAGAGGTGAGCGGGGTTTCCCCGCCACCGGGACTAGCGGGTGCAGGCCGTGGCTGCTGTACACGGCCGAGAGGTGAGCGGGGTTTCCCCGCCACCGGGACTAGCGGGTGCAGGCCGTGGCTGCTGTACACGGCCGAGAGGTGAGCGGGGTTTCCCCGCCACCGGGACTAGCGGGTGCAGGCCGTGGCTGCTGTACACGGCCGAGAGGTGAGCGGGGTTTCCCCGCCACCGGGACTAGCATGGACCCGATGCGCAAACTTCCCCCGCCGCCGCTGTGGCTCTTCGGTCTCTTTGAGGCTGTCCAAGTGCTGCTGAGCACAGTTCTGCTGGTTGCGGTGCCGGTCTTCGGCGCAGAGATCGTCCGGCGTTGGGGGAGTTTCGATCCGGAATCCACTTCAGAGCTCGCCGCTCAGCTATGGCTGATGAGTCACGCTGCCCCCCTCAACTTGGCTGAGGACACCAGTGCGGGGTGGTTCCATCTGGTGCCGCTGGGTTTCGCCCTGGTGCCGTTCCTGCTGTCCTGGCGCGCTGGCCGGCGGTTGGCGCAGGGAGCCTACCCTTTCCAGCTCTGGCAGGGGCTGTCCGCTTTCACCTTGGCCTATGCCGGTGCAGCGGTGGGGATCGGTCGTGTGGCGGTGAACGATCCCGGCACCATGGTGTGGGCCGGGGTCGCGGCAGCGGGGCTGACGGGCGCGGGCTCACTGGCCGGATGCTACGCCGAGGCGCGCAGCGCCACGCGAATGATCGGGGTGGACCTTGAGTCTCGGGTGGAGTCGCTGTCTCAGCGCATGAAGTGGGCAGGTGTGTACACCTGGGCGGTGATCCGTGGTGGGACGGTCGCAGCGGTGACTGTGGTGGGACTGTCCGCCCTGCTGCTTGCCGGATGGCTCGGTTGGCGGTGGATGGATGTGGCCAACGCCTATCAGGAGCTGGATGCAGGTGTTTCAGGGGCCGCTGGCCTGACGCTGCTGCACCTGGGTCTGGTGCCCAATTTTGTGCTGTGGACGCTGGCATATGCCACAGGTGCGGGTTTCAACCTCGGTGCCGGCTCACCCGTGGGTCCCTGGGAGGTCCGGCTGGGTGCGGTGCCCGATGTTCCGGTATTGGCCGCGCTTCCTGATCAGGTCTACGAGTACTCTGCGGCGGCACTGGCTGTTCCCGTAGTGGCTGGCGTGGTGGCCGGGTGGTGGCTGATGCGTGAGGGAGAGAACCACTTCGACGACTGGTGCCAATTGAAGCTGAAGGTCCGGCCAGTCTCTCTCACCGTCTCCACCCTGACGCTTGCGGCGCTGACCGGCATTGTGTCAGGGGCGCTGCTGATCGGTCCGCTGTGGCTGTCACATATCTCCTTAGGGATGGGTCAGCTTCACGACGTCGGCCCCCACGCAGGGTTCACCGCAGCGCTGCTGGCCGGATGGGTGGCCGCAGGGGCAGTCTTGGGCTATGTGGCGGCTCCCGCGGCGCAAATGGTGGTGCGGCGTCGTCGTACTGAGGATCACGACGCTGCCGAAGAGGACTCCTTCTCCGCGGAGGCCCGGTAGTCAGCGCAGCCCGGGAATCGAGTTGAGCATGTCTTGTTCGTAGGTGTCGTAACACCGTGCCGTAGACCGCTCTGTCACGGCGCTGCGCAGACACTCATCGAACTGTACGGAGGCCTCCCAGAAAACGGCTTGGAACGCGGCGGTGAGCAGAAAGAAACCAAAACAGGTCACGAACACCAGGGCGCCGACCATGAGGGTGACCGGCAGTCTTCTTCGGATGGAGCGCACCAGCAGAAACACCGCCACGCTGACCCCCACCACTGATGCCGCGATGGTGACCAGTCGCCAGGGCAGGGGCATCTGCAGGCCGGCGTAGGCGATGACCAGTGCCAGCACCAACCAGCCGATGAGCCGCGCATAGGACCGGCTGGCGTCGTCGTCGAGCTCAGGACGCTGTTTCTTCTGGGAAGGCTGCTGCGGTTTCGGAGGCGGCGGGGTGGTCGGTTGACCCGGAGGTGGAGTGGCACTCATTGTGCACCCAGCTTATAGGCTTATGAGGGCAGCGGACCGGGTTCCCGGTTGATCCGGCAGCGATGAGACGGAAAGCGTGAACGATGCGAATAGTGGTGTTGGTGTCCGGGTCCGGGTCGAATTTGCAGGCATTGCTCGACGCCGTGGCGACCGGGGAGTTGGACGTGCAGATCGCCGCGGTGGGCTCGGATGTGCCTGAATGCGGAGGTTTGCAGCGCGCGAGGTCATCAGCTGTACCCACCTTCGCCGTCCCCCTGCCGCGCGGGGCCTCCCCGGAGCAGCGGGCGCAGTGGAACCAGGAGCTCTGCGCGCAGGTCAGTGCGTTTCAGCCAGAGGTGGTGGTGACCTCGGGGTTTATGAAGATTCTGTCCGAGGACTTTCTGCGGTGTGTGTCAGCACCGATCATCAACACCCACCCTGCCTTGCTGCCCAGCTTTCCTGGCGCACATGGGGTCCGGGACGCGTTGGCCCACGGGGTGAAGATCGCCGGTTGCACGGTGCATCAGGTGGATGCAGGAGTGGACACCGGACCTATTTTGGCTCAGGCCGCGGTGGAGGTCAGGGCGGAGGATGACCTCGGCTCGCTGCATGAGCGAATCAAGGTTCAGGAGCGGAGGCTGCTGGTGGAGACCCTCGCCGACGTTGCGGCAGGCAGAATTCAGCTGCGCGCAGGCGGCGTTTAGAGCTGTGGGGCGGGATTGCCGTAGTGCCCGCCTCTGCTGACCTCTTTCTCCCACCTCCGGTAGCGGATGTACCGGCTTGAGCCGGGCAGCCACATCAGGACGATCGCAGCGATGCTCAAGCCCACGGTGGCGAAGATGAGTCCGTAGCTGATGGCGTCATATCCCAGAAGGAGGAACAACAGGCTCAGCCCAGACCAGATGGTGGCCAGCACACGCCCGGGGTTGCCGGCCATGGACCCCAGGAATGCCGTGGTGACATAGAGCGCGAGAAGAACAAATCCCCAGACCAGGGCGAACACGCCGATGCCCAGGAGGGTGACTTCTTCCATCTCCTGGGCGCTGAGATTCTGCAGATCCGGATCCTGGGTGGACTGACGTTCCATCTCTTCGACGAAAGTCTGGGAGAACGCGCCTCCGAAGACCTCGTCCATGGTTTGGCCCGGAATCGTGGCGAAGATGTAGATGCCCCACAGCAGGGCTGTCACGCCGGCGGCAAGCAGGGCAGCAAGCACGCCCCAGAGGGCCCCGGGGCGCGCGGGCCGCTGGGCAGCACTGGGGGAGGGCTGCGGGTGGTACCCGCTCTGCGGGCCGCCACCGTAGGGGTATACGTTGTCCCCCTGTTGCCAGTCCGCTTGGCCCCAGGCTGGCTGGGCATACGGGTTGTACTGACCACCCGGGTGAGGGTCTGTCTCCGCGGAACGGCCGTGGCCCGACTCTCCTGCCGAGCCATGACCGGCAGGGGCTGCTCCGTCCGGGGGAGCGTAGGCGCCGTAGCGTGGCTGGGGCCGCGGCTCCGTCCGGCCGGGCTCGCCGTCGCCTGGGGAGTCCTGCGAACCGGGCTCATTGTTCGGGGGAGTGCTCATGCTTGCCACTGTAGCGCCAGGCTCTGAATTTTCCCCAGGAACTGACAGACTTGGGTCTATGACTGAGACTGTCACTGTTCACCTGGTCCGGCACGGCGAGGTTCACAATCCGCAGAAGGTGCTCTACGGACGATTGCCCGGATTTGGCCTCTCCGCGCTCGGCCATCAGATGGCGGAGGGGATTGCCGACTACTTCGGGCAACGCGCTGAACAGGGAGAGCCGGTGCACCTGTTGGTGTCCTCACCGCTGCAGCGGGCCCAGGAGACCATCGCCCCGCTGGCCAGCCGGCTTGGACTTCCGGTGACCATTGAGGACCGGGTCCTGGAGGCGGAGAACGCTTTTGAGGGTCTCTCCGACGTGAAGAGGCACCTGCGTACCCCCCAGTACTGGCCGCTGCTGCGCAATCCGTTCCGCCCTTCATGGGGCGAGCCGTATAAGGCCCAGGTGGAGCGTGTCCTGGCAGCAGTCAAGGACGTAGCTGACCGTGCGCTCGCTGGCCACGGGGACGGTGCTGAGGCGGTGATTGTGTCCCATCAGCTGCCGATTTGGGTCACCAGGCTATGGGCCGAAGATCGCCCGCTGTGGCATGATCCGCGCCAGCGCGAGTGCACGCTGACTTCTGTGACAAGCCTGCGCATCGGCCCCGCGGGAGTGGAGTCGGTCAGTTACGCTGAGCCCAATAAGGAGCTGAGCAAACAGGCGCTCGCACTCCCGGGCGCCTAGCTTCGTCTTCGGGGGGTGCCTCTATGGTTTTCGTCAAGCCGCCAGCGCGTGGCCAGTGCCGCCTCTGATGGTCTCGGGGTCTTGGTAGAACGTCCCGTCACGCAGCATGGCGTAGAGGGTGTCGAGTCGTCGGCGGGCTAGGGCGATCACAGCCTGCTTATGGGTCTTTCCTTCGGCTCGTTTCTTGTCGTAGTAGACCCTGGATGGCCGGTGGTGCAGCGCTGCGAAGGCGCTGTTGAACAGGGATGATTTGAGCCTCTTGTTGCCGCCGCGGTTGGCGTATTCACCTCTGATCGAGGTCCCGGAACGCCTGGTCGTCGGCGCGATCCCCGCGTAGGAGGCCAGGTGGCCTGCGGTCTTGAAGTCCTTGCCCACGACCTCGGTGAGCAGGCGGGCTGCGGTCCTGACCCCGATTCCGGGCATCGACGTCAGGACCTGGTGAAGAGGGTGGGCCTCCACGAGAGCATCGACCTGGGTGAGGACTTGCTGGCGCTGGGTGTAGAGGTCTTTGAGTTGGCCGGCGATGATCGGCACGATTGTCGCTGCCGCCTCGGTGCCGGGAACCACGACGGTCTGGGCAGCCAGGGCGGTGAAGATCTCCTCAGTCATCGGCTCGGCTAGTCGTGGGTTGTGTTTCTTGATTCGGTTGCGCACATGCCCGCGGCCGGCTTCTTTGATGCGCTGCGGAGTGGGCCACCTGTTCAGCAAATCCAGGACCCCGTAGTGGTGCAGTCGGGGTCCGATGACTCGTTCCAGGCCGGGGTGGATCTGGGTCAGCAGTCCCCGCAGGCGGTTCCTGGCTGCGGTGGTCTGAGCCAGTAGGTCGTCATCGAATCCGGTCAGCACTGCCAGTTCAGCGATCTGCTCATCAGAGGCTGCGATCTGCCGCAACGCTGAAGGCATAGTCCGAGCAGTCTCGGCGATGATGAACGCATCCCTGGCATCAGTCTTGGCTGAACCCGCGTGCAGGTCAGCCATCCTGCGCATCGTCAGACCCGGCAGGTAGGCCACCTCGACTCGTTCCATGGCCTGAGCCACGGTCACCGGCAAGGCACCGATCGTGGCAGGCTGATCGACCACCAGCAGGGCTGAACCATGTCTACTGGTGAGCTCTGCCAGCAGCTGCCGCAGTTTGGCTTCGTCGTTGGGCAGGGACTTGTCGTAGACCTTGTCCCCGGTGGTGGCCAGTGCGGTGGCGTGGTGTTCTGATTTGCCGACGTCTAAGCCGATGAACAGCACGAAGTCCTGAAGGTTCCAGGCCACGAGCATTCTCTCCCTTGGTGTTATGAGGTCCTGTCACCACCCAGGACGGGGCGCCTGGGCAGCCAGCTGCCCGGCCCTATTCTCCTTCCCCGCCTAGGGCGGGGTGGTGGGCGGTGGGCGGTTCATGCTCGACATCCACGTTAGAAAACAAGCCCTCAAGCCTGGGGCTGTCGTGCCTCTATCAGCGATCCACGATCCGCCCGTGACCAGCTCCTGGGTGACAACACCCCCCGGATCATCACAGTGACTGGGGGCAAACGATCATGCCCAGGAGCCGGACCGGACAACACCACTTATCCTGCCGGAGAACTGGTGCTCTTAGAAGCTAACGGG
>NZ_VAWA01000014.1 GCF_005771565.1 Nesterenkonia sphaerica
CTGGCTACGCAAATAGGAGACACGCCCTAGTCGACGACGCCGCAGGCGACCCGGTCGCCGGTGTCGCCGGTGGTCAGCGACTCAGGATCGGGACCGTATGGGGCGTACCGGGGAGGGACGTTGCCGTGATTGTCAGGGGCGGAGTGGATGATCACGGCCCTGCCCTCACCTTCGAGCAGAAGCTCCTGGCTCAGCCGGTCGGTCACCACTTCCAGGTACCCGGACTCGTCCTCGTTGATCAGCAGATTGGGCAGGCTCCCGGCCCGGTCAGGGTGGGCGACGTCACCTTCAGCCTCGGCGGCCTGGGGCGGATCGGTCTCCAATTCGCCTTCGCCTTCGATGACGTCCATGTCCTGTTCGGTCTCACCTTCCAGCGAGCCGCCGGCTGAGAAGAAGTCGCCGATCTGACCCCACTCATTGGCTGACTGGACCTCACACACTCCCTGCTCGTGGATGCTCACGCCTCGGAAGCCTGGGCCCAGGTCCCAGGCCTCCACCTGCACTCGGACACCTTCGTCGTCTTCGGTTTCGGCGAAGCTGACCCGGCCTACCTCGTTGCCGGCGACATCCACCAGCTCTGTCTCTGCAAAGGGCTCGTCGCCGGGGTCTGCCGGGTCGTCGTCGGCTGGCTGCCTGTCGGTGCCCTCCTGCGCCGCAGCCCCCGTCTGCTCAGGTTCGGGCTCAGGCGTGGGGTCGGGGTCATCATCACCACCACATGCCGCAAGGGCTAGGGTGGCGCAGAGCGTCAGGGACAGCAGGGCGGGCCAGCGGGCGGAGGTTCGCATCGCTGGACACTATATCCCCGTAGCGGACCGCGGCGCACAGTACTCATGCGTACAGGAATCGCACCGCGTGGAAGAAAACCGGGGCTGCGAAGCAGAGCGAGTCCAGCCGGTCCATGATGCCGCCGTGGCCGGGGATGGTGGAGCCGAAGTCTTTGATTCCGCGATCACGCTTGATGGCTGACATCACGAGACCCCCGGCGAACCCCATTACGCATGAGATGAGTGCCAGCGCAGCCGCCATGAGAGGCGAGAAGGGGGTGATCCACCACAGAGCGGCCCCGATCGCAGTGGCAGAGAGGACACCACCGATGAACCCCTCCCAGGTCTTATTGGGGCTGACGCTAGGCGCGATGGGGTGCCGACCCAATGCTTTTCCCCAGGCGTACTGCAGCACATCCGAACCCTGCACCACGATCAGCAGGAACAGCAGCAGATGCGCCCCGGTGGCTCCACCTGCTCCCGGTGCCGAACCTTCAGCAGCCTCCCGGCCAAGCTCCATGGCCACCGGAAGCTGCAACAGGGCGGGAGCGTGGCTGATGGCGTAGACACACACCATCAGCGCCCATTGGATGGTGGCCGCGCGCTGCAGGAACCCCTTGGTCTCTCCCGCCAGGGCGTTGCGGGCGGGCAAGAAGAGGAAAGCGTAGACGGGTATGAAAACGCTGAACATGCCGTACCAGTGTTCCCACAGGAACCAGTAGTGCAGCGGAGGAAGAATGAACACCAGCCACACCAATGCTTTGTGGTCGGCCCTGCCGGTGGGAGAGATGGTGATGAATTCACGCAACGCCAGCAGGGACAGTACCAGGAAGAGCAAGATGGTGAGTGTCTCTCCTGCGGCCAGCACCGCCCCGATGAGCGCCACCATCAGCCACCATGCGTTGATGCGCTGTTTCAGATTTCTGATGGTGCTGGTGGCACCCATTTTTCTGCCGAGGATCCAGGCGATAACGCTGGCGAGCACCAGTGCCCCGAGGACACCGCCGAGGAGACCCAGTGCAGAGGAGTCGAGCAGACCGAATTCCCAGTCACTCATGGGTGGTCCTGGCGTGGCGGAGCCCCGGGGGAGGTGGCGTCGTCCGCTGCGTCACGGGCGATGGCTTGGTGCTCGGCGAGGCACTCGACCAGAATCTGTCGCGCTCGGGTCAGGAACACCTGCTGACTCTCCTCGGCAGCGAGCTGGATCGGTGCGCAGAAGACGACAGTCGACAGGTGCGGCACCGGAATCAACTCTCCTTTGGGCAGAATACGTCCCAGATTTGCCAACGTCACGGGCACCACTGGCACTTCAGGGTGGCACTGGGCCAGTTTGTAGAGGCCGCCGTGGAACTCGGCAATGGTTTCTCCGTCGCCGCGGGTACCCTCCGGGAAGATGATCAGCGAGTCCCCGGCCGCGAGCACCTCGGACATGCCGGTTATCTGACCTTTGGGGCTGACCCCAGCATGGGATCTGCGCCGCCGGGGGCCGCTGGCGCCGTGCCGGTCCACCAGGTAGGCGTTGAAGATCTGCTCCGCGAAGATCTTCCGGAGTCCACTTCCCCAGTAGTCCTTGGCCGCCACGGGGCGGGCGCGATTCTGTAGGTCCGGCGGCAGGGCCGCCCAAATGGTGAGGAAATCCAGGTGACTGCTGTGGTTGGCGTAATAGATAGCCTGCTCAGGCAGCTGCGGGGGCGAATCACCCTCGGCGGCCAGGACGCGGGCGCCGGTGAAGGCGCCGATGAGCTTCGCGAGGCTGCGCCGGGGGAAGGCGGTGGTCATCATCGGGACTACTTTCCTGCCTGGACCCGCAGCACTGTGCTGATGCGGCGCACTCGGCGCATGCAGGTGAACAGCGACCCGAGAGCGATCACGCTCACAGTGCTCAGCAGCACCCAGCCGGGGGGCCAGGGCAACCAGGGTTCGGCGGTGGCTGCCAGGGCTCCGACCGTCAGCAGCCACATCCGGTGCGGTTTGGCCAGCGGTCCGTCGAAAAACGACCCAGCCCCCAATGAGGCCCCGAGGCTGCGGATATATGCGGTGAGCACCGCCAGAACCGCCGCGAGAAAGCCCAGCAAGATGCCCAGGTCGACGCTACCGACCGTCGCCACTCCTGCTGCCGCAATTCCTGCAGCTGCGAGCAGCAGCACGTCCGAGATCCGGTCGGGCAGCTCGTTGTACAAATCCCCGACTGGAGAGCTCATGCCCTTCTCCACAGCGAGCATTCCGTCGAGCATATTCAGCAGCAGCCGCAGCGGGATGCAGACAGCGGCCGCTGTCAGAAGCACGAGCCGGGCAGCATCACCATCAGTGTGGGCTGAGCTGATCAACGCGGCAGCGCCGACGCCGGCGAAGAACATGGAGCCGAGGGAAATTTGATTGGGTGTGAGCTTCGCCGCCGCCAGGACGTCGGCAGTCCTGGCTGCCCACCGGGTGCTGCGCTGAGGGATCTCCCGCCGGTCGGTGCCGTGACTCATGCTGATGTCCATTCACTCGGTGTAGTCCATACGCTAATACCTACCGGGTCACCGCGTCAGTAACCGTTGGTTCGACATCCGCCGATTTTGTGATCGGCTCACGTTAGAGTCGGGCTATGGGACGGCTGCGCAGACGGAACACCTCCGGGGCGGTGCGGGACCACAGCGTGGCAGCTGTGTGGGGGTTCGCGGAGGCCACTTTCTTCTTTGTGGTCCCGGATGTGTGGACCTCCTGGCTAGGTCTCCGCCGACCCCGGCGTGGCCTGAGCACCGCCTGCTCAGCTCTGGGCGGTGCACTGCTGGGCGGAGCGGTGACGTGGCGGTGGGCGCGCAGCGTGTCGGCAGAGAGTTCCCGAGCCGCACTCATCCGAGTGCCAGCCATCTCCGCCGGGATGGTGGAGCACGTCGAGCAGGAAGTGACCGCCTCCGGGCACCGCGCTCTGCTGCGCGGACCGACCCGCGGGGTTCCTTACAAGCTCTATGCCCGCGCTTCCGGCCTGCAACACAAGTCGTTGCTGAACTTCCTGGCCTGGAGCGTCCCGGGCAGACTGATCCGTTTCATGACGGTCACATTGCTGACCGCCGGGATCGCGCGGCTGATCCGCATGGCGTTCCCGCAGGTGCCGGAGCGTGACATTTCGGCAGTGTTCTGGGCCGGCTGGGGAGGATTCTATGCGTGGTTCATCACTGTGATGTCACGACGGCGCTGAGCCACCCCGTGACAAACTGGCGGTTATGGCTGAATCGATCTTCGCTGACCTGGACCGTTACGTAGCCCACCCTCGAACATCCGGGCTGTGCCTCAGCCCGGACGGGTCCCGGCTGGTCACTACGGTGCAGACGCTGAACTCCAAGAACAACGGCTACGTGAGCGCCCTGTGGGAGATAGATCCGGCCGGTCAACGGCCGGCCCGGCGGCTGACCCGGAGTCTGAAGGGCGAGACCGGCCCCGCGTTCTCTGCCGCCGGAGACTTGTACTTCACCTCAGCGCGAGCCGACGAGACCGGGGAGGATGAGCACAGCGCCCTGTGGTGCCTCCCAGCCAGCGGCGGGGAGGCACGGGTGGTCAACGGCCGGGCAGGAGGTGTCACCTCCGTGGTTCCTGCCGCCGAGGCTGACGTGACTGCCGTGACCGCTCCCCTGCTTCCCGGTGCCACCGACGAGAGCTCCCAGGAGAGTCTGCACACGCTGCGCAAGGACGCCTCCGTCACAGCCGTACTGCACTCCGGGTACCCGGTCCGGTACTGGGACAAAGACCTGGGGCCGGCCGCGAACCACGCATTCATCGTCGAACCAGCCGAGGATGACGACGACGCCGTGGGGCCAGCGGAGTCGGCTCGGCATCGGCTGCGTTGTCTCACCCTGGAGCTGGGCCGCCGCTTCGACGGCACCGTGCAGCTGAGCCCGGACGGTTCGCAGGCGCTGCTCGGGGTCACTGTGCCTGAAGCGAAGGCAGAGCGCCGTTCATCCATCGCTGTAGTGGAGACTTCCACCGGCGCGCATCGCATGGTGGCGGACTCCCCCGGCATCACCTACACCCCGGGACCGCTCAGTCCCGACGGGACCAAGGCTGCGGTGACCGTCTCGCCCCAACCTTCTCCGGAACGCGCCCTCTCCCCCCGCCTTGCGGTCCTGGAGATCAGCAGCGGCACGGTCACCCCGCTGGCAGCGCAGCTTGATCTGTGGCTGAGCCCCGCCTCCTCCCGCCCCTGGCTGGATGACCAACGACTGCTGGCCACCGCCGACAAGACGGGACGCGGTGGGCTCTTCATCGTCGACGTTGTCTCAGGGGAGGCCGAGGAAGTGGCCGTGGAGGGGGCAGTCTACTCTGAGGTGCATCCCTCCCCAGACGGCGCTGTGGCATACGCGGTGCGCAGCAGCTACGCCTTCCCCGAAGAGGTGGTGCGCATTGACCTTGGCACAGGCTCAGTCACCCGGCTGCAGAACCCCACCCCCCGTCCTGCGATCCCCGGCAGACTGGAGGAGGTGCAGACCCGGGCCAGCGACGGCGTCGTCGTCCGGGGTTGGCTGTGTCTGCCTGAGCACGCCTCCGCCGATACCCCTGCAGCGCTGCTGCTGTGGATTCATGGTGGGCCGCTGAGCTCGTGGAACGCGTGGTCCTGGCGGTGGAATCCCTGGCTGGCGGTGGAACAGGGATACGCGGTGCTCCTGCCTGACCCGGCTCTTTCCACCGGGTACGGGCAGGATTTTGTGCAGCGCGGATGGAACGCCTGGGGCGAGAAGCCCTATACGGACCTGATGAGCATCACCGACGCTGTGGAGGCCCGCGCGGACATCGATGCTTCGCGAACGGCGGCCATGGGAGGCTCCTTCGGCGGATACATGGCCAATTGGATTGCCGGGCAGACTGACCGGTTCAAAGCCATCGTCACCCACGCGAGCCTGTGGGCGCTGGACCAGTTCGGGCCGACCACCGACATGTCACCCTTCTGGCGTCGCCAGATCGATCAGGCCATGATGGACGAACACTCCCCGCACGATTTCGTCAACCGGATCGTCACCCCCATGCTGGTTATCCACGGAGACAAGGACTATCGTGTGCCCATCGGGGAGGGGCTCAGACTGTGGTTCGAACTGCTGGCCGACTCAGGGCTGCCCGCTGACGCGGACGGTGAGACCCTGCACCGGTTCCTGTACTTCCCGGATGAGAATCACTGGATCCTGCAACCACAGCACACCAAGGTGTGGTACCGAGTGATCTTCGCGTTCCTCTCCGAACATCTACTCGGTCAGCCCGGCCGCCTGCCGGCTCCGCTGGGGCTGACCCCAGCGGAGACGTCTTCGCCGGAGTCCGAGTGACCAAGAGTCTCCGCTGCGGATGGCTCACCCGCGGCGGACTCTGAAGCCTTCCGCGGGCAGTGCCTGGAGTTCGGCCGCGGAGGCCTCGCGAGTCTCCACTGAGGTGACCTCCGCGCGCTTCGGTCCGGTGCCGCACCAGCTGATCAGCGCCTCGACGGCGGGGCCGTCGCCGCCGATGAGCAGCTCCACAGCGCCGTCCGGAGTGTTGCGCACCCAGCCGACGAGTCCGAGCTCCTCGGCCTGCCGCTTGGCAGAGTTCCGAAAGTTCACCCCCTGGACAGTGCCGGTGACGCGAACGGAGGTGCCTGCGCTGAAGTGGGATTCCATAGGTTCAGTCAAGCAAAGGTGGAAGCTGGTGTGAAGGGGCTACCAGCGCGGGCGCACCGAGCCGGCGCCGGTGGCTGAATCGTAGGAATAGACTTCCCTCCCTTCGATCCAGGTGCGCAGCGCCCGATGGCGGGTATCCAGGGGATCCCCCTCCCAGAGCGTGAGGTCAGCATCCTTGCCCGGCTCGATCGATCCCACGCGGTCCGCGACGCCCAGCACCTCGGCCGGGTTGATGGTCACTGCTTTGATGGCCTCTGCTGGGTCCATCCCCTCTTTGACGGCTAGGGACGCCTGGTTGATAAGGAAATCGATGGGAACTACCGGGTGGTCTGTGATGATCGAGACCTTGACCCCGGCCTTCGCCAAGATCCCCGGCGCACGGGGGCTGCGTGCCCGGACCTCTACCTTGGACCTGGAGACCATCATGGGCCCGTAGAGCACCGGGATGCCCCGCGCTGCGATGCGCTCGGCGATCAGGTGGGCCTCAGTTCCGTGGTCAAGCACCAGATCGTAGCCGAACTCGTCGGCGATGCGCAGGGCAGTCATGATGTCATCAGCACGGTGACAGTGCTGACGCCACGGGATTTCGCGGTTAAGCACCTTGACCAACGCCGCCGAGACGAGATCAGCCGGGCGATCCTCCGGGCTTTTCGCAGCCCAGTGCTGAGCCTCCGCGAAAGCCTTCCGCGCCGCAAAGGCCGTGCCCAACCGGGTATTGGGCGTCTTTTTCTGGTCACCGTAGACACGTTTGGGGTTCTCACCGAGCGCGGCCTTCAGCCCGGAGGGCGAACGCAGCACCATATCGTCAATGACCGCGCCGTGGGTCTTGATCGCCACGGTCAAGCCACCAATGACATTCGCCGACCCAGGGTTGACGTTGACTGTGGTGACGCCGTGGGCGAGCGCGTCATCAAACCCGATCTCGACAGGATTGATCGCATCAATGGCCCGCACTGCGGCGGTGACGGGGTCGGTGGACTCGTTGAAGTCGGCGCCGGCCCAGCCTTCGCCCTGCTCGTGGACTCCGAGGTGGACGTGAGCGTCCACCAGCCCAGGCAGTACCCAGCCGCGCTCGGCGTCGATCACCTCATGTCCCGCAGGTGTCTCGACATCCGGTCCCAGCTCCGTGATTCTGCCCTCGGTGACCACCACCGAGCCGTCGAAGGGAGCCGCCGTGGCCGGGACCACATGCGCATTTATCAGCACATAGTTTCCAGAAGCAACCATAGTCTCACCCTAGTGCAGTACTCCGCCGTTGGAGGCCCGACCCAGGTGTCGCATCATCGCTATTCTCAATAACCAGGCTTATTGTGAATATATGGGAGGAACGCACAGCGGCGGCCAGGGGGCCCGCGACGTCGGCGGGCAGCGTCGTCGCCTGCTGGTCGCCTGCCTCATCACGGTGGGGATTGTCGCCGTGCAGGCTATCGGTGCGTGGGTCACGGGGTCACTGGCGCTGCTGACTGATGCGGTGCATTCCCTCGCCGACAGCATTGGGCTCTTCGTGGCGCTGATCGCGGCCAGTGTGATGTTCCGCAGCGCCACCCGCACCCGCACCTGGGGCTACCGCCGAGTGGAGTCCCTGGCCGGGGCCGTGCAGGCCGCCTTGCTGGTGGGGATCGCCCTCTACGCCGCGGTGGAAGGCGTACAGCGCCTGCTGGCACCGCGGGAGGTGCTGCACGTGGAGCTGCTGCTCTTCGGCGCCGCCGGTTTGGTGGGCAACGTAGCCGCCCTGCTGGTTCTGGCGCCGCGGCGGCAGGCGAACCTCAACCTCCGGGCTGCGTTCCTGGAGGTCTTCGCAGATGCCCTCGGCTCACTGGGGGTCATTGCCGGCGCAGTGATCATCTGGACCACCGGATGGCATGGTGCTGATGCCGTAGTGGCCCTGCTGATTGCCGCGATGATCGTGCCGCGGGCAGTGCTGCTGCTGCGCGAAACGGGACGTGTGCTTCTGGAATTCACCCCGCGGGGCCTGGATCTGGACGAGGTCCGGGAGCATATGCTCTCGTTGAGACATGTCCAGGAGGTCCATGATCTGCATGCCTCCACTGTGGCGACCGGCCTGCCCGTGCTCTCCGCACACGTGGTGGTCGATGACGCCTGTTTCACGCAGGGGTGCGCGCCCGAGACCCTGGCGGCGCTGCGAGCCTGTGTGGCCGAGCATTTTCCGGTGCCGATCCTCCACTCCACGTTCCAACTCGAGACGGCACAGCAGGCCTCCGGCGAGCAGCTGGCGCCCGGCTCCACACCCCGCAGCTGCCACTGACCAGGGGTTGCGCTCGCTGAAGAGCCTGATACGGTCCAAGTGACGGCACCGGTGCTGTCGCGAACTCCTTGGGGTCCGGCAGCAGCCGCTGCCGCGGGCGGAGCACATCTACGACCAAGGAGGTTCCAGTTTATGACCACGATCGCCCCAGAAGTGACCGACCTCTATCCCACCCGCCAGGGTGAGAACCGCGTCATGCCACGGCAGGACGCGGTCGTGCACGGCACCGCAGACCAAGGCCCACTTGATGCTGCGACGCTGGCCAGCTTTGACCAGCGAGGCTACCTAACCATCGACCAGCTCATCAATGATGATGAACTGGAGCTGTTCCGCAGCGAGCTGAAGCGCCTCGCTGCGGACCCGGCCGTCAAAGCGGATGAACGCACTGTGGTGGAGGCGAAATCCGATGAAGTGCGCTCGATCTTTGACATCCACAAGACCAATGAGATCTTCCGAAAGATCGCCAATGACCCGCGCATTGTCAACCGGGCCCAGCAGATTCTGGGTTCGGAGGTCTACATCCACCAGAGCCGGATCAATTACAAACCCGGGTTTGTCGGCAAAGAGTTCACCTGGCACTCCGATTTTGAGACCTGGCACGCTGAGGACGGAATGCCCACGCCGCGGGCAGTGAGCATCTCCATTTCACTGACCGACAACTACTCGTTCAACGGCCCACTCATGATCATGCCTGGGTCGCATAAGCACTACGTCTGCGCCGCGGGAGAGACTCCCGAGGACAATCACAAACTGTCCCTGATCATGCAGGGCGCTGGGGTGCCGGCCGCCTCCACGCTTGAGCAGTTCGCTGAGAAGTTCGGCATCGACGTCTTGGAGGGCCCCGCTGGCGGAGCCATCATGTTCGACTCCAACTGCATGCATGCCTCCAACGGCAACGTCACGCCCTTCCCACGCTCCAATGTGTTCATTGTGTACAACTCCGTGGAGAACACGCTGGTCGATCCGTTTGCCGCTCCGAAACCACGGCCGGAGTTCCTCGGCAGCCGCGACTTCACCCCAGCTGGCAGCTGAACCTGTCGCGCCGCGCGCCTACTGATCACTCGGGGCGCTGCAGGGTGATGACGGCGTCCATGTCGTCGTCGGGGGCCAGCTTGTTGCGGTCTGCCGCGCCGCAGGCGGTGCAGCGATGGACCAAGATGTAGCCCTTCTTACCGGAGTAGTCCACACCTACCGGTGCCATGGCCCCACCGCAGTCAGCCGCCCGATCGCCGGGCAGCTTATCGACATGGCGCGACCACAGGCACTGTGGACAGTGGTTGCGGTAGCTCCCTCCGGCATGCCGGGGCACCGCGGCCCCGCAGTGGACGCAGGCGAAGCCGGTGTTCTCGGTCTGCCGCCTGCCCGGCTCAGGCCCTCCGGCGGAAGTCATGGGCTGGACTCCGGGTCGTGGCCCGGGGCGCGGGGTGCTGCGGAGCTGACGGCTGAGGCGCGCTGTGCCAGCGCGCTGGAGTAGAGGCAGATGGTCGCGGCGGTGGCGACGTTGAGTGACTCCGCCCGACCATAAATAGGGATGGCGACCACGTGGTCAGCCAGCTGGAGTTCCTGCTGGCTCAGTCCCTGGGCCTCATTTCCAAAGAGCCACATGGTGCGCGCAGCGGCGTCGAAAGACCCTGTCTGCTCCGCCGAGGGCACCAGCTGAGTCAGTTGCGCCTCGGCCTCCGCGGCGGTGGCGAGCACCTGCATTCCGACCGCCTTGGACCGGTGCGCAAGCGGTTCGGGATCCGCACCGGTGATGAGCGGGATGTGGAAGTGGGACCCCGCGGCAGCGCNGCGGACGACCTTCGGTGCCCAGGGGTCAGCCGCTCCCCCACTGAGGACCACCATGTCCGCCCCGGCTGCGTCAGCGGTGCGGATCATGGTGCCGACGTTCCCTGGGTCCTGCACCCGGACCAGGGTGGCGACGAGTGCCGCGGCGTTGAGTTGATGAGCGGCCGCCGGCTCCGAGCTGCAGCTGGGGATGCGCGCCACTATGACCAAGCCCTGGGAGGTCTCCGCGTCCCCCATTGCGGCCAGCACCTCTGGGGTTGCTTCGCGCAGGAAGGGGCGGGCACCGCGCGGCAGCTCCGCAGCGGGGTCGAACAGCACCGCTCGCAGGCGATCCACCAACGCTTCCACATCAGGAAGACGGCGCAGGGCAACGGGGTCGAAGAACAGGGAATCCAACTCTGGCAGCCCGTCTGCGCGGCTCTGCCCAGCGGTACCGGGAGGCGGCTGAGGTTCGAAGCGGGACAACCACAGGGTGAGCGCCTCCCGCGCCACCTGAGGGCCCTCCGCCAGGAACTGGCGATGTTTCTTCCTCCCGGCACGGCTGGCCAGCGATGCGACCCGTCTCACCCGCTCGCTGCGGGGGTTGTCCATCAGATGTTCATCCACCACTGTCTCGCTTTCTCCCCCCGGACGGCACATTCGAGGGGACGTTGCTGCCAAGAAGCTGGCGGCGTCGCACTGATTGTTGCAATACCCATGGTCCAGCGGCCCCGGCTGCAACATTGTGTGGGACACAATGGCTCAGCACGCCCAGCGTCCCATCGAGTTTCCCAGATAGGGGTGCTTAACGCAGTGATGCCCGCTCCACAATGTGGAAGCGGGCATCACTGCAGCCGACCCAGGGGTCAGGCAGACACCTTGGGAGCGTTGACATCCGAGGGCAGAGCCTGGCGCGCAGTCTCCACCAGGGAGCCGAATGCCTTGGAGTCGGTCACGGCCAACTCGGCGAGCATCCTGCGGTCGACCTCGACTCCGGCGGCCTTCAGGCCCTGGATGAACCGGTTGTAGGTCATGCCGTGTGCGCGGGAGGCCGCAT
Source organism: Nesterenkonia sphaerica (assembly GCF_005771565.1). Lineage (GTDB taxonomy): Bacteria > Actinomycetota > Actinomycetes > Actinomycetales > Micrococcaceae > Nesterenkonia > Nesterenkonia sphaerica. The sequence goes on from NZ_VAWA01000014.1 coordinate 11,476, forward strand.
TGATGCGCTGGATCCAGAGGCGACGGAAATCGCCTTTGCGCTTCTTGCGGTGCTGATAGTTGTAGGTGTAGCTGTGCAGCAGCTGCTCTTTGGCCTTGCGGTAGAGGCGGGAGCGCTGTCCGCGGTAGCCGGAAGCCCGGTCAAGGACTTTGCGGCGCTTCTTGTGGGCGTTGATCGCCCTCTTGACACGTGCCATGAATGTTTCTCCTGTGAGCTAAGTCTGGGGTCGTACTCGATGCGTGGGGCTCAGAGGCCCAGCATCTTCTTGATGCGCGATTCGTCAGCCTTGGTGACAATCTGGTCAGATGCCAGGCGACGGGTCAGGCGCGAAGACTTGTGCTCCAGGTAATGGCGACGGTTGGCCTGCTGGCGCTTGATCTTGCCGGAGCCGGTCTGCTTGAAACGCTTCTTGGCCCCAGAGTGAGTCTTTTGCTTCGGCATTGAGCCGCACTCCTTCGTTTTGTTCGGACCTGCAGTGCCTTGGATGATCGACGGGACAACCACGACGACGGCACAGAGGTGGGCTGCCCCATTCTCCGGAGATGAGCGGCAGCCCCTTTGTCGCGGATTGAACGGCTGTGCCCTGTAACGGACGCAGACTGCCAACCCAACGGTATATCTTACGGGAACCGCGACGTCGACCCCAAATTCTTCAGGAATTCCCGCCGAGCTCGCCCGTGCGCGCGCCGGAGCTCACCGTGTGGAGAGCAGGGAATCAGCGGTTCTTGAGCTCATCCGGGAGGTAATCCTCCATGGAGTGAGACAGCGGCTTGACGTCCTTGGGGTCGGTGGAGACCCGCTTCTGACGCTCCTGTGTCTTCTGTGCCCGGCGCTCGTTCTTGGCCTTGGTCTTGGCCTTGTTGTCCTCGTTGTCGGAGACCTCGCCCTCATGGGTGGCTGCGGCCTTGGCCTGCTGGGCCTTGGTGCGCAGCGGACCGACCACCATCACCATATGACGCCCGTCCTGGCGGGGGGAGGACTCCACCTGACCCAGATCGGCGACGTCTTCGCTGAACCGCTGGAGCAGGCGCACACCCATTTCAGGGCGCTGCTGCTCACGTCCACGGAATTGGATCATCGCCTTGACTTTGTCTCCGGCGTCGAGGAACCGGCGAGCGTGACCGACCTTCGTCTTGTAGTCGTGGTCGTCAATCTTCAGACGGAAGCGAACTTCCTTCAGCGTGGTGGTCGACTGGTTCTTCCGAGATTCGCGCGCCTTGACTGCGGCCTCGTACTTCCACTTGCCGAAGTCCATCAGCTTGCAGACAGGCGGCTTCGCCTGCGGAGCAACCTCTACCAGATCAAGATCAGCTTCGCCTGCCAGGCGCAGGGCGTCTTCTATTCTGACGATGCCCACTTGTTCCCCTTGAGGGCCCACGAGGCGGACTTCCGGAACTCGGATTCGGCTGTTGATGCGTGGTTCGCTGATCTGTCTTGCTCCTGATTCGATGAGATGCTCCATGAGGCCGATCTCGAGGCACGCGGTGGCGCGGTGGAAATCGACTGTGAGAATCTTATCAGTATGACTAGTGACCAGAACACCCCGTCGGGACACAGCTCCGCTGCCGAGGACGACGTCGCCGCACTCATCGGCACCCAGACCCGAGATATTGCCGAGGTTCCGGCCGTGGAGCTGATCAACACTGTGGCAGTGCACCTGATGAGCGCCGCCGCCGTGAAGACCGGCCTGGCAGAAGGGCCAGACGCTGAGGAACTGAAGGATCTCGACGAGGCGCGCAAGCTTATTACCGCCCTCGCCGGGCTGGTCACCGCCGCGGCGCCGGAAGTCGGATCCACGCACGCCGCTCCTCTGCGGGACGGAGTGCGATCTCTGCAGCTGGCGTTCCGGGAAGCCTCCCTGATTACTGATGCGCCGGGCAAGGGCCCGGGCGAGAAATGGACCGGGGCGGTCTCCTGATCGGCTCCCGCTAGGGTTGGCCTGCCTCGAGCCACTCAGCGGTCGGCTTGATGAAAAGCAGCACCAGCGCGGTGCCTGCAGGCACCAAGAAGATCAGCCCAGTGCTGAGCGCGCCTCCGGCGAAAAAGCTGAACGAGAGGACCACCATCAGCAGCTGAAGGACCATGGCTGGGGTGCGCGCGGTGGCGGAGCCCAGGAAGATCCGGAATCCCAACAGCACCAGCACGGCCCCAGAGAGCAGGTACAGCACCGTCAGGGCAATTGTTCCGGCGGCATCAAGGACTTGAGCGTCCGAGCTCAGGGCAGTCACCAATGTGCCCCCAATGATGGCTGCGCCCTGACAGAACAGGATCACGTAGACGACCCATACCGATGTGGGGCGTGGAGGCCTCGCCGACGACGTCTCTGCCATGGGAACTATTCAATCATTTGCACCCCGCAGCAGGCCTCACGCTGAGGTGAGACCTGCGTGGCGTTCAGCTGGCCCGGCGGGCACGTGCCGCGCGACGCTTGAGCGCGCGCCGCTCATCTTCAGACATGCCGCCCCAGACCCCGGCATCCTGGCCGGTGTCCAACGCCCACTGCAGGCAGGTGTCCATCACTGGGCACCTGCGGCACACGCTCTTGGCCTCTTCGATCTGCAGTAATGCCGGGCCGGTGTTGCCCACCGGGAAGAAAAGTTCGGGGTCCTTGTCCAGACATGCTGCTCGGCTGCGCCAATCCATGGCGATCACTACTCCTTGTGCCTGCCGGCGACGCGCGCCTCAGGCCGGTCTTGGATGCTTTAGTATTAAAGGCTGGCATGTTACGCACAGGCAAACAAGACCTCTCAACGGCTGAATTTGACAAAACCCTGTGTGATTCGTCACGTTCAGCTGTGCGGCAGCTCCACGGGGGGAACGGGCGCTGAGGCGCTACCCGAGAATCGGTGCCCGAAGCACCACCCGGGTGCCCGGTCGCTGCGGATCCTCTCCGGTACCGGGCAGCCATTCGATAGCGCCGGAAAGCTCGCCCCGGACCAGCGTGCGAACAATCTGCAGACCCAGACCGGGCTCCCATTCACCCTCCGGCACCCCGACGCCGTCATCGGTCAGTTCAATCTCCAGCCGCTGACGCCCGGCAGCGTCAGCCAGGCGATTCACGGTCAGTGTCATGCGCAGCCGCTCGTCCGGGGGGAAGCCTGACAACCCGTGCTCGACCGCATTGGCGATCACCTCGGTGATCACCAGGACCAGCGGAGTCACCATGTGCGGCGGAAGCTGACCGAAACTGCCTTCGAACCGGGTCTCTGCAGAACGCTCTGACTGCGCCATCTCCGTGGCCAGATGCAGCTGCCGACGCATCAGCTCGTCCACGTCGACGCTCTCCTCCAAGCCCTGAGAGAGTGAATCGTGGACCATAGCGATGGTCTCCACCCGGCGCATGGCTCGCTGCAGCCCCTCCCGCCCCTCGGCGGAGCTCATCCGCCGGGACTGCATACGCAGCAGGGCCGAGACTGTCTGCAGATTGTTCTTCACCCGGTGGTGAATCTCTTTGATCGTGGCGTCCTTGCTCATCAGCTGCTTATCCCTGCGGCGCAGCTCGGTCACGTCCCGGCACAGTACCAGTGCGGCGAACCTCTCCCCCCGGTGCACCAGCGGAATGGAACGCAGGGTGACAGCCGCGCCGTGCGCTTCAAGCTCAGCGCGCATTGCGCGGCGTCCGGTGAGCATCTGCGGCTGTGAGGCGTCGACGGCGACGCCAGTGGCGCGCTGCAGCTCAGCGCCGATCCCCGCCAAGGACCTGCCTTCCAGCGCATCCTGCACGCCCAGACGCAGCAGGGCGGAGACAGCATTGGGACTGGCAAACGTGATCTTCCCCTCTGTGTCCAGCCGAAGCAGCCCGTCCCCGACTCGCGGGGCGCCGGAATATCCGGTGAATTCCTCCGTCGCGTCCGGCCATGCGCCGTCTGTCACCATGGCCATCAGATCCGCAGCGCAGCGCCGGTAGGTGAGCTCCATCCGCGAGGGAGTTCGCAGCGCAGCGACGGAGAAGTGCAGCGTCATCACGGCCACGGTCATGCCCGATCGCACCAGCGGTATCGCGGTGACCCGCATCCGAGCTGGAGACGGCTGGCCCTGATCGGAGGAATTTGTCTCCACCTGTGCCACCCAGGCGCGTTCGACCATTCGCCGCAGATCGGCACGGATGCGGTCGCCGACCACATCACGGTGGACCAGCGTCTGGGTGGTAGAAGGACGCGCCTGAGCCAACGCCACATAGGAACGGCCCGCGGACTCCACCACGCCGTCGTCGGTGTCGGGGAACCACAGCACGAGGTCGGAAAAGGCCAAGTCGGAGAGCAGCTGCCAATCAGCGACCAAGGCATGGAGCCACTCGATGTCCTGGCGCCTCAGGTGCCGGTTGTCGTCCAACCGTTCGCTGAGTACGTCAACACCCATGGCTACGCGCCGACGAGGCCGCGCAGGTGCCGCAGCAGCACTGCAATGGAAGCCATGGTGAACTCGTGGTCCCGCACCTCAGCAGAGAGTCGCTCTGCGCGCGTCAGCGCCGAAGCGTTGGCCTGTTTCCACTCTGCCAAACGTTGCTGTGGATCCGTCTGCTGGTCGGTCGTCGTCAAAATCGACTGGGTGATCTCGTGCAGCGCGAAGTACAGTTCGTCGCGCTGGGCACCCCTTGCCAGGGCCTGCCACTTGTCTTTTCGGGGAAGATTCGTGATGTGGTTCAGCAGCGAATCGGCGTCGAAATCCGCGTAGACGGCGTAGTAGACCTCGGCGACCACGCGAGAGTCCATACTGTGGGCGCGGGCCAGGGCCGCGATGTCCAGTAGGGAGAAAGACTCGAACAGCTCGGCGTACCAGGAAGCCAGCTCGTCCCCCATTCCCAACTCAGAGACTTCCGCGCGGCGCAGGCTCACCCGCTCTGCATCGGCTCCCGCCAGCAGACCGTGGAGCTGGCGGTACAGCGGGGAGATGTGCTCCTGGTAGGCGGCGATGTCTTCTTCCAACGAGGCGCTGTCCACCCCGTGATTGACCAACCAGCGCACGGCCCGGTCCAGCAGACGGCGCATATCCACATAGGCCTCTGCCCACGACGAGGTCGGGAACTCCACCGGGAGACGGCGCAGTGCGGCGTCAAATTCGTCGAGCTGGAAAAGCTCACGCACCACGAGGAATGCCCGCACCACCTGCGCCGGAGAGGCGAACGTCTCCTCAATGGTGCGGAAGACAAAGGTGGAGCCGGCCATATTGATCACGTCATTGGCCACTTCATTGGCGATGATGCGTCCAGCCAGCGGGTGGCGGGGCAGCTGCTCAGTGAACTGTTCCGTCAGCTGTGTGGGGAAGTAGCTCTCCAGAACCCGCAGCAGCCAAGGATCCGCCGGCAGGTCGGATTCGCTCAGCTCGCCTTTGAGATGGATTTTTGCGTAGGCCGCCAGCACTGCGATCTCGGGAGCCGTCAGCGGAGGCACCTGCGCTGCCAGCCGGTCCTGCATGTCCTGGTCGGTGGGCAGGACCTCCAGCTGGCGATCCAGTCCCGCGTGGGCCTCCAGCCAGGAAATGAGACGTCCGAAGCTAGGAGACCACTCGGTGAGCCGATGCCGCTCTGCAAGCAGGAGCACGTTCTGATCCTCATTAGTCTGCAGCACCAGCTCCGCAACGTCCTCTGTCATCTGCTCGAGCAGCCCGTTGCGCGCCTCAGGCGCCAGGTGCTCAGAGTGGACCAGGGCTTCAAGAAAGATCTTGATGTTGACTTCGTGGTCGGAGCAGTCCACCCCGGCGGAGTTGTCGATGGCATCGGTGTTCAGCAGCACGCCGTGCTGGGCGGCCTCTATGCGCCCAGCTTGGGTCAGTCCCAGGTTGCCGCCCTCCGCGACTACCTTGGCGCCGACCTCCGAGCCGTTGATGCGGATTCCGTTGTTCGCGCGGTCGCCGACATCCTCGTGCGACTCGGCTGCGGCCTTGATGTAGGTCCCGATCCCCCCGTTGTACAGCAGGTCCACCGGCGCCTTCAGCAGGGCGCTGATCAGTTCCGGAGGCGTCAGCTGATCCGCCTCGAAGCCGAACCTCTCCTTCATCTGCGCAGTGATGTCGATGCTGCGTGCGTCCCGGGAGAAGACGCCACCCCCGGCGGAGATCAGCTCCGGGTCGTAGGCGTCCCAGCCTGATTTCTGCGCGGAGAAGAGACGCTTCCGCTCGGCGTGCGAGACTGCGGCGTCCGGGTTCGGGTCGATGAAGATATGCAGATGGTTAAACGCTGCGACCAGTTGGATGTGCTCAGAAAGCAGCATGCCGTTGCCCATCACATCGCCGCCCATGTCGCCGATGCCGATCACCGTGAAGTCTTCAGCCTGGGTGTCGTGCCCGAGAGTCTTGAAATGTGACTTCACCGATTCCCAGGCGCCCCGGGCGGTGATGCCCATCGCTTTGTGATCGTACCCAACCGAGCCGCCGGAGGCGAAGGCGTCACCCAGCCAATGACCGTACTCCAGGCTGATCTCATTCGCCGTATCGGAGAAGGCAGCGGTGCCCTTATCCGCAGCCACCACCAGGTAGGGGTCGTCCCCGTCATGCCGGATAACGTTCTCCGGGGCCACGACCTCCATCGCACCCTCACCGGTGAGCTGATTGTCTGTCACGTCCAACAGCGCTCGGATGAACGTCTTGTACGCGTTCCGCCCGGCTTCGAACCACGCGGCGCGGTCCTGTTCGGGGTCCGGCAGCTGCTTGGGGTAAAACCCCCCTTTGGCACCTGAGGGGACGATCACCGCGTTCTTTACCATCTGAGCCTTCACCAGCCCCAGGACTTCGGTGCGGAAGTCCTCGGAGCGGTCTGACCAGCGCAGTCCGCCGCGGGCAATCCGGTCGAACCTCAGATGCGATCCCTCCACAGTCGGTGAGTACACCCAGATCTCGTGGGCCGGGCGCGGTGCAGGGGCAGCGTCGATGGATTGGGGTCTCAGCTTCAGGGACACCCAGTCTTTGCCCTGGTAAAGGTTGGTGCGATCGGTGGCGTCGATGAGGTTCAAGAAAGCCGAGAGCACCCGGTCCGCATCCAGGGTCCGGACTGACTCCAAGGCGGCGAGGACCTGTCCGCGGCAGGCTTGAACCGACTCCGCGCGCCCCGAGCTCAGCCGGGGATCGAACTTGGCGGTGAACAGCGCGATCAGCGCCCGCGCTACCTCGGGGTTGGCCAGCAGCGCCTCGGCCAGGAAATCATAGGAGTTCGGCACTCCCAACTGCCGCATGTACTTCGCGTAGGCGCGCAGAACTGTCACCCGGCGAATGTCCATCTGCAGATGCAGCACCAGGCGGGAGAACTCGTCGGACTCAACACGCCCGACCAGTACCTGGTGGTACGCCTCTTTGAACAGCTCACTGGTGCCCGATGGGTCCACTCCCGGCGGGTAGCAGATACCCAGATCGTAGAGGTAACACATCGCCCCATCGGCAGTGACGATGGTGTAAGCGCGCTCATCCAACAGCGACAGGCCGAAATCGTCGATGATCGGCAGGGTGTCGGTCAGTGTCTTGGCGTCTGCAAGATAGAGCTTCAGGCGCATATCTGCGGGGTCGTCGGACTCCGGGGCGTAGAAGTACAGCCGCGGTCCGGCCTCCGGTTGCGCTTGGAGAGTTTCGAACTCTGCGGCGTCGTGCAGCGCGTCAGAGACTTCGTAGACAGCCCGGTACTCAGGGGGAAATGCCTCTCCCCATCGGCTGGAAATGCGATCAGCGTGTGCTTGGGTGTAACGTTCAGCAGCTTCCTGGGCAATCCCCTCACTCCAGGATCGCACCGCGCGGGCCAGCCGCAGTTCCAGCTCCTCCTCGCTGATGCTCATCTCCGCTGCATCAGCGTTGAGCCGCATCCGGAAGAAGACCCGAGCCAGCACGGAGTCGGACAGCCGGACGGTGAAGTCGATGGACTCTGCATCAATGTGTGCCATCAGCTCGGCCTCAGTGCGTTGCCGAGTGTTGGTGTTGTAGCGGTCGCGCGGCAGGTACAGCAGCGCAGTCATGAATCGCCCATAGTGGTCCTTGCGGAGGAAGAGCTTGACGCGGCGGCGTTCCTGCAGCTGCAGGATCTGCCAGGCGGTGTCCTCAACTTCGGCAATATCCATCTGCATCAGCTCGTTGCGCGGATACGTCTCCAGTATCTGCAACAGGTCAGAGCCGGAGTGGGAGTCGGCGCTGAACCCTGAGCGTGCCAGGAGCTGCTTGGCGCGGGACCGCAGCAGCGGGATGGTGTCAATCGACTGCGTATAGGCACGCTGGCTGAACAGTCCCAGGAACCGGCGCTCCCCGGTCACCTGCCCGTCGTCGCTGAAGGTCTTGACTGCGACGTAGTCCATATAAGTTCGCCGACGCACCGTGGAGCGTGAGTTCGCCTTCGTGATCACCAGCGCGCGGGGCTGCAGCGCCCGGGCCCGGCCCGCGGCGGAGAGTTCCGAGGAGCTGCGGGCGCGGGGAACTCCCTCGACGTCGGCGAGGATGCCGAGTCCCGTGCCGGGCACCGGCTCCAATCGAGCGTGGATCTCCTCCTCATCCGGCCACTGCTCGGAAGGGTCCGAACCTTCTGCGTCGGCCGGCTGGCCACCCTCAAAGGTCAGCGAATATTCACGGTAGCCGAGGAAGAGGAAATTTCCATCGCCCATCCACTCCACAAACTCCGCAGACTCGTCGCGGTCCATCACCCCGTCAAGCCGCCGGATGGTCGAGGCCGCACGGTGGGCCTGCGCAACCATTTTCGTCTGGTCTCGGTAGCTGGCGCGCACATCGTGCAGGACGCGGCTCAGCCCGGCCACCAAAGCCTCGGCGGCCTCTGCATCTAGGACCCGGTCCAATTCCACCGCGATCCAGGACTCCACCTCAAAGCGATCCTGTTCGTCGATGATCGCGGCCAAGCTCGGCAGCGCCTGGGTATCACCAGAGGACAGGGAGCGGCCCTGCGTGGGCAGCGACTGCACCGCTTTCAGCCGGGCGTCGCGAGAGCTGCGCTTGGTCAGCAGAATGGGGTGGACCACCAGGGAGATCGCATGTCCACACCGGGTGACCTCACTGGTGACCGAGTCCACCAAATAGGGCATGTCATCGGTTACGACCTGCACCACGCTTCGGTGCCCGACGCGCACCACTGTCACCGCAGGCTGTGCGCTCCGGCGGGAATCGGCCAACCGCACATGTGATTCAACGCGGTGGAGACGCTCCGAGAGGTCGATCTCAGCCAGATCCTCTTGTGCGATATGGGCGAAGTATGCCTCCGCGAGCGCCTCAAACTGATCGTCGTCCCGGGTCCAGAGTGTGGTGGGCTGATCGGCCATCGCCTTGTGTCTTCTCCCTCGAAGTTCTGATGAAGCACTAGCCAGCCTATCCTCCGTTCTCACGCCCAGGAAGCCCCGCCGCGGCTTCGGCCGGTCGCCGGCTGCGCAGCAGTGTGCCGGAGCTGGCAGCACGAGTCAGACGACGACGTCTCCGGGGGATCCCGATTCCGACCAGGGCGGCGATCTGCCGGCGCAGCGCGGACTCTGCGGCAGACTCGGCAAGGACGTGGCCGCCCCGAAGGGCAGCGTCGCAGACCGCTGGCTCCCAGGGCAGGAATGCCGCAATCGGGGCGTGGCTGCCCAGCTGCAGCCAGGCCTCGCTGAGCTGCCTGCGCGGGGAGCGCCCGACGACGTCTTTGCGGAGCTTGTTGATCACCACTTTCGGAGCAGGCGCCGCCGGCAGCTCATCGACAAGCTGCTGAGCTGCTTTGATGAGTCGAGAGAAGCCGACGGGGTCAGGGGTGCCGATCAGCAGGGTGTGGTCGGCTGAGCTGAGTACCGTTCGCGCCGCCGAGTTGCGTTCGACGGCAGGCTGCTCGTATCCCCACTCCTGGTCTCCGGTGATCTCCGAGGCGAGGTCCACCACGACGTGGTCGTACTGGTGGCGACACATCTGGAGCACTTTCTCCAGCGCCCGGGGACGCAGCTCAGTCCATCGGTGTGCGCGAGGCAGCCCGGTCAGCACGTCACACCGAGCCTTTCCCACCTCGACGGCGGAAGTCGCACGCAGCAGCGCTTCTGTGTCCAGACTGCCGAATTCAGCCGCCCGACAGACCTGGGCGATGCCTGCCGACTCTTCGATCAGCCCCAGATGGACGGTGACCGCCGCCGCATAGGTGTCCGCGTCGATCAGCAGCACCGAACTGCCGCTGAGGGTCAGTTCCGCGGCCAGGTTGACCGCGACTGTGGTGCGCCCCGGCGCACCCGCAGGACCCCAGACCGCGGTGATTCCTCGGGCGGAGAGCTTGGCAGCGCTGGGGCTTTGCGGGCTCTCTCCGGGCGCTTCCGTCAGCTCGTAATCTTGGACCAGTGCAGCGAACCTCGCCTCCTGGTCCGTGTGTGCCGCTGCTACGTCCCGCCGTAGCGGGTCTCTCGAGCGCAGCGCGTGAGCCAGCTCGGCGGCGGTGACGGCGTCGTCGAAGGCCACCAGGCCCAGCTGCTGCAGCCGGGTGCGCTCTGCGGGGCGGTCCGAAATCACCACTACCGCTGAGACATCTTGGCGGAGCTGTTGGACAGTGGTCTCGGTGATGTCGTCGGTGTTGCCGATGATCAGCGCCGCATCGGTCCTGCCGGTACGGGTCACCGCGATGAGCTCGGTGAGGTCGGCACAGCGCCGGTCGATGGTCACATCAGTGTGCAGGCGCTCCAACGCGGTGACGTGGTCGGTGGAGAGCAGACCGGTGGTGACCACAGCGCAGCGGCTCATCAATTGTCTCCAGCGCCTGCGGGCAGGACAGTCAGTTCATCGCCGGCGCCAAGAGCTGCCAAGAGGTCGGGCACCTCCGCCGGGTCCACCAGCAGCTCCACAGTCACCGCAGCACCGGGCTCGAAGGTGGCATCGGATTCGCGAATGTCGGTAACCTCCGCGGCAGTCGCCAGCATCGTGACCTCGCCGGACTGCTCGAGCGCGGAAAACCCAGAGGCGGCCCACACGTCCACGCTGCGGCCCGGCTGCACCGAGCGGGCCAAAGCGTGCTGGACGTCCACCGTCACAGCCTGGCGACGCTGCTGATCCACCGCACCCAGCGCCGCCGCTGGCACCAACTCACCTTCCGAGAGAGGCCGAAGCAGCTCGACGTCTGGCGGCAGCTCTGCCTCTGCGGAGAGATAGTGCTCAGCGGCGGCGTCGAGCCGGACGTGGACGGTGTGCAGGTCCTCAGCACTGAGCTGCGTGCCGGTGCTGAGCTCACGGTCAGCGGCATATACCGGAAGGGTGCGGTTTTGGGCGTTGAGCAGGAATATCACACCGGCCACAGACGCCAGGATCAGCCCCACGCCGATTATCATCCGCGGATCAAACCAGGCGGGCCGACGCAGTCTGCGAGCCGGGGCCGGCTGCGGAGCTCCACCCCGCAGTGCCCGCTCGGCGAGCTCAGGGTCTCCGGATGCATAGTCCAATGTGGCCACTACCCACTCCTGATGCAGTGTCGAACACAAGTGTTCAGATGTTAACTGATGCATGCACCTGTGGCGAGAGGCCAACCGCGCCGCGGCCATGCTTGATTCTGGCCTCGAGAGTGCCACAATAGAAGCAAATGACAACAAACGTCAAGTAAGGGGCTAAAATGCGGACGTTTCTCACCTTGCCGGACGTGGCCGAGGCGCTGAACATCTCCATGTCACAGACGCGAGCACTGATCCAGCGCGGAGACTTGGAGGGGATTCAGATCGGCGGCCGGGGCCAGTGGCGAGTCGAAGAGGCCAAGCTGGATGAGTACATCGAGCGGCTGTACGCCGAGCAGCGGCAGGCGCGAGCCGAACAGAAGACCCGCTGATCCACCTCAGGAGCGCACACTGCGCACCGCGGTGATCACAGACAACGGAACAGTGCTGAGACGAACCTGTGCGTGGGCCCGCACATCGAGGAAGTCTCGACCTGCGCCGAGAAGTCGGCCTTGGACCAGAATCCCCGCCTCACCGTGAACCGCCACCTGTGCGCCCGCGTCGGCAAGCGCGCGCAGCGGCGAGGTGATGGTTAACCTGCGCCGCACCTGACTGCGCTCCACCTCTGCTCGCCGGGTCAGTCCGGAAATCATCTGCATCGCCGCCCCAGGTATCAGCCATTGGCAGCCTCGCGCGAGACCGCTGACCCAGTCGGTACCCGCTGCCGTCATCTCCAGGGTCAGTGTCTCTCCGCCGTGCAGCTTGATGTCCAGCTCCTGGCCGCGGTGAGCGCGAAGGCGATCAGCCAACAGCACCCGTGACCATTCCAGCGCGATAACCTCTGCGACCCCGTGCTCGAAGTCGTCCTGCCGCATTGCCGCAGCCTCGGCCTGCAGATCAGCAAAGAGTGCATCCCAGCGCATATTCGCCCCCTGATTTCCGGCGGCTGAGGAGCCGACGTAGCCATTTTTGCACAACCCCTGTTGCGCCACGAGGTACTGCATGTACCATCAATGACTATCAAACGTTATCAAACAAGCTTTAAAGATCTGCTATGCCACCTTTTGTTCCCGAACGACCCTCAGTATCCGCTCCCCGGCATCAGGGCCTCCCCTCCCGCCACAGGGAAGAGGCCACGCGGACCGTGGCAGGTGAGGTGACGTTGTGGACCCTCGTCGCCGAGCATCTGGGTGGCGATGCCACTGACTGGGAGATCGCTCGGGAGTGGCCTCGCTGGCACCAGTTCAATATTGACCGGATTGGACAGGAACCGGGCAGCCTGCGCCCCGGCACAGCCCTGCGAGTGCCCCCACCACCCCGGTACTGACCCGCCGACCCTCGACCCCACCAGAGACCAAGGAGCCGATCCCGATGATCCCCACGAGCAGACGCTCAGCGACAATGGTGCAAAGCCTTGCGCCCCCAGCATCGCGACCCCTGCGCGCCCGCTTGGAGCCGCCGGGCGCGGATCCTCAGGAAAGCATCCAGGAGGGCTGGGAGGATGCGGAGGTGGCCGAGGATCACCAGACGGCGCATCCATGCTTCCGCATTCAGCGGGAGGCTGAGGTGCCCCGACTGCTGAGGACCATAGGGGTCGCCCCACGGCTGCCGGACTCAGCCGCTGACTCAGCCGCTGACTCAGCGCAGAGCCAACGCCCCGATGAGTTGGCCACCAAGCGGCAGGAGCGCCGACAGGTGGTGGCAGTGGCGCGCGTGGTGTGCCAGGCCACAGCCGAGACTCTGGTGGGCCTGCGCCCGGTGACCCAACTGCGCAGGTGGCTGGAGGCTGAGGTTTACCACAAGGTCCAGCAGCGCGCGGCGATTATGGCCAGGCACCGAGCGGGGCTCGCTGTTCAGCCCCGGACACTGCACTTCCGCTCCGAACGCGCCTGCCAGCCCAGGCCCGGCTGCTGGGAAGTCTCTGTGGTCTTCAGTGACGAGCTGCGCGCCAGGGCGTGCGCGATGCGGCTTGAAGCCCACCGCGGGCGGTGGCGGGTAGTCGCCATGGAGCTGGGGTGACAGAGCCTCCGGCTATGCCGCTGCGGGTCCCTTGGGCTCATTCAGTCCGGGCACCTGGACCGACTTGCCCGCAGCCGCTGCTCGGCCGTCCTTGACTCCCGGAAGTTTGGGCGCTGCCGACTGCGGAGTCACTGCCCGGACCTCTGCCTGGAACAGTTTCCGGACTGACTCTTCGCGGATGTCCTCCGCCATCGCGTGGAAGAGCAGGTAACCCTCGCGCTGATACTCGACCAGCGGATCACGCTGTGCCATCGACCGCAGCCCGATCCCCGACTTCAAGTAATCCATCTCATACAGATGGTCCTGCCACTTCTGATCGATCACCGCCAGCAGGACGCGGCGCTCAAGTTGACGCAACGCCTCGGCGCCCACCTCAGCTTCCTTGCGCTCATAGGCGATCTTGGCATCGGAGATGATCTCACGCTTCAGCATCTTGGGCGACAGCTGGTCGATTCCGCCTGCTTCTTCGATCAGATCAGCAATCTCCAGAGAAATCGGGTAGAGGTCCCGCAGGTCCTCCCAGAGGCCTTCAAGGTCCCAATCCTCGGAGGAGGAGGCCAGGGTCTTCTCCTCGATGATCAGGCTCACCGCGTCCTCAAGAAAGTGCTGGACCTTCTCATGGACATCATCGCCTTCGAGAATTCGCCGGCGATCCGAGTAGATGGCCTCGCGCTGACGGTTCATCACGTCGTCGTACTTCAGCACGTTCTTGCGCTGCTCGGTGTTCTGCGCCTCGCGCTGCTGCTGCGCGGAGGCAATGGCACCTGAGACCATCTTGTGCTCCACCGGGACCTCATCGTCCAGCACAGAAGACTGCATCAGCCGATGAGCCGCCTGCTGGTTGAACAGGCGCATCAGATTGTCGGTCAGCGAGATGTAGAACCGGGATTCGCCCGGGTCGCCCTGGCGCCCCGAACGCCCGCGCAGCTGATTGTCAATCCGTCGGGACTGGTGCCGCTCGGTGCCGAGAACGTAAAGCCCGCCCAGGGCCCGGACCTCCTCGGCTTCCGCCTCTGTCTCAGCCTTCGCCCGGTCGAAGACTTCGCTCCATCTCGCCTCGTACTGCTCAGCGTCGGCCTCCGGGTCCAGGCCGAGCTTCTCCATCTCCCGAACAGCTTTGAACTCCGCGTTGCCACCAAGCATGATGTCGGTTCCCCGCCCCGCCATGTTGGTCGCAACGGTCACCGCGCCCTTGTGCCCGGCCTGGGCCACGATGGCTGCCTCACGCTCGTGGTTCTTGGCGTTGAGCACCTCGTGCCGGATCCCCTGCTTGGCCAAGAGTTTGGACAAGTACTCGGACTTCTCAACCGACTCGGTGCCGACCAGGATGGGCTGGCCCTTGCGGTGGCGCTCGGTGATGTCTTTGACCACGGCGTCGAACTTCACCAGCTCATTGCGGTAGACCACGTCATTGTGATCTGTGCGCTGCCGCGGCTTGTTCGGCGGGATGGGAACCACGCCGAGCTTATAGGTGGACATGAATTCCGCGGCTTCAGTCTCAGCAGTACCGGTCATGCCGGAGATCTTCTGGTAATGACGGAAATAGTTCTGCAGCGTGACAGTGGCTCGGGTCTGGTTCTCCGGCTTGATCCGGACACTTTCCTTGGCCTCGATGGCTTGATGCAGCCCCTCGTTGTAACGCCGGCCTTTCAGGATGCGCCCGGTGTGCTCGTCAACTATGTGCACCTCATTGTCCGTGACCACATAGTCAGTGTCCCGCTTATAGAGCTCTTTGGCCCGAATGGCGTTGTTCAGGTACTGGATCAGGGTGGTGTTCTGCGTTTCGTAGAGGTTCTCAATGCCGAGATAGTCTTCGACCTTGTCGATGCCGGACTCCAGCACCCCGACGGTTCGCTTCTTCTCATCCACCTCATAATCCTCGTCCTTGGTGAGGGTCTGGACGAGCTTGGCGAAGTCGTTGTACCAGCGGGAGATGTCACCACTGGCCGCCCCCGAGATGATCAGCGGGGTGCGGGCCTCGTCAATAAGGATGGAGTCGATCTCATCGATGATCGCGTAGTGGTGTCCGCGCTGGACGAGGTCCTCCAGCGACTGGGCCATATTGTCGCGAAGGAAGTCGAAGCCGAACTCGTTGTTGGTGCCGTAGGTGATGTCAGCTGCATATGCTTCGCGACGCTGGGCCGACTTCAGGTTGTTGACGATCACCCCTGTGCTCAGTCCCAGGAAACGGTAGACCCGGCCCATCAGCTCAGCCTGGTATTTCGCCAGGTAGTCATTGACCGTGACCACGTGGACACCCTGGCCGGTCAAGGCGTTGAGATAGGCCGGGGCGGTAGCGACAAGAGTCTTCCCTTCGCCAGTGCCCATCTCCGCGATGTTCCCCAGATGCAGCGCCGCACCACCCATAATCTGGACGTCATAGTGGCGCTGGCCCAGGGTGCGGCCGGCCGCTTCTCGGACGGCTGCAAAGCTTTCCGGCAGGAGCGAGTCCAGCGACTCCCCGTCTGCCACCCGCTCTTTGAAGCGCTCAGTCTCCTGCCGCAGCTCCGCGTCGGAGAGCTGCGCAAACTCGTCCTCAAGCATGTTCACTGCGTCGGCATATCCGCGCAGTTTCTTGAGGATCTTCTTTTCCCCAGTCTTGAGGACTTTTTCCAGCAGGGTGGGCATCAGTGAGTCGATCTCCGTCAAATGTTCTACAGCGTCAACAAAACAGTGTATGCCCGCGGACCGCTGTCGGCTAACCTGCAGCGCTTCCCGACAGCGAAGCCGGAGCCCCCTTCGCAGAGGAAGGAGGCTCCGGGACAGGTCTTGCGCAGTGGCTCAGGGAGGGCTCAGGCAGCGCTGACCCGCGAGCGGGTGGTTCCCTGTGATGGCCGGTACGGCCGCTCCTCGACGTCGCTGTCGGTGGACTGGCCTGAGGGATCCAAGGAGATCACCCCGTAGGTCCAGCCCCGGCGCCGGTACACAGCTGAAGGCTGCTGAGTCTCCGCGTCCAGGTACAGATAGAAGTCGTGGCCCAGAAGCTCCATTGCATCCACCGCCGCATCCACGCTCATCGGCTGAGCGGGGAACACCTTTCGGCGGATCCGGATCGGCTCGTCCCAATCGTCGGTCTCCGGCGGCACGTCATCGACGGCCTCCGCGTCCAGGACCTGCTCATACAGCGGACGGTCCGGGTCCACCGGAGTCAGTCCGGCCAAAGCCTGCCCCACCGACTGGGCAGGATGACCAAGTGTGCCATTGCTGCGCGCCCGGGACTTCTTCTTGTCCCTGACCCGGCGCAGACGCTCACAGAGCTTGTCCCAGGCAATTTCGAATGCGGCGAATTTGTCCTCCGCCTGCGCCTCAGACCGGATGATCTTGCCCCGCCCAATGAGAGTGAGTTCCACAGTGATTGACGTCTCGGCTCGGCGATGCGCACTTTCACTGGACACCTTGACCTCAAGCCGCTGTCCCTTATCCGAGAGCTGCTCCACCTTGTCGAGTTTGGACTCGAGGTGTTCCTTGAACGCTGACGGGATAGTGATATTGCGTCCGGTGTAGGTGGTCTGCAGAGTCATGATGGTCCTCCTTGGCGTCCGTCATGCAGTTGGCGCGACGACGGGTGAGGACTCCCTTCAGAGCCCACCGTCGTTGCGATGGGTCTCGTCATCTAAACACCCATACTTCACCGTATGCCCTGCCTGGCACTTTTCGGAAGTGCTCACCGCACAATGGGGCCGAGGACTTTTTATTCACTCTGCAGCCCCGCCCGCGGAGTCACCGCGACCACCGCGGCACCGCGCACGAATGCGCCGGCCTCGGTCAGCGCAGCGTACATCCCGTGGATCGTGGCCCCGGTGGTGAGCACGTCGTCGATCAGCAGCACCTGCTGGCCCGACACGGCGCGGCGCGCCTGTTCAGTGAGCTCAAACTGTGTCACCGCAGCGCGCCGGCTGCTCTTGGCCCGGCCTTTTTGGCTGCGCAGGCCGGACAGGGAAAGCATTCCGCTGCGGGTGCGGTTCAGCACCGGTCCCTGCGCTCGGCAGCGCTGCGGCAGTGCCGCTGCACTGACCAGTTCCTCCACCGGAGAGCGTCCGCGCCGCAGCCGTGCGCGGGGTGACGACGGCGGCCAGACGAGCAGCACGTCAGCACCGGGGGGCACGCCCTGGAGGGCGGTGCGCACCGAGCGGGACAGCGCCGGGGCCAAGACCCGACCCAGCCCGATGCGCTCATGATCTTTGAATGCAATGACCACATCGGCCACCAGGGTCTTGTACAGGCCAGCACTGCTCACCGGCAGCAGGTGGATCCCGTGCTCGTCGACATTCGTGATCGGCAGCGCTTCCGCGCCCTCAGCGGCGCTGAAGGGATCCCGGGTCAGGAGGCGAAAGTCCACACAGCACTCATCGCAGAGGTCCGTCGCTTCGGCCCCGCAGCCCACGCAGGCAACGGGCAGCAGCAGGTCAGCGGTCTGCTGGGCGGTCCGGCGCACCCCGCCTCCCAGCGGGGAGAACCATAGCCGGTCCAGCGCTGAGGTCAGAGACGGCGTCGAGCTGGGCATGGCTCCAGCATGTGCGCTCGGCGCAGGAGCGCGCCAGGGGTGGTGTGCAGCTGTGGAAAACTCGTCAGCCGGAGTAGCTGAGGTCCCGGACGTCGTCGTCGATCTCGTCCTGGATCATGTTGGAGTCCCCCACGATCTGCCACACTCCGGAGTCCTCCTGCTCAAAGTAGACCGGGCGCCCCTCACCGACGGAGACGTTGAGCAGCCCGGAGAGGCCTTCTGAAGGTGGGCCGGAGGCGCCGGAGATGTTGATCCGCTGCATATACCTGGTCTCCACCTCTTCCGAGTCGTGGGGCCGCCACACCAGCACCTCGTCATTATTTGACCAACGGACCTCCTCCAGCTCCACCTGTTCATCGTGGTGGAGACGCTGGTGCTGCTCCAGCCCCCACGGCACCCCGGTGGTGCCGTCCCGCTGCACGGAGGCGATGTAGAGGCTGCGCACTCCGGCGTCCTCGAGGATGAGCGCAGCCCGCGTGCCGTCTTGGGAGATACGCAGCGAGGTCACGCGCCGCCCTTCGATGAAGTCAGCGGTCACGGCCACCGAGTTGGCATCCTCGTCCTCATAGCTGAAGGCCCGGATAGTTGCCGAGTCCTCACCGTTGGTGGTCACTGTCCAGGTCCAGCCGAAGTTATCCATGGAGGGCCGCGGCATATTCTCTGACTCCACCAGCAGTTCGGGCTCATCAGCGTCGGCGCGCACATGATAGAGCTCATTCAGATCCCCGGACATCACCGCGATCACTTCCCCTTCGGCTGCGGTGGAGACGGCGGGGAACCGAGGCTCGATGTCACTGAGGTCGGGCATTCCTGCCACCCGTGAGGTATCGGTGTTCAGCTGCCACACCAGTTCGTCACCCTGGAGGCCGATCTGTCGCTCCAAGGCTCTGGGCTGGGTCTCGATCTGCAGCCCCTGCCCTTCCGGGAGCTCAGGAAGCTCGACGTCAGCCCCGCCCACCGTCAGCCTGACCTCACGCACGGAGCTCAGCTGGGTCAGCGCCATGGAGAGCTGGTTGTGCATCAGAGCCAGCTCACGGTCAGAAGCGCCAGCGGTCACCGAGGGATCCAGGTCCACCGTGGCAGTTCCCTCGGAGACTGGAACAGCAGGCGTGCCGAGACTGGCGTTGTCGTCGAAGGCGGAGAGCACCCCTGGGGCCAGCCAGGGCGCAGGCCCGCGCAGCAGCAGATCCACCAATTCGGTGGACTGGCCTGAGAGGCTGATCAGCCACCTGACGTCGGGCACCGCGTAGCGCTGCTGCGGATCGTAGAAATACAGGGTGAATTCGTCATAGGCGCTGTTGAAGGCCCCGGCTTCCAGGATCTTGCCGTCGGGGGCACCGCTGATGCGCCATTCGCCGTCGACTTCCTCGACCTCGAACGTCTGACTGGTGGGCTCATCCGGACGGGCCATGATGCCGTCAGAGTTAACCCGAGCGTCCATGGTCAGTTGAACGTTGTAGACCGCCTCCCCGGACGCATCGACGCTCATGTTTCCGTCGGTGTAGACCATTGTCTGGGTCCACGGGTCCCATTCCTCCGCAAAATCCTCGGTCAGGTACTCGCGGGCCACCGCATGATCGTCATCAGGCCGAGCCCCAGCCTGCAGGAACCCCTCGATGATGTCTTCCGGGCTGGCCCCGGACTCTGGGGAGCGCACCACGACCCCCGAGTCGCGCTCGGATCCCGCTGGAGCCTCGGCGGTTCCCACGTCCCCGTCGGTGGGCAGCGTAGGAGTACAAGCACTGACCAACAAACCCACTGCGGCCAGCCCAGCGACCCATGTCCTCAGTGCCGCGCTCATGGGGAACCGCCGTCCTTGTAGAGCGCCTGTTCGTTGACCCGGTCATGAGCCCGCTCCACCGCGATCAAGTCAGCATCGGCGCTGATCCGGTTGCGCTGCTGCACTGAGTAGACCGGCGGCAGCGCCAGCGGGGAGGATTCGTAGGGAGCCCCTTGGACGCGAGGAAGCACCAGCCGGAAGCAGGAGCCCTGCCCGGTCTGGCCCCACGCGTCGAGGCTGCCCTGATGCAGCCTGATGTCTTCGGTGGCGATCGACAGGCCCAGCCCGGAGCCGCCGGTGGTGCGTGCCCGTGCCGGGTCGGCCCTCCAGAAGCGGTCGAAGACGTGGGCCACCTGCTCCGAGGACATACCCACACCATAGTCGCGCACCGCGATCGCCACCGCGCTCTCATTGGCGGAGATGATCAGATCCACCGGCTGACCTTCGGAATGTTCAATGGCGTTGTTGACCAGGTTGCGAAGAATACGGTTGATCCGGCGCCGGTCCACCTCCGCGATGTAACTGTCCACCTCATCGGGAATCACCATGTTCAGCTCTGCTCCGGCACGGTCGGCCAGGGGGACGGCGGCGGTCAGCACGTCCTCCGCCAAGGCCCACAGGTCCACTTCGGACAGGGCCAGCTCAGCGGCGCCGGCATCAAAGCGCGACATCTCCAGCAGGTCGGCCAGCAGCGCCTGAAAACGCTCCACCTGGTGGTGCAGCAGCTCGGTGGAGCGCTGACTCACCGGATCGAACTGGTCGCGGGATTCGTAGAGCATGCTTGCTGCCATGCTCACTGTGGTCAGCGGGGTGCGCAGCTCATGGGAGACGTCCGAGACGAAGCGCTGCTGCATCTTCGACAGGTGGGCTAACTGGGTGATCTGCTCCTGCAGAGTGGAGGCCATCCGGTTGAAGGAGACTCCCAAGCGAGCGATCTCGTCCTCGCCGATCACGGCAAGGCGCTGGTCGAGCTGCCCGTCGGCAATGCGTTCTGAGACCTCCGCGGCCTGGGAGACCGGCCGTACCACCGACCGGGCTACCCAGGCGGCGATCAGCAGGTTCATCACCAGAATGGCGGTGGCTGCGACGAGGAAGACACGGAAGACAAAATTCACGTTCTCCTGCACCGAGGAGAAGTCGTAGACGAAGAAGAGACCGTAAGGGGGGCCGGTGGGGAGCTGGATGCTGATGCCGAAAGCTACCCCCGGGACTACCACGCCATCGTCACCCTCGATGCCCACCGGCTGCCAGTGCTGCCGGTCGGGCCCACTGACCAAGACAGCCTCGCGGAGCTCCGGGCTGATCACATCCTGCGAGATTTCTGTCGAGCGCGGCATAACGGGCAAGTTCTCTGACTCCTCCAGCGGGATCAGCAGGCTTTCCCGGATCAGCGCCGAGGAGCCGCCCAGCCCCTCGAAGATCTCCGGCACGCGCTCTTCCAGGGTCGCCGACTCCGATGTTTCGATGGCGCCGAATGCCTGCCGAGCCTCGGCCAAACCCGCGGTGGCCTCAGCCTCCACCTGGTCAAGACGCTCCTGGTAGAGCCCGGTGGTGACCTGCTGGACGAGGAAGTAGGCGATCAGCGCCGAACCGACCAGGGTGATGACTCCGGTGATCACCATGGCGCGCGCCATCAGGGAGCGCGCCCAGAACTTCGAGAGTCTCGTCACGCGCCGCCGAAGCGTCACCCAAGGCGCTGCCTCCTCGGGTGCAGTGGGGTCCGGGTCTCCCGCCTGGCTCTCGCCAAACGAGCTGCTGTCCTGAGTGATGTCGGCGGCGCCCCTCAGCCGCCGGCCTTGTAACCGATGCCGCGAACGGTCTGGATGATCTCCGGATTCTCCGGGTCCTTTTCAACTTTGGAGCGCAGCCGCTGCACGTGGACGTTGACCAGTCGGGTGTCAGCCTGGTGGCGGTACCCCCACACTTCTTCCAGCAGCATCTCCCGGTTCCACACCTGCCACGGTTTCTTCGCCAGCGTCGAGAGCAGGTCGAACTCCAACGGTGTCAATGAGATGCGGGTGCTGCCGCGCCGAACTTCATGACCAGCGACGTCGATGGTCAGGTCCCCGATAGTCAGAGTCTCCCCGTCCGGCCGGTTCGCCGGCTCCGGGGTGCGCAGCCGGGCACGGACCCTGGCCACCAGCTCGGCTGGCTTGAAAGGCTTCGGCACATAGTCATCGGCACCGGCTTCGAGTCCTCGGACCACGTCAGCGGTATCCGACTTCGCCGTCAACATGACAATGGGGGTGTCAGCTTCCTCCCGGATTTCACGGCAGACCTCGATCCCGTCTTTGCCGGGCAGCATGAGGTCCAGCAGCACCAGGTCCGGGTCTGCGGAGCGGAACGCGTCAAGGGCAAGCTCCCCGGTGGCGCAGAAGGTCGGCTCGAACCCGTCATTGCGCAGCACGATGCCGATCATCTCCGACAGCGCCTCGTCATCGTCGACCACCAAGATGTTGGCTCTCATGGAGCTCCGTCCTTCCTCACTGCTGCTGAGACCGGCACGCGAGTCTAGGGACCCGCGCACCTGCTGATTCTCCAGGATATATGAGGCGATAGGGTGGAACTCGGACCTCACGGCGGCTTCCGGGACAGGCGGGTGGTATGAGCACGACGACGCCGGCGCGGCTGAGCCCCCACACCCCCCGCCCCGGCGCAGTATTCCCACTGCGCCCGCTGGCGCAGGACGAACTCTTCAAAGCCGCATTCACAGTGATTCGCCGCTGCCCGCGGGCTGTCCTGGGACTGCCGTTGGCAGCGGCCGTGGTGAACCTCGGCGTCGCTGTGCTGCTGCTGGCGGCCTCCCCCGGAGATGCCTATCTGCGAATGCTCACCGATCCGATGGCGTTTGAGAATGAAGAGATGCTGCTGGCGGCACTGAGTGAGGGCGGTGTGCTGCTGCTGATGGTGACCGGCTTCGTGATCAGTGGGCTGGCCTGGGCGGTCTCCGTGGGCCTCTTGGCCATCCCTGTACTGCGCGCCGCCTACGGCCTGCCCACCTCCCTGCGGCAGACCGTGGGCCTGCGCGCACGCCGGCTGGGGTGGCTGCTGCTGCATCTGCTGGTGGTGGTGACCGCGCTGCTGCTGGTGGGAGCGCTGGCCGTGGCCGCGGGGGTGCTGCTCACGGTCGTTACCTTAGGTTTCGGACTGCTGGTGGCCCTACCCGCCCTGTTCCTGCTGCTGTGCTGGCTGACTGCGGGGCTGATGTTCGGACCGCTGCTGACGGTCGTCGAGGGCCGTAATGCCTTCAGCGCCATCGGCAGGTCCTTTACGCTGAATCGCGGAATGTGGTGGCGGCATATTGGCGCGGTCGCGCTGCTGTATCTGATGTTGGTGGTGGTCCTGGTGGTGACCGCCCTGCCCGCCACCTTGGTGACGGAGCTCGGCAGCGAGCTCGCGTGGCGCTCGGATCCCGAGCAGAGCGAGGTCCTGGTGCTGGTGGTACTGGGCCTCGGACAGCTGTACGACCTGGTGCTGAACACTCTGCTGGTCGCCCTGATCGGGACCTTGATCTCGGTCATGTACCTCAACGCCCGTTTCCGCAGGGAAGCATTAGACGTCATGCTCAAGCACCTGGCCCCGCAGCCGGCACAGACCGAGGCCGAGGCTGCGAAGCTGGACACCGTGCTGCCGGGCTCACCGGAGCACCTGCGGCACAGCCCGCGCCCTCCGCTGCCGGGGGCACGGCGATGAACCTAGGGTATGACCGCGACGAGGCCCGCCGACTGCTGGAGGAGGAATTGGCCGAGGGTTCCTATCAGCGCCAGTTCACCGGCCCGCTGCGCCGCACCCTTGACGCTTTCCTGGAGTGGCTGACCGGCCGTGCGTTCTCAATCGGTGGCTTCGACGTTCCCTACGGTGGGCTGCTTGTGCTGGCTGTGGTGAGTGCTGCCGTGGTCATCCTGCTTGCAGTGGTCCGCCCGCGGCTGCACCGCAGGGCGCCGAAGGACCAGCCGGTAGAACTGGATCCGCAGGTGACGGCCGCCGAGTTCCGTGCTCGAGCTCAGCAATGTGCCCGGGCTGGGGACATTAACGCTGCCGCCCAATATGCCTTCCGCGCGATGGTCCGTGCTGCCGAGGAACGGGGGGTGGCGCACCAGCAGCAAGGCCGCACCGCCACTGAGATCGCCGACAGTTTGGGCCGTTGGTACCCGCCAGCCGCCGCAGACCTGCAGCGAGCCGCGGACCTGTTCAACCGCTCGCTCTACGGCTCCGCCACTCTCGCCGAAGCAGACCTGGCGTTCATCTCTGGGCTCGATGACCAGCTGCACCGGGCCCCCGGCCCGGAGCGGCTGAGCCCTCCCGCACCACCTTTGGCGGCCCCCCGGTGAGCGCGCAGACGGGCTCACCCACCGTCGCTCCAGCAGCGGCCGCTGTCCGCACGGCGGCCACCCGCTGGCAGTTCTGGATAGTGCTGGCAGTGGTGGCGGCGGCGGTTGCCCTGGTGGCCCAGCTGCTGGAGACGTCCGAGACTGAGGTCTTCGGGACGGAGAACACCGACCTCGACGGGTACGCCGCAGTGGCCAGTGTGCTCGAAGACCACGGCGTGGAGCTCCACCGTGTCTATTCTGCCCAGGCTGCCCGGGAGCTGATGGAGCAGAACCCGGGCGCTGGCGTCGTCGTACTCCTGAGGGATATTCCACCGGAGGAGCGATTCACCGATGAGCTGGAGGCAGAAGTAGAGGCTGGGCGTGAGGTGCTGTGGATCAGTGCGGAGACCTGGCTGATCGGCGAGGTGTTCGGCGCGGAGGCACAAGCCGGTCCGCGCATCGGTGAAGGCGCAGCCGGTACCGCCCAGGTGCTGCACAGCGGGCCCCGCTGCCCCCACCCCGCCGCGGAAACGGCCAGCAGCCTGCAGGCCCCAGGTGGTTCACTGCATGCGGAGCGGGGATGCTTCCCCGTCGATCACGACAGCTATGTGCTCAGCGAGACCACGCACGGTCTCGTCTTCACCGCGCCGGAGGCGTTCACCAATCAGCACATCACCGCAGAGGGTAACGCCGCACTGGCGCTGGGTCTGTTGGGCGCTGCTGCCGAGAACGAGGCGGAACAGACCCTGATCTGGTACACGCCCTCCGGCACCGATCAGGTCGGTGCTCAGCAGTGGGGATCCCCTCTGGACTACCTCCCCGCGTGGTTCTGGCCACTGCTCTGGTGGCTGATGATCTGCGCTGCCATTGGCCTGGTGGCCGCCGGACGGCGGTACGGGCCCGTGGTGAGTGAACCCATGCCGGTCACCGTCCCGGCAGAGGAGGCGGTGGTGGGCCGAGGGCGGCTGTACCAGCGCGCCAATGCGGTCGCCGCGACCAACCAGGTGCTGCGCAGTGCGCATCTGCTGCGCCTGAGTCGGCTGCTCGGACTGGGGCGAGGTGCCTCTCCTGAAGCAATCGCAGCGGCGGCCTCGCACACCGCCCAGTGGGACCTTGACGCCGTGCGCCGCCTGCTGGAAGGCCCGGCGTCTGAGCACGCCCTTTCCCCCAACCAGCATGCGGCACGACCCCGAGACACGGACTCACCCAGCGACATGGTGGCCAGGGCCGATGCGTTGGCCAAGCTGGAACGTGACGTCAGAGACGCTCTCAGAACACAAAGGAGAACCGAATGACCGAGGATCACCCGGCCCCTCACCCCACCCTGGAGGCCGATGCGCTCTCTGCCGAGGAACTGCGCGGCCGGCTGGCCCGCGTCCGCGAAGAGGTGGCCAAGGCCGTGGTGGGGCAGGACGCAGCGGTGACCAGTGTGATCATCGCGCTGCTGGTGCGCGGCCATGTGCTGCTCGAAGGAGTGCCCGGGGTGGCGAAGACCCTGCTGGTGCGAGCGCTCTCAGCCTCCTTGGGCCTGCACTCCGCCCGGGTCCAGTTCACCCCGGACCTGATGCCCGGTGATGTGACCGGCTCGTTAGTCTACGACTCCAAGACCGGGGACTTCAGCTTCCGTCAGGGGCCGGTCTTCACCAATCTGCTGCTGGCCGACGAGATCAACCGCACTCCGCCGAAGACGCAGGCCTCGCTCCTGGAAGCGATGGAGGAGCGGCAGGTCTCGGTGGACGGTGCGGCCCGGCCGCTGCCGGACCCGTTCTTAGTCGCGGCGACGCAGAATCCGGTGGAATACGAGGGCACCTACCCGCTGCCGGAAGCGCAGTTGGACAGGTTCCTGCTCAAGGTGGAGCTGCGCCTGCCAGAACGTGAACAGGAGGTGGAGGTGATCAACCGCCACGCCGCCGGGTTTGATCCGTCAAACCTGGCAGCCGCCGGAGTGCGTCCGGTCGCCGGCACAGACGACGTGCTTGCAGCCCGGAAGTCGGTCAGCGCGGTTCGCATCACTTCCGAGGTCGCCGGGTACATCGTCGACCTCGCACGCGCCACCCGCGCCGCCCCGAGCTTCCAGCTCGGCGTCTCACCCCGCGGGGCCACCGCCCTCATGAATTCCGCCAGAGCCTGGGCCTGGCTGTGCGGACGTGACTATGTGACCCCCGACGATGTCAAAGCACTTGCACTGCCCGCGCTTCGCCACCGTGTGGCGCTGACCCCGGAGGCGTCGATGGACGGCACCGGCGCTGACGAGGTGCTCCAAGGCATTCTGACCACGACGCCTGTCCCCCGGTGAGTCTGTGCTGACACTGCGATGCTTCTGGGTGGCACTGGGCATGTCAGTCGTGGTCATGCTGGTGCCCCAATGGCTGTGGTTGTGGCTGGGCATCCTGGCGGCGGCGGTGCTGGTGGACCTCATGGCCTGCGCTTCTCCACGGACGGTGCGGGTCACCCGGATTCCTGCCCAGCCCACCCGGGCAGGCACTCCGATCACCGTGGTGAGTCGGTTGCAGAATCAGGGTCGACGCACCCTTCGCGGCTGGGCCAAAGACGGGTGGCAGCCGACCGCTTCCCCCCGTCAGGCGGTGCAGCCAGTGCAGTTGCGCGGACGCAGCACCGTGGAGCTGGAGGTGACCCTGGAGCCGCAGCGGCGCGGCGAGCTCCGCAGCGAACACCTCACGATTCGGTCCCTGGGGCCGCTGGGGCTTGCTGGGCGGCAGGTAGTCCACCGCGTGCCGCACACGGTGCAGGTCCTCCCCCAATTCGCCTCCCGCAGGCACCTGCCCTCCATGCTGCGCAGACTGCGTGAGCTCGATGGGGCGAGCGCAGTGCAGCTGCGCGGGGCGGGAACCGAATTCGACTCGCTGCGCGACTACGTCCGCGGCGACGATGTACGCTCTATCGACTGGCGTGCGACGGCCCGACGCCAAGATGCCGCAGGGCAGCACCTGGTGGTCCGCACCTGGAGACCGGAGCGTGACCGGAGGATAATTCTGTGCCTGGACTCCTCGCGGACCTCCGCGGCGCGGATCGATGACGGACCCCGCTTGGATGCCGGTGTGGAGTCGTCCCTGCTCTTGGGTGCGCTGGCTGCCCACGCAGGCGACCGGGTGGACTTTCTCGCTTTCGCGCGCGAGGTGACGGCTCGGGCCTCGTCGTCTGAGCGCGGGACCTTCCTGAACCTGCTCAGCTTGGCCGTCTCCCGGGTGGAGCCCACCCTGGTGGAGGCCGATTTCTCGCAACTGCCCGGTGAGATCGCTGCGCTCACCACGCACAGATCCTTGGTGGTGATTGTCACCGCCGCAGACTCCCCGGCCCTGCAGGAGGGGCTGCTGCCGGTGCTGCCTGCGCTGACCTCGAAACACCGGGTGGTGGTGGCCTCAGTGCGCAACCCGGAACTGCTGCAGCAGGCGGCAGCACGGGGCTCGGTGGCGGAGGTCTACGCGGCTGCGGCCGCGGAGCGGGCAATGATCGAGGCGGCAGCCATCGCTGCGGAACTGCACGCCAGGGGTGTGGAGCTGGTGGAAGCGGAACCCGACGCGCTGCCGGCAGCGCTGGCCGACTGTTACATCCGGCTCAAGGCCACCGGCAAGCTCTGACCACGGGCCGCGGCCGCGCACCTGCCCCACCGCCGCCGACCTGGTCTGCGGGGAGTGCAGTACCGAGCCAGAACCCCCTGGCCGAATGTGCCGCTTACGTGCCGCTCAGCCGCCCGGCAGAGCGGCATACGCGGCCAGTGAACGCGTCGAGTGCCCCGCCGAGAACCACTGCCCGGGAATGGCTGAGCCTGCGGCACCGTTGTACCCGCCTGTTGTCGCATCAGATCCCGATCCGTACCGTAGGTAGACATGAAAGTCCTTGCAGCTATGTCCGGTGGCGTCGACTCCGCCGTGGCGGCCGCACGCGCCGTCGATGCTGGCCACGAGGTGGTCGGAGTGCACCTGGCACTGTCCCGGATGCCCGGCACGCTGCGCACCGGCTCCCGCGGTTGCTGCACCATCGAAGACTCCTCCGATGCCTGGCGCGCCTGCGAGCGGCTCGGGATCCCCTTCTACGTCTGGGACTTCTCCGAACGGTTCAAAGCCGATGTGGTGGATGACTTCATCGCCGAGTACGCTGCCGGCCGAACCCCCAACCCCTGCATGCGCTGCAATGAGAAGATCAAGTTCGAGGCGCTGCTGGACAAGGCCATCGCCCTGGGCTTCGACGCGGTGGCCACCGGCCACTACGCCAAGATCACAGAGCACCCCGATGGGACCCGCGAACTTCACCGCGCCGCCACCTGGACCAAAGATCAGTCCTATGTGCTGGGTGTGCTCAACAATCAGCAGTTGGCTCACTGCATGTTTCCGCTGGGTGAGACACCCTCCAAGGAACTAGTTCGCGCCGAAGCCGCCGAACGGGGCCTGAGCGTGGCGCAGAAGCCCGACTCCCACGACATCTGCTTCATCCCCGACGGAGACACCCGGGGTTGGTTGGCCGAACAGATCGATATGACCGCCGGTCCCATTGTGGATTCGCAGGGCAATCAGATTGGTGAGCACCAGGGAGCTCAGGCCTACACCGTCGGCCAGCGCCGCGGGATGAAGCTCGGCCGCCCCGCCCCCGACGGCAAGCCGCGGTTCGTCCTGGAGATCCGCCCCAAGGACAACACGGTGGTGGCAGGACCGCAAGAACTGCTGGAGATCGATGTGATCACCGGCATTCGGCTCTCCTGGGCTGGACAACCAGTACCTGAGGCGGTGACCGGAAAATGGTTCGGCATCGAACTGCAGATCCGCGCCCACGCTGATCCGGTGCCCGCCCGCGCCCGGGTTGAGGAGCAGTCTGACGGCCCGCAGCTGACGGTGGAGCTGATAGAGCCGCTCAAGGGCGTGGCCCCGGGGCAGACCGCTGTGATGTACCAGGGGACCCGGGTGCTGGGCCAGGCCACCATTGACACTGCTCGCTCGCACAACTACCAGCCGATCTGACCGTCCGGACGCAAGTCAGTAAGCTGGGGTCATGAGTACCGACCCGCGGGCGGGCGACGCCGCCAAGTACGTCGACCCTCAGATCATGGATGAACTGCTCACCATGCGTTCCTCAATCGACAATATCGACGCCGCGCTGGTCCACCTCCTCGCCGAGCGGTTCAAGGCCACCCAACGGGTTGGGGTGCTCAAAGCCGAACACAAGCTGCCTCCGGCCGATCCCGGGCGGGAGAAGGCGCAGATCGAACGGCTGAAACGGTTGGCCGGTGATGCGCACCTGGATCCGGACTTCGCAGAGAAGTTCCTCAACTTCATCATTGAGGAAGTGATCCGCCACCACCAGGCCATCTCGGACCACCCCACGCGGACAAGCGACGCTGAGGCGCCCTTCGACTGGGCGAGCCAAGAGTGAACCGACCGTGGGACCTCCCGAGACGGTGATCCGGGCCGCCGCCCCCGGTACGATGCCGGGCACTGACTTTCGCAGGGCCGCTGCGCAGCTGGAGGCTGAACTCGCGGCGCCGCACACCGCCGCTGTTCCGGACCTTCCGGCCCGGGGGCACCATGGGAGCCAGCTGGGCCGGAGCATCGCCCAGTTGGTCGAGCTCCCCGCAGAGCTGACCTCCTATGGATGGCGCCTGGTCCAGCGTCCCGGCGCCGATCATCAGCGCTGCTCGGCGCTGCTGCGCTCTGATGTGGATACGCTCGCGGATGTGCGCGGGGCCCAGGCGGAGCTCGGCAAGGAGCTGACGTCACTGCAGGTTGAGGCGCTGGGGCCGTTATCGCTGGCGGCGAGACTGCACCTTCCCAACGGGGAGAAGGTGCTGATCGACCACGGCGCACGCCGGGACCTGACGCATTCCCTGGCCGCCGGGCTGGCCGAACACGTCATGCATGTCCAGCGTTCGGTCGGCCCAGAGGCACTGTGCGTGGTCCTCCAGGAACCGGATTACCCTCAGGTGCGCACCGGGACGATACCTACAGCGAGCGGTTACCGGACCATCCGGGCGCTGGGACGCGAGGAGACCCGAAACATGATCGGCGTTGTGGTGGAGGCGCTGCGGGCCGCCGGCGCGGATCAGGTCATTCTTGACTGCGGTCAGCCCTTAGAGGGCGAGCATCTTGAGGACTTCTTCCACCGCGCCTCCTCCGCAGCCGATGGGTTCGTCATCTCCACGTCCCACACCTCTGCCCGGCAGTGGGAGCGGGCCGCGGAGCTGGTGGAAGCCGGCGGGCTGGTCTGGGCCGGCCTGCTGCATGCCACGCCCGCTGGAGCAGGCCGGACGCTGCCGGAAGTCTCCAACCTCATGAGGCGTCTGACCGGGCCCTGGCAGAGTTTGGGTATGCCATCGGCGTCCTTGGCATCTGTCACGGTGGCCGGATACGGCGCTGCGGACCGACACCAGCTCGCTGAGGTGAGCGAGAGAGATTTCCTGCAGACGTGGACCCGCCTCAGGGACACCGCTGATGCGCTCACCGAGACGATGCACCAAGGGGAGGAGAGCTTCCGATGACCACTGGGAGGCCTTCTGAGGAACCCGACGCGACACGGCGTATTCCGCGGACACCTGCCGAGGAGACATTCTCCAGCGCAGCGCACCCGCCCCCCTCACGCTGGCAGGAGCCTGCTCCGGCTGCTACGCACCACCAGCCCGGCTCCCCACAGCGCAGGTCCAGCGGATGCCTAGGCGTGGTGCTGACGCTGTGCCTGGCGGTGTGGGCCAGTCTCGGCACCCTTCTCCTGCTCTCGGCGTGGGCGCAGGCCAGTGCGGGCACACATTGGGCCTCAGCAGCCGAGCAGACCCTCCGGGGCGCCCTGCAGGACGGGGCCGGTGTCGGTAACATGCTGCTGACAGCACCGGTGTTTCTGGCCGCCAGTGCCCTCTGTGTCGTCGCTGCTCTTCTGCTGCCCAGTGCCGCTGGGCTGGTGCGCGGTGCGGGCATGTTCCTGCTGCTGGGCGGCACTGCAGCTTATGCCCTGGCGGTGATTCTTGAAGTCACAGCCCTGGCCGGGGACCCCGTGACCCGCTGGCAGGCTGCGGCGGCACTGTGGCCGCGCGTGGACATTGCCGATCTGGTATTGGTTCCGCTGTTCTTCATAGGTGCACTCGTGTGTGTCCTTGCCACCTCACCGCGCAAGCAGTAGCTGACGCTCGGTCCAGGATGGACCAGCAACGACGCAGTGCCTCGCCAGCCCAGCGCGCTGCAGCTCAGTGTGGGGGTCTGACCGGTTGCGGAGTCCCCCCGGTGACGGTCAGCAGCTGATCGTAGGTGGTGGGGAAGACCGTCTTCGGGTGTCCCGCTGCAGCCCACACCTCCTGGTACTCGGCCAGTGCCGGGTCCACATAGGTGACCACCTGCTGTGGATGCCCGACCGGGGCCACCCCGCCAATGACTTGGCCGGTGGCCTCCCGTACGACCTCCTTGGAGGCTCTCCCGATCGTCGTGCCGAGCTGCTGACCTAACCACTGGGTGTCCACCCGGTGAGCCCCGGAGGTCAGCAGCAGCACAGGCTCGGCATCAAAGGTGAAGACCAGCGAATTGGCGATCTGCCCGACCTGCACTCCCAGCGCGTCGGCGGCGCTCTGGGCGGTGGTCACCGCATCGGAGAACCAGACCACCTCTGGCCGGAGTCCGTGCTCGGCAAGATCGTTGAGGACACGTGTGACGGCGGGGTGCTCAGTGCGCTCCATAGCACCAATCTACCGTTCAGCTGGGGAGGGGGCAGCACGTCCGGCCAGCCCCGCGCTGCGAGAGCGCGCAATGATGTCCGGCAGTGCCCCCGCCAATGCGGCGACGTCGTCCTCGCTGGTGGTCCAGCCCAGCGAGAACCGCTGCGCCCCGCGCGCCTGTGTCTCACTGAGCCCCATGGCCAGCAGCACGTGGGAGGGCCTGGGAACTCCTGCGGTGCAGGCTGATCCGGTGGCAGTGTCGAAACCTGCCATATCCAGCATGAACAGCAGCGAGTCACCCTCCGCGCCGTCGACGGTGATGTGCAGGTTATTGGGCAGGCGCAGCTCGGGGCTCCTGCGCGGGTCCGGCCCGCAGAGCTGCACCCCCTCCTGCTCCAGCGCCACCTGGAGCAGCTGATGACGCAATCCGGACAAGCGAGCAGCCTCCTCCGGAAGCGCGGCGACTGTCTCCTCCGCCACTGCAGCCCATGCGCATATTCCGGCGGCGTCCAGCGTCCCAGAGCGGATATCGCGCTCCTGTCCCCCACCGTGGAGGACAGGCACAAGTTTGACGTCCCGGCGCACCAGCAGTGCACCGATGCCGACCGGGGCCCCCATCTTGTGTCCGCTCAGCGCCATCGTGGATGCCCCGGAGTCCGCGAAGCTGACCGGCAACGAACCAAACGCCTGGACCGCGTCGGTGTGCAGAGGCACACCGGCTGCTGCACAGTGACGGCCGATCTCAGCAATGGGCTGGACGGTCCCTACCTCGTTATTGGCCCACATCACTGTCACCAGGGCAATCGAACCTGGGTCAGTGGCCAGCATCGTCTCCAGCGCTTCCCGATCCGCCATACCTTGGGCGTCCACGGGGATGAAGTCCAGCACCGCGGAATGGTGGGCCTCCAGCCACTCGGCCGTGTCGAGCACCGCATGGTGCTCGGAAGCCGGCAGCAGAATTCGCCGGCGGCGCGAATCCTCACCACGCCGCTGCCAGTACAGTCCTTTCAGAGCAAGGTTGTCCGCTTCAGTGCCGCCCGAGGTGAAGATAACCTCCGAGGGATCTGCCCCGGCGGCGGCGGCCAGCTGGGAGCGAGCAGAGTCTACCGCCAGGCGAGCTCGTCGCCCCGCCCCGTGCAGCGAGGAGGGGTTGGCCAGCCTGGGGAGCTGCTCGGTCAGCACCTGCACCGCGGTCGGTTTCACCGGGGAGGTCGCGGCATGATCGAAGTAGCGGGACATCACCTCTGATTCTACGCGCGGTAACCTGGTGTCTCTGATGAAAGAGCCCGACTTCTACACAGTGCTGGGGGTGGCGCCTGACGCCGAGCCCCGGGTCATCCGTGCCGCATACCGCCGTGCCGCACGCGAACATCACCCTGACCGGGGAGGCACCGCCGAGCAGTTCCACCAGGTGCAGGCCGCCTGGGACGTCCTGGGGACCCCAGACGCCCGGGCAGCCTATGACAGTCGACGCCGCGGCACTGGTTCTGCGTCGTCGGCAGCCTCCCCTGCACCCACCGAAGAGGGCGCCGGGTTCACCTATTCGCGCAGTGACGCTTCCCGCAGCGGTGGCAGACGCGCCGCCGAAACGCGGACGCAGCGCCCGCCCTCGGGGAGGTCCTCCAGCGCAGACCGGCCCCCGGTCTACCATCCGCCGCTTTCTGAGCCGGAGCCGCTGAATCTGCGGCTGACCAGTCAGAAGGTCCACGGGGAGGTGGTCTCCGGTGGGCTCTTCGGGAGGCGAGCGCACCGCCGTCAGGAGAGGACCGCCCAGCTGCTGGAGAAGCACGTACTCAGCTCTCTTCCCGCTGCGCGGCTGTTCAACAATGTGTCACTGGAGGCACCTGCACTCGACCGAAAGGGTAGACCGCGGGTGCCCAGGGGCGCCGAGCGAGTGGATCATGTGCTGCTGTGCGGCACCACCCTGGTGCTGGTCAGTGGCACCCAGGTCCCCGGGTCGACCGCCTCCTGGGATGGGCGTGCGCTGCGCACGGCAGGCAGGACGGTTGCTCTGCCGGATCTCGCTGCCGCAGCCAAGAGGCTGCGCATCAGTCTGGCACAGCAGCTGCAAGCACAGTCGGTACGGGTCACCAGTTTGGAGACCGACTGGCAGCACGTACTCATCGCCGCCGACGGGGACCTGTTCCATCCCATCGTGGAGCCTCGGGGCATCGCGAACCGCGGAGCGATTCCCCTGGCCGCCGGGCGCGCAATGGGGCACGTGGCCAATGTCCTGGCTGCCTCCGGTGAGGCCAACCTCGTCAATCGGCACCTCGTCGCAGCGCTGCGCGCGCGGCTGAGTGATCTGGACCAGGTATGAGCGGGGTGGGGTTGCGTGTGGTGCTGGATCAGCCGGAGATTCCTGGCAACACCGGCAACATCATCCGGCTGGCTGCCCTGACGGGATTCGCACTGCACATCGCTGGTCCCACGCGGTTCGAATTCTCGGATGCCAGACTCCGCCGCGCCGGCCTGGACTATCACGACCTCGCGGTGATGACTGAACACTCCCACCTCGAGGCGGCCTACCAGCACCTGGGCATCACCGCAGCCGCCCGGGCCGGGGACTCCCCCGCCCGCCGCGTTTTCGCATTCACCGGTGAAGGCACTGCCGCGCACACAGACATCAGGTACCGCCCCGGCGACACATTGCTGTTCGGCCGCGAGTCCACAGGGCTGGACGCACCCGTCAAACAGGACCCGCGAGTGACCGCCACGGTGCGCATCCCCATGCTGCCCGGACGCCGCAGCCTCAATCTCGCCAACTCGGTGGCGGTGGCCGTCTACGAGGCGTGGCGGCAGCTCGACTTCCGCAGCTGAGCCAGGCCGCCACCGGCACACATGTCAGCCTCCTGACGAGTGTTGGTCGACTCCGCGTCCAGGTCTGCTGATTAGACTCGGCGGTATGAGCGAGACTCCCCCCCGCGACGGTATGACCTCTTTGAACGATGCCGCGCCGGTCGCCGAGACCCCGGCGGACCCTGAGCACGACCCTCAGCCCGAAGAGCCGACGCTCTCGGACCTGCTGACCAGTACTGCGCAGGGAGACCAAGCAGCGTTCTCCGCGTTCTTCGACGCCACCGCAGACGTGGTCTACGGGCTGGCTCTGATCATGCACGCTGAGTACGACGACGCCCACTCCTCCACTATTGCGGTCTACCGGCACCTCTGGGATCAGGCTGACGCCCGGGCACGAGACCTTCGCCTGCAGACGCAGGCCTCTCAGTTGCTGACCGAGGAATTCGCCGACACCAGCTCCGAGCACCCCAGCTACCGGCCCAATGAGTATGAGCTGGTGCTGGAGTGGCTGATTCCACTGACGCACAGGATCTTTGTGGAGCGGTTCCGGGACCGCACCACCACCCCGATACCGCTGACCCCGGTGCCGCAGAGCGAAGGGGGCGGCGTCGCCGGTCTCCCGGAGGAAGTGTTGGAGGATCTGCTAGCGCTCTCGGACTCCCAGGCACAGGCTCTGGCGCTGACGTTCTTAGCTGGCATCCCCCATCAGGAGGTGGCTCAGACGGTCGGCGCGGCAGTGCCCTCAATCAAGTCCCGACTGCGTGATGCCATGCGCCGTCTGCACAGCCAGCGGCAGGCCCGGGATACCGGCTCGGATCCGGTCCTCCGCGCCGCGGTGACCAGGGAGGATCTGGAGCGCTCCGGAGGGGTCAACCGCAACTTCTCCAACCAGATTGCCGCAGACCTGGATAAGGGGCTGCTGGTGGAGCTGGCCGAGCTTTACGCTCTTGACGCGGTCGATGACGCGGAACGGGCTCTGCTGGATGAGAAGGCCTTGACCGCCTCAGCCCAGGAGGCGCAGCAGTGGGAGACCCGCGTCCTGGCTGCCCGGCGCACGCTGGCAGAGATCTTCGCCTCAGACCCGGTGGCGCCGCCCTCGACCCTGCTGCAGGAGCTGCTCGACGGTCTGGGCGGCCAAGAGGTGGGGGTGGGCCTGGTCCAGGACATTTCCAATCACACTGGGGAGACCGAACGCCACAAACCGGTGCTGAAGAAATGGATGTTCATCGCCGGGTTCATCGCCATTGTGCTGATCGGGGCGGTGGTGATCTGGCAGTTCACCGCCCCGCGGGACGTGCAGGCCATCGCCGACGCGGACCCGGATGCCTCAGTGGTGGAGGACTATGAGATGGATGGGGGCGGGACCATCGACGCCGTGCTCGCCCCGGCCGAGGACGTCGGATACGTGCAGTTCCAGGACGTGCCCAGCACCGAGGACGAGCACACATATCAGCTGTGGCTGCTCCCCACCGGCGCCGGAGAACCTGGCACGATCGGCAACTTCACCGCGGAGGAGCTTGAGGATGAAGTCGTCGACATCACCAACCTGGCCCAGCACCAGGCGCTGCTGGTCACCGTGGAGCCGGTGCGCGGGCAGGAGCGTCCGCAGGGCGACATCGTGGCCCAGCTTCCGCTGGACTAGAAACCGGAGATGGTCCGGGGGTCGTTGACCACCACATGGTGGAACTCCTCGGCGAATCCACCGGCGCCGTGAGCGGACTGCAGCTGCTCGCGGACGAACTCGCGCATCCGCTGCGCATCACGATGCTGGCTGAAATGCCGGTCCAGCGCGGCAAACTTCCGGTCCTCGTAGCCGGTGACGTCGACCCGCAGGTTGACCCGTTCTGCGGGTGAGCCCATCAGCAGCAGGTGCTGAATCTTGAACGCCGGCAGCCCGTCAGCCGCCAGCTCCGGATAGGCGAAGGGGTTCTCCACATAGGGGTAGACGGCGCGCACCACTGCTTCACCGGTGGCCAGATGATCCGGGTGCGCCTTCTGCAGCCGGTCCCACGCCCGTTCCGGGTGGAAGCTCAGCACCATATCTGGCCGTCGCTGGCGCATCACCTTGACCAATTGGCCCACCAGCTGGTGCGTGGGTTGGACGAAACCGTCACGCTCATCAAGGAAGACCACCTCGGAGATACCCACCACACTGGCTGCCGCCTGCTGCTCGGCACGTCGAATGCGCCCGGTCTCCGCGGGATCGCGGTCAGGGTCGAAACCTCCGGCGTCACCTGTGGTGAGCAGACAGAGGGTCACCTCAACTCCGGCCTGGGTCAGCGCGGCGATGGTCGCGGCGCTGCCGAAGTCGACGTCGTCCGGGTGCGCCGCGACTGCCAGCACAGTGTGCAGACCGAGCTCCGCGATCAGCTCTTCCGGGGAGCACAGCGGGGAGCTGGAGGGAGAGGTGAGACTCATCAGTGCGCTCACATGGAGGTCAGGGTGACGTCGACTTCCGTGGGTTCACCATCACGAACGACTGACAGGGTCACCGTGTCACCTTCCCGGTACTCACGAATGATGGCGGTGAGGTTGTGGGCGTCTTCGATGCGGCGGCCCTCTACGGCCTGGATGATGTCGCCGTCCTGGATGCCCGCCTCATCGGCCGGGGACCCCTCGGCCACTCCGGTGACCAGTCCCCCGACGCTGAATCCGGCCACCGGAACAGGCTGACCGTCCTCCGTCTGGAAGGCTTCGATATTGCGCTCATTGACCTCCGGGTCCGTGGAAGCCTGGTAGACATTGACCCCGAGCAACCCGTGAGATGCCTCACCGTGCTCGATGAGGTCCTCGGCGACCCGGGAGGCGTAGTCAATGGGGATGGCGAAGCCCACCCCGATCGAGCCGGCTCCCTCGGATCCGAACATGCCGCCGCCGGAGGTAGCGATCGCTACATTGACACCGATCACCTGTCCCTCACTGTCCACCAGCGCGCCCCCAGAATTTCCCTGGTTGATCGCGGCGTCGGTCTGGATCACGTTGAGCGAAATGGGCTGAGCGGTGGGGTTGGTGCCGGGAAAGAAGAACTCATAACCATCGCCTTCCGGGTCCCGGGGGTCCCCAGGCTGTTCCGGCTGCCCGGGTGGCGCCTCGGCGTCGTCGTCGAAGAGACCGTCCGGATCCGCTCCGTCCTCAGTGTCGACAGCGGCGGAGGCGACCTGAATGGTCCTGTCCAAGGTGGAGACGATCCCTGTAGTCACCGTTCCATCCAGATTCAGCGGCGCTCCGATGGCGATGGTCTGATCACCCACATTGAGATCGGCAGAGCTGCCCAGCTCGGCAGGCACCAGGTCCTCAGCATCAGCCAGGCGGATCACCGCCAGGTCAGACAGGGGATCGGTGCCGACCACCTCAGCGCTTGTCACGCGCCCATCGGAGAGCCGCACCTGGATCTCCGGATCCGCCTCCGCTCCGCCGAGGGTGACCACGTGCGTATTGGTCAGCACGTGACCCTCATCGTCAAGGATGATGCCGGAGCCGGACCCCGCGCCCTCCCCGCCGGCGACGGCCAGAGTCACCACAGAAGGTGCCGCCGCGTCCGCAGCCGCAGAGATCGCAGTCGCGTTCTCCGGCGCATTGAGCTCAATGCCACCGCCGGTCGACCCGCCGGCCGGGGAGTCCTGACCCTCACTGTCCAGCAGATACTGCCCGCCCAGGACGGCGCCGCCGCCCAGCAGGCCGGCGAGCAGCACTCCTGCTGCAAACCCGCCAGGACCGACTCCGCGCCGCTGAGCGCCGCCTCCACTGGGTGGCCGGTGGTGCGGATATGTCTCCGGGTGGCCCTCAGCGTGCGGCTCTGCTCCGGAACTCGACGACCGCTGATCAGCTGGTCCCTGGTGCGGTTCAGCTGCCGCCTCCTCCGGAGATGTCATGGGTGCTCCGGGTGCCGGGATGTGGGCGGAAGGCCCGGGCGAAGTAGGCCGCGGCGGCTCGGGAAATTCGCCGCTGGAGTGCTGTGACATGAACGTTTGCTGCTCCTGCATTTCGGACGGTGGCGGACAGGCCCACCAGATGACGGTGCCGTTCCTACCTGGACAATCCCTTGACCGATGAGCGTCAGCATTGTCTCCTATAGACTCCTGCACATGGTGCCAGCAACCCTGATCACGCTGCCTGTGGCGACCGGTGCTGTGATCGTGGGGCCGCTCATCATCGGCGCGGCAATTTTGGCGCTCATCGGTGTGGGGGCAGTCTACCTCTCCGGCGGCAGGAAGCGGACCCGACGGTTCCTCCACAGTCCCAGCACATCGGCCCAAGGCAGCATCGAACGCGACTCCCTGGATCAGAAGTCCACAACGGAGCTCAGACTCCAGGCCGGTGAGCTGCTGGTGGCTGCCGATAATGCCGTGCAGTCCAGCGAACAGGAGCTGCTGTTCGCCTCTGCTGCCTATGGCGACGAGCAAGTGGCGCCGTTTCACCATGATTTGGCGCGGGCCCGGAAGCACCTGAGTGAATCGTTCAGGCTGCAGCAGCAGGTCGACTCCGCAAGTGAGTCTGACGACCGCCGCGCCCGGGACCTCTACCGGCAGATCATCAGGAACTGTGAACAAGTCAATGAGACGCTGCAGGCGCATAAGGACCAATTCGACCAGCTGCGCAGCTTGGAACGGGATCCCACTCCGGCGCTGATGGAGTTGGGAGAACAGGTGGAACGCCTGCGAGCGCGGCGTGCCCGCGCCGCCTCGGCCCTGCCTGATCTGGGTGAACGCTACAGCGAGGAGGCGCTGCGTCAGTATCGGGATAATCTGCAGCAGGCAGAGTCCAGTTTGGACGCTGCAGAAGAGTCGCGGACGCAAGCCTCCGCAGCGGTGGACCGGGCTGATACGGCGCAGGCCGTGGTGGCGCTGCATTCCGGAGAGCAGGCCGCTGCCGACGCTCAGCGGCTGCTGGAGTCTATGGAGGAGACCGGGGAACGGCTCCGGAAGGCCGCCACGAATATTGAGATCGGTATCGCCCAGACTGAACAGGACCTGGCCCAGGCTAAAGCCACCTACCAGGCCGGGCAGGCACCTGAGCTGGCCGGTCCTATTGCGGCGGCCGAGAACGCTGTCAGCCGAGCCAAGCGAGCCCTCGCCTCCGGAGAGCGGATCGACCCGCTTGAACTGTTGCAGCAGCTGGAGCTGGCTCACCGAGAGTTGGACGCGCCGTTGAATTCGGTGCGAGACCGCCAGGCCCAGGACCGCCGAGCCCGGGAGATGCTGCAGCATGAGCTGCTGAGCGCGCGCCACCAAGTGCAATCCTCCCTGGATTTCTTGCGTTCGCGTCGGTACGGAGTTTCCTCGACCGCCCGGACCAGGATGGCTGAAGCCGAGCGTTGCCTCACCGAAGCTCAAAGTGCCGGAGAGGCCCAGCCTTCCCGCGCGGTGGAATTGGCCCAGCAGGCCAAGACGCTGGCGGTGCAGGCTGCGCAGATCGCTGAGCGTGAAGCGGCTACAGCGCAGATGCAGTCCATGGGCGGCGGCTATGGCACCGGCGGCGGTTTCGGTGGATTCGGTTACCCGGGTCACCACCGTCCCATGGGATACGGGCGCGGGTTCGGCTACGGACGGCGTCGGCGGCGAGGGTTGTTCTGACCGGGCGCCGAGGCGTAAGAAAAATTGGCGCCGGGACTGATGCCGCACCCGCGCTGGGCGTTAGTATCGTGAAGGTGATCGATCGACATGCATCGTCGCCCCTCAAGGAAAGGTGATCACTGTGACTAAGCAGTCCATTTTCGGCCGGATGTCCCAGCTGGTCCGCGCCAACGTCAACGCGATGCTGGACCGTGCCGAGGATCCGGAGAAGATGCTGGATCAGATGGTGCGTGACTTCACCGACAACATTCGGGAGGCCGAAGAGGCCGTCGCCCAGACCATCGGCAACCTGCGGATGATGGAGGACGACTACAAGGAGGACCTCGACACTGCGCGCTCCTGGGGGCAGAAGGCTCTCGCCGCCTCACGGAAGGCCGATGATTTCCGCAGCGAGAACAACGACGAGAACGCCGCCAAGTTCGACAACCTGGCGAAGGTCGCTATCCAACGTCAGCTTGATGCGGAAAACTCTGCCAAGAACGCAGAACCCACCATCCAGTCACAGCGGGAAATTGTGGAGCGTCTGCGTACCGGGCTGGAGCAGATGAAAACCAAGCGCCAGCAGCTGATCTCGAAGCGTGACGAGCTGGTCGCCCGTTCTAAGGCCGCACATGCCCAGTCGCAGGTCCATGATGCGGTGAAGTCCATCGATGTGATGGACCCCACCTCGGAGGTGGGTCGGTTCGAGGAGAAGATCCGCCGGGAGGAAGCCCGGGTTCGGGGGCAGAACGAGCTGGCCGCCTCCAGCCTCGACGCACAGTTCGAATCCCTGGAGGATCTGGGTGAACAGGCAGAGATTGAGGCTCGCCTGGCGGCCCTGAAGTCGGGTTCATCCAGTCCGGCAGAGATCGGTTCCGGCAGCAACTCTGGCACCGGCGTCACCGAAGAGGATTTCGCAGCCCTAGAGTCTGAGAAGCGCCAAACCTGAGCAGGAATAATCTGAGACAATGGGGAGCTGAACTATCCGCTCCCCATTTCTCTGTCCAAGGAGACGAATGACCAGCACGGCCGATAACTACGGAACTCCCTCCACCGGCGCCACCACGGTGAACACCGGACTGGCTCAGATGCTCAAAGGCGGCGTGATCATGGACGTGGTCACCCCTGAGCAGGCCACCATCGCTGAAGAGGCTGGCGCCGTGGCGGTCATGGCTCTGGAGCGGGTTCCCGCCGACATCCGCGCCACCGGAGGCGTGTCCCGGATGTCCGATCCGGACCTGATCAAGGGCATTATCGAGGCTGTCTCCATCCCGGTGATGGCTAAGGCCCGCATCGGTCACTTCGTCGAAGCGCAGGTCCTGGAGCACCTGAACGTCGATTACATCGATGAGTCAGAGGTCTTGTCCCCGGCTGACTACGTCCACCACATCGACAAGTCCAAGTTCAAAGTCCCCTTCGTCTGCGGCGCGACCAACTTGGGGGAGGCGCTTCGCCGGATCACCGAGGGCGCGTCGATGATCCGATCCAAAGGCGAGGCTGGCACCGGCGATGTCTCGGAGGCGATGAAGCATATTCGCACCATCAATGCCGAGATCGCCCAGCTGCGGTCGATGGCTGAAGATGAGCTCTACGTCGCGGCCAAGGAGTTGCAAGCGCCCTTTGACTTGGTCCGCCAGGTGGCGCGGGAGGGCCGCCTGCCGGTGGTGATGTTCGTTGCCGGTGGTGTTGCTACTCCCGCGGACGCGGCGATGATGATGCAGATGGGCGCCGATGGCGTGTTCGTCGGCTCGGGCATCTTCAAGGCAGGGAATCCGGCCGCCCGCGCTGCGGCTATCGTGAAGGCCACCACCTACTACGACGATCCAGCAGTGATCGCTGAGGTCTCCACCGGTCTCGGGGAGGCCATGGTGGGGCTCAACGTCTCGGACCTGCCCGCACCTCACCGGTTGGCCGAGCGCGGCTGGTAAGCCCTGCCCCTTCGCACACTTTTCTGGCCGGTGTTGGGCCCTCAACCCCACGCTGAGGGCCAGATAACCGCCTGACTCGAGGCAGGAGGCCCATTGGCTCCGAAGATTGGCGTCTTGGCGCTGCAGGGCGCTGTGGCGGAGCACGAACGTGCGTTGCGCAGTTCCGGAGCGGAGGTGCGCAAAGTCCGTCGGCCCGCCGAGCTCGACGATCTCGACGGCTTGGTGGTGCCCGGCGGAGAGTCCACAGCTATGGCCCGGCTCGCGGCGCCCGTGCAGCTGATGCCGGCCATTCGGCGTCGGCTGGACGAGGGCATGGCGGTATTCGGCACCTGCGCAGGCCTCATCCTGGCCGCCGACACGGTCTCCGACGCTGAGGCACTGGTAGGGTTCGACCGGATCGGCGGACTCGGAGTGGTCGTTCGCCGGAACGCCTACGGCAGCCAGCTGCACTCGTTCGAAGATGATCTCGAGGTCACGGGTCTGGATTCACCCCTGCCTGCGGTGTTCATTCGCGCGCCGGTGATTGAAGACGTCACCTCACCTCGCGTGGAAGTCCTCGCAGAAGCTGGTGGTCGTCCGGTGGCAGTGCGCCAGGGACGGATCCTTGCTGCCAGTTTCCATCCTGAGCTGACCCCCGACTTTCGGTTGCACAAGCTCTTCACGGAGTTGAGCGCGCAGTAACCGAGCAGGTTTGGCATGATGATCCCATGACTGAGGACCCTGCAGCCCAGGCGGCCGACCCGACTACGTCGCACGCCCAGCTCTACGAGCTGGTTCGCTCCCGCCCGGACCTCCGCCCGATTATCGCTGAGAACCCCAGCACCTACCCTGAGCTGTTGGAGTGGCTGAGCGGGCTCGGCGACCCGAAGATCGACGCCGCACTGGCCCGGCGAGGTGCTGGGGGCGGTGAGCAGTCCACCCAGGCTCTTCCCACGGAGGAGTTCGGCGCGACACATCATCCTGTGGCCCATCCTGCTCCGACTCAACCCATGCCCCACCAGCCCCGGCCGGAGTTCGACGAGCAGGTTTTCGGCACGGCTGCCGGCTACGCCGCAGCTGAGCACCCGCCGTATGCAGGTGCCCCACCCTACACTCCGGAGCGCGTGACGGACCCGGAAGATGACCCGGCGCCTCACCGCAGGAGGGGAGGTGCGGGCGCGGTGGTGTTCCTCCTGGCCCTGCTGACTGTGGGGGCGCTGGCGGCCACCTATTTCTTGCTGATGGGAAACCCGCTCGGCAACGACGACGAACCCGCCGCAGGACAGGCCCCCACCCCGGCAGAGGAGCAGGCTGATCAGAGCCCTGAGCCCTCTCCGGAGGAGGACCCTGAGCCTTCACCTTCGCCAGAGGAGGAGGCTGGCACCGATGAGGACGACGAAGACGGGGAGGCAGAGGAAACGGAGTTGGAACGTCCCGCGCCGGATGACGCGCTGAGCATCACGGAGTTCTCCTCGCCCACTGGGAACATCAATTGCGCTCTCGGCGACGATGATCTTCGCTGCACGGTGGCTGAATACGACTTCGACGCTCCGCAGGAGTGTGAGGGTGGGGTGACGTTCCGCGTGTCGGATCAGGGGTCCCCCACCATCGACTGCAGCAGTTCAGTAGAGTCTCAGGGGCAGCTGTTGGAGTACGGCCAGGTGACGGGCAATGCGGACTTCGCGTGCGAAGCCAATGAGATGTTTTTCGAGTGTTGGTCTCAGCGCAGCGGCGAGGGCTTCGAAATCGCCCGCGAATACTACGAGTTCACCGGCGGCTGAGTGCCTCCGCACCCCTAGAAAAGGGCCTGCCCTTAACTATCGTCTTCGAAGGCAGGACCGCCTTCGGCCTCCCAGTTCTGCAGCTGCCGAATCCTTGAGGAGGAGTATTTCCGGCGAACCCCGTAGCCGCCGTCGTCATCCTCGGCGATGAAAACGACTCCATACTCTTCCAGCGCCGCCCGTAACCGGTGGTTCGAGTCAGCGTCCAACGACACCCCCCGGTGTTCGAAGTCCCGGACTCGCGCGGGATCGACCGCCGCGGCCTCGCCAATGACCTCAGTCGACACCCTAGTCAGCGCGCGCGCCGCGCGCGCCACGTCTGGTGTGAGCAGGTCGGCATAGCGTTTCATGACACTAGTGTGTCAAAGTTCA
Source organism: Nesterenkonia sphaerica (assembly GCF_005771565.1). Lineage (GTDB taxonomy): Bacteria > Actinomycetota > Actinomycetes > Actinomycetales > Micrococcaceae > Nesterenkonia > Nesterenkonia sphaerica. Next base: position 55,484 of record NZ_VAWA01000014.1, read on the forward strand.
CATCCACAGGGAACAGCTGGGTCACCGGCCATAGAGAGGCGGTGCCTTAAACACGACAAGGTCAGAGGCCTCAACACCGAGCTGCGGTCCTGAAGACGTATGGTTCAGAGCTGAAACGTCTGATTTTGGCGCGGAACGGTTGCGTCCCACGCGAGTTCGCGGTCAATTCGACTGCGAAATGTCTCTGCTGCTTGGGGTTCGCCGTGAACGATGAACACCCGTTGGGGGGCCTTGTGAAACTCTTTGAGCCATTTCACCAGTTCATCGGCGTCTGCGTGTGCTGAGAGCCCAGGTAAGTCGGCTACTTCTGCATTGATGGGTGTCCAGTCTCCATGGATCTTGATCTCAGTCGCTCCCTGTTGCAATGCGCGTCCGCGTGTTCCTGCGGCTTGGAACCCTGCCAGCAGAATGGTGTGCCGCCGGTCGCGGCCGAAGGATTTCAAGTGATGCAGTATCCTGCCGCCGGTGGCCATCCCGCTGGCAGAGATGACGATCTTCGGTTCACGGCTGCGTGAGATCCGCTTGGAGGCCTCCGGGTCGCGGGTGTAAGTTGCGACATCGCCTACCGCGTCACAGGTCGCGGGGTCCAAGCGATGATCGTTGGGATGGGCGTGGAGCAACTCGCTGGCGTTGATCGCCATGGGGCTGTCGAGGTAAATCGGCACCTTGGGCAGTCGGCCCGAATGGCGCAGGCTCCACAGATAGTACAGAAGGGTCTGAGCCCGTCCAACCGCGAAGGAGGGGATGAGCACGGTGCCGCCACGTCGTATTGTTCGTTCTACGGCATCAGCCAAAGCGTCCACCGCGGCCGCAGTCTCATGGAGACGGTCTCCGTAAGTCGACTCGATCACTACATAGTCTGCTTCCCGCACGGGGTCAGGAGCGATCATCACTGGATCGTCAAATCTGCCCAGATCTCCGGAGAACACGATCCGGCGGCCAGCCCAATGGAGCTCAACAGTGGCGGCCCCCAAGATGTGGCCCGCCCGCCGGAACCGACCCGTGGCACCCCCAGGCGTGTGAAACGGCTGGTAGAACGGGTAGGTGATGAACGCATCAAGAGCGCGCTGGGCATCCGGCGAGTCGTAGAGCGGACGCGCCGGTGTGTGCTTCGACTTCTTTATGCGGTTCAAGAACATTGCCTCTTGCTCTTGGAGACGGGCACTGTCCTTCAGGATCAGTTCGGCCACATCTCGGGTCGCCGCTGTGGAGATGATGGGGCCGGTGAATCCCTCGCGCACCAACCGGGGAAGGTAACCACAATGGTCCAGATGAGCGTGAGTCAGGACCACCGCGTCGATCGTGGCTGCTTCGACGGGCAATGGCCTCCAGTTGAGTTCACGGAGGTTCTTCTGGCCCTGGAAGAGACCGCAATCGACAAGAATTCTGCCACCATCATGGTCCAGCAGGTGCTTGGAGCCGGTGACAGTCCCGGCCCCGCCCAGTGCTGTGAGCTGCAACCCTGTCATCTCCGATACCTCTCGAATTTCCCCGCGTGAGTCAATACCGTTAACAAGTCTGCAGTCTGAACCGCCGATCTGGGAGCCCCGATCACCCTCACCTTCAGGCACGTCGGAGAAAACCGGATGACGCAAAGCACGGCTGAGACGGAATTCCGCAAGAAGCAGACACCGTATGCGGGGTGTCATGACGGAATGCCAGTTGAGACCGCACCGCATGTTCTGGTGTCGGGCCCGACCGGACGCGGGAAGACCACCCGCGTTCTCGCCCCAGGCGCTCTCATGTGGCGCGGACCCCGGGTCATTGTCTCGTCAAAGACCGACTATCTGAAGTGGCTGGTCGACTACGGAATACACCAGCGGGGACCGCTCTATGTATTGGATCTGGCTGGTGAGCTCGACGACGACTCTGAGTGGCTACAAGGAGTCGACTATCAGCGCGTGACCAGATCCCACGGCACTGATCGACAATGACGATGACGCGTTAGCCATGGCTTCGCTGCTGATGAAGGTCGGCGCACTTGGTGCTTACGACAATGGTGGTGGAGGTGGTGGTGACGGTGCCGCGTTCTGGCAGACGTTGACCACCCAGTCGATGGCCGCGGTGCTGCTGGCAGGTATGGAGTCCGAAGGTGGCATTGATTGGTCACTCCGGGCCTCGAGTGCAACCGCGGGTAAGGATGCTGAGGATGATTCTCCCAGTTGGGTTTCTGCTTACGACCTCGTGCGCGAGAAGTCCACTCACGCTGCTGACCTCTTCGGCAAGATCGACACGGATCCTAAGATGCGCGACTCCATCAAAGCCACTATGCACACAGGGCTTGCTCCGTGGCTCTTGAGCAACGTCTCTGGTCGCCACGGGAACTCGGTCCCCTTCCAGCCGAAGATGCTGGAGGATGCCGATGAGCCGACACTGGCGATCATTGCACCTGCTGATGGTGTGGCCGCTGGAGCTGCTGTTGCGGTTGTAGAAACCATCGTCCGTCACTTGCGCCGCGGCATTGAGCGTGGTCTCGATCGCGTGCTTCTGAGCATTGATGAGGCGGTCAATACGTGCCCGATTCCGAAGCTCCCAACGTATGTAACTGAAGCTCGTGGTCTCGGTGTTGCGTGCGTCATCGCTGTGCAGTCTACGAAGCAGATGACGCTCCGGTGGGGCAAGGAGGGCGCCGAAGTCCTGCGGGAGGTCTTCCCCTCGGCGCTGATCCTGGAGGGAGCTCCTGAGCGCGAGATGCTGGAGAACGCCGCATGGTGGGACGGTGAAGAGGACCGCTGGACTGAGTCAATCGACAGCCATCAGAATCGCAGTCTGTCGGCCGAAAGGGTCCAGCGCACGGCGCCCACGCGGCTGCTTCCGAAGAGCGTAGAGGAGGGCCGGCTCCTGCTTTACGGACAGAAGGGAAATATGGTGGAACTCCCGGGGATGTGGAACTTCCCGAAAGGCTGATCGGAGGTCACGCGAAGAGGGTCTGGGCTCAGAGTTCAGGCCCTCCTTCTGTATTGAGGGAGATGAAGCGGGTGAGTAGCAACTCGTTATCGACCTAACGCTGAATCCGCATCGACGACTTGTAAACCGTTCACTATCCGTCTCTCGATAGTCTGGATCTCCAGCAAGCGTCGACACTGGCACGGGAGTATTTCACAATATGGAACATAGCTGGCTCTCACTGACCTGGTGGATTCCCCTTCCAGAGTCAATCGACCTGCCGGACAGACATACACGCTACGTCACGGCCGTTGTTCACCCCACCCATGCCGCACCTGATGGCAAGCCATTGGATGAAACCGACCCTTTTACTCAGGTCGATCACGAACTCAGGCTCACTGTTCATCAACGAGAAATTGATGTTTCGATTGCATCCCCTGTGCAGAAGGCCGTCTTCGAAGTCGCCCATGAGGTTCAGCAGGAAGGTGATACGCAGGCTGAAGGTGTTTCAGGCACCAGAATCAGCTACTTGAGTGTGATCGAGGCGGAGGCTCGTGTCTACGGCATCGATGATGTGGATGAGGGCTTAACGACCGATCTGTTTGACATGGCCCTCGACCGAATCCGGCAACTGCAGGAGGGGTTGGCATTAATAACCCAGGACTTGAAGAAGGACTGGGTGGCGAAAGAGCGTCTCCCAGCGATGCTGCCCTTACGCACTCAGTTCTCAGATTCTGAGGACAATTCGGACGACCTCAGCGTCTTTCTGGTGAACCAATTTGCACTAACTGACGTGAGCCCTCCAGAACCGATCCCCGAGTCTAAGTTCGCGGACTTGACGGAGTATCTCTCTATGGATGACCACGAGGCAAGCTTTTCGACCTATCACCGGTTGCGTTATGAGACGTCGGTCCTTTGCCACCGCCGGGGAGACTTTCGTATGACCGTCATTTCAGCGGCTATCGCGGCCGAGTCACTCCTCGACGAAATGTTGATGCTTCTGCTCTGGGACGAAGGCAATCAACCGGAAACCGTGGCTTACAAATTCAGTCAGAGCGGCCCAAAGCTCCTGTCGCGAGTCAAAAGCGAGTATTCGAGACATTTAGGTGGTGAATGGAGCCCTGGGAAGAAGGGGGCGGTTCGTGAATGGCGGGAGAAGATCGCGGAGCCGCGAAACCAGATCGCTCATGCTGGCGCAATCCCGACCCGACAGCACGCAATAGATGCAGTGCGGGCATTGAACAGCCTTGAACAGTTTCTGGGCCGACGTCTCAGAACACGAATAGCTCAACGGCCCCGCGCAGCAACGTTGTTCATCGGGGGTCGAACACTTGAAGCTGAAGGCGAAATCACGAACAGACTGAGAACCTTATACAACGATCCGTGGGAGCCGCATTGGGCCTCTACCTTCAGGCGGTGGCGTGATGTCCTCGAATTGGAGGTCGCCAAGACTGAGGGCTCACCGGTCCAACCAGTCAGAGACCGTGCGGTCGTCGCCGTGGTGGTCGGAGAACAAAGTCTTGAGTTCACACTTCTCGATGAGACAGCCTTGATGGCAGCACGCATTAGCCCCGTCCCAGACAACCTTGTATCGCAGTATGAGCGTTCGCTGGCGGAGCGGGAGCCAATTACTCCAGAACCCAGGCGAAACGACGTATGCAGGTTAATGCAGGAGGACTTGGAATCTAAGCGTCGGTTGCAGCTGGTAGGTGGATGGAGATACGCATACAAGCTCATTCCAACGTATAGCGTGATGGCTAATCGGCGCGATCGAGATGTGCAATCTTGAAGGCTACTCTCAGTTCTTACCTACTGACTCGCGACTGTGATTCCAGAGCTTCCGAATCGCGGGCGCCCGCATGTCTCAGCTGACCAAGCTAGCCCTGACCCCGGCGATGAACTCATCTACCAGTTCACGAGTGTGCATGACCCGCACATCTGCCCCGCGAGCCCGCGTACGATCGATCTGAACCTTCTGCAGGGAACTAAGCCGGCCATTTTTCGCCTTGAGCTCCACGAAGACGGTGCGCTCATTGATGAGCACAATCCGGTCCGGCACGCCATTGACCCCAGAAGAGAATTTGAAGCAGATTCCGTCAAGATCACTGATCCGATCCCTCAGGTACTGCTCGACGTGATTCTCAGCTTTTCCCATGACTCACCACCCTCACAGACTCAAGCCCTGGTCGCGCTCAGATGCTTTCGCCCGTGCTTTCCGATACATTTCTTCGCGGGCTGAGACCTTCCGCCTCGTCGCAGCCTGGGCGTACTCGCCGCGGCTGATGTGGTCGTTGACGCTGCTCACCCCTGCTGTTGACTGACTGGCTGAGATCTCCCTTGCGACCTCCATCGCTTCCTCCCGGAGCTCCAGTTGCGCGCGCACATCTTCGTGCAGCACCTGCCTATGCTGCTGTTCAATCCTCTGAGATTAATCTTGAGAGCTGATGCTTCCTTTTCGAAGATTGCATCGGGGGTCTCACCGGCGCTGAATGCCTCGGCATACTTCTCGTCGAAAGCCGCCATCCTATCCAGGTAACTCTGCATCTGCCGCTGCTTCGGACCCGGTTTGGGTCGGAACGGTATAGGACAGCAGCATCCTCCGGCTTGGGTTGTCCCGCATTTGTCACGCCGCGTGCCACCGCATCGTTGGGTTCGATCACCTTCTCGACACGATCAGCAGTGAAGTCCGCACCGAGCTTCGAACCTCGGCGGCGGTCTGTCTTCCCGGGCACTGCCCACGAGCCGTCGGCTTGCTGACGCATCATGCCGAAGGTGATGTCTTTGCCGCGCTTATCGACTGTCAGGTGCTTCTCCTGAGCAACACTCTTCAGCTCGTCGAAGGAGGCTGTCCGCGGAGCAGCCAGTGTGTTGGTCACCCGCTCATTGAGCTCTGCAACAGAGAACGGCTCCACCGGCAACGGTTGATCGTTGCGTGCAGCCAGTGCGGCCTGGTCGACCCAGAGCTGGTGTCGGTCATTTTGCCGCTTTTCGACCTCGATGGGCATCTCTCGTGACTGAGTAGCGACGCTGCGGTAGGAGAATCCCTTCTCCTTAGACTTCTGTCGCTGCTCGACCTCAGCAGCCAATGCAAGCAAGTCTTCGCGCTGACTGATATTCTTCCTCAGCAATTGCCTGTCATGTGTTTTGGACAGGCGATGATGTGTGACCTTTGATGAGTCCAGACTCGCCCCGGTCGTCTTGTGCACTGCATCGATGAGCATGTGATTGTGCAGCTTTCCATTACCCCCGACCTCAGTCACTACAAGCGCCATGTGTCCCTCGAACTCGTCGGCCTCTGCGATCGCCTGGCCCAGCTCCTGGGCCCGCTCCCAATCGTCGGGGTCGTCGGGGTTCAGCTCATCAAGCCCGAAGCCTTGGACCAGCGAATAATACTGCACGTACTTCGGCTCTTTAACCCTTCGGCCCTGCTTATCGAGCTTCGGAATCTTCCTGCCTCGTTCGTCTCGGAAGTGGACGCCATACTTGCCGCGTTCGAAGGCTCCGACAAGCTTGTCCTTACCGAAGCGTGCGTGGCGGAGTTCCATCTGCTCGAAGAAGGTACTCGGCAGAGCACCGTTGGTCGCAGAAATTCCGACGTATTCTCTTTTCTCGGATATTTTCTGCAAATTATTTGTGAAATACCATTTCGCACCGCTGATGGATCTTTTCGGGCTCTTCGGACTTGGGGTGGGGCTGGCGACTCGCGGAGGATCTTGAGTAGGGCATGAAAGTGGGGCCGGGGCCTCGATGATGTGTAGCGACCAAGCCAACACGTCTCAGAAGGACCCCGACCCCGATGTTCGAGAATACGCGCC
>NZ_VAWA01000015.1 GCF_005771565.1 Nesterenkonia sphaerica
GCGTCGCCTTCCTTCTGGGGTCAGTGGTGATCTACGGTGAACCATAGGAGACCTCCATATCGAGTCGTGAGTGGTGGTACACCCACATCGATACCGGAGGTCTCCGCCTACTTCACGGACCGATCACAACGTGTCGGGGAACTACACCTAGAACGCGGCCTGATGCGGTGATTGCCGATAAGGCCTACTCCAACGGGATCATTCGGAACTACCTCACCACCCGGGGAGTGAAGGCGGTGATCCCGCAGAAGTCCAACGAGAAGACCTCGCGGAAGAATAAAGGTTCAACAGGTGGCCGGCCGCCGACCTTCGACGCCATGCTCTACAAGGGCCGCAACGTCGTTGAACGCCACTTCGGACTGGCCAAGCAATGGCGCGGCATCGCCACCCGATACGAGAAGCTGGCCATCACCTACCGGGCCACCGCAGTGCTCTGCGCCGTGGTCGCCTGGCTACGCAATTAGGAGACATGCCCTAGTCCACGTATTCGACGCAGGTTCGGTCAGGGGGAACGCCCCGGTGGAGAACCCACAGGCCATAGTCGTCAGCGGTGACGGTATCAAAACCCAACCGCTCTGCTCGGGCGAACGCCTCCTCCGGAGTCAGGGGGTCGCTGCCGCCGAGTTCATCGGCCCAGGAATCGATGATCAGCCAATTGACCCGCTGGTCATCCAGTGTGCCGGCTAGGCCCACGTAGGCTCGGCCGGTCAGGTGGGGCGCAGCGGTGTCGGCGGCCTCCACGCACGCTCCGTCCGGGATGAGATCGACCGCACGCTGATGGGCCTGAGCGCGGTCAGGGAACTGCCAATTCTGTCCCGTATAGGTCCAGTGGAGGGGAAAGATGTGATGCTCGCGTTCGGTGGCCACCTGCATCACCGCGCCACCCACCAGTGAGAGCGCAATCAGACTCATCGGCAGCACGGCTGCGGGCCGGAACGAGTCCCGGCGTGGGCGCAGCCGGTTGCGGATCCGGCGCAGGGTGTCGAACGCGGCCAACACGAAAATCACCGCAATGGGCGCGTCGTAGTGGTAGACAAGGCCCCAGACGGTCAACCGGTCGTTGAGGAGCCGGGAGAGCAGCATCGGCAGCGCGATGAGCGTGTACGGCGAGGCCAGCGGCAGCAGCCACAGCGGCAGCAAGTGCGCGGTCAGCAGCGCGATCTTCAGCGGATGGTCCACCAGCACCGGCAGCGCGTTCCAGGGTTGGGTGAGGAGGAAGACAGCCGCAGCTCCCGCGCTGGGCCCCAGTGCTGAGTAGTGCCAGTAGGAAAACTCTCCATCGGCGGCAAAATGCGGGATGACCAGCCCGACGGCGACCCAGAGCCCAGTGAGCCCCGCGGCACCTAGCACCGCAGCCGGGAGCCAGTGCCGTCGCATCAGCAGAACTGCGGCAATCGCGATACAGGTGGCGCCCATATCCTCACGCACCAGCAGCAGCACCGCTGAGAGCACGACTGCGATCCACGGGCGGCGGCGCTCCACAGCCCAGATCACCCAGCCGAGGATCGGGACCGCGAAAGCGATTTCGTGGAAGTCCCAGTCAATAAACACCTGGAAGGGCCACCAGGCAAGCAGCGCGGCTGCGGCGAGAATACCGATGCGGAAGCTGAACCACCCCCGCACGAGCAGAAAGATCGGCACCGCGGCGCTGACCAGCAGCACCACCAAGGCGATATTGAGCACGCGCGGGTCGCCCCAGAGCCAGTACAGCGGGGCCAGCACAGCGATGATCGGGTGGAAGTGATCACCGAGCAGATGAAAATTCTCGCCCTTGATGGGCACCAGCGGTGCCTCGAACTCAGCGTAGCGGCGTACCGCCTGGTCGAATATCCCAAGGTCATAACCGCGGGCTTCGAAGTTGCGGAACCGCAGCAGAGAATGCGCCAGGTACAGTGCGGCGAACCCCGCCATGACAGCGAAAAGCGCCAGCATCTCCCGGACAGCAGGGCGGGTCACTGAGGGGCCTTGGACTGCTCTGCGGTGACCGGCAGCTCACCGGTGTGCAATTGTTCAGCGCTGTGGGCTCCTGAGCTGGCGCGGCGTCCCGGCTCCACGGTTTCCAGCCGGATGCGGTCGTAGGTGTGCAGCGCATAGGTGCGGCCAAGTCCTGGGGCTTTGAAATGCAGCGGAGCGGCAAACCACCCTTGTGTCCACATCCATCGAGCTGAGGGTAGGAGCGCTATGAGCAGCATCGACGCCGCGGAAGTCGCCAGGGACAGGCGCAGCATCTCTTGATCGAGGTCGAGGAACTCCCACACTGAGAGCTGGTCCTGGGCTCCGTAGCAAATGAAGAAGCCCACGGTGAAGACGACCCACTTGGTCTGCCAGTCGTTGCGGACGCCCACCGCGGCAAACAGAGGCAGCAGCCACAACAGGTACCACGGGTGAATGATGGGTGAGAGCACCACCAGCGCGGCGAACGCCCACGTCATGCGTTGCATGATGTGGCGGTCGCGGCCGATGAACATCAGCAGCACCACGATCAGGACGCTGGCGAGCCGGCCGGCCAGCCGCAGTGCGTCCAACGTCCAGTCGGCGTCCTGACCCAGCGCATGCAGCGTATTGCTCAACGTGTCATCCACAATCCCGACAGGTGACCAGAACGACTTTCCTGTGTCGCCGGTGCCTGCCAGCACCATGATCCAGCGGAGCCCGTACCCGTTAACCCACCCGACCAGGAGCAGAATGGCCCCGGTCAAGCCTGCGGTGAGGCACCAGTACCGGAACTTCCGCATCCAGCCACTTTCGCCTTCAGCCCGGGCAGCAGCCCACAACAGTGCCACGAACGGCAGCAGCACCATGGAGATGATCTTCATACCAATGGAGACCGTGACCAGGACAGTGGCCACCACTCCCCGAGACCAATGTTTATCCGCAGTGGCCGCGGCATAGATGCCAGCCAAGGCGAAACCCATCATCAGCGCGTCGTTGTGGGCGCTGGAGATGAAGCTGATGATGAACAGCGGATTCGCGCACGCTAGCCACTGCGCGCGACCTGCGTGGGTCCCGAAGTGCTCTGCAAGTTTGGGCAGGTAGATCATGATCAGCACTACCCCGGCCACGCAGGCCAGGCGGAACAACAGCACCGCGGCGTCGACCTGGTTGCTGGTGAGCCACATGACGGCCGCCTCGATCCACAGGAACATGGGACCATAGGGAGTCTCGGACTGGGCCCACATCGGGTCTGTGCCGAAATGGAACCAGTTGTCCAGCTGGGAGACCCCCTCCTGATACGGGTCGCCCCCGGCGAGCACCAGACGCCCCTGATTCAGGTAGGCGTAGACGTCGCGGGAGAAGATCGGCACACAGACCAGGTGGGGTAACGACCACACGGCGGTAGCAATATTGACGATCCGCAGACTGCCGGCCGGCCAGGGGCTGCGCTCTGGCTCTCGCAGCGCGCGGCCCAGCAGCAGCCAGGCGTGAAACATCACCCAGCAGCCCAGGGTCAGCGCCACGGTGGTGACCGCGACCCCCCACGGTTCGGTGCGCAGCGGAATGACCCAGAACCACCGGTTGATCACCGACCCGTTGGCCAGCCATCCGACACCGAAGGAGCCGAAGAGCACCAGAAGGGAGCCCAGGAACCCCTGAATGAGGGCGCGAGGAACTCCCTCAGATCTCAGGTGGGGCCGCTCAGCCTCGCCTGCGGCTAGTCTGTGCACCAGTAGAAACTACCACTGCGACACTCAGAGTCGCGGATACTTCGGTGGCTCGGACTGAGCCATGTGTTCCAGCACGCGCACCACCTGCGCCGAGTATCCGTACTCGTTGTCGTACCAGACGTAGAGGATGGCCTGCTTGCCGTTGACGATAGTGGCCAATCCATCCACTACCCCGGCGGCAGTAGAGCCGACGAAGTCCGTGGAGACCACTTCGGCGGAGTCGATGTAATCCACCTGGGAATGCAGCGGGCCTTCGAGGGACTGCTTGCGGAGGAACGTGTTGAGCTCCTCCTTGGTGGTCTCCCTCTGCAGCTCCAGGATCAGGATGGCCATCGAGACATCCGGGGTGGGAACCCGGATTGCATTGCCGGAGAGCTTGCCCGCCAGCTCGGGAAGCGCTTTGGCCACGGCCTTGGCGGCACCTGTTTCGGTCAGCACCATGTTCAGGGCAGCGGAACGCCCCCGGCGCTCGCCCTTGTGAAAATTGTCAATCAGATTCTGATCGTTGGTGTAGGAGTGGACAGTCTCCACGTGCCCATGGTCGATTCCATAGTGATCCTGCATCAGCTTCGCCACAGGGGTAATGGCATTGGTCGTGCAGCTGGCAGCGGAGATCACGGGGGCATCTTCATTGATCTGGGAGTGGTTGACCCCATAGACAATGTTCTTGATATCGCCCTTCCCCGGCGCAGTCAGCAGCACCCGGGAAGCACCCGCGGATTGGAGGTGTTTGCTCAGCCCCTCCTCATCTCTCCAGATACCGGTGTTATCCACCACCACGGCGTCGTTGATGCCGTACGCGGTGTAGTCGACCTCTTCGGGGGTCGAGGCGTAGATCACCTGGATGTAGGTGCCGTTGGCGATGATGGCACTGTTCTCCTCATCGACCCGGATAGAACCCGCAAAAGGTCCGTGGACCGAATCCCGGCGCAACAACGAGGCGCGCTTGGCGAGGTCGTTGCCCTTGCCTTGGCGCACCACAATAGCGCGCAGCCGCAAACCTGTGGCGGAGGAAGCGTGCCCGACCATAATGCGCGCCAGGAGCCGGCCGATGCGCCCGAATCCGTAGAGCACCACGTCCTGGGGTTCGGCGCGCCCCTGCCCCTTCTGGCCGATGATCTCGGCGAACTCCTCGCGAAGGAACTCATCAACGTCAGTGATCGGCGAAGACTTGAATCGGTTGTTGAGGCGGGCCAGGTCAATGCTGGCAGCCCCGAGGTCCAATGTGTCCAGCGCCTGCACCAGCGGCAGTGTCTCGGAGATGGGCAGCTCCACCTCATCGACCTGGCGTGCGAATCGGTGTGCTTTGAGAATGTCGATCGCTGACTGGTTGACCAGTTGGCGGCCATAGATGCTGGTGACCACGTTGTTTTCGCGGTAGAGCCGCCCGATCAGAGGGATCATGGTCTCTGCTTGGGCTTCGCGGTCGATCCATTCGTTGAGGTGCTTGCTCACTGCGGACATGGGAGGATGGGGACCCTTTCGACTAAGACGTCTTTGTCTTGCTGACGGATCTACTCTATACAAGACCGGCAGGCGGGACGGGCCGGTCGGTAAGCCGGGTTCTGTCGTGGACCATCATCCATCTGGGTGCCGCGTTGCCGCGGACCTCAAGCGGTCAACCCGGATACTCGGGCGGGCAGCCCTCGGGCGTATCCTGCTCGACCTTGCTCCGGATGGGGTTTGCCTAGCCGCCTCAGTCACCTGAGGCGCTGGTGGGCTCTTACCCCACCGTTTCACCCTTACCCGCGCTGCAGTGCAGCAACGGGCGGTCTGTTTTCTGTGGCACTGGCCTGCGGGTTGCCCCGAGTGGGCGTTACCCACCATCCTGCCCTGCGGAGCCCGGACTTTCCTCGACACTTACGTGCCGCGATGGCCTGACCGACCCGTCCCTGTCCTCTATGGTACGTCCTGACATCAGCGCCCGGCTTGCTACCCTGGCCCGGTGCTCATCATGCTCCCGCCCAGTGAAGGCAAAACAGCCGCGACCGATCCGCACGCCGAACCGCTCAACCTTGATGCCCTGACCCTGCCGTGCCTCGCACCGGACCGGAACCAGGTGCTGCAGGAGCTGATCGACGTCAGCGGACGGCAGGAGGCGCAGCAGGTTCTTGGGGTCGGGGACCGTGTCATGGAACAGGTGAGCGCCAACCAAGAGTTGCAGCAGGCCCCCACGGCGCCGGCTCACCACATCTACTCCGGTGTGCTCTTCGATGCCCTGGCAGCCGAGACGCTGACCAGCTCGCAACGTCAGCGGGCGGCAGAGCGTGTGCTGATCTTTTCTGGCTTGTTCGGCGTCACCGGTTTCACCGACCGAATACCGGCCTACCGCTGTGCCATGGACGTCAGGCTTCCCACCCTCGGGAAGCTGAGTGCGTTCTGGAGGCACCGGCTGGCGGCACCGGTGAGCGAACGGATCCGGGACCAATGGGTGGTCGACTGCCGTTCTGCTGCCTATGCCACAGCTTTCCGGCCGGATCCGCACAAGACCGTCGCGGTGAACAGCTTCACGGAGAAGGACGGCAGGCGCACAGTGGTCACCCATTCAGCCAAAGCTGCGCGGGGGACGCTGACAGGGATGATGCTGCGCGCAGATTCACCGCCGAAGACGCTCGACGACGTCGCCCACCTCGCTTCGCGGCGCTGGAAGGTCGAGGTGCGGGCCGCCACCGCGAAGAAGCCTCATCAGCTGGATCTCATTACCTCGGAGGCCACGTCCGAATAAACGGAACCCGGACCCGCCGGAGGTCCGGAGCTCAGATGAAGAGGGCGGGGTCCAGCGCGTAAGCGGCCGGATCCACCAACGGCTGGTGCTCCTCTTCACGCCGCTTGCGGTCCTTGGCGGGGACACCGATCAGCACAGACTCTTCCGGGGCGGACTTCACCACCACCGCGTTCGCGCCGACCGCCGAATTCTCGCCGATGTTCACCGGACCCAGCACCTTCGCCCCGGCGCCGACGGTGACCCCGTTGCCCAGGGTGGGGTGGCGCTTCTTCTGCTCCAGCGACGTCCCGCCCAAGGTGACACCTTGGTAGAGCATGCAGTCATCGCCGATCTCGGCGGTCTCTCCGATCACCACTCCCATGCCGTGGTCGATGAAGAAGCGCCTGCCAATGGTAGAGCCGGGGTGAATCTCTATGCCGGTGAGTCCGCGGGTCACCTGGGAAAGCACCCGCGCCGGGGTCTTCAGCGGCTTCACCCCCCACATCTTATGCGCCAACCGGTGCGCCCAGATGGCATGGAGGCCCGAATAGGCCAGAACAATTTCGACGTTCGACCGAGCCGCGGGGTCGTGCTCGCGAGCAGTGGTGATGTCCTCGCGTAGTCGTGAGATGAAGCCCATCGTGTGTGTCCTTCCGACGTGCCTGGTGGCCCTAGCCGCGGATGTCTTCGAAGAGCATGGTGGAGATGTAGCGCTCCCCGAAGTCGCATGCGACTGTCACTATGAGCTTATCCCGCATTTCTTCACGTGCGGCGACTTTCAGGGCGGAGGCCACATTGGCGCCGGTGGAGATGCCCCCGAGGATGCCCTCCTGGCTGCCCAGCTGACGGGCGGTCTCCAGAGACTCCTCCAGGTTGGCGGTGATCACCTCGTTGTAGATGCCGCGGTCGAGAATCTCAGGGACGAAGTTCGGGCCAATGCCCTGGATCTTGTGCGGGCCCGGGGTCCCGCCGGAGAGGATCGGTGAATCCTCCGGCTCGACGGCCACAATATGGATGTCCGGGCTGTACTCGCGCAGACGCCGTCCTGCACCGGTGATGGTGCCTCCGGTGCCGATGCCGAAAACCACCGCGTCGACTGCACCGTCGGTATCGCGCCAGATCTCTTCGCCAGTGGTGTTGTAGTGGACTGAAGGGTTGGCCTCATTGGCGAACTGACGCGCCCAGATGGAGTTGTCGGTCTCCTCCACGATCTGCTTAGCCTTCTCCACCGCGCCGCGCATACCTTCGGAGCCGGGGGTCAGCACGATCTCCGCGCCGTAGGCACGCAGCATCACCCGGCGCTCGGTGGACATCGTCTCCGGCATGGTCAGCACCACCCGGTAGCCCCGTGCAGCACCCACCATTGCCAATGCGATACCGGTGTTGCCGGATGTGCCCTCCACAATGGTCCCGCCGGGCGTCAGTGCCCCTGCGGTCTCTGCCGCGTCGATGATGGCTGCCCCGATCCGGTCCTTCACCGAGGAAGCCGGTGAGTAGAACTCCAGCTTCACCGCGACATTGCCGGGGAGGTCGGAGTCCAGCTTGTTCAGCCGCACCAGAGGGGTGTTTCCGATGGCCTCAGTGATGTTGTTGAGCATGGGCATAGAGCTGTCCTTTCGGTGACATGTCGGTGGTGCGTCGCAGACCAAGCTGGCTGCGTCGGTGGTCGGACCTCAGGCAGAGACTTCCTGCCGCAGCCACTGACTCCATCCGGCGCGCAGCTTGGCCACTTTGGGATCAATGATGAACTGACAGTAACCCACTCCAGGCTGCCGGGAGTGAAAGTCTTGGTGCTCCGGCTCCGCCTCGTAGACCTGACCCAGGGGCTCCAGGGCGGTGACAATCGGGGCGGTGAAGTGCCGTTGGGCGGCGTCGATCGCTTGCTGAAATTCAGCCTTTTCCGCCGCAGAGGTGTAGAACATGGCTGAGCGGTACTGGGTGCCGACGTCGTAACCCTGCCGGTTCAGCGACGTGGGGTCGTGAGTGGAGAAGAAAATCTCGTACAGCACCTCAGCGGGAAGCTCGCCCGGGTCGAAAGTGATCTCCACCGCCTCAGCATGGCCGGTGGTCCCGGAACAGACCGCATGATAGTGCGCAGGGCCGGTCCCGCCGGTATAGACCGAGCGCACACGGCTGACCCCGATGAGCTTTCGCGCGATGGAGTCCAGGCACCAGAAGCACCCGGCGGCGAGAACAACTGTCCGATCCGTCATACCGGTGCCAACTTCCCCACCCTGCGGTTCATTCCTGGGGCTCCGTGCCGGAACAGGGTAGAAATGAGCCATGACACACACCCCTTCACTGCAGGAGGTGCTCGACGTCGTCGAGGACCTGTGGCCGGCAAACCTTGCCCAGGACTGGGACGCGGTGGGGCTGGTGCTCGGTCGTCGGGATGCGGAGGTGACCAAGATCCATTTCGCGGTGGACCCGGTCTCCGAGGTGGTGGAGGAGGCCTGCACTGCCGGGGCAGATCTGCTGATCACCCACCATCCGCTGCTGCTGCGGGGGGTGACCAGTGTGGAGGCCGGAACCTACAAGGGGGCTGCCGTCCACCGGCTCATCGAGTCGGGATGCGCACTGCTGAGCGCGCACACCAACGGCGATTCGGCGGTCGGCGGGGTCAATGATGTCCTGTGCGAACTCCTGGGGCTTCAGGAGACCCGCCCGCTGGCCCAGGCGCCGGAGGGCCTGCCCGAGGAAGGCTTGGGACGCGTCGGCAGCCTGCCGGAAGGTACGACTCTGGGGGACTTCGCCGCCCGCGTGTTCGGGGTGCTGCCCGCGGTCGCGGGCGGCGTGCGGGTCGCGGGCGACCGGAACGCCTTCGTCCAGCGGGTGGCCCTGTGCGGAGGCGCCGGGGATTCGCTGCTCAGTGCCGCCAGCGAGGCCGAGGCGGATGTGTATCTCACCGCCGATCTGCGTCACCACCCGGCCTCTGAGGCGCGTGAGGCTGCGGGCGGGCAGCGGCCCTACCTCATTGATGTGTCGCACTTCGCCAGCGAGTGGCTGTGGCTTCCTGCAGCCGCCCAGACACTGGACCGGGCGCTGGCTGACCGCGACTACGAGGTGGAGATTGCCGTTTCCGGAATCAACACCGATCCTTGGGACTTTGTCATCACCCCAGGGACGTGACCCGGCGCTGCCTGCCCCGGGGTCAGGCCTGCCGACGGTAGAGTGCTGGTCTGTGACTGACTTGATAGTTGAAGCCGACGGCGGCAGCCGCGGAAACCCTGGAATCGCCGGTGCCGGCGCGCTCGTTCGTGACCGGCAGGGAGCCCTCCTCGCGGTCAAAGCCGTCCCCCTGGGGAAGGCCAGCAACAACGTCGCGGAGTACACCGGCCTCATCGCCGGACTAGAACTGGCCCGCCAGATCGACCCCGGCGCCTCGGTGGAGGTCCGTATGGACTCGAAACTCGTGGTCGAGCAGATGAGCGGGCGGTGGAAGATCAAGCACGAGGACATGAAACGCCTGGCCCAGGAAGCCAGCCAGATTCTGTCCCCGTTGCAGGTCACCTACACCTGGATCCCCCGGGCTGAGAACGCCGACGCTGACCGGCTCAGCAATGAGGCTATGGACGCCTCGGCCGCCGGACGTCAGTGGGACCCGGCGGCCAGCGCCCTGCGCGTGGGGTGAGTCAGACCTCGGTCTCGGACCTGTCGCCGGACCAGCGGGTGTGAAACGTGCCCGGCTTGTCCACACGCTGGTAGGTGTGCGCGCCGAAGTAGTCCCGCAGCCCCTGGGTCAGGGCTGCCGGCAGTCGGTCTCTGCGTAGGGAGTCGTAGTACGCCAGCGAGGAACTGAACACAGGCGCAGGCACACCATAGGTGGCCGCCGCAGCCACCACTCTCCGCCAGGCCGGCAAGCATTCGTGGATCGCTTCGGTGAACTCCGGGGCCAGCAGCAGATTCGCCGGACGTTCACCGGCAGGAGCCTCATAGGCCCTCATGATCGTGTCGAGCAGATCGGCACGGATGATACACCCAGCACGCCACAGACTGGCGATGGTGCGCATATCAAGTTCCCAGCCGTACTGTTCTGCTGCGGCGGCGAGCATGTCGAAGCCCTGGGCGTAGGAGACCAGCTTGGAGGCGTAGAGCGCTTTGCGGATGTCCTCCACGAACTCTTGGCGGGCGTCCCCTGCGCCGTAGAGCTCTTCAGCGGTGACCGCTTCGTTGATACCTGCCGGGAAGGCGCGGTTGGTCACTGCGCGCAGTTCCTGCTGCGAGGAGATCGACCGGGCGAAGACCGACTCCGCGATCGTGGTCACCGGTGACCCGACGTCCATGCCGGAGATGGCGGTCCACCGTCCGGTGCCCTTCTGCCCGGCGGCGTCGACAATCACGTCGACCAATGGCCGGCCGGTGAGCTCGTCCTCCTGCTCCAGAACCTCGGAGGTGATCTCAATCAGGTACGAGGCTAGATCGGTGGTGTTCCACTCGCGGAAAACTCTTGCCTGCTCCCCTGGCTCGAGACCGGTCAGCGAGCGCATCAGGTCGTAAGATTCGCCGATGACCTGCATGTCCGCGTATTCGATTCCGTTGTGGACCATCTTCACGAAGTGGCCCGCACCGTCGGTGCCCACCCAGGCGCAGCAGGGCTCGCCGTGATAGTCAGCGGCAATCTTCTCCAGCATTGGGCCCAGCGTGGCGTAGGACTCTTTGGACCCGCCCGGCATGATGGAGGGCCCGTTCAGCGCACCCTCCTCACCCCCGGAGACTCCGACTCCCACGAAGTGCAGGCCGTGCTCGCGCAGGGCCGCTTCGCGGCGTCGGGTCTCTTCGTAGTGCGAGTTCCCGGCATCGATGACAATGTCGCCGTCTTCCAGCAGCGGGGTCAGCTCGTCAATCACTGCGTCCACTGGCGCTCCGGCCTTGACCATGACGAGTACGCGGCGCGGACGCTCTAGCGAATCAACCAGTTCTGCCAAAGACGCCGTGCGGACAAATTCGCCTTCGGAGGAGTAGGAATTGATCAGCGCGTCGGTCCGGCCGACTGTGCGGTTGTGCAGGGCCACGGTGTATCCGTTCCTCGCCAGATTCCGAGCCAGATTTGCGCCCATGACGGCAAGGCCAGTCACTCCGATGTCAGCGCCCATTGAATGCGTCTCCCTCAGCGGTCAGTCAGTGTGGTGTATGCGGTGCCTCACTGATCCTACCGTGCAGCTCCCGCTAGGCCGGGGGGCTAGTCCCCGACTGCGTTGCGCCCACGCTGGACGATCAGCGGATCGGGCTCGCCCACCACTGCGTGATCTTTGCCCTCGTATTCGAACTGCGCCAGGAAGTGGCGCATGGCGTTGAGCCGCGCTCGCTTCTTGTCATTGGACTTGATGGTCATCCATGGTGCGTGGTCGGTGTCGGTGCGGCGGAACATCTCTTCCTTCGCTTCCGTGTAGTCCTCCCACCGATCCAGGGACTCCAGGTCCATCGGGGAGAGTTTCCACTGCCGCACGGGGTCGATCTGCCTGATGGCGAACCGGGTGCGCTGTTCTTTCTGCGTCACTGAGAACCAGAATTTTGTCAGGTGAATGCCGGCATCGACCAGCATCTGTTCGAACCTCGGCGCCTGGTTCATGAATGTCTCGTAATCGTCATCCGAGCAGAAGCCCATCACCCGCTCCACCCCGGCTCGGTTGTACCATGACCGGTCGAACAGGACCATCTCTCCGGCGGTCGGCAGGTAGTAGGCGTAGCGCTGAAAGTACCACTGTCCCTGTTCTCGGTCTGAAGGCTTCGACAGGGCCACCACACGCGCCGTGCGGGGATTGAGGTGCTCAGTGAAGCGTTTGATCGTGCCGCCCTTGCCAGCAGCATCCCGGCCTTCAAAGACAATCACATGCTTGAGCCCGAAGTCCTCGGCCCAGTACTGGAACTTCAGCAGCTCCACCTGTAGGTGGTACTTCTCAATTTCGTAGAGCTCCCGGCTCATCCGCTCCTCATAGGGATAGTTCTCCTGCCAGGTCTCCACCGCGTTGCCCTGGGGGTCGATCAGGTCGGGGTCGGGGGTGTGTCCGTCCTGGACGGTGTAGCCGCCCTCACGCAGCTGGTCGATGAATTCCCGGAGGTTCTGCCGAGGCTTGTTGGCTTCCAGGCCCTCCCACCATTCCTGCTTGACCATTGCTGCCTGTCCTTTCTGAACGCTAGAGCGCCTGCTCGCCCATCTGACCTGCGCGGGCCAGTGCGGTGAGTCGTGAGACTGTCCGGTAGTACTTCTTCATATAGCCGCTGGAGAGCATCTCCTCGGTGAACATCTGGTCAAAGGGGACCCCTGAGGCGACGATCTTCACGTCTTGGTCGTAGAGCCGGTCGGCCAGGACCACGAAGCGCAGTCCTAAGGACTGGCTCTCCACGGTCTCGACGTCCTTGAGGATCAGCACGTCCACTCCCGTGACCAGTTGCCGGTACCGGCTGGGATGAACTTTGCTCAAGTGTTCACACAATGTGGTGAAGTCATCCACCGCCCGCTGCTGGTCAGGAAATTCACGTTCGGCGAAACCTTCCAGCTCGCCGGTGCGCAGCGGGGCGGGGGCCTCAGGCAGCCCGCGGTGACGGTAGTCCTCGCCGTCGACCCGGATCACCCGGAACTGGTCCGCCAGCACCTGAATCTCGCGCTTGAAGTCCGCCGCAGCAAACCGCCCGTCGCCGAGCGAACCGGGCAGGGTGTTGGAGGTGGCCGCGAGCTTCACCCCAGCATCGGCCAGTTCACGCAGCAGCCGCGACATCAGTGTGGTGTCCCCGGCGTCGTCGAGCTCGAACTCGTCGATGCAGATCAGCTGATAGCTGCTCAACACCTCCACCGTCTTGCGGAAGCTCAGCGCGCCGACCAGGTTCGTATACTCCACGAATGTTCCGAAGGCCCGCTGGTCCTCCGGCACCCCCTGTTCGGCTGCAGCGTGATACAGCGAGGCCAACAGGTGCGTCTTGCCCACTCCGAAGCCGCCGTCGAGGTAAATTCCAGCTGGCCCGTGCGGCTTGGCTCGGCCGCCGAAGAGCTTGCCGAAGAAGGACGACGACGCCGGTTTCCCCACCGTGCCGGAGAACTCACGCAGCGCGGTGACAGCCTGCTGCTGGGAGGGGTGGTGCGGGTCGGGGATGTAGCTGTCGAAAGAGACGTCAGCGAACCGGAAGGAGGGGCGCAGTCCCGCCAGGAGATCATCGACGGTGACCTGGGGTGCGCGTTCGGACAGCGGCGGCACGACAGAAGACATGACCCCCACTTTACGCCCGTGTAGCGGGCCCATCCGGCCACCCCGGGGCGCTGGCGCCGACAGGCCGACCCGCAGGCTACGCTTAACCCATGACTGAGGATACCCATCTTCCTCCGGCCCTGGCCGAGATCGTCGAGGACTTCCACTCCGTCGATGACCGGGAGCGCCTGGAGCTGCTGCTCGAGTTCTCCCGGGAGCTGCCGGAACTTCCGGCGAAATACGGCGAGAACTATGCGGCATCCATGGAGCAGGTGGTGGAGTGCCAGTCCCCACTGTTCTTGGCGATGGAGCACCACGAGGACGGCACAGTCGATCTGGTCTTCGCCGCACCCGCCGAAGCGCCAACCACCCGAGGGTTCGCCTCCATCCTCCAGCAGGGACTCTCCGGGCTCCGCGGCGAGGAGATACTCGCTGTCCCGGACGATCTGCATCAACGGCTAGGGCTGGCGAAGGCCATCACCCCCCTGCGGCTGCGGGGCATGGCCGCCATGCTGGGACGCATCAAGCGTAATATTCGACAGCATCTGGTGCCGGTCCCGTGAGCCGGGCTCCCTCTTGGCTGCTGAGCCGTCCGGTGGCGCACCGTGGACTGCACAGCCACCGGCTGCCGGAGAACACGCTGGGGGCTTTCGGGGCTGCCATTGAGGCGGGGTTCCCCATTGAACTCGACGTGCAGCTGACCGCCGACGATCAGATGGTGGTTCACCACGACACTGATTTGCGCAGGCTCTCCGACCGGCCCCAACGAGTGCGTGAGCTGACCCTGGAGCAGCTGCGCCAGGTACGAATCGGCGGAACGGATCAGCATCCGCCGGGCCTGGTCGAGACCCTGGAATACATTGATGGCCGGGTGCCGGTGGTGGTCGAGATCAAAGCGGGCGACCCACGGTATCTGCGCGCGCTGGCCACCGCGGCCGCTCTTCGTCACTACAGCGGCCCGCTGACGGTGCAGTCCTTCGACCCCTTCATTGTGGGCTGGTTCCGCCGGAACGCTCCCGAGATCCTGCGCGGCCAGCTTTCCGGCAGCATGGCCGATGTGCGGACCATCAACTGGGGAACCCGGCGCATGCTGCAGAACTTGGCCTTCAGCGTGGTCTCCCGTCCTGACTACATCGGATACGAGTTCGGCTTCACCACCCCCCGGCGTGCCCGGCTGATCCGGAAGAAGTGGCCGCTGCTGCTGTGGACCATCACTACCCGAGAGGACATGGCCCGGGCGCTGACCCTGGCGGACAATGTGATCTTTGAAGGCTTCGACCCTTCAGCCGGAGGCACCGGGCAGGGGCTCGCTGAATAAGTCGGTCAACCACTCATAGACCGCAGAGTCCCACCGGTCCGGGTCGTAGTTCCGCTCCCTGACGTGACCGGCCTTCTCGAAGGGCACAAAGCTGACCAGCTCGTTGCGCTCAGCCAGCTCCCGACTGGGCTGATAGGGGACGACGGCGTCGTCGACGCTGTGCAGTATCAGAGTGCGGGTGTGCAGCTGGTCCGCCCGGGCGATCCAATTCAGCGCTTTCAGGTCCACTGGTGAGGCCAGGCCGGTGACTTTCCTGCCTGCTTCGTTCGACAGCAGCCACTGGGCCAGGCGGCCGACGGGTTGGGGCACGCGCCGGGACCGGGCCTGATGACTGAGCACGTCCATCCAGTCGATGACCGGACCGGTCAGCACCAGGCTGCGGATCCTCGTGGTCAGCGGGGACCGGTCGGCTACCTGCAGCGCCACTGCACCGCCCATGGACCAGCCGAAGAGGATGACGTCCTCGGCGCCGTGGTCGAGCGCGTACCGAACGGCGACTTCCACGTCCTCCCACTCGGTGCCCCCCAGGCCGTAGCGTCCGTCCGGACCGGCGGGTGCCTCTCCGTCATTGCGGTGGGATACCAGCAGCGCATCCGCACCGAGCGCCCGGGCCACCGGCAGCCCTTTGATGCCCTCTGCACGGGTCGAGGTGCGACCATGCACCATAATCGCCCAGACTTTCTTCTCGGCCAAGGGTCCGGCAGGGTTGCCGTGCGGGACGTACCAGGCCGGAGCATCGCCGACCGGAAGCCGGAGCGTCACATCGGTGTAGTCGAATCCGGCTTCGGCAGGGCTGCGGTACAGCGTGGAGCTGAATGACCCCGTCCTGGTCCGTCGCAGATCTCCGCCGTGAACGCCCAGCACCCTGCGCGTCACCGTCCGGCGCTCGAGGGCGGTGATCTGACCTATCTGAGCCACGGCTGCACCGCGGTTGAAGTGCAGCCCGTACCATCCGGGAACCGTGGTCTCCTTGGTGGCGGGCAGGATGACCTGGAGTCCGTCGGAATCCTCGATCACCGCGAGGACCTCTACGCGCTCTGAGGCGTCGTGGACCGGGACGACCACCATCCGAGCCAGGTATGCCGAGGCGCTCGACATCAGGCCGGCCAGCGCTGTGCCGACGGCCAACCCCGTCCCTGCGCCCAGCAGGGCCGAGCGCACCCAGGGGGTGGGCTCGGCTTCGCGCCGTGTGAGCTGAGCTTGCATTATCCTCCCGCAGCCTCTGACTTCCCCCACTGTACGTCTGCTCCGCATCGGCCCCTAAACTGGAGCCATGCAGAACGACCCATTCCGCGAGAATCTCAATGACTTCGAATTCCACGTGCTGCGCGAAGGCGGCACCGAACGCCCTTATACCGGAGAGTACTGGAACAATAAGGAGCCTGGCACCTATTTCTGCAAAGCCTGCGGGGCCAAACTTTTCTCCTCGGAGACCAAGTTCGACTCCCGCTGCGGGTGGCCCAGCTTCTTCAAGCCCGCGGAGAATTCCAACGTGACCTACGTCAACGACTCCAGCATGGGCATGACCCGCATTGAGGTGCAGTGCGGATCCTGCGGCTCCCACTTGGGTCACGTGTTCGAAGGCGAAGGGTTCGACACCCCCACCGACCTGCGCTATTGCATCAACTCGGTGTCCATGACCTTCGAACCGGCCTCCGACGCCCCCGGCACGGTGGGCAACTGAAATGGGAAAACAGCGCTCGACGGCGACCCATCTGGACCCCAGTTTCGCCTCCGACAATGTCGCAGGCATCAGCCCCAGCATTATCACCGCCCTCGCCCGGGTCAATGAGGCACCGGCGGCCCCATACGGGGGCGACGCCGCCTCAGCCGCTCTGGAGGAGTGGGCTCAGCAGGAGTTCGGCTCGCAGGCGGAGATCTACCCGGTCTTCAACGGAACTGGCGCAAATGTCGTCGCCCTGCAGGCGATGCTCCCTAGGTGGGGCGCGGCCATCTGCAGCGCCGGAGCGCACCTGAATAACGACGAAGGCGCCGCTCCGGAGCGGCTGGGGTCCATCAAGCTCCTGCCCCGGGCGGCGCCGCAGGGCAAGCTGGACGTCAGCGATATTGAGGCTGAGCTGGGTGCGGTGGGCTTCGTCCACGCTGCCCAGCCGCTGGCGGTGACCCTCACTCAGTCCACCGAAGTCGGCACCCTCTACAGCCTCGAAGAGCTGGCAGCCGTCTCCGCCGCCGCCCACCACCACGGTATGGGCGTGCACATTGACGGTGCACGGTTCGCCAATGCTGCGGTGGCCCTGGGGGTGGGACTCGGCGAGCTGGCCGCGCATTCGGGTGCCGACGTGGTCTCGCTGGGCGGGACGAAGAACGGCGCGCTGGCCGCGGAGGCTGTGGTGGTGGTGAACCCCGACCGCGTGGCCGGCCTGGGGTTCATCCGCAAATACTCCATGCAGCTGGCCAGTAAACAGCGCTTCATCTCCAGCCAGCTGCTCGAACTTTTCAGCACTGAGCTCTGGCACCGAAACGCCGAACATGCCAACGCCCAGGCGGCCAAGTTGGCCCAGCGGCTGCAGGATCTGGAAGGAGTGCGGGTGGCTGCCATGCCTTCGGTCAATGCGGTCTTCCCGGAGGTACCTGCAGAGATGGCTGCGCGCATTCAGAGCAGCTACCTGGTCCATACCTGGGATACCGCGCCCTCAGGAAACCCCGTGCTCCGCCTGATGTGCTCCTGGGAAACGACGGACGAACAGATCGAGGATCTGCTCAGTTGCGCCCTGCCGCGGCGTGCCTGACCGCCTGCTGTGGGGGTATTCCATAGGCTTAGGTAGTGAGCGTATTCGGCCCCCTCGCCGGAAGCCCCGCGCAGCCGGCCTCCAGCATCGATGAGTTGCCTGCTCGGTTTCGCAGCGCCATCGACCAGCTGCGCCGCGCTTCTCCCCGCGCTGACGCGGTCGTCGAAGAAGTGCCCGCCCCGGTTCGGCTGGCTCCCTATGCGGCAGCCCTGAGTGCAGAAATCGCCGACCACCCGGCCACCGGTCGCTTTATTCTGCTGCATGACCCTGCTGGACAGCAGGCCTGGGGCGGGGATTTCCGGGTGGTGATCTACATTCGTGCGGAGCTGGACCCTGAAATGGGCAACGACCCGCTGTTGGCCTCGGTGGCGTGGACCTGGTTGAGCGACTCCCTGGCCCAGCATGGGGTCCAGCACTCGCACGCCGGCGGGACCGCCACCCGGATACTCTCGGAGTCCTTCGGCTCCCTGGAGCGTCGCGAGGCCACCAATGATGTGGAGTTGCGGGCCTCCTGGACACCCGAGGACGCCCACTTCGGCGCGCATCTGGAAGCGTGGGCGGACATGGTGTGCTCCTTTGCCGGACTGCCTCCGCTGCCGGACGGCGTGGTGGCCCTGCCCCATATTCGGAGGAGCTGATGGAGGATCCGGAGACGCCGTCGCTGCCATTGAAGTCCGAGCCGGAGGAAGGTGTGCCTGCAGTCATTGCCAGTCAACGCGGGCTGGCTCGCGCTGCTGATGCGCTGGCGGCCGGCCACGGACCCGTGGCTGTGGACGCCGAGCGGGCCTCCGGCTTCCGGTACGGTCAACGCGCCTTCCTCGTTCAGCTCAAGCGCGCGGGAGCGGGAATCTGGCTGGTGGATCCTGAGCCGTTTGACAACCTGGAGCCCCTGCAGCAGGCGCTTGAGGGCACTGAGTGGATACTTCACGCGGCCACGCAGGACCTGCCGTGTTTGGCTGCTCTGGGCATGCAGCCGCACCGGCTGTTCGACACCGAACTGGCCGCTCGGTTGGCAGGGCTGCCCCGGGTAGGGCTGGGAGCGGTGGTCGAACAGCTCCTTCAGGTGCGGCTGGCCAAGGAGCACTCCGCCGCAGACTGGTCACGCAGGCCCCTGCCCAGTGAGTGGCTGCGCTACGCAGCCTTGGACGTGGACCTGCTCCTCCCGTTGCGTGAGAAGCTCGCTGCGCTGCTGGAGTCTCAGGGGAAGTCGGTGTGGGCAGAGCAGGAGTTCGAGCACCTGCGCACCTTCGAGCCGGTAACCGTGCCGAAATCTGAGCGTTGGCGCAAGACCTCTGGGCTCAGCAAGCTCAAGTCCCCCCGGAAGTTGGCCGTGCTGCGCGAGCTCTGGAATGAGCGGGAGTCGCTGGCGGAGAACCGAGACCTCGCCCCGACCCATCTGCTGCCTGACCGGGCATTGGTCGCTGCGGCCGACGCCCTTCCGCGGACTGTGCCGCAGCTGCTGGCGGTTCCCGGCTTTCAGGGGCGGGCGGCCAAGCGTGAGGCCCCCCGGTGGCTCCGTGCGATTCAGGCCGGCGCGCAGACGGAGGACCTGCCGGCCCCCCAGCGTTCCACCGGCGCCCCTCCCCCGCCCCGGACATGGAAGGACCGCAATCCGTTGGCTTTCCGCCAGTTCCGCACCGCCCGAGACCGTCTCGCCCGGCGCGCGGAACAGCTGCAGATGATGCCGGAGTCGCTACTGGCTCCCGCGGTGCTGAAACAGATCTGCTGGACACCGCCGGAGGTGATCGATCCGGACACCGTCGCTGGCGCACTGGCTGAGCACGGGGCTCGACCCTGGCAGGTCAACCAAGTTTCAGCGATCGTCACCGTCGCGATGCTCGAACCTGAGGACCTCAGCGAGGTGTAGGCCCCGATGGTCACCGGTATTACCGGCGGGTAGGATGTGATGCGGAACGCATTCTTCCCGCACACCACAGGAGGCCACAGTTGCCCGCCGAGTTCTCACGCTACCGTCACCTGACCGAAAACTTTCCTCAGGAATTGGTCACTCACGCCCGGGTTGAGGATCTTCCACTGCCAGGAGGATCCGGCACACTGGCCCTGCTCCGGATGGACAACGGGGACCAGAAGCGGCCCAACACGCTGGGACCCGGGTCACTGATCGCTCTCGGGGAAGCCGTCAGCGAGCAAGCCGATCGCGCCCGGTCCGGGGAAATCACCGCCCTGGCCATCACCGGAAAACCAGGGGTCTTTGCAGCCGGTGCGGACATTGTCTCCGCCCGGTCGCTGACCGAATCTCAGCACGGCATCGAGCTGGCAGAGCTGGGCCACACCGTGTTCAATCTGGTCGAAGATTTCCCAGCCCCGACATTTGCGTTCATCAACGGCTCCGCGCTCGGTGGCGGACTGGAAGTCGCCCTGCCTGCCGACTACCGGAGCATCTCAGCCTCCGCCAAGGCCATCGGGCTGCCCGAGGCCTTCCTGGGTCTGGTGCCGGGGTGGGGAGGCATTTATCGTCTCCCCCGGCTCATCGGCCCGGAGGCGGCAGCACAGGTCATCTTTGTCAATGCGCTGAACAACAACCAGACTCTCAACGGCCGCAAGGCCTATGAGTTTGGCATCGCCGATGCCCTCTGGGACGAACCCACCTTCGAACAGTCTTCGGTGGAGTGGGCGTCCAGGATTCTCGCTGGCGACGACGCCGCCCTGACCGATGTGGCACAGCGCCGGGCGCACAATTCCAGCGCGGAGGCGTGGGCGGCAGCTGTCCAGACTGCCGAGCAGACGGTGGCTGCGAAAACGGGTGACACTGCGCCCGGTCCGCTGCGCGCACTGGACATCTTCCGCCAGGTTCCGCACAGCTCACGTGAGCAGGACAGGGCCCGTGAAGTGGCAGCTCTCGGTGAGCTCCTGGTCAGTGACGAGTTCAAGAACGTGGTCTACGGATTCATGGAACTGGTGCAGAAACGGGCCAAGAAACCTGCTGGTGTCCCGGCGGCCAGTCCCCGCCCGATCGGGCGCGTCGGCGTCGTCGGCGCGGGCCTGATGGCCTCTCAGCTGGCCCTGGTGTTTTCCCAGCAGCTGCGTGTGCCCGTGGTCATCAGCGACGTGAACCAGCAGCGCGTGGATCAGGCGCTGGCCTACATCGCCGAGCAGAACGCCAAACAGGTGAGGAAGGGGCGCCTGACCCAAGAACAGGCCGAAGCCCTGACCGGCCTGGTCAGCGGGTCTACGGATAAGTCGGCCTACGCAGAAGCGGATTTTGTCATCGAGGCGGTCTTCGAGGAGCTCGGAGTCAAGAAGCAGGTCTTCGCTGAGCTGGAGGGGATCGTGTCTCCAGAGACCATCCTGGCAACGAACACCTCCTCCTTGTCAGTCACAGAGATGGCCGCCGACCTGCAGCACCCAGAACGGGTGATCGGATTCCACTTCTTCAACCCGGTCCAGGTCATGCCTCTGGTGGAGATCGCCCGCACCGCTCGCAGCGCTGATGAGCCGATCGCCACAGCGTTCGACCTCGCAGCTTCGCTACGAAAGACTCCGGTGCTGACCAAGGACAGCACCGCGTTCGTGGTCAACCGGCTGCTGCTGAGACTGATGGGCCAGGTGCAGCAGGCCTTCGACCAAGGCACCGACGCCCGCACCGCGGACCAGGCGCTGAAGCCCCTGGGGCTGCCCATGACGCCCTTCGAGCTGCTGGCCATGGTGGGCCTCCCGGTGGCACAGCACGTCACCGAGTCGCTCCACGCCGCCTTCGGCGAGAGGTTCTATGTCTCCAAGAATCTGCAGACGCTGATCGACCACGGAGTCACCGAAATCTGGAGCCAGGACGCCGCTGGTGAGCACTACATCAAGGACTGCACCCTGCAGCTGATGGACTTCGGCGACTCGGCGCAGTCCTCCGAGGAGGTGCTGAACACGGTGCTGGAGGCCTTGGCCGAGGAGATCGGACTGATGCTGCAGGAGCAGGTGGTGGCCTCGGTCAAGGATATTGACCTGTGCATGCTCCTGGGTGCCGGCTGGCCTTTCCACCGCGGCGGGATCACTCCGTACCTCGACCAGCAGGGCATCAGCCAGCGAGTCCACGGCGCACCTTTCCACCACTGAGCGGGCGGCCTTCCGCCGCTGCGCTCAGTGTATTGGCCTGACAGGTTGGTCCATCTGGTGGCGGGAGGCTGGTGCAGCAGCGGGCATCACCCCTTCCCTTGGTCAGGGTGCGATGACATCGCTCCATCTCACCATCAGCGACGGATCTCAGATCCGACGCTCTCAGGCACGAGGGAGGGGTGGAGAACGCACGGAATTGACAGTGGTTGGCGTGTCAGTGTTCAGATGCACGGATCACACTGAGTCAACCCACGTCTCCGATGGATACAGCTAGGGCTGCGCGCGGAAGGCCGGGATCTCCCCAGTGGGCAGATCCTCACCGGGAAGGCGCCGGGCAAACGGGACTTTGGTGCCGAGCACCTGAGCCACGGTGTCATGGGCGATCTGCGCGGACGTCAGTCCCACCCGCTCCAACACTTGTCCTCGGGATCCGTGGCCGAGGAACTCCACCGGAAGTCCGACCTCATTCAGGGCTGTGTCGACCCCGGCTTCACGCATCTCCTGCCGGATGCGGGAGCCCACCCCGCCGGCTTTCACACCGTCTTCGATGCAGACCACGATGCGGTG
Source organism: Nesterenkonia sphaerica (assembly GCF_005771565.1). Taxonomy (GTDB): domain Bacteria; phylum Actinomycetota; class Actinomycetes; order Actinomycetales; family Micrococcaceae; genus Nesterenkonia; species Nesterenkonia sphaerica. Next base: position 22,254 of record NZ_VAWA01000015.1, read on the forward strand.
ACGAGCCGCCAGCGCCACCACGGACTCCGGCACCGGGAGCACCCACCGCGGATCCACCACCGTGGCAGTGATCCCTTGATCTTCCAAGCGCCGGGCCACATCGAGGGAGAGTTCCCCCATCGCACCCACGGAGACCAGCATGACGTCATTGGTGTAGGAACCATCGTCATCCTTCGCGCTGCTGGTATAGAGCACATCTACGTGGTCCCGCAACCGCTCCACTGCTTCGAGCTCATCATTGACGGTGCCTTTGGAGAAACGGACCACAGTGGGAGCATCTTCCACCGCGACGGCCTCGCGAAGCTCCTCACGCAATCGTGTTGAGTCCCGGGGTGCTGCGATGCGCAGGCCGGGCACAATCTGCAGCAGTGACAGATCCCACATTCCATGGTGGCTGGGACCGTCGGGACCGGTGACGCCGGCGCGGTCGAGGACGAACGTGACCCCTGCATTGTGCAGCGCCACGTCCATCAGCACCTGGTCGAAGGCCCGATTGAGGAACGTCGCGTAAAGGGCCACCACGGGGTGCAGGCCGCCATAGGCCAGTCCGGCTGCCGAGGCGACCGCATGCTGCTCGGCAATGCCGACATCAATCACTCGATCGGGGTGCCGTGCCGCCAGGGTGCGCAGCCCCACCGGGGTGAGCATCGCCCCGGTCAGGGCCACAATGTCCTGGCGCTCATCGGCGATCGCGGCGATCTCCTCTTCGAACACCGAGGTCCAGGAGCGTGCTGATCCGCGGGCGACCGGGTCCCCTGTCTCAGGGTCGATGACACCCACAGCGTGGAACTGGTCAGCTTCGTCGGCACGGGCCGGCGCGTAGCCACGACCTTTTTCGGTGAGGGCATGCACGATCACGGGTCCTTCATACTTGCGGGCATCCGCCAGAGCCTCCTCCAGGGCTGACTGGTCGTGCCCGTCCACCGGACCGATATATTTCATGCCGAGGTCCTCAAAGAGCCCCTGGGGAGCCCAGAAGTCCTTTGCGCCCTTCTTGGCGGCATGCAGGCTCCGGTAGACCATCTGGCTCATCGGACCACCGCTGACGAGTCGGCGTTTGGTCCCGTCCATCACAGACTCATACACCGGGTGGGTGCGGACCTTGTCCAGGAAGCCGCGCCGGAGTGTCGAGAGCTGATTGGCGATTCCGCCCACGGTGGGCGCGTAGGACCGGCCGTTGTCATTGACCACAATCACCACCCGGCGGTCCTTGTCTGCGGCAATGTTGTTCAGCGCTTCCCACGCCATCCCGCCGGTGAGGGCGCCGTCCCCAATGACCGGGACCACATACCGGTCACCCTCGCCTGCCAGCGCACGGGCCCGGGAGATCCCATCCGCCCACGCCAGGGAGCTGGAGGCGTGAGAAGACTCAACGATGTCGTGGACGGACTCGCGCCTGTCGGGATAGCCGGCCAGGCCGCCCTCCTGCCGCAGTGTAGAGAAGTCCTGCCGCCCGGTGAGCAGTTTGTGAACATAGGACTGGTGCCCGGTGTCGAAGATCACCGAGTCCCGGGGAGAGTCAAAGCTGCGGTGAATCGCCAGGGTGAGCTCAACGACGCCGAGGTTCGGCCCCAGGTGCCCTCCGGTGGCGGAGACATGGGTGATAAGAAACTGCCGAATCTCCTCGGCCAGTCGTTCCATCTGCTCAGGACTGAGCTTGGACAGCTCCTGGGGTGAGCGGATCGTAGGAAGAATGCTCATTTGATTCAGTCTACCGAGTCCCCGGCACCACGCGGCTACGGGATGTTCAGTTCGCCGGTGAAGTGTCTGCGCCCAGTCCGGGGATTCCACCCCACAAAGTGCTGTGTCTTGTTCACCCCCGGTGCCGCGCAGAAGGCGACTTTGCCCGGCAGAGTCACCGGCGCCTCGAAACTGATGCTCCAGCGGTGTCCGGCACCCTCCGGTTCCCGTCCTTCGAGCATGCGGGCGGCCAGGTACATGCCGTGCACGATGGCGCCCTTCTGGCCGAGCGCCTTCCCGGCCAGCCCGCTCAAGTGCAAGGGGTTGAAGTCTCCGGAGATGGACGCATACCTCCGGCCGACGTCCGCACCGAGAGTCCACAGCCCTGTCTTCTGGGGCGGTGTGAACTCCTCCCGGGGCCCGGAGGTGGACTCGGTCTTCGCGTACAGATAGGTGCCCAGTCCCAGGTAACAGGACGTCGAGGTGTACAGCAGATCCGCGCTCCCGGTCTGCTGAATATCAATGCCAGCGGGGTACATCTCCAGGACGAGGTCCACCTGTGTCCCTCTCCGGTGCGGGGCAAAGTTTTCGACCCGAGCCAATATTTGTACCGGGGTGCGCGCCGGCACTGGGTGGTGGTGTGTCACCTGGTTCGACAGGTGAACCATCCCGACCAGGGGCAGCGGGAAGTCGGACCGAGACAACAGCGCCATCTGCACCGGGAACCCCGCGATGTGCAACAGGACAGAGGGCAGCGCCTGCCGGTGTGTGCCGTCGAAAGGCTCTCCCTCGAGCAGCAATCGATACTGCTCCGCCTGTTCCTCGGTGATGCCGGGGTGCTCGGTGAGCAGTGGCCGGTCCGGCAGCGCTTTGAGGCTGCCGCCTGAGGACAGGCGTGACCTCACGGCGTTCAGCGCCGCCTTCCGGTAGAGACGTCCCAGCTTCGGCAGCGGTATGGGGATTGGGTCATTCATGAAATCTCACGCTCCCACCAGGTTCTGACCGCAGACCCGCAGCGTCATTCCGGACGTACCGGCCGCCGCCGGAGAGGCCAGGTAGGCCACAGTCTCAGCGACGTCCTCGGGTCGGCCTCCCTGACTCAGTGAATTCAGCCGCCGCGCGACCTCTCGGGTGGCGAAGGGCATCTTCGCGGTCATCTCGGTCTCGATGAAACCGGGAGCGACGGCGTTGATGGTCCCGTGCCGAGCCTGAAGCTCCGCGGAGGAGGCCGCGACCATTCCGATCACACCGGCCTTGGAGGCCGCATAGTTCGACTGACCGCGGTTTCCCGCGATCCCAGATGTTGAGGCCAGGGAGACGATACGCGGTCCCACCCTTCCCTCGGGGCGGCTGAACAGTTCGGAGTCCAGCAATGCGCGATTCATCCGCAGCTGCGACTCAATATTGACCGCGATGACGGAGTCCCAGCGGGCGGCATCCATATTGGCCAGGAGCTTGTCGCGGGTAATGCCAGCATTGTGCACCACAATGTCCAACCGGCCGTAGTACTGCTGCGCATGCTGGAGAATTCGCTCCCCCGCGTCGTCGCGAGTGATGTCCAATTGCAGCGCGGTGCCGCCGACCTCGTTGGTGACCTCGGCCAGCTGTTCGCCTGCTGCCGGCACGTCCACTAAGATCACCTGGGCCCCATCACGGTGCAGTGTCCGGGCGATTGCCGCCCCGATCCCGCGGGCGGCACCGGTGACCACCGCTGTCTGGCCCTGCAATGGAGCCTCCCAGTCAGTCGGCAGCATGCCGTGGTCAGAGCCGACGGTGATGAACTGTCCGGAGACGAACGCGGAGCGTCCTGAGAGTAGGAACCGCAACGCCCCGGCCGCTGACGGTGCTGCCACGTCCACACCAGCATCCAGCATCACCCCGTTGGCGGTGCCGCCGGCCCGCATTTCGTGGGCCAGCGAGCGAGTCAGACCCTCCACGCCCTTACGGGCGGCCCGCTCCGCCGGGAGCTGACTCTGCGCGGGATCGCGAAAGACAGTGACGACCCGGGCGCAGGATTTCAGCTGCTTCAGCAACCCCCCGACTGCCAGGACTGTCTCACTGAGGTCCGCTGGGGTGGAGACTGCGTCGAACATGGCGACCACTGCGGCGACCTGCTCCTTGGGACCGACGTGCCGGCGCACGTCGAGCCCCCAACTCAGCAGGTGACGAGCCAGGGCATCGGAGGCTTCGGTGGAGCCGATCAGCACCACCGGGCCGTGTATCAGCGGGGCCCCGGGCCGGTAACGGCGCAGCTTTGCTGGCTGCGGAAGTCCGAGCGCCTTGGTTAGCTTCTTCCCCACGCCGGTAGTGGCGAATTCGGTGTAGGTGTCCTGAGCCATGGGAAGCTCACCGTCCTTCGATGATTGCAGTGATGCCCTGGCCCCCGGCCGCGCAAACCGAGATGAAACCCAGTTTTCCCGGTTTCCCGTGCAGCAGCTTCGCCAGCGTGGCCACGATTCGACCGCCGGTCGCGGCAAAAGGATGGCCGGCGGCAAGTGACGACCCATTGACGTTGAGCCTGCTGCGGTCAATGCTGCCCAGCGGTCGGTCCAGTCCCAGTGTCGTCCGGCAGAAGTCCTCGGACTCCCACGCCTTCATCTGAGCCAGCACCGTGGAGGCAAACGCCTCGTGGATCTCAAAGTACTCAAAGTCCTCGAACGTGAGCCCATTGCGCTGGAGCATACGAGCTGCGGCATAGGTGGGGGCCATCAGGAGGCCCTCGGCGCCATCGACGAAGTCGACTGCACTGTGCTCATAGTCCACAAAATTGGCCAGCTTGGGCAGGTCGTGGGCATCGGCCCACTCCTCTGACCCCAGCAGCACCGCTGAGGCTCCATCTGTCAGCGGGGTGGAGTTGGCTGCGGTCATCGTGGCGTTGGCCCCCAGGTCCTTGCCGAACACCGGGGACAGTTTGGTGAGCTTCTCGAGGCTGGAGTCAGCCCGCATATTGTTATCGGCGCTGAGCCCGTTGAAGGGCGAGATGAGGTCGTCGAAGAACCCGTCCTGGTACGCCGCGGCCAGGTTCCGGTGTGAAGCGACGGCCAGTTCGTCCTGTTCCTGGCGCGTGATTCCCCATTTGTCTGCAGTAATGGCCATATGCTCCCCCATGGACAGCCCGGTCCGCGGCTCCCCTGTGCCGGGGGCTCGGGGAGCTAGGTGCCCGGGCCGGATCTTCGCCAGTGCCCTCAGCCGCTGCCCGGTGCTCTTGGCTCGCGTGGCCTCCATCAGGATGGCGCGCAGGGCATCACTGACCACGATAGGAGCATCAGAGATGGAGTCGACTCCCCCGCCGATCGCCGAATCGACCTGACCCAGCTTGATCTTATTGGCCAGCGAGCCAATGGCTTCGGTGCCGGTGGCGCAGGCCATCTGCACGTCATAGGCCGGTGTCCGGGGATCCAGGGGGGTGCCGAGCGCTGATTCGCGGACCAGGTTGAAGTTCTTCGAGTGCTTCAGCACGGCACCTGCCGCCACTGCTCCGAGCTGTTCGCCCTGCAGGCCGAAGCGAGCCACCAGACCTTTGAGTGCGGAGGTCAGCATGTCTTGGTTCGAGGCATTCGCATAGGCGCCGTGGGCACGAGCGAAGGGGATGCGATTACCACCGATGATGACGGCGTCGCGCGGTGTTGCTGCCATGGTCTGCTCCTGAGGGATCGCCAATATTACTCGTCAGTATCTTAGTGTACCTGCAACCCCATTCCAACCCTTGACCTTCGGGACCAGCACCTCTCGATGCCCCGGCGATATGGAGCCGATTCCCCTGGTGTCAGTGGGGCAGGACGAGCGCATTGTCGCGGCTACGAACGTGGCTGGGTTCGCAGGGGGTGCTCACACGAGGGCCTCGCCCCGAATGTGTGGCGAGGTAGGCACCGGCAGCCGCGTGGCAGGAAATCGCAGCCGTTCGAGCTGGGTCAGCCTCAGGCCCGAGCGCCGAATGTTCGCCAGCGTGTCGCGACCGGTGTGGCAGCCGCCGGCGACCTGCGGCCAGAGGGTCGAGTCAAGCAGCTGCTGCAGCCATCGGTGCGCCGTAGCAGGCGGTGCGGCGACGTGTTCGAAGAACCGCAGGCGTCCACCGGGACGGAGCACCCGCCGGATCTCCTCCAGCGCAGCCGGCTGGTCACGTACCGAGCACAGCACCAGTGAGACGACCGCGGCGTCGAACGAGTCGCTCTCGGCGGGCAGCCGTTCGGCAACTCCGTCCACGACGCGGATTCGGCCGTCCAGCCGGGCGGCCCGTTGCTCGGCCAACCGGCGGAGGTGCGCCTCGGGCTCCACGGCGAGGACGTCAGTCACCGTCGTGGGGTAGTGAGCGAAGTTGCTGCCCTCGCCGGCACCGATCTCGATCACCCGTCCTTCGAGGCCGGCCACGAGTTCACGGCGGTGGTCCGTGCCTCCGGACCGGTCGAGCTGGCGGGCGACCCGGGGCCAGAGTCGAGCAAACAACGGATGGTGGACCTGTTCGGACATGGCCTCTCCTTGTCTGTCGCGCCCCCGTTGCTGAAGGCGGCACCTGGCTCGAGCAGGCCGGCGTCGACTGCCGGAGCGGATTCAACTGCCGATACATTGGTGAGACGCAGGAACGCGCGCAGAACCAGCTGCTCCGAGAGCCACCGCGGGCCACGGCACCCCCAACCTACCGGACCGACTACCACTCAGGAGACACCTCATGTATACCCAGGCAGCGGCCTACCGCTCATTACCAGGAGGAGCACTCGACCCCGACCGCCAGCTCTATGATCGCATCGCTGCAGCCGAGCGCCGCTTGGTCAAGAAGTTCGACATTCCTGTGCGATCAGGGCACGCATGGGAGGTACCGGCTGGGCACGTCGTACGCATAAGCCAGGTGGATGGCCCCCAGGTGGGGGACCTGAATCTGTGGAACCTCCACGATCCCCGGGAAAGATTCTGGGCTGCGCGAACGCGCCAGCTGCAGAGATCCTCCATGAGCACCTATGACCGTTTCTGGTCCACGCTTCCGCACCTGCGACCGTTAGCCACCGTGGTAGCCGACACCCTGGCGGAGCATCCCGACGCCGCCGTGATTCACGACCTTCTGGGCACCCGTTGCGACCCATACGTCAATCGCATGCTCACCGGCCTCGACTTCGACTACCACTGTCATTCCAACCTGACCCGTGCCGTCCAGCCTTTCGGATTGACAGAGGCCGACGTCCACGATGTCCTCAACGTTTTCCAGCTGGCCGGACTGAACAACAAATATCAGTACTTCATGGCGGCCTGTCCGGCAAAGCCCACGGACTACTTCGAGTTTTTCGCTGAGGTCGACCTGCTCTGTGCACTGTCCACGTGCCCGGGTGGGGATCTGTCAGTGGATATGTGGGGCCCCGAGGCCGCCAGTGCCGAGGAACAGCTGGAGCACTGTCATCCCCTAGCTATTGAGGTGTACGCCGTGGAGGACACAGCGCTGACCGGGTGGCAGCCTCCTATGCCCGCCCAGTACCAGGGCGACCACGGAATCCAGGATTGACGGCGACGGTCGCAGGGAGTCGTGGTCAGGACGACTGGCGAAGTTACTGAGCAGTATCTTAGACTTGACGTGCTGGCTGTCACTATCCCCGAATACCTGAGGAGTTCACCATGGGCGCACATGAAGACGTCACCACCGGCCCCATCGACACTGCCGCGGTGGACACCGCTCACCTGGAGGAGCTCCTGCTGGGCCGCTGGGCCGAGACCCGCCGGACTGCTCGGGAGGTGTTGAAGGATCCGGTCTTTCACAAGGTGGAGAACCAGACCAAAGAGGATCAGCGCGAGCGCACGTTCAAACAGTGTCATGCGCTGGTGGAGGCCAAAGCGGTTCATCGCGCCTTCCCCGAAGAGTTCGGCGGAGACAATGACAACGGCGCTAATATTGCCGCCTTTGAGGAGCTGGTGACTGCTGATCCCTCGCTGCAGATCAAGGCTGGAGTCCAATGGGGGCTCTTCGGCGCTGCGGTGCTGCACCTGGGTTCGCGGGAGCACCAGCAGCAGTGGCTGCCCGGCATCATGGACTTGTCCGTTCCGGGGGCCTACGCGATGACTGAGTTCGGCCACGGCTCCGATGTGGCCGCACTGGGCACCACAGCCACATACGATCCCGAGACCGAAGAGTTCCTCATTCATACCCCCTTCACCGCCGCCACCAAGCGGTACTTGGGCAACGCTGCGCTGCACGCCACCGCTGCGGTGGTCTTCGCGCAGCTGATCACCCGCGGGGTCAACCACGGTGTGCACTGTTTCTACATGCAGATCCGCGACGAGTCGGGCAGTCCGCTTCCGGGTATCACTATCAACGACGACGGCCATAAGGGTGGCCTCAACGGTGTGGACAATGGCCAGCTCAGCTTCGACCAGGTGCGCGTACCCCGCACTCACCTGCTCAACCGGTACGGGGATGTGGCAGCGGATGGGACCTACACCTCCCCCATCACCTCCCCCGGACGGCGCTTCTTCACTATGCTCGGCACTCTGGTGCAGGGCCGGGTCTCGCTCTCCGGCGCGGCAGTTGCCGCCTCGAAGCTCGCCTTGATCGGCGCGGTGACCTACGGCAATCAGCGGCGGCAGTTCCACGCCGCCTCCAGCACAGAGGAAGAGGTGCTGCTGGACTACCAGCTCCACCAGCGCCGGCTGATTCCGCGCCTGGCTAAGACGGTGGCGCTGAGCTTCGCGCAGGAGAAACTGTTGGGCAAGCTCGACGAAGTGTTCTCCGGTGCCGACGACTCTGATGAGAACCGTCAGGAACTGGAGACTCTGGCTGCGGCTGTGAAACCCGTGGCCACCTGGCACGGTCTGGATATGCTCCAGGAAGCTCGAGAGGCTTGCGGTGGTGCCGGCTTCATCTCGGCTAACCGCTTTACCTCGCTGCGGGCTGATCTGGATGTCTATGTCACGTTCGAAGGGGACAACAATGTCCTTCTCCAGCTGGTGGCCAAGCGGCTGCTGGCTGACTATGCCGCCGAGTTCAAGAACGCTGATGTGGGGGCGCTGGCCAGCTATGTGGCCAATCAGGCCGGTGACCGGATCATGCACCGTTTCGGTCTGCGCCGCGCGCTGCAGGGGGTGCGGGACACCGGCAATGAGCGGCGCAGCGCCAACTGGTTCAAGCAGACTGCGGTCCAGCACGATCTGCTGGCTGACCGGGTCCGCCAGATGGTGGCGGATGTGGCAGCCCAGCTGCGTCCGGTCGCCAAACTCCCGTCTGCGCAGCAGGCTAAGGTGTTCAACGACCATCAGTACGAGATCATCAATACCGCCAAAGCGCACGCGGAACTGCTGCTGTGGGAAGCGTTCACTGAGGGGCTGGAGAGTGTCCAGGATGCAGGGACCCGTCAGGTCCTGACGTGGCTGCGCGATGTCTACGCGCTGACCACCATCGAGGAGACGCTCGACTGGTATCTGGTCAATGGGCGGATCTCAGCCCAGCGCGCTCGGACTCTATCGCCCTACATCAATCGGCTGGTGGCCCGGCTGCGCCCCCACGCCCAGGACATCGTCGACTCCTTCGGCTACGGACCCGAGCATGTGCGCATGGAGGTGGCCTCCGGCGCTGAGGCCGAACGTCAGCACGAGGCCATTGAGCATTACCGCGCGCTGCGGGCTTCCTCTGCGGCCCCCGTGGAGGAGAAGACGCTGCTGGAGCGCCAGCGCGCCGCTGCCAAGCGACCCTAGGGTCAGCTCACCTCATCCCATGGCCGCCTGTTGTGCTCGCAGCGAGCGCAGCAGGTGGTCTTCCTCCTCCAGCACGATTCGCCGAAGAGCAGCCGGAGCTGAGCGGTTCTGCTCCAGCCACTGCTGGGTCAGCTGCGCGATGAGGTGCTCGGCCGGCTCCTGACCGGGCTGAAGGCGCTGGACTCCGGGAAAGAGTCCGCGGATCACCCGCGTGGCCTGACCCTGGGACATCCGCTCCCACACATCGGTCAGCGCATCGAAGTACTGGGGTTCGTACCCGAGTGCGCGGCTGTGCGGGTCTGCGCGGAAACCCTCGACGGTCGCGGTGAGGTGGTCATTGGACAGTTCGACGCCGTCCGCATCAGTTCCCGCAATGGCCTGTTCCAGTGCGGCCTGCTTCACCTGTGGGTCCGGGCGCGCCGCCATTGCCAATCGGTGACCGATCTTGCCCCGGGCGGTGGTGCGCCGGGCGATTTCTGCGTCCAGATCTGTTGCGCTGATCCGTCCGTGTGCGGCCAGCGCTTGAAGGAACGCCCAGCGCAGCTCCTCGTCCTGCTCCGTCTCCAGCGCCGCCTGCAGTGAGTCGAGCTGGCTGGGGTGACGTCGCGAGAGTGAAGCCAGGGTGCGTCTCGCCGCAAGCCGGGCGTCTCCCGGCTGCGCCGCAGCGATGAACCCGGCAAGTCCGGCAGCGAAGCGTCGTTCCAGGTCCTCCTGTGACGACGCTGGGGTGTAGAGCTCACAGGCCTGATTGGCCTGACGCAGCAGGGACTGCACCACGGAGACTTCGGGGATCTGCAGCCCGAGCCGCAGCACCGCTTCCACGAAGCGGTCGGCCGCGAGCAGCCCGTCCCGGACCATGGACCACAGCGAGGCCCAGACCGTAGCGCGGGCCAGCGGATCACCCAGCGGGTAGGTCAGGGCCGCATCGATGGAGTCTGCATCCAGGACGACTTTGGCATAGGTGAGGTCGTCGTCGTTGGGCAGGACGACCCGCGGTGTCTCAGCAGCCGGCAGCTGCAGTCCGGTCACCGGGGTCAAGCCTGACTCGGCGGTGGGGTCGATCTCGGCCGGCAGTGACTGCGCGCGGGTGAGCACGCCGGTGCCATCGAGCGTGAAGAGGCCGACCCGCACCACATGCGGGCGGCTGATCGGTGCCCCGGTGGTGGGATCAGTACCGGCCTGGCGCACCTGCACCATTCCAGTCTCGTCCACCGGCGCGCTGAGCACCGGGATTCCGGAGGTCTGCAGCCAGGCCGCCGACCAGCTGCGCATATCTTTGCCGGTGGCTTCCTCCAACACCTCCAGGAAGTCCTCGAGCTTGGCATTGCCGAAGGCGAAGCGCTGGAAGTACTGCCGAGCGGCCGCCCGGAAGGCTTCGGCGCCGGCGTAGGCGGCCAACTGCTTCAGCACGCTGGCCCCTTTGGCGTAGGTGATGCCGTCGAAATTCTGGTCGGCGGCTTCGAGGTCGGGGATGTCAGCGACTATGGGATGGGTCGTGGGAAGTTGGTCCTGCACGTAGGCCCAAGCTTTGCGCGAGCTGGCGAAGGCCACCCAGGCGGTGGTGAAGTCTGTGGCGGCGTCGACGGCGTAGGAACCCATGTAGTCGGCGAAGGACTCCTTCAGCCACAGGTCGTCCCACCACGTCATGGTCACCAGATCGCCGAACCACATATGCGCCATTTCATGCAGGATCGTGTTGGCTCGTGTCTCGTGCTGCGCCTCGGTGGCGCCGGTATCGAAGACATACTTCTCGGTGAAGGTCACCAGACCGGGATTCTCCATGGCGCCCAGGTTGTACTCGGGGACGAACACCTGATCGTACTTCCCCCAGGGATAGGGGTAGGCGAACTCACGGTGGAAGAAGTCCAGTCCCTGTTTGGTGATCTTCAGGATCTCCTTCGCGTCCAGATGCTCGGCCATGGAAGCCCGGCACAGCACGCCCAGGTCAATGCTGAGCCCCTCGGGGCCTGCGCCACGCCAGTGATCAGTGACCATGTGATACGGCCCAGCCAGCAGAGCCGTGACGTACGAGCTCATCAACTCCGTCTGGGCGAAGTCGACCCGCACCACCCCGGGACCCACCTGATGCCGAGCGACCTCGGCGGCGTTGGAGCGCAACTGCCAGGACTCCGGTCCGGTGACTGAGAAGCGAAACCGTGATTTGATGTCCGGCTGGTCGAAGACCGGGAAGACACGGCGGCAGTCGGCCGGCTCGTATTGGGTATACAGATAGACCGCACCGTCGCTGGGGTCGACAAACCGGTGCAGCCCCTCCCCTGACCTGGAGTACCGTGATCGTGACTCAATCTCCACCACGTTGGCGCCTGCCGCCAGACCATGAAGCCGGATCCCGGCACCGGTGGCCGCCCGATGCACATCATGTGCCCTCCCGTTGACCTTCAGAGAATCGACTGAGTCACCCAAGTAGTCGAGAAACGGCACCTCCGCACCTGCCTCCGCCGCAGCGGGGTCATAGTCGAGCTCAATGCGGCAGCTCACGGGGTAGCGCAGAGCACCTTCCTGCTGTGCTGCGGAGACGTCAATGTGCACCGCGTAGGAGGAGACTTTCAGACAAGATGAGCGGAAAGCGGCCTGGCGCCGGGTGAGATTGGCAATTTCTGACATAGTGTTATTCAAACAGACCCGCAGAGGAGAGTAGGAAAATGTCAGATCTCTTCGCTGAGTATCCGAAGGCCATGCAGCGCTCCACGGCATTCGACGAAATGTTCACGCCCGAGGGTCAGCTGCGCTCCGAATACTCTGGGGTCAATGACGTGCTCCAATCGCTGACCGTCCCGGATGTCTCGGCCCGGGCAGAGACGATGGCGCGCACCTTCCTCGACCGCGGCGTGACCTTTGACTTCGCCGGAGAGGAACGGGCCTGGCCGTTGGACATTGTTCCGCGGATCATTCCCGGTGAGGAGTGGAACGGCATCTCCGCCGGCGTCGCACAGCGGGTGAGGGCCCTGGAGATGTTCCTCAATGATGTCTATGACCGGATGGAGATTGTCCGCGACGGCGTCATGCCGCGGTCGCTGATCACCACCAGCGCCCACTTCCACCGCGAGGTTCATGGCTTCACCACTCCCGGCAGCGTGAGGGTGCACATCTCGGGCATCGACCTCGTCCGTGACGATACCGGCACCTTCCGCGTGCTCGAAGACAACGTCCGTGTCCCCTCCGGCGTCTCCTATGTGTTGGAGAACCGGCGGGCGATCGCCAAAGGACTTCCGGAGGCCTTCTCCGGCGCGGCTATCCGGCCGGTGGAGGAGTACCCGCGGCGGCTGCTCTCCGCGCTGCGCCGCACCGCTCCCGAAGGTGTCGACGACCCCACCGTGGTGGTGCTGACACCGGGGGTGTACAACTCCGCGTACTTCGAACACACGCTGCTGGCAGGAATGATGGGTGTGGAGCTGGTCGAGGGCCGAGACCTGGTCTGCCGCGCCAACCGGGTCTACATGCGGACCACCGAGGGCGAGCAGCGGGTGGATGTCATCTACAAGCGGCTCGACGACGACTTCCTGGACCCGCTGCAGTTCCGTGCAGACTCCATGCTCGGGGTGCCCGGTATTGTCAACGCCGCCCGCGCGGGCAACGTCACCATCGCCAATGCGGTGGGCAACGGCGTCGCTGATGACAAGCTCGTCTACACCTACGTGCCGGACATCATCCGCTACTACCTCAACGAAGAGCCATTGATCCCCAATGTGGACACTTTCCGGCTGGAGGAGCCTGAGGCTCGCGAAGAGGTCATGGACCGGTTGGCTGAGCTCGTGGTCAAGCCGGTGGACGGCTCCGGGGGCAAAGGGCTGGTGATCGGCCCCGCCGCCAGCCGGGAGGAGCTCGAAGCGCTGCGGCAGAAGGTGCTCGCTGACCCCCGCGGGTGGATCGCCCAGCCGGTGCTGCAGCTCTCCACGGTGCCCACCCTGGCAGACGACACATTCGGCCCGCGGCACGTGGACCTGCGGCCCTTCGCCATCAACGACGGCGAGGACGTGTGGGTGCTTCCCGGCGGGCTGACCCGGGTCGCCCTGACCGAAGGATCCCTGGTGGTCAATTCCTCCCAGGGCGGCGGCTCCAAGGACACCTGGGTCGTCGATCAGGACGGTGCCGAGACCGGTGAGGTCTCCACCGCAGTGCCGTGGAGCACTCGACGCGGCCGGCGCGCCACCCAGCGAGTCTGGCCCTCGGCCTTCCACACTGACGCCAGCTCCTCAGACGCCTATGATGAGCAGCAGCAGCAGCAGAACCAAGGGGGAGCCCCATGCTGAGCCGGATTGCCGAATCACTGTTCTGGATCGGTCGGTATGTGGAGCGCGCCGACGGCACCGCGCGCATCCTGGATGTGCACCTGGAGCGGTTGAATCAGCTGCCGCTGGCGGAGCAGCGCACTGTCTCGGCGAATCTCATGTCGGTGATGGGAGTTGACACCAGCGACGACGACTCACCTCCCGGTCTGCAGCAGCTGGTCACCCGGATGGCTTTCGACCTCCGGCAGCCCAACTCCATTGCCGGCTCGCTCTCCGCGGCCCGGGAGAATGCCCGTCGTGCCCGGGAAACGGTCTCCGCCCCCGTGTGGGAGTCGCTCAACGCCACGTGGAACGGTCTCACCAGTCACCGGCGCGACGTGGTGGGCACCTACCGGTTCTGCACCTGGGTCATTGAGCGCACCGCCACGGTGCAGGGCATGGCCGACTCTACGATGAGCCGTGACGACTCCTGGCAGTTCCTCGCGCTGGGGAGGTCTCTGGAGCGGGCGGATATGACCGCGCGCATGCTCGCCACTGGTGATGAGGAGGCCTTCCGTCTCTCCTGGGCAAACATGCTGCGCTGCGCAGGCGCGTATGAGTCCTTTCTGCGCAGCCGCCGGGCCGCCTTCGGCGATACCTACGCCGTGGAGTTCCTGCTGCTGGATCGGCTCTTCCCCCGGTCGGTGGTGTCCTCGCTGCGGCAGGTGGAACAAGCGCTCATCGCGCTGGACCCGGAGTACAGCCGTACCGGGAAGATGGATTCGGCGCGGCGGTTGGTCGGCCAGGCCTGCACGTTCTTGGAGTACCACCACTCTCACGACCTGCTCGCAGAGCTTCCCGAACACCTGGAGCGGGTCCGCGCTGCGTGCTCAGGTGCGTCGAACGCCATTACGTCGAAGTACTTCGCGCAAGCGGCCGAGCAGGCCTGGACAGGAGAGCACATATGACGCGGCTGCACGTGGTCCACACCACTGACTACCGTTACGGGGCGCCGGTGACAGTCTCCTACAACGAAGCACGCGTGACGCCGCAGACCGACGCCGCCCAGGTGGTGTTGGAGACCGATCTGAAGATCTCGCCGCACACCACCGCGTTATCGCATTACCGGGACTACTGGGGTGCCAAGGTGCACACCTTTGACCTGCACTCCCGCCACGAGCGGCTGACAGTCACCTCACAGGCACTGGTGGAGGTCCACCGCACGGAGAAGCAGCACGCCCCCGAAGACCTTCTCGACTGGGATGAGCTGACCAGCGAAGAAAATGTCGAGGAGTTCAGCGACTTCCTTCCCCAGTCCCGCCTTTCTGAGCCCGGCGAGTCTCTTGCCGGGGCCGCTCACGGTCTTGCTGCGGGAAAGTCCCCGCATGAGACGGCGCGGGCCATTCTGGCCTGGTTGCGCGAGGAGATGGAGTATCAGCCCGGCACCACTGCGGTGCACTACAACGCCGAGACCTCCTTCTCCGAACGCCGCGGCGTGTGCCAGGACTTGTCACACGTGGTCATCGGGGCCCTGCGGGCGGTCAGCATCCCAGCTCGGTACGTCTCCGGCTACGTTCACCCCAACCCGGAGGCGGAGATCGGAGAGACCGTCGCCGGGCAGTCTCACGCCTGGCTGGAGTGGTGGGACGGGCGGTGGCACTCCTGGGACCCCACCAACCACAAGCCCGCCGGCGATCACCACATTCTGGTGGCCCGGGGCCGGGACTACGCGGATGTGACCCCCTTCAAGGGGATCCTCTCCGGCGGCGGTCCGGACACTAGCCTCGGAGTGAAAGTCGCCATTACCCGTCAGGCTTGAGCGGCTGCCTCCCGCTTGGCTTTGCGTTTGTCGTGGAGCAGGCAGAGCCCGATTGCCAGGGCGAACAGCAGGGTCAGGGGGATCATGATGAAGAACATGCTTACAGCTTCTCCCCCGGGGGCGGCCAGGGCGGACATCACCGCGATGAGCATGACCACCCCTCGCCATGACCGCAGAATCTGCTGGCCGGTCACGAGGCCCATCATGTTCAGTCCCACCAAGATGACAGGGATCACCATCGCGATCCCGCAGGCCAGGAACAGGTGCAGCACAAAGGTGAAGTACACATCCGGGGCGATGATGTTCGAGGTGCCCTCAGGATTGAGCGAGAAGAAGAACTGGATGGCCCGCGGCAAGAGAGTGTAGGCGGTCCCTATCCCGGCCAAGAACAGCGGGACACTGGCTGCGATGAACGCGATGGCGTACCGCTTCTCGCGCTTCTGCAACCCGGGCATGATGAATGCCCAGATCTGATAGAGCCACACTGGGGAGGAGATCACCACTCCCACGAACAGGGAGAGCCTGATCAGCAGGTCCAGTGGCTGTCCCACAGCATTGAATGCTAATGCCGTCAGGCGCCCGTCGTCGTTGTTGCTGTGCTCCACTACCGGCTGCTGCAGCGCGGCGACGAGCCATTCGTAGAGGAAGAAACCGGCGACTGCGCCCAGAAGGACTCCTGCAGCCGCGATCAGCAGCCGGCGGCGCAGCTCCCGCAGGTGTTCGCGAAGGGGCATCCGCCCCTCAGGGTCCCGCCGTCGCTTCCGGGGGCCTCTGCCGGCCGGTCGCTGCCGTTCGGCCAGGGTCATCACAGTCTCAGGCGTGGTCGCGGCGTTCGCGGTTCTTGTCCACGTCGGCCGTGGGGTCGATCACTTTTCCCTCCACCGCTTTGCGCTCCGGGTCTTCTGCCGAGGCGTCCCGGTCCTCGTCCTGCGTCGTCCTGACCTCAGACTTGAAGATCCGGGCCGACTCTCCCAGGGACCTCGCCAGCTTCGGCAGCTTGGTCGCCCCGAAGAGCAGCAAGAGAATCAGCAGCAGAATTAACCACTGCCACCCAGCAATGTTCATCATCAAGTCCTTTCTTTGAACCCCTCAAGTGTAGCCGCGCTGGCGCGGCAGCCGCATCACCTAGGGCCGGGAGCGCTCCACCAGCTCCAGCGCCCGCGCCGCTACGGCCTGGCGCAGTCCCCCCGGACGAATGACCTCAATGTCCCCGCCGGCCCGCAGGCAGGTGCCGATCACTGCCTCCTCGGTCACGAAGGAGGTGGAGATGATTCGGGCTCCGCTGGTCTTGTCGGTCTGCTGCCTCACCGGGCTGAATAAGACGGATTGCCCAGCGGCGCTGGGCGAGAACCGCAGCACCACAGGGATCGCCGCATCGGCCGGTGCTGATGGGGTGCTGCTGCCGGTTTCGCGCAGCTGCGCGCCCTGCTCACTCTGCTGCTCATGGGGCAGCGGCCGAAGGTCAGTGATCCGATCCAGGCGGAAGAACCGTTCGCCCTGCGCCCGGCGGCACCAGGCACGCAGGTACACGTGCGGTCCCTGGTGGACCACCTGGACGGGGTCGACCACCCGGGTGGTCCGGCGATCGGAGATATCGGTGTAACACAGGTCCACCGGGTGGCTGGCGATGATGGCCTGCTGGGCCTCTTTCAGCGCGGCCCGGTCGCCGGCCCCGGGTCCCAGGGACATCGACGCCGCAGTCTGGGCCAGCGTCGCCGGGACAATCGCCAGGACCTTCGTGCGCAGACTCTCAGCTGCCGCAGCGATGTGCTCATCCTCGGGCAAGCCGAGCTCGATGAGGCTCTGCAGGGCGATCAGCAGCCCCAGCGCCCCGGGCTTAGTCAGCGAGACCGGCTTGTCCAGCGCACCGCCGCCCGTGGATCGCAGCACGATGGGCTCATCCGCGGCCAGGTACCGGGTGACAAACTCCTCATCGTTGAGAGGAGGAAACGGCTGCACGTCGAGTGTGTCCGGGTACTGGTCTGTGGTGACGAGGCTGATGCTGAGCAGATCCCGGAGCAGCTGGGCGGGACTCAGGGAGTACTTCTCCATCAGTTCGCTGGGCTGGACTGCGCCCCGGGCCAGCAGCAGCGCGATCATATTGATGACCCGCTCGGTCTTGGCGGCCGCGTCATCCTTGCGCCGCCCAGGAGTGACACGCGTGAGTTTCGGCAGCGTCCGGGGGGCCTCGCCCTGGTGCGCCCGCAGCGCTCCTTCCAGCACCTGGTGTCCGGTGAAGCCTTCGACGCCGCGGTCCAGTTCCGCGGCCACATCGAGGTCTTCGTAGCGCTCTGCGCGCGCGATCTGCTCCACGGTGGCGGCCTCGTCCTCACCCAGAGAAGAGGGCGGAAGCGTGCTGATAGTCCCGGAGACCCGGTCCAGCCGGTAGAGGCGTTGGGCCTTCCGGTCCAAGTCATGGGCCAGCAGGTACCAGTGCCCTCGGGCGCCGGTGCCCAGCGGCACGGCCCGCCGGGTTTCGGCTTGGGCCCGGCCCCGGGCTGTGTAGCGGAAGGTGATCGGGGTACGCAGACCGATCCGCGCGATCTCCAGCAGATGGTCCACCTCTTCGGCGGAGCCGATAGACGCCTGGGTGACCTGCGGGGCGCCCGGGGGCGCAGGCTCGGAGGCGTGCGGATCAACAGCCCACACGGCATGCGGGAGTCCAGCAATGGTGTGCTGGGCGAACTGCAGCTGAGCCTGGTACAGGGCCGAACGCTCTGCGGCAGTCAGGTCCAGGTCCGGAAGTCCGTACTGGCTCCGGCTGATCCGGTAGCGGTAGTCCTCATCTGCGGTGGGCTCAATGAGGTCGATGCCGCAGTGTCGGAGGTGGTCTTTGTCGTGGGTGAAGAGTTTTTCCAATGCGGCGTCAGCCCGCTGGCGCTGAGCGCCGGTGAGCCGGTCTCGCTCGTCGCGGCGTTCGCGGTAGAGTTCGATCTTGTCGAAAATCTGCTCCCGGGTCAGACCGCCGGGGCGGTTGAGCAGGGCGTTGGCCAGGGACAGGGCGCGGACCACTCCGTCTTCGGCCGTTGCTGTCTGCGGTGCATCCTCCGCAAGATTCTCCTCATGCCACTGCATTGTCGCTGCGGCGTCAGTCGGCCTTCTGGACCTTCACGAGATCGACCACGAAGATCAGCGTCTCATTGGGTCCGATCGCTCCTCCGGCACCGGCCTCGCCGTAGGCCAGGTGCGGCGGTATCTCCAGGCGGCGTCGTGCGCCCTCCTTCATGCCGATCAGCCCCTGGTCCCAGCCTTGGATGACCTGACTGATGCCGGCGGTGAAGTCCAGTGGCGTCCCGCGGTTCCATGAGGCGTCGAACTCCTCACCCGAGGCCCAGGAGACCCCCACATAGTGGCAGGAGATGTGGTCGCCGGGCACCACCTCCGGACCGGAGCCGGGGATCAGCTCCTCTATGACCAGTTCCTCCGGCGGGGTCTCCCCGGGGAAGTCCACCTCGGGTCGGGTACGGTCATAGCTGCGCTGTCCGAATGACATGTCACTCATCCTCGTCGTCGGTGTCGTCGGCCTCAGGGGCGTCGTCGTTCTCATCCTCATCCTCAGGCAGCTGCTCGAACATCGTCTCCAGCTCTTCGATGGAGGTGACGCCGAACTGCATAGCGAGGCCTTCGAGCTCTTCAGCGGTCATGCCGGTCTCGGCTGCCAGCTCCTCCAGCCGTTCACGATCCTCGTCGCTGAGCTCAAGTTGGGGGGCCTCGCCCTGTTCAGGCTGTCCGGTTTGGCCCCCCTGGAGCTGCTCCATCGACTCGTTGTCGATTGTTCGGGCGATGTCGACCACGAAGATCAGCGCACCTCCGGGCTGCCCGCCCTCGGTGGTGCCGTCGTCATTGGTGGTTTCGCCGTATGCCTGGTCCTCCGGGATGACCAGCAGGACCCGGTCTCCCACACGGTGTCCCGGGATGCCCTCAAGCCACCCATCGATCACCCCTCCGGTGAGGGAGAAGCCGAAGGGCTCGCCGGCAGTGCCGGGTTCTGCTGAGCCGGCGTCATCGCCGTCGTCTTCGGCGTCGGTGTTCCACGAGGTGTCGAACTCCTCGCCGTCCTCCCAGCGCCACCCGCGGTACTGGACGAACACGTAGTCGTCGTCCGCAACCTCCTCGCCTTCTCCGGCGATCAGCACTTCGCTGCTGAGCTCACTGGGGGCTTCAGCGTCCTCATCGTGATCGTCCAGCTCTGGGACGGCGCCGATCTCGGAGTCGATCTGCGGCAGATCTCCGGACTGCTCCTGCTCCTCACCGTCTGCGTGAGCCGGGGTCTGGCCGAGCACCTCGAACAGGTAGATGGCCGGCTCCGCGATGCCCTGCTCAGGGTCGGGCACCAGATAGAAGGCGACATCCGCGCCGACGGTGACACCCTCGGCGCTGAGCCCCTCAGCGAAGAACTGCTCGACCTCGAAATCTGAGGCGGCCAGCGCCGGCAGCGCCAGGAAGGGCTCAACCGGGTCGTCATGGGAACTCTGCTGGATTTCTCCGGTGGAGGGGTCGACGATGCTCAGCTGATAGTCCATCAGGGCGTCGCTGTTGACCTGCTCCCCGTCACCTTCGTTGACGACGTAGGAGGAATTCTCCTCGGCTTCGATGTCGTCGTAGATCACCACCTCAGGAGCCTCACCCTCGCTGGTGGGGTTGACCTCGATGTCGGACAGCGCCTCTGATTCGCCGAGGCCGGAACCATCGGCGCAGGCGGTCAGCAGCAGCGCTGCAGCGGCTGAGAGGGCGAGCGGGGCTTGGGCTCTGGCATGGATGTGCATCGGGTGGAACTCTACTATCTCCGGGTGGCTTCGTCAGATCAGTGGGGGCTCCGGCACCTGTGTGCCGGGCGCTCGGGTGTACTTGTCCGTCAGCGCGAGCGTGGCTCCCTGACGGCTGCGCTCCTCCAGGCTGCGTTCCTGAAGCTCGCTGCTGCGGTCGCCGAGCTTGTCCAGCAGTGCCTCCACGCGCTGATCCTTCGCGGCGAACGGGTCTTTGACCATGATGGCCTCCAGCGGCCGGTCGGTGAGCTTGTGGTGGACCCAGTCCACGGTGCATTCGGCGCCGTAGGCCCGGGCGGTGGAGAGGAACTCCCCGCGCAGTGCCGCCCGGGTGGGCGGGGGTGTGGTCATGGCGTGGGTGACCTGGGCCCCTGAGACGATGGTTGCGGCCCGGCCCCGGCGGACCAGCAGGTGGTACAGCCCCCGGTCCGGGTGGACATCGTGATAAGCCATATCGATCTGCTGCAGGCGGGGGTGGTTGAGGTCCAACCGGCGCTGATGGCTGACCTCTTCGACCAGCCGTTTCTTGATGGCCCAGTCAATCTCCTGGTCGATCAGCTGGTGCTCGCCGGTCTCGACAGCCTGCAGGGTCCGATCCCACAGTTCGAGGATCTGGTCGACGTGGCTGTGGTGGGCTCCGCGTTCGGAGACGAAGCGGGTGACCCGGCGCAGAATCTCGCGCTGAATGTTGATAGCGGTGACCTGCTCCCCGGTGCGGGTGCGCACCCGGGCCTGGCCACTGATGTCGTGGCTGATGGCGCGAATGGCTGCGATCGGGTTCTCCAGCTCGAAGTCTTCGATAGGCACACCGGCCTCGATCATCCTCAGCACCAGATCTGTGGAGCCGTAGCGCAGCAGAGACGTGGTCGTCGACATGTTGGAGTCGCCGACGATCACGTGCAGCCGCCGGTGGCTGGCCGCGTCAGCATGCGGCTCATCGCGGGTGTTGATGATGGGGCGTGACCGGGTGGTGGCACTGGAGATGCCTTCCCACATGTGGTCGGCCCGCTGCGAGAACGCGAAGTGCGCTTCGTAGGTGTCGTCTTCCTGGACTACTCGTCCCGCCCCAGCGATGATCTGTCTGGTCACCAGGAAGGGAAGCAGGATGCCCGAGAGTCGGCGGAAGTGGGTAGTGCGGGGTATCAGGTAGTTCTCGTGGCTGCCGTAGGAGTTCCCGGCGGAGTCCACGTTGTTCTTCAGCACGTAGACCGCACCGGTGAAACCGTCCTGGTGGATGCGTTCCTGGGCCGCCATGGCGAGGTCATGCATGACCCGTTCTCCGGCGCGGTCCGAGGCGATGAGGTCGATCAGGTCATCGCATTCGGCGGTGGCGTATTCAGGGTGGGATCCGACGTCGAGATAGAGACGCGAACCGTTGGGGATGAAAATATTTGAGCTGCGGCCGAAATCGACTACGGGACGGAACAGGTAGCGAGCAAGCTCGTCTGGGGGCAGCCCTCTACCGGTCTCGGGGCGGTGGGTGAGTCCGAATTCGGTTTCCACGCCGTAGACACGACGGTCCACGCCCTACTGGCCGCCCTTCTGCACAAATCCTTTGACGAACTCTTCGGCGTTGGCCTCCAACACCGTGTCGATCTCATCCAGCAGGCTGTCCAGCTCGGCGGCACGTTCGGTGGCCTGCGGGTTTCCCTGCACCTGGGCGGCGGCGTCTGCGGAGTCCGGCTGGTCGCCCTCGCCGTGCCGGTGGGGCTGCTTCTGCGGCTGTGCTGGCATGGGACTATCCTACCGCTGGCCCAGGATGCTCTGCAGGTCACGCACCAGCTGCGCGGGATTGGCTGCCTGCTGCAGCACCTGATCAGTCTGCTCTCTGCTGCCGGTGAAGGGGTTGCTCAAGTGCAGCCGCACCACCGGGGAGACCTCGTCAGGCCGCAGCAGGATCTGGTCCCAGGAGGCACCGGCCACGGATTCGGCATATTGGGTGATGAGCTGTCCGCGCAGCCAGGCGCGGGTTTCCTCGGGAGGATGTGCTGCCGCCCAGGCGACCTGCTCGTCGGTGTAGAGCCGGCGCATCCGTCCTGCGCGCACCAGCCGGTAGTACAGGCCCTTCTCGGGGCGCAGGTCGTGATACTGCAGGTCAATCATGCCCAGCTGCGCGGAGTCCCAGCTGAGGCCGTCCCGGCGTCGGTAGGACTGCAGCAGCTGCCACTTCGCCACCCAGTCGACCCGGTCCGCGGCCAGGGTGATGTCCTCGCTGAGGTCGGACAGGACCTCCCCCCAGGCTTCCACCAGCTCGGCTGTCTCGGTATCGGGTGCAGGGGCTGCGCTGACTTCACGGGCGTGTTCGAAGACCGCCTCCAGATACTGCTGCTGCACCTGAAGAGCGGTCATGGGCCCCTGATTGGTCGCCACGGTGCACGTCAGGGTGGGATCGTGAGAGATGTCCTTCAACGCTTGGACCGGATCGAGGAGCCTCACCTGGGGTGCTCTTCCGGCCTCGATGAGGTCGAGGACCAGTGCGGTGCTGCCCACCCGCAGCCAGGCGGAGTATTCGCTCATATTGGCGTCACCGATGATGACGTGCAGCCTGCGCCACCGGTCAAAGTCGGCGTGCGGTTCGTCGCGGGTGTTGATGATCGGACGCCGCACCGTGGTCTCCAGACCCACCTGCTCTTCGAAGAAGTCAGCGCGCTGAGAGATCTGGAAGCCCGCAGTCTGGGAGCGCTGGCCGATGCCCACGCGGCCTGCACCGCAGATCACCTGGCGGGTGGCGAAGAACGGAAGCAGCCCGTTGACGATGTCGTCAAACGGCACTGTCCGGGGCACCAGGTAGTTTTCGTGTGCCCCGTAGGAGACCGACTTGTTGTCGGTGTTGTTCTTGTAGAGCCGGATCTCGGGGGCGCCCGGCTCCTGTGCCAGCCGCTGGGCGGCCGCGCGGGCGATGAGGTCACCGGCGACGTCGTAGAGCACCGCCCGTTTCGGGCCCACCGTCTCGGGTGCGGAGTATTCAGGGTGGGCGTGATCCACATAGAACCTGGCGCCGTTGCCCAGTACGAGGTTCATCAGCATCTGCGGCTGGCCGGCCTCGGTGCGGTAGAAGTCCCCGCGCCAGTGCGCGGACCCCGGCGGGTGATCGCCCCGCTCCGCTGCGTCGGCGGGGCTGGGGTCTCCTCCGGAGATGTTCCCCAGGGCGTCCCGGACCGCCCCGGCACCGGGTTCCTGCTCTGCGGCGTAGCTGACCGCCTCGGAGGTGTCGGTCAGCTGCGTGGGGTGCGCTGCGGACCGGGGCAGTACCCATCCCCTGGCGTCCACCAGGGGGGATTCGGACTGGTAGTCCCACTCTGTGCCGGCGACTGCTCCCCCGGATTCGGTCACCTGGGCGGCGTAGGCGTTGATCAGCTCGATGGATAGGCTCACGTGGCTGGCTCTGGGGTTTGCCGGGGCGTGGATACCGTATTCGGTCTCCATCCCGATCAGGCGCCGGGCGCTCACGCTGGCGGACCGTTTCCAGCAGGGGCGGCGGCTCCGGACTCCAGTGAGGTGCGGCGCAGCCCGGCGACCATGTCTCGCTGCTCGGCCAGCTCCTGCTGGATAGCGGCGTCGAGGTGCTGCTGGGTGATGCCTTTGACGTGTTCCTGTTCCGCCTGCGCCAGGTACTCCTTGATGGCCAGTTTCTTGGTCCGGTCAATGATGTTGCTCAGCACCGCTCCAGACATCAGCCCAGCGTGCGCCGGGTAGAGTTGGGAGACGGTAGCCTCGATCAGCGCCTCACGCAGCGCCTGACGCCCTCCGTGCCCTTCGATCAGAGCCGCACGCAGCGGCACCGAGTCACCCAGGTGGATCCGGAGGATCTCCCGGGCCCCGTCGGCGCTGGGACGCTGCACCCGGATCTTCACATCCAGCCGTCCGGGCCGGAGGATGGCGGGGTCGATCATGTCTTCCCGGTTGGAGGCACCGATGACGATGACGTTCTCCAGCGACTCCACCCCGTCGATCTCAGCCAGCAGCTGGGGCACGATAGTGGTCTCGACGTCGGAGGACACCCCGGTGCCGCGGGTGCGGAACAGCGCCTCCATCTCGTCGAAGAACACCACCACCGGTGAGCCCGCCGAGGCCCTCTCGCGGGCCCGGGCGAAGATGACTCGGATGTGCCGCTCGGTCTCGCCGACGTACTTGTTGAGCAGCTCGGGACCTTTGATGTTGAGGAAGTATGCGCCCGATTCCTCACCGGCTGCCAGGGAGGTGGCCACGGCTTTGGCGATCATGGTCTTGCCGCAGCCGGGTGGGCCGTAGAGCAGAATGCCTTTGGGGGCGCGCAGCCCGTGTTCGCGGTAGAGCTCAGCGTGCAAGAACGGCAGCTCCACCGCGTCCCGGATCTGTTCGATCTGTTCGGCGAGCCCTCCGATGTCGCGGTAGGCGATATCGGGAGTCTCTTCCAGCACTACATCTTCGACGTCGGAGAGCGGGACCACTTCGGTCGCTGTACCGGTGCGCAGGTCCACCACCACGGTGTCGCCGACCCGGGCGGGCTTATCCCCCTCAGATTCGGCTCGGGCAGCAGCGGCGGAAAGTTTGACCACCCGTTCCTCCTCCCCCCGGGCGAGCACTACCAGCCGGCCGTCCGGCAGGATTTCTTTGACTCGGGCAATCTCGCCGGTGCCTTCCGGGTCCAGCACCGCAATCACGGTGTAGTTCTCGTTGAGCAGGACCTGACTTCCCGGGGTGAGCTCTTCGGGGCGGATCAGCGGAGAGACTGAGACGCGCAGTTTCCGGCCCGAGTGGAGGACATCGCAGCCGGGCGCAGTGGCGGCCTCGATCTCGCGTCCTTCGGTGCGCTCGCGCTGTTCGCGGTAGCCGATCACCGTGGCGAAGGTGAAGGGTGGCTGCCCGTCTGCTTCCAGTGCTTGTTTCAGCTGGTCGATCTGACCGCGGGTGGCCTCCAGCGCCCCGGTGAGGCGTTCATTGCTGCGGCCTGCGCTGTGCAGCTGCTGCTCCAGGGTCCGCTGGCGCTGCCGCAGGTGATCGATCTGCCGGTGAGCCTGCTCGAGTTTGCCCCGCAGCTCTGCGGTCTCGGTGGGAGTCTCACTGGTCATTCACAACCTCCTTGGCTGCCTCGGCGTGCTGGAGAGAGCTGGCTGCTGCCTTGCGGGCCTTCTTCTTGGATACCACGCGAGTCTGGAGAGTCTCCTCATCCCAGGTCTGCTCCTCGCTGGTGCCGGCCCACGCCTGCACATCGGCAGCGGCGGGTTCGGAGACCTTCTCGCGCTTCTTCAGCTCCAGGGGCAGCTGATTGTCAGCCAGCCGTCGCGTGGACAGCAGGAATCCGGTGTGCGCGACCATCCGATGGTCGGGGCGCACCGCGAGCCCGTCGAGGTGCCAGGTGCGCAGCATGGTCTCATGCGCCTCAGGCTCGGTGAACCCCCCGCTGCGCCTGATCTCCTCGGTCAGCCGGGACAGCTGGGTCACGGTCGCGACGTAGCTGACCCACACTCCCCCCGGGGCCAGCACCGTCCGGACCGCATTGAGGCAGTTCCAGGGTGCCAGCATGTCCAGCACCACGCGGTCCACCCCACCCGGCTGCTCGATCTCCAGTGGTTTCTCTCCGGCGTCACCGATGAAAATCTGCCATCCAGGGTGGGGCTCGCCGAAGAACGCTTCCACATTGCTGCGTGCGATGTCGCCGAACTCCTCACGGAGTTCGTACGAATGAAGGGACCCAGCGTCACCGGTGGCGCGCAGCAGTGAGATGCTCAGTGCGCCGGAGCCCACGCCGGCCTCCAGCACGTGGGCACCGGGAAAGATGTCCGCGACCTGGACGATCTGGGCAGAATCTTTCGGGTACACCACGGTGGCTCCCCGCGGCATCGAGAGCACGTAGTCGTTCAGCAGCGGGCGCAGCACCTGGTACCGGTAGCCAGCGCTGTTCTCGACGACGATGCCCTCGGGCTGGGAGATCAGCTGGTCGTGGTGCAGCACTCCGCGGTGGGTATGCCATTCACCACCCTCGGCGAGGGTAATCGTGGACTTCCGGCCTTTGTAGTCGGTCAGCTGCACACGCTGTCCGGCTCTCAGCAGACCGGTGCGCATGTGCTTGCCGATAGGTGCGCGCCCGGTCATACTGCGGCCGGAGAAGGTTCGCGGACCAGCAGCTGCTGCAGGTCGGCAGGCCCGGTCCCGACAAGCGTCTCCAGCACATGCCACTGCCCGGACGTCGGCAGCGGGGTCAGGTGCGGCACGGCCACGGTCACCAGCCCGGAGGCTGCCGCGGCGGCAGTGCCGGGGACTGAGTCTTCAATAGCTACGCACTGCTGGCGGCTCAGCGGGGCACCGGTGAGTGTTTCGTGATCGGCTGCCATCGTGTCAAAGGCCAGGTGATAGGCCTCCGGGTCCGGTTTCCCGGCCGCCACCATGTCTCCGGTGACCAGGAACTCCAGGTGACCGGCCGGCAGGGCATCCGCCACCGCCCGCGCCAGCGGGGGGAAGCTCATCGTGACCATGGCGCTGCGCACCTGGTCGCGGTGCAGCTGCTCGAGCAGGTCACGCGCACCGGGGCGCCACGGTATCCGCTGCGCGCACCGCTGGACCACCTCGGCGACGAGGTGATCAATGATCTCACCGATGGACATTTGGACCCCGGCACCTTGAAGCACCGCCGCGGAGTACGGCAACGCCTGGCCCGTCAGATGCTGAGCCTTCTCCTCGCTCCACGTTCCGCCGTGGGCGGTGACCAATGTGTGTTCAGCTTCGATCCAGTACGGCTCGGTGTCCACCAGGGTGCCGTCCATGTCCCAGAAAACGGCCTGCAATTCTGACATGCCCACCATCGTACGCTTCCACCAGCATTGGCTTGCCAGTACTGTGAGAAATGTGAGTGAGGACAAAGAAGCATCCGGTGCGGAGGATCCCGATGCCCCTGTGGAGCGGGTGGATCGCTCCCAGATGCTGGCCGCCCACCTGCGCCGGACCGCACCCGGGGGCGAGGACCGGCACAGTCGTCCCACCGTGATGGTGCTGGCTTTTGAGGGGTGGAACGACGCCGGCGGGGCCGCCTCGACTGCCGTGCGCACCGTGGCTCAGGCCTTCGGCGCGGAGCTGGTCGAGAAGCTCACCGACGAGGAGTACTACGACTTCCAGTTCTCGCGG
This sequence comes from Nesterenkonia sphaerica, assembly GCF_005771565.1. GTDB lineage: Bacteria > Actinomycetota > Actinomycetes > Actinomycetales > Micrococcaceae > Nesterenkonia > Nesterenkonia sphaerica. The sequence goes on from NZ_VAWA01000015.1 coordinate 49,517, forward strand.
CCCAAGATTGGCCGCACTCCGGCTGGTCGGGAGATCATCTGGCCTTCGACCAGCATTCTGCGCGCCAGCCCGGCCTCCGGTGAGTTCGACCTGCTGTTCGTCCACGGCGTCGAGCCCAGTTTCCGGTGGCGGGCGTACACGGCGGAGCTGCTGACCAAGGCGGCGGAGCACCAGGTGGCCGCAGTGGTCCTGGTGGGGGCCCTGCTGGCGGATGTGCCGCACACCCGGCCCATTCCCGCCTCGTTCTCCTCCGAGGACGCCGAGATTCAGGAGTTGCTGGACATTGACGAACCCACCTATGAAGGGCCGGTGGGGATCGTTGGTGTCCTGGCCCATACCGCGTTCCAGGCCGGGATCCCGTCCCTGTCCCTCTGGGCTGCGGTGCCGCATTATGTGGGGCAGGCCCCCTCCCCCAAGGCCCAGCTGGCCCTGATGAGGAAGTTGGAGGAGCTGTTGGGCGTGCCGCTGGACCCGGAGCAGGCGGAGGAGATCTCCGAGGACGCCGCCGCGTGGGAGCGCGGGGTGGATGACCTGGCCGAGGAGGACGCGGAGATCGCCGACTACGTCAAACGGCTCGAAGAGGCCACAGACACCACGAATCTGCCCGAAGCCTCCGGGGACGCGATAGCGGAGGAGTTCGAACGCTACCTGCGGCGCCGCAAACCTCCGGAGAACTGAACCCGCACCTCAGGGCCCTCAGGAGCCGCTCAGGCGGTGAGGTCCAGACCTAACAGGGCCAGCACGACGTCGCGCACCTGAGCTGCTGAGTCCTGTGCCGCCAGGTGCCCTGCCGCCCAGAGGTCGAGGGTGTCGAGGGCCGCAGGAGAGTTCAAGTCACCGGCCAGCGCGCTCATCAGTGCGTAATGAAGTTCACCCGGGGCGGCGGCCTCGTGCGCACTGTCTGCGGCCCGGTGCTCCCTGGTATGGAGGGCTGACTTCCAGCTCGCGAGCCGCTCAGCGGCTGCCTCGAGCGCCGCCTCCGTGAAGGACCAGTCCTGCCGCCAGTGGTGGGAGAGGATGAGCACACGAATCGCTTGAGGGTCCCACCCTTGGGCTCGGAGCTGGGAGACCAGCACCAGGTTGCCCTGCGATTTGGACATCTTCTCCCCCGCCAGGCCCACCATCCCGGTGTGCATGTATCCCTCGGCCAGCGGTTTGCCGTCGGCGGCGGTGGCATGTGCCGCAGAGAATTCGTGGTGGGGGAAGCGGAGATCAGAACCGCCGCCCTGAATGGTGAACGGCGCAGGCAGGTTCCGCCGCGCAATGACGGAACACTCGATGTGCCACCCCGGGCGGCCCCGCCCCAACTGCCCACCTGCCCACTGCGGCTCCCCGTCGCGGGCGGCACGCCACAGCAGCGGATCCAACGGGTCACGCTTTCCGCGCCGGTCGGGGTCTCCCCCTCGCTGCGGAAAGAGCTCCTCCATATCAGCGCGGCCGTAGGCCCCGACACTGCCCAGCCGCCACTGGGTGCTGCGCTCGGCGGCCGAGATGTCAAAGTAGTAGTCCTCTCCGGCAGCATCAGCGGCACTGACCGGGTAAGCGATGCCGCGCTGCAGCAGACTCTCCACGTCCTCCACCACTGCAGGGATCATCTCGACTGCCCCCACATAGTGGTCCGGGGGGATCACCCCCAGGGCGGCCATGTCTTCACGGAACAGCTCGGTCTGCGACTCCGCCAGCTCTCGCCAATCGACGTCCGTGGCCGCAGCCCGCTCTAACAGCGGGTCGTCGATGTCGGTGACATTCTGCACATACTGCACCTCCAACCCGCAGGCACGCCAATACCGGACCAGGGTGTCGAAGTGAACGTAGGTGTTGGCATGGCCCAGGTGCGTCGCGTCGTAGGGAGTGATCCCGCAGACATAGAGCGAGGCGATCCCTGCTGTAGAGGTGGTGCTGACCGTGGTCCCCTGCGGTGTGTCGTACAGTTCCAGGCTTTCCGGCACCGCCGGCAGGACTGGCACAGTGGGTGCGCTCCACGATCTCACGCAATATTCCTTTCACAGGCGGGTGACTCCACCACCGGTCAACTCCGTGCAGCCGGTGATAATTCCACAACGGGAGCGTCAACCACGAGCCTGCTGGCAGGGCGGGTGTGGCCGGGAGGGTTTCAGTCCTGTTCGACGTCCTCATCGAGGTCATCGTCTTCGAGGATGTCGTCCTCGTCGGCGTCTTCGTCGTAGAGATCCAGCGGGGTCACCTCTCCGGTCGAGGCGAAGAGGGCATCCTCATATGCTTCGAAGGCGTCGGAGATGTTGTAGAACGCGGTCTCCACCGAAGGGTCGTCCTCGCCCCGGCGATTGACTGCTGCGGAGAGATGTTCCTCAAGTGCGTTGTTGAGCGCGTTGAGAGCGATGCGAGGATCGAGGTTCATATCGCCACAGTACCAACGTCTCAGCCCTCAACGGTACCCCCTCTTGACGGGTGTTCTACAGTAGTGCTGATGGCAGAGCAGACTCCCTCCTCCGCGCTAGGCCGGTACACCGTTGAGGACGATGACGGGCGCGGTTGGGAGTACATGGTGCTGACCTGCCAGCCGCGGGAGTCGCTGGCTGAGGTGAGGCGACAGGTCGTGGACTATGCCGAGTACGGCCGCTGGGAGCTGCGGCGCTCAGCCCTTTACACCGGTGGTGTCCGCAAGTACTGGCTGCGCCGGCGCATGATGCGGGTGCGGCGCACCTTTTGAGCACCGTTACCGTATTACTGCTCCAGCAGGAACCGGTGAAGCACCCGGACACCGAATTTCAGGGCATCGACCGGAACACGTTCGTCCACCCCGTGGAACATGCCGGTGAAGTCCAGCTCTGCCGGAAGACGCAGCGGCGCGAACCCGTAGCCGGTGATCCCCAGCTTGGCCAGGTGCTTATTGTCGGTGCCTCCGCCCAGCATGTAGGGAAGCACCACCGCATCAGGATCCTCGGCGCGCAGCGCCTGGACCATCTGCTCCACCAGCGCCCCGGAGAAGGGGACCTCCAGGGCGGGCCCTTCGTTCATCAGCTCGAAGTCGACCTTCTCCCCGGCCAGTTCGCGCAGAGTGGAGGCAACTTTCTGATCCTGCTCGGGCAGGGTGCGGGCATCCACCAGCGCCTGAGCCTGGCCGGGCACCACATTGTGCTTATACCCGGCCTCCAGCAGCGTGGGGTTGGAAGTGTTGCGCAGGGTGGCGGCGATGAACTTCCCCGCAGAACCGGACGCGTCAATGAGCGGCTCAGGGTTCTCGGGGTCGAAGGGGATGCCGGTGATCTCTGAGAGCTGCTCAAACAGAGCGCGGGTGGTCTTGGTGTACTCCAGGGGCCACTCATGGGCGCCGATAGCCGCCACCGCCTCTGCCAGGTGCACCACGGGGTTATCCCGGTGAACCGCTGAGCCGTGCCCGGCAGTGCCGCGCGCGGTCATCTTTGTCCAGTGGATGCCCTTCTCCGCAGTCTGGATGAGATAGGCCCGGGTGCCGGCGATGTCAGCGGAGAATCCTCCCACTTCGCTGATCGCCTCGGTGGCACCGTCGAAGAGCTCCGGGTGGGCATCGGTGAGCCAGCGCGCCCCGTAGGCGCCGTTGTCCTCCTCATCGGCGAAGAAGGCGAAGATGATGTCACGTCTGGGGCGGTGTCCGTCTTGAGCCATCTGCAGCATGGAGGCCAGGATCATGGCGTCCATGTCTTTCATATCGACTGCCCCGCGGCCCCAGATCAGCCCGTCGATGATCTCGGCGGAGAACGGGTCCACCTGCCAGTCGGCTGCTTGGGCGGGGACTACATCCAGGTGACCGTGGACCACCAGAGCCCCAGCGGCGTCGTCGGTGCCCTTCATCCGGGCCACGACGCTGGTCCGGCCCGGGGCCTTTTCGAAAAGCTGCGGTTCAAGTCCCGCCTGCCGCATGATGTCCGCACAGTATTCGGCGGCCTCGCGCTCGCCATTCGATTTGCCCTCACCCCAGTTGGAGGTGTCGAATCGAATCAGGTCCCGGCAGAAGTCAACGACGTTACTCTCCATATCGCCACCCTATCGCCATCCCTCCGGAGGAGTCCGGTGTGGCACCGGGTGGGTGTGTAGGGTAGGATCGAGTGTTGGCCCTTCAGCGGCCTGCGATCTTTATTTTCCCAGCTTCTGGCAAAAACCAGCGGCGCATGAAAAGGAACTGAGCATGAAACCTGATATTCACCCCACGTACCAGCCGGTAATCTTCAACGATCTCTCCTCCGGCGAGAAGGTGCTGACTCGCACCACCGCCACCAGCGAGAAGACCATGGAATGGGAGGACGGCAACACCTATCCGGTGATTGACGTCGAGGTTTCTGCAGCCTCACATCCCTTCTACACCGGTAAGCAGCGCATCATGGACTCCGCCGGTCGTGTGGACAAGTTCAACAAGCGCTTCGCCGGTTTCGGCGGCAAGAAGTAAGAGTTTCTGACTCGGCCTGCTCGCGTGCTAAGCTCTCTTGGCTTCACGTTGAGGCAGGCACCCTGCGCGGGTGGCGGAATAGGTAGACGCGCTAGCTTGAGGTGCTAGTCCTCTATTAATGAGGGTGGGGGTTCAAGTCCCCCTCCGCGCACAGAATGATAGGCGGAATGACGGGGATGCAGAGCCACTGACTGGCTCTGTATCCCCAAATTTCCCGGAATTATCCCCAAATGAGGGAATAGACTCGCGTCATGGCAACGATTGAGACGCGCAAGGGCAAGAAGAAAACCTCTTACAGGGTGGTCTGGTATCACCGCAAAGATAAGCGCCACCAGACCTGTGACACCTTGGTTGACGCCGAGCTCTGGAAGGCCCTGATAGAGCAGACCGGTGGCGATGATGCGGCCGCCCGGCGTGCTGTAGAGGCTCAGGCGTCAACGGCGCCCATGCTGTCGGACGTGGCTGAATCGCACATCGACCGGCTCATAGACATCACGCCCTACACCCGTGGCAAGTACCTTGCGATGGTTCGCAATCAGTGGAGCATGCTGGATGCGCCCGTAGACACACTGACCGAAGACGACATCATTCGTTGGGTGCAGTGGATGCGGCGCGACGGCCGCGACGGCGAAGGCTATTCGGCCAAGTCCATCAAGAATTCGCACGGGCTGCTGTTCAGTGTCCTGGCATATGCCGTCAAACGTGGCCACCGGCCAGACAATCCTGCAGCAGACACGCGGTTGCCAGTGGTGCGACGCACTCAGACTGCCGAGCGCAACAAATACATGACGGCCGAAGAAGTCGCGGCTCTGCGCCATCACATTGGCGACCGTCACCTGCCACATTTCGACCTGCTATGGGGCACCGGCATGCGTGCCGGCGAATTGCTCGCACTGACACCGGAAGACTTCACAGTCATTGATGGCGTGGTGCACGTCAGTGTCACTAAGTCAATCAAGATGCCAGAGCGTGGCACACGCGCCTACATCGGCGAACCGAAGTCGCAGCGATCCTTCCGCACCATTGATGTGGACGACGGCACCATGAGCACCGTGTGGCCATTGGTCAGGGCTGCCGGTCACGGGCAGCTGGTGTTCAGCCTGTCGACCTCAGAGCGCCTGACTAACTCCAGAGATCTCTGGGTGCGAATGTGGGAACCTGCTCTGCGGCGCGCGCAGGCTGCCGGCTTTACCAAATCGCCCAGCGTCCATTCTCTGCGCCACTCGCACGCCTCGCACCTCATAGCCCACGGCGTGCGCATGGAAGATGTGTCAGACCGGTTGGGGCATGGCTCTGTAGGTATTACTGACGCTGTCTACCGGCACCGGGTGCCGAGTACCACGGCGACCGCGTCAAGCACCTTCGCCCGTGGCAACCTGGTCACGCACGCTGCACCGGCAGAGATTCCCGCGTGACCTCGAAAATATCCTGGGCAAACGAAGCGCCTAGTTGTACTTCCCCGTGAGGTTGTGAACGCGGGCTGAGGGAACAGTCCCTCCGATCGCGGTGTGGGTTCGGTGGTGATTGTAGTAGTGAAGGAACTCCTGGTAGGAGGTTTCACGGGCTGATTCGTTGGAGTAGGGCCTCGCGTAGGCCCATTCCTGCATCAACGTCCTGTTGAACCGCTCGACCTTGCCGTTGGTCTGCGGCCGGCGGGGCTTAGTCCGTTGGTGTTTGATGGCCT
>NZ_VAWA01000016.1 GCF_005771565.1 Nesterenkonia sphaerica
ACTCCGCTGTTGGGATGATCCCGCCAGTGGAATACGAGGAATCCCTCCGTCACCAGGCAGAAGGACAGTCACAAGGAATTCAGGAAGCCGCCTGAAGAACTAAGCAAGTGTCCACGATTTGCGGGCAAGGCCAGGTTACGGTGTAGAACGCCTGGTTCTCAATGTTCTTGCCGCGGGAGTACACATCAGGGCCCTTATATGCCGGCAGTCGCTCTAACAACTGCTGGCGCAATGTGCGGAAGAACCTCTCGATGGTTGGTTTATCTGTCGGTTTGTTCGGAGTTGCCGGTTGAATGTTGATCCCGAGGCGATGACAAACAGCCTTTGTCCGAGACGAGAGATAGATCTTGCCGTGATCGACCACGATCGTATCGGGCAAGGCACCAGTGGACTGGGCGATCAAATTGTCCGGGACCCCCACGTAGGGCGCTGGATCATCGTTTTCAGCGAGGGGCCCCCAGTGTTGGGGCGTGACTACCTGATACAGCACAGAAGAGACATCTTGGGCGGTAGTGGACACGGCCCGGAGGACGAGTCCGAGGATGCACCGTGAGTACAAGTCCATCGCCACTGTCAGCTCGGTGTTCAGCCAGCGACCCGTTGCAGGTTCCATGGCGAACACGTCGAGACGAGTGGTGTCCAGAAGGACATACTCACCGGGCCGATCCGCCCGCAGGCGTCCCAGAACGCCTTGGGGGCGATCAGCGACAGATCGCCGCTGCTTCGCGGATCCGAAAGTGTAGCGTCCCTTATCTAACTCTTGTATGCGGCGGTATCCCGCTGACCTTGAAGGAGCAGCGCCGCTTGGGTTCCGTGCGGCGAAAAGTGCATTCGTCTTGGCTAGGACGCCTTTTACTGTTGGATTTGACTGGTCCCGGAAACTATGGAGGACCTCCAGACAGGCAGTGTCCCATTCAGGGTCAACGGCTGGGCGGTGAGACTTGAGCCGGCGAGCATCAACCAGCCCTACGATTCCCTGCTTCGCATATCGTTGACCGCGTCGATAGGCAGTTCGAAGAGACACCCCGAGTTTGTCCGCCGCAGCCTGGTAGAGGTCGTCTGCCGAAGCTTGAGAGCCAGTCAAGAAGACTTCGTCAAAGATCTTGGCCTGACGTTCTACCTCTGCACGCTGGACTTTATCCAGTGTCTCAAGAACGACAACATCGAGCTCCCTGTTCTCGACCTGAACTTTTTCGCTCAAGGGTTCGGCGTGCCCGACGAGCGAGGCCCCGTGCACTTTCTTGAAGGACTTGCCTGACCGCAGGAGCACTCCGCTTCCGTCATGTTCGACTACAGCCCAGGCCGATCCTTGGTACCAAAGACGAGCGCCAATCGAGATATCAAGGCTCTCTGCGTTCATGCCGCTGCCTCCACCGATGTCTCTATGAGCGTCTTGTCACTCAAAGGCTGACTTAAGTCGGCCGTGACCTTGCCGGACCATATGTGCGCCGAAAGCGCCACGCGCCAAAGAGCCTCCTCGCAGGAAGCTGGTTTGCGGGTAACGGCCTCTCCAAAGGGCAGTCGGCCAGCATCGCGTAGGACTATCCACGCATGCTCCAGTAGGTCATCCGGTATTCGCGAATGACGTCGCGCAACGGCCAAGGCGCGGATATTACGCAGAACGGTTGGGCTCCCACCGGCGAAGACTTCGTAGCGCCACCCCTTTTCACGGCACAGATCGCGAGTCCAGTCGAACTGCGCCTTAACCTGGGGCCTGCTCAGTGCAGCTTGAGGCTTCACATCGACAAGGGTGACCCGCCGATCCCGATGGGTCAGGAGCATGTCTGGCACATGCCGGCGAGGCCCGTTGATGTCGCGTCCGGCGAGTTGGAAAGGCTGAGTGGCTATCTGCGCGACTGTCGGGTCGAAGTCTGCTAACCATAGTCGCTCTAACTCAAGCAGGCTTTCATAGACTAAAGTCCTATGATTCGTCGATGCCCAGAATAGACCGGGGTAGTTCCGCTGGCCCCTGTAGGCAGGAGGTATCCGAATCGGGAGGCCCTCAACGATAAGGTCAGCACGCGCTTGTTCCCACGTCGTCGTGACTTCATCACCGGCGACGGTGCAGTATCGCAAGGAGACCCCGCGCGTGCCCATATCCTCAGTGTGACCTACTGTCAGAAAGATGAGACTACTGACACGCCACTGACAGATACATGGCATTACTGACAACTTAACTGGAACCTACAGTGTTGTAGGTTCTCACTGAACTTGTCAGGACCGCGCTGTGCTGACCTGGGGCATGACAACTCGGTGAGACGGCTCCTGTCCCAGTAACCTGTCACAATCCTCAACGGCATCGAAGCACAGCGAAGAGGCTACGGGAGTCCAGCCCGCGGTGAAGGTGTGTCACTTGGGGATCCGTCAGCGGTCGGGGTAGGTCACCTTGTAGGCGACCCGAGTGAACTGGCCTACCTGCTGTGCTGAGGTCAGCGTGAATTGGTTCGATTCCAGCCGTCGGGGAAAAAGCGGTGCTCCGTTCCCCAGAGCCACTGGCGCAATGGTGAATACGCACTCGTTCAGGGCTTCGGCTTCGAGGAACTGGACCGCAAGGTCTCCGCCACCCACGATCCAGACAGTTCCATCTCCAGCGGCCTCTCTGATCGCGGGAAGAGCGTCCTCTACTGCGCCGGATAAGAAGCCAATATTGGCACCTTTGGGGGCCGAGAGTTGCCTGCTAGTGAAGACGAAGACGCGAGTGTTGCCGAATGCGCTGGACCAGGCCTCTGGTTTGCTGAGTCCATCGATCTGGTCGAGCACCCACTCGTAGGTGTTCGAACCCATCAATTGCACAGCAGCTTGTGGTGGTTCCAGCTCGGGAGAGTCCCCGCCTGGTACAGCGAACAGCCATGACAGTGAGTGATGTTCGTCAGCGATGTATCCATCAAAGCTGGTTGACGTTTCGTAGATGATCTGTCCCATGGTCATGACCCTACTTGCAGGCTCAGAGTTCAGATCGAGGTTCCCGCACTGACACCCAGTGCGCGACCGATTTTGGGGTCTTCGAAGCACTGGTCAATGGGTAGTGCCGCTTGGGGATCCGCCACCGGGACGCCGGCCAGCTTGACCCTGCTGATTAGTCAGTCAACCCTGTATAGTCACTGTGTGCTGACTATTGCTTCTCGTCTTGATGTCATGAACCGGCTCGGCCGCGCCATGGCAGACCCCACGCGGTCTCGAATCTTACTCTCTCTGCTGCATGGCCCCGGCTACCCAGCCCAGCTATCCCGGGACTTAGGGCTGACTCGGACCAACGTGTCGAATCACCTGGCCTGCCTGCGGGACTGCGGGATCGTGGTCACCGAGCCTGAAGGTCGCCAGACCCGGTACGAAATTGCTGATGCACACCTTGCTCAGGCATTGAATGCGCTGGTGGAGACCACCCTTGCTATCGATGAATACGCGTCCTGCATCGATCCACAGTGCTCGCTTCCTGGTTGTGCTCAGGCGCGTAGCCGCTCATGATAGTGACTGTTGCTGCACAGGCGTTAGCCCTGTTCGTTGCCACCAACATCGATGACATCATCGTCCTGTCCCTGTTTTTCGGCCGTGGCCGAGGGCAACCAGGTACGACCCGGCGAATACTGCTAGGGCAGTACGTGGGCTTCATCGGCATTCTGGGGACTGCTGTGGTTGTGGCGCTGGGCGCACAAGTGATGCTCCCAGAAGAAGTCTTGCCCTACTTCGGCCTGATCCCGCTGGGCCTGGGCCTCTGGGCAGCATGGCGAACATGGCGCAACCGCGACGAAAAAGACGACGACGAAGCCCAACTGGAAGGCAAGCGAGTCTCTGTCGGCACGGTTGCCCTAGTGACCTTCGCCAACGGTGGAGACAACATCGGTGTCTATGTACCAGTCTTCGTCAGCCTCAGCTGGGCCGCTGTCCTGGCCTTCTGCATCGTCTTCCTATCACTGGTCGCGCTCCTGGTCCTGGCTGCTAAGTGGATCACCTCACGCAAACCCATCGCTGAAGTTCTGGAGCGGTGGGAAAGCATCCTCTTTCCACTTGTGCTCATTACCCTGGGGGTCATCATCCTGGTCACTGGCGGCGCATTCGGGCTCTAACCCTGAGCCGGCTAGCTCCGTGAGTGGCGTTGTCAGTTGGGAACCCCAACCGGGAACACCCACCTCTGACCAGGCGTAACGCCAACTGGCCAGAGAGGGTGTCCCGTATAGGTGGTCCGCACCCTGTCCCGCTGACGGGGGGCTAACCGGGACACCGTGCGTGCGAGCTTTTAGGTCTCGATAGATCGGCGGAGACTCTGCTGGGGAATCGCGGCCATGGGGATGATTCAACGTGACCCACTGACAGATAGATGACACCACTGACAAACCACTGACAGATAGGTGACACTACTGACAACTTAGCTGGAACCTACAAGTGTTGGATCAGATTCACCTAAGGGGTGACGGAATAACGGGGGTGCCGGTAAAGTTGAGTATCAGTGACTCAAGTTTCGCTCAGCTGTGAAAGGGGGCCGCGAGGCCATGGACATCAAGCTCACCACCAAATCGCAAGAGGCCGTCAGTGCGGCCGCCATGAACGCCAATACTGCTGGCAATCCACAGATTGAACCCGCCCACATCCTGAAAGCCCTGATGGACAGCCGGGAATCGGTGGCCGTGGCCGCGTTGAAAGCCACCGGCGCAGATCCTGACGCCGTCTCCACCCGCGCCTCCACGGCCATCAAAGACCTACCCTCCTCCTCTGGCGCCTCAGTGGCGAACGCGCAGTTCTCCCGCAACGGACTGAGCGTAATGCGCAATGCCCAGGCCGAGGCTGAACGTATGGGGGACGACTACGTCTCCACCGAGCACCTCTTGCTCGGCATCGCCGGGGTGAATGACCCGGCCGGCCAGGCCCTGCAGGACAACGGCGCTGAGGTCAAAGCTCTGCGTTCAGCCGTTGACGCCGTGCGGCAGGGACGCAAAGTCACCACCGCAGACCCCGAAGGCACGTTTGAGGCACTGTCCAAATTCGGCAGCGACCTCACCGAGCTGGCCAAAGAAGGCAAGCTGGACCCCGTGATCGGCCGCGACGCCGAAATCCGACGGGTGGTCCAAGTCCTCTCCCGCCGCACCAAGAACAACCCGGTGCTCATCGGTGAGCCCGGCGTGGGCAAGACGGCAGTGGTGGAAGGTCTCGCCCAGCGGATCGAAGCCGGGGACGTGCCCAATGCGCTGAAGAACAAGCGCCTGATCTCCCTGGACCTCGGCGCCATGGTGGCCGGTTCCAAATACCGCGGTGAGTTCGAAGAGCGACTCAAGGCCGTGCTGGATGAGATCAAAGCCGCCGAAGGTGAGATCATCAGCTTCATCGACGAGGTTCACACCGTGGTCGGTGCAGGCGGCACCTCAGAAGGCTCTATGGACGCCGGGAATATGCTCAAGCCCATGCTCGCCCGCGGCGAGCTGCGCATGATCGGGGCCACCACCCTGGATGAGTACCGCGAGAACATTGAGTCCGACGCCGCCCTGGAACGCCGGTTCCAGCAGGTGTACGTGGGCGAGCCCTCAGTGGAGGACACTGTGGCGATCCTGCGGGGGATCAAGGAGAAGTACCAGGCCCACCACGGTGTGGAGATCTCCGATGCCGCCTTGGTGGCCGCCGCCGAGCTCTCCGACCGTTACATCACCGGACGGCAGCTGCCGGATAAGGCCATTGACCTGGTGGACGAAGCCGCCTCCCGGCTGAAGATGGAGATCGACTCCGATCCAGTGGAGATCGACGAACTCCGCCGTGCGGTGGACCGGTTGGAAGCCGAACGTCAGTGGCTGACCCAAGAGACCGACGCCGCCTCCAAGGAGCGCCTGGCCGCCCTGGAGGAGGAACTGGCGAATAAGCGCGAGGAGCTCGATGCCCTCAACGCCCGGTGGGAACGCGAACAAGGCGCCCACAACCGCGCGGCAGAGCTGCACCGGAAGCTCGATGAACTGAAGTCCGCCGCTGAACGCGCCGAGCGTGAAGGTGACTTCGGTGAAGTCGGACGCCTCCGCTATGGCGAGATCCCCCAGGCAGAGAAGGCACTGGCTGAGGCTGAAGCCCAAGAGGCCGAACCTGAAGCCGAAGAGCGCATGGTCTCCGATAAGGTCGACGCCGACGCCATCGCCGAGGTCATCTCCGCCTGGACCGGGATCCCCACCGGCCGGCTGCTGCAGGGGGAGACCCAGAAGCTGCTGCAGATGGAGGACCTCATCGGCTCCCGGCTGATCGGACAGCGCAAAGCCGTCACCGCCGTCTCCGACGCCGTCCGCCGCGCCCGCACCGGCATCTCCGACCCGGACCGCCCCACCGGCAGCTTCCTGTTCCTGGGGCCCACCGGCGTCGGCAAGACCGAGCTGGCCAAGGCGCTGGCGGAGTTCCTGTTCGACGATGAACGCTCCATGATCCGCATCGACATGTCCGAGTACTCCGAGAAGCACTCCGTGGCACGGCTGGTCGGAGCCCCTCCCGGCTACGTGGGCTTCGACGAAGGTGGTCAGCTCACTGAAGCGGTGCGGCGTCGTCCCTACTCAGTGGTGCTGATGGATGAGGTGGAAAAGGCCCACCATGACGTCTTCGACATCCTGCTCCAAGTCCTCGACGACGGCCGGCTCACCGACGGGCAGGGCCGGACAGTGGACTTCCGCAATGTGGTGCTGATCCTGACCTCCAACCTCGGCTCGCAGTTCCTGGTGGACCAGTCCACCGATGACCGCACCAAGCGGGAATCGGTGATGAGCGTGGTGAACTCCCACTTCAAGCCCGAGTTCCTCAACCGGTTGGACGACATTGTCATGTTCGACGCCCTGACGATGGAGCAGCTGACCTCCATTGTGGACCTGCAGATCCACAGCCTGGCTGAGCGGTTGGCCTCCCGGCGGCTGACCTTGGAAGTCACCGACGCCGCCAAGGAATGGTTGGCGCTGACCGGTTATGACCCGGCCTACGGTGCCCGGCCGCTGCGCCGGCTCGTTCAGCGCGAAATCGGCGACAAGCTTGCCAAAGCGATGCTGGCTGGCGAGATTGAGGACGGCTCCTCAGTGGTGGTGGACCGGGAGGACTTCACGGTAGAGGGTGATGAACTGCAGGGGCTGAGCGTCAAGCGGCTCGCATAAGCCTGGGGGACGAGGTCAGTCCTCCTCCGGGTCCTCCTCGGACTCGGCGTCGCTGTCCTCGTCCTCCGGGTCGTCCTCTCGGCCCTCCTCGACGACGTCTACCTCGGCGTCATCCTCGGCGTCGTCGCCCTCATCATCGGAATCTGGCTCATCGGCGAGGAAGTCCCCGGTGAGCCGCTCGCCATCAGCACGTGCCAGGAAGCAGCTGACCAGCCGGTCGTCCTCGCTGTTCCACGTGGACTCGCTGGGGTGCCAGAGCTTGATCTGCAGCTCAGTATCCACCGCCTGCACCGCTTCAGGGTTGAGTTCAATCTCATCGTGACACCACTGATTCGCCTGCTGCGCCACAATGTCATCACCGGGATATTCACCATCGGTGACCTCATCGTCCAGCTCCTGCCGGTGAAGGACCTGAACGTCATAATTGCGCTCACAGTCGATCACATTCGCCGGGGAGTCTTCATCGGAGAAGCCGGCCAAGCACCATCCCGTCTCCCAGTCCTCGGGGGGAACATCGCGGGCGTGCACGCCGTCAGCAGGCTCCTCGGTCCAGGTCCAGTCACCAGTCTGCTCGGGCTCGCTCCGGCCTAAGAACCACCACAGCAGGGCCGCTGTGAGAATGACCACTACCGCCCCGGCGATCACGAACGGCACCGCGTTGAGCCGCCGGCCGGTGTCCCCAGCAGCGGTGCGGCGAGCTCGGCGTGATAAAGGCTGTGCGGGGGCGTCGTTCTCCTGCGGTGTGTGGCTCATCGGTGTGCGGGCCTCCCCTTCAGTGCGACGCCATGCTGGCACTCATGTTAACCTAGAGAGCACTAACCACTTCATCCAAGAGTCAAGCCGGCGGTGAATGTTCATCGTGTGGCCATTTCGAGACGACGTTAAGGGGGTCCCGCTCATGGGGCGTGGCCGTCAGAAGGCGAAAGCTACGAAGCAGGCGCGGGAGATCAAGTACTACACCCCGAATACTGATCTGTCTGCCCTGGAGCGCGAGCTTGCCCAGGCACGGGGAGAGGCTCCCAGCCCAAGCAGCGATGACGCTGACGAGGAACCCGGCGGGGACTGGGACGACGACGACCGCTGACCGGTCAGGTGTTCACTCCGCAGGCTGAGCAGGCCCACCAAGGGGCACTGAGGTCCATTGCGCGCACCGTGGAGGAATCCGCGCCGCCGCATGAGCCGGCCGAAGCCAAGGCGGGGATTCTGCAGCAGCTGCGCCGCGGCGCGGTCCTGTGTGTCACCGGCGCTGGCATCTCCACCGATTCCGGGATCCCGGACTACCGGGGACCGGCCGGGTCGCTGAAGAAGCACCGGCCGATGACGTATCAGGAGTTCAAGTACGACGCCGCGGCACGGCACCGCTACTGGGCACGGTCCTTTGTGGGCTGGCGCCACCTGGGCCGGGCGAAACCGAATCCTGGACACACCACCTTGGCCGACTGGCAGGCCTCAGGGCTGCTGACCGGCCTGGTCACCCAGAACGTGGACGGGCTGCACGCTGCGGCGAGTCCGCCCGATGCCGCCGTCGTTCCCCTGCATGGGGACTTATCCCAGGTGGTGTGCCTCAGCTGCGGATACTACGAATCGCGCAGCTCGATGGATGAGCGGCTGGAGGAGGCCAACCCCGGCTACTCTGAGGCGGCCGCGGTGGCGGCAGAGAACGTCAACCCCGACGGGGACGTGACTCTGGCGCAGGAGTGGGTCCAGCGGTTCCGGCTGGTCGCCTGTCTGGTGTGCCGGGCGGACACGCTCAAGCCCGACGTCGTCTACTTCGGTGAGAATGTGCCGGCTGAGCGCAAAGCCTCGGTGGACCGGCTGGTCGCGGAATCGGAGTCCCTGCTGATTGTGGGGTCTTCCATGGCGGTGATGAGCGGGTACTCCATTGCGTTGCGCATGCACCGTGCTGGCAAGCAGGTCAGCGTCATCAACGGGGGTCCTTCCCGTGCTGACGCCAAAGCCACCTGGCGCTGGCGCACCCCCATCACCCCGGCCCTGCAGAGCCTCAGCGTGGAGCTGAACTGACCTCAGGCTTCAAACTGTACCGAACGTACGGTATAGTTTGGGTGGTGGTAGTGAACAGAAAGCGTCAACGCGAGCTGGTGATGACTGACACCGGATCCATGCGCTTGGCTGGGCTTGCAGACACCACCGCTGCCCCTGACCGGACGCTGGCGAGGTGGCAGCGGTGGACGGTGCTGGGCATCGTCTCCTCCGCCCTGCTGCTGATCGCGCTGGACAACACCATCCTCTACACCGCGCTGCCGATCCTCTCCAATGAGCTCAGCGCCACCAACTCCCAGCAGCTGTGGATCATCAACGGCTACCCGCTGACCATGGCCGGGCTGCTGCTGGGCTCCGGCGCGCTCGGTGACAGATTCGGGCACAAGCGGGTCTTCCAGATCGGGCTGCTGATATTCGGCGCCGCCTCACTGGCTGCCGCCTTCTCCGCCAACCCTGAGTCGCTGATCATCGCCCGCCTGCTCAAAGGCGTGGGGGCCGCGGCCATGATGCCGGCCACCCTGGCGCTGATCCGCATCAGCTTCGCGGCCGAACGTGAGCGCAACATCGCCATCGCCATCTGGGCGGCCACCGCCACCGTGGGGATGGCCGCCGGACCCGTGGTCTCCGGTGTGCTGCTGGAATGGTTCTGGTGGGGCTCGGTCTTCCTCATCAACGTCCCCATCGTTCTGGCCGCCAGCATCCTGATGGTCGCCATCGGGCCGCGCAATCTCACCAACCCGGCCCGCCGCTGGGACGCGGTGTCCTCCACTCAGGCGCTGGTGGGCATGGCCGCCTCCGTACTGGCGATCAAGACCTGGGCCGAGGCGCCGCTGAACCTCCCGCTGGCATTGATCTCCACCGTATTCGGTGCCGCCGCGATGACCCTCTTCGTCCGCCGCCAGCTGCGGCTGATGCGCTCACCGGTGGAACCCCTGGTGGACTTCGCCGTCTTCCGCAACCGCGGCTTCAGCGGCGGTGTGGTGGCCGCCGGAGCCTCCATCTTCACCATCATGGGGCTTCAGCTGGTCATCACCCAGCGCTACCAGCTGGTGGAAGGGTTCACCCCCTTACAGGCAGGCCTGCTCGTCACCGCCCTGGCGGTGGCCTCGATGCCCTTCGCGATCTTCGGTGGCGCAGTCCTGCACCGGGTGGGGCTGCTGGTGCTGATCGCCGGCGGTATCGGCACCGCCGCCCTCGGCACCGGAATCGTCATTGCCGCCGCCGTACAGGATGCCCTGGGCCTGCTCATTGCCGGGCTGGTGGTCTCCGGGATCGGACTGGGTGCGTCCATGTCAGTGGCCTCCACCGCGATCATGGGCAATGTGCCCCCGCGCCGGGCGGGCATGGCGGCCTCCCTGGAGGAGGTCTCCTACGAATTCGGCGGGCTGGTGGCCGTGGCCACCCTGGGGTCGCTGCTGACTTTCGTCTACACCCGCACACTGGACCTGCCCGCAGGAGACCAACAGCTGGTCGGCAGCTCCCCGGCGGTGGCGCTGACCGGCGACGACGCCGCAGTGGTCGCAGCTGCCACAGCAGCCTTCGACTCGGCCTACCTGGCAGTTCTGGTGGCCACCTGCGTCGTCGTCACCCTGGGGGCGCTGGGCTGTGTGGTGCTGCTGCGGCGCTATACCCCCGGCACCGAATCCCAGGCCTATCCGGACAACCACTAAGGTAGTGGTCCAATGAGGGAGTCCAAACGGGAAGCAGCGCTCGAAGCTGCCAAGCGTATCATCCAGCGCGACGGCGTCACCGGGCTCTCCTATGAGGCTGTGGCGGCCGAGGCGGGGCTGACCAAGGGCGGGCTTCTCTACCACTTTCCGTCCCGGGAGGACCTTCTGGTCGCACTGCACGGGCATGTCGCTCAGCGGTGGGAACAGGCCATGGAGGCCGAAGGTGGCGCACCGGCTGCCGAGCTGGACAGAGCCTCACGCTTCGGGGCGTTTGTCCGCGCCTCACAGTATCCGGACCGCGCTGAGCTGCTGCTGATGCTCGAAGCATCTGAGAACCCGGTCAACAATGCCATCTGGGATGACATCTATCACCGGTGGGTGGACCCGGTGCCGGACTCCGCTGATGCCTCTGCTGAGGAGGTGCAGCGCTTCATCGCTCGTCTTGCCGCCGATGGCCTGTGGCTCTATGAATCCCTGGCTACCGAGCACCTGGACCCAGAGCTGCGCCGCAAGCTGGCCGACCAAATCACCGCCTGGGGCGCCCCCGAGGCCTCGACAGACTGAGCCAGCCCTCGCGTGTGATGCGCCGCTGTGCAAGGGCGACGTTGCGGCTCACCCAGGAGATATTACGAATGACCCTGGTGGGAGGAGCCAAGGCGCGGAGCCAGCATTTCTGCCACTTCCTCCATCTGATACGTGGTGGCCAAGCGATCAAGTAGTGCGCGTGGGTCCATCGGGGGAGATCCGGTCCGGGCGGCCATAGCCAAGAGCGCCTGGAGTCCGCCCTCGGTGTGGGCGAAAACAGTGTTGGCCGCGAAAACGTGAGGGGCGAGAATTTCAACCTCAGCCGAGATAAGCATGGGAGAGTTTTCGAATCCAGCACGCCGGTCATTGGTAACGATCGCATCTGCTTTGCCAATCACCGCAGCGTGAGCCACGTGACCGTCGAACTCGTCGGTGAGCGCATAACTGTAGTCTCCATCTTTGGGACTATTCATGCAGGCGCCCGGGAACGCGCGCTTCATCTGTGAGAACAGGTGCTGGCGGCGACTCTTGCTGTCAGCAACAGTGACACTTCGCATGGCATCCAGGCGTTCCAGGACATAGTCCAATTCGTGGAGTATTCCGGTGCCCCACAGAGGAGCATATGTTCGCTCTGCGGCGAGCTGTAACAGAAAATCTCGCTGAAGTCCCGGCACGAGCACGGAGGTGTCTAGAACAGCTCGAAACATGCGGGTCAGTGTCGCACGAGGCGCGAGTTATCGGCTCTTCCTCGCTTGCGCGAGGAGGTCTGGAATCTGGTTTTCATCGATATCGGCATATGCCGCTGAAGAATCCTCAACGAATGTGCTTCGCCGAGCATGTAATTGCTCACGGTAACTCAGCACGTCGGCCAGTTTGAGTTTTCTTCTGTTCTTGCCGGGTACGGAGGCTTCAAGCTCTCCTTCGTCAATCAGGCGCACGACTGTTGGACGGCTCAAACCGAGGATCTGGGCTGCTTGTTGGGTGGTGATCTCGTGATCCCGCGCCAGCACGCTGACGGAGCGACCTTTTGAGAGGGCTTCTGCGATGCCCTTCAACATCTGATGCATGTGTTCGGTGAGTTCAATGCGGTCATGCTCATCTGCGCCGGACAGGAAATAACCGGGGGAAACTGGAGTGCCGTGACGGGCCTCGTGGGCCTGGAGAAAGCTCAGCACTTGTGCGGCGTTCTCCCTCTCTCCTTGGGCAGGGGAGGCAAATGCTTGGTCGGGTTGCTGTAATTCGCTCATCAGGCATTCCTTAGCGGGTCTATGAAGACCAGCATAGCTAAGTTTCGAAAGTTACGAAACCTTTCCGGTCCTGCGGCGTTCCCCACGCCGGTCTCAGAGTTCTGCCAGGCGGCCATCGCGCAGGTGCAGCTGGTGGTCGCCGATCTCGGCTGCCCAGCGCTCATCATGGGTGGCGACAAGCACCGCGCCACCGGCATCAGTGAAGTCCTTCAGCAGTGCGCTCAACCGGGCCATGTCCTTCGCGTCGCGGCCCAGGGTGGGCTCATCGAGCAGCAGCACTGACGGGTTCAGCAGCAGCGCTGAGGCGATCACGCAGTCCTTCCGCCGCGCCGGCAGTAGATCATAGGGATGGTCATCCGCATGGTGGCTCAGCGCGGCAGTCGTCATCACCTGCTGGACCTGCTCGGCGCGTTCTGCGGTGGCACGCTGCCGCTCCTCCCGCCGCAGGCGACGGCCCCCACGGTGCCGCTGCACGGCAGTGTGCAGCGGCACCGCACTGTGCAGCTCCCCGCGCACAGTGGAGGCGGAGAGCTGCTCGCCCGGATCCTGTCCCACCCACGCCAGACAGCCCGCCCGGAGGTGGGCCGGCAGTACTGCGAGGTCCCTTCCTGCGGAGTCGGCGATCCGGGTCTGTGGTTCAGTCACAACGCCTCCAGCCAGCGCGCTGAGCAGGGTGGACTTACCGGATCCGTTGGCGCCGCGCAGGACGGTCGTCTCGCCGGCACGAAGCTCCAGTCCGACGCCGTCGAGCACCTGGGTGCCACTGCGGCGGACCGACAAGCCCGTCACCGTCAGCAGTGCCCGCCCTCCATCGCTGCGCGAGGGTGGGGGAGCGTGCGCATCAGCCACAGGCTGGTTTTGGGTGTGCCAGACTCCGTGGCGGTCGAGTTCCGTTCTGTCCGCCGCGGCCGCGTGCACGGTGCTGCTGGGCGGAACCTCCGCGAGGCGACCATGGTCGAGGAAGACCACGCGGCCGCAGGTGGCGGTCAGCTCATCGTGCTGGTGACCGGTGATCAGCACAGCCCCGCCGTTGGCGCGGAACTGCTCCAGGCACCGAGCCAGCCGGTCTCGGGCGCCGTGATCCAACGCCTGCGAGGGTTGATCGAGCACCAGGACCTCCGGGCGCAAGGTCAGCAACCCCGCCAGCGCGGTGAGTTGGCGCTCCCCGCCGGAGAGCGTGCTCAGCTGCCGATCCGCCAGGTCCCAGATGCCCAGGGCCGCCAGACTGTCCTGGGCGTCGTTCAGACACGCCTGCAGCGGCCTGCCCAGCAGCCTGCCCGGCAGCGCGGCCTCATCCCAGACCGTGCGAGTCAGACCGGTCAGCTGCGCTTCGGGGTCCTCACCCAGCATCCCGATCCGGGATCCGCTGAATAGCCGGATCCCCGCGCTGTGGCCATGCTCGTCCAGCAGTCCGGCCACGGCGCGGGCCAGCGTGGAGGTCCCTGCGCCCTGAGCCCCGAGTACGGCCACCGCCTCCCCACTGCGCAGGGTCAAGTGCACACCGTTCAGGGCGGTCACCTGCGCGCCGCGGTAGACGAAACCGTAGTCCTCCAGGTGCAGCAGCGCAGGGTGCTCAGGCACTGGTGAACCCCAACAATTCCGTGGCCGAGGGCAGCGGCAGCACCCCTGTGACGGAGCCTGCCACCAGCAGCACCGTCGCAGCGGAGACACCCCAGCGTAGGCGGCCCTGCCACGGGCCGTGCGGGTAGAACTGAGCCGGGGTGGGCCGCGGAGTCTGCCCGAATCCGCGCTGAGCCAGCGCGTGCTGGCGTTGGTCCAACTGCGTGATGGCGGTGACCAGCAGCCCGGTGAGCACACCCGTGAGCAGTCTCAGCCGCACGCGCAGCCGGTCGGTGTCCCAGCCTCGTGCCGCACGGGCGGCCATGGCCCGGCGCACTTGGTGCCGGGCCAGCGGCACTAGGCTCAACGCTGAGGCGCATACATAGGCCAGGGACAGTGGCATCCGCAGTGTCAGCAGACCGTCAAAAGCTCGGGAAGGGTCGGAGCCTAAGGCGAAGAGAGCGCACACGGCCACCATTGCCGCCACCCGCAGCCACAGTTGCATCGCCAGGGCCAGACCTTCGACGGTGACCGCCGCCGGACCGAACTCGGCTACCAGCTGCGCCGGCTCACCGGGGTAGAAAAGTCCCTGGATGACCCCGACCATGATCAGCATAGGGCCAGCCAGGACTGCGACAGTGAGCAGCCAGGTGCGCAGCTGCACCCGCGGGGAGATCACCGCCGCCATGGCGGCACCCAGCAGGACCGCGGCGGGGACTACCGGGGAGGGGATTCCGTAGACCAGGAGCAGCGCACAGCCCAGCAGAACCAGCTCAGTGGCTGGATGCAGACGCATCCGCGGGCCTCGGATGTGGCGCCCCACGCTGATACCGACGCGGCGCAGAGTGCTGGGTGTAGGGGAATCTGCTCAGCAGGCGTGACGGCAGCGCCGCGATCACCAGGAAGGCGGCGGCGAAGATCAGGGCCTTGTCCGCGACATCGCTGCCGAGCCCCTGGACGGTGGCCGCTCCCAGCATGGACATGCCGGCACCCTGGAGCGCTGCCACGACCCCACCGGTGCCCACGCCGAGACCGCCGCCGAAGAGGAAAGCCGCCACTGGGGCGCTGATGAGTCCGGTGGGGACTCCGGCCAGGGCGCCGGCGATGACCGCCCACCAGATGCGGCGGAAGCCACCGAGACGGGCAGCCCACCCGGCGGCAGCGCCGATGAACGCCGCCCCTGCGGTGAAGGCGAGAACGGTGGGGTTGATGGTCAATCCCCAGACCACATTGGTCAGAATGCCGGTCAGTGCTCCGGCGGCGGGGCCAGCGAGTACGCCGATGATGACGGTGCCCAGCGAGTCCAGGTAGAGCGGGATCGGGGTCATGGTTCCCACGATTTGCCCGGCGGCAGTGTTCAGCGCGATCATCACCGGCATCAGAGCCAAGACGCTGCGCGGAACGCGCGGCAAAGTGCCTGCGGCGATCAGCACCGCGCCGAGCAGATAGCCCATCATCACCCCGAGGGTGGTGTGGCCGAGGTCGGCGCCGAGTGTGGCGGGCTGGGTGGCCAGCACCCAGAGATATGTTCCTGTGATCACGGCGGCACCGGCGGTGATCAGCAGGGTGGACAGCAGTCCGGGACGGGAGGCGGCGTTGGCGGTCAGCAGAGCGTTCTGGGTTTCTCCGGGGGCCGCAGCGGCTGCGGACCCCTGCCCAGATCCGTTATCGGGCGTGGTCATAGGTCGGTCCTCTCGTCAAGGTGTTTTCTAGGTGATCAAGGAAGTTTTCCGCCTGGATCCGGCGGATCAGTTCGGCGTTCGGGGCTGCGCCCCAGCGCCCGAGCCAGTCTGCCACAGTCTCCCCGCGGGTCAGGGTGCCTTTCAGTTCCACATCGACCGCGGCGGCGGCGGATTCGGCCCAGGGGATGGCCGCTGAGCCTTCTGGTGCACTGGCGTCAGTATGGCGGGCCCACTGCAGGGCTGCGGCCAGCACGTAGGGGTCATGGATCTGAGCCAGATACCCGTGCCCATCGGCGGCGTGGAATTCAAAGTAGAACCGCAGGGCCTCCGCCAGGTGCTCCAGCCACCTCCGCCAGCGCGGCTCTGTGGCGCCGGAGACGATTCGGTCCAACCGCTGCGGCGTCATCACAATGGATTCGGTGGCCTCGATCGGTCCCACCACCGGACGTGGGTCGGCCCCGGTGAACCCGGCGAAGACCCGGGCTGCAGCCTCCGGGTCATGGTCAATGTTCCACTCGGTGGTCGGCTTGGTGTTCCCCCGGTAGTTGAACGCCCCGCCCATGATGAACAGCCGCCGGATCAGCCGCGGCAGCTCCGGTTCCAGCTCCAACGCCAGCGCAAGGTTGGTGCACGGTCCGGTGACCACCCCGATCAGGTCCCCGGGGTGGGCGCGGGCGGCAGCGACCCACGCCTCGGCAGCTGAGACCGGCGACGGCGTCGTCGTCGGTGCAGGAAGCACAGCGTGGCCGGTGCCCACTGGGCCATGGGTGTCATCTGCATAGAGTGGCGCTGCTGGCGCTGGTGCGGCCGGTGTGTCCGTATCCGACTGTGCCAGCGGAAGCGGCGCACCGGGATGGACGGGGACCTCGCTGCGCCCGGCAAGCTCCAGCCAGCTCAGCGTGTTGGTCACCGTCTGCGCGGTGGGCACGTTGCCGCCGGAGGCGGCGATACCGACCACCTCGACGTCGGGCTGACATGCCAGATAACCCAGGGCCACGGCGTCGTCGATTCCAGGATCACAGTCCAGAAAGAGGGGAATCATGGGGCGTCCTTCTCCGCACGTTCCGGCCGGGAGTCTGACTCAGCGCCGGTATTGGCCGGTCAGCAGCACGCCGCCGCCGTCCACGCCTTTGGCGCCCTGCACGAAGTCCTCACCAGCGCCGGCCACATCCTCTGGCGAGTAGGTGCTGACCTCACCCATGACCCACGCGGTCTGACCGGCAGCGTTGAGGTGCTCGACGACGCCGTCAGCGGACTTGGCAGCCACCACCGCGATCATGCCGACACCGAGGTTCAGGGTCCGTTCGAGGTCCGCCTGCGGCACCCGGCCCAGCTGACCCATGACGGAGAAGACCTCCGGCCATGCCCAGGTGGAGCGGTCCACGGTGGCCATGATGCCTGAAGGCAGTACACGGGCCAGATTCGCGGCCATTCCGCCGCCGGTGACGTGGCTGAAACCGCGCACCGGAGCATCGGGGGCGATCTCCTGCTGGGCGGGGTCACCGTTGAAGGCTGTCACCACCTCCAGGCACGGCACCGTGTAGAGCCTGGTGGGTTCCAGCAGCTCCTCACCCAGGGTGCGTCCGAACTCCGGGACCTCGCGGGAGAACGCCCAGCCGGCTTCCCGGACGATGCGGCGGATGAGGGAGTACCCGTTGGAGTGGATCCCGGAAGAGGCCATGCCGATGATGAGGTCCCCGGCCTGCACCCGCTCCGGGCCCAGCACTGCGGAGGCGTCCACCACGCCGGTGGCGGCCCCGGCGACGTCGTACTCCTGCTCACCGAGTAATCCTGGATGCTCAGCGGTTTCACCGCCCACCAGTGCGGTCCCGGTCTCTGAGCAGGCCCTGGCGATCCCGGAGACAATGCCCGCAATGCGGGTCGGCTCCACCTTGCCGCAGGCGATGTAATCGGTCATGAACAGCGGGGTGGCCCCGGCGACCACGATGTCGTCGACCACCATGCCCACAAGGTCGAACCCGATGGTGTCGTGGATGTCCATGGCTTGGGCGATGGCGACTTTGGTGCCGACCCCGTCGGTGGAGGTCGCCAGCAGCGGCCGCGGCAGGCGCTTGAGGGCGGAGGCGTCGTAGAGTCCGGCGAAGCCGCCGAACCCACCGATCACCTGCGGGGTGTGCGTGGCCTCGATGTGGGCCTTCATCAGTTCCACGGCGCGGTCGCCGGCCTCCACATCCACGCCCGCGGACGCGTAGGTGATGGGTGAAGTCTCAGTCACCGCTTGCCCTTCCTGACAGTGTTGGCTCGTACATGCTGCGCTCAGCAGGCTCCAATTCCTGCTCCTGGGTGAGCGGGACCTCGGTGTCGTCGAGTTCGAACTCCGTGTCCGGCCCGGGTTCGCAACCGGTCTGGGCCCGCCGGTGCGGCATCCCGGGCAGGGCCGGCTGCTCCAGCAGCATCTTGCCCCGGCGCTCCTCCGGTGGCAGTTCAATGGGGTACTGACCGGAGAAGCAGGCGGTGCACAGGGTGCTGCGCGGCTGGCCGGTGGCGGCGATCATGCCCTCTTCGGAGATGTAGGCCAGCGAATCGGCTCCCACCGCGTGGGTGATCTCCTCCATGGTGGCGCCGTTGGCGATAAGCTCCGCCCGGGTGGCGAAGTCGATGCCGTAGAAGCACGGCCATTTGATGGGCGGGGAGGAGATCTTCACGTGGATCTCCGACGCGCCGGCCTCGCGGAGCATCCTGACGATCGCCCGCTGGGTGTTGCCGCGGACGATGGAGTCGTCCACCACCACCACTTTTTTCCCGCGCACCACGTGGTCTTGGACGTTGAGCTTTAGCCGGATGCCCAGTTGGCGCAGCGTCTGGCTGGGTTGGATGAAGGTCCGGCCCACGTAGGCGTTCTTGATGAACCCTTGGGCGAACGGCAGACCGGAGGCCTCCGCGTAACCGACGGCGGCCGGGGTGCCGGATTCGGGCACCGGAATCACGATGTCGGCGTCGTTGGAGTCCTCCCGGGCCAGCTGGCGGCCCATCTCCACCCGGGACTCATAGACGCTGCGACCATTGATGTTGGCGTCCGGCCGGGCCAGGTAGACGTATTCGAACACGCAGCGGGCCGGGGCGGGATCGGCGAATTGGTGGGAGCGTACGCCGGCGGCGTCAATGGCGATCAGCTCCCCGGGTTCGATTTCCCGGATGATGGAGGCCCCCACCGTGGCCAGCGCGGACTGCTCAGAGGCCACGACCCAGCCGTTGTTCAGCCGGCCCAGCACCAGGGGCCGCACACCCTGAGCGTCACGGGCGGCGTAGAGGGTGTTCTCATCCATGAACACTAGGCAGAAGGCGCCTTTGAGCGTGGGCAGCAGCGCCAGGGCTTGCTCCTCCATGGAGTCACCGGGCTGGTCCTTCAACAGGGCGGTGACCAGCGCAGTGTCAGTGGTGTTGCCCTGAGCGAGCTCACCGAACTTGGTGGCGCCGTGCCGGGAGACCACCTGGTCGTAGAGGTCGGCGGAGTTGGTGAGGTTGCCGTTGTGGCCCAAGGCCACTGTCCCGTGCGGGGTGGCCCCGAGGGTGGGCTGTGCATTGGACCACTGGTTCCCGCCGGTGGTGGAGTAGCGGCAGTGGCCGATGGAGATATGCCCGCGCAGCGCATTGAGCGTGGCTTCATCGAAGACTTGCGAGACCAGGCCGACGTCCTTGTACACGTGGATGTGCTCCCCGTCTGAGGTGGCGATCCCGGCTGATTCCTGGCCGCGGTGCTGCAGGGCGAACAGCCCGTAGAAGGTCAGCTTCGCGACCTCTTCTCCCGGGGCCCAGACGCCGAAGACCCCGCATTCATCCTGCGGAAGGGGATCTTCGTCGAGTAGGTTGTGGTTGAGGCGACCGTCTGCACGGGCCATGCTCAGCGTTCTCCTGCCGGTTTGATGTCATATGTGGTGCTGCGGCGCCGGAGCACCCTCTCCAGCACCAGCCAGGCGGTAGCTGCCAGTGCCAATGCCGGCATGCAGAGCACCAGCGTGATGTACCCCACTGATGAGGTCCGCGAGTAGTTCGGGTCCTCGGGGGTGTTGTAGACCACAATCACTGCTACGGTGAACGCCAGGAGAACCGCGCCTGCTAAGAATGGCACGAGCTTGGGGGCGGTACGCACGCTGACCTTGCGGTGCTGCGTCTCAGAAGGCATGTGGTCAATTCTACAGGGGAAGCACGCGGCTCAAGTCCGCCCGGGTGCCTGACGCCGTGATTCGCCCGGCCTGGAGCGCCTGGTCCCACGCCAGTCTCCCGGTCGCCACTTCCAGCCAGGTGGCAGGAGTCAGCTCCACCACATTGGGCGGGGTGCCGCGGGTGTGCGCGGTGCCGGCCATGCACTGGGTGACCCCGAATGGGGGGACTCGTACTTCCACTGCCCCGCCGGGGGCGCGTTCACTCAGCTCCTCCAACAGGTACCGCACTGCGGTGGCGAGAGTGCGGCGGTCATCCTGTCCCTCTGCCCAGGCCTGGACCGCTGCGCGGCCGTCCGGGTGAGTGATGCGGCGTCGTGCCATCACGCTCCGTTCGGGTTGATGGGGTGGCGGAGGCGGCGGCGTGCCATCAGGCTCCGTTCTTCAGAGGGTTGTTGAGGTCTCAGGCTCCCATAGTGTGCTGAAGAATCAACACCGGCCTGATATAGGGGGAGGGCCTGATCCAGGGGTAGGGGCGCAGGATCCGGGCGGGACGGTGCTGAACCGGGAGGGCATCACAGTTGGGAGGTGACGGCCTCGGCCAGGCGCAGGCCCCCGGCCGGGCGCTGGTCCACCCCACCGGTAATCGGGGTGACCAGAATCTTCAGCGTGCGCTCAAGGTCATCGAGGTCGATCTTGCCGGCGGCGGCCAGCAGACTCAGGGCGACCAGATGGTTGGCGCGCCCGGAACCGTCCAGGGTCTTCACCGCGGCGGTGGTGCCGTCGGGGGCGGCAACTACCAGCACTCCTTCGGCCCCGGACTTGGTCAGCAGGCCGAGCTGCTCGATGACCACGGTGTCAGGCTCCCGCTCACCGCGCACCGCCCAGGGGTAGTCCAGCATGGCTTGGGCGACGGTGAAGGCGTGGACCTCGGCGTCGCGCTGGGTGAGGGCGGAGGCCAGCCGGCCGATGCCCCGGGCCAGGCCGGTCAGGCTCATGGCCGCCGCCGGGGCTCCGCAGCCGTCGACCCCCACCGTGGTGGGCGTCTCACCGCAGTACTCGGTGTAGACCTGGGTGACCACCTGCTGCAGCGGATGGTCGGGGTCAGTGTAGGTGGCCAGGCGTGAGCCCTGCGTGCGGGCCGCGGCCAGGAAGACCGCGTGCTTGCCGGAGCAGTTGTAAGCCAGCGGGGTTTCGAGCCGGTCGGCGCGCAGATGCGCCTCCAGGTCAGCGCGGCGTGCTGGGTAGGCCACCGGGCATTTCAGATACGACTCGTCCAGTCGCTCCCGGGCCAGGATGTTCGCCGCCGCGCTCTGGTGCCGCTGCGACCCCACATGCGAACCGCAGGCCAGGGCCACTGCCTCCGGGCTGACCAACGCACCGGCGCGCAGCGAGGCCAGGGCCTGGAGCGGCTTGAGTGACGAGCGCGGGAACATGATGCCTTCCGGGGCTCCGATGCGCGTGATGATTTCACCCTCGGGGCCGACCAGCACGGCGGAACCCACATGGCGGGACTCGGCCAGCCCCGCACGGGTGACCACGGCCAGCTCGGCGGACTCTGCGGCGGTGGCAGTATGTGGTGCGGCAGCATCAGTGCTCATGAAACCCACAATACGTCCAGCTGGCCGCGCGCGCACTGGTGTAACCGGTGCTGAGGCTGGGTCCCTGTGCTGACGCCCCACCGTGGTCCAGCGCCATCCCACGGCAGCGGGCCGGGCGGTAAGGTAAGGAACCGTGAAGATTCTGGTGTTGGGCCCCGGGGGTCGAGAACATGCCATTGTCCGTGCGCTGCTGCGCGACCCGGCCGTTCAGACCGTGGAGGCTGCGCCGGGAAACGCCGGGATCGCCCGGGATGTGACGTGCCGGCCAGTTAATGCCGCAGACCCGGCAGCCGTGGCGGAGCTGGCTGCAGCAGGTGCCTACGATCTGGTGATCGTCGGTCCCGAAGGCCCCCTGGCCGCAGGGGTCGCAGACGCCGTGCGCGCCGCCGGGATCCCCGTCTTCGGACCCTCACAGGCGGCCGCAGAGCTGGAGGCCTCCAAGGCCTTCGCCAAAGACGTCATGGCCGCAGCCGCAGTGCCCACTGCCCAGGCGGTGCATGTCACCAACGCCGCAGAGGCACAGGACGCACTGGGCAGGTTCGGCCCCCCATATGTGGTTAAAGACGATGGCCTGGCCGCAGGTAAGGGGGTCGTGGTCACCGAGGACCACCAGGCGGCGCTGGACCATGCCTCGGCCTGCCTCGCCGCAGGCAGCACCGTGGTGGTGGAGGAGTTCCTCGACGGCCCCGAGGTCTCGCTGTTCGTGCTCTGTGACGGTGAGAACCTGGTGCCGCTGACCCCGGCGCAGGATTTCAAACGCATCTATGACAACGACGCCGGCCCCAACACCGGCGGTATGGGCGCTTACACGCCCCTGGACTGGCTGACCGGGTACACCGAAACCGCCGACGGGGTCACCCGAGACTTCACCGAGATCGTGGTGGACCGCGTCGCCCGGCCCACACTGCAGGAGATGGCCCGCCGCGGTACCCCGTTCGTCGGAGTGCTCTACTGCGGGCTGGCGATCACCTCCCGCGGGGTGCGGGTCGTGGAGTTCAACGTCCGCTTTGGAGATCCCGAGACTCAAGCAGTACTGGAACGCCTGGCCACCCCGCTGGGCGGGCTGCTGCTCGACGCCGCCAATGGACAGCTGGGAGCTCAGCGCCACCTGGAGTGGACCGCGGGTTACGCCGCCGATGTGGTGCTCGCGGCGGAGAACTACCCGGACACCCCCCGTAAGGGTGACCGGATCACCGGAGTGGCGGAGGCCGAGGCGATCGACGGCGTCGCCGTGCTGCACGCCGGCACCGCTGAGCGCGACGGTGACCTGGTCACCGCAGGTGGCCGCGTGCTGGCAGTGGTGGGCACCGGCGGGACCCTCCGTGAGGCGGTGGACCGTGCCTACGCCGGGGTGGAGCGCATTGACTGGGCCGGCGCCCAGTACCGCACAGACATTGCGGCCAAGGCGCTGGCTGGGCTCATCCGACCGGGGGCTCCGGCGGCTGAGGGGTCGCAGCAGTGACCGCCGCCGAGCTGCCTGGCTGGCGGCACCTGAGCTCGGGCAAGGTCCGCGACCTCTACACTCCCGCGGAAGGGTCCGACTGGGCGGGTCAGGACGTGCTGCTCATGGTCGCCACTGACCGGATCAGCGCTTATGACCACGTGCTCAGCCCTGGGATCCCGGGCAAAGGCGTGATCTTGACTCAGCTGAGCCTCTGGTGGTTCGAGCAGCTGGCCGCTGCCGGTATCGGGAACCACGTGGTCAGCACCGGGGTGCCTCAGGAAGTGGCCGGCCGTGGCGTCGTGGTGCGCTCGCTGAAGATGGTGGAGGCCGAGGCCATTGTGCGTGGTTACCTCACCGGCTCGGGTCTGGCCGAATACCGTTCGGCGGGCACCGTCACCGGCGTCGAACTTCCCGCAGGCCTGTCCGACGGGTCCCGGCTGCCGGAGCCGATCTTCACCCCGTCCACCAAGGCTGAGCAGGGCGAGCACGATGAGAACATCAGCTTCGCTACGCTTCAGCAGCGCATCGGTACCGAGCTGGCTGAGCGGTTGCGCGATGCCGCGCTGCGGATCTACACCCTGGCTGAGGGGAGGGCGCGGGCGGCCGGGATCATCCTGGCTGATACCAAGTTCGAGTTCGGGCTCGACGGCGAGGGGGAGCTGATCTTGGCCGACGAGGTGCTCACCCCCGACTCTTCGCGGTTCTGGCCGGCCGAACAATGGGCACCGGGCCAGACGCAGCCCAGCTTTGACAAGCAGTACGTCCGCGACTGGCTGACCAGCCCTGCCTCCGGATGGGACCGCGGCTCAGGCGCCGCGCCACCAGAGCTGCCGGCCGACGTGGTGGCCGCCACACGGGACCGCTACCTGGATGCCTACCGGCGCCTCACCGGCGCGGAGCTGCCGCACCCGGTGTGATCGCGCCGCGTGTGCGCCGCTGGCTTGGCGGGGGCGCTCCTACGTGTGGCGGTGAGGTGCGGCCGCTGGCGTGCCGGGTCGCCACAGATTACTGGTACCCGAGCCTCAGGGGCGTATGACGGGCACTGCGCGGCGGAGCTGAGGCCCTCAGGCGCCACCACCGGGTGGGCGGACGCAACATCCGATGGGACATCCCAGCGTGGGGGAGGCCGGAAACCCAACGAATGTAGCGTTCGGGGGCGCTGTGGGGCCGTTAGCGGGACAATCGATGGGAAACCAGGCGCTGCAAGCGCTGTGCATCCCCATGAATGTTGCGTTTAGCGGGGGAACGCGTAGGCGGGGACTGCACGCTGACCACCCCCGGCGCCCGGGCAGCGCCACTCGGATCCCGGGCAGTACCCCTGTATCCCCCGGGCAGTACCGCCGGCACCCGGGCAGCGCGCCCGCTATCGGGACTGGTCGGCGCCTTTGAGCTGGGCGGTGAGCGCGGCGACGTCGCCCCGGAGCTGACGGATTTCCCGGTAGAGCACATGATGATCGTCCAGCCCACCGGTGGAAGTGCCGTTGGCCCCTGCCCGTGCGCCGTCGCTCCCGGCACTGCCGGGCTGAGCACCAATGGTCTCCCCGCTGGTCCCAGCGCCATCGGTCCCAGCGCCATCGGTGTCGATCCCGCCGGCGGTGTCGATCCCGGCGGCGTCGGTCGCGGTGGGAGAGCCGCCGCCATCGGCAGTCCCCGTCTCGGAGGCGAGCACCGCAGCCGAAGGCATGTCGTGCAGCGTGTTCATCGCATCCACAATCACCGCGATGATGAGGTTGAGCGCGGTAAAGGCGGCCAGGATGATGAACGGAATGAAGAAGGCCCACGCCCAGGGGTGTTCGTCCATGGCGGGCCGGACGATCGTCTCCCAGCTGGACAGGGTGGCGATCTGGAACAGGCTGAACAGTGAGGCCCCGAAGCTGCCGAAGTACTCCGGGAGCGTGTCGCGGAAGAAGGTGGTGGCCATCACCGAGGCCACGTAGAAGATCAGCGCCAGCAGCGCACCAGTGGAGAGGATCCCCGGCACCGCGTGCAGCAGGGCGCTGACCACCTTGCGCAGCTGCGGCAACGCCGAGATCAGCCGCAGCACACGCAGCACACGCAGCGTGCGGAGCACCTCGAAGCCTGCACCGGCTGGCACTAGGGCGATCCCCACCACCACGAAGTCGAACACGTTCCACGGGCTGCGGAAGAACCTCCAGCCGAAGGCCACCAGCTTCAGGCTGATCTCCAGCACAAAGATCGCCAGGCAGGCGGCGTCGATCCCGATCAGCACACCCCCGAAGGCGTTCATCAGTGCTGGCGAGGTCTCCATGCCCAGCACCACAGCGTTGAGCAGGATCACGGCGATCACGAACCGCTCCACAGCGGTGGACTCCACCCACGCGCCCAGCCGGCGGCGCCAGTGGGGGAGGTCGGTGTGTTCGGAAGTGGTCACAGGTGTGGCCCGGGAAGCAGGATCAGACATTGCCCCTATGGTAGCCGGTGCGCTAGGAGCCCATGGTGGCGGACCAGGCCGCATGCAGTTTGGAGAAGTACCCGCCGGCGGCGATCAGCTCCTCCGGGGACCCGTCCTCCACCACGCGTCCCTCATCGATGACCAGCACCCGGTCAGCGATGGCCACTGTGGAGAGCCGGTGGGCGATGATCAGCGCGGTGCGGTTGCCCAACAGCCGGTGCAGCCCCTCCTGGACCAGCTGCTCGGAGGGAAGATCCAACGACGACGTCGCCTCATCCAGAATCAGCACCGCCGGGTCCGCCAGGAACGCCCTCGCGAAGGACACCAACTGGCGCTGGCCAGCAGAGATGCGGCCCCCGCGCTTATTGACGTCAGTGTCATACCCTTCCGGCAGGCTCATGATGAACTCATGGGCGCCCACCGCCTTTGCCGCCTGGATGACCTGCTCATCGGTGGCATCGGGCTGGGAGAGCGCAATGTTCTCCCGGATGGACCCGGAGAACAGGAACGCCTCCTGCGTCACCATGGCCACATGCCGGTGGTGGTCATCCTCGGCCAGTTCGCGCAGCTCCACCCCGTCCAGGGTCAGCGATCCGGAGGTGACGTCGTAGAACCGGGCCAGCAGCTTCACCAGGGTGGACTTGCCAGCACCGGTGCGCCCGACCACCGCCAGGGTCTGGCCGGCGGGGATGTGCAGGTCAAGCTTTTTCATCACCACCGGACCCTCAGCGCTGTACTGGAATTCGGCGCCGCGGAATTCGATCTCCCCGCGGCATTCCGGGAGTCGCTGCGGGTTCTTCGCCTGCCGGACATGCGGGGTCTCCTCCAGCAGGCCGGAGACCTTCTCCAGTGCAGCCGTCGCAGACTGCAGCGAGTTGTAGAACATGGCGATCATGTCCAGAGGTTGGAAGACCCGCTTGGTGGAGAGCACGATGCCCAGCAGCAGGCCTGCACCCAGATCGCCCTGCAGCACCCGGTACCCGCCCCAGAGCAGCACCGCGGCCACTGAGAGATTCCCGATCAGCATCAGGGAGGGCTGCAGCACACCGAACAGGCCGATCGAGCGGACCATGTCATCGCGGTAGATCTTCGCCAGCTTCCGGTACTGGCGGGTCCGGGCGTCCTCCCGGCGGAAGGCCTGGACCGCGCGGATACCGGTCATGGACTCCACGAAATGCACGATCATCCGGGCCGAGGAGATCCGGGTCCGCCGGTAGGCGACCTCCGCGTTCTTCTGGTACCAGCGCCCCAGGAAGTAGATGGGCACTACAGCGCACAGCAGCACCAACCCGGAGCGGACATCACTGATCCAGATGTAGACGGTGGTGAAGAGCATGAACATCACGCCCTGGACCAGCTGGTTCACGCCACCGTCGAGCAGTTCGCGCAGCGCCTCCAGGTCAGAGGTCTGCCGGGAGATGACCTTCCCGGAGGTGTAGTCCTCATGAAAGTCCAGGCTCAGCGCCTGAGTCTTCCGAAAGACCTCGTCGCGCAGCTTGTAAAGCATGGTCTGCGAGGCCTCGGCGGTCATCCGGGTGTACCAGTACAGCAGGCTCCCGGCGGTCACCGCGCAGATCAGATACAGCGCGGCAGGAATCCACAGGCCTGAGGCGTCGCCGTCCAGCAGACGCGGCAGGCCCCAGTCGATGGCCAGTCCGCCAGCAATGAACGGGGTGGCAGCCTGAGCCGCCTGGGAGATGACCACGGCGATCGCGGTCAGCAGCAGTTTCCCGCGCACTCCCGCAGAGGCTCGCCACAGCAGAGCCAGCGAGCGGCGCCGAATGAATTTCCGCTCCGCCTTGCCGAAGGAGACATCCTCCTCCGCTGCGGTGCCGCGCAGATGAGCGAACTCATCCTCCTCCCGCGGTGGCGCCGCTCTGGAGAGGTCCAGGGCGGCGGTGTCCTCCGTCACCGGGCGTCCATTGCGGCTTGGTGTGCTCACCGGGTCCTGGGCGTTCACCGATTGATCTCCTGAAAGTCAGCGGGACCAGCTGAGGAGGGGGCGACGTCGTCGCCCGGGGCTGGGGAGTCTCGGTTGGCGGGATGGTCTGCGGGGATGGCGTCCATGAGCTCCTCGCCGCTGGGCGGGGCGGGTTTCATGATGCTGGCGTAGATACTGCTGCGGGCCAGCAGCTCAGTGTGGGTCCCGACGTCGGCCACCCGGCCCTGGTGCAGCAGAGCCACCCGGTCGGCCATGGCGACGGTGGAGGGACGGTGGGCCACGATGAGAGTGGTGGTGCCGCTGAGCACCTCGCGCAGCCGGGCGGTGACCCGTTCCTCCGTGCGCACATCCAGCGCCGAGAGCGGATCGTCGAGCAGCAGGACTGAGGGCTTTGCTGCGATGGCGCGGGCCAGGGCGAGGCGCTGCCGCTGTCCCCCGGAGAGACTCATGCCCTCTTCGCCGATTCGGGTCTCCAGGCCTTCCGGAAGATGGTGGACGAACTCCGCGTCCGCGGTGTGCAGCGCCTCAGTGAGCACCTGGTCCAGGTGCTCGGCGTCCGGCGCCTGCTCGCGCCGGGCCGGGGGAGCGCCAGCTGCCTCGGTGTGCGTGGTCCTCTCCAGCGCGGCATCCTCACGCTGGTACTCGGTGCCCAGCAGCACATTGGCCTTCACTGTGGCGGAGAAGAGCGTGGGGTCTTCAAAGGCGACGGCGATGCGGGACCGCAGATCCGGCAGGCTGTAGTCGCGGACGTCGACGCCGTCGACCAGCACCCGGCCGCCGGTGACGTCGTAGAGCCGGGGCACCAGGTTCAGCAGCGTGGAGGTGCCGCCCCCAGTGGCCGAGACCAGCGCCATAGTTTCCCCCGGTTCCACACGCAGGGTGGCACCCCGAATGAGATCCTCCCCAGCGTCCGGGTACCGGAAGTGAACATCCTCCAGCTCCACCAGGCCCCGTTCGGGCGCGGTGCGGGGCTGGGCGGGGGAGACGACGTCGGGCTCCACATCCATCACGTCGATATGCCGGTCGATGGAGGTCTTGGCCATGAAGACCATGCCGATGAGCATGCCGATGCCCTCGATGGGCTGTTTCAGTACCACGGCCATGGCGAAGAATCCTGCCAATGAACCGGGTGTGAGGTCTCCCTGAGCGGCGAGGTAGAGACCGGTGAAGATGCACAGGGCCAGCACCGTCTCCGGA
Organism: Nesterenkonia sphaerica; assembly: GCF_005771565.1. Taxonomy (GTDB): domain Bacteria; phylum Actinomycetota; class Actinomycetes; order Actinomycetales; family Micrococcaceae; genus Nesterenkonia; species Nesterenkonia sphaerica. The sequence goes on from NZ_VAWA01000016.1 coordinate 28,501, forward strand.
AGCAGCACCATAAACATCTGGAACTTCGCCAGGGTGCGCATTTTGGACACTTCGAGGTCCCGCAGGGTGGCGGCCTCTTCCTTGAAGCTGGAGCGGGCCCAGTCGCCGCGGCCGAACGCTTTCAGCACCCGGATGCCGTGGACGGACTCCTCCACCTTGGTGGCCACCTGCCCGGCTTGGTCCTGCGCGGAGCGTGAGTAGTGGATGAACTTCTTCCGGAAGGCAGGCCCCAGCACCATCACCGGGATCGCCGCGCAGAGGAACAGGGCACCGAGCACCGGCGACCAGGTGAACATCACGCTGATGCCCACCAGCACGGTGATGGATGAGGTGACCAGCATCAGCGAGCCGAAGGCGAAGAACCGGCGAAGCATGTTCAGGTCCGCAATGGCGCGGGACTGCAACTGCCCCGCCTCCCACGCACCGTGGAACGCCGCCGACTGGTGGATCAGCCGCGTGAACAGGGACACGCGCATGTTGGTTTCGGCATCGGATGCCGGGGGGATGACGAAGAACCGGCGCAGGAAGACCAGGAACGCCTCCAGGACACCCAGGGCCAGCACGATGCCGAAGGCGGTCCAGACCACGGCGGCTGCGGCGTCGTCGGCGGCGATGTCATCGACCAGTCTGCCCAGGACCACCGGCACAGACAGCGCGATGATGCCCGCACCGATGGCGGAGAGCATGCCAAAGAACCACCGCAGCTTCAACCCCTCCAGATAGGGGGTCAGGCGGGCGAGAGCCTGGATGAGTGTGCGGCGCTGACCGGATTCCACACGCGCTTGAGCGGCCCGTTGCTGTGCTCCGAGCTTGCGGGAAGAGGCCGCGCTGCTGTTCTGATCAGATTGTTGCATGCCGCAACTACTTTACTCCTCCTGGTGGGGAGGACCAAACACTGCTGGTCAGCTTCCCCGCACGGTCAGCAGGGTGGCCTCGGGCGGACAGAACAAGCGCACTGGGGCTTTGGCTGAGGTGCCCAGGCCGGCGGAGACATGGACATGGGTGTGGCCTCCGCCGGGCCGTTCCCGGGAGTGCAGCCCCTTGGCGTAGCGCACCGGAAGGTCGCAGTTGGTGACCAGTGCGCGCCCGGTGCCGGTGAGGCTCGGCAGGCAGACCTGGCCTCCGTGGGTGTGACCAGCCAGCACCAGGTCCGCTTTCGCCGCGGTGAAAGTCTCCAGCACGTGCAGCTGCGGGGCGTGGGCCACACCGATTCGCAGCTGGGGGTCCGTCTCCGGCCAGCCGGAGAACTCGTTGCGTTCAATGTGTGGATCGTCAACGCCGGAGAGCGCCAGCTCCACCCCGCCGACTGTGGTGGCAGCGTGGGTGTTGGACAGATTGATCCAGCCGGCGGCGTCGAACCCGCCAAACAGGTCTTCGGTGGGCAGCGACGACGCCGTGGGGTGAAGCGTGGAGGGGCCGGTGAAGTATTTCAGCGGGTTCTTCCACTGCGGGGCGTAGTAATCGTTGGAACCGGGGACGAAGCAGCCCGGTAAGTCCATCAGTGGCCCCAGTGCGCTGAGCACCTCCGGGACCGCCTTGGGGTCGGAGAGATTGTCTCCGGTATTGACCACGAAGTCGGGCTCCCAGGCGGCCAGCTGCTGCAGCCAGTCGTGCTTCTTCTGCTGCCCCGGCACGTAGTGGATGTCCGAGATGTGCAGCAGCCGCAGCTGTACGGCCAATCCCGGGACCACCACCTCCGCATGCCGGAGGGTGAAACGGTTCAACTCCACCCGATTGGCGTACGCCAATGTTCCCAGCCCGAGTGCGCAGGCGGCACCTGCGGCAGCACTCAAACCGCGCAGCACTGGTCACCGGCCTCCCAGCGTGAACCGGGCAGTGTGCCGGACTGTGGGCTGGGCGGCGTGCCAGGCTGTGGGCCGGACAGCACCGGCTCAGTTGTCATCGCTGGTAGAGCCCTCGTTGTCGTCGTCGTCATCATCATCGTCATTGGAGCCGGTGCTGGGGCCGAGCTCGGACATCGCGTAGCGGCCGCCGTATCCGGACCGGCGCTCGTCGAAGGGCGAGTTGCGGGCCTCCGGGAAGTCACCGGTGGCGCGGTCCCCGGCAGCTTCCCGCATGAAGTCGTACCACAGCGGGAAGGCCACCGAGCCGGCGAATGAGTCCGGGGGCACGTTGCCCTCATCCCACATGCGGTTGTTGTCGTGCATACGGGTCACGTAGGCGCTGGTGGCGACCCCCTGGGTGTACCCCTGGAAAGACATGCCGGAGACGTTGTGGTTGGTACCGGTCTTGCCCGCCATCGGGAACGGCGGCTCACCGTCACGTTCTCCCACGTAGAGGTTCTGTTCTGCGATGTTGATCATGGTGTCGTTGACCTGGGCCACCACATCAGGGTCCACCACGTCCTCGCAGTCCGGCTCCGGGACCTCATACTCGTTGCCGTGAGCGTCGGTGACCTCCAGGATGGACCGTGGGGCGCAGATGGTGCCGTCATTGGCGAAGGCGGCGTAGGCGCGGTTCATCACCAGCGGGGTGATCGAGGCCGAACCCAGCACGAACGAGGGCGTGTCCGGGCGCAATGGGCCCAATTCAATGCCTTCGCTGGTGCCCTCGATGCCGAGCCGGTCCGTCAGATCCGTGATGGCACAGAGGTCCATGTCATTGGCGGTGGCCATGGTTGCGGTGTTGATGGAGTGGAAGAGCCCCCAGTCCACCGTCATCTCGCGCTCAGTGTCGTCCAGCACGTTGGAGATCGAGTAGGCGTCTGGCTCGCCTTCTCCCTGCAGCAGGGTGACGGAGCCTCCCGGCATACAGCTGGCCTGCCACCGTTCGCCGTAGTCGTACTCGGTCTGGTCGGCGTCGACCATGTCATCCATGGAGTTGCCCTCCTCGACCCAGGCGGCCGCGACGAACGGCTTCAGGATCGAGCCCCCCTGGAACCCGAGGCCCCCGTTGTGGGAATTGCCCACATTGAGGTTCAGCGAGGTGGAGTTCCAGTCGTCGAGCTCCTCATTGGGGTCGTAGGTGGTGGACTGGGCCATGGCCAGGATGTCTCCGGTCTCGGGGTCCATGGAGTTCAGCAGTGCTGCAGCCTGGCTGCCGCGCGGCTGGTGATCCCAGACGGTGTCTTCGGCCTCGCGCTGCATGTCAGCATCCAGCGTGGTGGTGATGCGCAGGCCTCCGCGGGCCAGCAGCTCAGCCCGGTCACTGGGATCCTCGCCGAATGTCTCGTTCTGCAGGAAGTCCTCGGTGACATAGTCGCAGAAGTACTCGGCGAACTGCGCCGCGATGCATCCGATCTCATTGGACTGGATGTCGAGGCTCTCACCGAGGTCGACAGCGACCGCTTCCTCGTACTCCTCCTCAGTGATGAACTCGTGGATGAGCATATTGCGCAGCACGGTGTTGCGCCGGGTCTCGGCACGTGCCACGTTGTCGGCGAGGTCCGGCCGGTAGAAGTTGGGCGCCTGGACAATGCCGGCCAGGGTGGCGGCCTGCTGATAGTCCAGCTCAGAGGCGGAGATGCCCCAGTAGTACTGCGCGGCGGCCTCCACACCGTAGTTCCGTCCGCCCAGCATCACGATGTTCAGGTAGCCCTCAAGGATCTCGTCCTTGGTCATCTCCTGCTCCACCTGCACCGCCAGCTTCATCTCCCGCAGCTTGTCGGCGTAGGTCTTCTCCTGAATGCCGGCGGCCAGGAAGTTGCCCTCCCCGGAGACCACGGCAGCGTTGTTCAGCACGTTGTTGACGTACTGCATGGTCAGCGTGGAGGCACCCTGCTGAGTGGAGGCTGTCATGTTGTGCACAGCCGCGCGCGCCACACCTTGGGCGTCGACGCCGCCGTGCTCGTAGAACCGCTCATCCTCAATGGCGATCAGCGCATCCCGCATCTCCTGGGAAACATCCTCGAGGTCCACCGGCACGCGGTTCTCCGCGTAGAACGTCGCAATACGGGTCTCACCATCACTGGCGTACATATGCGAAGGAGTCGACAGCGGCTCCTCCTGCAGCTCGGCCGGCACCTCATGAAGGATGTCGCCTCCCGCCGAGGCGGCAGCCCCGCCGGTGGCTGCCAGGGGGAACACCAGGCCAGCGGCAAGCAGGCCGCAGAGGGCGCTCACACCCAGGAAAGACATAATTTTGCCCACGGTGGTAGCCGTGTCAAAAAGGGGGGATTTGCGGGAAGCCATGAGCTATATGATATCGAGCCCGTCAAACCGCGCGGGTTCCAGGCTCAAGCCCCACCTGAACGCCGGCGGTGTCGGCTAGCATGAGGCGGTGACTTCACAAGCTGTGCGCGCCGCCCAATCGGCAGGCTTCCTGCCTGTCATCCTCGGGACCAATATCCACGGGTACACCCACGCCCGGAGCTTCCACGAGACCTACGGGGTCAAGCCTCTGATGATCGGCAAGATCAAGCTGGGGTTCACCTGGGACAGCAGCATTCTGGACGTGGAGCTTCATCAGGACATCGCCGACGACGCCGCCTTCCTCCGCATCCTCACCGAGCGGGCGAAAGAGCTCAGCGCCCTCTACCAAGTGCCGCTGCTGCTGGTGCCCAGCACTGATATTTACGTGGAGCTGGTCACCCGGCACCAGGAAGCGCTCGCCGGGCATTACCGGTTCAACACCCCCGCTGAACCGGTGCGGAAGAAGTTCATGCACAAGGAGCTCTTCTACGAGCTGGCCGCCGAGCACGGGGTGGACATCCCGGAGACGCAGGTGCACCGGGTCGGCGAACCGTTCGAACTGGAAGTCGACCGCTTCCCCGTCATCATCAAACCCGCCAACCCCAACGAATGGTGGATGAATCAGTACAAGATCGCCGGACACCAGAAGGTGTACCGGCTGAACACTGCCGCTGAAGTGGCCGCCGTGGTCTCCGCCGTGGAGGCATCCGACTATCGGGGAGCACTGATCATCCAAGAGTTCGTCCCCGGCGACGACACCAACATCTGGGACTCGGTGCTCTACGTCAACACTGAGGGCGAGTGCGAACTGGTGACGCTGGGCCGGGTGGCACTCCAGGAGCACGAATCCCACCTGGTGGGTTCCTACACCGCCATCGTGTCCCGTTATGACGAGTCACTGATGCGCACCTACAAGGACTTCCTCGAAGCAGTCGGGTACACCGGGGTGGCCAATGTGGACATCAAGTACGACCCCCGGGACGGGAAGTACAAGGTGATGGAGATCAACGCTCGTCCGGGCCGGTCCAGCTACTACACGGCGCTGCTGGGTCACCCCGTGATGACGTACTTGGTCGATGATCTGATCTACGGCCGGCGCAAGGAGCTCACCCTGGCCCAGGGAGATGCGCTGTTCCATGTGGCGCCGCGCTACATTCTGCGCAAGTACGTGACCAACCCGGAGGTCCGCGGCGAGGTCAAGCGCCTGATCAAGCAGGGCAAAGCCACCAATCCGCTGTGGTACCGGGCCGACCGTTCGCCGAAACGCCTGGCCTACCTGGCGGGACGGCACCTCCGTCAGGGAAAGAAGTACTCCGCCTCCACGTGGCGGGACGGTCTGAGTTAGGCTGAGGCTATGGCTGAACAGACAAAGTGGGAGTACGCCACCATTCCGCTCATCATTCACAACACCAAGGGCATTCTGGACCAGTGGGGAGACGACGGCTGGGAGCTGGTCACCGTGCTCCCCGGCCCCGACGGCAACGCCCCGGTGGCATACCTGAAGCGTCCTCAGCAGTAGGGCGGAGGGTGACCGTGTCTGCAGTTGAACAGCGTCTCTCCGCACTTGGCCTGACCGTGCCGGAGGTAGTCCCTCCGGTGGCGGCCTACCAGCCCGCCGTGGTGGTCGACAACGTCGTCTACGTCTCGGGTCAGCTGCCGCTGGTCAGTGGTGAACTGCCCGCAGTCGGCAAGGTCGGCGCAGACGTCACCCCCGAGCAGGCCTATGAACTCGCCAAGCAGTGCGGACTGAACCTCATTGCGGCGCTGAAGTCTGTCGCTGACCTGGACAGGGTGACCCGGATCGCCAAGGTCGGCGGGTTCGTCGCCTCCGCACCGGACTTCACCGGCCAGCCTCAGGTGATCAACGGCGCCTCCGAGATCCTCGGCGAGGCCTTCGGCGATGCTGGAATCCACGCCCGCAGCGCCGTGGGGGTGCCGGTGCTGCCGCTGAACACACCGGTCGAAGTGGACCTGATCGCGCACCTTGGCTGAGCACAACTTCCTCCCGGTGATTATCGGGACTGACCTCAACGCCTATCACATGGCCGCCTCCTTCCATGAGGCCTATGGCATCAAGCCGCATGTGATCGGCAAGATCCAGCTGGGCTTCACGCACTACTCCACGATCATCGCCAGCACCACCTTCGTGGACGATCTCGACAACCCGGAGGTATTCGTTCCGGCGCTGCGCGACTACGCCGAGAAGCTGCGCCGGTCCCATCCTGCAGCCGAGAGTCCCGGTCAGCCGGAGCCTGCACTGCTTCTGGTGGGTACCAGTGATCACTATGTGCGGCTGATCATTGAGAACTCGGCGCAGCTGGAGGACCTCTACCGGTTCAACTACCCCACTGAAGAGCTGCTCAACGCCCTGCACGTCAAGGACGCGTTCTACCCCTTGGCCCAGCAGCACGGTCTGCAGATCCCGGAGACCCACATCCACCAGATAGGTGAGACCGTCGATCAGCTCACCCAGGGCATCACCCGCTACCCGGTGATCCTCAAACCCGGTAACAGTGTGGAGTACTACCGCAATAAGTTTCCGGGCCAGGAGAAGGTCTACCGGCTGAATTCCGCACAGGAGGTGGGCGACGTCGTCGCCCGGATCAGTGACTCCGGGTACCGGGGGACCCTGATCATCCAAGATTTCATTCCCGGGGACGACACCTTCATCTGGGATTCAGTGCTGTATCTCAACACTGCCGGCCGGGCGGAGTTTGTGAATTTCGGGCAGGTGCTGCTCCAGGAGCATGAGGCCTCGGCCATCGGGAACTACACCGCGATCATCTCCCGGTTCAACCGGGACGTGATGACACAGCTGAAGGACTTCCTGGAGGCCATCGGGTACACCGGGCTGGCCAACTTTGACATCAAGTACGACCCCCGCGACGACGCGTTCAAAGTCCTGGAGGTCAATGTGCGGCAGGGCCGTTCCAGCTGGTACGCCACGGCGCAGGGACACAACCTGGCCGGCTACCTGGTGGAGGACCTGATTCATGACAAGCGCCGTGAACCGGGGGAGTGCGCCTTCGTGGACGAGGAGGTGCTGTTCACCGTGGTGCCGCAGTACATTCTGCGCAAGTACGTCACCGCGCCCGGGGTGCGCGACGACGTCGCCCGTATGATTCGGCAGAAGAAGGTCCGCAACCCGCTGTACTACAGCGGGGACACTTCAGTGCTGCGCCGTGCCTGGCTGGCGGTGCGGGCGGTGCGGTACCGCAGGAAGTACGCCAACGCCACCTGGGCGCAACCGGTCTAGTCCGGCCGCAGGCCAGCAGCGCACCACCGGAAGAGAATGAGCTCAGACCCGGTGGTGGGCCCGCAGGTGCGCTCTAGCGCGAGCGCTGGCGGATGCGCTGGATGTCGAGGATGACCACTGCACGAGCTTCGAGCCGCATCCAGCCCCGCTGCACGAACTCCGCAAGCGCCTTGTTGACCGTCTCGCGGGAGGCGCCCACCAGCTGAGCGAGCTCTTCCTGGGTGAGTTCATGGGCCACCAGGATGCCGTCCGGTGCGGGCCGGCCGAAGCGGTCGGCCAGATCCAGCAGCGCTTTGGCCACACGGCCGGGCACATCGGAGAACACCAGGTCCGCCAGGGACTCGTTGGTGCGGGTCAGCCGCTGGGCCAGCGCCTGCAGCAGCTGCACGGAAATCTCCGGGTTGTCGATGACCAGCTCGCGGAGGTCCTGGTGCTTCAGACCGGCCAGCCGGGTCTCGGACACCGCGGTGGCCGTGGCGGTGCGGGGTGCCGGGTTGAACAGGGCCATCTCGCCGAAGATCTCTCCGGGGCCGAGCACTGCCAGCAGGTTCTCCCGGCCGTCGCTGGTGGAACGGCCGAGCTTAATCTTGCCGGAGACGATGAAGTAGAGCTGATCCCCCTGATCCCCCTCGTGGAAGACCGACGCTCCGCGGGAGAGCTCCACTTCCACAAGCTTGTTGCTCAGTGCTACGAAGACGTCATCGTCTAACGTGGCGAACAGTGGCGCGCGGCGCAGCACTTCGAGATCCATAACCGTTCCGTTCGTGGGGGGTGGGATTGATGATTTGGTTTGATTAGAAGTTACCAGGTTGTAGTGCTGTCAGGCTAACCTAAGTGATCGTGACTTTACTGGACATCATCCTGGTGTTTGTGGTGCTTCTTTTTGTGCTCGCAGGCTTCGCTCGCGGAGTCTGGGCCACTGTCGGTGGCGCCGCAGGCTTCCTGATCGGGGCGACCGCCGCATTTTTCGCCATTCCGCTGGTGGCCTCTTGGGTCCCGGACTCCCCGTGGAGGGAGGTGGCAGTGATCGGCAGTGTGCTGGTGCTGATAGTCGCCGGGCACGCCCTGGGCACCGCTGCCGGAGCAGAGGTGCAACGGTTGTTCCGCTCCCCGACGCTGCGGACCGTCTCCGCGCTGGTGGGCGCAGTGGTCAACTTTGCGGTGGCGTTCGTGGTGATCTCCGCGCTGAGCATCTCGGTGCATGCCATGGGTTTCCCTCAGGTCAATCACCAGATGAAACAGTCTGCTGTATTGCAGGGCATCAACGCTGCCATGCCCGATCAGGTGGAGTCACTCTTCGCGGATCTGCGCTCCACCGTGAAGGCCTCGGACATCCCAGAGCTTGCCCAGCTTCTGGTGCCGATGGCAGAGGATCCCCCGGAGAACGGGGAACTGACCGAGGCGGCATCCGCGACAGTGCAGTCGGTCGCGCGCATCACCGGCGTGGCCCAGCAGTGCGGGCAGTCCCAATTCGGCTCCGGGGTGGCCATCTCCCCGCACCGGGTGGTGACCAATGCGCACGTGGTAGGAGGCGTCAGCGAGCCTTCGGTGGAGATGCCCGACGGGCAGATCGCCACCGCGCGGGTGGTCCACTTCGACCCCGGCAAGGATTTGGCACTGCTGGCGGTCGATACCCTGGAGGCGCCGCCGGCTGAAGTCGGGGAGGCGATGGCCCCCAACGCGCACGGCTTTGTGATGGGCTACCCCTCCGGCGGGCCGTTCACGGCTGGACCGGCGGTGGTGCAGGCCCGGGAGGTCTCCCAGGTGAACAACATCTACGGCGCCTCACCCACGGAGATGGAGATCTACCAGCTCAACGCCGATGTACGGCGGGGCAACTCCGGAGGTCCGCTGGTGAACCAGGACGGCACGGTGGCCGGAATCGTGTTCGCTCGCGCGCTGGAGGGCGACTCGGTGGGCTTCGCGGTCACCGCCGACGCCGCCGGGGAGGTCCTCACTGACCCAGAGGCGTTCACGGAAACGGTGTCCACCGGTCAGTGCGTCGACCGGTCATAGACCACCACGTCAGCCCCTCATAGGCCACCACGTTAGCCCCCGGGTTCCCAGCGTCGGCCCACGCCTGCCCCAGCGCAGCAATACCCCCCGCTTTCGGGATGACACGGCGCTATAGCGTGGGGTCCTCCGGACAAGGTGGGGTCATACCGACAAGGCGGGGTCATCCGCAGCGCATGCCGCGGCACTATCCCCGCGCGCACGCCAACGCCCGGCCAGCGGCGCGAAGCCTTACCCGCGCAGCAGAGCCGCGAGGTGCTCCACAGCGAAGCGGTACCCCTGAATTCCAGCCCCGGCGATCACGGCAGCCGCCCGCGGTGAGACGTAGGAGTGGCTGCGGAACGCTTCCCGGGCATGCACGTTCGACAAGTGCACCTCCACCACCGGCAGGCCCACCGCCCCCAGGGCGTCGGCGATCGCCACGGAGGTGTGGGTGTAGGCGGCCGGATTGATCACAATCCCTTCGGCGGTGCCTTGGGCGGCCTGGATCGCGTCCACCAGCGCGCCTTCGTGATTGGACTGCACAATGTCCACAGCGAAGCCGGCAGCGTCCGCGGCGGCGCGGCAGACGTCGTTGGCGTCCTCCAGTGTGGCGGAGCCGTAAATGTTCGGCTCCCGGGTACCCAGCAGGTTCAGGTTCGGCCCGTGCAAAATGAGCAGTCGCCCCGTCATGAATTCGCTCGCTTCCCAGATCCGCGGCACCGGGACCCCGGTGCGTTTCCCGCTCAGACTACTCGACACACGGCGGGGCGCACGAAGAACTGATGTCCCCGTGCGCCCCGCCGTGTGGTCAGGCTCAGCTGGAGTGCTTGGCGCGCATGTCCTCGGCAATCTTCTCCATCACTGAAGGATCAGCCAGTGTGGAAGCGTCGCCGACGTCATCGCCGTTGGCGACGTTCTTCAGCAGCCGGCGCATGATCTTGCCGGAGCGGGTCTTCGGCAGCTCCGGGACCACCAGCACATTGCGCGGTTTGGCGATCGGGCCGATCTCCTGACCCACGTGCTGGCGCAGCTGCTGCTCCAGCGCCTCCACATCGGAGATCGCTTCAGCTGCCGAGCCGGTGAGGATCACGAATGCGACCACTGCCTCGCCGGTGGTGGCGTCCTTGGCGCCCACCACCGCAGCCTCCGCCACTGCCTCGTGAGCGACCAGGGCGGACTCGATCTCAGTGGTGGACATCCGATGTCCGGACACGTTCATCACGTCATCGACCCGGCCCATGAGCCAGATGTCCCCATCGTCGTCGTAGCGGGCGCCGTCGCCGGCGAAGTACACATCACCGAACCGGGACCAGTAGGTCTCCTTGTACCGCTCCGGGTCTTTGTAGATGCCGCGCAGCATCGCCGGCCACGGCTCCTTCAGCACCAGCAATCCGGCCTCGCCCTTGCCGAGGGCCTTGCCCTCCTCGTTGACGATCCCCACTTCCACTCCCGGCACCGGGGTCTGGGCCGAGCCCGGTTTGGTGTGGGTGACTCCGGGCAGCGGGGCAATCATATGGGCCCCGGTCTCGGTCTGCCACCAGGTGTCCACGATCGGAGCCGGGTGCTCCTTGGGCGGCTTGCCCGGCCCGTTGTTGGCGCCGATGACCTCGCGGAACCACATCCACGCTTCGGGGTTGATCGCCTCGCCCACAGTGCCCAGGACCCGCAGCGAGCTGAGGTCGTACTCATCGGGAATCTCCCGGCCCCATTTCATGCAGGTGCGGATCATCGTGGGTGCCGTGTAGAACTGGGTCACCCCGTACTTCTGCACAATCTCCCACAGCCGGCCCTTATGCGGGGTGTCGGGGGTCCCTTCGTAGATGACCTGGCTGGTGCCGTTGGCCATCGGCCCATAGACGATGTAGCTGTGGCCGGTCACCCACCCGACGTCGGCAGAGCACCAGTACACGTCCTGGTCGGGCTTGAGGTCGAAGCTGTCCCGGTGGGTGACCGCATTCTGGGTCAGGTAGCCGCCGGTGGTGTGCAGGATCCCCTTCGGCTTACCCGTGGTGCCTGAGGTGTAGAGGATGAACAGGGGGTGCTCCGAGTCGTGGGGCACATAGGCGTGCTCAGCGGACTGTTTCGGCACCAGCTCATGCCACCAGATGTCGCGCCCGGACTCGAACTCCACATCCTCGCCGTTGCGCTGCACGACGACGACGTTCTCGACCGTGTGCCCGGTCCGGGCCAGGGCAGAATCCACATTGGGCTTCAGCGGAGAGGGTTTGCCGCGGCGGTAGGATCCGTCCGCGGTGACGACCAGCTTCGCCTCCGCGTCGTCGACCCGGGAGCGCAGAGCGTCAGCGCTGAATCCGCCGAAGACCACAGAGTGGATGGCCCCGATGCGGGCGCAGGCGAGCATGGTGACGATGGTCTCCGGGATCATCGGCATGTAGATGGCCACACGGTCGCCCTTGGTCACGCCCAGGGATTCGAAGGCATTGGCGGCCCGGGCCACCTCCTCCTTGAGGTCTGCGTACGTGATCTCCCGGGTGTCTCCGGGTTCGCCTTCGAAGTACAGTGCCACCCGGCTGCCGTTTCCGGCGTCCACATGCCGATCCACGCAGTTGTAAGCCGCGTTGAGCTTCCCGCCCACAAACCATTTGGCGAACGGAGCCTCAGACCAGTCGAGGGTCTCAGTGAAGTCGGTGTCCCAGCTGAGCGTGCTGCGCGCCTGGTCAGCCCAGTAGCCGAGCCGGTCGGCCTTCGCGGCCTCGTACTTCTCTGCGGTGGCCACGGCGTCGCGGGCGAACGCATCACTGGGCGGGAAAGTCTGAACGCTTTCAGTGTCAGGCGTGGTGGTCATGAACGTACCTCCTTGAGCTTCACGGCTGTGTCTCGCCTCACAATAGCGCGGTCCTGCCCCTGGAAGCGAGAGTGATATGGCCGAGTGCTCAGCATCACAGGTGAGCGGTTGATATGCGTCCATGAGCGGCAACCGGTAAGCGTCCGGCGCATGCCCGTTCCGCTCCCGGGGCCGCATAGTATGGGTGTGATGGACAAGACACTGATCGGGAAGAAGCGCCGGGTGCGCAAGGTCAACCGCATCCTGGGCGAGACCTATCCCTACGCGGTCGCCGAGCTGGACTTCAGTAACCCGTTCGAGCTGCTGGTGGCCACGGTGCTCTCCGCGCAGACCACCGATGTCCGGGTCAATTCCATCACCCCGGAGCTGTTCTCCCGCTACCCCGACCCCGCCGCGATGGCCGCTGCTGAGGAGTCTGAGCTGGCTGAGCTGATCCGTCCTACCGGGTTCTACCAGGCCAAGACGCGTGCTCTGCTGGGCCTGGCCCAGGCCCTGGTGGACGATCACGACGGGGAAGTCCCGGGCAGCCTGGAGGGGCTGGTGGCACTGCCCGGTGTGGGCCGCAAGACTGCATTTGTGGTGCTGGGCAATGCATTTGGCAAACCCGGGCTGACGGTCGACACGCACTTTGGGCGGCTGGCGCGGCGACTGGGCATGACCGAGCACACCGATCCGGTCAAAGTCGAGCATGCGGTGGCCGAACTGTTCGAGCCCAAGGATTGGACGGACCTGAGCCACCGGCTGATCTATCACGGCCGCAGGGTCTGCCACGCACGCCGTCCGGCCTGTGGGGCGTGCCCCGTGGCGCATCTGTGCCCCAGCTACGGTGCGGGCGAGACTGACCCGGAGGCAGCCCGCCAACTGCTGAAATATGAGCTCGCCCCCGGGCGGGAAGAGCTGCACCAGAAGCTGATGAGCGGGTCCACTCGCCGCCAGCTGCGCGCAGAAGGGTACCCGCTCAGTGCCTGAGAGATTCCACCACGACGACGCCGCAGCCACCCCAGGTGCCGAAAGGGCCGCTCAGACGCCCGCCCCGCTGCCGCAGACCCAGGCGGAGCTCACCGAGTCACTGACCCAGCTGGTGGGGCACGGAGAGCAGTTCGCTGCGCACAACCCTGCAGACGCGAGCTCGGGGGTGTGGTGGTGGGGGGTGCCTGCCGCTGAGGTGCACCGTCATATGCCGGTGACTGAACCCTCCCGGGAAGCCGCTGTGTTGGCCCTGTTCTGGGTGGGTGAGGGCGGGCCGCAGCTGCTGCTGACCGAGCGTAGCCCGGAGTTGGCCAAGCACCCCGGGCAGATCGCATTCCCAGGTGGGGGAGCAGAGCAGAGCGACGCCGACCTTCCTGAGACGGCGCTGCGGGAGGCCCGGGAGGAGACCGGATTGGACCCCGCGCGGGCGAAGGTGCTGGGCACGCTGCCGGTGGCGCCGATTCTGACCAGCGGGTTCCATGTCACCCCGGTGATCGCCGTGGCGGAGGATCCGGGCCCACTAGCCCCGCAGACAGGGGAGGTCTCCCGCGTGCTGAGAACCCGGGTGGCGGACCTGGTGGAGCCGGCGCACAGGTACACCGCAGTGGTGGTGCACCGGGGGCCGCGGCTGCCCTCCCCAGCCTTCCTGTACGGGGTCCAGGGCGGGGCGGGACAGTCGTCGATCAACGCCCAGCCGCATGCTGAGGCCGGCTCGCTGACCCACGAATATGGTGACTCCGGCGCTTTCGTGTGGGGGTTCACCGGCACCCTGCTGGACCGCATGCTCACCCAACTGGGGTGGGCCGGGGAGTGGGACCGGGGCCGGGAGATTGACCCCCGGCAGTTCCGACGCCGCCCGCCGAACTGAACCGCGGTTCTCCCCAGGGGTTCGCCCGCAGTCACCGGCGCGCCTGAGACCGCACACCCCGGAACGGGCAGCACACGGCTGGGACACTGCTGCGGGCAGGCTTGTTCCCATGACACGGACCAAAGGTGCCGCTTCGCGGTCGAGGCGGTCCTCGGGCCAGGCGGCCGGGGCCTCCCATGCAGAGCCGGTTCTGGTCCTGGTGGCGCAGGACCAACGGCTCCGCGATGAGGTCGCGCTGATCGCGGCAGTGGTCGGAGCCCGTCTGGCAGTCTTCCGGCACTGGGACCAGGTGGACCGCCCCACCGCTGGTGCTGCGGTGGCCGTACTGTGTGCCCCCACATGCCTGCCGGTCATGGCGGCGCAGGTGGAGCCGTGTCTGGTGGTCGGCCATGACGCCGAAGCTGTCTGGCAGGCGGCAGCACAGCGGCCTGGTCTGCTGCCGGTCCCGCTGCCCACGGGGGAAAAGTGGCTCACTGAGCACCTTGCAGGTGAAGTGCTCCACCGCTCCCAGGGGTGGGTGCTTGTGGTGGCAGGTGCCACGGGAGGCATCGGGGTCACCACGTTTGCCTATCTCTGCGCGGCCGAATTGGCGGCCCGCGGTATGCGTCCGCTGCTGCTGGATGCCGTCGGCGGCCCCGGCAGCGGTCCGGCCGATCTCGTGCGCGGGGCTCGCTCCTCCGGTGAGCTCAGCGGCGGGGACCTCGACTGGCAGCAGTTGGAAGCGGTGGAGGGGGAACTCTCGGTGACCCAGTTGCGGGAAGCCGTGCCTGTCTGGGAAGGCATCGGGTTCCTCACCGCAGGTGCCGCTGCGCCCAGCCACGCCACGGTCCGCGCTGCGGCGGTCGCGTCCCGGCGGGGCTACGACGCCGTGGTGATTGACAGCGGCCAGCGCACCGCGGCGCTGGAGAGTCTCGGTGAGCTGGCGCAGGACCTGTTGGTGGTGGTGAGGGCAAGCCGCAGGGGAGTGGACGCTGCCCGGGAGCTGATCAGCACGGTTCCGCAGCGGCGCCTCGGTCTGGCGGTCAATGGGCCTGCCGCACCAGGGTGGAGTGCCGCGGATGTCTCCGCCGCACTGAATACGCGGGTGGTTGCTGATCTGCCGCGGCAGAAGTGGCTGGCCCGTGACGATGAGCTGACCCAGGCCTACGAGCTGCTGCACAGCCGCCGTGGAGCCGAGCTGTTGGGCGGGCTCCTGCACGCAGTGGGTGCACCGGATGCGTGGGGAGCAGATTGCCGCTGTGCGGGAGCGACTCACCACCTCGGCCGGTCCGGTGACAGCCGAACGGATCGCTGAAGCCGTCCGGGCCGAAGGCTTAGCCCTGGGCACCGGCACCACAGCCCAATTGGTGAGAACCTTGCGGAATCAGTTGGTGGGGCTGGGGCCCCTGCAGCAGTTTGTGGACCTGCCCGGAGTCACAGATGTGGTCCTGGACGGACAGGGCAGGATCTGGACTGACGGCGAGGAGGGGCTGGTCGAGACCGGGGCGCGGGTCGGATCGGAGGATCATGCCCGCGCGTTGGCCCGCAGGCTGGTTTCGGTCGCCGGCGGACGGCTCGACGAAGGACACCCCTGCGCGGACGGAAGAATCGGCAACTGCCGGATCCATGCGGTGATACCCCCTATCGCTGTGGAGGGAACAATGATCTCGGTGCGGGTGGCCCGCCGCTCCACCGCGGGATTGGGTGAGCTGGCGCGGCACTGGACTGGCGCTGCACAGTGGGTGGCGGCGCTTCAATCACTCGTGACCCGCAGACGCAATTACCTGGTCTCGGGTGCCACAGGCTCCGGGAAGACCTCGTTATTGGCGGCCATGCTCGGTGAGGTTTCCCGCGGGGAGCGCCTTGTGGTCGTCGAAGACACCACTGAACTGACACCTCAGCACCCCCACGTGCTGCATCTGCAGAGCCGGGAGGGCAACGTCGAGGGGGCTGGGCGGGTCGACATGGGTCAGCTTGTCCGTGAGACCCTGCGCATGCGGCCTGATCGGCTCATCGTCGGCGAGTGCCGCGGTGCTGAGCTGCGGGACTTCCTGACCGCCATGAACACCGGTCATGCCGGAGCCGGAGGTACTGTCCACGCCAATTCGCCGCAAGCGGTGCCCGCCCGGCTCATCGCCATGGGTGCGCTGGCAGGTCTGGCGCCGGAGACAGTTGCGGTGCAGGCGGCTGCGGCCCTGGACGCGGTGGTCCACGTGGAGCGCCGCGGCGGGCGCCGAATGCCGGTGGCGCTCTCCGCACTGGGCTACCAGGACGGCCGGCTCACGCTGGTACCGGCGTTGAGGACCTGTGGAGGCGACGTGGTACGAGGTCCGGCGTGGCAGGACCTTTCCCAGTGACGGCGCTGCTGGTGCTCACCGCCGCAGGGTGTGCAGCCGCCATGGTTCTCGTGGCCGCCCCCACGCCTGCCCGTGCGGCCACAGCCACCCCGCAGCGAGGCCAGCGCCTGTGGATCGCGGTTCAGCAGCTGCGGGGACGGTTGAGCCCCCGACCTGCCCGCGTGCGGCAGGAGGTAGCCCAATTGCTGCGGCACTTCGCAGCGCTGCTCGTCTCCGGCCGCAGTGAAGCGCAGGCCTGGTCTCAGCTGCACGACCTGTGGCGCACCCGAGAGCCCGACCACCCGCTGCGCCACGTCACCGCCCAGATCGCGGGCTCAGAGGCCGCGGGCACGGGCACCGCTGACGGGCTGCGCCGGTACTTGGCCACCGACGCCGGGTCCGACCCCGAGCTGAACCGGCTGCTCCGCCGGCTGCTGGCGGTCACTGCCCTCTCGGAGCAGACCGGGGCACCGCTATCCGAACTGGTCGAACAGCTCGCCGAGTCTGTGGACGAGGCGGCAGAGCTCGCGGCAGCGGTGGAGACTGCGATTGCCGGTCCCACACTGACTCAGCTGATCCTGACGCTGCTCCCAGTGGGCGGGCTGGCACTGGGCCACATGGTGGGTGCAGATCCGTTGGCGATGCTGCTCGGCAGCTGGTTCGGTCTCGTTCTCCTAGGGGCGGGGCTGCTGCTCTTGGGATGTGGTCGGTTCTGGAGCCGTCACATGATCCAACGAGTGAGGCGCTATGCCTGACCCGGTGGTAGTGCTTGCCGCCCTCGCCACGGTGGCTGCCGTCCTGATCGCCCTGCCGCCGGTGACAAGACACAGTGCAGCAGGGAGGTGGCGCACCCGTTTCGGCCTCCGGGCTCGCCGTCGCGCAGAGCCGGTGCAGACTGCTGAATGCGATCTTCTGCTTGACCTGACTGCCGGGCTGCTCTCAGCAGGGGTCGGAATCGAGGCGGCGCTAGATCGCTTGGCTGCTGTGGTCCCGGATGCCCAGCCTTTGGCCGGGGTGCATCGCCGGCTCATCGCGGGGGCGCCCTGGGCCCAGGCGGCGGAGGCGGTGGACGAGCACCCGCAGCTGCACACCTACTGCGAACATCTGAGTTTCGCCTACGCCACGGGGGCTCCCAGTGCTCGGATGCTGCAGGCGGCGGCAGGGCAAGTCAGGTCTCAGGCGCGGAACGCGGCCGCCACGGAGGCGGAGAAACTCAGTGTGAAAATGTTGCTGCCGCTAGCCGTCTGCTTCTTACCGGCGTTCGTGCTGCTGGGTGTGGTGCCGGTGGTGGCCAGCATGCTCCCGGAGGCCCTCGGGATATGAGAAACACCCGCCAGTCGGTATGTGCTTCATGCGCCGCAAAGCGACGGGTTGCGCCCACCTGAGTCAGTGTCTCTGACGGCTAGTCGCCCCGCTCGGCATGTCGTGCAGCTGCAGCCACCGGCTCAGGATGCCGGTGGACGTTCCATGAAGTAGGACGGAAGCTGTGATTGCCAACGTGGCCCACACGAAGATCTCAGGGTGGCCGGTGTGTTTCTGCGCCACCAACGCGTAATACAAAGTGGAGATCCCGATGGGGCCGAACCAACTGAGGAACAGCGTTTCACTTCGATTGTGCAGTGGTTTGAGCAACGGCCGCAGCGTCCACAATGTGACCAATCGGCGCAGGACGACCGCGGCGACAATTATCAGTGCTACTAACCAACCCTGCTGAATCCACTGCTCAATGGGCAGCGCCAGCCCCAACAGTATGAAGGCAGGAAGCAGTAACAGCTGATTGACCGCGTCGTCGATCCTGTCCTCTTCCGCTTCGTCCCGCTCCGGAATCACCTGGGCGAAGACTGCCGCGGCGAGGAAAACAGTCAACAGGCCTTCAGTGTTCAGCAGTTCGGCTCCGCCCAAGACCAGGAGACTGAACGGCACCACAAACACCAAATATGACGATTGGTCCATCAGCCCCCTGTTCTTCACGTAGATGAACAGATGTCCCATGAGGAACCCTGTGCCCAGACCGAAGAGCGCCCCGCCCAGGATCTCCCATGTCAGGACGGCGACGAGTTCTTGAGGTGCCGTGGCCGAGCCGGTGAATAACAACACCGCCAACATCACAAAAAAGTGTGCTAAGCCGTCATTGATGCCGCTCTCCGCGGAGAGGTTGTGCCGGATTTTCTCAGGAATTCGCTTCTCAGCCAGAGGCCCGGTGACGATGGGAGTGGTGACGACCGGATCTGTGGGCGTCAGCACTGCCGCCAACAGTAAGGCTGCGAACAATGGCACCTGCAGCCCTGCCCAGAGCACTCCAGCCGCGACCAGCAGCATGCCGGCCATGCCCAGCCCAATGATGACGGCAATCCAACGAATGTTGCGCCGCCAGTATCCGTGGGGAAGTCGAAGCGCGATCCCTGCCAGGCTCAACGCCAGGGTAATGCGCGCTGCTTGCTCCAGCAGTGTGCTGGGCGGCGGGCCGAAGTCTTCGAGGCGCATGACATCCAGCGCGAACGGACCCAGAAGTACTCCAAATGCTAAACACAGTGTGGGGGCCGGGAGAGACAGACGCTGCCAAAGAGTGGAGAACAGTGAGAACAGAACAACAAACCCGGCGAAGAGCGCAAGCACTACGTTGACATCCATTGTTCAACTTGTCCCTTCAGAACAGGTCTTCAGGCCGCCGGGTCACCTCACAAAGGGCAATAGCAGTGTACTCCGTGCCTGGGTGGTCATCGTGAGGCCTCCGGCGGGCCGCCCGGGAGGTGCCGGAGGCCGCGATGTGGGTCTTGGCCCCCGCCAGCGAAGCGCGCCAGACCAACCCCCAGATCCGAAGAGCCGGGGCCTACCAGACAGTCAGCGCTGAGGCGGCTGTACTGAGCTGGTCACCGAGCACAGCATTAGCGATCAAGAAGTAGATCACCAGACCGGTGGCGTCGACCAGCGTGGTCACCACTGGCGCCGAAAACACCGCCGGGTCGATCTTTAACCGAGTGGCGATCAGCGGCAGGATTCCACCGACACTCGAGGCCCAGAAGCAGACGGCCAGCAATGTCAGAGAAATGATCAGCCCAATGTCAGTGCCATAGAAGATCGAGGCGATCGGGAACCCGACAGCTGCCAGCATCACACCGAGGAGCAACCCCACCCGGGCCTCCCGCCACAGAATTCTTGGCAAGTCTCGGAACCGGACTTCCCCCACGGCGAGTGCACGGATCATGGCGCTGGCTGCTTGGGAGCCCGCGTTACCGCCGGTGTCGATCAGCAGCGGGATGAACAGGGCCAGCACAACCATCGACTCAAGCGTGTCCTCGAAGAACTCCAGCACATTGACCGTCAGCACTGCTGCGACCACCAGCACCAGCAGCCAAACGGCTCGGCTTCGGGCCAGCCCGAACACCGTGGCCGCCAGGTACGGCCGGCCGAGCGGTTCAGCACCACCGGCACGGTAGGCGTCCTCCGTGACTTCCTGTTCCAACGCTTCCATGGCGTCGTCGACGGTGATAATTCCGATGACGCGGTCTTCGGAGTCCACCACGGGGAGTCCGAGAAGGTCTGCGTCCTGGATGAGGCGTGCAGCAACTTCCCGGCTCTGATGAGCAGTGACACTGTAGGTGTCGGTGAGCATCACCTCTTGGACGGGGGTGGCCTGTGGGCTCGTCACAATGTCACTCAATGAGACGAGGCCCACTAGCCGCCGCTGCTGGTCGGTGACCGGCAGCACCGAGTATTCATCGGAACGGCCCGGTCGGTCCTGCAGCTTCTGCAGGGCCTCCTCACGCGTCGTGTCAGGAGAGACGGTGACCACGGCCGGGACCATCATGCGCCCAGCGGTCTCCGGTCCGTAGCCCAACAGTTCTGCTGTGGTGTCTCGTTGCGCTCGCGTCAGGCCCTCCATGAGCCGTGTGGCAACCTTGGCCGGGACTTCATCCAGAAGGCGGGCACGTCGGTCAGCTGGCATCGCTGCAACGAGCTCACGCACGCGTTCTTCTTTGAGCCCCTCAAGGAGGGTGCTTTGGTGTTCCGGGTCTAGGCGCTCAAACACCTCGAGCGCTTTGTCCTTCTCCATGAGCCGAAACGCGATGGCTTGCTCGGAGGGGTCTAGACGGGCAATCTCCTCGGTCACCCGCACAGCATGATTTTCCTGGACCCAGGTGCGGACCTGGTCGGTGTCATTGGTGTGAATCAGATCGGCCAGGACATCTGTGGACATGGCAGTGCTCCTCAAGTATCGGGACCCACGGACACACTTCTCCCTCCACGCTCTCAGGCGAGAGAAGAAGGCGTGCGGTCAGAAGGGTTCTTGCGTGGCTTGGTCGTTGACCATAGGTGGAGGGCGCCGAACGCCAGAGAAGCTCAAAGGCTCGTTAGCGAGCGAGATGAGAAAATCCAGAGGGGAGCAGACAACTGGCGGTCGACGCTGAGACTAGGGCATGTCTCCTATATGTGAGGTGATTCCTGCGGCAGTCTGGGGTCATGCCTTCTTCGGCCACTTCTCGCTATCAGCAGCTCACTGATGAGCAGTGGGCGCGTATCGAACCGCTTCTTCCCTCCAATGAAGGCCGCAAGG
>NZ_VAWA01000017.1 GCF_005771565.1 Nesterenkonia sphaerica
CCCCCGTACACAAACTACTTGACAAGCCCGGAAAGCTACTTGGTCTACTCAATCGACGAGGATTATTTCTCGGAACTCCGTTAGTCATCATTCGGAATGGGGCAGTCGAGTGCCTTGCTCTACCCCAGGCGCCCGGCCACATCCTGTGGCTCTATAGATTGCGAACACTCCCTCACAAAAGGACGACGACGCCGCCGAAAGCGGTCCCCGCAGCGAGCACACTTCCCGCCCCGCCCAGCAGCAACGCGGGTGCACCGGTGCGCAGCAGCTGCTTCAAATCCACTCCGGCACCGAGTCCGACCATCGCGAAGGTGATGAGCATGGTGGTCACCTGGGTGATGAAGGCCGCCGTCTCAGCAGGAACTTCAGTCACCGAATTCACCGCCACCGCAGCCAAGAAGCCCACTACGAACCACGGCATGACCGGCGGGCGCTTCCCCGTAGCGCTGCCACCGCCGGCGTCGCCCAGGCGCAGCGCCACCACGGCGGGGGCCAGCAACAGCACGCGCGCGAGCTTCACCACAGTGGCCACGGTCAGCGCGGTCGCTCCCACGATGCCCCCGGCAGCGACCACCTGGCCCACCTCGTGGACGCTCGCGCCGATCCACACGCCAGCACTGCGCTGCCCCATGCCCAGCACCGCAGCCAACGCAGGCAGGACGACCATCGCGATAGTCCCCCATACCGTCACCACCGCCAGGGCGGTCGCTGTGGGACCTGCGATGTGCCGAGCCTGACGGTCTCGCCCATCGCCACGGTCCAGCACCGCGGACCCCGCCGCCACCGCGGAGGCACCACAGATCGCGGTGCCGGTGGCCACCAGCGCGGAGGTGGTCCTATCCGCGCCGAACAGAGGGCCAATCAGCCTCGTGCCGAAGAACGTCACACTCACCGTCACTACCACGATGACCAGCACTTCCCAGCCGAGGTCGAAGATGTCACCCAGGGCAAGCTGCAGGCCCAGCAGCACGATCCCCAACCGCAGCGGAAACTTTCCCGCCCACTTCAGTCCCACCTCGCCCCAGTCCGGCACCCATCCAAGAGTGCGGATCATGATGCCGATCGCAATGGCAATCAGCAGGCTGGAGACCGGCAACCACTCCCCTAAGACACGGTGAGCCAGCACCGCGCCCACAAAAGCCAGCACCGCCCCGGGAAGGATCTCGTAGCCGCGGTCTGCCCACCGCTCAGGGTCAAAATGTGGCACCGGATCAGTGTATGTGCACACACCGGTAGAATCTTCGGGTGCTTGCCCCCGGAACCGGCTCAGTGTCGTCACCCCTGCCCCCTGCCCATACTCAGGGGGACTTCGCGTTCGAAGTCCACGACCGTGTAGAGGGCCAGCTGGGCCGCACCGGCGCCATCACCACCCCGCATGGGGTCATCGAGACACCGGCCTTCATCCCGGTGGCCACCAAAGCCACCGTCAAGGCTGTCCGGCCTGAAGAGATGTCGGAGCTGGGCGCCCAGGCGGTGCTGGCCAATGCCTATCACCTGAACCTCCAGCCCGGCACCGACGTGCTCGACGCCGCGGGGGGGCTGGGCAATTTCATGAACTGGCCAGGACCCACCTTCACCGACTCCGGAGGGTTCCAGGTGATGAGCCTGGGCGTGGGGTTCAAGAAGGTGATTCAGATGGACTCCAGCCGGGTCACCAATGATGAGGCGATTGCCGCCGAGCACGAGCGGCGGGCGTTTGTCGACGATGACGGCGTGACCTTCAAGTCCCACATTGACGGCACCGAGCACCGCTTCTCGCCCGAGATCTCGATGCGGCTGCAGCATGAGATCGGCGCCGACATCATCTTCGCCTTTGACGAGCTGACCACCCTGTTCAACACTCGCGACTACCAGGAAGAATCTCTGGAGCGCACCCGGCTGTGGGCCCAGCGGTGCCTGCGTGCGCACCGGAATCTCACCGCCGAGCGCTCCCACCGGCCGTATCAGGCACTTTTTGGGGTGCTCCAGGGCGCCCAGTACGAGGACTTGCGCCGCAAGGCTGCCCGGGACCTGGGGAGCATGACGGTCGACGGTCAGCAGTTCGACGGTTTCGGCATCGGTGGCGCCCTGGAGAAGGAGAACCTGGGCACCATTGTGCGGTGGGTCAGCGAGGAACTTCCGGAGAACAAACCCCGGCACCTGCTGGGCATCTCAGAGCCGGAGGACTTCTTCACCGCCGTGGAGAACGGTGCGGACACCTTCGACTGCGTCCAGCCCTCCCGGGTGGCCCGAAACGGCCGGGTCTACACCCCGGACGGGTATTTCAACATTCCCCAGGCGAAGTACAAGAAGGACTTCTCACCGATCCAGGACGGCTGCGGATGCTACACGTGCCAGCACTACACCAAGGCCTATCTGCACCACCTGTTCAAGGCCAAGGAGATGCTCTACTCCACCCTGTGCACTATCCATAATGAATACTTCACAGTGAAGCTGGTCGCCGATATCCGCAGCTCCATCACCGAGGGCAGGTTCGCAGAATTCCGCGACGACGCCCTCGCCCGGTATCAGGGAAAGACGTAGTCACTCCACCGGGGTCAGGGGCTGCTCTCCGCTGAGCACCGCGATCGTATTGCGGAAGGCCAGGGCAGCCATCTCATTGCGGGTGGCATCACCGGCGGAGCCGATATGCGGCAGCATCACCACCTGCTCCATAGTGCGCAACCGGGAATTGGTCTGCGGCTCAAACTCGTGCACGTCCAGGCCCGCGCCGCTGAGGTGTCCGGAGTCCAGGGCATCGGCCAGTGCCTCTTCGTCCACCAAGGGTCCGCGGGCGGTGTTGATCAGGTAGCTGCCGGGTTTCATGGACGCCAGCTGCTCGGCACCGATCAGGTGCTTGGTCTCCGGAGTCAGCGGACAGTGCAGGCTGACAATGTCGGCAACCCTGAGCAACTCGTGCATCGAGGAGGCAGGACGCACCCCGAAGCTGCGGGCGTCGTCGTCATGGGCCCGCCGGCCGGTGGCAACGATGTTCATGCCGAAGGCCTGGGCCCGTTTCGCCACCGCCATACCGATCCGGCCGAGTCCTACAATCCCCAGAGTCGCCCCCGCAGAGACGTCGAGCCCCACGTACCCTTCAGGACTCCAGATCCACTCGGTCCCGGTGCGGATGAACCGGTCACCCTCGGCGACCCGCCGGGTGGTGGCCAGCAGCAGTGCCAGGGTCAGATCCGCCACGGCGTCGTCGAGGACCCCGGGGGTGTTGGTCACGGTCACATTGCGCTCAGCGGCAGCGTCCAGATCAATGTTGTCGTAACCGACGGCCACATTGGCCACTACCTTCAGCTGATCCCCGGCGGCGTCGAGGACCTCAGCATCAATCCGGTCGGTGACCAAACTGATGATGGCCCCGGCACCGCGAACTGCCTCCAACAGTTCCGTGCGATCCGGCGGGAACTCAGAGGTGTGGTGCACACGCAGCTGCGCAGGCAGCTGCTGACGGAACTGTTCGACGACGTCGCCCAGCGGGCGGGTGAGATAGATGTGACCCATGCCCCTCAGGCTACAGGGAAGCCACACGCACCCACTTCAGGTTGACTTGACCACAAGTAGCAGGAGATAGTGTCACGTACACCACAAGCCAATGATTGCGATCCCTGGAAGACGGTGAGATGTCCGCAGAAACCGAGCAGCACCTGGTGCTTGCTGTCTCCACGGTGATCTTTTCGCTGCGTCCGGACCCGGAGACCGGAGAGCTCACCCTGTGGCTTCCGCTGGTGCGCCGGATCCGGGAGCCGTTCAAGAACCGGTGGGCGCTGCCCGGCGGGCCCCTGGACAACGCCCATGACCTGGCCGAGGCGGCCAACAACACCATGCAGCACACCACCCAAGTGCAGCCCCGTCATCTGGAGCAGCTCTACGCCTTCGGTGATGTGGATCGGTCACCGGAGGCGCCGGAACGGGTGGTCTCCATCGTCTACTGGGCTCTGGTCGGGCAGGACGAGGATCTCCAGGTGGTCGACGCCGAGAACGTGGAATGGCATCCGGTGGAGGAGATCCCCGGACCGTTGGCATTCGACCATGACCTCATCGTCCGCTACGCGGTGGACCGACTACGGGCGAAGGTCACCTACTCCCCCATCGCCCACGCCTTCCTGCCAGAGGAGTTCTCCTTAGCGGACCTCCGCAGGGTCTACGAGGCGATTCTGAACCGGGCGCTGGACCCATCGAACTTCCGGCGCCAGATCCTGTCCCAGGGCACGGTGCAGGACACCGGCCGCCGGATGACCGGCACCGCCCACCGCCCACCGAAGCTCTACCGCTCAGCACCGCAGAGCAGCCGCTACGCACTCACCATTGAGGAGAACCCATGACCGTGTCTGTGCCGCAACGGATCGGCCTCTCACCCGCGAAATCCTGCAATCCGAAACTGGCGGACGGACCCTGGGAGTTCGACGCACTCCCCGGCTACGGACCCGGCTCCTCCGAAACCGACCCCATCCCGGATGCCACCACCCGCCCCGGTCAGCTCCCGCGGGCCTACCAGGAGATGCCGGCCGAGCAGCTGCACGCACGGATCCGCTCAGCTAAGGCGACGCTGGCTGAGCGGCTGGTGATTCTGGGCCACTTCTACCAGCGCGACGAGGTGGTTCAGCACGCCGACTTCCTAGGTGATTCCTACCAGCTGGCCAAGGCGGCGCTGGCCAAGCCGGAGGCTGAGCACATTGTCTTCTGCGGCGTGCACTTCATGGCCGAGACCGCCGACATCCTCTCCGCAGCGGAGCAGCAGGTGATCCTCCCGAACCTCGCCGCCGGCTGCTCAATGGCTGACATGGCTGATGAGGACTCGGTGCAGACTGCCTGGGAGGAGATCTGCGAGGTCTACGGTGTGGACCCGGAGAACGTCACCCCAGGGCCGGATGGGAAACTGCCGATCCTGCCGGTGACCTACATGAACTCCTCCGCAGCGCTGAAGGCCTTCTGCGGCCGTCATGGGGGGATCGTGTGCACCTCCTCCAATGCCACTGCGGTGCTGGAGTGGGCCTTTGCGCGCGCCCACCGGGTGCTGTTCTTCCCTGACCAGCACCTCGGGCGCAACACCGCCAAGGCCATGGGGATACCGGTGGAGCAGATGCCGATGTGGAATCCGCGCCGCGCCCTGGGCGGGAACAGCCCCGAGGACCTCCAGCAGGCCAAGGTTCTGCTCTGGCACGGATTCTGCTCCGTGCACAAACGGTTCACCGTCAGCCAGATCGACAAAGCACGCGCTGACTACCCTGGCTGCCGGGTCATTGTGCATCCGGAGTCCCCCATGCCGGTGGTGGACGCCGCCGACGCCGCCGGCTCCACAGATGCTATCCGCAAGTACGTGGCTGCCAGCGCACCAGGCGAAGTGATTGCCATCGGCACGGAGATCAATCTGGTGAACCGGCTGGCCGCCGAATACCCGGACCGCACCATTTTCTGCCTGGATCCGGTGATCTGCCCCTGCTCCACCATGTACCGGATCCATCCGGGCTACCTGGCCTGGGTGCTCGATGAGCTGGTCGAAGGCCGGTCACCAAACCGGATCAGCGTCAGCCCGGACGTGGCAGCCCCGGCCCGGCTGGCCCTGGACCGGATGCTGGCGGCCGCCCCCAAATGAGACCAGCACCGCCGAACCCCGTGCCCGCAGCTGTGGTGGACCGGATCGTTGACCTGGCCCTGGCAGAGGACGTCCCGTGCGGGGACCTGACCACGGAAGCGTTTGTGCCAGTGCACGCGCAGGCACAGGCACAGCTGCGGGCGCGCGAGCCGGGTGTGCTCTCCGGCGGAGAGGTCTTCGCCCGGGCCATGCAGACCCTCGACGGCGACGTCGCGGTCAAGCTCCTCCGTGCGGAGGGCTCCAGGTTCGGGGCGGGGGATCTGCTGGCCGAGGTCACCGGACCGGCCCGCGCCATCCTCACCGGCGAGCGCGTGGGACTGAACCTGGTGCAGCGGATGAGCGGGATCGCCACACTCACCGCGGCATTCGTGGAGGCGGTCCGCGGTACGGGGGTGCGGATCACCGACACCCGGAAGACGACCCCGGGGCTGCGAGCGCTGGAGCGCTACGCGGTGCGCTGTGGTGGTGGGCACAATCACCGCTTCAGCCTCTCGGATGCGGTGATGGTCAAAGACAACCACTTAGCCGCGGTCGCTGCGGCAGGAACTGGCTTGGCCGCGGCGGTCCGGGAGGCAAAGTCCCGGCTGCAGCATACCGCACTTATTGAGGTGGAGGTGGACCGGATGGATCAGGTGCTCCCAGCACTGGAAGGTGGTGCCCACACTATCCTGCTGGACAACTTTGGTCTGGATCAGATGAGGCAGGCGGTAGAACTGATCGCAGGCCGCGCCGTGGTGGAGGCCTCCGGCGGGGTCTCCCTGGAGACTGTCGGAGCGATGGCAGTCACCGGTGTGGATGTGATCAGTGTGGGTGCCCTGACCCACAGCGCGCGGGCGTTGGACCTGGGACTGGACTTTGAGGTCAGCCCGTGATTTACCTGGATGAGGCGGCCGCCGCGCCGCCGCGCCGTGAGGTGCTGGAGGCCATGTGGCCATATATGACCGCACATTTCGCCAACCCCGCCAGCCTGCACGATCCCGGACTGGAAGCCGAACGGGGGTTGACTGATGCCCGCCGCAGGGTGGCGGAGCATCTGGGCGCCCAGCCGGCTGAGGTCGTCTTCACCTCCGGCGGGACGGAGTCAGACAACGCGGCGGTCAAAGGGATCGCGCTGGCGGCACCGCGGGGCCGCCATGTGCTGATCTCCGCGGTGGAACACCCGGCAGTGGTGGAATCAGCGGCATGGCTGACCCGGATGGGATTCACCGTGGAGCGCATCCCGGTGGACTCCGAGGGCCTCGTCTCTCCGGAGTCGCTGCAACGATTACTGCGGCCAGACACCACCCTGGTCAGCGTCCAGCTGGCCAATGGCGAGGTGGGCACCGTCCAGGACCTGACCGCGCTGACGGCCATCACGGCAGACTTCGGCGTCCCGTTGCACACCGACGCGGTCCAAGCCGCAGGCTCCATGCCGCTCCCGGTGGCCGAACTCGGGGTACAGGCACTGAGTCTGGCCGGCCACAAGATCGGCACGCCCAAGGGGGTGGGAGTGCTCTACGTGCATCGCCGGACTCCTATCGAGCCACTGATCCACGGCGGCGGTCACCAGCGGGGCCGGCGGGCCGGCACCGAGAACGCCGCAGGCGCGGTCGGGATGGCGGTGGCACTGGAGCGGGCCGCAGCAGCAGATCTGGAGAGCTGGCGACGTCGTCGTGATGATTTCATTGCTGCGGTGGAGTCCCACGTGCCAGCGGCGCGGCTGACCGGCCACCGCACTCAGCGGCTGCCCGGGCATGCCTCCTTCACATTCCCCGGGCGCAGCGGGGAGTCTCTGCTGCTGGATCTTCAGCAGCGCGGAGTGGTCTGCTCCTCGACGTCCGCCTGCGCCTCTGGGGAGACCGAGCCCAGTCCTGTGCTGAGCGCCCTGGGCCTGTCCCCGGAGGAGGCTGACAGCGCGGTGCGGTTCACGTTCGGTGCTGATCTTCCTGAGCAGCACCTACACCACGCTGTGGAGGCGATCCGTCAGGCTCAGCGGTGAGCGTCAGGCTCCGCGGGCACCCTGGAGGACTCCTCCAAGCTGTTGGCGAAGACGCTGGTGGGATAAAGGATACCGATGGCCTCATCATCCTGGAGCACCACGAAGGGACGGGCGCCTCCGGCCCGGTACAGCTCCACCACGTCATCCACCGTGTGATCGGGTCGGACTGATTCGAACTCTTCGAGGATCATGCATGCGCAGCGCTTCTTCGTCCACGTCTCGGGGAACTGCGCCACCACCTGGGCGATATCGGCTTCGGTAATCAGACCCCGCGGCTGATTGGACAGACCCAGCACCAACACGGCCTGGTCCTCGCCGCTGACCAACTGCGCGGCCTCAGCCAACGAGTGGGTGACCGAGACCACGCTGGTCACCGGTGACATCAGATCACTGACATACCTCATGGCAGCACCGTCTCTTCCTCCAACGGCAGCGCAGGAAACTCCACCGCCGGTTCCGGCAGTCCCATCGGCTGCCGCACCTGAGTGAGATACAGCTGCAATGCGGCCAAGCCAGCAGGTTCGATCTCCTCAGTGGCCTGAAGATCGAGGACCAACTCGGGTGATGCGGCAGGCTGAATGCCCCGATCAAGAGCGGCGGTGAGGGCCTTCGAACTCTCCAGTGTGAGTCCACCAGACAGTGACAGGCGCAGAGGACCATTGATGTCTGAGAGGCTGATCTCCAGCCGTGATGAGTGCTCCATGAATACATCAACCCTTGAAAAATCCGAGACAAGAGCCCTCTGCTTGAGCATTATCCACGTTATCAGACCACCGCCGAGCAATGAAGACGCCCTCGAGGCAGACGAAGCCTACCTACCGGGGCCATAGCGTAAAGTCCAGAGCATAGAATTTTCTCCACAACGCACGGAGGAGAGAACGGAGGCTGAGGTGGAAACTGCCCAGGATACGCGTGACTTCTCGACTGAGCTGAGTCAGTTGCTGATGCAGGATCACGACATAGTCCAGGTGTTGAACTCCCTGGCGCGGATGGCTGAGCAGCGGCTGTCTATCGGCCGCAGCGTCCGGTGTGGGATTGTTCTCGAGCGTCCCCGGCGAAACTTGGTGGTAGCCAGCGGGTCTCCGGAAGCCCAACAGATGGAAGAGACCCAGACCGGCTTTGGTGACGGCCCGTGTCTGGAGGCCCAACGTTCGGGAAAGATCATCAGGATTCCCGATGCCCGATATGAGAAACGCTGGCCGCCCTATATGGAGGAACTGCGTCAGCAGGGTTTGCTGAGCGTGCTGGCGGTGCCGCTGACCATCAATGCCTCCGCCAGAGCGGCCATGAACTTCTATTCCTATGAGCCGGGCGATTTTGCCGATGAGGCTTTCGAGATCGCCTTGGACTTCGCGGAAACAGCCTCCACCACAGTGGCGATCGCGCTTCGGATTGCGGAGCATTCTGAGACCGCTGAGGATCGTCGGCTGGCCATGGAGTCACGAACCACCATTGACCTCGCAGTAGGCATCATCATGGGGCAGAACAGGTGCACCCAGGAGGAGGCTGTCGCAATCTTGAAGAAAGCCTCCAACAACCGGAATGTGAAGCTGCGTGAACTCGCCGAACAGGTCATCGGCACAGTCGGGCAGTCAGCTGCTTCTACGAGCTTCGATTAGGGCGGCGCAGCCGGAGCGGAGCTCAAGGGTGCGCTAAAGGTGCGAGGAGCTCCGGTGAGTTGTTCCGGACGTTTCCGACCTCTCGCCCCACTTCGTAGATCTCCCACCCGGTCGCGACCTCCAGAGCCTCAGCGCGCACTTGAAGCAGCAGTAGAGCGGCATCATCCTTGGCAAGTTTGTCGGGCCTCAACCAGTCACTGAAGTGCTTTGGGCCCAGCGGCAGCGGCATTCTGTCATGCAGTGCGGCCAGATCGTCGAGAATCCCGCCGGGGCCGGGCTGTGGTGAGGGCCCGGTGAGGACGGTGGTGGACAAGACCCAGTGGTCAGCGCTGGGGTCCTTCCACCATTCGTACAGTCCGGCAAAGGTGATGGGCCGGCCGTTCTTGGGTCGGACCACATGGGGACGCTTCCGGGTTCCCTCAGTGAACCATTCGTAATAGGCGTCTGCGGGGACCGCGCACCTGCGAGTCTGCACAGCCGCACGGAACGTTGGTTTCTCAGCTGCGGTCTCGCTGCGGGCGTTGAAGGTCTTGTACGACTGCTTGGGATCTTTGGCCCAACCAGGCAACAGTCCCCACCGTGCAAGGTGAATCTCCCGGCGCAGTTCGTCTTCTTCGAGACGTTCCACCACGATCGGCACATCGGTGGTGGGAGCGACATTCCAGGAGGGCAGGACCTCCACACCCTCGGCCAAGTGCACACCGAGCTCCGCCGCGAGGTCGGCTCCGGCACGGGCTTGAACGTATCTGCCGCACATAAAAAGACCATACGCCGGGGCCGAGCCATCACGCCAGGTTCGGCCGCACGGCGCTCCCCCGACGGCACCAACGGCTGAGCCGCTGATCAGCCCGGTCCTACCTAGTACGATGTGCCTATGAGCGAACGTCACCCCGAGCCCGGACCGGGCCCCGAAGAGTCCCCCGGCCTCGACTCCGGCAACAGTGTCCGTCCCGGCGACACCCCTCCCGATGCCGGCACCGGCGATGACCAGAGCCACGGTGCCCCACCGGCTAAGTCACCGAAGGGCTCCAAGCCCCTCATCATCGTCGGAGGCATCGGTGTTGCCATCCTGTTGCTGATCTTCGTCGGCTACATCGCGGGGATCATCGCCTAAGCGGTGGATCTCTCTCGCCGCCCAGAAGACTATGACTGCGAACATGGAGACTGCTGTGAGTCGGACGGCCCTGGTCACCGGAGCCAGCAGCGGCATCGGCCGTGAGGTCGCCCGTCAGCTGGCGGAACTCGGGTGGCGCGTGATCGCCGTCGCCAGGAACGAACAGCGGCTGCAAGACCTGGCAGCCGAAGCGCCGGGAGTTGAACCGGCTACGGCAGATCTGACCCGCTTCCCCTACCCCGATCTGATCCCCGAAAGGGTCGACGCCCTGGTCCATGCGGCAGGCATTGTGCCAGTCGGAACTGTCGAAGAAGCGACACACGAGGACTGGACGTCGGCATTCTCTCTCAACGTCACGGCCGGAGCTGAACTCGTCCGCCAAGCCCTGCCGCAGCTGCGCCGAGACCGAGGCACTGTGGTGTTCGTGAACTCTGGCGCAGGAGTCACTCCCCTGCCGCGCAATACTCTCTACGGGGCGACCAAGCATGCCCTCCGGGCGTTGGCCAATGGACTCCGGAAAGATGAAGAGAACCACGGAGTACGGGTGACTTCGGTTTTTCCGGGACCCACCGATACGCCCTTATTCACCGGCGACGTCGACCGTTCCGAGCTGATCCAGCCTGCGACTGTCGCGCGGGCCATCATCACCGCGATCACCGCATCGGATGACACCCAACTGACCGAGATTCAAGTCCGGCCCCGCCGAGAAATCTCCTGGTAGTCCCCGGCGGAAAGGTCATGAGGGGACCCCTTGAGGGCGCGTGCCCAGGTGTACAATAACCTGTGTAAGGGAGTATCCCACGGAGCTGTGCTCGTCAGCACGCGAAGCCCCTGAGCTTCGCCGGGCCCAGCAGTCTGAGATCTGAATCTCAGGCGGAGAGACTTGCGACCGCTACGACGCCTGTCGCACTCTCGAAAGGTTCTCTTCATGGAGATCACCCCCCTGCTGTGGGCTCTCACCCTCGTGTCCATCATGGCGCTGCTCGCCGTTGACTTCTTCGGACACGTCCGCAAAGCCCACGAACCCACCTTGCGTGAATCTGCCGTATGGTCAGCGGTCTATGTGGGCATCGCGCTGCTCTTCGGGCTGGTATTCGTCATCTTGGGGGATTCCGACCACGCCGTGGAGTATTACGCCGGATACCTCACCGAAAAAGCCCTGTCGGTCGACAACCTCTTCGTGTTCTTGGTGATCATCTCCAGTTTCAACGTCCCCCGGAAGTACCAGCAGAAGGTCCTGCTTTTCGGCATCGCGTTTGCTCTCATGGCACGCACGGTGTTGATCTTTCTCGGCGCCGGCCTCATGAATGTCTTCAGTGACGTTTTCTACGCGTTCGGGATCATACTTCTGATCACAGCCGCCAATATGTTGCGCCACGAGGTCAGGGGACACAAGCGATCAGACAACGCTGAGAACATTGTCATGCGCACCGCACGCCGGGTGTTGAATACCTCGGATGATTACGACGGCGACAAACTGACCACAGTGATTCGTGGCCGGCGCATGCTCACCCCCATGGTGTTGGTCATGGTCGTCATCGGCGGCACTGACGTTCTCTTTGCTTTGGACTCCGTTCCCGCGATCTACGGGCTCACAAGCGAACCCTACATAGTCTTCACTGCGACTGCCTTCTCCCTATTGGGCCTGCGGCAGCTGTACTTCCTGCTGAACGGGCTTCTGGACCGGCTGGCCTACCTCTCCTATGGCCTCATCGCCGTTCTAGGATTCATCGGTACCAAACTGATTCTTCACGCCTTGCATGAGAACAATCTGGCTTTCATCAATTCCGGGGAGAGTGTTCCCGTGCTGGAAATTCCCACAGGCACCTCGTTGATAGTGATTGCTGCAATCCTGGCGGTCACCGTCGTCGCGTCGCTGCTCAGTATGCGGAGCTCAGACAGAGTTGAGCCACCCAGCGCCCCCAGTAGGTCAGGCGCGGCAGCGGATTCACCTCAGGAGCCTGAACTGACGTCCAAGGTGGGATAGTGCGAATGCCGCGGCAGGGCCCCTTACATCCCGGCCATGGTAGGGATGTAAGGGGGCGTGATGATGGTCGGGCTAGCGGGATTTGAACCCACGACCTTCCGTCCCCCAGTCCGAAATGGTCCTCAAAGCTGGCATGGGGCCGCGTGCTTCGCCCCGTAGATGCAGGGTTGTGGACTGTTGAGAATGATGGTGTTGACGGGGGTATTCATGACCGGTTCGGACATTTTTCGTACCGGCAAGCCCAGGGCGCTCCGGTCACGCAGTGCTTGGGATGAGTTGCATGACCATGCAAGGATTGCGCGACTATACAAGCCGAGGGGGCTCCCAATAGACAGAAGTCTCCGCGTCTGGATTGAGCACGGCCCCGACTCCTGCCACACTACGTGTTCCTTCCGGATCCGATTCGAGAATGATAGTTAGCGCCATTGCTGTCTGATCCGCATTGAGTACTGGAATGCCGCGCTCGTCACGTTCGAGATCATCAACGCGGTACAGCCGGACAACCTCATACAACGGTGCCTCGAATCGAACAGTCTCGCCTGGTGCTACACGTGCTGGCTCAATTCCGCACGATCGCACGAGTGGCCCTCGCGCCAGAGCGATCACTTCTGACACGTCGTCTCTGTGCGGATCGCCTGTAGCCAATTCTTCTACTATCACGTCAGGGTCGCGCCCTTGAAGCCTGTCGTAGTCGAGCAAGTGACGCACGACCGCCCGGCGAAAATTCGGTGTCATCTGATCCCAAACACTGTGCATGTCCCCGGCAAACAGATCCTCATGCCACCGTGTCGCTAGTAACTGCGGAGGCTCCATGCCAAGAGGCTACCCTGCTCACAGCGTGGGAGATAGGCCTACTGTCCCGGTACGGTACTCTCAAACTGGCGAACTGGCACGACACTATCTGGCGACGGCAGGCAGGGCATCCTGACGACGCGTAGCTCGCCAAGCACTTCGAGCGGATGCGCGAGGTGACCCGAGATGCAGTGTTTGCGTGACTGTTCCTGAAGTCCTCAATACTCGTTCATAGAAAGGTGGCTTGAATGAGTGAAACGCAGCTGGAAGAGCCCGAGCTGGACTACGCATACCTCGCGGAATACGCACGCACCGAGAGAGGCGCGATAACGGCAGTAGGCGCGAGTTACACGCGTGTTCTGACAGACCTCCTGCCCATGAGTTTCACGGTATATGTCGCGGGGCGCTTTCGAGCGCCTGCAAAAGGCCAACCATTTGAAGTCGACATCACCTTTGGGCGGGCCGACGACGACGAAACCATTCGTCTAGGCAATACCTTTAATCCTGCTACAGCGCCCGACTCTTACCGTGATCGAGTCGGCTTGACTTTCGCCGTGGGCATTCCGGCGGAAGTTGAAAACGAGGGTCTTCACAAAGTCGAGATATTCGCCAATAACAGGTCTGTCAGGAAGCTCTTCTTTGACGTTGATCTAGACCGGCAAGGTGCAGCGTCAGGTGACCGCTGATGCTGCTAAAGTTCAGCCCCCACGGCAGGCGCCGAATGCAGGAGCGGGCGATCGCCGAAAGCGACATCCTGTTCACGCTGCGCGAGCACAACCGGGTCAGATACCCCTCAAGGGAGGGGGGAGGAAAATGGGTGTACGAAGGGCGAAACGCCTCGGGGAGGCGCCTCGCCATAATTACGCGCCCCGCGGTCGAAGACCTGCCTCCAGGCGGTCGGTTGACGATCATTACGGCATACTGGCGGGATTAAAGCGACCAATAAGGTCTATAGTGGAAACCTGTAGCACAGCGTGATTCGCTCACTGTTGCTCATCAACTAGGAGGAACGATGCACACGCACGGATCGGCATTCTTTGATACCGAGCTGCAGGTGGGGTATGCCTATGTCGTGGACAAACCGGCTATGCGGACAGTGGAGTTCAGCGACGTTATTCTGGTGGATTTGGCCGAAGATGGAGATGTTGTCGGACTCGAGGTTCTCGCTAGGCTGCACGAACTCCCCGTGAGCGAAATGGCGTCTGAGTACGCTTGGAGCGCTGGCACATGGCGCGCTGTTCACGCCGCGGCCAAGGACTTGGAGAGCCTGATGAAAGCACAGCCTACGACGGGCACGGACGGCGTCTACCGCCCAAGAACTACTTGGGGTACTCGCGATCTCGTAGAAGCCTGAGTAAGGGCAACCGAGGTGCCCTATCCGAGTTCATTCCTGAGCCCTTCGTCGAGCTTTTCGAACCTCGCCAGAGCAGTGTCAAGACCCGCAAGCGAAAGCGTTACCTGACGGTTGGTCACGGTCTCAATCGTACTTCCCGAGTGTCACCACCCCACCAGGCGCAGGTCAAATGGGGTGTGAGCGTGTTCCGCTTTTGAGCAGAAATTTGAGGGGTCTGTAGATCGCCCTCTGCGGGGTCGTGCAGGTCTGAGACTGCCGGGGGCCGCGCTCGCCATAGCCGGTGTAGGTGCCCTGAGCTACCCTGGAGACCTGGCGTGAGGGCGTCGGGGCGGGGGTCCGCTCCCCTGCTGATCACCGGCTGCTGAGGGGCAGCAGATAGAAGGTCACAGATGAAAAGAGCGCTTGCAGGCCTCAGCGCCACCGGCTTGTTCCTCACGGCCTGCGGTGGTGTCACCGAAGATGACCACTATGAATCCGCGGACGAGCTTGTCGAGGCGTACGAGTCCGAGGGTGGGGAGTGCAATGAGCCCCAGACTGAAACG
This sequence comes from Nesterenkonia sphaerica, assembly GCF_005771565.1. GTDB lineage: Bacteria > Actinomycetota > Actinomycetes > Actinomycetales > Micrococcaceae > Nesterenkonia > Nesterenkonia sphaerica. The sequence goes on from NZ_VAWA01000017.1 coordinate 14,971, forward strand.
TCTTTCGATGACCACGGGGATGCTGTCCGATGCAGCTCTGGTGTCTCTATCTACACGTGGACCGACCCGCCTCGCCGAGAGGCTGACGTCCCGGAAGAACTCCAAGAGGTGCTCAAGCTTCACGCTGGCGAGGAACGCCGGCATGTCGCGCACCAGACCTGGGCCTTCTCAGTAAAAGGTGAGGACAGCGCAGAGTGGGTACATGAGCGCTTCGGCGGACAAATCCTATCGGCCGATGCTTACCGGGACTACGTCAGCCCACTGCACAACGCATATGAGGAATGCAATGACCCTGAGTGGGATGAAGCGCTTACCTACGACGAAACTTATGAAGTGATGACTGTGAACGGTGCGTATCAAAAACTCGGCGACCACCTGAGTGCCGCCGGGACGGCTGCTGGCATCGTCTGGTTTTGCGTGGAAGATGAGCTATCTGTCCCCCAGCATGTGCAAGACCACATTGGCTCAACAACATCCCTGCAGGGTCGTCAGGATGCGCGGTGGGATGAATTCTCAGCGTCATGGAGCTACCACCCCAACAATGGGCTGAACCTCACGCTTGAATGGGAGGATGACTCGTAGGTCGGTCTACCGACCCCTGCTCCGCAACGGTGACCTCGAGGGGATCCAGATTGGCGGCCGCGGCCAATGGCGGATCGAAGACGCGAAGCTGGAGGAGTACATCGAGCGGATGTACGAGGCGCAGCGGGGCGGCTAGCTGAGCAACGGTCTTGCTCCTAAGTATGAGGCTAGTCCGAAAGGCCTATCCATCTTCTTGCTTGTCAGCTTCAGCTCTGTCAGCCTTTCGGCGGCGTCGATACTCCTCGCGCTGAACCTCGCGCTCTTCGTCCGACGCAATGTCTAGCTCCGGCATATCCCCCAGATCCTGCACCTTGTCGATTATTCCCAGGGCGGCTCTCGCAGTGCTCCTAGCCCGCTCGAATAGCGGCTGGAGTAAGGTAGTGTCTGAAATAATGCTTTCGGCAACAGCGTCATCCGCAACGGGTTCGCTAAGCTCACTCAGCGCAACGCCCAGAGCGACGGTTACGACGGACGTATCGGTCGCCGCATGCAGAGAGGCCATGCAGTACCTATCCCCATCGACTTCACGGTCGCCGTAGGTGAAAGCCCACACGGGATCATGGGCTTTCCCCCCGCGGAAGCTCTCCACGGAAAAGACCTCGACTTTACGAGCGTAGAAATTTCTTGAAGTGTTGCCCATCACTCAGCTCTTTGCCATTTCATTCTTGACAAGATCCACGCTGACCGCCCGGCCATGAGTATGTAACAGCCCCAATTCTTGAACGCGCTCCGCTGAGGGGTCATGATCATGATCATGGCGAAACCCTACGAACTTCCAACGTCCAAACTCCTCAGTCTGCATACGGGCCGTTGGAAGTTCGGCACCGGCTGCCGGCGAATCTTGGCGGGCTTCAACGGGCCGGGAACTCAGGATGAGCTCGAAGCCAAGCGCGTGAAGCGTGTCGGCGAGCTTGCGAACAGTAATGTTCCGCTCCCCTCGGAGCCGATTGGACACCTCGCTCTTGGAAACATTCAGGGCTTTCGCTAGAGCCGTGCGAGTAATCCCGGATCGCTCCAATGCGTCAGCAATGAGTTCGCTGGAATCGACCATCGCCGCTTCTTGAGCATAGGTACGCCTGTACTGCGGATCTTTCATGTCCTGATCAAAGAGTCCCATGACCGTGTCCCTTCGCCCTACGCTCACAGTCCCGATAGATGGAAACTGCTTTTTCAATCTCCCGAGGCACTTGGTTATTGCTCGGCTTCTTGGTGCCATGCGTTAAGTGCCAACAGCCGGCTTTCTCTACAACGTAAATTCGATACGGTTGCGGCTTAAGCTCAAGCACAACAATATCCCCTAAGACCTTCAGTGTTTTGATGTTCTCTTGAGACTTTATGCGGTGGCCGTTTTTATGCATTTCCAACCACCTCTGGAGACGAGTGCGCGACTTCTCGGGAAGTTTCGATACATACTTATCGGCATCGGAACGTCCTGACTCTCGCACGCACAGCCACTCGGTATCACTGTCTTCATAGACTCGCTTCCAAGCCCCTAGTGCAGTCATAACTTAACTGCTCCCATCAAACATAGCACGTGCGCGCAACCTACTGTGACCTACTTCATACTTGCCACCATACATTGACCTCCACAGTCGGAGGCGCGCAATGTGGGGCGCCTTCTCGCCGAGACGCGTAACTTCGTCAGACACACAAACAGCACCCCACCCAGACCAAAGTCCAAGTGGGGCGTCTGTTCATGTACGGTGCAACGGCTACGGCATCGTGGAACGTACTATAGGTCACCCTCCACGGGGTCGTATGAGGCTGGAGCTCTTACTCCTGGGAGGCTGCCTCGGAGGCCTCGCCGCCGCCCTCCGGCGCCCCTTCGGGCGTGACGATGCGGCGGGTGGTGAGCCGGTCTGGGGTCTCCTGCGAGGCCAGGAGTATGGTCTGCTTGATCCGCGCCCATTGGCCCCCTGCTAGTGGGCCCTGGGAGAGCTTGTGCCACTGGTCAGCAGTGAGGCGCTCGCCGCCGATGGTTCCCAGCTTGGCCAGCGCTATGCAGGTGCCGACGATGGACTGGTCCCACTGGCGAGTGCTGTTCTTCTCGACCTGGGCGTACTCGGCAGCGAAGGCTTCGGCGTCGGTGTCGCTGAGCGCCTCAACGGTTACCTCAGCCTTGGAGGCCCGGATCCTGGCTTCCAGCTCCGCTTGCTGCTCCTGGAGCTCTGCGGCCTGCTGGGCGGCCTCCTGGGGGTCCTGAAGGCTTGCACCCTTGTTGTGGGCCTTGATGCGCTCCTGCAGCTCCTGAGCCTCTCCCAGGAGGCCTGGATCCAGGTAGACGGTGAGGGTGCGAGTATGGCGTTTGCCCTCGCCCAGCCACCTGTTCAGGTCGAAGGTGGGCGGGTCTTCGGTCGCGGCCTCGGCCTGAGTGTGGGTCTCGGTGGTGAGGTTCTCTGTCATGGGGTTTCCTATCCGGTGGTGGGGGTTACTGCTCGATGGGCTCAGCGTGTTCTTTGGGCAGCCATTCAATGCCGGTGAAGCTCGGAAGGACGCCTATGGAGATCAGGTGCCCCATGGTGAGGACTTCCTCCAGGTGCATGCCTCGCTGATTGACGTAGGTGCCGATGATGGGCCCCTGGCCTCGCAGAAAGTCCTCATAGGTCACCTGAAAAGCGCAGGTGCCTACTGGCCAGGCGCTCGCCGCCTCGCCGGGGTCGTCCCAGAACACGTTCACCGCCATCACGTACCGTTCGCCCTGCCTCTCGAACGGGTCCGGAATGTCGATGCGGTGGTGACAGAACATCTCCAGGTTGCGGTTCTTCCCGGCCCGGATCCGCGCCGCAGACGCTTTGTCCACGCGATCCCACAGGCGGGCTACCTCGTCGATTGTGGGTGGCTCGTTTGGCTTCCAGCGGGTGAAGTCGATGTGGTGCATGGTGATCCCCTGTCTCTCGTGGTGGTCAGTCTGCGAGCGCCTTGGGCTCTGTGGTCTCCGGTCTGTGTGCTGTCCCCCGGGGTCCATGCTGGGCGGTATTCACCGGTCACCCCCTGGTGCGCTGGTATCCCAAATGGAGATCTGATCGAGTCCGCGCAGGGTGGCCTCGATGTCGGTCTCGCGGACAGGGTTGTGGTTGGTCTGGTAGAGCGCCACACGGGGACCGGAGGCCATTGCTCGAGCCAGCCGGTCATAGTCGATGGACCCACCCCCGGAGTGGGCGCGAACACTGGAGGCTGGGAACTCTCGGGCGAACATCCCCGGCCCGCTCCGGCCGCCGACTGCGAGCTTAGGAATGGAGGCTGCTGCGGCCTGGATTGCGGCCGGCCGGTCCTGGTTGATGGCATGGAGTAGGTCGTCGTACCGGTCGGAGGATTTGCGATTGACCACCCATTCCCGATCATCCACAAAGGCGGTGGGCTGGCCTGTCAGGGAAGAGATGCCGAGGATTTGGTCAGTGCCCAGGCCCGTGGCGGGGAGCCGCCCCCCAGTGGAGCGTCGCGGGAGCCCTGCACCGGGCCTACCTCCGGAGGCGAAGCTACCGAGCCCCATCCCTACCCGGCCGCCAGCGGCTCTGCGGCCCAGGACACTGCCGACCACTGAGCCGACCCCACCGCCCACGACGCCGACTCTGATGGTCGCCGTGCGAGTGCGTGCCAGCCGGTTCAGCGCCGCTTCGGCGAGGAAGGTGGCGGCGTTCGCTGTCACAGTGGTGTTCCAGGGGGTGTTGATGAACAGGCCCATGTCGGCGCGGACCGGTCCGTCGTTGCCGTTGAAGTCCACGTCAGTGGCCCACGGTGTGCCGGTGAACCGGCCCATACTGGAACGGGCAGGGGAGTCCTCGCCGTCGAATCGAATCGGGGTATTCCAAGGGGTGTCGATGAACAGGCCCATCCCGGACCGGGCAGGGGTGTCGTTGCCGTTGAAATCGACATCGGTGCTCCACGGGTTATTCGTGAAGTCCCGCATCAGCGAGCGCACCGGCTCATCCTCACCCAGCAGCGCGATCAAGGTCTCCCAATCACCGTTGACGAACGCCATGGCCACCTCGCGGGCTCGCTCGTCATCACCGATGATCTCGACCAGGGCCTCATAGTCGCCGGTCTCCAGGGCGGTCAGGGCGGCCTGGGCCTCTTCATCGTCAGCGCCGACCAGAATTTCTACCCAGGTGGGGATCTCGTTGATCGTCCGGGCGGTCTCTTCGGCGATGAGCTGGGCGGTGCGATCCATGTGGGTTTCGATGTCGATGTTGTCCGGGATCCCCAGCATCGTCCGGATCCACTCTTCGGCCTGCTCGCGGGACTCTCCGGCGGCCATCCGCCAGGCGATGATGTCTTCAATGCCGCTATTGAGGTGCTCTGATAGGGCTTCTTCGCTCGCGCCGAGGATCGCCATGCCTTCGGCTGCGGAATGCACGTCCATGACCATGTCGCGCATCATCCCGGCGTAGTCACTGCCCGCCTGTGTACTCTCATCCAGGGTGATGAGAGTGTCGCCGAGTTGGGCGTCGTACTCGGCCTGGGAGATGGTGCCCTCTTCGAGAGCGACCTTTAGGTCCGCCAGGCGCGTCTCTTCTTCTGCGAACAGGTCGTTCATCTCGCGGACCGCGTCAGCGTGGGAGTGGACCTTTGCCTCAGCGTCCATGTTCATCTCGCCCACGGCCATGAGGTTCTCGACCAGCTCGCCCAGTGAACCGGTGGCCTCATCCACGGCATCGGCGACTCCTGCGTAGGCGTCACTGAAGGCAGAGACGGAGCCGGCCGCCTCATCGAAGGCGCTCGCGGCGTTGTAGGTGGCGTCCGCGCCCTCTTCGAGCAGCCCGGAAATGACCTCCCAGTCCTCGCCAGCGGCGAGCGCCGCGAGCGCTGCAGCGTTTACCCCGTCAGCCAAGAGAGCCTGGGCGTCAATCACCACACCGGAGGCGCTCGCCGATTCTTCAAGAGCGGAGATGATCCGCGGATACCGGTTTGCCAGGTCTTCAGCAGACCATCCGAGCTGGTCCGCCATTTGGGCCACTTCGCGCATGCCAGCGGCAGCCTGATCATAGTTTCCAGCTTCGAACGCCGAGACGAGCGCCTGGTCGAACCTGTCCACAGCCTCAGACGAGACGGTCATGTCGTTGGCGAGGCCGAGGAAGTCCGCCCCCATCTCCCGAAGTCGATTGTTAAGCGACGGGTCAGTGAGGCGCTCCATAGCCCCGCTGAGGCCTTCTACACTGTCGCCGAACAGGGACCACCGGTCGAAGTCGACCAACGAATCAGTGGCGCCCCGCTGGCCTTCTGCCAGCCGCACAAGGGCCTGCTCCATGGATCCGATGGACCCGGTGAAGTCGTCCACGTCGCCGCCGATGCGCTTGATGATCGTCCAAGCGCCCCACGCGGCGGCCACCGCACCGACACTCACAGCCAGGGTGCGCAGGCCTCCCAGAGTGGTGAACAGGCCACGTGTGAGGTTCGCTGTGGCAACCAGCGCCTGTTTCGCCCCTGTGGCGAACGCAAGGATTTGTGTTCTTGCCAGACCCCAAGCGCCACCCATGGCGACTATCCCGGCGGCTGCAGTGAGCCCGAGCCCGGAGAGCTGCAGGATGAGAGGGTTAATTTCCAGCAGTGCTGACCCAAAGTCTGCTGCCATATTGATTGCCCCAACCAGAAAGCCTCCCCCGTTGGGGTTCACCAGTGGTGTGGCGATGATCCCGCCCAGGTCACGGATGCGGGCACGGATGCGGTCCAGGGCGCCCGTCATGGTGTCCCGCAGACCCTCAGCGGCACCAGCGAAGCGGGTGTTCATGCCCTCAGTCAGCGCGCTGATCGCGGTTTCAGCGTCCAGTGCGCCGGCGGTGATCTGCTCACGAATCTCATTGCCGGAGACGCCCATGGCTTCGCCGATGATGTCGGCGGCGTTGATACCCATCTGGCCCATGCGCTGGAGCTCTCGGCCTGTAATGCGCCCCTGGCCCTGTACCTGACCGAGGATCTCGACCAGTCGCATGACCTCTTGGTCACCGCCACCGATGGCGGCCACCGCGTTCTGGATGCCCTCCATGGTGGGGACCACGTTTTCGGCCTCCATACCGAAGGCCATCAGCTGCTGCTGCGCCTCGATCCACACGTCACGGGCGAAGGGGGACGTGTCAGCGAACTCGTGGAGCCGGTCCATCTGATTCGCGGCGGCCTCAGCTGAGCCGGTCATGGTCTCCATGGCGCGCCCTGCGACCTGCTGCAGCGTGTTGTAGGCGATGCCGGTGTTAATCACCGAGGTCATCACTGCTGCGATGCCACCGCCAGTGATGGCCAGCCCTGCGGCGAACCCGCGGTTCTCCTGGTTGATGCGTGAGATTTCCCGGCCGAAGGTGCCGAAGTGTTCCCCGGCGGTGACTGCGGCGCCTCCCAGGGACAGCAGTGCCCCGCTGAACCCTTCGGTGTAGGACAGGCCCGCGGCGAACGATGATCCGAGCCCTTGAAGCCCGTTGGCGAATGTGCCGGTGGTGGTGGTGGCCTGAGTGAACGCGCCGCTCATTCGGTCAGCCTCCGAGGCGGTGCCTGAGATCCCCCCGGAGAGTCGGAAGAGCGCCTCAGAGGAGGCGCTGGCACCGGTGCTGGCCGCCTGCGTAGCCGAACCCAGGTTTTCCATGGAGCCGCTGGCGCTGTCAGCGGCGCTACTGGCCTGTTGGAAGCCCTGCGAGGAAGCCTGGGCGGCCTGCGAGGCTCGAGAGGCAGACTGGTCCAGCTTGTCGGCCGAGGTAGCCGCACGGTCGGTAGCCTGGGCGGCCTGGTCCATGGACCGGATGTAGCCGCTGATGTCCGCGGAGAGAACGACGGTCACAGTCCGGTCAGCCATGGTCTCCCCTGCCTCCTGAGCGCGTCATCGGAACACCTCGCCTAGTTCATCGCCGCGTGGCTGGCGGCGAACTGGCGCAGCACGCCAGGAACCACAGAGGGAACCCGTGCCTGCTGCTCGGTGGTGAGCTCGAGCGAGTCCAGGATCCGGTTGATGGCGCTGTAGAACGTGGCAGCCTGCCGCTCTGTGACGTCCAACTGGCGCTGTTCTACACCAGCCTTCAGGGCTGCGGTGGTGTACCGGGCGAGCTGGTCTTCAGCCTCCTGTAGGAGCTTCAGCCAGATGCTGGCCCCAGCCTGCTCGGTTTCCTTGTCGATGGGCCCGTGGACGCCTGAGCCTTTCTCGTGGCTGGTGAGTCCCCACACCATCGGGTGCCGCCGCAGGTCGACCTCGCCATCGTGGGATTCCCCCTCGTGGGCTTCAAGCTCAGAGACGATCTGCCTGAGCGCGTGCACCTGTGCGTGCTTCTGGGTGACGAGCTCCAGTAGGGCCTGGGTGGGGTCCACGTTCGCTTCTGGGACTTCTCCAAGGATGGAGAGCTGGCGTAGTGCGTTGCGGCGCTCTCGGCGCTCGCTGGCGGCCTTCTGTGACTGCGGGGATCTTCCGCCGTGGGTGCGGCATCGCGTGGAGTCCATCATCGGCGAGCGCTGGCAGGGCTCCCCGGTGGTGCGGTTTCTCGCCCCGCAGATTTTTCTGTCCTCTGACATCTCGCTCTCCCTGTCTGCTGCTGGCTCTTGCATGTGGTGACCTGCCCCTGGTGTGATGCCTTCCCCTCTGGGGAAGGAGGTCAAGTTTCATTGTAGCCTTCCCACAACGAATTGACCCGTAAATAGTAGAGTTCGGCCAAGTCGGAAGGTAGACTGAGGGTGCTGCTCTCGCCGGGTCGTTTCTGACCTTCAGCGCCCCTCCGGGCCCCCCTGTCCCCCGGAGGGGCGCTTCTCTGTGTAGACAGGGCGGCGAGGCTCAAGCCGTCTGCGGTGCGCCAGAAGGGTGGCTTTCGGGCCTGGCGTGTGGATTCAACCCTTGCAGGTCGTCAGCGAGTGCAGGGACTGCGAGCGCCGAGGGTCTGGCGTTGCCGGGGTCCCGGACTACCGGTGAGCCAGCGTCAGTGTTGCCGTGCCACGGGAGCAACCCGCAATCGGACCCAAGGGCCGCCTATTGCTTCTCCCAGGTGCCGCAACGGTCCGTGAAGAACGAGTGGTCAGTTTCGGCGATGTCTACCTCAGCACGGAACCCGCTCCGCATGAGGTTGTTCTCAACGATGTTCCCAGCGGCGTCCAGGCGCTCCCAGTAGCACCCATCGAACCCTGATTCAGACTCTGTGACATAGAAGCCCGGCGGCATGTCCTCGCCCACTCGGTAAGAGCCGCTGCCGAAGCTGCCATCCGGCTCTTGAGGCTCTCTTGCCTCATTGACCTCAGCGATCCGCTCTTCGACCTCTCCGCGGTCAGGATGGTCTGGGCATAGCACCAGTGCGCCCTGGACTTCCTCCTGTTGGCCCTCGCTCCACGGCAGGCCCCCAGATCGGGTGCTGTTGTCACCCAGCAAGGGAGTGGCGCAGATTCCGTACAGAACGCGCAGTGACTCTTCCTTGTCGTAGTTCGCAGTCTCGAGTGCTTCGCGTTCTGTCTCGGTCAGGTCGTAGGAGCCAAAGCTGGAGTTATAGCTCGCCTCGCACCGGACATCGTCCCGGGCGTCGAAGCCCTCCCAGGCGGCTTCAAAGCTCTCATAGGACCCCAAGTCAGAAGGTTCGGTTTCTTCTGTGTCCATCTCGCGACAGGAGATGCTGAGGTCTTCAGCGGGACTGACCGAGGCAGGCGACGCGCTCGCGGTTGTGGCCTCCGGTGCTGGCGAGGAAGTCTCAGCGACTGGAGACGCGGTCGTCTCCGCCGCTTCGGTCGCTGGCTGAGCAGGCGCATCATCTTCGGTCTCGCCACATCCAGCCAGGGCGCCAGCGAGCGTGGCTGCCATCGTCGCCAGGATAGCCCTACGCATGACGCCAGCCTATAACCAGCGAGCGCCGAACGGGAGGTGAGGACGACAATTCCTTGACGGCTTCGCAGGCCTCAGGGGGTCGCCTCTTCGCTCTTCGCCCTCCACCGTGCCCACGCGGGCCGGTCTCCGAGGTCTCGGTAGGGAATCCGGTCTGATGTCGCCTCACGGCCAACCGGGGTTGCTGCTCGGCTCCCCCCGTTCGGATCTTCATCACGCGGTCACTCTTGTCTGGGTTCAGGTGTGGAATTATCACGGTGCTTCTCCTGCTCTCTTTCTCTGTCTGTGAATGCCTTGACTGCCGTGTGAGCCAGAGCGTGCCGAGCGCGCCGCCCCTTATAAGGGGCGCGGCGCACTGGCGCACTACCGCCCCGGCGCACTTTTGGCGCACTCTGGCGCACTGGCTGATATGGCTCTGCATCCCTGTAATGACGGGCTTTTGAGTGCGCCAAATCTTCCCGGCGCACTGGCTGTATTTGAGTGCGCCAAAGACCCTCCCAAAAACCCCAGTGCGCCGGCGCACTCCGGAGCGCTCGACGCGCATCCCGATAGGCTGGTCTTGGATCCCCCTACTTCCCTGTAAAGGCGGGGCTTTTGGTGTCCCGGCGCAGTCTCGGGGCGGTGCTGGGGAGGTGTTAGAACACAGCATGCTGACTCAACTCTGGTTCGAGGGTGCCTTTCGCCCCCATCTTTCCCAGCCAGACCACTCCCGTGGGGGTGAGGTCGTGCAGCGTGGCGTTCTTGCCCCCGGCCCGCGTGACGATGTAACCCTGCTCGAGAGCCCAATTGATGCCTGCCTGGATTGCAGCCCTGGTGTGGTCTTCCTTCAGTGCATCCTGGATCTTTCGCTTAGACAGCTCCGCGCTGGGGTGTTCTTGAAGATGGGTGAGCACGGTGATCGCGGCGGCCTGGGCCTCTGCTGTGAGCCGGTCCCGTTTGCGGCTGCCTCCGGCGATGACGAGCCGCCCCCGGTCGTCTCTTTCAACCCTCGCCTCGGGCACGTTGACGTCCCGACCGTAGGCGGAGAAGTACCGATCGCTAGTCATGTCGTCGGCCTTGCCGAGCACGCCCTGCCACATGGCCGCGTTGGAGGCTCTCAGGGCGCTGTCACCGCGGGCGCGCTCGCCGTTGTGCCCGGTGTGGTGAACGATCATCGACTCGGCCGCGCCCATGTCCGCCATGAGCTCGTCCCAGGCGGTGAGGAATCTTCCAGCCTCTCGGTTCTCGTCCAGGCCGAGCGCGTCCAGCATGGGCCGCAGGTTGTCGAGGATGACCACCTGTCCGGGCCCAGCCTCCAGGTGTCGGGCCCAGCGCTCCCGTGTCTCGGGTTCGAGGATGTTGAAGCTGGAGAGGTGGCCTTGGAGAGTAATGGGCCGGATCAGTTCGGTGTTGGTGATCTGTTGACCGTCGAGCCACCGGGCGAGTGTGGAAGCTGTCATTTCGGTATCGATCAGCAGCACCGCCGGGGGTTCCTTCTCCACTGCGAACCGACCGAGGAAGGGGTCCCCGTCTGCCAGCGACCTGAGCAGGTTCGCCACCGTCGAGGTCTTTCCGAACTTCGGGGCGGCGGTGAACAGTACCCGTGACATTGCTGGCCACAGCCCATCTATCAGGTACGGAGTCTGATCGTCGAGGTGCTCTTCAATGAACGCATCCAGGGTCGGCAATGCAGGGAGTGGCACATCCCTGGCGTCTTCGGCTGCGAGCGCCTCACGGGCTTGCTTGCGGCGCCGCTGAGAGGCGATCTCTTCATCAAGCTGGGACCGTTCGATCTTCTCGGGGAGGTCGGTCAGCTTGGGTATGTCGACGGCTATCGGCTCGCCCTCGATGGTCGCTGCGAGCGCGTCCGCTGCTGCGTAGGGCACCAGGAAGTCCCGTGCATATCTGGCGTGTGGGGAATCTTGGCTGGCCTTCATGATCGCCCGGTGTGACTCCCAGAACCTCTCCTGGACGGGCTCGGGGAGTCTGTCGACGATGTTGCGGATGCTGTGGGTGAAGTCGATCATGCGGCGTTTCCTCGCTCCATGATCTGGCGGGCTCGCTCACGCTCGCTGCGAGAGAATCCGGCTAATGGGTCACCGTTGAGCCTGCGCAGCTCGGTTATCCTGAGGCGCGGATCCGGGGGGATTTCTACGTGCTCAATCCCGACGATGTAATACTCCTGGGTGCCGTGGGTGTCTGCGTATCGGCCGGCGCAGTGCGCTATGCGGTGTTCACGTCTGCTCTTGAGGCTCACCCCGTGGGTGTGGGTCCTGGCGCACCAGGGGCACCGGACCTCTACGCCCAGGTGGAACCGTGGCATGAAGTTCTCGTCGAACCCAAGACCTCGGATCCAGTAGGCGCGGATCACCTCAGCTTCACGGCACCCCGGCCTCGTGCCAGCGGTGAACACCACATTGTGGCCGCCCCTGTTCCTGTCCTGCTGCTGCCTGCTCATGGGCCTGTCGTCCCTTCCTGCGCTGCTTTACCGTGTGGAGCGCTTCTAGTCCTGTCAGTCGTACCCGGCGCCGGGAGAGCCCCTGCGTGGCCCCGGCGGTGCTGTCATTTCCCTGCGGCCTTCCACTTACGGATCACGCCCCTGTGGCGAGAGCGCGTGCTGCTGGTGGTGTAACCGGCCGGTGTGATGATCCCGAGCCTGCGAGCGCTGCTGAACGCGCCGCCGACCCAGTTCGGGTGAGCGGGCTCCCCGACGAGCCGCCGCAAGTCGTCGGCGGTGAAGGTGGTGTCGTAGGTCCGCGCTCGCCGCGCCAGGGCTTCGATGCTTTCCCTGGCGTCAGCGAGCCAGCTGGCCTTGGCCTCTCCTGGCGCTTCTAGCGACATCGGAGTAGTCATGCCCTCAACTCGCCCTTCACCGGTCTGGCCGGGCCCAGGGGTGGTCAACGATGAGCTTGGGAACCCCGTTGACGTCGGCGATGCGGTGCAACCCTGTGCTGACTGCCGCGCTCTTGAGGTTCTCCACGGTGTAGCCGGTGTGGGCTGCGATCCGTTCGACCATGGCCGCATCCCAGCCGGTGATGCTGACAGTGGCCTCCTGCAGGGCCTGGGCTTGCGCCTCTGGCATCCGCTCACCCATCACGGTCACCTCCTGCCCCGACGGTGGCCAGTTCGCGCTCGCGGTCGAACAGGTGGCCGTGGTCTGCGGTCCAGGCGTCGACACGGTCAGCCTGGGCGATGAGGAACGCGGCCAACTGGCGAGCCTGCTCTGGGGTGGCGTGGAAGCCGCCGCTGCAATCACGAAGCGCCCATGGCAGGTCAATCTCCAGCCCCATGCCTGGATCCAGCCGCTCTTGTCCCCCGAGGGTGCCATTCAAGGACGGAGAGACCCTGATGGTCGTGTCGGCAATCTCGAACCGGGTCGGGGCGAAGGAATGGATGTCGTCATCGTCGTCACGTCCGCAGAGGCCATCCCAGTCGATGCAGCCCTCTGGGTGCCACTGTCCAGCGACTCTGGCGTAGTCCCGTGCCGTGCTCGGCAGCACGCGGCAGAGCCGGAAGACGCGCTGCGGGTCGTGCTTCTGGCATTCCTCCCAGACGGGGCCGATCACTTCCCAGTCTTCGGTTGTGATGATCATCCGAGCGGCCATCGTGTGGGCTTCCTCGCTGGTGTAACCACCGGGGCTGTTGTCTGTGAGCCTGGCGTGAGCGAGCATCACGGCGAGGGTGTCGCGGCGCTGTACGTGCGCCAGACCGGCCAGCAGGTCGATGGTTCGGGTATTCGCGTTATATCCACCCCAGTACCCTTCGGGAAGCTCGGGGTGATCTTCGACCTTCACCCCGATATGTGAGGCGAGGGTTTCGAGGTCGGCGACGGTGAGGCCGGTCGGTGCGAACCCTGCGGGCACAGGCGTATCGTTGGTCATGAGCGCTGCCTTTCTTGGGTGGTCGTTCTCAGCGGTCCGGATATCTGCTTGGCGGTGGAGTCCGGGCCGCTGCTCTGTTGGCTGGGTGGTTGCGGTGGTGCTCATGCGGCGGTTTCCTCCCGGTGGGAGTTGAGCCAGTCAAGAGCGTCGGACTTATCGACATAGACGCGGCGCCCAATCTTGATCGTTTTTGGACCCGTGCCCTTGTGCCGCATCCAGCGCCACGTGGACTGAGGGATGCCGGTCATCTGCTCCAGGTCTGGGAAGCTCAGCAGTTCCGGGAAGCCCTGAGCTGATCCAGCGGCGTCGTGCCCGCTGGGGGTGCTGGTGGCGGTAACCATGCGGTGAGCCTTTCTTGTAGTTATCTTCCAACTCTTGCGGCGATATGGATGGATTATCGCTACTCATGACTCTAACTTCACTCCGCAACGGTGTCAATCATCCACATATACTTGTGTCGTGGTTGCGTGTTCGCTACAGTCCAAGCATGTCCTATGCCACGAAACTCGATCAGGCGTTCCCGGAGAAGCTGAAATTACGGCGCCAACACCTAGGCATGTCCCAGCAGAAGCTCTCAGACACGCTCAAAGCCGATGATGTGCATTTGAGTAAGCACGCCATCGCACAGATCGAGGTGGGTAAACGCGCTGTGAAGGTCGGGGAAGCGTTCATGATTGCCCAAGCACTGGAAACTGACCTTGATGGATTGCTTCGCACCCCTTCGCCCCTCTCACAGGTCGAGGAAAGAGGCTGGGACACGTTCGCACCGTGGCAGAGCGCTCATCGGTCAGGCACGAAACTGCTAGAGACCATCTCCGAATTTCACGAGGTCCTGCCTTCCATTGACGAGCACGTCATGGGCGCGGAAGTAGCAGGGCGATACCGGGCCGCACTCGCCGACGTGAACGACAGGACAGGGCCAGTCAAAGCGGCCATGTATGCGCTCTGCGAGTGGGCTTTCCAGCGACACGGTCTTCACAAGTACCTGCCACCAGGGGCCACCGAAGATGCAGCGGAACTGGCTGGCTCAAGCGGTGACACTCTTGAAGATCACCTGATCCCGGACGACAAAGTCCACGCCGTGCTGCGGTACGCCCAGCGCAACCCTGAGGACGTGAAATCCCACTGGTGGGGGTCTGACCTCCTGCGCCTCCACGAGGCACATGGCAACCTCCCGACATTCGCCGGCGAAGAGCCGTCCGCGAGCGCGGGAGCCACCGATGGCTAAGCGATACGTTCCAGGCACCACGCACATTCAAGACCTTTGGTACAAGCGTGACAAGACCCCGTCCCAGCGACACAAGCGGGGTAAGAGGTGGCGAGCCTTCTGGGTCGATAATCTCGGCCAGGAACACACCGCGATGTTCGGCACGAAAGAGGAAGCCAAAGCGCACCTCGCCGACGTCACCGCATCCCTGAAGACGCACACCTACGTCAATCCCGAGCACGGAAAGGTCACCGTCGGTGAACTCGTCGAGCACCACTTAGACGCCTTCGTGGGGAAACCCAAGACCCTGGGCACAAAACGGTCCCTGGCGAAGACACAGGTGCTCCCCCGCTGGCAGCACGTGCCAGTCCGCGCCGTAGAAGCCTCAGACGTGCGAGCCTGGATCGCCGCCATGATGCGCGGCGAGAATGACCGGAAACCGGTCAGCTCGAAGTGGGCACGGGATGCCGCCATGCTGTTGCATGCCGTGCTGAAAGATGCCGTCGCTGACCGTCGGATCGCCTTCGACCCCATGGTCACAGTGAAGCTCCCGTCGAAGGGCAGGCCCCGCGACCAGTACCCCCTGACGATAGAAGAGGTCTATGCGCTCGCCGACGCCATGACCATCAAAGACGATGATGGCCAGCCCGAGAGTGGCGTAGTGCAGGTGGACCGGGCACTGCTGCTCACACTGTGCTTCACCGGGATCAGGGTTGGCGAAGCGCTGGGCCTGACTGCGAGCGCAGTGGACTTCAACCGGCGCCGGATCCACATCAGGCGCACTTACGGCCAGGATGAGCACGGCCGCACCATAGAGTCCACACCGAAGTCTCACGAATCCCGCTGGGTGCCGATCCCCGCCCAGCTCATGGGCGAACTGCTCCCACTTGTGGAAGCACGCACCGGCAAGCAAGACATCTTCGTGGGTCCCCGCGGTGGCACGGTCCGGGCCGATAACTGGCGCAACCGGGTCTTCACTCCTGCGCTGGTCGACTGCGACCTCTACGACCCCGACAGTCCGCGTGTGGTGCACGACCTGCGGCACACCTACGCCTCACTGGCAGTCCGGGCCGGGGCGAACGTGAAAGCGCTGCAGAGAGCCATGGGGCACGCCAGCGCGTCCATCACCCTGGATGTGTACTCACACCTGTTCGACGACGACCTTGAAGCGCTCGGCGAGAGCCTCGGGAAACTCAAGCCAAAACCGGCCCAGCCAAAACCCGTTCGTACCCATTTCGTACCGGCGTCTCAGCCAGCCTCTTAGCGGCGCTCGCCGCCAAGCATAGAGAAACCCTCTACTTCCCTGTGTTGGTGGGCTTGTAGAGGGTCTGTGATGCTGGTCGGGCTAGCGGGATTTGAACCCACGACCTTCCGTCCCCCAGACGGACGCGCTACCAAGCTGCGCTATAGCCCGTAACTGTGCTTGTAGAGTCCAGCGGAGCTGGCCGAAGCACCGGAATAGTCTACATGATCAGCGGAGCAGTTCGGACCGCGGTCTGTGATGAAACCGTAACTCCCCATGGCCGTTGAAATCCCAAGTCACGGGCACAGCCGTGGATACGGTACCTCTTATGCACTCGCGCCTTCCCCATTTTGCGGGTGTGCACGGACGGCTTTCGGTCGCCGCAGTCACTGCGGCGCTATTGGTGTCCGGCTGCGCACCGAACTTCCACGCCCCCGAGACCTCCAGCCTCGCCCCGGCCAGTGACACCTACCACCTGCCGCAGAGGGTGAAGAACACCGCCGACACAACTATGCGCGACGCCGCCGCGGCCGTGGCGCAGCAGCTGACCTTCCATTACCCCGCAGCAGCCGAAACAGACACCGACGACTCCCGCGCTGAAGAGCCACGCGCCGACGGCATGGAGGAAACCCCGGAAACCGGCGAGGATGCTGAGTCAGAAGGAGCTACGTCTTCCCGCGCCGAACTGCAGCAGTGGTCCGAGGCTCTCACCAGGGCCTACGAAACCGCCGAGGAAGAGGCTGAGCGCGAGCCCACCCCGGAAGCGGAGCCCCCGACGCAGAGCAGCGAGCCCGAGGAGGACGAGCCCTCCGCCGAGGAGGAGCCACAGGAAGGACTGCCAGAGCCCGAGCCGGACCCGGAACCCGAGCCTGAACCAGAGACGCCCACCCCGGAACCGGAACCTCCTGCGGAGTCCTCGGAGGTGAGCTTCGACGGCGACCTGGACGCGTTCCTGCGCCAGATAGCCAGCGCCTATCCAGGCACGATCTCGATTAGCCTGCAGGAGGTGGGCGGCCAATCCCGCAGCGCCTCCACGGGGGGCGCAGATTCCTTCGTCACGGCCAGCACCTACAAACTGCTGGTGGGCTACAGCCTCATTCGCGAGGTCGAAGCCGGCGAGCTCAGCTGGGACGACACCGCCCACGGTGACAAAGACCTCGCCCAATGCTTCAACGACATGATCGTCCTCAGCGACAACCCCTGCCCCGAAGCCATCGGCCCCGCCATCGGCTGGAGCAAGATCTACGCCGATGCCGCGGCCGTGGGCGCGACCAGCACCTCCGGCGGCGAAGGCGGTATCCGGACCAACGCTGCAGACCTCACCAGGTTTATGACCAGCCTGGCCACCGGTTCAATGTCCATGAGCGAGGCCGGGCACGAACGGCTGCGCAATGCGCTGGCCGCCAATATCCACCGGGAAGGCATTCCTGCCGGCTCCGCGGGACGGGTGCTGAACAAGCCCGGGTTCATCAACGGCAATCTGCACGACACGGCGATCGTGCACCACCCTTCGGGGACTTACGTGCTGACGATCCTGAGCCAGGGCTCCAACTGGCACGCCCTGGCTGGCATCACCCGCGACATCGAATCCGCCCTCTACGGCTGAGCCGCTCAGCGGCGCTTACGCTTCTCCCGCACGCGCATCTGCACCTCAATAGGGGTGCCGCTGAAGTCAAAGGTCTCGCGCAGCCGCCGGATGATGAACCGTCGGTAGCCCGGATCCAAGAACCCGGTGGTGAACAGCACAAACGTCGGCGGCCGAGTCGAGGGCTGGGTGCCGAACAGAATCCGCGGCTGCTTACCGCCGCGCACCGGGTGCGGATGCGCCGCCACAAGCTCACCGAGAAAGGCGTTGAGCCGCCCTGTAGGAATTCGCTGCTCCCAGTTAGCCAGTGACTTCTGCAGAGCGGGGGCCAGCCGGTCCTTGTGCCAGCCGGTGAGCGCGGAAACATTCACCCGCGGCGCCCATGAAATATGCGCCAGGTCTCGCTCGATCTCACGTTCCAGGTAGTAACGGCGCTCATCGTCGAGCAAGTCCCATTTGTTGAACGCCAGCACCACGGCACGGCCGGAGTCCAGGGCCATCTGCACAATCCGCACATCCTGCTCACTGACCGGCTCCTCCACCGACAGCAGAATCACCGCCACCTCAGCCCGCTCCAGGGCCCGCTGGGTGCGCAACATCGCATAGTACTCTGAACCGGAGGCCATGTGCTGACGCCGCCGGATCCCGGCGGTGTCCACGAACGTCCACTGTTCACCGCCGAGCTCAATGAGCTCATCGACCGGGTCCCGTGTGGTGCCCGCGACGTTATCCACCACCACCCGGTCGGCACCGGCCAGCTTGTTCAGCAGCGAGGACTTCCCCACATTGGGCCTACCCACCAGGGCGACACGCCGGGGTCCACCCAGGGGCACCATTCCCCCGTGCTGGGCCGTCTCCGGCAGGTGCTCCAGTGCGGCGTCGAGCAGATCACCGGTACCGGTGCCGTGCAGCGCCGAGACCGGGTACGGCTCGCCCATACCCAAGTTCCACAGCGGGTACACCTCAGACATCTGGGCGCTGGAGTCGATCTTATTGGCCACCAGCAGCACCGGCTTCTTCTTCCGGCGCAGCATCTTCACCACGGCCTCATCCACGGCGGTCGCACCGACCAGACCGTCAAGGACGAAGACCACCGCATCCGCCTCGTCCACGGCCAATTCGGCCTGCTCGGCCACCCGCTTGTGCAGGCCCTTCGCGTCAGCCTCCCAACCGCCTGTGTCCACCAGGGTGAAGTCGCGCCCGTTCCACTCCGCCGGGTAGGAGACGCGGTCGCGGGTGACCCCCGGGACGTCCTCCACCACGGCTTCCCGGGACCGGATGATCCGGTTGACCAGGGTGGACTTGCCCACATTGGGGCGTCCAATGATCGCCAGCACCGGCGGGGCGGGCACATAGGGACGGGCCTCGGCAGCCTCGTCGTCCACATCCAACAGCGCCGCGTCGTCGGGCTCCAGCTCATACTCAGCCAGCCCGGCTCGCAGCGAGGCGGCCCGAGCCTCGGCCTCGTCATCGGTAATTGCGGCCAGCCGCTGGGCGAGCCGCTCCTCGTCGCCGGAGGAGACATAGTCCTCGCCGGCGCCCTGTGGATCCTGCGCCATCAGGACCTGGCTCCCTGGGCGAGCAGGACCCGGCTGGTCAGCGACTCGACGGTCTCTTCGAAACTCAGATCGGAGGAGTCCAGAACGGCGACCCCATCAGCGGCCTCAGTGAAGTTCGACGCCGCTGAGTCCTTGGTATCGCGGTCCAGCACCTGGCGCCGCAGCGCCTCGGGGTCCTGGGTTCCGCCCAGCTGCGCCCCTCGGCGCTTCAGCCGGGCTTCCGCGGAGGCGGTCAGCAGCACCCGGACCTGCGCATCCGGGGCAACCACCGTAGTGATGTCGCGGCCTTCGGCCACGATGAATCCGGCCCGGTCAATGATCCTGCGCTGAGCGGCGATCAGCACCGCACGCGCCTCAGGGTTGGTGGCGACCTGAGAGACCTTCTCTGAAATGGTGGCCTCGCGGATGGCTGCGGTGACGTCGGCCTCACCGACGGTGACCACCTGGTGGTCGGGGTTGGTGGAGATCGTCAGTGGCAGCTCGGCGACGGCAACAGCCACGGCCTCCGGGTCTCCGAGATCCACCTCTTCGCGCAGGCAGTACCAGGTCGCGGCGCGGTACATGGCGCCGGTGTCGAGGTACGCGGCGCCAAGTGCGGCTGCGGCTGCCCGGCAGACGCTGGACTTGCCGGAGCCGGAGGGCCCGTCCACAGCCACCACCAGGCGGTCTGCGGCGTGGGGCGCCTCGGGAGGCACCTCATCAGTATGTGTACTCACGAAAGAACTACCTTCCATCCCATAGTCGTCAGCGCCTCAGCCAGTTCATTGCGGCGGGCGGGCAGCACCGACAGTTCCACCATACCGACTTGGTGGCCAGCCGAATGCGCCATGTGCAGGTCTTCAACGTTGACTCCGACATCTGCGACGTCATTGAGGACAGCGGCGATCTGCCCAGGTCGGTCGTCCACAATAACAGTCAGCTGCGCGAACGACTGCGGCGGGGCACCGTGTTTGCCCGGGACTCTGGCTACACCGGCGTTGCCCTCGGCGATGAGTTGGGCGATATCCGCCTGGCCCCCCGGTGCCGCTGGGTCCTCCAAGGTGCTGATCAGCCGTTCGACGTCGTCACGCACTCCGTAGAGCAGCTCCACTACAGGGCGGGCATTGGCGCTGAGGATCTGCACCCACAGGTTCGGGTCACTGGCGGCGATCCGCGTGACATCGCGCAGCCCGTTGCCGGAGAGCGCGAGCGCCCCGGGCGCAGCCTCCTGCAGCCGAGAAGCCACCAGCGAGGCCGCAATCTGCGGCAGGTGGGAGATCAGCGCGACGGATTCGTCATGCTGGACCGCACTCATCTGATGCGCGCTGGCGCCCAGCCTCCGGGCCAGGGCGGTGACCGCTTCCACCGCCTCCGGGTCGGAGATCTGCTCCTGGGTGGACGGATCCACCGCTGGGCAGATCACCCAGGGCATGGAGGTGAACAGCTCCCCACGGGCAGCGACCGGGCCGGACTTCTCCCGCCCTGCCATCGGGTGGGTCCCGACGTATCTGCGCAGGTCCTCACTGGTCAGCGGATGATCCTCCTGCTGCGCCCACTGCAAGAGGTCCCGCAGCACGGCCGCCTTCACCGAGGCGATGTCCATCACCACACTGCGCGGGTGTGCCTGCAGGGCCTGCGCCACCTCCTCGGCGGTGACCTCCGGCGGTGAGGCGATGACCACCAGCTCCGCAGTGTGCTCCGGGGACCATGAGGTGCCAGCCCCGACGTCTTCAGCGATGCGCTGGGCTGTGGGTGAGGGGTCCGAGAGCCACACCTGGTGTCCGGCGGAGCGCAGCCCGAGACCGATGCTGGTGCCCAGCAGCCCGGTGCCGCGGACTAGCACTGTGGCGCGCCGCTCAGCCATCTGCGGCACTTCCCGCCAGGTCCTGCAGATGGCCGATCTCCTGCGTCTCCAGATCCCGCAGGGTGCCCTGCGGCTGGTCGCCGATGACGATCTTGCCGATCGCCGTGCGCACCAGGCGCGTCACGGGGAAGCCCACGTGATCAAACATACGCCGGACAATCCGGTTCCGCCCCGAATGCAGGGTCACTTCCACCATCGTGCGTGAGCCGGTGGAGCCCATGACCCAGCAGCGGTCGGCGGCGATGGGACCGTCATCGAGCTCAATGCCGGCCTGGAGCACCTTGGCGGTCTTCACCGGCAGCTGGCCCTGAACTTCGACCAGGTACGTCTTCGGCACCTCATACCGGGGGTGGGTGAGCTTATGGGTGAGGTCGCCGTCATTGGTCAGCAGCAGCAGGCCCTCGGTGTCATAGTCCAGCCGACCCACGTGGACCAGTCTGGCATCGCGCATGCTCTGGTCCAGATAGTCCCCTACGCAGCGCCGGCCCTGCGGGTCGTGCATGGTGGTCATGACCTTCGCCGGCTTGTTGAACATCACATACCGGTGCTGCACGTCCAGGGTCACCCGCACCCCGTCCACGTGAATCGTCACACTGCTCGGGTCAACCCGCACCCCGGGTTCGATGATCACTTTGCCGTCCACCGTGACCCGGCCTTCGCTGATGAGGTCCTCGCACACGCGGCGGGAGGCCACCCCCGCCTGGGCCAGGATCTTCTGCAGGCGTGTCCCGCTCTCCTGATGCACCGAGCGGAAGTTCGACTCGGCCTCATCGGCGCGGATCTTCACCGGCTTGGCCTCGGCCGAGATCAGCCGCTCCGGTGTGGCGTGGGCGAAGGGTCCGCCGCCGGATCCCGGTTTGGGGGTGCGCGCTGCGCGGGCGGCACGCTGCGCCGGGGCCTTCCGGCCAGGTTTCCCCGAAAAAGTCATGCCGGCCATCCTACCGCCCGGCGCGCCCCCGGCCTGCCGCTGCCCCTGTCAGCCAGCTGGTCACCGAGCGATCACATCCCCGGGTGCTCGTGCTCCTGGAGGTCTTCGACTCCGGGCAGGTGAGGTGAGAGCTGCGGAAGGTCCGCCAGGGAGTCCAGGCCCAAGCGTTCCAGCAGCTGGGCGGTGGTCACATACAGGGTCGCCCCGGTGACCGGGTCGTGCCCGGCGGTGTCCAACAGTCCCCGCTGCACCAGAGTGCGCACCACTCCGTCGACATTGACTCCACGGATGGCGGCCACCGCAGAGCGGGCCACTGGCTGCCTGTAGGCGATCAC
Source organism: Nesterenkonia sphaerica (assembly GCF_005771565.1). Classification (GTDB taxonomy): domain Bacteria; phylum Actinomycetota; class Actinomycetes; order Actinomycetales; family Micrococcaceae; genus Nesterenkonia; species Nesterenkonia sphaerica. Next base: position 36,880 of record NZ_VAWA01000017.1, read on the forward strand.
GGCCAGCGTCTCCAGTGCTGCGGCCGAGAGCCGGGCGGTCTGGTCGCCGAGCACAAACGCTGAGACTTGTTCGGCGTAGCGGGCACGGGAGTAGTACCGCCAGCCGCCTGCCACCTCCCGCAGCTCATAGCCGCGCTGCCTGCCCCCGGCGGCGCCGTCGGCTTCTGCCCGGAGTTGATCCAGCAGGGCCACCATCCGGTGTTCCGAGACGTCCACCGCGGCTGCCAGCTGCTTCGCGGTGACGGGCTCCTCGGTGACCATCAGCACCGCCTCCACAGCGGCGAGGTGCTGCTCATGGGAGACCAGCTGGTGCGAGTCGGCCTCCTCCAGCGCCGGATTCTGAGCCTCAGTCATGACCGGACCCGCCCCATTCCGCCCCGGCCCGGGCGATGGCGTGTGCGGCGTCGTCGTGGGCTCCCCCGGACCAGGTGACGGTCAGCTCACCCAGCGGCGCCTGCTGATCAAACTCCACCGTGCGGTCACGGAAGAGCTCCAACAGCCCCAGGAAGCGCACAACCACCACGAGCCGGCTCGGCGCTGCGGTGACCAGCTCTCCGAAGGTGCAGGCCCCGGCGCTGCGGAGCTGTTCGGCCATGCTGGCCATCTCCTCTTGGATGTTCACCTGCTGGGTGTGCAGGTGCTCCATGACCACATGGTCAGGTTCCAGCTGTTGGCGCAGCAGGGCGCGCTCAGCAAGCTCCTTGAGCTGCTCCGCGGTGGTCCTCCACTGCAGTTCCGGCAGCAGGTGGGCCATTTCGGGGTGGGTGCCCGGCCGGCGGGGGAACCGCCCGGCGTTCTCGGCGGCGGCAGCGGCCATCTGTTCGGCAATCTGCTTGAAGGCTTTGTACTGCAGCAGGCGCGCGAAGAGCAGGTCGCGGGCTTCCAGGACGGCGATGTCCTCGTCGGACTCCACCTCAGAGCCGGGCAGCAGCTGCACCAGCTTCATATCCAGCAGGGTGGCGGCCACGAAGACGAAGTTGGACGATTCGTCCAGGGCCTTCTCCGGCTCGAGGGTGCGCACGTAGGTGAGGAACTCATCGGTGACCTCAGCCAGGGCCACCGCGGTGATGTCCATCCGGCGCTGAGCGATCAGCCCCAGCAGGAGGTCGAACGGTCCGTCGAAACCGTCCAGACGCACCTGGAAGCCGGAGGTGGTCTCAGCCTCAGCCGACAGCATGCCTACGGGGAGCATCCTCGGCTGATGAGCTCGCGGGCAAGCTGACGGTACGCCTTCGCGCCGTCGTGCTTGGCTGCATAGCTGGTGATGGGTTCGGCGGCGACGGTCGCGTCGGGGAACTTCACCGACCGTTTGATGACCGTCTCGAACACTTTGTCCCCGAAGGCCTCCACAATCCGTTGGATGACTTCCTTGGAGTGGGTGGTGCGCAGGTCCACCATGGTCACCAGCACCCCGTCGATCTCAAGATCCGGGTTGATGCGGTCCTGGACCTTCTCAATGGTGTCTTTCAGCAGGGCCACCGCGCGCAGGGCGAAGAACTCTGCCACCAGCGGAATCAGCACCCCGTGGGCGGCAGTGAGTGCGTTGACCGTCAGCAGTCCCAAGGAGGGTTGGCAGTCGATGATGATGACGTCGTAATCATTGCGGACCGGGCGCAGGGCACGCTGCAGTATCTGCTCACGGCCCACCTCGGTAACCAGCTGCACCTCAGCGGCGGAGAGGTCGATGTTGGCCGGCAGCAGGTCCACTCCCGGCACGTGGGTGGAGACCAGGGCGTCGTGGATGGTGACGTCCTTCTCCATCATCACGTTGTAGACGGTGGTCTCCAGATCGTGCGGATTGGCGCCAAAGCCGGCCGAGAGTGCCCCCTGGGGGTCGAAGTCCACCATGAGGACTCGGCGTCCGTATTCGGAGAGCGCGGCGGCCAGGTTGATCGCCGAGGTGGTCTTGCCCACTCCGCCCTTCTGGTTGACCATGGCGATGATGCGGGCTGGGCCGTGACCGTCCAGCGGCTCCGGGTCCGCGAACTCATGCTTGGGGCGGCCGGTGGGGCCGATGATCGCCTCACCCTGAATGGTGAAGAGCGTTCGCGGCTGGTCGGCGTTCACGTGCGGCCCTCCGGTGTGGTCTGCTGCGACGGGGTGTCGATGTCCAGACCAGATTACCGCCTGAGCCGTTTCGGGCAAGGCGCAGGTTCAACCCCTACAGGTTCCTCCGCAGCACCGGCAGCAGGTCCTCGATGACCCCGGCGTCCTCAATGGTGGACGGCACGGTGTAGTCCTTACCGTCAGCGATCTGCCGCATGGTCTTGCGCAGGATCTTTCCGGACCGGGTCTTCGGAAGCGCGGGCACCACGGCCACCTCCTTGAAGTCGGCCACCGGACCGATGCTCGATCTCACGTGTGCCACCAGCTCCTGGCGCAGCTGGTCCTCAGTGATCGTCGCCCCGGATTTCAGCACCAGGAACCCGGCCGGGCGCTGACCCTTGAGCTCGTCAGCCAGACCTATGACCGCACATTCTGCGACTGCGGGGTGCTCAGCGACTGCCGCCTCAATCTCCCCAGTGGAGAGCCGGTGCCCCGAGACGTTGATGACATCATCGGTGCGGCCCATGACAAAGATGTACCCGTGCTGATCCACATATCCGGAGTCTCCGGTGGCGTAGTAGCCCTCAAACGCGCTGAGGTAGGACTCCACGTAGCGGGCGTCGTCGCCCCACAGCGAGTACAGGGTGCCCGGCGGAAGCGGGAGCTTGATGGCGATATTGCCCTCCTGGCCGGCTGGCAGCGGCTCCCCCAGCGGGTCAAGCACCGCAATGTCGTAGCCCACCATGGGCAGGGTGGCGGAGCCGGCTTTCACTGGGAGCTGCTCGATGCCCACCGGGTTCGCAGCAATGGGCCAGCCGGTCTCGGTCTGCCACCAGTTGTCGATCACCGGCACCTGCAGCGCCTCACCGATCCACCGCTGGGTCTCCGGGTCCAATCGCTCCCCCGCGGAGAAGAGGTACTTGAGGCTGGAGATGTCATACTCAGCGACTTTGGAGGCCTCAGGGTCTGCTTTCCGGATCGCCCGCAATGCGGTGGGCGCGGTGAACAGTGAGGAGATGCCATGCTGCTGCACCATACGCCAGAAGGCCCCGGCGTCAGGAGTGCCGATGGGCTTCCCCTCATAGAGCACGCTGGTCGCCCCCGCCAGCAGCGGTGCATACACGATGTAGGAATGGCCCACTACCCAGCCGACGTCGGAGGCGGTCAGCAGTGTCTGCCCCGGCCCGACGTCGAAGATCGCGCGCATGGACCAGTGCAGCGCCACCGCGGTCCCGCCCTGATCACGCACCACGCCCTTGGGCTTCCCCGTGGTCCCTGAGGTGTAGAGGACATAGAGCGGGTGGGTGGCCGCGACGCTGACTGCGTCGCTGGGGCCGGCCTGGGTGGTCAGTGACGCCCAATCGTGCCAGGTCGCCTCGGTCTGCTCCGCTGCCTCAGCCGCACTGGTCTCGAATCCCTCACGGTGAACGACGACGACGTCACGGACGCGGTGGTGTGCCCGCTGCAGGGCTTCTGCCACCTTGGGCAGATATTCGATCCGGCGAGTCGGTTCGATACCGCCGGTGGCGGTGAGCACAGTGTCCGGGGCGGCGTCGTCGATCCTGGCGGCAATCTCCCGAGCGGCAAAGCCTCCGAAGACCACCGAGTGCACCGCTCCCAGGCGTGCGCAGGCCAGCATGGCAATCACTGCCTGCGGAATCATGGGCATATAAATCAGTACCCGGTCCCCGGAGCTGACCCCGAGTGTCTTCAGGGCACCGGCGGCGCGGGAGACCTCGTCGAGCAGCTGAGTGTAGGTATAGGTGCGCGAATCCTCGGTGACTGCGGAGTCATAGATCAGCGCGGTCTGGTCCCCGCGGCCGGCTGCGACGTGCCGGTCCAGCGCATTGTGGGTGATGTTCAGCTTCCCGTCCGGGAACCACCGATACAGGGGTGCGGCAGAGTCGTCGACGGCCGTGCCGGGAAAGGTGTCCCACTCCAAACCTGCGGCGGCATCCAGCCAGAAATCTTCCGGCGCCGTGATCGACTTGCGGTAGGTATCGCGGTAGGAATTGGAGGATTGCGTGGCGGACATGGAAGCTCCTTCGCGCAGCGGCAATGGTGTGGCGTCAGTCACTAGTAGTGTAGCCCCGACCGCGCCTGCTGTATACAAGACTGAGGCGCAACCACAATAATCCCTCCCCCAGACAGCAATACGGTGCCCAAATACGCAGAATTTGTATACACTGCTGGTATGCGAGCAAGTGATACTGCCTACACTGCGCTCCAGGAGGACATTCTGGAGGGCCGCTTGGCCCCCGGCACGGTCCTGGGCGAGGTGGGCCAGTCGGAGCGGCTGGGTGTCTCCCGCACTCCTATTAGGGAGGCGTTCTCCCGGCTGATCGCCGCGGGACTCGCCGTACAGCAGCCGGGACGTGGAACCGTCGTCAGCGATATCTCGCTTGAGGATGTGGACCGACTCTTTGAAGTGCGCATCCCGCTGGAGACGCAGGCGGCGGGCTTAGCTGCCCAGCGCGGCGCCCCGGAGGTTTTCACGGCCCTGGCCGAGGAGTTCCGGCAGGCGCAGCGCGCGCCTGAGGCAGACAATCACTACCAGCTGGCCGCCCGGATGGATGAGGCTATCGACGGCTCGTTGGACAACCCCTACCTGAGCACGATGATGGCCAATCTCCGTGTGCACCTGATTCGGGTGCGCCGGCTGGCCAAGGACCGTCCAGAAAGGCTGGCCGAGTCGGCCGCAGAGCACCGGGATATCTGCCTTGGAATCGCTTCCGGCGATCCGCAGATGGCCGAGGCGGCCACCAGCCTGCACCTGCGCCGGAGCCTTGCCTATATTTCCGAACTCCGACAAGCCGAACCGGTACCGTCACCATGAGAGGACACCCCAGCAGATGATCCAGCACACCGTACGAGTCCACCCGAGCAAAGCCAATCTTGCGCGCGAAGACCAGCTGGCCTACAAGATCGCCCAGGTCGCCGTGGACGAGGTAGCTGTGGAGGACGACGTCGCCGAGATGGTGATCAACCGGGTCATCGACAACGCCGCGGTGGCCGTGGCGTCGCTGACCCGCGCCCCGATCGTCTCGGCCCGCGCACAGGCGCTGGACCACCCGGTCTCCGCCAACGGCACCGGCGCCTCCATCTTCGGCATAAGCCAGAAGTCGTCCCCCGAGTGGGCTGCGTGGGCCAACGGCGTGGCCGTGCGTGAGCTGGACTTCCACGACACCTTCCTCGCCGCCGACTACTCCCACCCGGGCGACAACATCCCCGCCATCCTCGCTGTGGCCCAGCACACTGGACGCACCGGCGCCGATGTCATCCGCGGTCTGGCCACCGGTTATGAGATCCAGGTGGACCTGGTGAAGGCCATCTGTCTGCACAAGCACAAGATCGACCACGTGGCCCACCTGGGCCCCTCTGCGGCGGCCGGCATCGGCACCCTGCTGGGGCTCAACGCCGAGACCATCTTCCAGGCGGTGGGACAGGCGCTGCACACCACGACCGCCACTCGCCAGTCCCGCAAGGGCGAGATCTCCACCTGGAAGGCCCATGCCCCGGCCTTTGCAGGCAAGATGGCGGTGGAGGCAGTGGACCGCGCGATGCGCGGGCAGACCTCACCGGTGCCGATCTACGAAGGTGAGGACGGTGTCATCGCATGGATTCTGGACGGCCCCGACGCCGAGTACACGGTCCCGCTGCCCGCCCCCGGTGAGGCCAAGCGCGCCATCTTGGACACCTACACCAAGGAACACTCCGCCGAGTACCAGGCGCAGGCGTGGATCGATCTGGCTCGGAAGCTCCACCATGAGCACCCCGAGGTCACTGACCCGGCGAACGTGGACTCGGTGCTGATCCGGACCAGCCACCACACCCATTACGTCATCGGTTCAGGGGCCAACGACCCGCAGAAGTACGATCCCACCGCGTCCCGGGAGACGCTGGACCACTCGATTCCTTATATCTTCACAGTCGCGCTGCAGGACGGCAGCTGGCACCACGGTGACTCCTACGCTCCGGAGCGTGCCGGGCGGCCGGACACTGTGGAACTGTGGCACAAGGTCACCACGGAGGAGGACCCGGAGTGGACTCGCCGGTACCACTCACTGGACATCTCGGAGAAGGCCTTCGGCGGTTCGGTGGAGATTAGGCTGACCGACGGGCGCACCATCACCGACGAGATCGCCGTGGCGGATGCTCATCCGCTGGGGGCTCGTCCCTTCGCTCGTGAGCAGTACGTCGCCAAGTTCCGCTCCCTGGCTGCCGGGATCATCGACGACGCCGAGGCGGAACGCTTCCTGGACACCGCCCAGCGGCTGCCCCAGCTTTCTGCGGATGAGCTGGTGGGTCTCAACATTGAGGCTGCTGACGGCGTCGTCGACCTCTCCGCCTCCCCCAAGGGCCTGTTCTGATGCTGTACGCAAAGACCACGCCGGAGCAGAAGCGGGCCCACCTGCGCCAGATCCTTACTCCCGGAGCCGCCCGGCAGTTTCCGGGGACTTTCACTCCCCTGAGCGCACCCCTGATTCAGGAGAAAGGCTTCGACGGCCTCTATGTTTCCGGGGCAGTGCTGGCCAACGAGCTGGGCTTGCCCGATATTGGCCTGACCACGTTGACCGAGGTCGCTCAGCGGGCTGGGCAGATCGCCCGGATGTCTGATCTGCCCACCATCGCCGATGCTGACACCGGTTTCGGCGAACCGATGAACGTGGCCCGAACTATCCACGAGTTGGAGAATGCGGGCTTAGCCGGTTGCCATATTGAAGATCAGGTCAACCCCAAACGCTGCGGTCACTTGGACGGCAAGTCCACAGTGGACACCGAAACGGCCACCAAGCGTATCCGCGCGGCCGCCGAGGCCAGGCGTGATGCGAACTTCCTGATTATGGCGCGAACCGATCTTCGTGCCGTCGAAGGGTTGGATGCGGCGGTTGAGCGCGCCCAGGCGCTGGTCGCTGCCGGGGCCGACGCGATCTTCCCGGAAGCGATGAAGGATCTTCGTGAGTTTGAGGTCATGTGCCAAGCAGTGGATGTGCCGGTGCTGGCAAACATGACAGAGTTCGGCAAGTCCGAGCTGTTCACCCGCGAGCAGTTGGCGTCCGCCGGAGTGGCGCTGATCATCTACCCGGTGACATCGCTGCGCTCTGCAATGGGTGCGATAGAACGTACGCTGGACACCATCTCCGCTGCGGGGACCCAAGAGTCCGCAGTGCCGGAGATGATGACTCGCGCCCGGCTCTATGAGCTGGTGGACTATGAGGCCTACAGCAGTTTCGATGCCGGGGTCTTCGACTTCGACGTGCCGGACCGTTTTACTAACCAAGGAGCGCAACGATGACTCAGAACACCGTCTACAAAGGCTTAGCCGGCGTGGTGGCCGACCACACTGCGGTCTCCAAAGTGAACCCGGAGACCAATTCCCTGCTCTATCAGGGCTATCCGGTCCAGCAGCTGGCCGCCGAGCTGGACTTCGAAGCCGTGGCGCTGCTGCTGTGGAACGGCGAGCTGCCCAGCGAGCAGGAGCTCAAGGAATTCGTCGACTTCGAACGCAGCCACCGGGGGCTGGCGGACAATGTCCGTGCCGCCATCGACCTGCTCCCGAAAGACTGTCATCCCATGGACGTCGGTCGCACTGCAGTGTCGGTCTTGGGTGCCAATGATCCTCACTCGGAGGAGTCCGACAGGCCCACTGAGCTGCTGAAGGCTAAGAAGCTTTTTGCTGCGTTCCCAGCGGTAGTGGCCTATGACCAGCGTCGCCGACGTGGCCAGGAGCTGGTGGAGCCCCGGGACGATTTGGACTATTCACAGAATTTCCTGTGGATGACTTTCGGCGAGGAGGCTCCGCCGGAGGTGGTGGACGCATTCCGGGTGTCTATGGTCCTGTACGCCGAGCACTCCTTCAACGCCTCCACCTTTACCGCTCGGGTGGTGACGTCCACCCTGTCGGACCTCCACTCGGCAGTCACTGCTGCTATCGGGGCGCTGAAGGGCCCCCTGCATGGCGGTGCCAATGAGGCGGTGATGCACACCTTTGAGGAGATCGGCATCCGCCCCGAGGAGACCCGCGAAGAGGCTGCTGCCCGTTCCAAGGCGTGGATGGAGAACGCGCTCGCCGAGAAGCGCAAGGTCATGGGCTTCGGGCACCGGGTGTACAAGAACGGCGACTCCCGGGTGCCCACGATGAAGAAGGCGCTGGATGCGATGGTCGAGTACTACGGCCGGGGCGAGCTGATGGGACTCTACGACGGCTTGGAAACCGCCATGGACGAGGCCAAAGGCATCAAACCTAACCTCGACTATCCGGCCGGCCCCACCTATCACCTCATGGGATTCGACACCGAGATGTTCACTCCACTGTTCATTGCCTCCCGGATTACCGGGTGGACCGCTCACATCATGGAGCAGCGCGCGAATAACTCCCTGATCCGTCCACTGAGCGAATACAACGGTCCGGAAGAGCGTCACCTCTGACAGTACGCCGCGCAGCCCTGGTTCGCCCTCCTGCTTAGTAGCGGATGGTGACGGGGGTGGGGTTCCAGGTCAGGGTGGGGCGCAGTGATCC
>NZ_VAWA01000018.1 GCF_005771565.1 Nesterenkonia sphaerica
CTGCCTCTACACCCTCAAACGCGAAGAGCCGGTTTAGCGCCCTTGACGACTACTTCTGCAGACGTTGCAAGTATTGCTCAAGCTCAGCGTCATTACTGACTTCAGCAACAATCTCGGCGGTATGTTCACCAAGAGACGGCGCTGGACGACGAAGCGTCCCGGGAGACCGTTTCAATCGCGGAACAACATCGTGCATCAAATCTTGGCCCTCACCCACCAGGACGCCGCGAGAAGTAAAGTAATCAGAATCCACTAATTCCTCAATCTTAGAGACCGGTCCCGCCGTGACACCCTGGCTGGTCAGATATTCCAGCACATGCTTTCTGGAGTATTGGATAAAGTACTGAGATATGTAGTCATCTAACTCCTCAACATTGGCAATACGAGCAGAGTTTGTAGCAAACCGCGGGTCATTGATCAGCTCCTCATGCCCGATGGCGGCGAATAAGCGTTCCGCCATAGCTTGAGTAGATCCAGAAAGGGCGACCCACTTTCCATCTGCACATTGGTAGACATTTCGCGGCGCCGTCGAGTTCAATCTGCTCCCCGACCTTTGCGGCGATTCGCCGGTGATACTAAAATCGGCCGCTTGAGGACCCATGATCGCGAATAGAGGCTCGAAGAGAGACAAGTCAATGACTTCACTCTTGCCCTCGACACGACCAAAAAGCGATGCTGCGACGGCGAAGGCACCAAAAGTCCCCGCCACCATGTCGGCGAATGCCCCCGGCGGCAATTGTGGGGGCCCATCCGGCTCCCCGGTCCGGTCTGCCATGCCGGATGCTGCTTCTATCAGTGTCCCAAATCCGGGCATCGACGCCCGCGAGCCAGTGAGCCCCCAACCAGAAATATGAACAATAATAATCGAGGGGTTTAACTGCTCGAGGACGTCATCAGAAAGGCCAAACTTGGCCATGTCGCCTGGCTTGAAGCTGTCTACTACGACGTCAGACGACTGAACTAGGCGCTTCATGATCTCCAGGTGATATTCGTCCTTCAGATTGACCTCGAGGCTGCGCTTATTCCGAGCGTAGGTCTTCCAATAGGTCTCGACGCCCTGCGTGTTCCAGTTTCTCAGGGTGTCTCCGGTACCGACGGCTTCGGCCTTGATAACGTCAGCACCGAAGTCTGCCAAGAGAAGACTCAACTGGTTGCCTGCCACCAGTCGAGACAGGTCAAGAACTCGAACTCCGTGTAAAAGCATATGCAAACTACTTCCTGATATTTGTAAGGCTCTTTATATTTATATAATTAATTATTTATCCCATGGAATCGCTCGTAAGCCTCGACGTGGCGCACAGCGCGGCGATAGACCGGGTAGTCGATGAAGCTTCCGTCGGAAAGTTTGATCGAAGCGTTCCCCTGACCCTCGGCATCCTCGAAAACGGATATTAATTCCCTCAAACGATGGAACTCTTCTTCAGTAACCAGGAATCCCTTTCTAGCGATCTCCACCTGGCTGGGATGAATGCACAGTTTGCCTTTCATCCCTAATTGAACGATTGGACCCATGCGGGCTGAGAGCCCCTCGCTGTCTTGCACATTCATGTGGGGAGTGTCGATGGGGCCGTTGAGGCCAGCGGCTCGAGACGCGATCACAAGCTGCTGCCTCACATAATCAAATTCTTCTCCTCCACCGGTCGGCTCAATCTGCCACTCGTGGGAGAGATCAGCTGCACCGAGGGCTAGCCGCCGAACGGCAGGGTACTCTGCAATCGCTAGGGCGTTGACAATGCCTCGACTGGATTCAATGAGAGCCACTACGGGGAGCCTGGCCATGACGCCGTCCACATGCTGCTCAAGTAGTTGGAGATCTTCTATTCCTTGAACTTCAGGAAGCACTACAAAATCGATATGGTCGGCAAGGTCAGCAAGAAACGCTCCGTCTTCAGGCAGGTGTTCGGTCGCGGCACTATTGACTCGCACCCCCACCAAGACGTCCCGAGGATTCAGGTTCGGCAACTCGCGACGCAGGCGGGCCCTAGCGGCATCCTTTTGGGAGGCTGCCAGGGCGTCTTCAAGATCAATGATGATCGCATCTGCTCCGCTCATACACGCTTTTTCAAAACGGTCGGGTCGGTCGGCGGGTACGAATAGCAGCGTGGCAGTCTCGTCAATCATGGATACTCCGTCCGGGGAAAGTGCTAAAGAAAACAGCTTGAAGTCGGTACTGATGGTCTACAAAGTGGTCTTTTCTTGAATATCGGAAAAGGTTGGTGGCTATGTATGCAGCTCCTCGGCAGGTGCCTGCGTTTGGCGAGCCCGGAGGACGTCGTCGCGTGCTCCGAGGATGTGCTGGCTCATGTGTTCCTGAGCTAGATCTTCATCACCCGAATTGATGGCCTCCAAGATCCGGGAGTGTTCTTCAATTGACGCTCGAATACCCTCAGGAAAGAGAAAGGCTCGGTAGGGGGGTATCCCTGTCCACAGCTGATTAGCAAGCGCGTACAGCCGGGTGCTTCCAGATGCTTCCCAAACAGCGCGATGAAAAATTTCATTGGCACGGACGAGCGCTCCAGTATCGGCCGTTCCCAGCAGCTTTTCACCTACGAGATACGCCTCGCGAAGGTCTGCAGAGCCCCGCGATTGAGCGGCTGCTCGCTTAGCAAGGGCTCCCTCAATCAGAGCGCGGGCCTCATAGTGATCATTGAGGTCGCCGCTAGTCACTTCCGCAATAACCACTCGCCGGTTGGGCTTGACCACGACGAAGCCGTCGCGCTCCAAATTTTGCAAAGCCTCACGGACAGGGATCCGTGAAACTTCGTACTGGCGCGCTAGGGCTTCTTGTCGTATTTCGGTGCCCGGAGCCAGATCGCCGTTCAGAATCTGCTTTCGCAATAACTCTGCCAATCGCTCACCAAGAGGGCGCTCACGGAGTGAGTCAGTCATCGTTATTCCTCCTCTACTGGATACAGTATCCCATATCCAGTACGCTACGAGTGTGGCACGTCACATTTGAACCCAGGTGAGTGCCAGCTCGAGCACACGATGTCGCTACTTCGGTGCCCTGAGTCCTCGAACACCTTGAACATCCAGGAACGTGAACGAAAGAGGACAGTATGATGTCTCAATCCAATGAGAAAGCCGGACTCTCCAGCGATGCCGACGTAGGCATCCGTGAGGACGAAGTCCCGTCAAGAATCATGGGGATGAAGATTCCGTGGTTCCTGGCGATGTTCGTGGTCGTCATCGCGGCATCACTCCTGGAGGCAATGCCCAATGAAATCATCTCTGGCTTCACAGTGGTGATGGTACTGGGCGGACTACTTTGGTGGGCTGGCGAGCGTGTGCCAGTGATCAAGAAGTACGGCCTACCCACGGTTCTCTGCATCCTAGTTCCATCCATATTTCTTTACCTTGGCTGGATGCCGCAGCAGATGGCTGAGGTGATCGACACCTTCACCAGCGAATCCGGGTTCATCAATTTCTACATTGCGGCATTGATCTCCGGAAGCATCCTGGGAATGCCGCGCCAAATTCTCCTAAGGGCCGGCGCCCGGTTTGCCGTCCCACTAGTGGGCATGGTCGCCATTGTATTTGTGACCATTGGTGGTCTTGCCTCACTACTTGGCTTTGGATTCCGTGACGGCATTCTTTACGTCGCGGGCCCCATCCTCGGCGGCGGTATCGGAGCTGGCGCGGTCCCGATGTCAGAAATGTATGCCCTCCAAATGGGCGGGGGCTCTGAGGATTACCTCACTCAGCTCATCCCTGCGATCGTCGTCGCCAATGTGCTGGCAATTATGATCGCCGGAATATACAACGGTGTGTCACAAAATGGCAAACAACTCTTCGTTGGCTTCAATGGCGAAGGCAACCTGGTCAAAGCGACTGGCGACCCCAGGGACTTCCAATTAGGAAAACGCAAGAACTTCGGCACTTTCCGTATGCTGTCTGTCGGGCTGGCGCTCTCAGGCACGCTATTCATTATGGGCACGATCATTGCAGTGTTTACACCTGGTATCCACTCATACGCCTGGACCATCTTGCTCGCAGCGATGATCAAGATATTCGGCTTACTCCCCCAGTCCTTTGAAGAAGCTGTTGTTGTTTGGTATGGCTTTGTCGCCCGGACCCTAACGGCTGCATTGCTGGTCGGGGTGGGTGTCGCGTACCTAGATATCGCCGAGCTGCTCGGACTATTCGGCGATGGCACGTACTTCGTACTGGTCGTCGCGACTGTCTTTCTTGCCGCCATCATGGCGGGGCTATTGGGTAGATTAGTGAAGTTCTACTTCCTGGAATCGTCCGTATCGATCGGTTTGGGTATGACCGATATGGGAGGTACAGGCGATGTCGCAGTACTCAGTGCCGCCAACAGGCTGGAGCTCATGCCATTCCTGCAGATATCGAGCAGGCTCGGCGGCGCCTTTGTGCTCCTAGTCCTGTCATTCCTCATTCCACTGCTTGCATAAGCGACCCAGCGGGTTCCCAGAATCCGCGTTCAGAGGAGTTCCCCGACACGCACTTAGGTCGGGGAACTCCTCTGAACGCAACTATTGGGCCGTGATTGCCACGAACAGAGTGATGGAGGGTATGGCCAAGAGCGTCGTCAGCAGCACTGTGTCTCTAGCGACGATCTCTCCTGTTCCGTAGCGAATCGCGGAAATAAACACGTTCTGCGCCGCGGGTAGGCCTCCCAGGACTACGGCCGTGAGGAGCTGGTGGCCTTGGAGACCGAAAATTAATGTAGCGCATAGGTAGGCCAACGTTGGGTGAAGAACAAGCTTGAAGACGCAGGCCGTCAAAACCTCGGCACGGCGACCGGAGGCGCGAGCCAATGGCTTCGTTCCCACCAGAGAGAGCCCGAAAGCAAGTAGCATCAGCGGCACGGCAGCTCCGCCGATGACCTCCACCGACTCCTGAAGGGGCCCTGGTAGTCGCCATTGCTGCCAGGAGAACAAGAGACCTAACAGAGCCCCCAACACCATGGGATTGCCAGCTGATTGACCGACACTTCGGAGAACTGCTGCCATTGCGCTCGGACTCGTCTGAGACTCATTCTGTGGGGAGGATCTGCCAGACGAACCGCGACTCCGTGTCAGCTGGTCCAGGGCGATCACATAAAGCGGTGTATAGAGTGCGAGTTGAAACACGATGACCGGCGCTGCTAGCGCCAAATCCCCCAAGACATAAGCCGCAATGGGGAGCCCAAGGTTCGTAGCATTTACCAAGGAGGCACTCATCCCTCCCAAAAGGCGCTCTGCCCCGGTCCGTTGCCTGAATAGTACGACGCTCAACACAGAAAAGAGCGCAAGGGTTGTCACAGCACTGATTGCCGCAATTGCCATCTGCGGGCCGACGACCTCGCGGAACTCGGCCTGGGAGATGGTGACAAACAGAAGGCACGGAGTAGCAATGAAAAACGCCACACGGCTAAGGCTTGTGCGAGCCTCGTAGGGGATGAGGTGGAAACGGCCGATCAAATATCCGGTCACAATGATCACCCAGATCACAGTGAACCCGGAGAGAACCGAAGCCATCGCACCCTCCCTGAATAACTACAGTTGCACGACATTCAATGACGACAGATCGCGCTCAAGAGCAGACCCATTGCAACAATGGCCACGCAACTTTTGAGGACAGCACGAGGCGCACGGGAAGCTCCGAACGCTGACCCGGACACTCGTGCGACGAAACTCTACGCCATCCCCGGCCCGCACCGATGATCGAGCCGACTCACAGCAGTATAGGGAGAACCGGGACGTTCATTGAGCCCTCGGGCGAATTCACTCAACCGGAGAGGAAGCGCATGCAGTTCAATTCCTTGCCAGGCTTTCAGCGTCCCGTATCGGCGCAAGTTCTCGGCACGCTCACTTTCGGTGACACTGTCGACCGCGATGCTGCGCGCCACATACTCAACATCGCGCGTGAAGCCGGGGTAAATATTATCGACACTGCCAATGGGTATGCGGACGGCGACGCAGAACGAATACTCGGAGACCTACATGCCGAACTCGACGACTGTCTGATCTGCACCAAGGCTGGCATGCCCCATCCGGATGCTGAGGGTTACCCCCCTCTTTCTCCGGAGGGGCTTCAAGCGTCCATAGATGGCAGCTTGCGAAGGTTGCGCCGCGAGAGTGTCGACCTTTTTTACTTACATAAACCAGACCGACAGACTCCTATTCTTGAAACCCTTCAGACCGTCAAGAATTTGATGAATCAGGGACAAATTCGAGCCTGGGGGGTGTCCAACTACTCAGCGTGGCAAATCGCGGACCTCGAGGCCACAGCTGACAAGCTTGGCATGCCTCGCGCCGCAGTCGCACAACAGCTGTACAACCCTTTGGCTCGACGGATAGAGGAGGAATTCGTCGAATTCGCTGCCACGCGGAACTACCACACCATGGCGTACAACCTGCTTGCCGGTGGGTTGCTCAGCGGCAAGTACGATTTCGCGCAGGGCCCGGGTCCCAGCGGTCGCTTCTCCTCCTCGAAAGTCGCATCGAGGTACAAGAATCGGTACTGGAAAAACCAACTATTCTCTGGCGTCTCTCAGTTAGACCGGCTCGCGGAGGAGTCTGGACTCACCTTGGTAGAACTTACGCTGAGGTGGATCATTTCGCAGCCTGTGACCAATTCCGTCCTACTAGGAGCCTCACGGGCACAGCAGCTCAGGGGCAACCTCACCGCGCTCTCAAAGGGGCCACTCCCCGATGACTTGATACAAGCATGCAACGACGCCACAGAGGACCTTCGCGGCCCCATGCCCTCATACAATCGATAAAGTTTTTCGCAAGTGCCAAGGTCCCGCGGTCGCGGGGCCAGGCGAGGGCGGCCTGTCACGACAATACAGGGAGCGCCACCGTGGAAGAACCGATCGATCTGCTGGTCATAGGCGGTGGCACCGCCGGCATTGTGGGGGCCAAGACGGCCGTGCGGCTGGGAGCCCGCACGATCCTGGTGGAGGAGAACCGCACAGGGGGTGACTGTCTGTGGACCGGTTGCGTGCCATCCAAGACGCTCCTCTCTGCGGCCGCGCAAGCCGCTGCAGACCGGGAGGCCTCCGGCGCAGAGCCGGACTTTGACAGCATCCGCCGCCGGATCCGCGAGGCAATCCGCACCATTGAGCCCGAAGACTCGCCGGAGACTTTGGAAGCGTTCGGGATCACCGTTCTGCAGGGAACCGCGCGGTTCACCACACCCGGTGAAGCGCTCGTGAACGGGAAGCTGATTCGCTTCCGCCAAGCGCTCATCGCCACCGGAAGTGCCCCCTCCATCCCTCCGGTCGAAGGACTGCAAGAGGTCCCCTTCGTCACCTCGGAGACCATCTGGGACCTGCCGAGCCTGCCGTCTCGACTGCTGGTGCTCGGCGGCGGGCCCATCGCCTGCGAGCTCGGACAGGCCTTCGCCCGGCTGGGTTCCCGAGTGACGCTGCTAGTCCGCTCAGGACTGCTCCCCCAAGAGGACGCGGAAGCGGCGGACCTTGTCCACGCCAGCCTGGAGCGCGATGGAGTGAATGTGCTCCTGCATGAGGAAGCTCAACACGTCTGCTCTACCCGCGGAACCACGGTGGTCACCACAACAGCAGGTCAGGAAATCGAGGCCGACATGATCCTCGTCGCCACCGGACGCACTGCCCACACCGCCACCCTGGGCTTAGACGCCCTAGGCGTCGATTGCGATGAGCGCGGGCAAGTGCTCATCGACGCCTCAATGCGCACCGCCAGCAGGTCCATCTGGGCTGCCGGGGATGTGACCCAGTATCCGAAGTTCACCCACCTCGCGGGCGTCTACGCGAGTACGGCGGCGTCGAACGCGGTGTTAGGTTTACGGCGATCAGTGGGCCAGGTGGTGCCGCGGGTGACCTTCACCTCCCCGGAAGTGGCCGCTGTGGGTAAGACGGCACCCGCAGGCCCAGGCCAGACCACCTCCACCGTGTACCTGAAGGACACGGACCGCGCGGTGACGGAGGGGGCGCAAGAAGGATTTGTCCGGCTCGTCATCGGCGCACGTGGACGTATCCTCGGCGGCACCATCGTAGGCCCGCGTGCCGGCGAGTCGCTGGGCGAACTGGCTGTGGCAGTCTCACAGAAAATGAGCACGCGCCAGCTGGCGCAGATCACCCACCCCTACCCCACCTACAGCGATGCGCTGTGGAATGCCGCCATCGCGCACGCCCGTTCCGGCCTGGATTCTCGCTTCGCCCGGACTGCCACCGGGGTCCTCTCCGGCCTGGTGCGCCACCGGGAAGAACGACGACGTCGCCGTCGGCTTCCCTGATCAGAGGACCGCTGGCCGCTCAGGGAAAGTTCAGGGAAAGTAATCGGCGTTAACTTTAACAGCGTGGGAGAACGTCGATAAAGCTAACAAGGGCTCCCCAGATACTGATGCGCTGAAGCGACTGACCGCTGCGCTGCTGGCTCTGGCTGGACAACTCGGGCTCGCAAGAAGACTGACCGAGTTGCCGATCGAAATTGGACGCTCTGCCCTGCGTCACCGCGAGGTCATGGTCATGATCCATATCGACGAGATCCAGAACATCAGCAATGAGGACGTGCTCTCGCAGCTGTTGACAGCACTAGGTGACGCGCTGACTCATGAAGAACTCGTCACTGCACCGGGCCAGGTGCAGTTCGAACAGGCTCTGCCGCTTGCGGTCTACGTCACCGGATTACCTGAATTCTCAGACATGGCAGGCGCACGCAAAGGAGCGACTTTTGCCCGTCGCTTCCAGACCACCACGTTGGCTCCCCTAGATGATGATGATCTTTTCACCGCGCTGCAACCATTTGTGACCAACGGGTGGGAGGTTACCGGTGGAGAAACAGGCGAGCAACGCATCTACATGGAACAGTCCGCGCAGCGAGCCATCGTCGAATTGGCCGGCGGAGAGCCGTTCCTGTTCCAGTTGCCCGGTGAACGCGCCTGGTACGCCGATACCAGCAACGTCATCACCGCTGAGCACGTCAAGACGGGCTGGCGTGATGCCCTCGCCGAGGCCGAGGGGCATGCCCAGCGCATCCTGGAGCGTCTACCGGAGCGTGAGCGTCAGTTCGTTGAAGCGATGGCAGAACTGGGCCCAGAGGATCGCAAGCTGACGACCCTCGCGCAACACATGGGCTACACGAAGGGCACCGAAGCCGGAGCCCTGGCTCAACGACTCGATCGACAACGCGGCATTATCAACCGAGGCACCCGCTATTCCTTCCACCACAGAGCCGTCGAGGCGTACCTGACGACAGACTGGCCCGATATCAGCTAGGGCTGGCTACGGCGGGGTCGGCGAGGAATTCCGCTGAACCTTCCGTTGAAGACAGCTCCTTCTCATCGGGATGAGATCATGACTGATCTCGCAGTAGGAGGTGGTCTCTGTGGCATCCATCGTCGTCCGGGGACTTGACGAGTCTGTCAAGAAGCAGCTCCCCGCCCAGGCGAGGGAGCACGGGCGCTCTATGGAAGCAGAAGTCCGCCACATCCTGACCCAAGCCGCAAGGCGGCCTCATGTGGGCCTGGCGCTGTTGCACGCGGCTCAGGAAGCCGGTGGGGTCGAAGAGCTCCCGATGCCCGAGCGCACGGATATCGCCCGATCGGCGGACTTCGATTGATTGTCCTGTACACGAACGTGATCTCGGAGATCTTCCGCCCACAGCCGGAGCCTGGCGTCGCCCCGCCGAGGTCCTCTCGGCACGTGAGCGGGCCGGTCTGCCGATTCACACCGCTGATGTCCAGATCGCGGCAATCTGCCGTGCACACGGGGCCACATGTGCCACGCGGAACACCAATGACTTCACCGCCACCGGCGTGCAACTTATTGATCCCTGGAGCGTTTGAACGCACTTTTCATTTTCACTTGGGCCTGTTGGTCCACTGACATTGGCTGCCGACATGAGGCGCCGGACTGCTGGGAGACCGGGTGGGGCACACTCAAGTTGGTCTAACTCGGTTACGGGGAGCCAACGAAGCTGGTCGTGATCTGAACTGTGCATTGTTTTAGCACCGCGAAGGTGGGCATGGAAGCAGGTCAGTTGGATCGCAGTTTCACCAACCCACGTGACGTCCGTGCCGATGGCGGTCGTGACAGTGACCACGACGTTGAGCTCTTCGGGAACTTCGCGCACGAGCGCGTGTTTCGGAGTCTCACCCGGCTCAACCTTGACACGTGATCTCGGACACCTTTCCCTTCCGAGAGGGAGCCTGGCGTAGCCACGCAGCTGGAAGGGTTCAGGGGAAAACGTCGCAATCATGACTCTGACCTTTGGCGAACTGCTCGGTTCGGTCTAGGTGCCCAGTATCCATGAGTCCTCGGCTCCGCACCGGGCAGCACGTTCCCGCAGAGGCTTAGCGCAAACTATTGACACCTGGCTCATTTCCAGATGAGATATACCCACATGAAAATACAAGGGAGTGGAAATGCCGACATACATGTATCGATGTTCAGAATGCGATGAGTTCGACGTTGTCCAGCCGATGTCTGCTAGTACCACTACGCACCAATGTCCCGCTTGCGGGAAGTCCGCGCGGCGAGTGTTTACCGCCCCTGCCTTGAGCACGACATCTGGAGCCGTGACGCGCGCGACAGACATCGCGGCGGCCAGTTCCGAAGCGCCCCAAGTCGTGCGATCAATTCCCAGTGGCACGACACCACCTCGGAACCCGCGTTGGAGTCCATTCACCGGGGCCAGCCCTGTGCCGGCGAAGCGACGCACCCCCGGCCCCTACCAGCCACTGCCGAAACTGTGACTCATGGCCGCGGTGGGTCTCCTCTATGTCGGGGCGGTGCTGTTCGTCAATGGTCTAATGCTCCTGGGGTATATCACACCCAGGGGTGCTGCACCGCTCAATCTCTTCGTCGGTTTTCTCCAGGTTCTCACTCCGACTTACCTGGTGATCTTCGCTGCCGGTGACATGTCACAGATCGTCCTGGCGGCCGGTCTCTATTTCTTCGGGTTCACTTACCTGTGGGTTGGCATCAATGCCATCACGGGATGGACAAACCACGGACTCGGGTGGTTCTCATTGGTGGTGACTTTGAGTGCTCTCGGATTCGCAAGCCATTCTTGGGTGGAACTCGACGATCACGTCTTCGCTGTGTTGTGGTCGATGTGGGCCGTCCTTTGGTTCACCTTCTTTATCCTCATGGCACTTGACCGGTCTCACCTCGCACCTGCCGTTGGGGTCCTCGCCATCGGCAACGCCCTTCTATCCACCGGTCTGCCGGGGTTCTTGATTCTTACCGGATGGTGGCCAGACTCCATGACCCTCGCAGTCACCATCGCTGTACTCGGATTACTTCTGTTGGCCCTGTGCCTGCCAGTAGGCCGGCTCTTTACTGCTCGTGAAACCTCACCGGATACCGGACCTGCGTCCACGCCGGTCACATAATGAAAGGAAAGTTCCATGCCAGAAGTTGTTTTTAGCATCGATCAGAGCAAATCCATGAGGGACCAGGCGGTGCCGGGTCATAACCGATGGCACCCCGATGTACCCCCAGCAGTAACGGTTAAACCCGGAACCGATGTGCGCATTGAGTGCAAGGAATGGACCGACGGGCAGATCGGCAACAACGACTCTGCCAACGACGTCCGCGATGTAGATCTTACCCACTGTCACATGCTGTCCGGCCCTATCGCGGTGGAGGGTGCCGAACCGGGTGATTTGCTGGTCGTGGACATTATCGACCTTGGACCGGTTCCTCAAGTCGTGGGTGAGAACTGTGGCGAAGGCTGGGGCTACTCCGGCATCTTCTCCAAGATCAATGGAGGCGGTTTCCTGACTGACTACTTCCCCGATGCCTATAAGGCAATCTGGGATTTTCAAGGCCAACAGTGTTCTTCGCGCCACGTCCCCGGGGTGAAGTACACAGGCATTACGCACCCCGGCCTCTTCGGCACTGCGCCCTCAGCGGAGTTGCTAGCGCGGTGGAACAGGCGCGAGCAAGCACTTATCGACACCGACCCGGATAGGGTCCCACCACTGGCCCTTCCTCCACTGCAACAGAGCACACTGGGAGGCACAGCGGATGGTGATCTACTCGAGAAGATCGCGCGGGAGGGGGCGCGCACCGTGCCGCCTCGCGAACACGGGGGCAACAATGACATCAAGAACTTCACACGCGGCAGCCGTGTCTTCTACCCCGTCTATGTAGACGGCGCACTCTTCTCAGGCGGGGATCTACACTTCTCCCAGGGCGATGGTGAGATCAACTTCTGCGGTGCCATCGAGATGGGAGGTTACATCGATTTCCATCTCGACCTGATTAAGGGTGGTATGGAAACATACGGTATCAACAACAACCCTGTTTTCATGCCCGGCCGGGTGGAGCCCACATACTCGGAATGGCTGACCTTCATTGGCATCTCTGTTGACCACCGAGACGACACCAACCTATACATGGACGCCACGCAGGCGTATCGAAACGCCTGCCTCAACGCCATCGAATACCTCAAGAAGTGGGGTTATACGGGCGAGCAGGCCTACCTGATTCTTGGAACATCCCCCATCGAAGGGCGAATAGGCTCAGTGGTGGATATACCAAACGCCGCGTGCTCGGTCTTCCTGCCCACGGAAATATTCGATGTGGACATACGCCCCGGTGGCAACGGGCCGGTCTACCAGGACCGAGGTCAGGTCGCCGTCACATCATGATCGAACGGTCTGTCTTCTTCCTTGCCCGGTCTGGACATATATGGTGATGTCCAGACCGGGGGCAGGGGTTCCACATTTCTCCGCTCGGTCCCTGCTTGCGGCTGTGTCAGTCAATGCCGCCGCGGGGACGTTGTTCGCCTGGAGTGTGTTTACCCCGGCGCTAAGCACGAAGTATGGGCGCCCGGTAGGCGAGCTCGGATGGGTCTTCTCCGGGGCTCTAATCGTTTTCTCTCTTGCCGTGCTGTCTTGTGGAGGCGTGGTGGATCGCTATGGCCCACGTCGAGCTACCGTGTTCGCCGGGATACTCTCAGCCAGCGGCTTGACCATAGCCGCACTGGTACAAGACATCGTCTTCCTCTTCCTTGGAATCGGCGTGCTGTTCGGATTTGGTAGTGGCCTCGCTTACGTCGGTGCCGTTGCTTGGGCCACCACATGCGGCGGACAGCGCAGACCGGGGGTGATCGGCTTAGTCGTGGCGGCTTACGCAGCTGGCCCGATTATTGCTGGACCTGTCGGTGCAGCGAGTACCGATCGTTGGGGGTGGAGTGCGACGATTGGCCTCGCTGCAGCCATTGTCGGGGCAACCCTATTCTTGGCCAGCCGGGGATTGCCGGGACCACGGCCATCACCGCAGCATGAAAGTGCACCTGCGGCGGTCCCACCAATCGGCGACACCATCGCGCTGATAGGGCTATGGTTGTGGTTATTCGCCTCAGTTTCTCCTGGGTTATTCGCCTTCGCTTACGCGGCCCAGATCGCGACCGAGCGAGGCATTTCCTCGGGAGCAGCTAGTCTCATCGTCGCACTCATGGCGGCGGCGAATTTTTCCGGTCGTCTACTGGCCGCGCCGCTGTCCACCCGCATCGGCCTCGTCGCTGCCCTATGGGGCAGTAGCGGGATGCTTTCTCTCGCGGTGATGGCATTGGTCTTGTTTCTTGCACCGACCGTGATCGCACTCGGCCTACCGGTACTCGCGCTGCAATACGGAATTGTCTCGTCACTTCTACCCCTAGCGACTCGCCGAGTATGTTCCTCTGTCCGCTTCGGTAGCGCTTTTGGTCGCGTGTTCTCGGCCTGGGGGTTGGCGGCGTTCGCCGGTCCCGCCCTCGGAACAACCTTAGGCGCAGGGAATGTTGGGTATACACGGGGATTCGAGACCTTGCTGGGGGTGACCCTACTCGCATTTCTATCTCTGGCGATCTATCAGCATCGTCTTCATAAAGGTCCCTTCGCCGAAAGAGAGGCTAGGTCTGAGTAGGAGCAGTCCATTGAAGAAAGACGCCAGATGGTCCGTTTGCTAATTCCTGCGGGTGGCTGGAACAGCACCCCTGGTGCGGCACGAGGAGGTGAGACTTCGCGCACGGGCCACGCGTCAGAGCTGTTCGATAACTTCAAAATCTAACCCGTGAACCTGTGCCAGGTGAACGGGGTGAACGGCTTGGTTTCCGTGGAACTCCACGGTCCCTCTCGGGCCCTCATATCCCAGCGTCCCGACGACTCTGTTCATGTCATGAGTATCTAAGGAGCTCGTCAATCGAGTGAGTTGGGCGAGGGTGTTCATCCCCTCATAACATGACTCGGCGACGTTATTCAGAGGTGGGGCGCTCCCCCCATGGAAGGAGGCATATTGACTTTGCAGGTCGAAGGATCCAGCAGTGACCAGCGTGCGGAAGAAACCTGCCGAAACGTAGAGGTTCTGTGTATTCTCGGCTCCACTAGCCAATAGCATGTTCTCTTCCATCAGAGGGCTATAACGCACCTTCTTTTCATGGAGTCCGCGCTCTGCGAAGAGTCGATTGAAGACAGCGGCCTCCTGCCCCACCAGCAACATCAACACCCCATCACATTTGGCAGTGGTTACCTTCTCAATCAGGCAGTCCATCCGGTCAGCGTCCATGGGCACGAACGCTTCTCCGATGAAGTTAATACCGAGCCCTGTACATGAGTTCCGCAAAACCTCCGAGGTCTGCCGCGGCCACACGTAGTCATGGCCGGCAATGAACCAACTTCTCTTTCCGAGGTGTTCAGCCATCCATGTCAGAGCAGGGAGGATCTGAAAGTGCGGCACTTCACCGCTGCAGTAAACGCCTGGTCGGTGCTCTCCGCCTTCGTACAGCGAGGTGTACACATAGGGTATGCGCCCGGCGATGGCGGGAACGAGTGCGTTTCGCACTGAGGAAATGTGCCACCCTGTCACCGCATCGATGCGATCGTGGGCAATCAAGAGCGAAATCTCCGTCGCAACTTCTTGGGCGGACCGGCTGGCGTCGACCAGCTGAATTTCCACTTTGCGTCCAAGTACCCCACTGGCACGGTTTAGCTCGGCTGCGGCCAGTTCTGCTACTGCTTGACAGGATGGCCCGAAGATCCCGGCACTACCTCCTAGGGGTATCACCATCCCGACACGCCAGCTCGATGACCTATGCGGCATGCCGTTCCTTTCATGAGACCTTCGTCACTTACCATGACATGAAATAGTTCGGTATGTAAAGATTCTTGTGTAGCTGAGACGCAAGAGAGTGGAAGTGGCGGATATGACAGTCACAATGTCTAAGACGGGACTAGGTTCGGCCCTAGCTGCTGCGACTCGTCGAGTTCATGGTTCTATCCAGGAGGTAGTTGCAGCTCAAGGCCTAGCCGTCGACCAGTGGTCGGTGTTAGACAAGATCGCGGGCTCCGCAGGAGCCGCTTCAATGTCCGAAATCGCCGAAGCGACCGGCTTGACTGGTCCGAGTCTCACCCGGGCGGTCGACAAATTAGTGACTGCCGCGTTGGTCTTCCGAGAAATCGACGCCCGCGACCGGCGTAAAGTGTTAGTGGATTTGTCGAAGCGAGGTCACCTTGTCCATGCGGACCTCGCTCCGCGTGTGTATTCCACCGAACGCGAGCTGCTCACGGAGCCTGACTCCTCACTGGCGGAACTATTGCGCGTCCTGGAAGGAATGTCCTCCGCGCAGAGCCCGACCGAGGCTGTGGCCGGTTCTGAATAAGGAAGGCTCAACGAACTGAACCCAGTCCAGATCACCGCGTATCGTTCTGTGTGGTTTCACCGGGCTGCAGAATGCGCTTTTTGCGACACGGGTGCGGTCGCTGGCAACCACGTGGGCAGCACCGCACGCAACCGACTCCGTGGCCCTATCACCTCGGCAGTGCACCGGAATGTGTCCTAGATTGCAGACCGCCGATGACGGGCTTGCCTAGCCTCGGTAGAGTCGTCGATGCAAGGAGGTTTCGCACGTGCCAGTGCCTGCCACCCGCTCGCCCTGTGCCCGTGACCTCGTGCAAGCTGCCAAGTGCGGCGACCAGCCATGGTCCGTACGGCGACGGGAGAGCGAGACATTGACCGCCAGCGAGACCGAGTTCACCTGCCTCAGTGACGTGGATCTGTTTGCCGACCTGACGTCTCAGGAGATGGAATCGCTGCAACAGCGCGTCCCGGGACGGCGGTTCCAGCGCGGGGAACTGGTCTTTTCGCAGCAAGAGCCGGTCAACGCGCTGTTCGTGCTGCGCTCCGGCAGAGTGCGCATTTTCCGCCTCGTCTAGGACGGCAAGGCGTTCACCCTCACCATTCTGGAACCGGGTGCCATCTTCGGAGAGATGCTGCTGGTGGGGCAACGGATGTATGACAGCTACGCCGAAGCCCTCGAGGATTCGGTGATCTGCCAACTCAGTGTCAGCGACGTCGAACAGCACCTGCTGGCAAACCCGCGAATCGCGATTCGGATCTCGCGGCGCTCGGGCCGCTCGGCTGGAGGAGCGACTCACCGACCGTGCTCTGCGTCCGCTGGTGGCCCGCGTGGCGAAAACCCTGCTCACGCTCGATGAGCCAACTTCCACGAGAACGCGCAGCACCCGATGGGGGCAACGGTCCTCGATTCGCATCACCCACGAGCAGCTGGCAGGACTGCTCGGGGCCACCCGGGAGGCGAGCAGCAAAGTGCTCGCCGAGTTCTCGGCGCAAGGGCTGATCCGGCAAGGGCGTGGCCGGATCACCATCTTGGACCCGCAGGATCTGGAGACCATCGCGAGACGAACTAGTTGAAGAAGATTTTTCATACCGAAGCAGGACCACACGAAAGACATTGACGTGCCTGCTGCCCCTGACCTCCAAAACTGAGCGTCTGCCGTAGTAGCACGACGCCGTGGGGTCGGCGGTGGAGCCATCCGCTCTGCCGCCGGCCCCGCCGCGTCCTCGCCGAGACGAGCCCCCTACCGCGGTGGGTAGTGTCCCCGGCCGCCGCGACGCTGCTGGAACATACGAATGGCTGCGCGCGCGACGCGCATCACCAGGAGTCGGATAAGCATCTCCGCACTCTATCCCAGCCAGTCCCATTCCAAGCACCCGCGAACCTGCTCAGGGCGTCAGAAGCAGTTTCCCGATGACTTCACCTCTGCGCAGCATGCGGTGAGCCTCGGCGGCGTCCTTCATCGGTAACACCTGGTGCACCACAGGCCTGACCCGGCCATCGGCGATCATGGGCCACACGTTCTGCTCCACGGCGGTGACGATCTCCGCCTTCTCCTCCGCGGGACGTCCACGCAGGGTGGTGGCAGAGACATGGAGCCGGCGCTTGAGCATCCTCCCCAGGTCCAGCTCGGCGGCGTCCAGCCCACCTTGGGCACCGATGATGACCAGGTGGCCGTTGAACGCCAGTGACTTCAGATTCGGCTTCAGGTAAGGCGCCCCGATAATGTCGAGGACCGCGTCCACCCCGGCGCCGTCGGTCTCTTCCTTGATCCGTTCGGCAAAGTCCTCGTCGCGGTAATTGACCACGACGCTGGCACCCAGGTCTTGTGCGGCGTCGAGCTTTTTCTTACTGCCGGCAGTGGTGAACACCCGCGCCCCGAGGGCGTGGGCCCACTGGATGGCGTGGGTGCCGATACCGCTTCCACCTCCGTGGACCAGGAACGACTCCCCCGGCTTCAGCCCGGCGACCATCCCGATGTTGGAGTAGACGGCGCACGCCGCCTCAGGAAGCGCGGCGGCGCTGATCAGGTCCAGGTTCTCTGGCACGGACAGCAACTGCGTGGCGGGCACGACGACGCGTTCGGCGTAACCTCCACCGGTGAGGAGGGCGGCCACCTCCTGACCAACCTCCCACCCTGTGACGCCCTCGCCAAGCCCGATGATCCTGCCGGAGCATTCTAGTCCCAAGATGTCGGAGGCGCCGGGCGGGACGGGGTAGTTGCCCTTGCGCTGCAGCAGGTCGGCGTTGTTCACACCTGCCGCAGCGACCTCAATGAGCACCTCACCGGGAGCAGGCTCCACATCAGGCACCTCGCTCCAGGTCAGGACCTCTTCGTCTCCAGGGGCATCGAATGTGATGGCTCGCATGACCTCAGGCTACGTCAGCACGTCACGTCCTCCACAGTGTCCTTGGTCGCATATAGGCTCGTAGTGTGACGGGGACAATGTTGAGAACCGCCTCTGACGAGGTACATCGCGTCAATGTGGCGCCGGGGTCTGTGGTGACGGTGCGCGATGAAGAGTGGATGGTCACCGCCGCTGAGGACACGCCACAAGGCACGCTGGTTCATGTTCGGGGGCTGAGTGACCTGGTCCGGGACACGTCCGCCACTTTCTACTCCGGGCTGGACCACATCACGGTGGTGGATCCCGCACACGCGCAGATCATCGCCGACAGCTCCCCCGGCTTTCGGCTGTCCAAACTCTTCCTGGAGACCACACTGCGGAAGACGCCGCAGCCCACCTCCAGCGGCAAGCTGACGGTCTCCACCCGCAGCATGGCTGACCCCCTGGGTTATCAGCAGCTGGCAGTAGCCCGCGCCCTAGACCCAGCTCATCTGCGTCCGCGCATCCTGCTCGCGGATGCGGTAGGCCTCGGCAAGACCTTTGAGATAGGCATGATCCTGTCTGAGCTTGCCGCCCGCGGCCGGGCCGAACGGATCCTGATTGTGACCCCGCGCCATGTGCTCGAACAGTTCCAGCAGGAGATGTGGGTTCACTTTGCTCTGCCCTTCGTCCGCCTGGACTCCGCCGGTATCCAGAAGGTTCGCCAGAAGATCCCCGCCACGCGCAACCCTTTCACCTACTACAAGCGGGCCATCGTCTCCATTGATACGTTGAAGTCCGCCCAGTACCGCGCGCATCTGGAACGTATGCGGTGGGACGCGGTAGTGATCGATGAGTCGCACAACCTCACCAATAGCAGCACCCTGAACAACCGGCTAGCCAGCACCTTAGCGCCCCGGACCGACGCCCTGATACTGGCATCGGCCACCCCGCACAACGGCAATCCGTCCTCCTTTGCTGAGCTGATCCGCTTGCTGGACCCCACGGCCGTCAGCCCGGAAGGTGAGGTGGACGAGGAAGCGGTGCAGCGGTTGATCATCCGCCGCCACCGTTACAGCCCCGAGGTCGCAGCCGAGGTGGGCGACCAGTGGGCAGAGCGTCCCGAACCGCGGAACCTCCTGGTCTCTCCCACCCCTGCAGAAGACGCCGTAGCCTCCGAGATCGCCGACACCTGGCTCTATCCGACCTCCGGCATCTCGCCCTCCACCAGCAGCAACACGCTGTTCGGATGGACCCTGGTCAAGGCATTCCTCTCCTCACCTGCGGCATTGGCAGAGACGTTGGCTGAGCGGCTCAAGCGTCTCGACCCCAACCGGTCCCCTGCGGCAGATGCTGAACGTGAGGCCCTCAAGTACCTCCAAGAGCTCACTGCGGAAGCCCAAGAAGCTCCCGGGGCCAAACTGACCCGGCTTGCCGAGGAGCTGAAGGCCATCGGCGTCGGTCCTCGCTCCGAGACACGCGCTGTGGTCTTTGCCGAACGGGTAGCCACCCTGCATCACCTCGCCGATGAGCTCAAGGGGCGTCTGAACCTCAAAGAGGCAGCGGTACGGATCCTCCACGGCGGACTCAGCGACGTCGAACAACAACAGATTGTCGATGAGTTCAAGCGCGGCTCCTCCAAGGTACGGCTCCTGATCACCGGTGATATGGCATCCGAGGGCGTGAACCTCCACTCCGAGTGCCACCACCTGTTCCACTATGACGTGCCGTGGAGCCTGATCAGAATCGAACAGCGCAACGGCCGGATCGACCGCTACGGCCAACTGCGTCCACCGCAGATCGCCACCCTGCTGCTGCAGCCGAATCATGAGCGGTTCCGCGGAGATATCCGAGTCTTCACCAACCTCATCAAGAAGGAACACGCCGCGCACAAGGTGCTCGGTGACGCGGCGTCACTGATGGGCAAGCACAGCGTCGCCGCGGAGGAGAAGGTGGTGATGACCGCCCTCCAAAAAGGCCAGGATGTGGACCAGATCATCCCGGAACCGCAGGCCGTTTCCGAGGACGACGACGGCGCCTGGGGACACTACTTGGCCCTGTTCGATGAGGCCAACTCGCCTGCGGAAGACACCACCGCTGTGGACCACGCTTCGCTGGCGCCCCGCGAGTCACTCTACGGATCGGATCTGGAGTATCTGGAGGAGGCGCTGCGCCAAGCCTTTGACGACCCCTACACCAAGCTGGGGTGGACCAACTACTCGCCGCAGTCGGCAATCGCCGAGCTCACCGTCACCGAGGACATCCGGGACCTGCGCCGCCGGTTGGAGCACCTTCCGCAGGACTACGTCAGCGAGCGCAAGGTGCTGCAGAAGCTGAAGCTGGCCACCACACCCGTCGAGGGCCGCCGGCAGCTGGAGCACGCCCGCCGAGAAGAGTCGATCACCTGGCCGGGGGCCCACTTCCTCGGCCCCCTGCACCCGGTATTGGACTGGGCCGCGGACCGGGCCCTGGCTGATATGTCCCGAAACCAGGTCCTCGCACTGCGCGCCCGTGTGGCAGCCCCGACCTTCCTCATGATGGGCACCGTGACGAACCGGCGCGGCCACCTGCTCAGCCGCGCGTTCATGACGGCCACCCGGCTGTACGTCATGCCCCTGGAGTCACTCGGCGAGTGGCTGGAAGAGACCGGGCTGACCCACCGGCTGACCAACCCAGGCCATATAGACGTGGCTCCTCTGACCGCAGATTTGCCCGCCGCCATCACCAAGGCCCGGGACCATTTGGAGTCCAGCAATGAGATGCACCGGGCCCACGCTGAGCAGCTGCTGAACAACTGGCTGGAGCGGGCCAGCCGGTGGGAGCAGGAGGCTGATGTGCTGGTCAGCCGACAGGAGCTGAAGTCTCGCCGCGCCCGAATCGCTGAGGAGAAACACCTGGCAGAAGATCTGCGCCCAGCGCAGAACCTCGTCCGTCCTCTGCTGGCCCTGGTTCCGGAAGGAGCTGCCTGATGCCCCAATTTGAATCGCTGACCAACAGCTCTGAGTTCTTGAGTGATCACTTCTTCACCACCGATGACACCAAGGCTTCCTTCCTCAAAGAGGTCCACACCCTCCGCAAAGCGTGGAAAGAGGCCGACGACGCCGGCGAACCGAATACTCACCGGCGCTTTAGCTCCGTGCGCCAGAAGTTGGTCACCGAGTTGGCAAACCTCACCGAGGACGCACCTCCGGAGCGGATCGCCCCGGTCTACGCGACGCTGCGCGAGGCTCTCGGCTATCCCGGTGAGCTCAGCGCCCTGCGCACCGAACGCTCCGGCACCCCGCTCACTCTGGAGGGCATCTGGGCTGAACCTACTGAGACTGAGACCTCCGACCTCATCTGGCTCAGCGCGACCCCCGCCGACACGGTGGAGGACGCCCTGACATCTTCTACTCCGTTGGGCGAGATCTACGAAGGCGAGAAACTCACCCAGCCGACTCTAGGTTCACTGATCTCTGATGTGTTCCTCACCGAAGAAGCCCCTCAGTACATTGCGGCCATGGCGGGGCGGTTCTTGATCCTTGCCGAACGTGAGCGCTGGCCAGAAGGCCGGTTCTTGGCCGCTGACGTCTTGCTCGTGACAGAACGCAACCAGGTTACCCGCGGTGGTGAGGTCGACTATTTCCTCGCCATCTTCGGCAGAGACTCCTTGCGCCCGGCTGCAGATGGCAGCATCTGGTGGGACCGGGTGCTGGAAGAATCAGTCGCGCACTCGGTGTCGGTGTCGAAGGATCTGCGCGAAGGTGTCCGGCGCAGCATCGAGATCATCGCCAATGACGTGCTGGATCGGCGCCGTGCTCAAGGTCTGCCGGCCGGGGACATCGACGGCAAAGAGCTGGGGCGCCAGTCACTGCGTTACCTGTATCGCATCCTTTTCCTGCTCTACGCCGAGGCCTCCCCCGAGCTCCAGGTTCTGCCCGTGGGCGCCCAGGAGTATGACACTGGCTACGGTTTGGACCGCCTGCGCGAACTCATCAGTCAGGACCTCACCACAGAGTCCTCCCGCCGCGGCACACACTTCTATGAATCTCTGCAGCTGCTTTTCGAGCTGGTCAATGGGTCACACCCTTCCCAGCAGGTTCCTCGACCGGCATCAGCGGAGACCACCGACTCCCCCACGCTGGACTTCCAGCCCCTCGAGGCTGACCTGTTCAACCCCGAACGCACCGCCCTCATCGATCACTCCAAACTCTCCAATGAGGCGCTTCATGATGTGCTGACCCGCCTGCTGCTCTCCAGTGAGAAGTGGGGCACCCAACGCGGGTTTGTCTCCTACGCCAACCTGGGTATCAACCAGCTCGGCGCGGTCTATGAGGGCCTGATGTCCTATACCGGGTTCATCGCGGATGAAGACTTCCACGAGGTCGCCCCGGAGGGGAACGCGGAGAAGGGGTCCTGGGTGGTGCCCACC
Organism: Nesterenkonia sphaerica; assembly: GCF_005771565.1. Lineage (GTDB taxonomy): Bacteria > Actinomycetota > Actinomycetes > Actinomycetales > Micrococcaceae > Nesterenkonia > Nesterenkonia sphaerica. The sequence continues at coordinate 22,296 of NZ_VAWA01000018.1, forward strand.
ACCCGCAGTGAGAGCATCGAACCCCGGCACTTTGTCCAGAGGGAGGACGGGACAGGTGGCTCTCAGGCAGTGGTCCATCGACGCGGCAGTTTCGTCTTCCGTTTGGCGGGCCGGGAGCGTCAGCAATCCGCCAGTTATTACACCCCCGAGGTGCTCACCCGATTTGTGGTTTCCCAGGCACTGGAGGAACTGCTGGATCAACCCGATGAAGACGGTCATCCGCAGACCACCACGGCCTCTGAAATCCTGCAGCTGACCATCTGCGAGCCCGCCCTGGGCTCCGGGGCCTTCGCCATTGAGGCCGTCCGCCAACTCGCAGGGGAATATCTCACGCGTCGCCAGGCCGAACTGGGAGAACAGATCCCTGCCGAAGACTTCGCCGTTGAACTCCAGAAGGTCAAAGCCCAGATTGCCCTGCACCAGGTCCATGGAGTCGATCTGAACTCCACGGCTGTCGAGCTGGCTGAAGTCTCTCTCTGGTTGGACACCATGAACGCCGGTCTACAGGCACCGTGGTTCGGGTTGCGCTTGAAACGGGGCAATTCCCTGGTCGGTGCCCGGCGGGCGGTCTACACAGCAAGTGCGGCACGGGCGGGCCATTACGCAGGGAAGAGCGCCGTGGAGTCCACCCCACTTCCGCTTTCGGGGATGGCTGAGTCCATGGAGCGCGATGAGTCGGATCCAGCGGCAGCAGGCGCTATCCATCATTTCCTCCTCCCTGGCGAAGGCTGGGGAGCCGCCGCGGACGCCAAAGAGATCAAAGCGCTGGCAGGGGCCAATCAGAAAGTATTGAAGGAATGGCAGAAGGCCATCAAGCGCAAGCTCACCAAGGACCAGGTGAGTCGTCTCCAGGGGTTGGCTCAGCGCGTGGGGAGCTTGTGGCCCATTGCCCTTCGGCGCCTTCAAATTGCTGAGGCCGAAGCGCGTCGGGATATCGACTACTACGGCCGCGGAACTCCACATCACGGTGTTCCAGCGGTGACTCGTGCCGAGATTGAGCGGAAGCTCCAGGACCCTGACGGCGTCTTTCAACGACTCAAGCGCGTGATGGACGCCTGGGGTGCCCTCTGGTTCTGGCCGGTGCTGCCCGACGACGCCGAACAGCCCTTACCTCCCACTCTCGACGAGTGGATTGCGGCCCTGGAAGGAATCCTGGGCACCACCGGGGGCAGGTTGGCACCCAAATACCGCTCCGAAGGACAATTGAGCGTTCTGAGCAGCGCCAGTTGGGCGGACCTGGACCACGCCGAGGATCTCGAAAAACAGTTCTTCATCATGCGACCCATCGCGTCCTTGGTGGAATGGCACCCATGGTTGGCTGTCTGTGAGCGCATTGCAGACGAACAGGGCTTCTTCCACTGGGAGCTGGAGTTCGCCACCGTGTTCGCGAAAGGCGGTTTCGATCTTCAAGTCGGGAACCCGCCATGGGTCCGGCCGCGGTCAGATCTTGATGCGCTGCTCGCGGAACACGATCCGTGGTGGCAATTGGCCGCGAAACCCACTCAGGCACAGCGCAAATCACGCGAAGCGGAGACCCTAGCTTTACCTGGTGCCCGTGAGGAGTTCGTCGCCGGCGCCGTACAGGCTCCGTTGCTCTCAGAATGGCTTAGCGCGCCCACGCAGTACGCCACCCTCAAAGGCTTGCAGCCCGATCTTTACCGAGCGTTTATGGTCCGCACCTGGCGGTCCTCCAAAGACGCCGGCCGCATCGCCCTCATCCATCCAGAGTCCCACTTCACGGAGAAGAAAGCTGCTCGCCTGCGTGAAGAAACGTACCGCCGGCTTCGGCGTCACTGGCAGTTTATAAACTCACTGTTCTTATTTGAGATTCATGACCAGGTTGTTTATGGCGTGCATGTCTACGGCCAGCGGAGTGAAGAGCCCGGCTTTATTATGGCCGCTTCCCTCTATCACCCTGATACTGCAGAGCGTTCGCTCCACCACGATGGGGGGTCTGAAGTTCCGGGTCTCAAGACTTCGGAGGGAGCGTGGGATGTTAGGCCGCACAGGGAACGCATTCTCCATGTTGATCATCACGTATTGAGTTCCTGGTCAAAGATTTTGGAAGAGCCAGGTACACCGCCACTGCAATCACGAATGGTATATCCAGTCAATCACGCCAGCCAATCGGTCCTCGAGAAACTCTCACAAGCCCGGCGCGTTCGAGACCTGGAACTGCAGTACTCCTCGGGTTGGCATGAGACCGCCGATCGAAAGAAAGGCTACTTCGAGGTTGGTTCAGCAGTGAACGCCTCCTGGGATCAGGTCATTCTCCAAGGGCCTCACTTCTCTGTGGCGAATCCGTTCTACAAAGAGCCTCGTCCCACGATGAAACACAATCAAGACTACGAAGAAATCGACCTCGAGGCCCTGCCGGAATACTTACACCCACTGGACCATCAACGGCCAGAAAACCTCCGCCCGGTCACACTACCGCCTCGCCTGGCGCCTAATGGCTGCGACTACAGGCGTCCGGACCTTTTATCCCACCGTTATTCCACCCGGGGCAGGCCACGTCAACGGCGTCATCTCAGGCTATGGTCGAGTCTTTGAGGAATCTCAAGAACTGCTCGCTAGAGCCGGGCTATGGTCCGGCTTACCAACGGACTTCTTAGTACGTGCGGGCTCTCTTGGCCACTTCTATGGCTCGGTCGTCGACGGGTTGCCAAGTCAAGTACATGAATCCGTCGCTTCTGCCATCGCTAAAAGGGCAGCTTCATTAAATTGCCTCACTTCCGCCTACGCACCCCTGTGGGAAGAAGTCATGGGTGAGCCGTGGACGCCGGCGTCACCTGCTCGCATCGCTGCCGAACGCCGCCACCTCATGGTTGAACTCGACGCACTGGCGGCTCTCTCACTCGGCCTCACCGCCGACGAACTGTGCATCATCTACCGCACGCAGTTCCCCGTCATGCAGGGGTATGAGAAGAAAGACCGCTACGACGCAAACGGCCGAAAAGTCCCTGATCCAGTGTTGAAGGCATTCGCCAAGCTCGGAGAGACCGGCATGACCCTAGAGGACCGCCAGTGGACCCACCCGCAGTCCGGCGTCACTTACACCTACGAGTTCCCGTTCCGACAGTTCGACCGCGAGCAGGACATGCGCGAGGCCTACACCCGCTTCGAGCAGGAGCTCAGCACCCGTGAGGATCCACCATGAACCCCACCCAAGAGCTGTGGCCCACCGAGCACGCCAATTCCCTTATTGAGAACCTCACCGAGTACCTCACCACCACGTTCGCGCTCTCGGACACCCGTGCCTCCGCAGCCCTCGAGAATTTCCTCCAGCAGCCCGACCGGGGCATGTTCCGCGGCCCCTATGTCCGCCTGCGCCTGCCCTTCGCTTCCGACTCTTCCGCCCTGGACGCCGAAGCTAAGCCCACCAGCCTCGACTTCTACCCAGTCGACTATGCCCCGTATGGCCACCAACTGGAGGCGTTCAACAGACTGACCACCAAGTCCGGCCACCCCGGCCAATTCCGCCGCCCTGCGCCTACATTGGTCACCACCGGCACCGGCTCGGGTAAGACCGAGGCGTTCCTCTTCCCGATCCTTGACCACGTCCTTCGCGCCAAGCGCGAAGGCATCACCGGGATCAAAGCCCTGATCCTGTACCCGATGAACGCGCTGGCCAATGACCAGGCCAGCCGGCTGACCGACCTGCTGACCACCCGCCCCGAACTCTCTGGGATCACTGCCGGCATCTATACCGGACAGCAAGACACTGAACGCTCCCAGGTCACCGCTGAGGGCCTCATCAACAATAGGCACTTCATGCAGCAGAGCCCTCCAGACATTTTGCTGACCAATTACAAGATGCTGGACCAGCTGCTACTTCGCGCCGAGGACAGCCGCCTATGGCAAGCATCAGCGACAAGCCTCCAGTACTTGGTGCTGGACGAGTTCCACACCTATGACGGTGCCCAAGGAACAGATGTGGCCATGCTGCTGCGCAGACTCGGAGCAGCATTGAAGTCCTACTGGCCTGCCGACCTCAGCGGCGTCGCCCATGGTCCGGAGGAATCAGACCGGGACAAGCCATTGGGGTGCATCACCCCGGTAGCGACCTCAGCCACCCTGGGCGGAGGACTCACCCCAGGCGAAGAAAGCCCGATGCTCGCCTTCGCGAAGACAGTCTTCGGCATCGACTTTCCTCACTCCGCGGTAGTGCCTGAGTCCCGACTGAGCATCAATGACTGGCTCGCCCGCGGCGCCAACGTGTACGCCCGGCCCCGAGAGGATCGGGAAATCCGTCCAGAGATCACGAAGGCCAATGCTGCGATCCGCCACAGCAGTGACCCGCAGGTACTTATCGCCAAAGTACTGAATGTGCTGTTCGAGAAGGCCCCCGCCGCGGACTCCCCAGCGGATATTCAGGCTGCCCTGAAGGCCCACCCTTGGACCAGAAAGTTGTTGGAAACAGCCACCGAGGCCGTGGCACTTCCTGACCTAGCAGACCAGTTACTGGTCTCCGGGGATGGACTCGGACAGAAGGAGGTCGCGGAGTTCCTCACCCACCTGCTGGCCGTGTTCTCCCATGTGCGCAAACACCTGGACCGCGCGGCTGTGACCGTGGAGACTCATCTGTGGGTCCGCGAAGTCAGCCGCCTGGACTCCTTCCTGGACCATACTCCCGCGTACCGGTGGGCCGATGATGGACCCGTGCCAGAAGACGCTGAGGGCGAAGGTCTCACCCCGCTGCCCGCGATCTTCTGCCGTCATTGCGGGGCACGCGGATGGGCCTCCATGCTCACCCCCGACGGACATTCGGTCGAAATGAACGGGCCGAAGATCCGTGAAGCCTCCGTGCGCCGCGACCCAAAAATCCGCGCACTGATGGATGCCTCCAAAGAGATCGATGCCCTCTTAGAACGCGGCCGGCACCCCAATGTGGCGGAAGGCCTCGAAATCTTCCACACCCGAAACCGAGTCTTCCTGAAAAAGGAGACGGTCTTTACCGAGACCGGCAACTCCGTAGACTTCGCAGACGACTACAAGGACGAGTTCGACCAACAGAATTTGTTGGCTGTGCGCATGCACCACGGACTCACCGCCGAGGACCTCTCCTACAGGCAGGTCTGCCCGGTCTGTGACACCCCAGACGCCATCAGGTTCGTCGGCAGCTCCATCGCCACACTGCTCACAGTGGCGGTCAGCGGGCTCTTCGGCGCCGAGCACTTGGACACGGCAGAGAAGAAGGCCCTGGTCTTTACTGACTCCGTGCAGGATGCCGCGCACCGAGCCGGATTCATCCAATCGCGGTCCCACACGTTCACCTTGCGCACGCTACTCCGCCAAGGCATGGCTGAACTCGCAGCCAATGGCCAACATGCGCCTTCCTTGGCCGACGTGGTGGACACGGTCATGGACCTGGCAAATAACGGTGAGGCCTCCGACCGATTCATGGTGGTCCCCCCTGAACTCACCGAACACCACAGATTCAAGCCGTTCTGGGACCCAGAAGCCACACGAAGCCAGCGCAGCAAAGCCAAAGCCACAGTCCGGCGTCGTCTGCTGTTTGATGCCGAGCTGGAGTTCGGCCTCCAGGCCCGCTTCGGCCGGACCCTGGAGCTGACCGGGGCGGCCGTTGCCGAGACGGATGTACCCTCCGGTGTGTCTCTGCCGGATCTGGCCAAGGCAGCTCTCGCCCGGCGCGGGGACCAGTTGGAGCTCGGTCTTGAAGATGATTCCGCACTTGCCCAATGGGCGCGCGGAGTGCTGATCCGTATGCGCTTGCAGGGCGGGCTCGCCCACCCCTGGTTGGAGAAGTATCTGCGCCATGACGGGCACCGGTGGCACATTTGGGCGGGCCGCAGACGCAGCGAAGGGGCACCCCCCTTCCCCACCGGCCGGTCCACACCCGCTTTCCCACGAGTGGGAGGAGAGAAACCCAAGGACTCCGAGCTCGACGCCGTCACCGCCGCAGAAGCCTGGTACTCCTGGTGGACCAGACAAGCCCTCGGCGCCGGACGTGAAGAAGCCGGGCACCTTGCCAAAGCACTTTTCGCTGAGCTCGCCGAGGCCGGAGTATTGGAGACACACACCTCCGAGAAGACCCAGGCGGTCATCTACGCGCTCCACCCAGAACGGATTCGCCTCACTCTCACTCGGGACGAGGACTTGGCGGGAGGCAAGCATTCCCTGGCATGCACCGCCTGCCGCGCCAAGACGATGGGCACCCAGAAGGTGGTCGAGCAGATGGACGGCGCACCCTGCCTGCATCTGCGGTGCACCGGCACATTGAAACCGGCCAAGACGTTGGCAGAGAACTACTACCGGCAGCGGCTCTACGGGGCGCGGAGGATCTCCCGGGTCATCGCCCGGGAACACACCTCACTGCTCCACGATTCAGTTCGGCTGGAATATGAGGACCAGTTCCGGCAGTCTTCCCAGACACCGTCCGCGCCGAACGTACTGGTGGCGACTCCGACTCTGGAGATGGGCATCGACATCGGCAGCCTGTCCACAGTGATGCTGTCCTCGATGCCGACCTCAGTGGCCAGCTACGTCCAACGCGTGGGACGTGCAGGAAGGCTCTCCGGGAACTCCCTGGCTCTGGCCTTCGTTCAGGGAAGAGGGAAGCATCTGCCACGGTTGCACGAACCGCTCTCCGTCATCAATGGTGACGTTCGGCCCCCGGGAACATACTTGGAGGCAGACGAGATTCTGCGCCGGCAGTTCCTCGCGTTCTGCGGTGACATTCTGGCCCGCACCGAGGACGCACCTCGGCCCAACAGGCTCACTGATGTCTTGCGCAGCATTACAGAGGACCAGGACAACTACTTGGGCCGCATCATCAGCCTGCTCTCCATCAGAGGCCAAGAGACTCTGGACCAGTTCCTCAGCCAGTTCGGTGATGAGCTCCCCCTATCAGCCCGCGAGCGTCTCCAGCAGTGGGCCCTTGGGCCACAGGGGCAGGGCGAGACTGCACTGATCAGCAGGCTGCACCAGGCCTGTCATCGGTACAACGCGGATCTGCTGGAACAGCAGGAGCGGAAGAAGCGGATCACCGCGCTGATGCCCACCCTCCGGGAAGCCCTCGCCACCGCACTGCGCACCAGCACGGCCGCAGATTCTAAGGATGTGGCCGACGCCAAGGAAGCGCTGCGCGGGGCTGAAAGCTCCCTCCGGCAGACGGGGGCGGTAATCGATCAACTGACCACAAAACAGTGGTGGATCTCCGGGTTGGAACGCTACGGCCTCTTCCCGAACTACACGCTCATCGAAGATTCTGTAGAACTGGAAGCACGCATCTCCTGGCTGGATGAGAGCGATGGCGAATGGAGAGCCGAGGTCTACCCCTTCCAGCGGGGTGCCGAGGCAGCCCTGCGCGAACTGGCACCCGGGTCAACCTTCTACGCCCAAGGCATGCAGTTGGAAGTCGATGCCGTCGAGCTCGGCCCGGAAAGCAGCCACTTGAAACACTGGCAGGTCTGCCCCTCCTGCGGCTGGATCAACACCGAGGTCCACTCCGCCGGTGAGTCAGGGAACGGATCGCTGCGCTGGTCCAACGCGGTCCAAGCCTGCCCCCGGTGTGAGGCAGCCGGGGTGGCCGATACCGGTCAAGTGCTCAACGTCGTCGTGCTTGAAAAAGTCAGTGCTGAAATGCGGCGTGACGAGGCCGCCATCAATGACCGGCGCGATGACCGCGCACGCTCCTCCTATGAAATCCTTGCCGCTGCCGATATTGACCCCGACGCCGTTCGCGAGCCTTGGTACGTCAAAGACTTCGCCTTCGGGGCGGAGTTCCTTGAGTCGGTGACTCTGCGCTGGCTGAACCTGGGCCCTCGCGGTCATCATGCCCGGGCGCGCACCCTGGTGGGCCAAGAGGTGCAGGCGCCTATGTTCCGGGTGTGCGCGCAATGCGGAACGCGTGACCGGCACATTCAGAGCAACCACGCCAAGGATCACCGTTTCTGGTGCAGCTACCGTAATGACGTCGAGGAGCAGTCGCTGGAGATTGCGCTGGCGCGTGAGCTGACCACTCAGGCAGTGCTGCTCCACCTGCCCGTGGAGCTTATAGAGGACACCTACACGATTCCTACGTTGAAGGCCGCGCTGTTGTTGGGGATGCAGGAAGCGTTCCGCGGCACCCCAGCACACCTCCATGTGATGGAAGTCCCGGAGCAGGAATCCATGAGCAGCGGTGGTTACTCCGGCCAGACGCTGCTGCTGCACGACAACATTCCCGGCGGTACCGGATACTTGGCGGAGTTCACCCAGCCGGAAAAAGTCCACGCCATGCTGCACGCCGCGTGGAAAGTGGTCAGCCAATGCCTGTGTGACTCCGGCGGGGCCCAGGAACGCCAGCTCGCCTGCCACCGGTGCCTGCTGCCGCACGCTGATCACCATGCGATGGACCTGGTCTCCCGGTCCTCAGCCGAGCGGATCCTGTCCACACTGCTGGCCGCCACATCTGACAACACTGGCCCCTTCGCTCCCTGGCAGACCACGCAGGAAAGATCGGTCGTGGAAGGCTCCGGGGAGTCCCCGTTGGAGATCCAATTCCGTGAGGTGCTGCGGCAACGGGTGGAAGCCGAAGGCGGCGTCGTCACCCAGGATGTGCAGAAAGGCCGGACCCGGCTGTCTTTCACACTCCCAGGTCACCGCCGCCAGTGGCTCTTGGAACCACAAGTGGACCTCGCGGGCACTCGCCCCGACTTCCTACTGCGATCCCCTGGCGTGCCACACATCGCCATCTATACCGACGGCCGGCAGTATCACGCCTCGCAGAAACACAACCGCCTGGGCGACGACGCCCAGAAGCGTCACTCGTTGCGGGTCTCTGGAGAGGCCATCCCGTGGGCATTGACCGATCAGGACATCCGAGCGTTCCGAGCCGACAGCGCCCCGGCGGTGACGCCAGTCTCCTGGATCAATAGCCGTTACCTCGAGATGCTCGGAGCTGAGACAAAATTGGTGTCGGCCATGCAGCGTTCGGCCATGCACTTACTGTGGGAATGGCTTCACCAGCCGGACCGGGAAGTCTTCGCAGAATTCGCTCACCGGGTAGCGCTTGCCTCCATGCCCCAAGGCAAACCTCCCCGTCTGGCTGAATTGGACCCCACCGCGTTGGAACCTGCGCCGCAGGTGGAACCGGGGGTCATCAGCGAGCGGCTAAGCCTAGGTGCCGGGCCACAGGACCGGTGGTGGAGACGGCACCTGGGGGCCGCGGATCTCTTCGTGGCAGTGGGCAGGCCGGGGCCCAACGGTCTTCCCACCTCACCCCGAGTGGTCTACAGCTTGGAGGACACCCCGGAGGCTTTGGCAGCTCCGGACTTCGCTCACCATTGGCGGGATTGGTTACTCGTCTCCACTGTGCTCAGTTTCCGGCCCACCATGGAGACGGCCCTGCTGACACGGAGATCGGCGGAATCCATCCTGGCCGCCGATTACGCAGCAGTCAGCGTGCCCGTCACCTACCCAGCACCACGCACCCCCACCGAGACGCCTGTTCCGGACCAGGTGCCGCAGACTACTGCTGAAGCCGAGATCACTCCTGAGTGGCGGGACGCGATCGAAAAAGGGATCAGCGCAGTTGAGCGGGCACTGCTGCGTGAACTGGCTGCTCTGGAGTTACCCATACCTGAAGTCGGCGAGGAGCAGGTGGACGGAATCCCCGTGGACATCGCCTACCCCTCGGCCCAAATTGCGGTCTTCGCAGTAGACGGCCAGGGCGTGGAGGAAGAGTTGGCGAAGGAAGGTTGGACAGTTCTGGTGGCGCCCTCTGCTGCCGAGATCGCTGACATGGTGAGGAGCAACTAATGGCGACGATGGTGATGACCAAGACGGGCCTGAAGTCCATCAGTGCCCTTGACCAGTCCGTACAACCTATGGTGTGGAGCTTCTTGGAGAAGCTCAGTGACAACGACGAGTCACCGGGGCTGAAGATCAAACCCCTCAAGAACGCTGCGGACCGGCGCGTGCGCACCGGGCGGGTCAACAAGTCCTACCGTGCTGTGCTCTTCCGAGTGGATCACGACGGCCAACGTATCTACCATATGGTCGGTGTCTGGCCCCATGACGAAGGCAACGAAAAAGCCCTTACCAGTACGGCCGAAGAGATGGCTTCGAGCGTTCAGCTGACATTCAATGCAGCGCTCGGCGTCGCTGAAGTCACCGGTGCCGAGACACATGATCACGCAGCAGTGGAGAAAGCCTTCCAAATGGGGCGGGAGGAAGGCCGCGAGGAAGCCCTGACCGCAGCCGGTCGACGGGATAATCCCCTGGAGAATTTCTCCTGGACGGTTGACACACTCGTCGAAGACGCCGGCATTACTCCCCGGTACGCCGAGGCGGCACTGCAGGCAAACGACCAAGCTGGCCTCAGCGCCGTCGCCGACCGGATGCCTGAGGTGCAACGCCTCATGCTCCTGGAGCTGGCCATGGGCACGGGCATCGCTGAAGCGCGGCGGAACCTGAGCCTGCCAGACGATCAGGAAGTCCAGCAGTTGCGTGAGGCGGAGGAAGAGCAGCAACTCACCGCCGGCGCCCGGAATGCGCCGTCAGCGTTCTCCTTCATCGGGAGCACCCCCGAAGAAGTCAAGAAGGCCTATAACGAGCTGTCGATGGCCGAATGGCAGATCTTCCTGCACCCGGAACAGCGCCGATATGTGGACCACCGCGGCACCGGATCCTTCCGGCTGACTGGTGGAGCAGGTACCGGCAAGACTGTCATTCTGGTGCACCGTGCGCGCGAGATGCACCGACGTTCCCCTGACGCTCGCATTCTGCTCACGACCTATACGGTGGCACTCGGTGATTCGCTCCGGCACCAACTCAAACAGCTGGACCATACGTTGCCGCAGGTCCCTCTGGGGGCGGCTGGAGTAGCTGTGGCAGGGATCGATCAGGTAGCTGCCAAGGTGCTTGATGCCGCTACTGCCGAGGAGAAGGGCGCGGCCCAGGAGCTTATTTTCGGGCCGGGACGCAATGAGTTCCGGCGTCGTGTGGGCGGCCCTCAGGAAGTGCAGCTGTGGAAGGATGCGGTGCTCACTGCCGACCCTCAGCTGGACCAGTCACTGACCCAGGAGGCGTTTCTTGGACAGGAGTATCTGTCGGTGGTGCTCGCTCGCCGGGTGAAGTCTTTGGAGGAGTATGTGCGCGTTCCGCGGACCGGTCGGGGTACCCGGCTGTCCCGGTCACAACGCGTGGAGCTGTGGAAGATCTTTGAACAGTTTCGGACCTCAAATTTGGCGTCCGATCGCCTGACCTTCGCAGAGGTCACGGTGCTGGCTGCCGCTATCCTCGAGTCGCGGGCTGAACTTGGCAGGGGCCATCTTGTAGACCATGTATTGGTTGATGAGGCGCAGGACTTTCATGCCGGGCACTGGCAGTTGCTGCGAGCACTGGCGCCAGTGCGCGGCGATGACCTCTTCATTGCTGAAGATGCGCACCAACGGATCTATGGGCAGAAACTGACGCTGAAGCAGTTCGGGATTGAGATTCGTGGGCGCAGCCGGCGCCTGAAACTCAACTACCGCACCACCGCGCAGAACTTGCGGTTCGCGGTGTCACTGTTGGAAGGCGAGAAGTGGGAAGCACTGGAGGCCAATGCGGACGATCCCGACGAGGTGACTTCCACGCTGGGTTACACCTCCATCCTCACCGGGCCTGAGCCAGTCATCATCGAGCGCGAGACCGTCCAGGAGGAGTATGTAGCGGCCGCCGAACGGATCCAGTATTGGCAACAGCGAGGTCGGGCCTTGGAGCACGTTGCGGTTCTGGCCCGCAGCAAACGCCACATGCAAGACCTCGCTCAGGTGTTGGGTTCCCAAGGGGTCCCCGCCCAGGTGCTCGGGCGGGACAGCGCTGTCAAGGAGGGTGCTGTGCAGATACGGACCATGCACGCCGCAAAGGGAATGGAATTTCAGTGCGTGCTGCTCACCGGGGTGGGCGCTGATCATCTCCCTGCCCGGTACGCCTTGAAGAACCTTCCCGAAGCGGAGCAGAGAGACGCCCGGCAAAGGGAACGCTCACTGCTGTACGTCGCGGCGTCTCGGGCGCGCGACGAGTTAGTGGTCACCTACAGCGGAGCGCCCAGCGAATTCATGGCCGAGGCGTCTACTCGTCGGTAGCCGCGCCTCGCAGGTCTGCGGAATTTTCGCTAGTTTCTGCCGCTTCGGGCGAATCTGGTACGGTTTCTGGGCTCTCTCTGCTCTTACGGTGTAATACAGACCCGAGGGCACCTTTCGTGCCAGCTGCCGCCCGTCGCACCTTGGTTGTGGCATTCTGACCGGAAACCAGTGAGCGGGATTTTTTAGCGGCCATCCGCACAGGGTTGGATCGCTCGTTCTGGTCCGTGTCGGCCTCATCTGCACGCTTCAACGCCTTGAGATATTCCGCGGCGTCAACGTTGGGAGGCGGTAGCTCGCGGAGGTGCTCCTTCAACCGTTTGGACTGAATCTTGAGCGACATGAATGTCAACCCACCGGACAGGACCCCACCCACGACCGGAACAATCTTTGTCACCGATTTTGCAAAACTCTGCTTAGTCACGTGCACCCCTATGACCCGCAATGTCTGTTTCATTGGCACATACCAAGTGGTCTTTGTAAGGGCCGTAGTGGCGATCTTCTTCTGGATTGCTGGGCGGGCGACCTGCACAGCGAAGGACTTGAGGGAAGCGGAGGCGCCTCCGACACCAAGCATGACTCCTAGGAAGGCAGCAAGTTTGCCAAGGGTTTCATCATCAATGTCTTCAGTGTCCTGCAGGAACGATTGCCAACCATAGACGTAAGCAACCTTCTGCATGACTCGGAAAGCGTGCACATAGTATTGCGTGATATCAGCCGGCACTGTTCCGATCAAGCCAAATCCGCCGGGAAGACCAGCCGCGAAAGACAGGCCCGTAGACTTCCTCGTCTCAAACTCAATGGATGCCTGCGCAACGCTGTCCAGCATCACTGGGGTGAGACCTGCCGCCGCTGGATTAGATCTCAGGGCCTCGTCGATGACCTCCGCGGGGAAGCCTCGCTTATGCAGCTCTGTTTTCAGGAAGTGCTCTCTGTCAATGCGCACCCCACGAAGGCGTAAGACCTTATTAAGGAACTCGACGGCGAATTCCTCAGCCTCGCTGTCTTGTTGTTCGACGGCGCCACTGATGCTGTCATGCTGTTCCGCCGGCAAGGCGGGATCCCGGAGCCCAATAACCTCTTCAGCGGCAGCGTCCTGACACGATTCTTCGCTCTTGTCACCCGTAGTCATCGGATACTTCACCAGACCCCTCAGTTACACCGCCGCTTATCACTCCCCTACAGCCTAGAGGCATTCAGGTGGAAACGCGCTCACTCTGCAGAAGGCGATCTGTGCCGACCGTTGCCTTGTCCCTGTTGTTGTAACGTGCGGAGCTCTAATTTGTAACTATTGATCCGACGTCTATCTGCCGTCCGCCAGTAAGGCCAACCAACTACTGATTCGGGCCCTCTGAGGTCTCGATTGATGAGCAGAATGTCGTGTCGCTCCAGTGCGGCGCGTTTCCGGTTCTCTCCCCACCACGCCTTGTTCAACACAGAGGAGTCCAGGACGGGGTCAATAAGGTGGTGTTACCTCATGGGTCCAGGTGATTGGCCCGATACACCTCGGCTTGCAGACCCTCCATCGGCCAGTTGTGTCGTCAGAATTGAGACTAGATATGTCCGATGTGCATTGTGCCTCGAGCAACCCGACTACCCGTGCGAGGCTGACGCGCGCTCGTGTCACTGCGGGCATCGTCCTTATAGCTTTCGAGGAAGGTTCGCCGACGGGATCTAGGATGGGCCGTGTACACGGGAAGCTGTTGGAGTTCTGCACGAACCTCACGGTCACAGAGCGAATATGCGGGTCAGCCGCGTCGTCGTTCAAGGCACTGTCAAGAAAAGCTTAAATCTTCACCATCCAGTCCGCCCAGTGCTCCGAACTCCTCATGACCCTGAAAACGGATATCGAAGGAGCAACGCAATGCGGACCTCAAGAATCACCATGGGTGCAGCAACCGGACTGACCCTGGCCCTGACACTCGCAGCCTGCGGCGGCGACGGTGCAGACGCCGAAGAGCCCATGCCGGACGAGAACGCGCAAGAAGAGACCGAAACCATGGAAGAGGAGCAAGACTCTGAGGACATGGACGAGGAGGACGGGGAGGATTCCGGCGACTCGGACGACCACGACGATATGGACGAGGACAACGACAGCGACGCCGACCTCAGCGCCGTAGAACCCCAGAGCACCGGCGACCCTTTTGCGGATGCGCGCAATGCCGCAAGCCATATGCCCATGACAGGTGAGACATTCGCCGCCGGGTTCACCGAAGCACTCCATATTGAGGGCGATCCGCAGTCGGAGGCAGCAGAACTCCGCGGGCAGCTGACCGCTCTGTTCCAGGAGCACGTGTACCTGGCCGGTATCGCCGTGGCCACCGCCTATCACGCGGGCCCGGACTCAGATGAGTTCGCACTCGCCGCTGAAACCGTGGACGAGAACTCTGTGGCTCTGGCCGACGCCGTGGGCGACCTCGCCGGCGACGACGCCCGCGAGTCCTTCCTGCGCAACTGGCGGGAGCACATCGACTACTTCGTCAACTACGCCGTGGCCGCAGAAGCCGGCGATCAGGAAGGCATGGATCAGGCCGTGGCTGACCTTACTGAGTACGCCGACGGGGTAGGGATGTTCTTTGACCGGACTACCGACGGCGCGCTCAATGCGGACGCCGTTACCGAATCCATCATTGGTCACATTGAGACCCTCGCCGGGGCAGTAGATTCCCTGGCTGCCGGTGATCCTGCAGCCTTCGCAAACCTGAAGGCGGCCGCAGATCACATGGTCATGGGCGCTGCCACTATGGCCGAAGGCCTGAGTGAGGCCGCTGACCTGGAGGGCGACCCCAACGATGACGCCTCCGAACTGCGCAGCGCACTGACCGCTAACCTCAACGAGCACGTGTATGTCGCCGGCATTGCTGTGTTCGTGGGCTACACCGAGGAGGATGGCCTCGAGTCTGAGGCATTCGAGGCCGCAGCGGGCGTCGTCGACGACAATGCTGTTCAGCTGGCTGACGCCGTCGGTGGTCTCGCCGGAGACGAGCAGCGCGATCCCTTCCTTGATCTGTGGCGTGACCACATCGGTTACTTTGTGGACTACGCCGGGGCCGTGGCTGAAGGTGATGACGACGCCGCCGAGTCAGCCTTGATGGCTCTAGACGCCTACCGTTCCGATGCGGGTGCGTTCTTCGAAGACATCTCCGGTGGGGAACTGCCGGCCGAGGATGTCGAGGATGGTCTGAGCACGCATGTTCAGACCGTGGCTGGCGCGATCGATTCGCTGAACGAGGCGCTGGTTCAGAACTGATGGGTTTAGAACCGGGCGGTCCAGAGCGGAGCGAAGTCTAGGCTCCCGCAGCAGAAATGAATACGAGCCGGTGGCGAGTGCCCCCATTCGCCACCGGCTCTGCTGCGTCGCAGGCCGTAAACGATGCGCTTTCAGCAACGGTCAGCTGAGGGTGGATTCGGCCTCACTGAGGCAGTCCAGAACCTGCTGTGCACGGTGGCGCACAGAGTCCAGCTGCCCGTTGCTCAGCCGCACCATCGCCTCCGCCTCAGCCGTGGTAGCTAAGTGGTTAGCCGCACGCGATAAGCCTGCATGCAACCCGTGCGCTCCGGCCGGGATGTGCATCTCCGTGGCGGGAAAATCCCGCTCTCCACAGCGGCAGAGTTCGTAGACCCGGGGAAGCTGTTCAGCTAACTGATCTCCTATGGCCACCAACTCGTTGTGGACGGCGTCGTCCTCCACGCCTTCCAGAATCTGGTGGTACCGGTCCAAGCCCCGCACGTAGCGGTCGTGGGCCTGGCGCCACAGTCCCTTGCCGAGCTCCTGGTCAATCTTCTTGGCTCGGCGGCGCCCCTTGAACAACTTCATAGTGCCGCCCAGTCTACGTGGCCTCGGATCGCGATTCGGTTCGAGACCGACGACGTCAGTGGCGTATAGTAATTTGCCGGACATAGTCCAGGTGCGGTGACCGAGCGGCCGAAGGTGACGGTCTTGAAAACCGTTGTAGGCAACCCCTACCGTGGGTTCGAATCCCACCCGCACCGCCAAAAAATTTTGTCATTGGCGCAGCCCCCACGGCGGCGATTCAGGTGCCGCAGAAAGTGCGGTAATCGCCGAAATCTTCAGGGGCTGGCTCGGTGTAGCGTTCCAGCCCGGGGCGCTCCTCGTAGGGTGAAGTGACGACGCCCAGGAGTTGATGGAACGGCTCCATGTCTCCCTCGGTCGCAGCGGCGAGCGCTTCCTCGACCAGGTGGTTGCGCGGGATGTAGAGGGGGTTGACCTGGTTCATCAGTCGGGCATCGGGGCGGCGGCTCCGCCAGCGTGTCAACCAGTCAGCGAATGCCGCCGACTGGGCGCCCCCCTCCCCCGGCGGGTCGGCCTCATCAGAGACAGCCTCGCTGAGGCGTCGGAAGAATAACGTGTGGTCCATTCGGGCTTTTTCAAGCAGCGCCATGACCTCGTTGACCAGTTCTCTGGCCGCCTCGGCGTCGTCCTGATCGCTCAGCCCGATCTTGGCTTTCATGCCTTCTAGCCAGGCGGCGCTGTACTGGGCCCTGAACGCGCCCAAAGCCTCAGTAGCCACTTCCGTGGCCTCCTGCTGGTCCTCATGCAGAAGCGGAAGCAGAACTTCAGCAAAGCGGGCCAAATTCCATTGCGCCACCACAGGCTGGTTCGCGTAGGCGTAGCGTCCGCCGAGATCGATGGAACTGTAGACCGAGGAGGGGTCAAAAGCATCCATGAAGGCACAGGGGCCGTAGTCGATGGTCTCCCCGGAGATGGTCGTGTTATCAGTGTTCATCACTCCATGCACGAAGCCCACCAGCATCCACTGTGCGACCAGCGAGGCTTGAGCAGCGATGACGGCTTCCAACAGCCCTAGGTAGGGATTCTCGGCGTCTGCGGCGTCAGGGTAGTGCCGGGCGATGGCGTAGTCAGCCAGTCTTTGCAAGAGCGCGGTGTCACCTGCGGCGCGCGCGTATTGGAAGGTACCCACACGCAGGTGACTGCTGGCTACCCGCGCCAGGATGGCACCGGGAAGTTCTGTTTCTCGGTACACCGGCTGACCGGTCCCCACCACCGCCAAAGCCCGTGTGGTGGGGATGCCCAAGGCGTGCATCGCCTCACTGAGCAGGTACTCCCGCAGCATCGGGCCCACTGCGGCGAGGCCGTCTCCACCACGGGCGTAGGGTGTGCGTCCTGAACCCTTCAAGTGTAGATCCCGTAGGGCGCCATCGGCGTCGGTGACTTCGCCCACCAGCAGGGCTCGGCCGTCGCCCAGACGAGGGGAATACCCTCCAAACTGATGCCCGGCATAGGCCTGAGCCACGGGTGTGGCAGTCTCGGGAATCAGGTTTCCGGACAGCAGCTGCAACCCCTCAGGACTGCGTAGCCCAATGGAATGAAGTCCTAGCTGATCCGCCAGCGACTCATTGAGTACGAGCAGCTCCGGTTCTGGGACCTGCTGCGCCTTCCACGGCGTGCACAGCTCCGGGAGGGCGCGGGCAAAGTTATTGCCAAGGGTGACCGTCGACGGGGCTGCAGCACTCATTTATCGGCTCTTCGGACTTGGGGTGGGGCTGGCGA
>NZ_VAWA01000019.1 GCF_005771565.1 Nesterenkonia sphaerica
CCGGGGAGAGCCTCAACCGGGCAGGTGTCGCCGTGGAACCGATGACATGCCCACCCAACGCCTTCAACTCCGGGAAGAACCTCATAGAGCTCGAACCCGGAGTGTGGCACCGAGTCGGCTACTCACTCGAGGCCTTCAACCTCTAAAGCGCCGAGGCCTCAGGACCCGCGCCGGCCCAGCCGTCCGGCCCGGGTGCCCGGCCTTACTGAGCCCTGGCCACGGGCAACCGTCCACTTACCTCCTGACCACGGCCCACTCGCCACTGATTCCCTGGCCACGGCCCACTGGCCGAATATGCTGCTAATTACGCGCAAAATGACACGTTGAAGCGGCAGATTTGGCCAATGAGAGCCGGCGTGGGCTCAGGGCGTTTCGGGGTGCCGGTCCCTCAGCTGGTCGGGACCCATGCCTCGGGGGCGTCGAGGACTGCGCGTAGCGCCCGCATTGCCCCTCCGCTGGTGGCAGGTGCCGGCCCCGTCCCCGATTCCCTGACCCGGAACTCCACCCAGCGGGCAGCAAGCACTCGACGCTGGAGCTGCTGTTCGATATGTGGGCGCAACAGGTCAGTCAACGGTCCGAACTCCCCGCCGAGGACCACGTCGTGCACGTCCCATACATTCATCGCCCCCGCAAGCGCGATCCCCAGCGACCACCCGGCGCGACTGAGCGCCTCCTCGGCTTGAGTCTGCAGCTGTTCAGGGTGCCCCAATCCGGACTTGACGAGGTAAATCAGGTCCTCTGCAGTGGCGGACGCTGGAAGTCCCGCAGCTTCTAGTAGAGCGTGTTTTCCAGCGTAAACCTCCAGGCACCCATTGGAGCCGCAGCTGCAGTCCGGTCCAGATGGCTCTACCGAAATGTGCCCCAGCTCCCCGGCCCAGCCGTGCGGGCCCGCTTCCACGATCCCGTTGATGACCACCGCCGAGCCAATGCCCATCTGCGCAGAGACATAGAGGAACGTCTGTTCCTCACCGTCAACCTCGGTGAGTTCCTGGGCGACTGCCAACGCCGCCAGCTTGGCCTCATTGGCGACCCGGACACTTTGCCCAAACACACCTTCGGGCGCGGAGGCACATAACAGATCGACGACGTCGACGTCGATCCAGCCCAGGTTCGGCGCCAGGAGCAGGGAACGCTCATCCTCGGCGACCAAGCCCGGGAGCGCAAGGGTGGTGCCAACGACGGTTGCACCGGTGGCTCCGGCCTCTTTTGCGACCCGCACGGCCAAGTCGCCAGCTGCGCCAAGCACCTCCGCCGGGTCTGAGGACCGGAAGTCACCTTCCACCATCGCCTCGGCAAGCACGCTGCCGGTGAGGTCAAGCACCCTGGCCGCCATGAAGTCCACATTGACCTCGACCCCGAGGCCCGCCAGGGTCCGCGGTGCGGGCATCAGTGGCACAGCCGGCCGACCTCGGGAGGGGCCGATGAGGGGGGAGCCTTCGCGGACAATCGCAGCCGCCAGCAGATCCTCCACCAAACGGGAGACTGTGGACCGGGTCATGCCGGTGCGGACAGAAAGGTCGGCACGGGAGAGAGGCTCGGTGGAGGCGAAGATCTCCTCAGTAATGAGCAGGAGGTTCGCCTCCCGCAGACTCTCCTGCCGCGCCCCCGGGCGTGCGAGGTCGCGGGTGGGTGAACGCCTGCCCAGGCGCGCCAACGAACCAGAACCGTTCCGCATCACAGACTTGATCTTAGCCCCCACAGCAATTAGGTTTTATCTAGAAACAAAATGCGGGCCACGTCACACCTTCCCCATACTTGGTGGCCGCACAACGCCACACCCGAGCCTTTTGGAGGAACCCCATGGCGTCTTCGCCTTCAGACTACAAACTGTCCTTCGGCCTTTGGACCGTCGGCTGGACAGCGCAGGACCAGTTCGGCTCCTCCTCTCGTCCTGCGTTCGAGCCCTGGGAATACCTGCCCAAGCTCAAAGAGGCCGGGGCTTCCGGAGTGACGTTCCACGATGACGACGTCGCCCCGTTCGGCACTGACGACACCGAGCGGGAGAAGTACTTCTCCCGGTTCAAAGAGGCGGCAGACCAGGTGGGCCTCAAAGTAGAAATGCTGACCACCAACACTTTCTCCCACCCCGTCTTCAAAGACGGCGGACTGACCTCCAACGACCGGTCTGTCCGCCGGTTCGGCCTGCGGAAACTGCTGCGCAACGTGGACCGGGCAGCGGAGTTCGGTGCCGAGACGTTCGTCATGTGGGGCGGCCGCGAAGGCTCGGAGTATGACAACGCCAAGGACCTCAACGCTGCCCATGCTCGCTATGCAGAGGGCATTGACACGGTGGCCTCCTACATCAAGGAGAAAGGCTACAACTTACGCATCGGCCTGGAGCCGAAGCCCAATGAGCCGCGCGGCGACATCCTTCTTCCGACTATCGGGCACGCACTAGGCTTCATCGCTGAGTTGGAACACGGTGACATTGTGGGGCTGAACCCAGAGACCGGACACGAGCAGATGGCGGGGCTGAATTTCACTCATGGCATCGCACAGGCACTCTGGGCCGGCAAACTGTTCCACATTGACCTCAACGGTCAGCGTTCGATCAAGTATGACCAGGACCTGGTGTTCGGCCATGGTGACCTGACTTCGGCTTTCTTCACCATTGACCTGCTGACCAATGGCTTTCCCAATGGTGGACCGACGTACGACGGCTGGCTGCACTTCGACTACAAGCCCTCCAGAACTGACTACGTGCAGGGAATCTGGGACTCCGCCAGGGCTAACACCGAGATGGTCACCATGCTTGCCGACAAGGCGAAAGCCTACCGCGCTGACCCTGAGGTGCAGGCTGCGTTCGAGACGGCCGGCATCTTTGACCTGGCCGAGCCTACCCTTGCTGAAGGTGAGTCCCTCAGCGATCTCCTGGCGGATCCCTCAGCCTATGAGCAGTTTGACGTGGAAAAGGCAGCAGAACGGAACTTTGGCTTTGTGCAGCTGAACCAACTGGCGCTGAAGCACCTAATCGGCTGAGCCCCCAGACTGGACCGCCCGCACCACGCTACTAAAGGAGTTCCTGTGACGCTCGTCGCCGGCATCGATTCCTCCACACAGTCCTGCAAGGTGGTGATCCGGGAGGCCGACAGCGGACGGCTTGTCCGCTCCGGGTCCGCGCAGCATCCTGAAGGCACAGAGGTGGACCCACACGCGTGGTGGGAGGCGCTGCTTGGCGCGATCGACGCCGCAGGTGGGCTAGGCGACGTCGCCGCCGTTGCCGTGGGTGGCCAGCAGCACGGCATGGTGGCGCTAGATGCCTCCGGCGAGGTCATTCGTGACGCTCTGCTGTGGAACGACACCCGTTCCGCTGAGGCGGCGGAGCAGCTGGTCAATGAGTACGGAGAAGGAGCCAGGGGCAAAGCGACCTGGGCTCGGATGGTGGGCTCAGTCCCGGTGGCATCGCTGACAATCACCAAGCTGCGCTGGCTGGCAGATACCGAGCCGGAGAACGCGGGACGAGTCGCAGCCGTGGCTCTTCCTCACGACTGGCTGACCTGGAAGATGTCCGGCTCCCACCATCTGGCGGACCTGGTCACCGACCGTTCGGAGGCCTCGGGGACTGGGTACTTTGACCCGTCGACAGGTGAATACCGGTATGAGCTGCTGGCCTGTGCTCTGCGGATACCTCAGGCGCAGGCTCGCAGCGTGGTGCTTCCGCGTGTGGCCGCTCCAGGGGAAGCTGTGGGCTCCGGCGACTCTTCACGCGGCTGGGGACACCTGGTACTGGGCCCCGGGGGCGGAGATAACGCCATGGGCGCGCTCGGGGTCGGGATGAGCACCGGGGATGTCTCTATCTCCCTCGGTACCTCCGGAGTGGTCGCCGCAACCTCCCCCACGCCGGTGCAGGACCCCACCGGGAAAATCGCCGGCTTTGCCTCCGCCACAGGGGAATTCCTGCCCCTGGCAGTGACGCTCAACGGCTCCCGGGTGCTCGACGGAGCCTGCCGGATGCTCGGGGTTAATCACCGCCAGTTGGCCACACTGGCGCTGGCTGCAGAGCCGGGAGCACATGGGATGACTCTGGTCCCGTACCTCGAGGGCGAACGCACCCCGAATCTGCCACACGCCACGGGCTCCCTCCTGGGCATGTCCCTGGCTTCGATGAACCCCCAGGACGTGGCCCGGGCTGCCGTGGAGGGGCTCTTGTGCCTAGTGGCCGACGGCCTCAAAGCGATGACCGATATGGGCGTCCCGGTGAACTCCATCCGGCTGATCGGCGGGGCGGCCAAGAACCCGGCCGTCCAGCAGATTGCACCGGCGATTTTGGAACGCGACATTTTGGTCCCGGGAGCCGGGGAGTATGTGGCCGACGGCGCCGCGCGTCAGGCCGCTTGGGTGCTGGCAGGCTCGGCCACCCCACCTGAATGGGAGACTTCTGAGGTCACCGTCTGCACTGCTGAGCCCACACAGTTCGTCCGCGAGCGCTACAGTCAACGCCGCCATCTCTTTGCCGAAGGCCGCTGAGCGGACGGACCTGAACCCACCGGATGCGTCTTAGATGATGTGCGCCGGGGTGACGAGGATCCTGGGGCCGTTGACCCGGCGGGTCTCCCCTACCAGGTTGATCTCCCCGGCCAGCGGCAAGTCACCGGCGGAGGGACCTATCCAGAGATCGATGATTCCCGGCTCAACGATCCTGGTGTAGTCCACCCCGCTGAATGCGAACCTGTCAGCGTGGACCCAGAAAGTGACCTTCTTAGACGCCCCCGGTGCCAATTCCACACGCGCATAAGACAGCAGCTGGCGGACCGGGCGTGCGACCTGGGCATGGCGATCGCCGAAGTAGAGCTGCACCACCTCGGCGGCCGGGCGCCGCCCGGTGTTGTGCACCGTGGCCGAGACATTGACGGATCCGTCTACAGCCAGCTCAGCTGACTCCAGTTGAAAGTCGGTGTAGTGCACCGCGGAATAACTCAACCCGTGGCCGAAGGGGTACAGAGGTGTGGGATCCAGGTTGGAGACGCCCTGGCTGTTCTGGCCCAAGGGAGCTGCGATGTATCCCGTGGGTTGGCCTCCGGGACGGGCCGGGACCCCAATAGGCAGGCGCCCGGTGGGCTCCACCGCCCCTGTGAGCAGGTCCGCCAGGGCGGGGCCGCCTTCCTCGCCGGGGAAGAATCCCTGCACGATGGCTGCGCACCTGTCAGCCACCTCGCCCAATGCGTAGGGACGTCCGGAGATCACCACCAACACCGTGGGGGTTCCGGTAGCCAGGACGGCCTCAACGAGCTCTTGCTGGGCACCCGGGAGCTTGAGGTCCTCCACATCGCAGCCCTCACCGGAGGTGCCGGCGCCAAACATACCTGCCAGATCCCCCACGGTGACCACGGCGAGATCCGCCTCAGCTGCCGCGTTCGCAGCCCCGGCGATGTTGGCGTCGTCGTACTCCACAATGGGGCAGCCGGCCTCATGGGTGACGTGGGAGAGACGCTCACGCAGTGCGTCCAGAATCGACGGCATGGGAACGCCGATGCCCTTATGCGGGAACGTGCCCGCAGGGTACTTGGCCAGCACATGGTTAGGGAACGAATAACACCCCATCATGGTGCGCGGGTCATCAGCCGAGGGGCCGAGTACTGCCACGCGGCCCGCAGCGCTGGGGTCCAAGGGAAGGGTGCCGTTATTCTTCAGCAGCACCAGCGACTGTTGAGCCACCCTCCTAGCCAGAGCCCGGTTCGCATCAGAATCCAGATCTACAGCCTCGTCGATCTCCGGTTCCCAGCCGGGTTCGAGCATCCCCAGCTTGACCTTCTGCGTGAGAACCCGCCGCACCGAGCGGTCCAGCACGGCCTCTTCCAACCGGTCTTCGCGAACTTGTGCGGCGAGGGTCCGGTACCCCCCGGTATGCGGCAACTCGATGTCCAGTCCCGCGGAGATCGCCAGCCGGGCGGCTTCCTCCTGATCGGCGGCGACCCGGTGCATCTTCTCCAGAAATGCCACCGACCAGTAATCAGCGACCACCGTGCCCTGGAAACCCCACTCCTGCCGCAGGACGTCGGTCAGCAGCCATTTCGAGGCCGCGGGTGCCTCACCGTCGAGATCCGAGTAGGAGTTCATCACCGAGCCGACCTGACCTTCCCGGAGAGCCATCTCAAAGGGGAAGAAAATCAGGTCCAGCAGTTCACGTCGGCCCATGTGCACCGGCGCGTGGTTCCGAGCTCCGCGTGAGGCTGCGTATCCGGCGAAGTGTTTCAGCGTGGCGATGACCCCCGCCGACTGGAGTCCTCTGACATATGCGGTGGCCAGCGTGCCGATGACGTAGGGATCCTCACCGATGGTCTCCTCAACCCGGCCCCAGCGAGGGTCGCGCACCACGTCGAGCACCGGGGCAAGCCCCTGGTGGACGCCGGTAGCTCCCATGTCCCGGCCGATCGCGGCCGCCATCTCCTGGATCAGCTCCGGATTGAAGGTCGCGCCCCAGGCGAGCGAAGTGGGGTAGACGGTCGCCTGATAGGCGGTATAACCCGTCAGGCACTCCTCATGAGCGATGGCCGGAATGCCGAAGCGGTTGCTCGCCATGATGGCGGCCTGGCGCTCACGCAGGTCCTTGGCGCCCTCCGCCACCGAGACCGGGGTGGTCCCATAGGTGCGCGTCAGGTGCCCCTCACCGTTGAGGATTTCCTCAGCGAAAGGGAGCTTACCGGAGGACATCGCCTCCTCCATCGGAGCTACCTCACCTTGAGATTCTTCCTCCTGACGCATCTCCCAGTGCGAACCAAGCTGAGAGACCTTTTCCTCAAGTGTCATCCGCCCCAGGAGTGCTTCCACACGCTGGTCAACGGACAGCGAAGCGTCGTTCCATGGTCCGGTCTCTGGCTGACCCATGTGGTCTTCTCCTTCGTATGGTCATCGTTCAGTGGCCTGTCGTGGCGCTACTTTGGCTGAGAAACCGGCGCCGGAGCGGCAGAATGGGCCGCTGAGTCAACGGTGGTGGTGCGAGCAGATCACTTACTTGCTGAATCCCGCGGTCAGGCCTGCCACGATGTAGCGCCTGCCCACAACGTAAGCAATGAACAGAGGTACCGCCGAGAGCACCACCGCCGCCAGTGTGGCGGGGACGTCGATGCCGAACTGGCCCTGATACTCCCACAGTGACAGCGGCAGCACCCGCACATCACGGGACTGGGTGAGCACCAGCGGGAAGAGGAACCCGTTCCACACCTGAAGGGCCTGATAGATGCCCACTGTCATCAGTGCAGGTTTGGCCATAGGCAGTACCAGGGACCAGAGGATCTTCCATTCCCCGGCTCCGTCGACCCGCATGGACTCGAAGAGTTCGTTGGGGATATCACGCACAAAGTTCACGATGATGAGCACACTGAGCGGGATCGCGAAAGCAATTTGGGGCAGAATCAGCGCCCACAATGTGTCGTACAGGCCCAGCTGCCGGATCAGGTAATACACCGGGATGATGGTCGCCTGGACCGGGATGGCGATACCGAGGAGGATCAGTTGAAACAGCCTGGTTCCGCCGAATGAGGTCGAGCGCACGATGTAGTAGGCAGCCATGAGTGACAGTGCCAGCACCACAGCAACCGTGGAGGCCGTGACGACCACTGAGTTGAAGAAAAAGTGAAAGAAGTCGTTCTCGATAACCCGGATAAAGGGGGCAATAGTGGGCTGCGAGGAGGGGATCAGCTGGTTGTTCGCCCGTAGATCCTGGCTGGTCCGGAAGCTGGTGATGACGATGTAATAGATCGGCAGAATGATGACCGCTAGCCACACCCATCCGAGAGTCCCCGCAAGGATGTTTGGCTTTTCACCGGTCTTGCGCCCCTGGGGCCGGCGGGCCGCGGGACGGGGCAGGCCGACGACGCCGCCGTCAGGTTGCTTCGGGTCCAGGGCGGTCCCGGCGGTGGGAATTCTGGATTCGGTGGATGCAGCGTGGGGCATAGGTTAGGCACCTGCCTTATCAGATTCCATTTTCGTGGACCCAGAAAACTTGTTGAGCAGCAAGGACATCGTGAGCCCGATCGCCACCAAAATGACGGCGATCACGGATGCGTGGCCCAGGTTGTTGGCGCTGAAGCCGGTGATGTACATGTCCAGCGGAAGGATACGCACGGCGTTTTGTGGCTGCCCGCCGGTGAGCACGAAGATCAGGTCAAAGTATGTCAATGACCCGACCAGCATCAACGTAGACGAAGTGATGATGGTATAGCGCAGCTGTGGCAACGTGATGGAAAAGAACTGCCGCACCCTGCCCGCACCGTCAATAGTGGCGGCTTCATACATATCGGCGGGAATCTGCCGGACACCGGCTTGGTAAAGGAGCGCGTGGAACGGTATGAAACACCAGCCGACGACGAAGATCATCACGTACATCACGATGTCGCTGTTGGACAGCCAGTCACTGGGGAGCCAGTCGAAGGGCAGTGCGGCAGAGATCCCATAGTAGGGACTCAATAACGATTGAAAGGTCAGCCCGACTGCGACGGAGGAGAAGAGCAGGGGCAGGAAGTACAGCACTGATAGGAACGCTCGGTACTTCTGCTGACCGGCCATGAAAACCCCGAGCAGCAGGGCGATGGGCGCCTGGAAGAGATAGGAGCCGACGACGAAGATGAGGGTCAACGTCAGAGCGCGCCAGGTGAAGGGCCGATCGTTGATCACGGTGTCCCAGTTATCAGTACCCACCCAGGATGGAGATCCCAGTATGTTCCATTCCATGAAGGAAATGGCGAGCACTCCACCAAGGGGAACTAAGGCAAAGAGTCCGAAGAATAGGACTGCGGGAAGCGCCATCAGGAATGTCGGTCCCTGACGGCGCTTCCCATTCACCTTGCCCTGGGCGTTGACGATGTGTGAGGCAATGGTAGTCATGGAGCTCGACTCAGCTTCTTTCGCGTCGGCGCAGCAGCATCTGAAGGATTACTGAGAGTTCATGCTGTCTACGAACTCCTGAGGGGTCATGTTCCCCTGGAGGATTGCCGCAACGTTATCGCCGAAGGCCTGTTCTTCCGAGGGGCTGATGGCCTGATCCCAGGAGAGCTGGAAGTGGTTGGCGCTGCCGACCAGCTCATCGGCGAAGCTCAAGAACTCTTCCGCCTCGGATCCTTCGATGCGGTCACCGATGTCATTCAGCGGAGGCAGCGATCCTGCCTCGAGCATTTCGTCGACGGCTTGGTCGTTGTAGAGGTGCTCTGAGATGTAGTCGAAGGCAACTTCTTGCTCCTGCTCTGTGGCGTCGGCGGAGACTGACCAGAAATTGGCTGGGTTCCCGACAATGTTGCTCGGGTCGCCAGCGCCCTCCTCGAGCACGGGGAACTCGGTGAAGCCGAAGTTACCGGAGTCCGCAAATTCCGGGAAGTCCTGGTTGATGGTGGCATAGACCCAAGAGCCCTGCAGCAAGAAGGCGGCCCTACCGTCTGCCAGCAATTGGGCGTCCTCATTCTGACCTGCGTCCACGGCGTTGTAGTCGCGGATGAAGCCAGCGTCGCCCAGATCCTGCATTGTCTCCAACGCCCAGATGATGGACTCGTGGTCCCAGGCGCCCTCCTCACCTTCGACAACAGCCTGGAACACCTCTTCGCCACCGTGGCGATCGGTGAGGTAGGCAAGCCACATGAAGGCGGGCCAGACGGAGCCGCCAGCCAGGGAGAAGGCGTCGACATCCTCAACGTCCCCGAGTGCATCAATTATGTCCTCGACATCAGACCAGGTCTCGGGGAGGGATAAGTCGTGCTCGTCGAGGACTTCCTGGTTGTAGTACATGACCACAGGCTGCACGTCGTTCAGCGGAACGGCGTAGACGGAGTCATCCACCACGCCGTTCTGCCATACCGATTCGTACACACGGTCATCTAACTCACCGGTGTTCCCATCGAGGGGGATGATTCGGTCCTGCTCGACGTATTCGAGCAGGGCACCACCAGTCCAGGACATGATCATTGTCGGCGCGTCTCCGGAGCCCACGGCAGTACGGATCTGCTGTTTGTAGGCGTCATTTTCGAGTGCTTCGACGTCGATCTCAGCTTCGCGGTCTTCGTTGAAACGCTCAAGATCCTCCTCAATAGCGGGCCAGCCACCACCGGTGAGAATCCACGCGGAGGCTTCCTCATCCCCACCACCACAGGCAGCCAGGGCGAACAGTGAGAAGGAAGCGATACCGGCGGTGCCGGCGCGCAGTGTCAGAGTACGCGGCATGGCGTAGTCCTTTCTTATTGGTGCGAGATGGAGCGAGTGAGTGAGAGGCAACGGCGTGGAATGTGTTCCGGACGGTCGAGGAGACTCCCTGTGCGGGGTGTGATTCGTTTTCGTCTTTCCGAAAGACTAAATAGCCTGGGAAGATGTGTCAAGCGACACATTCCACCACCAGGACGCGTTGTTAACTTCCGGCAAGACCAGGACCACCTCGCATCCGTCACCAAGAACCTCTAGGACGCAAAAGAGGCGACGAGGCCGCCATCGATGCATGGCAGCGTCGTCGCCTCTGAGGAAGCGGGGAAGCTTTGAGCTCCTAAGCGGTGAGCTTCTCGCCGTGGCTGCGGATGAACCACTGGAAGAGTTCCAGCTCCTTCGTCTGGCCGATCAGCAGGTCCTCAGTCACCGGGTCGGTGTCGCCGACCTTGCCAAGCACCTGCCGATGGTCTTCGATGACACCGGTGTAGACCTTGTCCAGCTCCGCCAGATGGTCCTCCACAGAGGCCTTGTGCAGCGGGTAGTCCTCCCACCGGCGCTCGGAGACCAGCTCCCCGGACAGGCCGGAGGGCGCGGTGCCCAGGGTGGCGATCCGCTCAGCGATCTCATCGGCGAATTCCCGGACCTGGGCGGTCTGCGGGTCCAGCATCTCGTGGACCGCGATGAAGTTAGGTCCCACGACATTCCAGTGCACATGCTTGAGCACCAGCTGCAGGTCATTGAGGGCATGCAGACGGTCCTGCAGCAGGCCTGCGATCTCCTCGCCGTTGGCCTTGCCGAGACCCGGAACCGTGTAATCAGCAGTCTTACTCATCTTGACACTCCTTCGATGCGCGAACAGTGCGCCGGCGCTCTGTCGGCGTCACACCTAAATCTTAGTAACTCAGAAGAGGCGGTGCCAGCAAGATGAGGCTGGCCTTGCCTGGCCGCTCCTTAAGCTCTGGTGTCTTTGCTATCGAGGAAAGGTGGACGCTGCCTGAGTGTCTGCTGAATGGACCCTACTGCGGGTCCAGGACTTCCAAGCCGCCCATGTACCGGCGGAGCGCGGAGGGGACGCGCACCGACCCATCAGCCTGCTGGTGATTTTCCAGCAGGGCGACGATCCACCTCGTGGTGGCCAGGGTGCCGTTCAGCGTAGCCACGGGCTGGGTGGATCCTTTGGCCCCATCGGCACGCACCGTGCGCTCACGGATGTTGAGTCTGCGGGCCTGGAAGGTCGTCGTGTCCGAGGTGGAGGTCAGCTCCCGGTAGGTCTTTTGCGACGGCACCCACGCCTCGCAGTCGAACTTCCGGGCCGCGGAGAGGCCGAGGTCGCCGGCAGCGGTGTCGATGACGCGGTAGGGCAGCTCCAGATTGCCCAGCATCTGCTCTTCCCACGCCAGCAGCCGCTCATGCTCGGCCTTGGACTCCGCGGCGGTGCAATAGACGAACATTTCCAGTTTGTTGAACTGGTGGACACGGATGATGCCGCGGGTGTCCTTGCCGTGCGACCCAGCTTCACGCCGGTAGCAGGTGGACCACCCCGCGTAGCGCAACGGGCCCGCGGAGAGGTCCAGGATCTCGTCGGCGTGGTACCCGGCGAGGGCGACTTCCGAGGTCCCGACCAGATACAGGTCATCGCGCTCGAGGTGATAAACGTCATCGTGGGCCTCAAGGTATCCGGTGCCGTCCATCGTCTCGGGCCGGACCAGAGTCGGGGTGATCATGGGGGTGAAGCCAGCCTCCACCGCCTGGTCGAGGCCCATCTGCATGATGGCCAGCTCCAGCCGCGCGCCCGGCCCCTTGAGGAAGTAGAAGCGCGAACCCGACACCTTCGCGCCGCGCTCCATATCCACCGCGCCCAGCAGCTCCGCCAGAGCCAGGTGGTCCCGGGGCTCGAAGCCCTCCGCCTCGAAGTCTCGGGGCGACCCCTCGGTGCGCAGGGTGATGAAATCATCCTCTCCGCCGGCGGGTACACCGTCGTGAATGAGATTGGGGAAGGATGACTGGATGCGGCGTAGGCGGGCTGCGGCGGCGTCGGCGGTGGCTTCAGCTGCCTTCACATCTGAGGCCAGCTGCTTCACCTGCTCCAGCAGCTCCTGCTTCTGCGCACCCTGGGCCTGGGCGACCTGCTTGCCCTGCGCTTTCTGCTCAGCGCGCAGTGTCTCGAACTGGGTCAGCGCGCGGGAACGAGCCTGGGATGCCTCTAACAGAGCGTCCACCACAGACTCATCGGCCCCGCGAGCTCGCTGGCTCGCGCGGTATTTGTCGGGTTGGGCGATGAGGTCCTTGATGTCAATCACAGTGGTAAGCCTAGTACGCCGCGGGGCCGGAATCTCCCGCGCTGGCCGCGGCCAATCTCGGTGGCTCCCGTTAGGCTCTATGTCATGACGGTTGACTATGGGTGGATCATCGCTGCGGCACTGGTCCTGGTGGTGGTGCTGGGGATTGTCATCATTCAGCTGGCGCGCCGGGTACGGGGACTGAAGCACCAGGTCAGCGAGCTGGAGCAGCGGGCCGAAATCACCGCCGCGGTGGCCGCCCATCCCAAGCGCCCCGAGGACCGGCTGGTCGGAGTGGTGGTCAATGTCAGCAAGGACAACGCCGAGCAGGTCACCACACTGGTGCACCGGGCGTGCGCGGAGGCGGGCATGCCTGAACCGTTCGTCCAAGCATCGACTGCGGAGGACCCGGGCAGGGCCATGGCGCAGCGCGCAGTGGAACACGGCTGCGATGTGGTGATCGCGGTCGGCGGGGATGGCACTGTCCGGGCTGTGGCCTCCGCCTTGACGGGAACCAACGTGGCACTGGGAATCATCCCCCTGGGCACCGGCAATCTGTTCGCCCGGAACATCGGGCTGCCGTACCACGATCTCCCCGCCTGCACCGCGGAAGCCATCCACGGGACCGCGCACCGAGTGGATACCCTGCAGTTGGAGCTCAGGCGTCCCGGCGGACGGTCCGAACAGGAAATCAGCTTGGTCATTGCCGGGGGCGGACTGGACGCCGAGGTCATGGAGGACACCCGGGAGGTGCTCAAGGCCCGGGCCGGATGGCTGGCCTACGGCGAGGCCGGGCTGCGCCACGTCCTGGGTGCACGCAAGACCCTGTCGGTGAAGCTCGACGACGGTGAGCCTGAGACCTACCGGGTACGTTCGGTGCTGCTGGCCAACTGCGGGACACTGCAGGCGGGAATCCGGCTGATCCCGGAGGCGATGTTCGACGACGGCCATATGGACGTTGCTCTCTTCACCCCTCGGCACGCCTTGGACTGGGCCCGGGTGATTGCCAAGACTGCCTTCCGCTATTCGGCAGATATCCCGGTGATGAAGGTCCGCCAGGCTCGCACAGGTCGACTGACCATGGCCGAACCGATGCGTTTCCAGATCGACGGTGACGCGGTGGGGGACGTCATCAGTGTTTCCGCCCGCGTGGATCATGAATCACTGGTGGTCCACGGGGTCTCCCCCACTGTGCTCGATCACCCTCACCAAGGAGCAGTGCAGTGATGAAGGACCTCACGCAGTACCGGGTGCTGAGCTTCGACTGTTACGGCACACTGATCGACTGGGAAACCGGCCTCCTGGGCGTGCTCCGGCCGTGGGCGGATGAACAGGAGCTAAGCCTGGACGATGAGGACCTCCTGCGGGCCTATGCGGCAAGTGAGGCGGTCGTGATGCAGGAGCGCCCGTCGAGTCTGTACCCGGAGGTGTTGGCGGCAGCGTTTGAGCGTACAGGTCAGCAGCTGGGCCGGCCGGTCCACGCCGAATGGGCTCAACGGATGGGCAGTTCGGTGCCTGACTGGCCAGCGTTCCCAGACTCAGCAGAGGCGCTGCGGCGGCTCGGTCAGCACTTTGACCTCGTCATCCTCTCCAATGTGCATCATGCCGGTTTCGCCGGCAGCAATCAGCATTTGGCGGGCCAGTACGCCGCTGTCATCACCGCCGAGGACGTGGGAGCGTATAAGCCTGCGGCGCCGCACTTTGAGGCGTTGTTGGACTGGCTGAAGCAGCGCCAGTTACAGCACAGTGACCTTCTGCATGTGGCGCAGAGCCTCTTCCACGACCACGTGCCCGCCGAAAAGTTTGGGCTCGACTCCGTATGGATCAACCGCCGTCATGACCGCCCGGGCTGGGGCGCCACCCCGGAGCCCAGCGCACAGTGGACCTACGGTGCCGAGTTCACCTCCATGGAGGAGTTCGCCGCTGCGGTGGAGGCGGAAGCCGGGGCCTCAGCTGCGCAGTGAGTCAATCCACTGGTGGGCGGCGGTGAACGCTGCTTCAGAGACTTCAGGGCCCACCTGCTGCGGCTTATTGTCGGCCCGGGGGTAGGACCCGAGGAACCTGATCCCCGGGGAGATGCGGTGAATCCCGGCAAGCGCGTCGGCGATGCGTGCTTCAGCAATGTGGCCTTCTAAATCCATGGAGAAGAAATAGTCCCCCATGCCGAAGCCCGTGGGGCGTGACTCGATCCGGCAGATGTTGACCCCATTGGTGGCGAAGTGCTCCAAGATCTCCATCAGGCCTCCTGGATGGTCCTCGGGCAGGGGGATCATCACAGTGGTCTTGTCCGCACCGGTCATCGCAGGCACAGGCCCCGGCCTGGCTGCCATCACAAACCGCGTCACCGCCCCGGGAACGTCTTCAATCTCGCGGGCGATGATGTGCAGCCCCAACTGCTCAGCCACCAAGGGCGCGCACACTGCCGCATCGGCGATGGCCGGATCGCGAGTGAGACCGTGCGCGGCAGCAGCAGTCGACGACGCCGGCACAAACTCTGCCTGCGGAACAGTCGCCTCTGCCCAGCCGCGAACCTGGGCCCAGCCGTGGGAGTGGGTGGCAATGGACCGCACGTGCTCCACCGGCATCGGCACGGCCGAGGCCAGCACAAACGTGATCGGCACCAGCGCCTCAGCGGTGATATGCAGGCGGTGCCCCACTGAGACCGCGTCCAAGGTGGCGGTGACTCCACCTTCCACCGAATTTTCGATGGGCACCACGGCGACGTCGGCGTCGTCGTCCTGGACCATGGCCAGGGCTGCCAACACACTGGAGGCTGGCAGCCGCTCAGCGGTTTCGGCACCAGGCATCTGCAGCAGCGCAGCTTCCGTGAAGGTCCCGGGAGGACCCAGATAGGAATACCTCACAGGATCCGCGGCTCCTCACCGGTAGTGGACTCCAGGGGGTGGCCAGCGGAGATCCAGGCGTCGTACCCTCCAGCGACGAAAAACACCGAGTAGCCTTTGGCGGTGAGCCACGCAGCGATCTGGACGCTGCGGCCGCCGGTGCGGCAGATCACGTAGTAGTCCTCGTCGGGGTCAAGCGCCTGCTCGAACTGCGCGGGAATGTCATCCACCGGAATGTGCACCGCGCCCGGAGCGTGGCCGGGGAGGAACTCGTATGTCTCACGGACGTCCAGCACCGCAGCCTCGGCGGGGACCTCCGCGGCAGGAACGGTTTCGAAATCGGCCATACCTCCACATTAGTCCGAGAAACTGCTCAATGCCTGCGGTGCGGGCCGAAATTCCATAGGGTGAAGTCATGGAGCAGGCCGAGGACACCACTAATTTTTCCCGCACTGGGGTGGGCGGTGGCACCGCACTGCGCTGGCGCCGTGCGCTGGAGACCGGCGCGGCCTCCTGTGTGGAACTGACCTCGACAGCCCTTGCTGCTGCTGCGCGCAATGACGTGGGCGCCTTCATCCACCTGGACCGGGAGCTCGCGCTGGCCCGGGCTGAGCAGCAGGACCGGACGCTGGCACTGCTGCGCCGGTTCACTGCGGTGCCGGAGGTTTTCCGCAGAGCTCCGCTGTTGGGGTTGCCGACGGGGTTCAAAGACCTGGTGCCCGTGGCGGGACTGCCCCTGACTTTCGGCAGTGCCGCCGTTCCGGCGTCCGTTCCTCCCCAAGATGCCCCATTGGCCCGCACAGTTCACCGCGCCGGAGCGATCAGCATCGGCAAGACCCAGGTGCCGGAGTTTGGGCTCCCCTGTTATTCGGAGAATCAGCTGGCCGAGCCGGCACGGAACCCGCTGGCCCCACACCGCACCGCTGGGGGCTCCACCGGTGGTGGGGCGGCCGCTGTGGCGGCGGGGATCATTCCGCTGGCTCCGGGCAGCGACGGTGGCGGGTCCATTCGTATTCCAGCGGCAGCCTGCGGGCTGGTGGGTCTGAAACCGGGCCGCGGCAGGATGCCCGACGACGATCCCTCGCTCTCGGTCCGGAACCTCGTCACCTCCGGGCCCATCGCCACCACCGCCGCCGAGGCCGCGCTGCTGTTCGATGTGATGGCACAGCAGGGCACTGCCGCGCAGACCACTGTGCAGCAGGCGCTGGCGCGCGGACTGGACCCGCTGCGGGTGGGAGTGACCACAGAGTCACCCTTCTCCCCGGACCTCGACATCGTCCTGGCTGAGGACGCCTACGTGGCCCTCGAGGAGGGGGTCTCCGCCCTGGCGGCAGGAGGACACCACATCCAGGGCACAGAAAGCTGCACCGGTCCGGAACGCTTCTGGGTGGAGGGCTATCACCAGGACTTCCAAACGCTGTGGACCTCGCGCCTGGCAGCTGTGCGGCTGAGCAACGAGCAGGAGCAGCAGCTTGAACCGCTGACGCGGTACTTCGTGGAGTCAGCACGCTCCCGCGCCGAAGCGTCCACCGCAGCCTCGATCGCTGCCCTGCAGGAATTCGCCGACCATGCTCATGACATCTTTGGGCCGTGGGACCTGCTGATGACTCCGATGCTGGCCACCGCACCCCCGGAAGTGGGCTGGTTCTCCTCGATGGCACCGGAGGAGAATTATGTGCAGCAGTGCCGCTTCACCCCGTACAGCTCGGTGGCCAATGTGCTGGGTCTGCCAGCGATCAATGTGCCGGTGCACACCAGCGCTGACGGTCTCAGCTGGTCGGTGCAGCTGATCGGGAAGCACGGCACTGAGGACCAGCTGCTGGCACTGGCTGCCCTCATGATGCGGTGACCACGCGCCTCGCCGACGGGCTCAGCGCGGCACCGAGGACAGGATCGCCAGAGTCGAAACCATCGCCTCGGCCAGCTCTCTTCCCTTGGTCACAAAGTGCCGGTAGAACTGAGTGTGGTGCTCGGCGTGCTCATGAAAGTGGTGCGGGGTCAACACACCGGAGAAGACCGGCACATCGGTCTCCAACTGGATGCGCATCAGCGCATCCACCACCGTGGTGGCCACGAACTCGTGGCGGTAGATTCCTCCGTCGACCACGAGGGCGGCCGCCGCGATGCCGCTGAACTGACCGGAGAGCGCCAGACGCCGCACCAGCAGTGGGATCTCGAATGCCCCGGGGACCCAAAGCGTCTCCACCTCCGTGATTCCGCTCTCGGCCAGCCGCGACTCACAGCTCTGCACCGCCTGACCGACGATATCCCCGTGCCAGCGGGCGGCAACGACAGCTACGCGGGGCGCGGGAGGCAGCCCAGAGTCTCCAGACATGGCAAGGGTCCCTTCTTTCTTTCGATTCGCATCTCGACCAACGGTCAGGAACACACTAGCGGCTGGATAGGCTCCACCGGTGAGGAAGACGTCTGTACCGTAACGCCACCGACCGTCTCGGGCCGCAGCTGCAGGCCCAGGTGCGCGTAACCGGCGCGCAGTGGCTCCTGGGTGAGGTCGAACACTGCATCGCCAAAGTGGGCGTTGACCTGGAGTAGGCGGTCATTGGAGTCAGCTGCGGGGCAGTGGGGTCAGGAGGTCGTCGATGCGTTCCAGCAACCACGTCGGGCGTCGTTCCGGGGGCAAGGCCTCGACCATCTCAGGTGTCGCCTCGCCAGTGAGCACCAGGGCGGAATCCATGCCGGCATCCACAGCCATGGCAATATCGGTGGAGAGCCGGTCGCCAATCATCACGCAATCTGCAGCCGGTAGGTCAAGGATGTCCAGAGCCGTCTGCAGCATCACCGGTGCAGGCTTACCTACATTGACTTCGCACTTCACCCCGGAACAGGCCTCAATCGCGGCCACGATCGCGGCGGCGTCGGGCTCTCCCCGTCCACCAGGGAAGGGACAGTAAGCGTCGGGGTTGGTGGTGACCAGTCGGGCACGACGGTGCATCCAGAGCGCGTCGAAGGCGATCTGGAGCTTCTGGTAGTCAAAGCCCCGGTCATAGCTGGCCACGACAATGTCAATTTCCTCGGGATTATCGCTCAGGCGCAGGCCCGCCTCCCGGATGGCACGCTCCAGCGGCTCCTCGCCGATGACGAACACAGTGGCCGTGGGGACCTCCCTGCGCAGCCAGGCGACCATGGTGACCACGGTGTTGACAATGTGGCTGGTCGAGGTGGGAATCCCCAACTTCTCCAGCTTCTGGGCGTACATCTGCCGGTTCCGCGTGGGATTGTTGGTCAGGAAGAGCGTCTTGCGCCCCTGCTGGCGCAGGGTGGTGATGAGCTCGTGCGAACCCGGCAGCAGCTTGTCCCCTAAGTACACGGTGCCGTCGAGGTCGAACAGGTAGCCGGCGTAGGCCTTCACATCGGCGATCATCTCACACCAGACGGCGCTGGGTGCTCCGCCCAGAGTGGATCCCGCCGGTCACCGGCTGCCCGGCCTCGGCACCACTCTGCAGGTCAACGATCTAGAACTTAAACACGATGGTGTCGGGTCCCCTGAGGTGAACCCGACACCATCGGTCAGCGTGGAGCGCAGGCTCCACTCACAGCTGGTTGTCTCGGTTGTCTTGGTCGTCGTCGCGGCCGAACAGCGCACCTTCAGCCTGACCCTTGGCGTCCTTGACGGACTCCGCGGTGTCCTTGCCTTTGCCCTTCAGCTTCTGCGCCTTGCCTTCGCCCTGCAGCTGCTGGTTGTCAGTGACTTTTCCGGTCGTTTCCTTCGTCGCGCCGCTGACCTTGTCTTTGGCTGCGTCAAATTTGTCGCCGAGACCCATGGGATCTCCTTTCGCTCGGGAACGGTACACACCTGACGCTACCGTCGTGATCACCACATGTCACCAGGTCAGAGCACACTCACAGCCAATCGTGAGTCGTTCTCCGGGTTCTACAAAGCTAGGCTGAGGCCACCCGCGGCAGTC
Organism: Nesterenkonia sphaerica; assembly: GCF_005771565.1. Taxonomy (GTDB): domain Bacteria; phylum Actinomycetota; class Actinomycetes; order Actinomycetales; family Micrococcaceae; genus Nesterenkonia; species Nesterenkonia sphaerica. The sequence goes on from NZ_VAWA01000019.1 coordinate 19,171, forward strand.
TGGGAGTCCGCCGGGAAAACGGTACGGCCTCCTCCTCTCCCGGCGGAACTTGCTAATGTGGTCAGGGATGAATGCCGACGACAGCTCTGCCCACGCAGATGAACTCATAATCCTCCGTGCCCCTACGGTGGCCGACGGTGCGGACCTCTGGCGGCTTGCCAAGGGGACCGGAGTGCTGGACACCAACACGCCGTACGCGTACCTCCTATGGGCACGGGACTTTGCTTCCTCCAGCGTGATCGCCGATGTGGAAGCAGAACCAGCAGGATTTATCTCCGGGTATCGCAAGCCGTCGGACCCGGAGACGCTGTTCATCTGGCAAGTGGCTGTGGACTCGGCATTCCGTGGCCGAGGTTTGGCGAAGAAGATGCTCTTCGAGTTGGTTCAGCGCACTGGCGCGACCCGCTTGGAGACGACCATCACCGCAGACAATGATGCGTCTATCGCGTTGTTCACCGCCCTGGCGCGGGAACATGGCACGGAGATCGAGAGGCGATCCCTGTTCACCGAGGACCTCTTCCCCTCAGCGGAAGAGTCCGGCGAGGCTCATGCCGCAGAGGACCTCTACATCGTAGAGCCCCTGAACCGCTGACCTCACCCATCGTTCACCACTAGTAAGTAAGAGGACTGAGAGAGACTATGGCTACTGACATTTTTGAGACCCGCGAATCCCAGGTGCGCAGCTACAGCAAGAACTGGCCCGCCGTGTTCGACAAGGCGGAGGGCTGCTACCAGTTCACAGAGAGCGGATCCCGCTATCTGGACTTCTTCTCCGGGGCCGGGGCGCTCAATTACGGACACAACCACCCCGAGCTGCGGGACCTGGTGGTGGACTATGTGGCCAACTCCGGCGTCACTCACTCCATGGATATGAACACCCCGGCCAAGCGGCGGTTCCTCGAAACCTTTGAACGGGTCATTCTGGAGCCCAGAAACCTCGACTACAAGGTCATGTTCCCCGGTCCCACCGGCACGAACACCGTGGAGGCCGCACTGAAGCTGGCCCGCAAAGTGACCGGCCGGCAGCACATCCTGTCCTTCACCAACGCCTTCCATGGGATGACCCTCGGCGCACTCTCCGTCACGGGCAACTCCATGAAGCGCAAGGGTGCAGGCATCCCGCTGACCAACTCCTCGAAGATTCCCTACGACGACTACTTCGACGGCGACATTCCTGACTTCCTCTGGTTGGAGAAGGTGCTGGAAGACTCCGGCTCCGGAGTGGACAAGCCAGCAGCTGTCATCGTGGAGACCGTGCAGGGCGAGGGCGGACTCAACGCCGCTCGCATGGAGTGGCTGAGAGGATTGGCCAACCTGCTGCGCCGGCACAACATCCTGCTTATCGTCGACGACGTCCAAGCCGGGTGCGGGCGGACCGGCACCTTCTTCAGCTTCGAAGAGGCCGGGATCGTGCCGGATATTGTCTGCGTCTCAAAGTCCATCTCCGGCTACGGCCTCGCCATGGCGCTGACTCTGTTCAAGCCGCAGCTGGATGTGTGGGAGCCCGGGGAGCACAATGGCACATTCCGCGGCAACAACCTGGCATTCGTCACCGCAGCGCGGGCCTTGGAGCTGTTCTGGTCGGATGACTCCTTCCAGAAGGAGCTTGCCGGGAAGATCGATGAACTGCACGCCGGGATGGCTAAGATCGCCGAGCATGTCAAGGGTGCGGGCATCCGCGGCCGCGGGTTCCTCTCCGGCATCTATTTCCCCGACGCTGACACCGCTGGCAAGGTTGCCGCCGAGGCGTATAAGCGCAATATGCTGGTCGAGACATCCGGGCCCAAGGACGAAGTCATCAAGCTCATGCCTCCGCTGAACATCGGCTCTGAGGACCTCCAGAAGGGCCTGCAGATCCTGGAAGAGTCCGTGCTGGCCGCCACCGGTCAGCTCGGCGAACCCAGCCGACTGCGTCCGCCGCACTGAGGACCCCCACACGCTTTCACGAACTGAACGGAGAATCCATGTACACACTGCACATCGATGACCTCAACGGCACCGATCGTGACATCCAGACCCCCAATTGGCGCTCACGCAGGATGGTGCTGGGGAAGGAGAAGGTCGGCTTCTCCCTCCACGAGACCACTCTCCACCCGGGTACCGACAACGAATTCTGGTACGCCAACCACGTGGAGGCTGTCTACTGCGTGGGGGGCAAGGGCAAGCTGACCAACCTCGAAACCGGTGAGGAGCACCAGGTCACGGACGGGTTCCTGTACCTCCTGGACGGCCACGAGAAGCACCGGTTGCAGGTGGAGGAAGAGCTGCGCATGGTCTGCGTCTTCAACCCCCCGGTCACCGGGCGTGAAGTCCACGACGAGAACGGCGTCTACCCCTTGGTGGTCGAAGAGGACTGACACCACCGGCAGCCACAGTGCTGTCTTCTGGATCAAGGTTGAGGCTCGGCTGGAAACAGTCGAGCCTCAACGCGTTCATAGGCGTACGATGGCCCCGTGCCACAAGGGGACGCCGAACCGCGCCATGCGCGCTCACTCTGGAAGAGGACCACCGGGATACTGAGCAGGAGCTCGCAGTCCTCTCCGCCGCGCGCCGCGCTGCTGATCTTCGCGATCGTCATCGGGTTCTTCACCGCCCTGCTGATGCTGCCGTGGGCCACTCCCGGACGGAGCTCTGCTGCCCTGCACGATGCCCTTTTCGTCGCGACCTCCGCCGTCACGATCACGGGCCTGACCCCGGTCAACACCGCCGATGATTGGACCCTGGGTGGTCAAATTGTCATTCTGATCGGCATCCAGGTCGGCGGTCTCGGCATCGTCACTACTGCGGCGCTGTTGGCGGTATCCGTGACGCGCCGTTTAGGTCTACGCACCCGGCTGGTCGCCCAGGAGGGCATGTCCACCGGCCGGTTGGGCGAGGTGGGTCACCTGCTGAAAACTGTCATTGTCTGTTCTGCAGTGGTCCAAGGCGCTCTGGCCGCTGTGCTGATCCCTCGGCTGATCTCCCTCGAGGGCGACGTCGTCCGTGGCGCCTGGTACGGCCTGTTCTACGCCATCAGCGCGTTCAACAACGCTGGGTTCGTCATCCACTCCGACGGGCTGGGCGGGGTGGACAATGACCCCCTGGTGGTGTGGGTGATCATGCTCGGGGTCTTCGTGGGCAGCCTGGGCTTCCCGGTGCTGTACGTGCTGTGGAAGTACCGGTGGCACTTCCAGCGGTGGAGCTTGCACACCAAGCTCACCATGGAGGTGACCACGATCCTGCTGTTCGTCGGCGCTGCGATCTACGCGTTCCTGGAGTGGAACAACACCGCCACCATCGGTGACATGACCTGGTTGGAGAAGATCCAGGGCTCGCTGTTCGCCTCTGTGAACATGCGCTCCGGGGGCTTCTCGGTGGTGGAGTCGAATCTGGAGCACTCGGAGACCATGTTGGTCTCCGACGCCCTGATGTTCGCCGGCGGAGGGTCCGCCTCCACCGCAGGCGGCATCAAGGTCACCACCCTCGCGGTGATCTTTCTGGCTTTCCTGGCTGAGGCCCGCGGTCATGAGGAATCCTCCGCCCACGGCCGCACCATTCCAGCACAGGTGGTCCGGGTCGCGGTCTCCGTGGTGGCGATGGGAGCCACCGCCGTGCTGCTGTCCACCCTGGCACTGATGACGTTCAGCGGTGAGGACATGGGCCGGCCGCTCTATGAGTCGATCTCTGCCTTCGCCACGGTGGGGCTCACCTCCGGCATGACCGAAGAGCTCCCTCCAGAAGGGCTTTATGTCCTGGTCGCGCTGATGTTCACCGGCCGCGTGGGAATCATCACCTTCGCCGCGGCCCTGACCGTCCGCCAGAAACGAGTTCGTTACCGCTATCCGGAAGGAAGGCCGATCATTGGCTAGGAATCAACAAGTCAACAAGCCGGTGCTGCTCATCGGCATGGGACGTTTCGGGATTGCGCTGGCCCAGCAGCTGGTGGACCAGGAAAAGGAAGTCCTGGCCGTGGACCGGCACCGCAGCCTGGTTCAGAAGTACGCCGACGCCCTGACCCACACCGTGGAAGCCGACGCCACCGACATCGAAGCGCTGCGCCAACTCGGGGCAGCCGAGTTCGACTCCGCAGTGGTGGGCGTGGGCACCTCGATCGAGTCAAGTGTGCTCATCGCCGCCAACCTGGTGGACCTCGGGGTGAACCAAGTCTGGGCCAAAGCCATCAACCCCACACACGGGAAAATCTTGACCAGGATCGGCTGCCACCACGTCATTTACCCTGAGCATGACGCCGGCGTCCGGGCCGCCCACCTGGTCAGCGGGCAGATGATGGACTTCATCAAGTTCGACGACGACTTCGCCATTGTGAAGATGCGCCCGCCGAAGGCACTGCAGGGCAAGACGATTGATGAGTCCCAGCCGCGCAAGCGCCACCAGGTCAATGTGGTGGGCGTGAAATCCCCGGGCAAGGACTTCGTCTACGCCCAGCCGGACACGATGGTCTCCCCCGGCGACACCATCGTGGTCAGCGGAGACGTCTCGCGGCTCGAATACTTCGCCGACCACGCGTAGGCTTCTGAGTTGTGACCCGCCCCACCCCAGCGCCCCCCACCACCGTGGTCTGGGACCCCCAGCTGCTGAGTCACCGCTTCACGGCCTCCCACCCCATGGATCCGGTGCGCCTGGAGCTGACCGAACGGCTCAGCCGCGATCTGGGCATTTTCGACGCCGCCCACCTCGCCGTTGCTGGCCCGGACATCGCCGACGACGACGCCCTCGCCACCGTCCACGACCGTGACTACATCTCCGCTGTCCGCGCCTGCTCCACCTCTGGTGAGCCGGCGTCGGCACACGGACTCGGCACTGAGGATGTGCCGGTCTTCGCTGATATGCACACCAGTGCGGCGCGCATCGCCGGTGGCACGCTGCACTTGGCTGAGGAGTTACTCTCTGGCCGCACCCTCCACGGGGTGAACTTCGCCGGCGGGATGCACCACGCCTCCCGTGCCCACGCCAGCGGCTTCTGCATCTACAACGACGCCGCACTAGCTATCCAGCACCTGCTCGACAACGGCACCAGACGGGTCGTCTACATTGATGTGGACGCCCACCACGGGGACGGCACCCAAAGCATCTTTTACACCGACCCCCGGGTGATGACCATCTCGCTCCATCAGAGCGGCGTCAGCCTCTACCCCGGCACCGGCTTTCCCAACGAGTCCGGCACTGGTGAGGCCCTCGGCACCTCGGTCAATATCGCCCTGCCTGCCGGCACCGGCGATGCCGGGTTCCTCCGCGCGTTCCACGCCGTGGTGCCAGCCCTGGTCAGAGCCTTCGACCCAGAGGTGCTGGTCACCCAGCACGGCTGTGACTCCCACGCCGATGACCCGCTGACCGATCTCAATATGAGCGTCGACGGTCAGCGCCAGCTTGCCCTGGATATCAGCCAACTGGCCGAAGAGGTCACCGAAGACCGGTGGATCGCCACCGGTGGCGGGGGCTACAGCATCTACCAGGTGGTGCCGCGGGCCTGGGCGCACCTGACCGCAGTGGCCGCCGGCGCCCCCGTACCGCTGAGCACACCGACCCCCATCAGCTGGCGGGAATACGTCCAGTCCACATTCGGGGTCTCCGCCCCCCAGAGGATGCACGACGACGTCCAATTGTGGTGGAGGACCTGGGAGCTGGGCTACGACCCGGAAGACTCTGTGGATCGCGCGATCATTCAAACCCGCCGGGAAATCTTCCCCCTGCACGGGCTCGACCCCTGGTTCGACTGACCCCGCCTCCTCCCTCCTTTCTCCTGCGTCCCTCCTGCCTCCTTCGTAGAGCGTCTCGGGATGTTGGAAACTCGCCCTACTTTCGAGGGAGTTTCCAACATCCCGAGACGCTGTGCTGCCAGACAGGAGGACCATCTACCGTGCCGGGGCTGCAGGGAGCAAGGGACTGCGGCTAGGCTGAGTGGACACAGCCCAAACGGCCCCGCAGCGGGCCACCACAGGTAGGGAAGCACATGTCAGCGATTGTCGCCGCACACGGACCCACTGATGAGGGCCTCGGCCCGCGGATGTTGGGGAGAATGGCACACCGGGGCCCGGACGGCTCCCAGTCCCGCCAGGTGGGTGACTCCTGGCTCGGCTCCCAATACCTCTCCATCACCGACCCCGAGGGGGGCGCCCAACCGCTCGGCGACGTCCAACAGTCGGTGTGGCTGGTGGGTGACGGACGGATCTACAACTACCGCCGGGTCCGCCAGGAGCTGGGTGAGGATCGGTTCCGCACCCGCTCGGACCTCGAGGCCGCCCTGCAGCTCTACCTGGAACGGGGCCTGCCGGCCTTCAGCCAGCTGTGGGGCAACTTTGCTCTGGTACTTGCCGCCGAGGACGGCCGATTCGTCGCGACCCGGGACGCTTTGGGCATCGCCCCGCTGTACTGGGCAAAGCGCGGCGAGACTGTCCTCTTCGCCTCGGAGCTCAAAGCCTTCGACGACGAGTGGCGGCCCGCGGTGGAGCCCTTCCCTCCCGGTCACGTGTGGACTCCCGAGGGCGGCTTGATCACCGGTCCTACGTTCCCCGGCACTACACCGGTGCTGCTCAACAGTCGCGCCCCGTATGAAGAACCCCCGGCGTGGGTCTTCGATGCCCTGCGGGACACCGTGATCCGTGCGGTGGAGCGCAGCCTCGATGCAGCGGTGCCGGTCGGCGTGCTTCTGTCCGGAGGTGTGGACTCGAGCATCGTCACCGCCGTGGCGGCGAAGCTTGCAGCTGACCGCGGAATGACGATCCCGACCTTCGCAGTGGGAATGCAGGACAGCGGAGACCTGCAAGCTGCCCGAATGGTGGCCGAGCACGCAGGCACAGACCACCATGAGCTGACCTATACGGCCGACGACGCCATCGCCCTGGTCCCGCAGATTGTGGCTGAGCTGGAATCCTTCGACCCCACCCTGGTGCACAGTGCAGTGCCGCACCATATGGTCAGCGAACTGGCAGCCCGTCATGTCAAAGTTGTCTTGGCTGGTGAAGGTGCCGACGAACTCTTTGCCGGCTACGCCCACTACGCGGAGCACAAGACCGGGGCCGCGCTGCATGAAGACCTGCTGTCCACCATTGAGGGTATGCACATCGGTGGCCTACAGCGGGTGGACCGGGTGGCGGGCGCCCACGGGCTCGAGCCCCGGGTGCCGTTCCTGGACTTGGATGTGGTGGAGCTGGCATTGGCCCTGCCCCCGGAGTGGAAGCTGACCGGGCCTGATCGGCCAGCCAAGTGGATGCTGCGCCGGGCGTTCGACGGCTGGCTGCCCGATGAGGTGCTCTGGCGCCGCAAGGAACAGTTCGGTCAGGGCACGGGCATGAACGAGGTGCTGCGTGAGCACTTTGAGCACGCGGCCACCGAGCAGGACCTGCGTGAAGAGGCCGACGTGGTGGACCCACCGCTGCGGACCCGGGAAGAGCTGGCCTACTACCGGATGTTCACTGACACTTTGCCCGGCATCAACGTGGGCCGCACCATCGGCCGCTTTGTGGAGGCCTGACGGGGCTGGACTGCTCCGTCAGACCTCCCAGAGGGTTCAGTCGATGAATCCCTGCTCAGTCAGCCAATCCTCGGCGACGTCGCGGGGATCCTCCCCAGCGGTATCCACCCGGCCATTGAGCTCCATGACGACTTCGTCAGTCAGTGCTTCACTGACCGGCTGGTGAAGCTCCTCAATGACGGGGTACTCATCCAGCGTCTCCTGACGCAGCGTGAGTGCGCCCTCATAGGGGACGAAGAAGTCCTGGTCATCGTCGAGGACGACCAGATCGTTGGCATCGATTCGCGCATCGGTCGAGAAGACTTCGCCGAACTCACAGGAGTCGCCGACCTGCGGGTAGATCAGGTTCAGGTCCAACTCCACGGCTTGGAAATCAACGTCGTATGCCTCCTCGAGTCCGGGCAGCCCGTCATCGCGGTTGATGAACTCCGAGGCGGCACACAGGCGGTTCTGGTCGGGGTTCTCGTCAATGAAGTCGGCGGCATCGGTCACAGTGCTGAGACCGTGTTCGCCAGCGAAGTCCTCCGTGACCGCGATCCGGTAGGTGTTTTCGAAGTTCGCCGGCTCCAACCATGCGATGCCGTTCTCCGCGTCTTCTTCCACCACCGCGCTGTAGAGGTCGTCCGGGAGGTCCTCAGTGGTGTTGCCCAGAATGTCCACCCACCCGGTGCCGGTGTAGTCCCAGTACAGGTCGATCTCCTCCGACTCCAGCGCCGCGCGGACGGTCGCTGTGCCGGAAATGCCGGTCTGGTCCACAATTTCGGCGCCGGCGTCTTCCAGCAGCAGTGCGGAAATATTGCTCAGCACGTGGGATTCGGTGAACTCCTTGGAGCCGACGGTGAACGTTTCACCGGCCAGCTCGCGGTCGTCGCCGTTGTCCCCGTCGTCGCCGTTGCCTCCGCAGGCGCTCAGGGCCAGCACCAGCGCTAGGCCTCCGCCGGCGACGCGGGTGTTCCATACTCTGTTGTTCCTCATGTCTCATTCCTCCTCTGCGGGCCGCGTTGAATGGCCCATCGTGTGGTTGTTCGCTCCAGCGCTGCCGCAGGAGCTCATAGTCCCCTGGGTCGCAGTGCCTCTTCAATCAGCCCCGCAAGATAGTCGATGAGCAGGGCCAGAATCGCGGTCAGCGCGGCCCCGACGATCTGCACAGTGATGCGGTTGGTGGACAGCCCGGCCACGATGATGTCACCGAGCCCGCCGGCGTTGATGTATGTCACCAGCGCCGCTGTCCCGACATTGATGACCAAGGCGGTGCGAATTCCGGCCAGCATCACCGGTATGGCCAGTGGCAGCTCGATCTTCTGCAACACCGTGCTGCGCGACATGCCCATACCGCGCCCGGCCTCCAACACGGACTTGTCCACCTGCTCCAGGCCCACCATGGTGTTCAGCAGCACCGGGACGATGGCGTAGAGCACCAAACCGACAATGGCTGCCGCGAAGCCCAGGAACAGGAACGCCACTGCCAGCAGGACCAGGATGGCGATGGTGGGGACCGCCTGCAGCACGGTGAGCACCGTGACGATGTAGGGCCGGATCCGGCGGGTGAAGGGCCGGGTGAGCAGTATGCCCAACGGGATCGCAATCAGCAGTGTCAGCGCAGTCGAGACGCCCGTGAGCTGGACGTGCTCCCACACGGCGCGGGTGAGCCGGGCGGCGTTGAGCGAGCGCTGTTCGATCGAGTCCAGCTCCTGCAGCGACACGTAGATGTAGAGCGCCAGCAGGGAGAGCCCCAGCACTACCGGCATGACCACATAGTGGCTCAGGCCGGGGGAGCTGGACGCTGCTCTTTCCGGGTGAGCGGTCGGTGGTGCCTGCGTGCTCATGGTTCATTACCCAGACTCGCGCGGGCCTCCGTCACGGCTGACGCGCGCATCGATCGGATGGCGTCGTTGATCTGCTCGATGTCCACCACGCCCTGCAGTCGCCCGGCGTCGTCGACCACCAGCGTGACCGCGTAGCGTGCGGCGATGAGCTCGTTCAATGCGTCACTCAGGGTGGCCCGGGGCTCCACAATCGCTCGCGGAGGCTGCCCGATCTCGCCCAGCGAGGCCCCTTCGGGTGCGCGTTTCAGGTCCTCGGGACCCACCCAGCGGTGCGGGCGGCCCGCCTCATCGACCACAATCAGGGCACTCTCAGAAGAGTTCCGCAGTATCTCCCGGGCCTCAGCCAGGGTGGTGGTCGCTGGCGCAGTCGGCCAGGGCCGAGGATCAATATCCCCCACATGGCTGAGGTTGAGACGTTTCAGTGAGGCGCCTCCACCGATGAACTCAGCGACAAAATCATCCGCAGGTGCCGCCAGGATCTGCTCCGGGGTGTCGTACTGAGCCAGCTCCGAGCCTTCCTTGAAGATCGCAATGCGGTCACCCATCTTGATGGCCTCGTCAATGTCGTGGGTGACGAACACGATCGTCTTGCGGACTTCGCTCTGCACCCGCAGGAACTCATTCTGCAACCGGTCACGGGTGATGGGGTCGATCGCGCCGAACGGCTCATCCATCAGCAACACACTAGGGTCTCCCCCCAGCGCGCGGGCCACCCCGACGCGCTGCTGCTGCCCGCCTGACAGCTGCTTGGGGTACCGGTGCCGGTAAATCTCCGGGTCCATGTTGACCATGTGGAGCAGCTCGTCGACCCGCGCATCGATCCGGCTCTTCTCCCAGCCGAGCAGCTTCGGGACCGTGGCCACATTCTCCCCAATGGTCATGTGCGGAAAGAGGCCGGTCTGCTGAATGACGTAGCCGATGCGCCGGCGCAGCTGGTCGGCGTCAGTCCGGGTGACGTCCTCCCCGTTGAGGATGATCCGGCCAGAGGTCGGCTCAATGATCCGGTTGATCATCTTCATCGTGGTGGTCTTGCCACACCCGGAGGGACCCACCAGCACCACGATCTCACCTTCGTTGATGTCCAGGTTCAGCCCGTCCACGGCATTGCGCTGCTGCCCCGGGTAGTGCTTGGTGAGCTTCTCGAGGCGGATCATCACCTGACGGGTCTCATGTGAGTCTGCAGAGGTCATTGGATTCCTTTGGATGTCGTCAGCTTCCGGGCGGTGTAGAACAGCAGGTCGAACAGCACCGCCAGGATCATCACGCCCAAGGCCCCGGCCAACACCAGGTTGACCGCCACCGGCGTTCCGACTCGGGCCAGACCGGTGAAGATGAGGTCGCCGTATCCGGGTCCGTTGATGATCGCGGCAATGGCGGTGATGCCCAGCAGCACCAGCGTGGTGACCCGGATCCCGGTGATGATCACCGGCCAGGCCAGCGGCAGTTCGATCCGCAGCAGACGCTGCCGGCGGCTCAGTCCCATCCCCTTGGCTGCCTCCAGCACCGCCGGGTCGACGCCGCGGAGCCCGGTGATGGTGTTACGCACCACCGGCATCAGCCCGTAGAGCGTCAGCGCCACCACAGTGGGCGGCCAGCCCAGCCCCAGCGGACCCAACAGCAGGATGAACAGCGCGAAGGAGGGAATGGTGAGGATTGCTCCGGTGACGGCCAGAACAGTTCCGCGAGCGCGCGCGTTCTGATACGTGGCGATCCCGAGGGTGACGCCGATGATGGTGGCCAGCAGCACCGAGAGAGCGACGACGCCGGCATGCTCAAGCCCCAGCTCGACCATGTCGGACGAGCGCGTCTCGAGAAACTCAAGAAAACTCAAGCCTCCGCCTTTCTTCGAATCTCGGGTATTTCTGCTGTACGTCTTCTGGACAGGCTATCGCCTAATGGCGCTAGTAGTAGTCCCGAATCAGCGAGGTGACCTCGCGCATGTACTGATCGACCCGCGTGAAGGCCTCTCTGGTCAGCGCACGCCACATCTCTCCGGCCAGCCGCGGGTCATGCTTTTCCAGATGGTCGATGGTGGCAGCGCTGAGCACTTTGACCTCCACCGCCCCCTGCGCCCGCTGGGTGACTTCCTGGCGCTGTTCGCGGCCCAGGGCCAGTTCACCGAAGGTCATCCCCGGTCCCAGCGTGCCGAGCTCAACCCGGTTGCCCTCGGCGTCACGGGCGGTGGTCGTGATCCTTCCGGAGACGATGAAGTACACCCCGTCGAAGCGCTGACCCACCCGGCGCACCACCTCAGCGTCCTGGTAGAAGCGTGACTCCATGTGCCGTTCCAGCTCTTCGGCCTCCGCCACCGACAGGGAGGATATTGCCGCAGCCTCGGTAACGGGCACTTTGCTGGGGGTGGACAGCTCCGGAGAGTGCCGTTGGAGCAGCTGATCCTCGCAATGGGCGATCGCCATGCTCCGCGTGAGGAAAATAGTGGACTCCTCTGCACCCACAGCCGTGGCGAGTCGGTCCTCAGGGTCCACAAAGACCAGCTCACGGTGGGCGTGGCGCAGCTGCTTTTCCAGCGTAGCCAGCATGGTGTGTGACATGGTGCTGACCTCGTCCACCCGACGGGCGTCCAGCACCACAAACTCCACGGCTTCGTCGAGGCTGCTGAGCTCCCGGATCACCGACTCTGTCCCGGCGAAGAGCAGGTCACCGGTCAGTTCAACCACGACCCCCCGGTCGCCCAGCTCACGCAGGATGGCCGCCGCCTCATCAGTCCGGCGGACCGCCGAGGGCACATAGGCAATCGAGTGGATGGCGCGGATGGCAGAGCGTCCAGCCCGGGCAGAGCGCACAAAGTGCATCTCCATGTCAGCTGACATTCGCCGGCAGGTGGCCTCGCCACGCACGCTGGTGCCATGGACGTCCAGGGGCGGAGAGAACACGGCCAGGCCAGCCTGCCCCGGCAGCACCGCGAGGGTCCCCCCGCCGACACCCGACTTCGCAGGCATACCGACCGAGGCGACCCAGTCCCCGGCGTTGTCATACATCCCGGAGGTCATCATCACCGAGAGCACGCGCTCCACGGCCTCCACCCCTAGAGCCTCGTGCCCAGTGACCGGGTTGGTCCCACTGTTGGCCAGGGTCGCTGCCATCAGGGACAGGTCCCGGCAGGTGATCTGGACAGCACACTGGCGCAGGTACGTTTCCAGCGCGGTGGTGGGGGGCGATTCCAGGAGGCCGAAGGAGCTCATCAGGTAAGCCAGCGCGTGGTTATGGTCGCTGTTGCGCCGCTCGGCGGTGTAGACCCCCCGGTGACTGGCGAGCTGGCGGTCGGTGAACCCGGAATAGAAGTCGGCAATGCGGTTGATGGCGGTCTTGCCGCCTGCGCCCTTAATCAGCGACGCCACCGCCAGCGCCCCGGCATTGATCATGGCGTTGGCGGGCCGGCCCGTCTTCGGGGCCAGCGAAATTTCAGTGAAGGAATCCCCTGAGGGTTCGACGTCGACCTTTGCATCCACGGTCTCCAGCCCATGTTCCTCCAGCGCCAGCCCATAGCTGAAAGGCTTGGACAGCGACTGCATGGAGAACTCTTTGCTGGTGGTGCCGACTTCATAGACGTACCCGTCCACAGTGGCCAGGCAGATGCCGAAGTCCTCGGGGTCAACGCGGCGACCCTTGGGCGCGACGGCATAGGGCTGGCCCTCTCGCAGCTCCGCGATCTCTGCGTGGAGCTGGTGCAGGTACTTCTCAATGGGAGAGTTCATTGGTAGACATCGTACGGGGCACCGCCCTCGGCCCTGCCGCCTGCGCCGACTCGGCCGCGCTGCCGCCACCAGCCACCCGGGCCTGCCTGGTTAGCCCTTCACCAGCAGAGTCGGTAGACTTCCCCAAGACCTTTTTGGCCTACGGGGCAGGTAGTTGCTCCACCCACCGACGTAAGGACTGTTCACCCTATGGGCTCAGTGATCAAGAAGCGCCGTAAGCGCATGGCGAAGAAGAAGCACCGCAAACGTCTGCGGAAAACCCGCCACCAGCGGCGCAATAAGTAGTACAAGTTTCACGCACGGCCCCGGCTCCGGCCGGGGCTTTTGCGTTTCCGGTCCCCTCCCCCGGCAGGAGCTACCTATGTCTGAGTCGTCCGGCGTCGTCGTCGATGTGCTCACCCGGCCCGAGTGTCACCTCTGCACGGAGGCGCTGCGGGTCACTGCGGAAGTGTGCGCGGAGTTCGGCCTCACGCCCCAGGAGACCACTATTGAGCACGACGACGCCCTGCGCGCCCAGTTCTCCGAAGAGATCCCGGTACTGCGGATCAACGGGAAGGTCCGGGACTTCTGGAAGATTGACCCGGTGCGGCTGCGTCGGCTGCTGGCCGAGGCCACTGCCAGCCGCTGAGCCGGATTCACTGGCGCCGACTGGCCCCTGGCGCCCTCACTGGCCGAATCTGCCGCTAATTCGACGTCGCTGAGCCGGCTGAAGCGGCATATTCGGCCAGTCAGCCGCGCAGCTGGGCAGTGATCTCTGCCGCGCGCGCGGCACTGGCCTGCGCGCCGGCCCGGATGGTGGCGTCCATGCCTGCGGCGTCGAAGGTCTCGATAGCCTTTTGCGTGGTCCCGTTGGGGCTGGTCACGTTGCGCCGCAGCTGGGCGGCGTCGTTCTGTCCGCGGTTCTCGATGAGCATTTTGCCGGCACCGTAGATGGTCTGGGCGGCGAGGTCCGCGGCCAGTTCAGGGTCCAGGCCCATCTCCACACCTGCGGCGGCCATATGCTCGGCGAGGTAAAACGCATAGGCCGGGCCGGAGCCGGCCACGCCGGTCAGCGCGTCAATCTGCTGTTCGTCCAGCACGTGGACCGAGCCTGCGGCGCCAAGCAGCTGTGCAACCATCTCGGTCTGATCGTGGCCCACGGCCGAACCGGGCGACAGGCCCACCACTCCGGCCCCGACTGACATTGGCGTGTTCGGCATCGCCCGCAGGACGGGCTGGCCCGGGGCCAGGGCTGACTCCATCATCTCTACCGTGACGGCCGCGGCGACGGAGACCACGACGGCCTGCGGCTGGAGTGCGTCTTTGATCCCGGAGCAGAGGTCTACGATCTGGTGTGGCTTGACCCCGAGGAAAACCACGTCCGCCTGGGCTGCTGCGGTGGTGTTGGCAGCGTCGTCGTGCTCCTCAGAAAGCACAGTGACCCCGTATTGCTGCGAGCGCTGCTGCGCCGAGGCAGCCGAGCGTGCGGTGCCGACGACGTCTTCGGTCGGCACTCCAGAGCCCAACAGACCGGTCAGAATGGCGCCGTTCATGGACCCCAGCCCGAGCATGGCGATCTTGGTCATAATGCTCCTTTCAAAGTGCGGCTGCCGGGCGCCCGCTGGCGCTGGGCTGCCAACCTTCCTCCCCGACCCATCCACCCACTCTACAAGTCCGCCCAAGGCCCAGCGCCGCGACTCCCACCCTCGGGTGGTCTACCCCTGGTTCTGGGTGGAATGCGCCGCGGCGTAAGCGTCAATGACCTCCTGCGGAGCCTCGCCGGGGAGCCGGAAGTCCTGGTGCAGCTGGCGGGTCAGTTTCTCCAGCGCGGCACTCAATTGGTCAGCCCGCAGCCGCACCGACTCCTCCGGCCGCTCCAAGGCTGCATCGCGAATACGCAGTGCGTACGGAAGCTGACTGGACAAAGACTGATGGTGGTCCGTCTCCAGAAAATAGAAGACCTCAGCATGCTGCGTGAGGTCCACGCGGACCAAGCCGATCGCTTCCATGAGGGACTCAAGGGTTCTGCACACCGCGTCCGGTTCCACCCTGGCCACGTGGTGTGCGAAGTCGGCATCAGCCGGGGACCTCAGGTCCAGCGCCAGCGAACGGCGGCGAGCCAGCGGAGGAAAGATCTGACTGAACCACGTCAAAGCGGCTGTGAGCAGGGCGAATCCCGTGATGGCCTGCAACGGTCCCAGAATCCGCGGCGCCGACTGGGTCGGGACCAGGTCTCCATAACCGAGCGTGGACACGGTCACCATGGAGATATAGAACGCGTCCAGCACGTGCGTATGGGTCGCTGGCTCCACCTCAGAGGAATACTCGAACCCCTCGGGAAGATGGGGGTAATAGATCAAGGCCCACCCCACAATTTGCAGCGCCACCCACATCACGATCACGCCCACCATTGCCGCCGGGCCCACAATATGGCCCACCCGGGACCTCAGGACCCTGGTAGCCCTCCACACCGCAGCAAGCAGCCCAGAACTGAGAGATCCTTGCCCTTTGGGGTGGAACAGCGTCTGAAACATATCCCAGAGCCCCACGGCCACCAGCGCCACTCCCGCCAAGGTCAGGACAATACTCATCAGGTCCTCATTTCTGCATGGGAGGGCGGCTGCTTCTGGCCGCAGGATCAGCGTCTCAGCTTAGGGCCCGTAGTCTGGATTAGTCCGACCCCGCGCTGAGGCCAGGGACTTATGCGTGGATGGCGGTCTGTTCGGCCTGGGCGAGCACCAGGTCTATAGCGCCTTCTTGGTGGTCTGGTGGATAGCCGTGGACGGCGAGCAATCGTCTGAGTCTGGAGCGCATGCCGGCCTTCACCGACTCCCGGCTTTGCCAGTCGATGGTGACGGAGGACTGCACAGATTGGACGAGATCAACGGTGATGTCGCGAAGCTTCTCATCACCCATCTCGGTCACCGCCGAACCATTCTGGGCGAGTGCGTCAAAGAAGGCGAGTTCCCCTACTGAGAGCTGCAGCTGTTCGGCGCGCTGCTGTTCGCCCTTCATCTCCTTGGCTACTTCTACCAGTTCAGCAATCACTTCGGCAGCGCTGAGGGCTTGGTTGGTGTACTTGTTGACCGCTGCGTCGAGCATTTCGGAGAATTTGCGTCCTTTGACCAGATTGGTGCGCCGCACGGTTTTGACTTCATCGTTGAGCAGCTTCCGGAGCATGGCCAGGTGGACGTGTTCCTTGTCCTTCTGAGCGGCAAGCCGATTGAGGAAGTCTTCGTCCAGCAGAGACAGCTCCGGTTTCTCTCTGCCTTCGAACCCGTAGACGTCGATGACCTGGTCGGCGGTGATCGCTTGGTTGACGATCTGACTGATGGCAGTGTCCATGTCTTCAGCCCCGGCACCGCCGGAACCGGAGTCTGGGGCTTGGAATTTGAGGATTGCTGCCCGCACTGCAGTGAACAAGGCCACGTCGTCCCGGATGCGGGCCGCTTCATCGCTTGCTCCACAGAGGGCGAAAGCTTTGATCAGCGCAAGGGTCTCATCGAGGAATCTTTCGGTGAGGTTCTTGCCTGCTGATGAATCGGCTGCGCCTTGTTCCAGCACGTAGTTGATCACACGCTGATACATCTCAATGCGTAGGGCATCACTCATCTCTGACGTGACCTTGAAGTTGACCCCGTGCAGCATCGCGCTGACGATCTCGTACTTCTCCTGCATGAAGGCGATCATCTGTTCCAGGGGCACTCCTGTGGTCTCCCGGTCGGAGGGCGAATACTCGGCCAGAGCGTCTTGGAGCTTGGTGAAGATCCCGATGTAGTCGACAATCAGCCCGCCGGTCTTGTCCTTGTAGCGCCGGTTGACCCGGGCGATGGCCTGCATGAGCCCCGCCCCCTGCATCGTTTTGTCCACGTACATGGTGTGCAGGGAGGGCGAGTCGAATCCGGTGAGCCACATATCGCGCACGATCACCAGTTCCAGCTCATCTGCAGGGTTTTTGGCTCGCGCTTTGAGCTGATTCCGCTGCTTCTTGTCATAGAGATGGGGTTGAAAGTAGGCGGGATCTGCCGCGGAGCCGGTCATGACGACTTTGATCTTTCCTGCGGAGGGATCCTCGGAATGCCATTCGGGCCGGAGGGCAGTGATTTTCTCGTAGAGCTCCACCGCAATGCGCCGGCTCATGGTGACGATCATGGCTTTGCCTGCCAGCTCGTCCCGCCGGGCCTCCCAGTGCTGGACGATGTCGGCGGCCACCAGGTCGAGGCGGGCGTCAGAGCCCACTACCGCTTCTAGGCGGGCCCACTTGCTCTTGGCCTTCTGCGCTGCGGACTCTTCGGCTTCTCCGGTGATCTCGTCGGTGAGTTGGTCGAGGGCTTCAAGATCTTCTTTGTCCAGGTCGATCTTGGCCAACCGGGATTCGTAGTAGATCCTGACCGTCGCCTCATCGGCCACCGCCTGTGAGAGGTCGTAGACGTCAATATATTCGCCGAAGACGGCTTTGGTGGACTTGTCGGTGGATTCGATGGGGGTGCCGGTGAAGCCTAAGTAGGTTGCATGGGGCAGAGCGTCGCGCATGTATTTCGCGAGCCCCCCGGTGAACTGCCCGCTCTGCTCATTGAACCGAGTCTGCAGACCGTATTGGGAACGGTGGGCCTCATCGGCGACCACCACCACATTGCGGCGGTCGGTGAGCAGGCGGTCCCCCTGAACTTCTCCCCCGAACTTCTGCAGGGTGGTGAAGATGATGCCTCCGCTGGCCCGGCGTAGTTTGTCGCGGAGGTCCTCGCGGGTCTCGGCTTGCACAGGCGGTTCGGGGAGCACTGAGGCCGGGGCGAAGACCTCTTCGAAGAGTTGATTATCCAGATCTTGGCGGTCAGTGAGGAAGACCAAAGTGGGGTTTGCCATCCGTGGGTCGGCCAATATTTTTCCGGCGAAGAAGACCATTTCAAGACTCTTGCCTGAGCCTTGGGTGTGCCACACGACTCCTCCGCGCTTATCTCCTGTAGGTGAGGAGGCGACGACGACGGACTCCACTGCCTTGTTCACCGCCCAGTACTGGTGGTATTTGGCCACTCGTTTGAAGGTGATGTTCTTCGCCTGACCGGTCGGGGTGGAGGTGGTTTCCTCGGAGAAAACGATGAAGTTGGCCAGCAGGTCCAGGAACCGGTGCGGGGTGAAGACGCCTTTTATGAGTATGTCCAGGGACGCGGTGCCGGTGATGGTTTCGGTTCCGTCAACGGTCTTCCACGGCGCATAGTGCTCGAATCCGGCGCTGAAGGTACCCATGGTTGAGGCGGACCAGTCGCTGATGACGGTCACGGCGTTGGTGGTGAACAGTGAGGGGATGTCTTCACGGTAGGTCTGGACTTGGTTCCACGCAGATTTGAGGCTCGCCCCCAGCGTCGAGGGACTCTTCAGTTCGAAGAGGGCCACGGGGATACCGTTGAGGAAGGTCAGGATGTCGGGGCGCCGGTCCCGGTGCTCGATGACGGTGAACTGGTTGACGGCCACCCAGTCATTGGCGTCCGGGTGGTGGAAGTCAATGAGCGCAAGTCGCTTGGTGCGCTGCTGACCGCCCACGCTGTAGGTGACGGGGACCCCGTGGATGAGGAACTCGTGTTTGCGCATGTTTTCCAGGATCAGGTCCTGGTGTTCTGTGCGCAGGAACCTTTTGGCCGCTTCGCTGTGATGCTCCGCTGTGGCTTCGGGGTTCAGCCGTGCGATTGCCTCCCGGAGTCGGCCTGTGAGGATCGCGTCTTGCCAGTTGTTGCGCTCGGCTTGCGGGGAGTCGGGGGCGATATCGGGACCATGCAGAGTCTCATAGCCCAGTCGGCGCAGGTGGTCGAGTGCAGCGTTTTCTGCTGTCTCCTCGTTGTAGGCGTGCCCCATGCGCCCTCCCTCAACCACTCAAGCGGTTTTTCACTACTCTACAAGTTACTCAGGCGGAGGTCCCCCGGCCGTGTCCGGTCCCGCGTTCGATGATCCATTCGTGTCTGAGGTCGGTGACCTCTGCGATAATCTCGTAATCCTTGTCATAGTGGAGCACTGCAGCCTCGTGCTCGAGTGCGACGGCCGCGATGATGAGGTCCGGGATGTCTCGTCTCCATTGCCCGATCGCGGCCAGCTTCGATTGGATCGTCATGGCAAGCCGCAGAGTGGAGTTCTGCACGGACAGACATGGGAGGGCGTGGAGGAGCTTGGCGCCGTCCTCGTAGTGCTTGGGGCTGCGCGCGGAGTAGAGAATCTCGAGGTTGATGACTTCACAGGTGGCGAGGTTGCCATTGAGCAGCAGTTCTTCATACCGCCGGGCGGCGATCGGGCTGTACTTGGTCTGTTCCTGGGCGGACTTGTCGGCGAGGAAGTACACGGCGTGTCAGCGCCAGGCGTTGTCCATGACCCCGGGCTCGCCGAGGTCGTTTGCCTCGGCACTGCGGAGCCACTCGAGCAGCTTCAGCCGCTCTTTGCGCGCAGCGATCTCACCCAGTGCTCGGTTGACCGTCTCCACTTTCGTCTTGGTACCTAACTCTTCTGCTGCAGCAGTGAGTGCATCGTCGTCTATATCGATAAGCGTGCGCGTCATTTTTCTCACCTCCGTATATCAAGACTACCGCTGATTGATATCGAAATACAGGGGGAGGTCACTTGCGAGCGGTGCGCCCATGCTCGGCCGCGTAGGCCTCCATCACCTCTGCGGGCGTCTGGCCGGTCAGTCGGAAGTCCTTGAGCTTGGAGGTGAGTTCGTCGAGTGCAGCTGCCAGCTGTAGGCCGCTAAGCCGCACCCCTGGATCGAGCCGGTCCATCGCGGCGTCGCGCAGCCGCAGCGCATAGGGCAGTTGCCGGGCAAGGGAGAGACGGGGGTGTCAATTAGTTTGTGTACCGGGT
>NZ_VAWA01000002.1 GCF_005771565.1 Nesterenkonia sphaerica
ACCCCCGTACACAAACTACTTGACAAGCCCGCACCGCCGCCAGTGCCGCGCACGCCAGGTACACCAGCGCCACTGTGGCCCACCCCAGGCCGAACCCGCCGGGGGAGCTGACCACAGCGCCCATCAGTGCTGGCCCCACCGAAAATCCTGCGAACAGGCCGGCGGTGGTGATCCCACTGGCCGAGGCCATCTGGCCGGAGGGGATGGAGCGCACCAGCACACTCATCAGCACCACCGAGACGCCCAGCGCCGAGGCGCCGTGGAGGCAGACTGCCACCCACAGCAGCCCGGCCCACCCGGTGGCCCCCACCACGTAGAAGGTCACCGCCCCCAGCAGCGCGAGCCCGGCCAGACTCAGCAGCACCCGCGGCCCGGAGGCCCCGCGGGCCATCACCCGGGCCCACCCGATGCGTGCGGTTACTCCCACTGCGCCCGCCACCGCGGCGGTGACCCCACCGAGTACGAGGGAGAAGTCCAGCTCCCGCACGGCGAACAGTGGAAGGTAGACGTTGGTGGCTTGGACCCCGATGCCATTGAGCAGACCGAAAGCTGCCAGCGCCCACACCATGCCCGGGTACCCTGTGCTCGACGCCGGCTTCGCTTCAGCAGACTCAGAGCTGGGCTCAGTCGGCTCCGACGCCACCTCTGGCAGCAGCGGCACGGTTCGCAGGATCCGCCAAGTGAACACCAGCAGCACCAGAGGAATCAGAGTGATAACTGCGGCGGCCCCTCGCCACCCCACCGCCAGGGCAAGCAGCGGAAAGGCCAGGCTGGCGGCCAACTGGCTGGCCTGGACGCCGGACTGCTTGATGCCGACCCAGCCGATGCGTCGCTTTCCCGCTACCCGTTCCAACAGGATCCGGTTGGTCACACCGTTGGGAAAGGACTGCGCGAGCCCAGAGAGGCCCACTGCGATGAGCAGCACCACATACCCTGCAGGGACTGCGGCGAGCAAGAGGGCCGAGGCTGCCAGGAGGAAAACCACTGTCATGAGGAACAGATCCGACCGCCGGTCCGCTACCCGGGCCAGGGTGGCGTTGCCCAGGGCGGCGGAGGCGAATCCGACAGTGGCGAGCAGGCCGAACTGTGCCTCGTCAATACCGAGGTCAAGGATCACCCGGTCGCTGGTGGCGCTGAGTCCGTACAGCAGAAGAGGCCCTACCCCCACAGCACCTAGCAGGAGGCTGAGCAGGCCTGGCCCCGCCTTGCCCTCAGGTGCATTGCACATGGAACTCTCCAGTCCTGCAGCGCCACGGCGGAATGGACCCCTTGACCCAAGTCAGTCTTGTTTCTCACGAGGGGGACGCGTGCGTGCGTTCCCAGGCTGTTTCAAAGAGCTCGGGCACCCCTGTCTTCAGATGACTAGAGAACTCAGCGTCGTCAGGTCGTTCGCCTTGCAACCACCGAGTATAGATCGCTTCACAGAAGATGGCGGCCTTCCACAGTGCTAAAACTTCATACCAATGGAGTTTCTCCAAGTTCAGATCCGACTGCTGAGAATAGAGCTTTATCACTTCGTCACGGTTCGGGAACCCTTCGCCTCTCGTGACGGTGGTCAGTTCCATCACCGTAGGACGCGCCCCGCGACTCGCGTAAGTGGCCAGCAGGTAACCTACGTCCGCCAATGGGTCACCCAGGGTGGCCATTTCCCAGTCGAGTACCGCTTGGACCCGGGGGTGATCTTCGTTGGCGAACATGAGGTTTCCGATGCGGAAATCGCCATGGATGACTGTGTGGCGCTGGGTCGGCGGTCTATTATCGGCGAGCCAGGTGCTCAGCCGCTCCATCAGGGGAAGGTCACGCAGTGTGTTCTGCGGCCACAGCTGCGTGAAGCGTCGGACTTGCCGTTCCAGATAACCGTCGGGCCGCCCCAGTGTGGATAGCGGACCTGCCGTGACATCCAGTGAGTGAAGGCCTGAAAGCGTGCTGACGGTCCGTTCGACTAATTCGCGGCGTCGCTCGTGGGCCGCGAAGCGTTCTGGAAGTTCAGATGTGACCACGTCCCCCTGCAGATAATCCATCAGATAGAACGGAACCCCGAGGAGGCTGCCGGAAGACTCGACGGCGCGAATAGTGGGCACCGGAAAGCCGCATTGAGCCAAGGCGGCCTGGACTCTGGCTTCGCGAACCATATCGTGGGTGGATTTCGGAAGCGGGGGTCGTGGACCCCTGCGAAGAACAACATCGGCGCCGTGGCGGCGGATACGAAATGTGGCATTCGACTGTCCTTCACCGATGGGGTCAATGCACAGTGGGCCACTGCCGATGTCATGCTCATCGAGAAAGCGACGCACGCTCTCGGTGACAATCAGCGGCGACATCGACAGTTCGGCGGCTTCAGCTTCGGTGGCTACGACATCCTGTGTCCTGTGGGCGGTCACGTCAGTGGAGGAACTCATTTCGTTGACCCACTCTCTTGGCCGTCCGGTTGTTCGTGGCGACGTTGACGCTCCCGCGCTCGGCGTCGTGATGCTCGTCGGGCGATAGCCCATTTATGGGTCTCGGTCGAGCCGTCGTATATGCGAAACGGTCGAACTTCATTCAGGTACTGGGCTAACGGGAGATCATCGGAAACGCCGTCGCCGCCGCACAACTGGATAGACCTGTCGATGACGCGATAGATCGCTTCGGAGCAGAACACTTTGGCGACCGAGGACAGCCGGGTGCCGGCCCGGTTATCCTCTTCAAGCAGCGTCGCTGTCCTCTGAATGAGCGAGCGGCTGGCTTCGATGTCGATTTCAGATTGCGCAATCAGTTCTTGGGCGAGTCCCTGCTCATCGAGGCGGGACCCGAAAAGGCTGCGATCGTGGGCCCTGTCGAGTGCGATGTCTTGGGAACGTCTGGCCAGCCCCAACCACCGCATGCAGTGCGTGAGCCGCGCTGGCCCCAATCTCACTTGGGCGTACTCCATCCCACGGTGGGGCTCCCCAAGAACCGCTGAGTCCGGCACCGACACATTGTTGAACTCGACATGTGGGTGGCCTCCGTCGATCACTCGATCCACGGTATTGATCTGGCGTGTGATCGTCATTCCCGGGGTGTCCATGGGCACGAGGAACATCGTTGCTTCGCCGACTTCGCCCGTGCGGGCCATCGCGATCATGAACTCAGCGAGGTTCGCCCCCGAGGAGAACCTCTTTTCGCCATTGATCACCCACCCCGAGGAGCTGCGCTCGGCAGTGGTCGACAATTGTGAGGGATCCGACCCGGCTCCGGGATGAGGTTCTGTCATGCCAAAACACGATGAGGCGTGTCCTCTGGCGAGCGGTTCCAGGAACTGACGCTTCTGTTCCGGTGTAGCGATTTGTTCCAGCATGTGCATGTTGCCCTCGTCCGGGGCCATGCAATTAAGGACCACCGGGCCGATGGGCGAGTACCCGGCAGCCTCAAAGACTTCGGGCCACTGTGACAACGGGAGACCAATGCCGCCCCACTTCGAAGACACGTGAGGAGCAAACAGCCGAGCTGCTTTGGCAGCTGCACGGAGTTCATCACGGACCGGCAGTTCCAAGTACTGACCAGGAGCAGGTTCGGCGGGAATGACCACATCACGTATGAAGTCCTCGACTCGGTGCACAAGGTGATCGAGTTCGGCACGCGATCGGCGATTGGCGTCGTCGTCACTCGGCGGTTCCCGGCGGGGAGCTTTTTGGATCATTGCATCCTCATCAGCTTTCGAGGGGCTGGTTTCTGGCTGGGGGCTCACGCTGTTCCTCCGGCGACTGTGAGACCCCCGTCGACGGTGAGCACTTCGGCGGTAATCCAAGAGGATTCCTCGGACGCCAGGAAAGCGGCAGCGGCGCCGATGTCGTCGGGAACGCCTAGCCGTTTCAGCGGGTAAGCGGAAGAGACCGTCTCCTCCTTCCCCTGATAAAGAGCCTCGGCGAACTGTGTCTTGACCACGGCCGGGGAAATCGCGTTGACCCGGATCTCTGGGCCGAGCTCCACTGCGAGCGTGCGCATGAGATGAGTGACCGCAGCTTTCGAAATTCCGTACAACCCAATGTTGGGAGCCGGGGTTGTCCCCGTCACTGATGAGAGGAAAATGATGCGCCCCCTGTGTTGCTTGAATTGAAGGGCCGGGTGTGCCACGGTCTTTTGGACCCAGCCCAGACCCGCAAAGACGTTAACTTCAAATACTTTTCGCGCGGCCTCCAAGTCGAGGTCGGCCAGTGGCCCGTATACCGGATTGATGCCCGCGTTATTGACGAGGACGTCGAGCCGGCCATGTGTTTGAGCGATCCCTTCCAGCACTTCGTCCTGATGGCTGGGGTCATCAGCCTTTCCCGCGAAACCGATGGCGCTGCCAGGGGGTAATGTGCGAATGGCGTCATCCAACCCCTCCTGTTTGCGAGCGGTGAGTACCACCTTCGCGCCGCGCCGGGCGAGTGCCTCAGCGATGCCCAGGCCGATGCCGCGGCTTGCGCCAGTTATCAGGGCCACTTGTCCCTCAAGCGATGTTTGTGCTGCCTGCGCCATGTCAGTCCTTCCTGGGGCGGACGTTTCTGTGTGAATTCCGAAGTACCCGGCGCTGAATCTTGCCGGTCGGTGTTTTGGGAAGCTCATCGATGACGAAGACGTCCTTGGGCACTTTGAACGCCGCGAGTCGCTCACGGACCATTGACGTCACTTCGGCCGGAGTCAGGCTTTTTCCCGCTTGAAGAGAGACGAAGGCGACCACGCGCTCGCCGCTGTAGTCATCGGAGAGTCCCACCACGGCCACTTCCCTGACAGCGGAATGCTCGTAGATGACGTCTTCGACTTCACGGGGCCAGACTTTGTACCCTGAAACGTTGATTTGATCCTTTTGTCGGTCGATCAGATACACCCAACCATCTGCGTCGAGCAGCGCCACATCCCCGGTGTGTAACCAGCCATCACGGATCGTCTCTGCCGTAGCGTCGGCCTTGTTGAGGTATTCCTGAGTGCATTGGGGGCCACTCAGGACCAGTTCTCCCATGGTTCCCGTTTCGACTTCGTGACCGTGGGGGTCAACGACTCGCGCAAGAAGTCCTGGCAGGGGCACCCCGATGGACAGGCTCCCGGATAGCTCGTCCACGGGGGCGCGGCGGCCCAGCGGCACACCGATGACTGCTGAGGCGGTCTCAGTCATACCGTAAACGTTGTGAATGTAGTGACCGAAGCGGTCCTCAAACTTCTTGACCGTGGCCGGGGGTACCGGCGCGCCGCCCGAATAGACGCTTTTGAGCCCTGAAAAGTCCTCAATCCTCGGTTCAGGGCTGTCCAGCAGCGCGTTGTATACGGTGATCGAGCCAAGGATGTGATGAACACTGTGATTTCTGAGGCCACAGAGCATACTGTCTGGACGGACCCGTCCCACGAAAATCAGGGGTGCTCGGCCCACCGTGAGCGCCATCGCTGCGGTAGCTACAGCACCTGTGATGTGGAACAGCGGAGCCACGGCTAATACTCCTTCACCGGGGCACACGTCGAGCCACTGCTGTACCCCGTAGCCGACCGAAAGCAGGTTCGTGTGTGATCCGACGGCTCCCTTCGGTGACCCGGTGGTTCCTGAGGTGTAGGTCAGTAACGCGGCGTCGTCTCCGGTTACCCTCACTGGCTCCGGCACTGAGCCGAGATGCGGAAGCAGAGAACGAACCAGGCCCTCCTCGGATGGGGTCGCCTCATGGTGCTGGCGCTTCAGCTGTGCGAGGTCATGATCATCAGTGCACAGGACCCACGGTGTCGGGCCATCGAGGTCCAGCTTCGTTACCTCCTCGACAGAAGTTTCCGAGGAGACCAGGCCTACAGGCGAAGCGTCATTGAGAATGATCGTGAGTTCGTGCGCCCCGTACATTGTATTGAGAATGAGCGGGACAGCTCCCAGTTTCCATAGGGCCAACATGCACAACGCGAACTGTGGGACGTTTTGCAGTTGGACTCCTACACGGTCCCCGTAACCCACTCCCTTGGTCTGGAAGCACACCGCAAGTGCATTCGCAAGATCGTTGACCTGTGTGGCGTTCCAGTTCAGGTCCAAGTATTCGATCGTCGAACCGTCGGGTTCGTCCCGTACACGGTGAGCCCAAGCTTCTGTGAGCGTCTCTGCACGCATCGGATGGGTCTCAAGTGAGGGAGCGACATGAGGAGGATACAGAGAGGTCCAGGGGCACTTGATGGCTGACACGGTGGCTCCTCCCGAATCCTTTGCTTGGTCTCGCAAAGCTGACATCTCACGACATGTTACCGAGCGATCGCTCGGTAGGTTCTAAACTAGCTTAAACCCAATGTTTTGTGTAGCGCCTCAGTGGTACCGTCGGTCATCCTCTGCCGTAGCATTCTGTACCAACGTCCAAGGCGGTGCTGGAAAGAGGCTAAGAATGAAGTTTCCGCGGGTCTTACCGCATGAGTTGCCTTTGTCGCCCATCAGCAGGGCAGCACTGAGGTGTTTCGCGGTCAACGGCTACCACGGAACCACGATCCGGCAGATCGCCTCCGCTGCGGGACTGTCGGTCCCAGGCATCTACCACTACTTCGGGTCTAAGCAAGACATTTTGGTGGACCTGTGCGAGGTGGCTATGGGGGAGCTTATTAGCGCTTCTGAACGCGCTATCGACGAAGCTGGAGTCAACGTCCTCGACCGCTTTGATGCCTTGGTGGAATGCCTAGTCCAATTCCACGCAGACTTCGCCGACGTCGCGTTCGTGACGTTCAGTGAAATTCGATCGCTCAAAGATGAAGCCTTGGTGCGCCACCTGGCGGCACGTCGCCGTGAACAGGAGCTGATTACCGCGCTGGTTGAGGAAGGGGTGGAAACGTCGGTCTTTCAGGCGCCAGATCCGCGACACGTGGCTAGGGCAATTTCGAGTATCTGCATCGGGATCTCACAGTGGTACCGTTCGGACCAAGGATTGTCCGTTGACGAACTGTCTGAAGTGCACGTCAGAATCTGCCGTGACACTGCCCGGTGGGCCCGCACATAAAATCGCCCCGGATCAATTGCTCACATCCAGGAGAATCTTCCCAATGTGCTGGCTAGCTTCCATCTCGCGGTGAGCGGCTGCCGCCTCTGTCAGCGGGTGGCGTGAGTGAATTACTGTGCGTATCGGGAGCGGGCGATCCGCCGCGAACAATGGCCACAAGTGTGCGCGTACTTCCCGGACGATGGACGCTTTGTCTTCGACTGAGCGACTGCGCAGTGAAGTAGCGAGAACACGGCCCCGTTTCATCAATAGGGCACCGAGATCCAATTTGCCCTCTTTCCCGCCAATTAGGCCGATCACGACTAGCCGACCATCTGGCGACAGGGCCTGCACATTGCGTTCTAGGTACTGCCCTCCTACTACGTCGAGAATGACGTTGACCCCTCGCCCCTTGGTGGTGGTATTTACTCTTTCGACGAAGTCTTCTTCTCGGTAATTCACAAGGACGTCGGCTCCCAGACTGGAGCACTTCTCTAACTTTTCAGCCGCCCCAGCCGTCACGAAGACATGAGCTCCCAGATACTTAGCAACTTGCACAGCCATAGTGCCGATGCCGCTTGAGCCTCCGTGGAGCAGAACGGATTCATTGCTACGTAACCCTGCCTCCATTACAAGATTGGACCAAACCGTGCAGGCTACCTCAGGCAATGCGGCAGCGTCTTTGAGCGGCACATTCGGCGGTAGTGGGAGAACCTGACAGGCGGGGACCGCGACGTATTCGGCATAGCCCCCGCCCGAAAGCAGCGCACAGACTTCCTCCCCGATTGAAAAGCCTGAGGACTCACTGTCAGGTCCCAACGCCGCGATTCGACCGCTGACCTCCAGCCCTGGCAATTCGCTGGCTCCCCGTGGTGGTGGGTAATTTCCTTGGCGCTGCATGACATCAGCTCGATTGACGCCTGCACTGACAACTTCAATGAGCACTTCACCACGCTGGGGGGTCGGTCGGGCAAATTGAGTCGGGACGAGCGCCTCCGCCCGGCCGTTACGAGCGGGGTCGATCATGATTGCTTGCATCGTGGCCATCGTTGTCATAGACCTTTCTCGCTCAGGACTCCGGATCTGCAGTGAATTCGATGTGCTTGGTCTCCGGTCCGAGGAGCGCACCTGCTGATACGAGAATGCCTCCTATCATCAACAAAGGCAGGACGGTGAATTCGAAAGGCATGAAGCGCTCGAGTCCAGCTTGGTAGAAAGCGTAGAACGAAGGGGGTATCACCGCCACGCTATAGCCCAGGCCGAAACCTGATGCTCGCACACCAGTCCTGAATCGTTCATTGATGTAGGTCGTAGTGAGACCCCAGAACCACACGACCACCCAAACAATTGCGGATACGAGTACTGCGAGGCCAAGGAAGCTTTCCGGCGGGGCTGCAAGCATCCAGTAGTAGAGGCCGGTGCCTACTACTGTGGCGCCGAACCCTGACAGCACCAAGAACGGACGGCGTCCGATCCGCTGGCTCACCGCTCCGGCCACCATGTAGCCGACCGCCAGTGCCACGAATGCGACGACCAGCAGGACGGTCACCTGGGTAGGTATCAACCCCACCTGGCTCTGCAGCAATGAGGGCAATATTGCCGTGACGGTGTAGAGGCTGAGCCAAAAACCACTCATCAGGACAAAGACCTGGATGAAGGCTTTGAGGCTGTTGCCGCTGAAGAGGGTCTTCAGAGGTGACTTCGTGCCACCAGTCTTCGTGAACAGGTCCGACTCGTCGACGGAGACGGCGTACCACCACACGTATAACAGGGCAAGGATCCCGCCGATGATGAAGGGGATTCTCCACCCCCACTGAACGTACGGTGAGTCTAACCCGTCGGCCGGGGCTATCTGCAGCATCACGAAGGTTAGCAGTGAGATGGCAACAAAAGCCGCAGGGAAGCCCAGCATGATGTAAGCACCCCACACGCCTCGCTTCTCCCGTGGCATGTACTCCATAGCGAGGGGACTGGCTGCCGAATACGATCCGCCAACAAAAATCCCATCGACGAGCCTCAAGACGATGAAAAGTATTACCGCCGCGATTCCCCAGGCTTCGTAGCCTGGTAGTGCAGCCATGGCAAAACTGAGAATGCCATAGCCGGAGACCGCGATGAGATTGACTTTCTTTCGTCCTATGCGGTCGGCGTACCTGCCGAAGATGAGTGCGCCGATGGGCCGGCCGAGTAGCGTCGAAACGAAAATCAGCGAAGTGACGATCGCAGCCTGTGCCGGTGGCATTTCTGATGAAAGGAAATAGATCATCGCGGGACCGAGTGCAATCACGGGCAGGTAGATGTCGTACATGTCCAGGAAAAATCCTGTGAAGGCCCCGTGTGCAGCTTTCTTTGCGCGGGGGTCCATCTCAGTGGTTTTCGGACTGGCTAACTGCGTGGTGGTCATTCTTGACCTTCCTTTGGCGCAAGCGGTCGGGTGCTCCGATCTGCATTCATCTCAATGAAGCTCAACCGAAGCGTTCGCCGAGCGATCGATCGGTCGGCACGCCCTAGTCTTACTCGCTGGGCTGAGTGTGTCAAGAGTCACATTCGGAAGGAATCATGATGCTCATGCCGAGTCTTGAGGCATGCACGCAAGACCTTGCGCTTGCGTCGGGGCTAAGCTGAACAGGTCAACCGGCAGCCTTTCGCGGCTGAGAGGAGAACCCCGCAGCATGCACTTGAAGACGCTCACGGTCCGCGGGTTCAAGTCTTTCGCCTCCGCCACCACCTTCGAATTCGAACCGGGGGTCACTGCGGTGGTGGGCCCCAATGGCTCAGGAAAATCTAATGTGGTCGACGCTCTGGCGTGGGTGATGGGGGAGCAGGGGGCCAAATCCTTACGCGGGGGCTCCATGGAGGATGTGATTTTCGCCGGCACGGCGGCCCGCCAGCCGCTGGGCCGGGCATCGGTCAGCCTGACGATTGACAACTCTGACGCGGCACTGCCCATCGACTACACCGAAGTCACGATCTCGCGGACCATGTTCCGCTCCGGGGGGTCGGAGTACACCATCAACGGCACCAAGTGCCGCTTGCTCGACATCCAAGAGCTACTCTCCGACTCGGGGCTGGGCCGAGAGATGCACGTGATTGTGGGTCAGGGCCAGTTGGATCAGATCCTGCAGGCGACTCCCGACCAGCGCCGCGGGTTCATAGAAGAGGCAGCCGGGGTGCTGAAGCACCGCCGCCGGAGGGAACGCTCTGTACGCAAGCTGGAATCAATGCAGACCAACTTGGAGCGGCTGGAAGACCTGATCGGGGAGATCTCCCGGCAGCTGGCGCCGCTGGGCCGCCAGGCGAAGGTGGCCCGCCGGGCCCAGCGGATCCAGCATGATGTCCGCGATGCGTTGTCGAGACTGATCGCTGATGACCTGGTTCAGGCCGCCACCGCCCTGCATGCCTCCTCCCAGGGAGAGCACGCCGACCGCGCTGCTGCAGAGCGGCTGGAGGCCGAGCTGGCACAGCACGACACGCAGGTTGGCGCCCTCACCACCGAGGCTGAGGGCCTCCGGCAACGTGCCCAGCAGCTCTCTGACGGCCACCACCGGCTGTCCCAAGCTCAGGAACGGCTACGCTCGGTGGTCTCGATCGCTCAGGAGCGCACCCGGAGTCTCCGCAGCGCAAGCACCGCCCCCCACCCCGGGGGCAGAGACCCCGAGCAGCTGCGCAGCCAGGCCGACCAGTTAGCAGAGCAGGGCCGGGACAAGCTGGCGGAAGTAGAGGAGGCCCAGCAGAGACTCGAGTCCAGCGGTGCGGCCCGTGCCGCTGCAGAGCAGGCTCTGGCGGCTGAGGAGACTCGTATTACCGAGCAGCTCCGGGCCATCGCTGACAGGCGTGCCGGGTTGGCGACCCTGCACGGGAAGAAGGAGGCGGCCCAAGGCAGGGTGGATGCGGCTGCGGCGCGGCGGCGCCGTGCTGAGGGTCAGCTGGAGAATGAGCAGGTGGCCTTGGAGGACACCGAGGCGGAGCTGACGCAGCTGGAGCAGCACATTGCCAGCGTCGAGACTGGGAATCCGGAGGCTCGCCAACAGCTGCAGAGGGCTCAGCAGCGCTACCAGGAGGCCAAAGCGCTTTATGACGACCGGCTGGCCGAGCACCGAACCCTGGAAATCACCGTCAGTGAGACGCGGGCCAGGATCTCCGCGCTGCAGCAGGCTATTGAGGCCGCTGAAGAGCCGGTCAAGCTCGATGACCCCGGAGCGGCGTTCAGCATAGAGATCCTCCACACGCAGGAGGGCCTGGCCGGCACTCTGCAGCAGGCGCTCGCAGGAGCAGTGCTGGTCGATGAGAAGGCTTTCGGCGAAGCACTCGTGGCACGAGGCGACGCGACGGCAGCACTCGCCCTGGACAAAGCCGTCATCCGGCAGGGTAAACGCATCAGCGGACAAGCCGCAGGTGACACCGGCACCACGCTCACCGGCCAGGTGGAGCAGTTGCAGGAGACATTGGTGCGCACCACTGAGCAGCTGAAGAGTCTCAACGCTGAGGTCCAGCGCTGTGAGGGTGACGTGGCATCGGCTGAACACCACGTCAGTGAAGCCTCCGATGCCGTCCATTCCAATGAGACAGCACTGGCTTCCTCAGCTGACCAGTTATCACGCCTGAAGCGGGATGCTCAACGGTCCCAGGAGCGCATCGACGGCCTGGTGCGAGAGATTGAACAGGCGGAAATAGCTGCAGGAGATGCGCAGGAGCAGCTGGATGAACTTGCCGCGCGGGTGGAAGTTGCGCAGAGCGAAGACACGATGGAGGAACCCTCCACGGCAGAGCGTGACCGATTGGCAGAAGAGGCCTCATCCAAACGCCGCGTCGAAGTCGACGCCCGGCTGGAGTTGCGGGCCACTGAGGAGGAGCACAAACAGCTGCTGGACCGGGCGGCGGGGCTGCGACGCTCAGCGGCAGCGGAGGAGGACCGGCAGCAGCAAGCCCGCCGGGAAGCGAAGAGGCGCCAGGAGCAGGCGGCACAGGCAGAGCAGATCGGGGACGAAGCGCAGATGGCTGTGCGGGACATCTCAGGACAGCTGGCTCGCATTGAGAAGGCACGTGACGCCGCCCAGCGCCAGCACGACCAGCTGCAGTCGCATCTGGCTCAATTGGGTCAGAGGAGAGCAAAGGATGCAGCTGAGTTGGCGGAGGTCACGGCTCGGCTCCATCAGGCGGAGCTGAAACAGACAGAGTTCAGGCTGGCGTTGGAGGCAGCCGAAGCCCGCGCGGAAGAGGAGCTCAGCCTGAGCGCGGAGTATCTGATTGAGCACTATGGGCCCGATCAGGGAATCCCGGACCATGAGGCCGACGATGAGCACGGCTCTTCCCGGCCCTATGTGCGTACGGAGCAGGAGCAGCGCTTGACGCGAGCCAGGAAAGATCTCAAGGCGCTGGGCAAGGTAAACCCGCTGGCACTGGAGGAACATGCTGCCCTGGAGGAGCGGCATAGGTATCTGCAGGACCAGCTGAGTGACCTGAAGTCCACCCGCCAGGATCTGCTCAACATCATCGCCGAGGTGGATTCCACGGTGCACCGGGTATTCTCGCAGGCGTGGGAAGACACGCGTGTGCAGTTCGAGCGAGTGTTCTCCCGGTTGTTCCCCGGGGGCGAGGGTCGGTTGGAACTGACCAATCCCGAGGACATGCTCAATACCGGTATCGAAGTTCAAGCCCGGCCTCCGGGAAAACGGATCCGCCGATTGTCGCTGTTGTCGGGCGGAGAACGGTCTCTGACGGCCGTGGCGCTTCTGGTGGCGATCTTCAAAGCCAGACCAAGCCCTTTCTACGTGATGGACGAGGTGGAAGCGGCGTTGGATGATACGAACCTCTCCCGCCTGCTGGTGATCTTTGAGGAGTTGAGGGAGAGTTCACAGCTGATTGTCATCACGCACCAGAAACGCACTATGGAGATCGCTGACGCCCTATACGGGGTGTCTATGCGACAGGACGGCTCGACTCGGGTAGTGTCCCAGCGGCTACGTCAGGCCGCTGCCGCCGAAGAGGCCAAAAAAATGGAGAGTAACCGATGAGACTTTCAATTCCGCTTGGAACTGCTCCGAAGCGTGTGACCATCCGCAGCGCCGAGGCCGTCACGTTCCGGGTGCCGATGGACCTCAAGGCCGAGGACTCGCAAAGGACTATTGCTCCATTCAATTACCTCGTTCACCTCACAGCCGCGACCGCAGGTGGAAAAGAGGTCAGCGGTTTGGGTGAGGCGCAATCGCGTCCCCACCAGACTGGAGACTCCCACGAGCATTCCTGGCCTTTTCTCGATGAGGCACTGGCGAGACTCGTGGGCGAAGAACTGGACTTGCGTGATCCACTGAGCGACATTCGCTCCCGTATTCGGGCGCTGGAAACCAAGGCCGGTGAGAGTGAGTCACTTCCGGTTTTTCCATTTCGGGCGACAATCATGGGCATCGAAACTGCGCTGTTAGACCTCGCCGCAGCGGCGCTCGGGATGACCGTGGCAGACCTCCTTGGCCGGCGCAGGGTCATGCCCACACCTATTCCTCCGGTGCTGCGGCACCGGGACGCCGAGGCCATCGACAGGTTCTTCAGTGGCGTATCGCCGAGGCAGCGGCGCCCGCTGCGGTTGTTGGGTACAGGGGACGTCGAGGCAGACCTCGAGCATCTGCGACACGTGGCGACAAGTAGGAGCCGACTCCACCGCAGCTCGGCCGCACAGCCTCTGTGGATGAATTTTCGCGGACGACTTGATGTTGAACAGGCCCACCACGTAGTCCGCACAGCAGTCCAGTGGTCAGCAGAAGGCCAGCTGCCGAAAACGGTGATCCTGCAGAACCCTCTTCCCTCAGAGGCGCACGAGGAGACCATGGAGCTGCAACGACTCGCAGACGAATTGGCTTCCGGGTACACCACGTCCCCAGATGTGCGGTTGTTGGCGCGCAATGCCGGGCCCGACGTCACGGCGGATCTGGTGAAGTCCGGTGCCGCAGGCGGGGGACTGCGCATGATCAACCTTCGGCCGGCACAAATCGGAGGCGTGCTGCGAACCCTAGAGCTGGCAGAAGAAATACGGGCCCACTCCCCACAGGCTCAGGTGCTACTGACCCACTTCCCGGGAGCTTCGCGGATCACCACGATGCTGCATCGGGACATGGCCAAAGCAGTGCCAAACGTGGAATACCTGTCGACGACGGCAGACGTGGAGAAGCGGTTTAGAGTTTCGGGCCGCCGGTCGAGATGGCGGCGCACTCCGCTCCTTCGTCTGGGATTGGGCTTGCAGCCGTATTACGAAGACTTGGTCACCCAGGCGCGCGCTCGAGTCCTGCATCCTACGCCGCCTCAACCCGCTGTGGGGAACAAGCGCCCCAATACGTACGGGGATGTAGATTACATTTCACCCATTGGCGCATACGCCGTGCACGGCCACATCGTTGAAAGGGAGGCCTTGGCACACGGCCTCAACAGCTGGAGGTTCAACAAGTCCAGCATCGTCGTCTCTGACACAGCAGGGACCCAATTGCCCTTCCGGACCACGCGCTGGCCCCTGTCCGGCGTGGTCGCAGCCTCGGTCGCCAGACATAAGGAAGCCACGCGCATTCTGCTCAAACGAGCGGGAGTCCCGGTCCCGGAAGGCCGCACATTCCACGAAGGTGACCACGGACTCGCCGTGCAGTATGCCCAGAGAATTGGTTTCCCAGTGGTGTTGAAACCAGCCGAAGGGTCCATGGGGGTTGGCGTCACCGCCAATATCCGCAGCGAATCTGAACTGGACACAGCTTTGGAAATGTTCTCTAAGACCGCCCACGGGAATAATGAGTTCATTGTCGAAAAACACATCAATGGTGGGGATTACCGCATTATGGTGATCGGCGACCACGTGGCGGCGGCAGTGGAACGCATTCCGGCCAATGTCGTAGGTGATGGGGTCCAGACTGTTGGCCAACTCATAATGGAAAAAAACGTGGCCCGGCGAGCCAATCCTCACTTAGGCCCTCTTAAGATCCGGTGGGATGCAGCGGCAGAGTACCAACTGCATAAGGTGGGTTACGGTTTCGACAGTGTGCTTCCTGTTGGGGAACGGGTTTACCTTCTCAGCACCAACAACCTCACGCAGGGCGGAGAGTCTATTGAGATTCTCGACGACCTGCATCCCAGCATTCAGGAAGCTTGTGTGAAGGCCGTTCAGGCGGTACCGGGGATGGGGTATTGCGGCGTCGACTTCCTATTGGAAGATCACACCAAACCCCTCGAGGAGCAGGACGCCGCCATCTGTGAACTCAACGCTATGGCTGCTCTCCCCGTCGCCGAGTATCCCGTCTATGGGACACCCCGGCGGTTGTCTGAACAGTTCGTTTTTGAGTGTGCGGACGCATTTGGTCTACAGGCGCAAGCTCAACGGGCTGAGAACTTGAACCTTCGGCTTACCATTCGCGGCGGGATTAAGGGTGTGGGCTATGGCAGGTGGTTTGCGCGGCGTGCTGCCCGTTCAGGGCTGGTCGGATGGGTGAAAAGCACCGGGGAGCGCGAGGCCGAAGCACGTATTTACGGCCCCACTGCGGCTGCAGCCGCGATGGTAACCGTGGCAATACTGGGGCCACCGAAAGCCGCCCCGGAGTCTGTAAAGGCGATTCATGTCCAAGATGACTTGGACACCGTCGAATTTGTTCTGCTTAATGAGGCCGCCGACGAGGGCAACGGAACCGGAATCGAGCCCGGCCCAGGGGGCGCAGCGGAGGACTTTGAGGAAGCCAGCAACTTGGAGTCGGAGGGAGGCTCGGTCTCAGACGATTTGAATGAGAGTGAAGTCGCCGAGGAGCAACTTGACGCCGAAGCCATAGAGGACAAGCTGGAGGAGACACCAGATGATCGTTGAGCCTGTCGTAAGTTCTCGTGTTGAGCCACCGCCGCTGGCCTCAGTGAACTTGGGCCTTCCAATGCCCTTTGGCCGGTGCCCAGCCGACCTCTATGACGGTTGGGTGCTTCATGAAGCGGCGCTCCGCAATGGCCTCAACACACTCCTCTTCCCTGGTCAGGCTCTTATGGCATTTCCCGGGGAGGACCCTACCGGAGGCGTGGCATTCGCTCACGGAGTCGCAAACTCCACGTGGATTTCTGCGGCCACCATGGTTCAGGACAAGCGGATTCGCCGTGACGTGTTAGACGCGGCAGGGATCCCGCAGCCCCGAGGCCGGGCATTTTCCTTGCAACGCGGGAGAACCTACGCCAAAGAGTTTGCGGAAACCATCGGCTACCCTGTGGTTGTTAAGCCCATGGTGGGAGATTCCACAGTTGAGGTGATGCCTCGTCTCCGAAACGCGGACGACCTTGATCAGGCCATTGATTACTTGTGGAAGGTGCCGCCCAGTCGCGCTAATTTCACCCAAGCCTCGTATGCCTTTACCCAAATTTTGTCTCCTAAAACCAGCTCGAGTACTCGCACGCGGGGCACCTATCGTTACCTCGTGGAAGAGCACGTGGCAGGTCAGTACCTCAGGCTGCTCCTGGCCGACGGGCGTTTGCTGTCCGCGGTCCACGCACCAGGCGGCCCTTGGAATCTCGGAGAGGGGGTCCGGGACGTCACCGGAGAGATTCACGCTGACATCGAGGCATTTGCCCAGGGCGCAGCGGAGGCTACCCCGGGGATGCCGGTCTTGACTGTCGACATCGTGGTGAACGATTTCACGGGGCCGACGGCTCATGAGAACCGGCCTGTTCTCGTGGAGCATTCGGAACGACCGTGGATGTATCTGCAGCATGTCGCTGATGAACGGCGAATAAGCGAGCTTGGTCATGAATTATTGCAGTCCTCGGCCCGGCATGCCGGACTCACATTACCCGGGTCCGGCATGGGCACGCAGGAGCGTGTGACTTTCCGTTGGGAAGGGTTGTCGCAGGTAGCTGAGGATATTCAAGCGGCCGAGGCAGCGGCAGGCCAGATGCAGCTGGATCTTCGCTTCACCTCTACCGATCCCGTAGCGGGAGTAGTCTGCGGGGAAGTCTCAGGGCCTCCCGCAGTGATCGCTCTGCTGAGCGAGTTTGTGATCGATGGACACGTACTTACTGCGCCCGCTATGGCTGTCGAAACCCGACCAGCGTGAGGTGCACGTGAGTGTCCCCCTTAGAAAACTGAAATGTACCCTTTGTCGACTTCAGGTGAGGCGCTGTAAGAGATGCCTGAATGAGACTAAAGTCTGTACACCCCCGATACATAAGGGCAGATGATGTTAGACAATAATAGTAAAGACGTTCCTCGTGGCGCCGGAATCGATGATCTGCTAGAAGCGTGCGGCCTTGGGGACCAGAAGAGTTTCGAGATACTTCGACTGTCAGACTCTGAGGCGGTGGTTTTCGCATGTCCAGGTAATGCTGGATCTGTACGAAGAATAGCTGTCTCACGGAGCAATGCCAGGCACGTATCGGCCGTCGGCGCCGAGCCAATAACCCGGACAGATGAAGCCGTGGCGGCTGTGGCAGAATTGCGAGAAGCTAACCCGCACCAACTGATTCTTTATGTCTCATCGGATGAGAGTCCCGAAGGTTCGTCTGGCGTTAGAAACATACTTATAGCGGGGGCAAGTATTGCTCTCGTCGGGGGTCAGGTCGATGCTTTCACCCTGGACATCATAAAGAACAAGGCGTTGATCAAGGTACCACAACAAAGTGAGATAGGCAGCGGGACCGGCCGTCTTCAAATGAGTTTCACCTTGGAGCGCGATTCCGCAGGTGTGGACTTGTGTCGGGTTGCTGTAAGGCCCTCGATGCAGCCCTTTGGATCAGAAACCCCCACACTCCGGGAGCGTGTCGGTGACGCATACTCAGATGCTCTCCTCAGGTCTAGGCACCCCATGAAGTTGTTGGAGATCTTGGAAATTGCCGGGCTTGACGAGCAGGCACCATATCTGGAGCTCACGCTTCCGACTACTGGTGAATTGGGCTCGCAGTCACTGGAGTCCCTGACGACAAGAGCCGCTTGGCACGAAGGGTCCGGGGGCGAATTTGCTGTTGCCTCCAAACACCTCACTACTTCTCGGGCGATTTCATACGAGCTAGAGCGCCGGGGCATAAGTGCGCCTTTGATTGGAAAAAACTTCGTCGTTACGGACGAGCCGGGTTCGTCCCAACTGTATTTCCTGACCAGCAGCCATGACACGCCGTACACATCCATCAAGGCAGCAGGCGACAAACGAATCTCAAGACTCCTGCTCGAGTCAAGCGGCGTTTCCATCGCCAAGGGGCGTTATTACGGGGCATCAACTGAATTTGCAGCAGCCAAAGACTGGATGGCGGAGCTCGGTCGTGTTGTTGTGAAACCTGTCGGCGGGACCAAAGGCAAGGGTGTCACGGTAGGAGTGACTTCAGAGCCCGCATTACGTAGTGCATGGGACCGGGCTTTCGCGGCAAGCCGAGGTGCCGGAGTGTTGGTGGAAGAAGTCTTCGTCGGCACTGAAGCCCGCTTTACCGTCGTGGGCGATCAGTGCATAGCTGTGTCTCTTCGAATCCCACCGACTCTGGTGGGTGACGGTAAGAAGACCATACGAGAACTGATTAATACCAAGAATGAGGTACGGCGCCTGAACCCGCACCTCGCGACGCGTCCCATCATCCTCGACCAAGGCAGGGTAGCTAAGCTGCGCGAGCAGGGGCTCACTCCGGCCTCAGTGTTGGGAGCCGGCGAAGAATACATCGTGGATCATAAAGCTGGGTTCTCTACCGGTGCCGAGAGTGTGGATATCACCAATGAGATCCACCCAAGTTACCTGGAGGTCGCCGCTCGTTCTATTATGTCGGTGCCAGGTTTACCTATAGCTGGCGTAGACATCATGGCCCACGACTTTAGTGCTCCTGCTGACCCAGAGAACTACATAATTGTCGAGATTAATAGTCAACCTGGTATTGGTGCCCATCATTTTCCAGCCCACGGCCGAGCGCGGAATGTTGCTGGAGAAATTGTCAGACTGCATCAAATACCCCGACATAAGAGGCGTGCGCCGGCAATAAATATAGTCGGCTCGGCTTCCCAATCCAATTTAAAGAGTCTGAATGTTGATACTAGTTTGTTGGCACGCGAATTTTCTGATCGCGGATTTGATATAACTTGGCTGTCTTCTGATTATTTCCATGCCTCAAAAGGTAATCTAAGAACTAGCGTTTGGCGCTCATTCACCAGCCTCACTGGTAAGGCGTCCGTCTTTGCAACTCGGTCTCCAAAGGTTGCAATTCATCTCCTGGAGCAGGCTAACGTCGCCCTTCCCCGACGGATGAAGGTTTTTAAGCGGGATCTGGCACCCACTGAGACAAGGAATGCGAGTCGCGCCTTAGCATTTATTGAAAATAGTGTTGTTGCCTCGCTGCGGATCGGTAGCCAGATGCCGGTACGGGTCGACTGGACAAACCGAGAAAACTTCATGGCTGTTTGGCAACGACTTTGGCGGGGTGCCCAGAAAGGAGTCATAGTTCAGGAACTGCTTGACGGGGAGCAACTGCGCCTTCTAGTATCCCATGGGGAGGTTGTAGCGGCCGTCAGCGGTGATAAAGATTCGATTCGACCCGTACCCGATCAGGTAGTGGGTGAGTACGGCTCGGTGGCGGTCACCGCGGCTGCTGCCTTTACAGGTCTCGACATCTGCGAGGTGGTGCTCAACGTCATCGCACCTAATCAACCGCGTGCCGATGGTAATCACGAGGTACTAGCGGTGCGACCGGCCCCCGATCTTAAGGAGTATGGAACGGTTTTTGCGGGAGGCCAGCGATCCCTAGCAAGAGCGATAGTCGACAGCCATGTGACTGCCTTGGCCGCGCTTGAGGAATAACCCGGAGCCGTCGCAGCCCCCGAAGCTTATGCACAGCCGAGGGCCCGTACTGCCGCTTCTAGGCTAGACGCCAGTTCGTGGATTTCATTGCCTCGGCTACGCGGTTAAGACCAGTGCCGTGAGATGCCTTGAGCAGAACTGCAGCGTCTTCCCGAATGTCTGCTTGAAGAAGTGCAATAAGCTGTTCCGGGGTCATCACATGTGCGCCTCGGATCTTGTCGGGCAGAGCCTTCCAAGCGTTTACCATCAGCGGGCCGACCAAATACACTTTATCGGGCTCTGAGGCAGCAATCGCAGGTGAAAGTTCAGCGTGCAGTTCAGCTTCGTTGGGGCCCAGCTCGAGCATGTCACCCAGCGCCAAGATTCGATGACTGCCGCTGTATTGTTCAGCGAAATCGGTCATTGCCGCTCGAACAGATGCGGGGTTCGCGTTAAAGGTCTGGTCCACAACGGTGAGGCGCCGTAAGGGGCGCTCCACCACAGTGACTTCACCGCGGCCTTCAACTGCCCTAAAGTCCGCAAGCCCCTGCAGGTGTTCCTGAACATCCAGTCCGAGGGCTTCAATCACACCTAGGACTGCGAGGCTGTTCAGAGCGTTATGTTTGCCGGAGGCACCCAGGGTGTATTTCAATGTGCGATCGAGGGAGACCGCAGTTACCTGTCTGGAATGCGCGTCATAGTCAGACAAACGAATGTCTGCGTCTCTTGCCACGCCGTATGTAATGACCCGGTCAGAATTCTTGTTGGCAGACGCCATGAGAATCTCTGAATGCGGTGCATCAATGTTGATGACGGCTACCCCCTCCTCCGAGAGCCCTTCTAGAAGGGTAGCCTTGGTCTGCGCCGTCTCCCTCAAGGAGCCGAACGCTTCCATGTGTGCTTCAGCAATGGCAGTGATCACAGCCACGTCGGGGCCAAGAATCTGTTCAGCCCCAGGCAGTACGGCGCGGGGCACCTCAAGAACTGCGTAATCTTCGTTCCCTAGCCGCAATGCTCGGGAACGCATGGAGGCCATACCGTTCTTGTCACTTCTGGGACTGAAGACCGTGTGTTGGCGCGACAGCGTGGCATTTAGCATAGAGGTGACGGTCGTCTTGCCCATGCTGCCTGTGACCGCTATGACTGCTCCGTTGAATGCATCACGCCGCTTGCGGGCTACCGTATTTGCAGCCTTGCTGACGTCGGGCACTCGCAAGACGGCGCACGACACCGGGGGAGGGGCAACATCTGATCTAATCATCAGAACGACGTCTTTGGACCCTTGGGTGTCGTTTTCAAACCGTTCGGCGAGCTTGACCGGGTCATGGGCATACGCCAAGGTGCCCGACAGCACAGCGCCCTTGGGATAACGCCCCACGTTCCGCATGCGCTGCATACGCTTGAGGGACCAAGCGGGGTCGGGTGGAGCTTCCCAAGTTCCTCCGGTGATACTGGCGAGCTCCGTGGGCCCTATCGCGTTTGAACTCATGTCACGCGCTACAGGATTCTGTGATGGTAAGTCATTGTTGTCCATGGTGTGTCCCGTTCCAAAAATTACAAGTCGACAAACAATTCAATGCGTAAGCCTGCCAGTTGGTGCCACACACGAAGCTACACGCAGCCACTCGAGTCGTTATGCCGCGAACGTCTCAGCGTAGACCCACGGGGCGGGCTAGCGCCAGCTCGATGAGTTGGTTGATCAGTTCTTGAAAGCTGAGGCCCGTAGCCTTCCAAACCTGCGGAAACATGCTGATGGGC
Source organism: Nesterenkonia sphaerica (assembly GCF_005771565.1). GTDB lineage: Bacteria > Actinomycetota > Actinomycetes > Actinomycetales > Micrococcaceae > Nesterenkonia > Nesterenkonia sphaerica. The sequence goes on from NZ_VAWA01000002.1 coordinate 21,425, forward strand.
GTAAAGCCAGGCATCGTGTTGATCTCATTGATGATGATCTCGCCTCCCGTCGTGTAGAAAAAGTCCACACGAGAAAGTCCCTCGCTGCCGACAGCTTCAAATGCGAGGACAGCTTGTCGCCGAATATCTTCGCTGACAGCCTCGGGCAGATCAGCCGGGCAGTGCAATCCCGTGGTGGCGTCGCTAGAGTACTTTGCCGTGTAATCATAAAAGGCCGTCGGCTCTACCTGATGATCCACCACGATTTCGCCCAGTAACGACGCCTGGGCCGGGCTACCGTCAGTTGTATCCAGGACCCCACATTCGATCTCGCGCCCGTCGATGCCCTGTTCGATGATGACTTTGGGGTCATGTCTCTGAGCGGTTGATATCGCCTCGTCGAGCTGTGACCACTCATCGACCCTCGTGATTCCCACAGATGAGCCCGCCCGGGCCGGCTTCACAAATACCGGCAGCCGGAGCGACTGCGCGCGGTTGAGCGCCTCCTGTGGATCAGTCGTCCATTCCCGCCGTGTAACAGTGACCCAAGGCCCGACGTGGAGCCCTGCCGACTCGAATGCCAGTTTCATGAAGTGCTTGTCCATCCCCACCGCAGATGCCAGCACTCCAGCTCCCACGTAAGGTACCCGGGCCAATTCCAGCAGCCCTTGGATGGTGCCGTCCTCGCCAAAAGGTCCGTGGAGCAGAGGCAGAATCACGTCCACCGGGCCCAGCTCAGTGGCGGCGCCGTTTGTCCCTATCTCTACGAGGTGTGCCTTGCCATCTGGCGTGCCGTTTCGAGCCGGAATGAGTTGAATTGAGTGACCCGTCGGCGTCACACCAGGCGCCTTGCCAGATGCGAAGGAGTGGGTTCGCGGATCGATAGCAGGACGAGTCCATTGGCCCTCCGTCGTGATCCCCACTTCGATCACCTCGTATCTTGATGTGTCGAATGCTTCCAACACCCCTGCAGCAGTGACGCAACTGACGGCGTGCTCTGACGACTGGCCGCCATATAGCACCACCACGCGTGGTCTTGCTGCTGCTGTTGTTCGAAGTGCGTTCACCCTGGGACCTTTCTTATCCTGGTCACAAGCACCTGGCTTGAGGTGCTCGCGCTGCCTATCGCTCACCCGCTGAGGGGGTGATGGCGGTCATCACGCATGTCACAGGCTACTACGTGTGGTCCTAGCCTCTGACTCCTGCAGGACCGTCGGAGCGAACTTGGCACGTACCCTGCTGTTGGCACGGAGTCTTCCACGCCGCCGCACCCGGGAAGACCTGTGTGCCCAATCGTGTTGAATGCTCTACGTGAGCACATATGCCGAACCGGTTTCGCGGCCTCGGATTCCGCCTGAGCTGAAGGTACTGATTGTCTCTGCCTTCATCATCGCCATTGGGTTCGGCATCGTGGCTCCAATCTTGCCTCAATATGCATCGGACTTCGGAGTCTCAGCACTAGCGGTTTCCGCAGTAGTCTCGGCTTTCGGCCTTTTTCGGCTCTTGTTCGCACCGTTGTCCGGGCGACTGACCCAGCGGCTGGGCGAGACACCCGTCTATGTAGTGGGTCTGCTGATTGTCGCTGCATCCATGATTGCCACGGCGTTCGCCCCCAGCTACGAACTGCTGCTGATCTTCCGGGCGGTGGGCGGCATCGGCTCGACGTTCTTCACCGTGTCCGCGATGACCTTTCTGGCACGCAAAGCTCCTCCGCAGATCCGAGGGAGAGTTTCGGGTGCCTACGCCTCAGCATTTCTGATCGGCAGTGTGGCAGGCCCACTTCTGGGGTCTGCCCTGCTGGTGTTCGGCCAGCGCGTGCCATTTCTCGTCTACGGAGGCGCCCTGATCCTCGCTGCGGGTTTCGTCTTCATAATGCTGCGGCAGTCGAGGCTGGAGGATCGGCACAACAAGGACCAGCGCCAACGCGCGACATTGGCCGAAGCGTGGGAACACACCAGTTACCGGGCAGCACTCGTCTCTGCGTTCGCCAATGGGTGGGCGACCTTCGGGGTGCGCAATTCCATAGTGCCCCTCTTTGCTGCCTCGGCCTTTGTGGGCGGAGGTTTCATTATCGATTCCGGGCAATTGGCGGGGGTTGCGCTGGCGACCTTCGCGGTAGGCAACGTCGCTGTGGTGTTGACCCTGGCCAAGCGCTCAGATCAATGGGGACGCCGACCCCCGATCATGATCGGTCTGAGCGTGGCGGGAGTGGCCACCGGGCTGCTGGGACTGTCACCGGAGCCGTGGGTCTTGCTGGTCCTGAGCCTCATTGCCGGGGCGGGGACTGGACTCATAGTGCCCGCCCAGCAGGCTGCGATCGCGGACATCGTAGGGGAGGGGCGGAATGGTGGTCCGGTGGTCTCCACCTTCCAGATGACCCAAGACTTGGGCGGCATCCTCGGTCCGCTGCTCGCAGGAGCCCTGGTGGATCATCTCAGCTATGGCTGGGCTTTCGGCATCACAGGTCTCATCATGATCGTCGGAGCGGCGGCCTGGACGGTGGCTCCTGAGACTCTGCCTGCCAGGAGTGACAACTTATCCGATTGAACGGGTAACACCTTTCCCTCGAAGGGAAGCATCCAGCAGCTAACACGAGACGGTCATTGAGCCCCTTCGGGAAGATCCTTGCCGTGCCGAGAGGACTGTTCTGCAATGTTATGAGTTCACAACGTTGCAGAATTTACCTACAATGGAGTCATGGCAGATCTGAAGTTCCGTCCCGAAGAAATCCGGTCACATCGTCTCGCCTCCGGCTCCAGTGGGGTTCCTGAGTGGGTGGCGGAGTTCGTCAGCTGCGCCCAGGAAGCGGCGGAGCGTGGGGAGAGTGTCAAGGTCACTTTTGAGCGGGAGATGCTGACTACTTCCCAGGCTGCTGAGCGTCTCAGTCTCGATAAGTCCACAGTATGGCGAATGGTCCAAGATGGGCGTCTCAAGGCCGAGAAAGTGGGGTCGCACTATCGGATCCCAGCTGAGGAAGTACGTAGGCATGATCAAGAACGTATGAGCAACATGGCCAAGCAGCTCTCTGACGAGCTCGCAGCTGATCTCCTCGATGGTTGAACACCTGCGGGTATTCTTGGACGCCAATGTCCTCGCCGCTCCTGTGACTAGGACGTTATTGCTCGCCGCAGCACGGTTGAGTGGATACAGCTTCATCTGGAGTCAGCATGCCGAAGACGAGGCAAGCCGGCACATGAGGCCGGCAGCCACGTCGGTGGCTACTCTGCGCACTGTTTACCTGGACCAGATGCCGGTCTCCCCATCCGCTGACGTAGCCGGACGATTCCTGGCGACCCAGAGAAGCGACCGACAGATCCTGGCTGATGCGAAGGAAGCCGGCACGCATTTTCTAGTGACCAACAATGTGAACGACTTTGCGGTCACAGACCTAAGACAGACAAGGATCAGCGCCGTAACGCCGGATCTCTTCATGTCACAGCGAATGACGACCACAGCCTATGAATATGCTCTCAATCTCATTGCCTGCTCCCAGAAGCACCCGCCGACGACTGTCGAAGTGTTACACCGGAAGTTGGCCCAGAACCACCCTCGACTGTTTGCCGCACAGAACCAGGTATACAACCTCGACCCAATAGCCTCGCCCCATCACTTGCCCGAAGTCGAATTTAGAGGCACTCGGTGTATCCAATGCGGCACTTTGAATTCCTCAGAGCTGCCGCTTGGGCTGGACCCGAAGTGCGCGGGCGGGGCAGCGGCCAGAAGCCCCGAACCCTGAAACGGGCTCGGGGCTACTGACGGTGCAGCTGATCCGGTTCTTCCGCAGCTGAGAGCGGGGTTACCGCGAGACCGTTTCCGGGGAAGCGATCACGTAGGCCTCCGTCTGGTGGGCGGCGGAGTCAATACCGGTGACCTCCACGGTGTCCTCTACCCGGAAGCCGATGGTTTTATGAATGGCCATCCCAATCAGGTAGGTAGCACCGAAGGCGAAGACCAGGGTCACCACCACTGCCACAATCTGGGCGACCAGCAGTTCAAGCCCACCGCCGATCAGCAGACCGGTGCGGCCCTCACCGTAGATGTCCTCATAGCCGAAGAGCCCGATAGCCACGGTGCCCCACAGCCCTGCGACGAAGTGCAGACCCACCACATCCAAGGTGTCGTCATACTTGCCGTACTTGAAGTCCACCGCGAAGCAGCAGATGGTTCCGGAGACCGCGCCCAGGACAATAGCTCCCAGCGGCTGGACATGGGCAACCGCCGGGGTGATGGCCACCAGCCCGGCGACGATACCGGAGGCGGCACCCACCGGGGAGGGTTTCTTGCCGCGGGCCCATTCGGTCAGCAGCCAGGCGGTCAGCGCGGCGGCGGGGGCCAGCATGGTGTTCAGCCAGTTCAACGAGATCTCATCCGTGCTGCCTGCCTCGCCCAGGTTGAAGCCGAACCAGCCGAACCACAGGATGGAGGCACCCAGCAGCACAAAAGGCACATTGTGAGGTTTGGTCGGCGCGAAGTTGCTGCGTGGTCCGATCACGAGCACCAGTGCCAGGGCGGCCAGTCCGGCGCACATGTGCACCACCAGTCCGCCGGCGAAGTCGACCGCCTCACCGACGGCGTCACCGATGAGTCCGCCCTCAACCAGCAGGCCGCCGTCGCCCCAGACCCAGTGGGCCAGCGGAGCGTAGACCAGGGTCAGCCAGATCGGCACGAAGATCATCCACGCCGAGAACTTGGCGCGGTCGGCGATGGCCCCGGAGATCAACGCCGTGGTGATGATGGCGAAGGTGCCGCCGAAGCCGACCCACACCAGCTCATCGCCTGCGCCCTCAAAGGAGGCCATGGCCGCAAAATTGTCCGCGGGGTTGCCGAACAGACCGCCGATGGAGGTCCCGAAAGACATCGCATCGCCCCACAGGGTCCAGGTGATCGCCACCAGTCCCATGGCCGCGAAGCTCATCATCATCATGTTCACCGCGGACTTGGTCTGGGTCAGACCGCCGTAGAAAAGTGCCAGGCCAGGTGTCATGAACAGCACAAGTGCGCCGGCCACCACCACCCAAATAACGTCAGCTTCCATCGTTACCTCCAGGAACGTCACTCACCGGTGACCGTCACCGGTGCGAGCTGACTTCCATGCTGGCGGCTGCGTGTTTCGCCTCGGGTGCCCCAATGTTTCCCCGGCGTAAAATCTCTCCGGCAGGCCCCGGGGAGCTATTCCTCCAGCAGCGCGTCCACAAACGACTCGGTGTCGAAGGGAGCGAGGTCATCGGGGCCCTCACCGAGGCCGATGAGCTTCACCGGCACGCCCAGCTGCTTCTGGATGGCGACCACGATGCCGCCACGGGCGGTGCCGTCGAGTTTGGTCAGCACAATGCCGGTGACGTCGACGACCTCGGAGAAGATCTTGGCCTGGCTCAGCCCGTTCTGCCCGGTGGTGGCGTCGAGGACCAGCAGCACCTCATCCACCGGGGACTTCTTTTCAATCACGCGCTTGACCTTGCCGAGCTCGTCCATGAGGTTCGCCTTGTTCTGCAGGCGCCCGGCAGTGTCGACCATCACCACATCGGTCTCCAGCTCAGTGGCTTTATCCACTGCCTCAAAGGCGACAGAGGCGGGGTCGGCGCCTTCAACCTCGGAAGAGACGGTCGGTACTCCGACCCGGGCGCCCCAGGTGGTCAGCTGCTCCGCCGCAGCGGCGCGGAAGGTGTCTGCGGCACCGAGCAGGACATCTTTGTCTTCGGCCACCAGCACTCGCGCCAGCTTGCCCACCGTGGTGGTCTTGCCCACGCCATTGACGCCGACGACCAGCACCACCGCAGGGCGGTCAGCGACCTCGACGGCGAGACTGCGGTCAAACTCCGGGTCCACCAGCTTGATCAGCTCCTCGCGGAGGATCGCCCGCACCCGGTCCGGGTCCTTGGAGCCTTCCACCTTCACGCGTTCGCGCAGGGTGTCCACCAGTTCAAAGGTGGAGTCCGCACCGAGGTCAGCGCTGAGCAGCGTCTCCTCGATCTCTTCCCAGACGGCGTCGTCGATCTCATCCTGACTCAGCAGGGCAAGGAGGGATTTGCTGAAGATGTTGTTGGACTTCACCAACCGGGCGCGCAGGCGAGCCAGCCGCGTCTCCGGTGCCTCCGGGGTCTCCAGCACCGTTTCAGCCGGTGCCTCCGGGACCTCCACATCAAGGTCTGCAGGAGTGGCCTCAGGCCGGTCTGCGACTAACGTGGCGCCATCGGGCTCCTCCGGAGCACCTGGTGGCAGGTCATCCGGATCCCGAGTCTCGGGGAACTCCTTGGAGGGTTTCCCGGGGGTAAGCGGGCGGCCCTTGACTAGGAACAGGCCCAGCAGGGACAGCAGGACGACGCCGAGGACTATGGACGTAATAAAGACTGAAGTTTCCACGCACTCCAGTCTCGCACAGGAGGTTATCTGCGGAAGCGGCCGCGAATAGTGTGCAGGGCGTGGCGTGCCTGCTGGGCCGCAGGCGAGACCCGTTCACTGACCCGGTGGATGAGGCTGGACTCGGTCTCCTTGGCCAGGACCTCCAGTTTCTCGTGCGCGGAGTCGGCGGATTCGGCTGCCGCGGTGACAGCGCCCTCCAGCTGGTCGATCCGGGCGTGCTGGGCGGCCAGCTGCGCATCACGTTCCGCCAATTGGACAGCGAAACTATTCTGCGCCTCGCGCAGGGCTTCATCGAACCCGCTCTGCCGCTGCTCCTGCTCCTGCAGGGAGGCAGAGACATTGTCCAGCACGTTCAGCAACTCCGTCAGCTCGCTGGAGGAGGGGGCCGCTGCCACCGTGGCCTCGGCCTCCTGGACCCGGGTTTCCAGGGCTGTGTATTCCACCTGGCGGACGTGTTCGAGCTGTTCGTAGACACTGCGCAGTTCCGCGACCAGGTCCTGCTGATGCCCCAGCAGGGCGGTTACGACCTGGTGAGCGTTGTCGCCGATGTCGCTGGGGGCCAGGATCTCCTCGGTGGTGTCATCCGCAGGCCCCTCCGCGGGCTCATCCGCAGGCTGGCTCTCGGCGGCCTTTTCCAGTTCAGCCAGCTCGTCATCCTCACTGTGGTGTTCAAAGTCCTCAGAGAGATCCACGTTCTCGGGCTGGGTGCTATTACTCATAGTTCCGATCCTACTTACCTCGCACTACGTCCCAGAAGCTGCGGCGGACACGCGGACTGGAGGCCTCGCCGGAACGGGCGGCTGGCCGTTGAGGCACAGGTGTGGGATCAGGGGCCTTCGGCTCGGGCGCCGGCGGGTCCTGCGTGTGAGGTTCGGCCGGCCGGGTGACGGGCTTGGCACCGGCCCACCGGGCGGCGGCCTCACGGCCGGCGATGGCCTCGGCGAGCTCGGCCGGCACCGCAGTGGCACCAATATGAGCGGGCACCTGAAGGGAGCGCATATCCCCGGCAGTCAGCGATCGCAGCCCGGCGACCGGAAAGTCCAAGAGCTGTTCCACGAACTCGGCGCGCTGACCGAAGGAGGCACCACGTGCCCGGTGGGCGGCGGAGCGGGCGATGGGGCTGCGCTGCTGGGCCAGCACAGCGGAGAGCTCAGGATGCTGTGACAGGGCGCGCCCGGCTGACCGGTGACCAGTTTCAGCGGCACGGAGGTAGGCCAGGTGGGTACCCAGCGCTGACTTAATAACCTGTGCGTCCTGGTCTTGGTTCACATTGTTACTCTAGAGCTTTGACAGTTTCGAGTCTGGGTGCAGCTTCAATCTGGGGCTGAACACCCCGGACTGACCGCACCATGAGTCTTTAAGGAAGCGCACCCGACGTGTTCAACTCGCTCTCAGATCGCCTCACAGCGACGTTCAAGAACCTCCGCGGCAAGGGCAAGCTGACTGAGGCTGACATTGACGGCACCGCCCGGGAGATCCGGCGGGCCCTACTCGACGCCGACGTCGCCGTCCCGGTGGTCAGGGAGTTCATTGCCCGGATCAAAGCGCGTGCCTTGGGAGCTGAGGTGGCCCAGGCGCTGAACCCGGGCCAGCAGGTGGTCAAGATTGTCAACGAGGAGCTGGTGGGCATCCTCGGTGGGCAGACCCGGCAGCTGGAGTTCGCCAAGCAGCCGCCGACCATCATCATGCTTGCCGGCCTCCAGGGTGCGGGTAAGACCACGCTGGCAGGCAAACTGGCCCTGCACCTGAAGAACCAGGGACACACCCCGGTGCTGGTGGCCTGTGACTTGCAGCGTCCCAATGCGGTGAAACAGCTGCAGGTGGGCGGGCAGCGGGCCGGAGTGCCCGTCTTCGCGCCGCATCCGGGAGTCAGCTCCGAGTCTGAGGCGGCCACCGGGGACCCGGTGGCAGTGGCTGAACAGGGTGTGGCACACGCCAAGGACAGCCTGCATGATGTGGTCATCATTGACACCGCCGGGCGCCTCGGTGTGGACGAGGAGCTGATGCGCCAGGCGGCCAATATCAAGTCAGCTGTCAACGCTCATGAAACCTTGTTCGTCATCGATGCGATGATCGGTCAGGACGCGGTCAACACCGCTCAGGCATTCAACGAAGGCGTCGACTTCAGCGGAGTGGTGCTCACCAAGCTCGATGGTGACGCCCGCGGTGGTGCCGCTCTGTCAGTGGCCTCGGTGACCGGCAAGCCGGTGATGTACGCCTCCACCGGCGAGGGCCTGAAGGACTTCGAGGTCTTCCACCCGGACCGGATGGCCCGGCGGATCTTGGACATGGGGGACATCCTCAGCCTGATCGAACAGGCAGAGGCCTCCTGGGACAAGGACGAAGCGGCCAAAATGGCCCAGAAGTTTGCCGACCAGGAAGACTTCACCCTTGAGGACTTCCGGGCCCAGATGCAGCAGATCAAGAAGATGGGCTCGATGAAGAAGCTGCTGGGCATGATGCCCGGGGCTGCCGGGATGCGCCAGCAGCTGGAGCAGTTCGACGACTCCCAGCTGGACCGGGTCGAGGCGATCATCAATTCCATGACCCCGCATGAGCGCAACGCCCCGAAGATCATCAACGGCTCCCGCCGGGCCCGTATCGCCCGGGGGTCCGGGGTCCACGTCTCGGAGGTCAACCAGCTTCTGGAGCGGTTCGGTCAGGCCGCCAAGATGATGAAGAAGATGGCCTCCGGCGGCGGCATGCCGGATATGCCGGGAATGCCCGGGATCCCTGCCGGTGCGATGCCGGGCATGGGGGCTGCAGGGGGCCGGAAGAAGGGCAAAGGCAAGGGCAAGAAGCCCAAAGCTAAATCAGGCAACCCCGCGAAAGCCGCCCAGCAAGCCCGTGAGGCGGAGCTGCGCAAGACACAGAAGCAGAAGGACGGCTCCAGCTTCGGTCCAGGTGCCGCAGACTTCAACGCGGAGGAACTGAATCTTCCCAAGGGCTTCGAGAAATACCTGAAGTAGGTCTCCGGCGCCTGTGGTCGAGGAAGATGCGGTGGTTCACGCGCCGCTTCACGCGCGGTTTTAGTCGGAGTATCATAGGTCCATGAGCGCACTGACACTTTCTGGCATGCATACCCTGAGGTATGCATCCCCGCAGAGTGTGGAACTCGTTGTGACGCCAGACGACGACGGGCTGTCTCAGGGTGAGCGCGAGCACTACGCGGAGCTCTACCGGCAGCGGCATTGTCATGTCACAAGTGAAGAGTTGCAGGCGGCGCGAAGCGCTCTAGAGGCTACAGAGCGTCCCGCCAAATAGGTGGATATCACCTTTACTCAGGCTGCGCGCCATCACACGGCTGCACTTGAGCAGTTCCGCTGTGCGGAACCTAGCAAGTGGCAGTACGACAAGAACCGTGGAAGGTATCATCCGCAGCCGCATGCACTAAGTGCGCAGTCAATGGTCCGCAGCCTGAAGCCGCACAAGTTGGACCCGGACGACATGTTGCTCCTTGGCATCAATCAGCGACAACTACTCAGCGTCGTATATCTGCGAGCGGCGGAGGACTCCGTGTCGGCACCCAGTGATGATGCGGGGTACTTTCTCATCGCGCTCTTGGCAGTACAAATTGATGCCCAGGGGCAGGGGATTGGACGACGCATGCTGGACCTGGCCCTCAACACGCTGGATGAGAATCGCGATAGAAAGACGAACGCCAATTCGTGGCCAACGCTGGCGAAGATCGAATCAACGAACACGGCCAGCCAGCGGCTTTTTCGGAGCCGCGGTCTTACCTATGTCCGGCAGATCCAAGAAGGCCTTGAGCTCTGGGTCCACCCCTAGCGGGGCTGACCGACCTAAGACCCGCCAGCAGTGATGACGAAATGCGTCAGGCGGGATTATCTGGCAGAATACACAGGTACCTTGCGCAGGTTCAGTGAGCACCCTCTCATCTCACCGGCCTGTCCAATGTTCAAGCGCACGGCAATGGCTGTTTGCATCACCCCACGCAGCAAGTGTCTTGAGTGCGCGACCCAATACCTACAGGAGTAACCACACAAGTGGCAGTCAAAATTCGTCTGAAGCGAATGGGCAAGAAGTTCGCCCCCCAGTACCGCGTCGTCGTCGCCGATTCCCGCGTCAAGCGCGATGGCAAGAGCATCGAAGAGATCGGCAAGTACCAGCCCATTGAGGAGCCCTCGTTCATCGAGATCAACTCCGAGCGGGCCCAGTACTGGCTCTCCGTGGGCGCGCAGCCCACTGAGCAGGTCAAGCAGCTGCTGACCATCACCGGTGACTGGCAGAAGTTCAAGGGCCTGGAGGGTACCGAGGGCACGCTGAAGACCCGGGCACCCAAAGAAGAGTTCACCGCTCCGTCCAAGGGCTCCGTCATCAAAGAGACCAAGAGCTCCAAGGACGAGCAGCCTGCTGCTGAGGCCTCCGCCGAGGAGAAAACGGACGCATGAGCACTGACGCTGCGCTCACCGACGCCCTGGAGCACCTGGTCCGCGGGATTGTCGACTCACCTGAGGAGGTCGACGTCCGCCGCAAGTCCGGCCGGCGCTACGACACCCTCCAGGTGCTGGTCCACCCCGAGGACTTAGGCCGCGTCATCGGGCGTGCCGGCCGCACAGCGAAAGCTCTGCGCACGGTGATCGCAGCGTTGCCCGGCGGCAATGATGTCCGCGTCGACGTCGTCGACACTGACCGTCGCCGCTGAACACCCATAGGGCAGGCCCCATGGATCATTCTGAATACGGTTCCGACCCGCAGACTTCGCCCGCACCGGGTGAGCGTCTGCGGGTCGCTCGTATTGGCAAACCCCACGGGGTCCGCGGCGAAGTCACCGTGGAACTCTTCACCGACGACCCTGCCCAGCGTCTGGCACCGGGTGCGGTGCTGCTGCGTGAGGCTGCAGGCGCACCACAGACCACGCTCACCGTCACCACCCAGCGGTGGAATAAGAAGATCTGCCTGCTGGGATTCGAGGAAGTCAACGACCGCGACGGCGCTGAGGACCTGCGTGGGTCCGTCCTCTTCATTGAGGCCCCGGAAACGCACGACGACGCCGCCGACGGCTGGTACTCCCATGAACTGGAAGGCTTCCGCTGCCTCAGCGACCAGGGGGCATTGCTGGGGACCGTCTCCGCGCTGCTCACCGGCCCCGCCCAAGACCTCCTGGTAGTGACCACCCCATCCGGGGAGGAAGTCATGGTGCCGTTCGTGGACGAGCTGGTGCCCCAGATCGATGCGCAGCAGCAAGTCGTCACCCTCACCCCACCAGCGGGTCTCTTTCCATGACCTGTTCCATGAGCCGGGGGCATTGAGATGAAAATCGACCTGATCTCAATTCTCCCCGAGTTCTTTGACTCGCTGAATCTTTCACTGATCGGCCGGGCCCAGCAGGACGGGCTGCTGCAGATTCAGCGCCACAACCTGCGCGACTTCACCTTTGACAAGCACCGCAGCGTTGACTCCCCGCCAGCCGGGGGCGGAGCCGGCATGGTGATGAAGCCTGAACCGTGGGCGCTTGCCCTGGATCACGTATTGGAGCAGCGCTCCGACGACGCCGCCCACACCCCGGCAGCCGAGGCGGCAGGTACCGGGGCGGCCGCGGACGCCATCGACTCGCCAGTGCTGATCATTCCCACCCCCTCAGGGGAGGTTTTCACCCAGCAGACGGCCCAGCAGCTGGCGCAGCGGAAACATCTGATCTTCGCTCCCGCCCGTTTCGAGGGCATCGATGAACGCTTCACCGAGTGGGCGGAGACTCGATGCCAAGTGCGGCGGCTGAGCATCGGGGACTACGTGCTCAACGGGGGAGAGTCCGCAGTGGTGGTGATGGTCGAAGCGATCACCCGGCTGATCCCCGGGGTGCTCGGCAATGAGGCCTCCCTGGAGGAGGAGTCACACAGCGACGGGCTGTTGGAGTACCCGGTGTACACCAAGCCTGCCCAGTGGCGGGGCCAGGAGATTCCTGAAGTGCTGCTCTCCGGCAACCATGCCAAGATCCAGGCATGGCGCCGGAGCCAAGCCGAAGAGCGGACCCAGCGGATCCGCCCCGACCTGTGGCAGAAGCATCAGTCCTGCTGAGGTGCTTGTTCCGCCTGGGCCAGGCGCTCCTCCACGAAGCTGCGCATGGAGCTCATCTGCTCAGCCGGGATCAGGAACTGGTGCTCGCTCATCGGGTCCAGGACCACGCCGACGTCCTTGAGGGACTGGACCAGGGTGATGCCATTGGTCTCCACTACATGCGGTGCCTGCTCGTGGTGCTCCCCGGCCGCCTCGGCAGTGCTGAACAGCACCGGCAGTGCATTGCCCTCATCGTCCTGCACCATCAGCAGGTTGGTGCCTTTCTCTCCCTGGGGGTCCTCCGAGCTGGCCACGTAGACCGGGCTGTTCAGAAACGCGTTGAGGACGTTGGTGACGTCATCCTGCAAGAAGCCTTCCTCGGTACGGTTCTGCGTGGCGTCCTTCAGAGCCTGCTGCAGCTCCGGGATGGTGTCTGTAGGTGTCTCAGTCATGTTCTTTCTCTCTTCAGTATCGACTCGTTCCTCAGGTCAGCAACGGCCGTGCCGTCGTCGCCCACGCTACGGGAGACCCGGGGGCCGGTGCGAGGGCTGAACGCCCCATACCGGGGTTTTTGGGCGCTGAGCGAAAATCCGGGTGGTCAGAACCTCTGCCCGAGAAGTGGAGAAAACGGGCCGCACCGCATAAGATGGAGTGCTGTGCCTGCTGGGCGCCGGCTCTGCCACAGGGGAGCGGCACCACACAGCCAGGACCCGTTGCGCGAGCAGTCCGCTCGCGCCGGAGACAAGACTTATGACCAGTACCGTCGGCGCGAGCTGCGCCGGCGGTCCGCGTCCCTGATATCAGGGCGTTGACCTGTGGCAGCACCCTGGAGGAGAAACCATGCAGAAGCTCGACTTTGTGGATGCCGCCAGCAAGCGCAGCGACGTCCCCGACTTCGCCCCCGGCGACACCGTCAATGTGCACGTGAACATTGTTGAAGGTAAAACCACCCGTGTCCAGGTCTTCAAAGGCTACGTGCTGGGCCGTCAGGGCTCAGGGCTGCGCGAGACCTTCACCGTCCGGAAGGTCTCCTTCGGCGTCGGTGTGGAGCGGACCTTCCCGGTGCACTCCCCAGTGATCGAGAAGATCGAGGTCACCGCCCGCGGTGACGTGCGCCGCGCCAAGCTGTACTACATGCGCGACCGCCACGGCAAGGCTGCCCGCATTCGCGAGAAGCGTGAGTCCCGTGTGGCTCGCGCCAAGGGTCAGGACGTGGAGGAAGTCGTCGAGGCCTGAGCCTCGAGCGCCGACATTACCAAAGCACCGCAACGTGCCCGAGAGCCCCGAGACTTCTGAGCCCCGCTCTGAACCTCGGGGCTCTCGGCTGTTAAGCCGGCGCAGACGCTGGGTCTACGCCGGCGGCGTCGTGCTCCTGTTCGCGATTGTGCTCAGCACGCTGATCCGGGTCTTCGCGGTGGACTTCTACGCAGTCAACCAGGACTCCATGGACCCCACCCTGCGCGATGGTGAACGGATTGCGGTGGCGAAGAACTACCCTGGGGACCTGGGACCTCAGAGGGGCGACATCGTGGTCTTTGACGGGGAAGGATCCTTCACCCCGTACCAGGGAGGCCCCAGTATGGTCCGGACGCTGGAGACCCTCGGGCACTGGGTGGGTTTGGGCTCAGCCCCGGACGTCTACGTCAAACGGGTCCTCGGAGCAGAAGGGGACGTGGTGGCCTGCTGCACCAGTTCAGGCGAACTGACGGTCAATGGTGAGCCGCTGACCGAAACCTATCTCTCCCATGAGCCCAGTCCCGAGCACCCGGCCTCCGACCTGACTTTTGAGGCCGCGATCCCAGAAGGCCGCATTTGGGTGATGGGGGACAACCGGGACACCTCGGTGGACTCCCGTGACCTCCTGGGCGCACCCGGCGGCGGTATGATCAGCGAGGAGCGAATCATTGGGCTGGCCACCTCCGTGGTCTGGCCATGGGAGGACCGACGTGGACTTGAAGGAGGCCTGCGGTGAGCGCTGCAGAGAGCCACGCCGGGGACTCCGGCCCTGAGCAGAAGCCGAAGCGCCAGCGGCACTGGGCACTGTCTTTCCTGATTGAACTCACCGTGATCGTGGTGATGGCGATCGTGATCTCCTTTGTGATCAAGACGTTCCTGTTGCGCGCCTTCTACATCCCGTCGGAATCGATGCAGCCCACCCTGGAGATCAACGATCGGATTGTGGTGAACCTGCTGGCCCCCGATGTGATGGACATCCAGCGCGGTGATGTGGTGGTCTTTGAAGACACCCGCAGCTGGTGGGGCGGCCCGGAGCCGGAGACCACCCCGGTGCAGGACGCGCTCATTTTCATCGGATTGGCACCGGACACCGCCAGCCACTATGTGGTCAAACGCGTCGTCGGGCTCGAAGGCGACCAGGTGGAGTGCTGCGACGATCAGGACCGCATCCTGGTCAACGGTGAGCCCATCGACGAGCCGTACATCTACCCGGGCATGAAACCCTCCGATGCCGCCTTCGACGTCACTGTGCCGGACGACCACGTCTGGTTGTTGGGTGATCATCGCGGTGCCTCCGCCGATTCGCGCGCCCATGTGGACGAGCCCGACCAAGGCGCAGTGCCGCAGGATGACATCATCGGTCGGACGCTGAGCATCGTCTGGCCGGTGGAGCGGTGGGGCGGCGGCGGAACTGACCGAGAGCCCTTCGAGCACGTCCCGGATCCGCCGTGAGCCGCGCCGCGAACGCCACTCTGCTACCTGAGCTGCGCCTCGCGGCGCAGACGGGCAGCCGGCTGATTGCCGGGATTGACGAAGTCGGCAGGGGCGCGCTGGCCGGGCCGGTCACTGTGGGCGTCGTCGTGTTCGATCTGCGCCAGCTGCCGCAGGAGGTGCAGTCCTCCGGTGCGGGGGTCTGGGCGCCGCTGGACGGGGTCCGGGACTCCAAGCTGCTTTCCGCTGCGGCGCGGCAGCAGTGGCAGCCCTCCATCTGTGACCATGCCGAAGCGTACAGTGTGCAGCACTCCTCGCCTGAGACCATCGACGCCGTGGGCCTCACCGCGGCGCTGGGTGCCGCTGGACGGGCCGGGCTCGCAGCCGTCCATGAGCAGCTGGGCAGACCGGTGGACCACGTGATTCTCGACGGCGTCCATGACTGGCTCAACGCTGCCGTGCCGGTGCTGACTATGCCGAAGGCAGATACGCAGGCCCTGAGCGTGGCGTGTGCCTCCGTGCTGGCTAAGGTGCAGCGGGACGGACTGATGACCCAGCTGGCAGCCGAACACCCCGAGTTCTGCTGGGAATCCAATAAGGGGTACGGCTCTGCGGTCCATCGGGAGGCGATCCGCGCCTCCGGACCCACCGAGCACCACCGCAGGTCCTGGAGCCTCGGCCTGGAACCACTGCCTGGATTGTAGGTTGCTGGCCAAGCGTGGCTCTTGCCGTCCATTGCCTTGATCCGACTGGGTCACTGCCGTTGGAGCAAGGAAAACCCGACCCACGGGTGGTGAGGCTCCCGTTTTGTGCTTCCCAACCGCAGGGGGACTAGCCGCTCCATCACCTCTGCTTCGATCGCCTCCATTTCATGCTCAAGCTCCCTTGTGCTTTGCGGTGAGTTCTTGAGCGCAATGCCGATCACGTTGGAACCATTGCTGAGGTGCAGGGCTTGGTACACGTTCGACTTGCTAATGTTGCATGCAGAACCCAGGTGCGTCTCCGAAGCTGAGGCGAGTGCCGGGGCTGTGGCCGTGTCAGCTTCCATACCGGCAGAGTCATGTCCCTCTAGAGGCCACCCTTAGTTGCCTCACGGCAATTACGCCCGGCACCAGAATCCGATCGATGCGCTTGCTTCAGGGTGAGCGAACAGTCAAAGCGCCCCGGACGGCGTCGCAGACCTCCTCCGTATCGGAGATTTCGCCGAGTATCGTCACTACAGCCACGGGACCTCCTGTCCGGTCTGTGACAATCCCGTCCACGTTGTAGCCCGATAGGAAAACCCGAATCAGCTTCTTCGCTTCGTTTTGGAACTGCTCAAGAATCTCAAGAGATGGATTCAGGAGCCACCTACGCAAGTACGAATTGTGCAGTGCCACCGCCGCCCCCGCGAGACCAACGGCCACTGAGTCATGGACGCCCTCATCACCTAGTCGGGTTTGAAGCCAACGCCTGAATAGTCGTTCATATCGGTGGGAGGTTAGCAACTCGCGGTTGCGCAGCTGAACCGATTGCTTGAGGAGGCGATGCCTGGCCAATGTGCGCTCCTTGTCCTCGAGGTGGTACCGGAAAACGAGCATGAGCCCCTCCCTCATTGCTGAGGCCACATCGTGATCGGTCTCGGCCAGGAAGGCGTCCAAACGCTCTAGCATCACTGCATGGTCAGCGAAAACGAGATCTTCCTTTGACCCGTACACACGAAAGAAAGTTGCCCGGCTAATGCCTGCGACCCTTGCAAGTTCATCTACTGTGGTGGCATCCCAGCCTCGCTCGTTGAGCAGGTGAATGAGGGATGTAACCAGGTGTAGGCGGCTTTCCAAGGCCGTTCCCCTTTCCGAGATTCACGAATCCTTGATTCTCAGTCGCTTGACATGAGACGGAGTATCACCCAGTCTAGTTGACAGCCGCGTGACTTGGGACACATTGCGGCTCTTCGCTCTAAACCACTCATACCAGGAGCCCCCGTGACGGATCAGACACGCCCGCTGTCGTTTGACGCGACCGATGATGACGACCCGCAATACATGGTTCATGAGCCCTTGGACTCGGATCCCATGGGCATTTACACCAGACTCTCAGCGGCCGAGACTGACGGTTGGAAACGGGCTCGCGTCTTCGTGGAGAAGGATGTCGCGCCGGTGATAGCCGATTACTGGGAGCAGGCTCAGTATCCGCTTCATTTGGTCCGAAAAATGGGCGACTTGGACCTTCTCCGCGATGGAGTGACCGTGGCTGGCGCCCCTGAAGTCTCTCGCGTCGCAGCAGGCCTTGTCAGCATGGAGTTGGCACGCGGTGACGGCTCCATGGCAACGGTCGTAGCAGTCCAAGGGGGGCTCGCAATGCGCTCCATCGAACTTCACGGTTCATCTGAGCAGAAAGAGCGCTATCTGCCGAAAATGGCCAGCGGAGACTTGCTGGGGGCCTTCGCCTTAACTGAGCCGACTCACGGCTCTGATTCGGTACGTTTGGAATCCAAAGCTGTTCCCACTGATGGGGGATGGCTGGTCAGCGGCCAGAAGAAATGGATTGGGAATGGCTCCAGTGGTGGGGTCACCGTGGTTTGGGCCCGGTCTGTGGTCGATGAGAAGGTCAAGGGTTTCGTAGTTCCTCAAGAGTCCCCTGGCTATTATGCGAAGACCATGGAGGGCAAGACCGCACTCCGAGCTATTCATCAGGCGCATATTCGCTTAGAAGAGGTCTTCGTGCCGGACAGCGCAGTGCTCCCCGGGGCACAGTCCTTCCGTGATACTTCCACTGTCCTGTTCACGACCCGGGTAGGGGTGGCCTGGGCGGCACTGGGGCAGGCCACTGCCTGTTACGAGGCCGCCGTGCACTATGCGCAACAGCGTTACCAATTCGGCAGACCATTGGCAGGCTCTCAAGTCGTGCAGGAAAGATTGGCGCGGATGACAGCGGAATTGGCTCAAGCTCAACTACTGGTCCTGCAGGCTGCCAGGGGTGAGGACGCTGGGACACTGTCTGGAGCGCAGGCTTCCTTGGCCAAGTTCACTGCGACCAGAGCGGCACGATCTATCGCTCAGAACGCTCGAGATCTCCTCGGGGGTAACGGAATCCTGCTGAAGCATTTGGTGGCCCGCCATTTCTCGGACATAGAGGCACTACACACCTACGAAGGCACAGAGACCATTCAGGCGCTGATCATTGGGCGCCACCTGACCGGGTCCTCAGCATTCTAGTTAAGGGAGATTGTCATGCACGCAAACTTTGAACCTTTGACCCCACTCTCCTTCTTGGGTCGAAGTGCCTCGGTCTTCCCCGAGCGCGAAGCGATTATATACCGGAGTCGGCGCCTTACATACCGTGAATTCGGCGAAGAGGTGCAGCGCCAGGCTAAGGCCATACACAAGCACATCGAGGTCGGGGACGTGGTCACTGTGGTGGCTCCCAACGTTCCGGAGATGCTGATCGCACACTTCGCTGTGCCGCTGGCGGGCGGGGTGCTTTCCCCGTTGAACCCCCGCTTGGCACCAGGAGAATTTGAGTACATTCTTCAGCATTCTGAATCGCGCTTAGTGCTGGTCGACGTTGAAGTCACTGAGAAGATCGCCAGCGTCGTGGAGGGCATGCCAAGCCCTCCGACAGTCGTTGAGGTCGTCGACCGGCAAGCTGGCTTTGAAGGCACGAGCGACACGTCGGTGGTCGACTACTCCGAATTTCTCGAAAGTGGAGCGGGTGCGCCTGACTTCAGATGGGGGGTGCAGGATGAGGCGGCCCCGATCACCCTGAACTACACATCTGGAACCACCGGTGCGCCAAAAGGTGCTGTGTACTCTCATCGTGGAGCCCACCTGAGCTCGCTAGGAGAGGTCATCCACAACGGCTACGATGCGTCCACCCGCTACTTGGCAACACTGCCCATGTTTCACTGCAACGGCTGGTGCACTCCCTGGGCGGTTACCGCTGCAGGAGGTACACACCTCTGCCTCCGAGCAGTGCGCGCGGATGCGATCTGGGAGGCTTTCAGACGGGAACAAGTCTCTCACTTATGTGGGGCGCCAGTCGTGTGCGCGACCATCGTCGATGCTGAAGAGGCCGACCCCGTGGAACAGGAGATTCGAATGACGACGGCGGGCGCTGCCCCGCCGCCGTCCATTATCGAAAAGCTAGAAGCTTTGAATATCACTCCGGTCCATGTTTACGGGCTGACGGAGGTCTATGGACCATTTACTATTTGTGAACCCCAAGAGGCGTGGGAGGATCACGAGCCACGGAACCGAGCTCTGCTAATGGCGCGACAGGGTGTTCCTATGATTCACGCGGGTGAGACCAGAGTAGTCGACGAACTGATGAATGACCTCCCTTCGGATGGTGAAACTCTCGGGGAGGTGGTCCTGCGGGGAAATGGGGTGATGACGGGTTACTTCAAGAACCCGGAGGCGACGGAAGAAGCCTTCCGAGGTGGCTGGTACCACACTGGCGACTTGGGGGTCATGCACCCGGACGGTTACGTCGAACTAAAAGACCGAGCCAAGGACATCATTATCTCAGGCGGCGAGAACATTTCTTCCATTGAGCTGGAGAAAACACTTCAAGCTCATCCCGGCGTCAGCGACGTGGCAGTCGTCGGAGTTCAACATGAAAAGTGGGGGGAGCGTCCTGTTGCTTACGTCGTGGTCCGCGCCGGCTCTGAAGTCTCGGAGGAATCTCTACGCGCGCACTGTGGGGAGCGGCTAGCAAAGTTCAAGGTCCCTGACCGCATCGAATTCGTCGAGGAGCTCCCACGTACTGCTACCGGCAAGATTCGCAAGCATACGTTACGAGCTGGCAAGTAACACGACCGTGTGTGCGACACGGCCCGTACCGAGAAACGAGATGAGGAAACCTAATGGCCATCTATGAGCGTGAGCCAGGTTCAGAACAACCATACTGGGGCCTTGGGCCCTTCAAGGTGAGGCTCCCTTTGGTGCACTACCGCCTTGAGGCAGCGGAGTTTGTTCAGGGGTTGATTTTGTTCGTAGTCAGCCTGGGCATGATTCCTCTTCTGGAGCAATATCTGGGTGTCCCCTATGACATTGCCCTAGCCTATGTTGTGGTCTGTGGCGTGGGGTTTCTTCTTCCCACCCTGCTGGGTGTCCCCATGGTGCCTGGATGGATCACACCTGCCATTCCCGTAGTGGTGTTGTTCTTGGGGGATTTCGAGCCCGGACCAGAATCTATACAGGCGCTCTTTGCTTTGCAGTTTCTAGTCTTTCTAATAATGTTTATTCTCGGTATCACCAGGTGGGGAGAGAAGCTTATTCGAGCTGTCCCAGCCTCCATTAAAGCAGGAATTCTTATCGGCGCGGGCATCGCTGCCATCATGGGAGAAGTCGGCGAGGGTGAAATTTTCTTTGACGCACCAATCTCGCTTACAGTAGGTGCTTTGCTTGCCCTTTGCTTTCTCTACTCGAAAACGTTCTTGTATTATGCAGGAAAGAATCAGATTCTCGGCGTGATTTCAAGCTACGGTCTGGCTCCGGCGATCATCGTCGGCGTTGTAGTGGCCTACGTCTTCGGTGAGTTCCCGCGTCCTGAAGTTGAATGGGGCATTACCTCGCCAGACTTTGTTGGTATGTGGAGCTACTTGCCCTTCACAGTCGGTTTCCCCTCTCCGGAAGTTTTCCTCTTGGCAGTCCCCACAGCGCTGATCGCCTACGTCATAGCATTCGGAGATATGATCGTGGGCAATGCCCTCATCCAGCAGGCGGATGAGGATCGTCCGGACGAGAAGATCGACGCAGGACTGACTCGCCTGCACCTAGTGACTTCCCTGAGGAATCTGCTGCATTCGTTCTTCGCGCCGTACCCAGGTTTGGCGGGCCCGGTTTTTACCGCTCCCCATGCGGCGATTGTCGCTAGGTACAGGTTGGGCAAATACAACATTGGTCGGAAACCGATGGACTCCATACATGGAGGAATGGGAAGCTTCTGGATTGCCGGCTTCATCGCGCTCTTTGTTCTGCCTTTGGTCACCGTGTTTCAACCTGTGCTGCCGTTAACGCTGGCCCTTACCCTGGTATTGACCGGTTACGTAACGATCGCTGTCGGGATGGGGCAAATTACTACGACGACGCAGCGCGGCGTTGCTGGTGTTACGGCAGTTGTACTCGCTCTGCACGGAGCCATTGCCGGCGTAGCAGTGGGGTTGGCTTTGTATTTCCTCATCGAATGGAGCGGAAAAGAGAGTAAGACGAAGACGGAGCCTCGCCGACCCGACACTGCGACTAGCTCCTCTAGCACGGAGCAACCTGCGGAGGACGACCACGGCGATCACGAGAAGCCCAAGGACGACTAGCATGCCGGTTACCACCGACGTCAGTGAAGGTCTGGGAGTCCTCACCCTGGATAACCCCAACCAGCGCAATGCTCTCTCAACGCAGGCCATGAACGAGATAATCGCTGGTTTGCAGAACCTCAGTGAGGCTGAATCAGCAGGCTGCATCATCATTAATGCCCGCGGGCCGGTTTTCTCGAGCGGTCACGACCTCCGGGAAATGATCGGGCGTGGGATAGAGGAAAAACACTCGATATTTGAGCTATGCAATGTGATGATGGAAACGATCCAGCAACTCCGGCAGCCAGTCATTGCTGCAGTTCAGGGACCGGCTATGGCCGCTGGCTGTCAGCTAGTGGCGACCTGCGACATGGCAATCGCCAGTGATTCGGCAGTTTTCAGTACTCCTGGAGTCAAGATTGGATTGTTCTGCTCGACACCCATGGTTGCGGTCACGCGGGCAATCGGTCGCAAGCGCGCCCTGCAGATGTTGCTTACGGGTGAACCGGTCTCTGCAGCCACGGCTGCGGACTGGGGCCTAATCAATGAAGTAGTTTCCCCAGAGAGTCTAGATTTGCGCGTTCGGGAGCTCGGAAAACAGGTTTCTGCCGCCAGTTCAATGACGCTTAGGGTCGGTAAACAAGCGTTCTACAAACAAGCAGACCTTCCCCAACCGGAGGCTTATGCGGAGATGGCTGAGGTGATGGCCACCAATGCCCTGGCTGACGACGCCCAGGAGGGCATGGGCGCATTCTTAGAGAAGCGGACACCAGTGTGGCGTAACCATTGAACGTCACGTAGCAATTTCCACTGGGGGACACTCAGACCTCTGCTATTTGACCTAGCGCTTCGGCCTTCCGGAACGCACGTTCAAACTCGCACGGCCGGGACTGCTTTCGCAGCTAAGGTCTGTTACCCACCTAGCCCGAAATAGTACCGGGCTCGGTCAGTAGCGTTTCAATACGGTGTAGTTGCTGGAATTATCGACTGGCCGGAGCCCAATTACCGAGGATTCTTGGGCCCACCGCAATGTTTACAGGTCGCTAAATTCGCAGGAGCTGAAGACCTTGATCAAGCTGCTGGTGTTGAAGCCGGTACTGCCAGACGAACTCAGAATGTCGGCGTATACGAGTCGATCCGCAATTCTGCTGAGTCTAATGATCGCAGGCTACGGGACAAATTGCCTGTGTATGAATTTTCCAATGTGCTCAGCCCCAGCACCTCCGGTCACGGGGAGGACTGTTGGTTCTCCACACTTTGCGCCCGGGCGTTTGACGCGCCGGGCGTATCCACAGCCGGGCGTCACCCGGTGGGGTGGAAACGTCGCTTCGCGCAGTCTGTTTCGCACAGACCAGTGAAAGGAGCGGGGTATGCGCAGCAAGGATCGTACGGGGCTGCTGGGGGAGGACAAGGCTGCCGAGTACCTGCTTCAGAGCGGTCATCGCATCCTGGAGCGGCGCTGGCGCACCACCACCGGCGAGCTCGACCTCATCACCCTCGATGGCTCCGATCTGGTGGCCGTAGAGGTCAAGACCCGGAGGGGCCTCGGCTATGGGCACCCCTTTGAGGCGGTCTCCGAGCAGAAGCTTCGCCGCCTGCAGCGGCTGCTGCTGGAATACGCGTCGCAGTCGCAGCTGCGTCCCACCCGCAGCCGCATTGATGTGATTGCGGTGATGCTGCCGCATACGTCCGCCGCGCATGCCGCCTCGGCTGAAGTCGAGCATCTGAAGGACCTCCCATGACGATGGGGCGGGCACGATCAGTGGTACTGATCGGTATGGAGGGCCGGGTGATCGAAGTGGAAGCCGATATCGGTCAGACCCTGCCGGCTTTCGTGCTGCTGGGCTTACCGGATGCGGCTCTGCGGGAGAGCCAGGACCGCATTCGGTCGGCAGCGAAAAATACCGGGCTGGACCTGCCCCGCCGGCGGCTCACCGTTAACCTCTTCCCGGCCTCTCTGCCGAAGTCCGGATCCGGACTTGATCTGGCCATCCTGATGAGCGCCTGGGCAGCCGACGGGTATATGCGTGGCACCGCCGAGGTCATTTTCTTGGCCGAGCTCGGCCTCGACGGCAGACTCCGGCCGGTCAATGGTGTCCTGCCTGCCGTGGCGGCCGCCGCCGCAGATGGCGCGCGCACCGTCGTCGTCTCAGCGGAGAACGCCGCGGAAGCGGCACTGGTGCCCGGCGTGGAGGTACTGTCGGCGTCACACGTGCTGCCAATGGCCCACCACTTCCGTACCCCTAAGGCCGCACGTATCCTGCGCCCCAGCGAGGAGGTCGTGGAGCAGCGCACGGGCGGCGCTGACACCACAGTGGCTCCGCCGGCGGAGTACAGCCAGGACCTCGCCGACGTCCGCGGCCAACAGGAAGCCCGTTTCGCACTGGAGATCGCCGCCGCCGGTGGTCACCATATGCTGCTGATGGGCGCCCCCGGAGCAGGGAAGACGATGCTCGCCGAACGGCTGCCCTCCATCCTCCCGCCCTTGGACCAAGACGAGTCCATGGTCGCCACAGCGATCGCCTCGATCAGTTCCGGGGCAAGCAGTGTGACCCGGCTGCAGAGGTGCCGGCCGTTCGAGTCACCTCACCACAGCGCCACTGCAGCGTCAATACTCGGCGGAGGAAACCGGATCCCAGGACCTGGAGCCGCCACCCGGGCTCACCTCGGGGTGCTGTTCCTGGATGAGACACCCGAGTTTCACCGGCACGTCCTGGATTCGCTGCGCCAACCGCTGGAGACCGGGACCATCACCCTGCACCGCTCAGCGGGACAAGTCACCTATCCCGCCCGGTTCCAGCTCGTGCTGGCGGCCAACCCATGCCCCTGCGGGATGAACGTGGGCAACGGCAGACAGTGCATCTGCTCGGTGGCGCAGCGCAGGAACTACCTCAGTCGGCTCTCCGGGCCACTGCTGGACCGGATTGACCTTCAGGTTCAGGTTGACCGCCCCCACTCGGCAGCGCTGGCGCTGGCGGACCCAGGAGAGTCCTCGGCGGCGGTGGCGCACAGAGTCCAGCAGGCCCGCCACCGCCAACAGCAGCGACTGAGCCGATACGGCCTGGGGCTGAACAGTGAAGCCCCGCTGAACCTTCTGTCCCACGAGCTGCGGCTGCCACGCCGCTGCCTCCGCGCATTGGATGCGAGTCTGGACCGGGCCCAACTCTCATTACGCGGCTATGTTCGAGTGCTCCGGCTGGCTTGGACTGTCGCGGACATCGCGCTCAAGGACCACCCAGACCAGGACGACATCGACATCGCCATGCACCTGCGCCACGCCGCCGCCCGGCATTGACCGAAAAGGAGATCCACCTCATGGATGACACCCCGGCATGGGCACCCGAGAGCATCAGGCAGGCACGGGCGGACCTCAGCCGGCTCATCGAGCCAGGGGACCTGCTGGGCTCCCTGACGGTCAGCGCCCTGGGAGCTGAGCCTGCGCTGGATCTTATCCGCTCCGGGACTGGGCCCAGCGACCGTGTCCAGCAGCAGGTGGGTGAAGCAGCCGAGACGGCCGGGCTCACCGCGCGCCAGCGGAAACTGGCCCCGGCGCTGGAGAGGTGGCGCACCCGGCGTGGCCAGACGGGGCACAGGCGCATGCTGGACTCCCTGCGCCGCCGGGGCGGCGGACTCCTCATTCCCGAGGACGCGGCTTGGCCCCGGCAGCTCCACGATCTGGGAGCCGCCCAGCCGGTGGCGCTGTGGTTCAGAGTCGCCCCAGGGGAGTCCGACCCGTACATTGAAGCGCCAGCACGTCTGCCCCACCCGGCGCGCAGCGTGGCTGTGGTGGGTTCGCGGGAGATGACTGACTATGGGGCACAGGTGGCCTGGGAGACTGCGCGGCAACTGGCTGCCCATGGCGTCAGTGTCGTCTCCGGCGGGGCATACGGGATCGACGCCGCGGCACACCGTGGGTCGTTGGAGGGAGCTGATGAGGAGCAGAGGCCGGCCGTGGCAGTGCTCGCCGGAGGCGTCGACAGGCTCTACCCGGCTGGAAACGAACGGCTGTTGCACGCCGTCATGGACCGCGGCATCATCTTCAGCGAAATGGCTCCCGGCTCAGCGCCGACCCGGCACAGGTTCCTGCAACGCAATCGGCTCATCGCGGCGCTTGCTGCGGCGACGGTAGTGGTCGAAGCACGATGGCGCTCCGGCGCGCTGTCGACCGCACATCACGCCATGGACATCGGCCGGCCGGTAGGCGCAGTTCCCGGCAGTGTGCACTCCGCCAGCTCCGCCGGATGCCACCGGCTGCTGCGCCATACCCCGGCCCAGCTGGTCACCGACGCCGCAGATGTGATGGAGCTGGTGGCAGCAGACGCTGCGGGGGTGCTCGCGGCACCCGACGGCCACCCCGCACCGGAGGGCGCCTCCAAGCCCCTGGGCGAGTCTGCCACCGACGGCCTGGGTGACATCGACCGCCGGATCTATGACGCACTTCCGGTCCGCAGCGCCACCACCCCAAGCCGTCTCTCCGAGGTCGCTGGCCTTCCGATTCCGCACATCTTCGGCGCCCTGACCCGGCTGGAGCGGAAGAAGCTGGTCCGCCGCACCACTGCTGGGTGGGGACGGGCGGGATATCACCCCGCGCCGCAGTCCTCAGGGTAAGTGGGTGAGCCTCCAGAGGTGCCCTCGGCTTGGCGCACCGGCGCGCTGGGCAGACTCCGGCCCAGAGTGTGCCTAGACTTCGCAGTATGGAGGAACCAACGGATCCGCTGCTGGAGGAGTTCGTGGCTCATCTGCGTCACCAGCGGCGGTTGTCCGAACACACTGTGCGGGGCTATGCCAGTGATCTTCTGCAGCTCAGCGCACACGCAGGCGGGCTGGCGAAGCTCCAACTGGCCTCACTACGAACCTGGCTGGCCGAACTGCACGCTGCCGGACTGGCCCGCAGCACGCTGAACCGGAAGACCGCCTCTGTGCGAGCTTTCACCGGATGGGCCCATAAGCGCGGGCATCTCAAGGAGGACCCCGCCGTGCGGCTCCGGTCCGCTCCGCGCAGCCAGCACCTACCCGAGGTGCTCCAAGCCACGCACGTCCAGGAGCTGACTGCTTCCGCGCAGCACCTCAGAGAAGCCTACGAGCACCTCCGGGAGGCTGACCCCACCGGCTGGGCCGTGGCAGTGCGCAATGAAGCTATCATTGAGGTGCTCTACGCCACCGGGATCCGGGTCTCCGAGCTGACAAGCCTAGACCTGACCTCGGTGGAAACCCACCGCCGCATGCTGCGCGTCCTGGGGAAAGGCCGCAAAGAGAGAATGGTCCCCTTCGGCCGCCCCGCAGAGAAGGCACTGCACAGATGGATCCAGCAGGCGCGGAAGATCCTGAGCCGCCCCGACAGTGGCCCAGCACTATTCCTCGGCCAGCGGGGGGCGCGCATCGACGTGCGAGTGGTCCGCCGGGTGGTCGACGAGAGCCTTGCCGCCCTGGGAACCACCGCCGCGCGGGGCCCGCACTCGCTGCGTCACAGCGCGGCGACTCACCTCCTCGACGGTGGGGCTGACCTGCGCACAGTGCAAGAAATGCTCGGACACGCGTCCCTGTCCACCACCCAGGTCTACACCCACATCTCGGTGGATCGCCTCACCCAAGCGTACGCTCAGGCCCACCCCCGCGCCTGAGCGACACCCACCGGATTTACTTACCGCCAGCGGTGCCGCAAACGGCGCATACCTGTTAAGATGTCACAGACGTGCCTTCACAGCACACGCACTCCCGGTCGTTGGGGAAGACGTACCGAGATGCACATGTGGAGGTTGGAAATGTCGGATTATGTAGCCAGGGGTGTCCTGCACATCCACTCGGCGCCCAGCGCGCTCTGCCCTCACGTTGAATGGGCAGTAGCGTCCGTTGTGGATGCCCGGGTCAATTTTGCGTGGGTTGAACAGCCTGCCGCACCCGGAACTCAGCGTGCCGAGCTGACGTGGCAGGGCAGGCAGGGCCTGGGCGCCAAGCTCGCCTCAGCACTGCGCTCCCTGGGGCATCTGCGTTTCGAAGTGACCGAG
The DNA here is from genome assembly GCF_005771565.1 of Nesterenkonia sphaerica. Taxonomy (GTDB): domain Bacteria; phylum Actinomycetota; class Actinomycetes; order Actinomycetales; family Micrococcaceae; genus Nesterenkonia; species Nesterenkonia sphaerica. Next base: position 48,728 of record NZ_VAWA01000002.1, read on the forward strand.
GAGCCATCCGCCGGCTGCGACGGCTCCCGCTGGTCGCACACCCCCGAACTGGGCATCTTCCACGCCACCGTCGACACCGCCGGGAACATCATGGTTTCCGAAGACCGGATCCGGTACGCCTACGAATTGGGGGTCGGCGACCCCACAGTGATGTACCAGGAGCTCTCACTGGCGCTCGGCGAGGCCTGGGATGAGGAGCTCGAACCCTTCCGGCATGCAGCTGAGGGAGCACCGGTGCGCTGGCTCAGCCACGCCGTCTGACCCTCACCACACCATTCTGAGGGCCGGAGCCCTCGTCGAGGAGCCCCGGGCACCCCTGCGGCTGCGTACTCAGACGCTGCGGAAAGCGGCCACAGCGTTGTGCCCGCCGAAGCCGAAGCTTGAACAGATGCCAACCTGCGGACCGCTGCCCAGTTCACGGGGGCTGCCGGCGACCACATCCAGCGGGATCTGCGGATCCTGGTTCTCCAGGTTGATGGTGACCGGAGCTTTGCGATCTGCCAGTGCCTTCACGGTGAAGACGGACTCCACGGCGCCAGCGGCGCCGAGCAGATGGCCGGTCTGTGACTTGGTGGCGGAAACGCACACCGAATCCAGATGAGAGCCGAAGACAGACTTCATGGCGGTGTACTCCGGAACATCGCCCAGCGGAGTGGAGGTGGCGTGGGCGTTGACGTGAGTCACGTCACCCTCCGCAGCGTCAGCCGAGGCCAGTGCCCGGCGAAGTGCGCGCGTGGCACCCAACCCCTCCGGATCGGGGGCCGTCAAGTGGTGAGCATCAGAGGTGACGGCCCCGCCCGCCAACTCGGCGTACACGGTGGCGCCGCGGGCCTCAGCGTGCTCCTGGGTCTCAATCACCAGGGCACCGGCACCCTCACCCATCACAAACCCGTCGCGGTCTACATCATAGGGCCGGGAGGCCGCCGCGGGGTCATCATTGCGGCGGGAGAGCGCCTGCATGTTTGCGAAGGCGGCCAACGGCAGCGGGTGGATGGCGGCCTCGGTGCCGCCGGCAAGAACCACGTCCACATCACCTGCACGAAGCATGTCCATGGCCATGATCAGGGCCTCCACCCCGGAGGCGCAGGCGGAGACGGCTGTGCGGGCTCCTGCCTTGGCGCCAAAGGCCAGGCTGATCGCCCCGGAGGCCCCGTTCGGCATCAGCATCGGCACAGTCATGGGCAGCACCCGACGCGGACCCTTCTCCCGCAGGGTGTCCCAGGAGTCCAGCAGCGTCCAGACCCCACCGATCCCGGTGGCGAAGCTGACCCCGAGGCGTTCGCCGTCGAGCTCAACATCAGTCAGGCCAGCATCGGCCCACGCCTCACGGGCGGCGATCATGCCCAGCTGCGTGGAGCGGTCCATCCGCCGGGTCTCCGGCCGGGAAAGCACCTCTGCCGGCTCCACCGCCACCTCAGCGGCGAACGTCACCGGCAGTTGGTACTGCTCGACCCAGTCGTGCTCAAGTGTCTTCGCGCCGGGAGTTCCGGCCAGAGCGGCATCCCAGGTGCTTTTCACATCACCGCCCAGGGGAGTGGTGGCACCGAGTCCGGTGATAACGAGACGTTTCGACATGGAACTTTCCTACCTGCTGAGGATGGAGCGGTCTGCCCGGTGGCTGAGGCTGCCACGGGCGTTGAAGTGAGGGGTGTGGGGGCTGGTTGGCAACCCCCACACCCTGCGACTGGCGAGACGCGGAGGAATCAGCCGGCAGCGTTGGCGATGTAGTCCACCGCGTCACCGACGGTGGCCAGGTTCTTGACCTCCTCGTCGGGAATCTTCACGTCGAACTTCTCTTCGGCGTTGACCACAATGGTCATCATCGAGATGGAGTCGATATCCAGATCCTCGGTGAAGGACTTGTCCAGCTGGACTTCCTCGGTCTCGACGCCGGTCTCCTCCTCCACGATCTCAGCCAGTCCGGCAAGGATTGCGTTCTTGTCAGCCACTAGGGGCTCCTCTCATCTGTGTTGGGTCGGGTGTGCAAAAAACGTGCGTGTCTAACTTACGGGATACGGATCACTTGTGCGCCGTAGACCAGGCCCGCGCCGAAACCGATCTGCAGGGCCAGACCCCCGGAAATGTCGGGATTCTCAGCCCGCAGCCGGTGCAGCGCCAGCGGGATCGAGGCCGCTGAGGTGTTGCCGGCGTCGACGATGTCGCGCCCCACCAGCACATGCTCAGGCAGCTTGAGCTGTTTGGCCAGCTCGTCAATGATGCGGATATTCGCTTGATGAGGGACAAACGCCGCGAGGTCATCGGCGGAGACCCCGGCCTTCTCGAGGGCTTCAGCGGCGACTTTCGCCATCTCCCACACGGCCCAGCGGAACACGGTCTGCCCGTCCTGGCGCAACGTCGGCCACAGGCGCTGCTCCCGGTCCAACAGCGCCGTAGCATCTCCAGAGGTATGGGCGTCAAAGAGCGCGTCCCGCAGTCTCAGCAGCGAGCTGTCCATGGACACCGCCCCCCACTTCTCCCCATTGGAGCCGATCACGGAGGCCGCGATTCCCGGAGTGGAGGAGGGTCCGACGACGACCGCGCCAGCCCCATCACCGAGCAGGAAGCTGATAGTCCGCTCATGGTTGTCGATGATGTCGGAGAGCTTCTCCACGCCCACCACCAGCACATGCTCCGCGTGCCCGGAACGGACCAGGGCGTCAGCCTGAGCGACTCCGTAGCAGTAACCGGCGCACGCCGCGGAGATGTCGAAGGCCGCCGCAGGGGTGGCCCCGATGCGGTGGGCGAGGTCTGCCGCGGCAGAGGGCGTCATGAAGGGGTGCGTCACCGTGGAAACGATCACCGAATCCACCTGTGAGCCATCGATTCCTGCGTCTTGCAGTGCCTCAGCGGCAGCGGCTTCAGCCATGTCCACCACAGAGACATCCGCCGGCGCCCGGCGCCGGGTGACAATGCCGGTGCGCTGGCGGATCCATTCGTCGGAGGAGTCGATCCACTGGCAGATCTGCTCGTTGTCCACCACCAGGGAGGGGCGGTAGACGCCCAGGCCAAGCACGGCGGTGGCCTCAGCGGCGATGGTGGGGTTCAGGGTCACGGTCACGGCGAGTCTCTTCAGTCGGGGGCTTCAGGCGGTGTGTTCTGCGATGAAATCAGCGGCGGCGCTGAGGTCCTCGGGGGACTTCACGGCGAAGGTCTTGGTGCCTTTGAGCCCGCGCTTGGCCAGCCCGGTGAGCGTCCCGCCGGGAAGCAGCTCCAGGATCCCGGTGACCCCGGCGGCCCGCATGGAGTCCATGCAAGCGTCCCAGCACACCGGGCGAGTGACCTGGTCCACGATGCGGTCCATAATCTCTGAACCTGAGCGCACAGCCGCGCCGTCCCGGTTGGACAGCAGCGGCACGGCGGCATCAGCGGTGTGGCTGGCGGCGGAAGCGGCGGCCAATGCCTGCTGGGCCGGTGCCATGTAGTGAGTGTGGAAGGCTCCGGCCACTTTCAGCGGGATGGTCCGAGCCCGCGCCGGGGGATTGGCGCAGAGCTGGTCAATACCTGTTTGGGCTCCGGCTGCCACAATTTGCCCCGCCCCGTTGATGTTCGCCGGGGTCAGCCCGGCGGCGTCGATGGCGTGGAGCACCTCGTCCTCGGCGCCGCCGAGAACCGCGGCCATCCCGGTGGGCTCTGCAGCGGCGGCCTCAGCCATGGCGGCGGCGCGCACTGCGATCAGCTCCAGTGCCTGCTGGTCAGTGAGGGCTCCGGCTAAGGCGGCGGCGGGGATCTCACCCACGGAGTGGCCTGAGACCAGGACCTTCTCGCCCAGCTCAGCCAGCCGCTCTGGAGTCAGTCCCAGCGCATGAGCGCTGAGCAGCGAGCAGGCCACAATCAGCGGCTGCGCCACTGCGGTATTGCGTAGGGTCTCCTCATCGGAGGTGGTGCCGTGGGCACGTAAGTCAGTTCCTGCGTACTCAGAGTAATCAGCAAGCCGCGCCGAGGCGGCGTCGTCGTTCTCCAACCAGGGGGTCAGAACCCCCGGAGTCTGGGAACCTTGGCCCGGGCACACAATAGCTAGCACACGGTACACCTTTCCATCACCGGGGCTCTCATGCCCCCATTCCGGCAGACGAGATCGCCAGCATGAACTTGTAGGTACCCTACAACGGTCCGGACCTGCGGTTCTTCCTCACAGGCGGCCCAGGGACAGCGCCGTGTGCAGCACATAGGCATCCCGCGGTTCCATGGGGTCCCAGCCGGTGACCTCGGTGATGCGTTTGAGCCGGTACCGGACGGTGTTGGTGTGCACGAACAGCTCCCGGGCGGTCGCCTCCAGCGAGTGTCCGCCGTTGACATAGGCGTCGACCGTCTCCAGCAGGCCGTGCCCCGCTGCCTCCAGCGGGGTGCAGATCCCGGAAGTCAGAGCCTCCTTCGCGTGCGGGTCCCCGGCCAGTGCGCGCTCTGGCAGCAGCTCCTCGGCCGCCGCCGGCCGGGGGGTGCGACTCCACGCTGGGGCTGCCGAGCAGCCGGCGAACGCGGACTGGGCGCAGCGGGCAGCCTGAGCGATCGGACCCTCGTGCTCGGAGTAGACCACAGGCCCTTCGCCGAAGTGCGGCAGAATGCGGCTCAAGCCCTGTTCCACGCTGCTGACTCCGCCCAACAGCAGGATCAGGCGATCGCCCTGGACACCCACCACAGCGTCAGCGGCGAAGCGCACGCATTGGCGGCGCAGATGGGACAGGAACACCGCATCCGCCTGCTCGGGGGCGGAACCCACTACCACGACGACGCCGGCCCCAGACTGCCAGCCCACCGCTGCGGCTCGAGAGGCGATCTGCTCGGCAGGCTCTGCGCGCAGCACCGCGTCCACCAGCAGCGCCTCCAGCCTGGAGTCCCAGGCGCCCCGGGACTCGGCTGCGCGGGCGTAGACATCAGCAATGGCGAAGGCGACCTCGCGGGAGTACCGCAGCACCGCCTCCAGCATGGGGGGCTGGTCCGGCTCAGGCATCAGGCCCGGCAGCCGGTCCTCCACCGCGTCAACAATGGTGCGGATCAGCTGCAGGGCGCGCTGCAGGCTGATGGTGCGCATCAGATCGGTCGGTGCGGGCCCCAGCAGCTCGTTGACCAGCGGCAGGGAGCGGGCGGCGGGGTCCCGCAGCCAATTGGCCAGTCCGGCGATGCCACGCTGGGCGATCAGCCGCAGCGAGGCGCGCTCCTCGGTGGAGAGCTGGTTGTACCAGGGCAGCCTGGACTCCAGCTGCTGGCCCACCTCCGTGATGAGCTGCCCGATGTTGCTGCGCAGGACTTCCAGCGCCTCCTCGGAGACGTGCACTGTTTTGGGCAGCTGCCCGGTGTCGAGACTCATATCTTCACACCCTAGGTTGTGGGGTGTCTACAACCAGAAGCCTAGGCGTCTCCTCCGGCAGTCCCGGAGGTTCCCGCCTTGGGGTCAGCCAGCTGGTACTGCTTCATGGCCTGCTCCGCCTCAGAGGTCTTGCCCAGCATCTGCAGGGCACGCACCACCATGGAGTGGGCATCGATCTTGAAGTGCCGGCGCGCTGCTGCCCGCGTGTCGGAGAACCCGAAGCCGTCAGCACCGAGGCTGGCGAAGGCGTTGGGCACGAACTGACGGATCTGGTCCGGCACCGCGGCGGTGTAGTCCGTGGAGGCGATGATCGGACCCTCGGCGCCTTCCAGCTGCTGGGCGACGAAGGGAACCTCCGGCTCCCGCTCCGGGTCCATCATGGTCTCCTGCTCCACCTGCAGCGCTTGGCGGCGCAGCTCATTCCAGCTGGTCACCGACCACACATCAGCCGAGACCGACCAGTCCTCGGCCAGAAGCCGCTGGGCTTCCAGCGCCCAGGGCACTGAGACTCCGGAGGCCAACAGCTGGGCCTTATTGTCCGCGCCTGACTCAGCGCTCAGCTCCGAGGCCTTCAGCTTGTAGATCCCGCGCTTGACGCCCTCAATGTCCAGGTCCTCAGGCTCCGGCAGGTGCGTGACGGGCTCGTTGTAGACGGTGATGTAGTACATGATGTTGTGATCGCCGTCGTGATCGCCATACATCTCATAGAGGCCGTTCTGCACAATGTGGGCGATCTCGTAGCCGAAGGCCGGGTCAAAGTGCTTCACTGCCGGGTTGGTGCTGGCCAGGATGGGGGAGTGCCCGTCAGCGTGCTGCAGGCCCTCACCGGTCAGCGTGGTGCGCCCGGCGGTGGCTCCGATGATGAACCCGCGAGCCATCTGATCCGCCGCGGCCCAGAAGGAGTCCCCGGTGCGCTGGAAACCGAACATGGAGTAGAAGATGTAGAAGGGAATCATCGCCTCGCCGTGCGTGGCGTAGCTGGTTCCTGCCGCGGTGAATGCGGCGGTGGCTCCGGCCTCGTTGATCCCGGGATGCAGCAGCTGGCCCTGCGCTGACTCCTTGTACGCCAGCATCAGCTCCCGGTCCACCGACAGGTAGTTCTGACCCTTGGGGTTGTAGATCTTGGCGGTGGGGAAGAAGGAGTCCATCCCGAAGGTCCGGGCCTCATCGGGCACGATCGGGACGATGCGGTCGCCGAAGTTCTTCTCACGCATCAGGTCCTTCAGCAGCCGGACGAACGCCATAGTGGTGGCCGCCTGCTGCTTGCCGGAGCCCTTCTTGGCCCCGGCATAGGCCTTGTCGCCGGGCAGCTGAAGGGTGTTGGTCCGCACTCGACGCTCCGGCAGGGCCCCGCCAAGCTGCTCGCGGCGCTTGCGCATGTAGCCGATCTCGTCGGAGTCCTCCCCTGGGTGGTAGTAGGGCACCTGGTAGGGATCAGCTTCAATCTGCTCGTCGGTGACCGGGATGCGCAGGGTGTCGCGGAAGCGCTTGAGGTCGTCCACGGTGAGCTTCTTCATCTGGTGGGTCGCGTTGCGGCCCTCGAAGCTCGGACCCAGCCCGTAGCCTTTGATGGTCTGGGCGAGGATGACGGTCGGTTTGCCCTGAGTCTCCACAGCGGCCTTATAGGCGGCGTAGACCTTCTTGTAGTCGTGGCCTCCGCGCTTGAGACCCCAGATCTCATCATCGGACATGTTGGCGACCATCTCTTTGGTCTTGGCCGAGCGGCCGAAGAAGTGCTCCCGCACAAAGGCACCGGACTCGGCCTTGTAGGTCTGATAGTCGCCGTCCAGGGTTTCGTTCATGATCTGGACCAGCTCCCCACTCTGATCCTGATCCAGCAGGTGGTCCCATTCACGGCCCCAGAGGACCTTGATGACGTTCCAGCCGGCCCCGCGGAAGAAGGCTTCCAGCTCCTGGACGATCTTGCCGTTGCCGCGCACCGGCCCGTCCAGCCGCTGCAGGTTGCAGTTGATGACGAAGTGCAGGTTGTCCAGCTTCTCATTGGCGGCAAGTTGGAGCAGCCCACGGGATTCCGGTTCGTCCATCTCGCCGTCGCCCAGGAACGCCCACACATTCTGCTCCGAGGTGTCCCGGATTCCACGGTTGTGCAGATACCGGTTGAACTGCGCCTGATAGATCGCATTCATCGGGCCCAGACCCATGGAGACAGTGGGGAACTGCCAAAATTCGGGCATGAGCCGCGGGTGCGGGTAGGAGCTGATCCCGTAGGGAGCCTTGGAGACCTCCTGGCGGAAACCGTCCAGGTGCTCCTCGGTCAGCCGCCCCTCCAGGAAGGCGCGGGCATAGTTGCCGGGGGAGGAGTGTCCCTGGAAGAAGATCTGATCGCCGCCGCCGGGATGGTCAGCACCGCGGAAGAAGTGGTTGTGACCGACCTCGTAGAGCGTGGCGACGCCGGCGTAGCTGGAGATGTGGCCACCGACCGAGATGTCCTCCCGCTGCGCCCGGTGCACCATCACCGCAGCATTCCAGCGCAGCAGCCTGCGGTACTTCCGCTCCATGTCCTCGTCACCGGGGAATTCCGGCTCCTGATCCACCGGGATGGTGTTGACGTAGTCAGTGGTGGTGACCATCGGTACGCCGATGGACTTAGCACCGGCACGCTGCAGCAGCGCACGGATGATGTACTCGGCCCGCTCGGTGCCATGAGCCTCGACCAGCTGGTCCAATGACTCGATCCATTCACCGGTCTCTTCTGGGTCCATGTCCGGAAGCTGGTCGATCAGGCCGCTTCGAATGTGGGATGTCTCCTCGCCAGCGCTCACAGTGGGCACCTTTCTGACGTTGTAGTACGGGCCCCGCGGTGGCAGAGCCGTGTTTCGAGAGGGCGATCCGTGCCGCGTGGGTGGCGGACAGACCCAGTGTGCGATGCAACTCTACCGTTTAACAATGTGTCGCACTTTCCGCCCGGGGGGAAACCCGCGTAACGTTGGGGTTGTGGGACTGAACAATGATGCCGCCACGAATGTTGTCGACAACAAGACGCTGCTGGAGGAGCTCGGGCTGCGGTCCGATGCCCTGGTACAGGAGATAGGTGCCGACAGCGACGTCGACGATGCCCTTCGGGACGCGCTGGATGAGCTGCTCGATGAGCCGCTGCTCGATGAGGATGAGCAGGAGGTCGTGGACGCGGTCCTGCTGTGGTTCCGCTCCGGTGAGGAGGACCTCACCGATGCGCTGCTCGACGCACTGACCACCCTGGATGAGGGGGGTGCAGTGTGGCTGATGACCCCACGCTCCGGCCGCACCGGATACGTGCCACCGGTGGAGATCCAAGATGCCGCGACTGATGCAGGACTCCACGTGACCTCCTCCGCCGGTGTCAGTTCCGACTGGGCGGCCAGCCGCTTGGTCCACCGCAAGACCTGGTCCTAGGCGCGGCTGCGGTGAAGTCCGCGACACCCACCCTGCACCCGGGCGCGCCGGCACCGCACTTCCTGCTGCGCAATCAGCACGGCGAGACCGTGGACCTGGCCCAGCTGCGCGGGAGGCCCAGCGTGCTGATGTTTTACCCCTTCGCCTTCAGCCGCGTCTGCAGCGCCGAACTGGCCGAGCTGAACAGCCGCTGGTCCGAGATCACCGCCCTGGGCCTGCGCGTGTGCGCCATTTCCTGCGACAGCATCCACACCCTGCGCGCCTATGCCGACGAGCTCGGTGGGGTGGAGTTCGACCTGCTCAGTGACTTCTGGCCCCATGGCGCCGCGGCAGAGGCCTATGGCGCCTTCGACGCGCAGAAGGGCTGCCCGCGCCGGGAGACCTGGATCCTCGATGACCAGCTGCGCCTGCACCGGAGGGTCGCGGCTGAGTTCTCCACTTCCCGTGACCTCGCCGAGGTGCTCAGCGCTGTCCGCGAACTCCGCCAGGACCAGGCCGGGTAGACCTCCCGGTCCGGTTCGTCCCGATAGGATCCCACTATGCCGCCCCGATCATCCCGCCGCGCACCGGAAGCGGACTTCCGCACCGTGGAACCGGCTGCGCTGATGCTGTTGAAGGGCCCAGAGGACTATGTGGCCACCCGCGCTCTGGACCGGGTCCGTGCGGTGCTGAAAGCCCGCCACCCAGACCTGGAATACACCCGGTTCGACGCCGCCGAGGCCACTCGCGGAGAGCTGACCACCTTGGCTTCGCCCTCACTTTTCGGAGAGCCGCGGCTGATTGTGGCCGAGGATCTGGCCCAGATGAACGAGATCTTCCTCGAAGACATGCTCCGCTTCCTGGACGAGCCGGCCGACCCCGAGGTCACCCTGGTGTGCCGGCACAGCGGCGGCAACCGGGGCAAGAAGCTGGTGGATGCGCTCAGCGCCCGGGGCGTCGTCGTCGACTGCTCCACCGTGAAGAGCGACAATGACAAACTCGACTTCGTCCGCCAAGAGTTCCGCGCCGCACAGCGGGTGATCCATCCGGACGCCGCCCGCGCACTGGTCTCCGCAGCCGGTTCCACGCTGTCGGATCTGGGCAGCGCGTGCCAGCAGCTGATGCGCGATGTTCCGGCGGAGATCACCGCGGAGCACGTCGACAAGTACTTCGGAGGCCGTGTGGAGGCCTCAGCCTTCAAGGTCGCTGACGCCACGTTCGCGGGGCGGGGAGAGTCCGCCTTGCGGCTGTACCGGCACGCGATCGCCACCGGGGTGTCACCGGTCGCGGTCACCGCCGCGCTGGCTATGAAGGCGCGGCAGGTCGCAGCCCTGGTGGACCACCGCGGCTCGCAGGCCGAGTTGGCTCAGACTCTGAAGCTGGCGCCCTGGCAACTGAAACAGGCTGCCGAGGCCGCCCGCCGATGGGGCCCACGGCAGGCCGCTGAGGCGGTGGAGGCGGTGGCGCAGGCTGATGCGGAGGTCAAAGGTGTCTCCAGAACCCCGGAGTACGCCGTGGAGAAGGCCATCTCCCGCATCACCGATCAGCTGTCCCAATGAGTCGCCTGAGGTGCCAGTCTGCTAAGATATGGTGCTAGTGTCCGGGGTCGATGATGGCCCCTGCGCTGTCCGGCGACGGCAAACAGCACGCTGAGCTCATGGGCCCCTCTACCTGAAGAGCCCAGCGTGGATCGCCAAGGTGCCCCACACCACTGAAAACTTCCGTCGTCGCCGCGCCCCCACTGGGGGCGTCAGGACAGTGCTCGCCAGAATAAGCACAAGAACCTTAAGGAATTCACCCGTGGCAAACATCAAGTCGCAGAAGAAGCGCGTCATCACCAACGAAAAGCGCCGTCAGCGCAACCAGGCGGTCAAGTCCGACATCAAGACCGCTATCAAGAAGGTCCGCACTGCCGTCGACGCTGGTGACAAGGACGCCGCAGTCATCGCCAACCGGGAGGCCAGCCGCAAGCTGGACAAGGCGGTCTCCAAAGGTGTCATCCACAAGAACCAGGCCGCTAACCGGAAGTCCGGCATCGCGCACCTGGTGCAGTCGGTCTGAACCGACACTTCAGCCGGGGCCTCGCACGTGAAACCGTGCGGGGCCTTAGCTTTATGATGGACTGACCCCTACGCGAAGGACGGATTGAACACGTGAGTCCGAAGGCCAGCACACCACTGGTGCCCGCTCAGACCTCCCCCCGCGCGATCCGCAACTTCTGCATCATCGCGCATATCGACCACGGCAAATCCACCCTCGCCGACCGGATGCTGCAGCTTACCGGGGTCGTTGAACCCCGCCAGATGAAGGCCCAGTACCTGGACCGGATGGACATCGAGCGCGAACGCGGGATCACCATCAAGTCCCAGGCAGTGCGCATGCCCTGGGACTGCCAGGGACAGACCTACGCCTTCCACATGATCGACACCCCCGGGCATGTGGACTTCAGCTACGAGGTCTCCCGCTCCTTGGCCGCCTGCGAAGGTGCCATCCTGTTGGTCGACGCCGCTCAGGGCATCGAAGCGCAGACGCTGGCCAACCTCTACCTGGCAATGGAGCACGAGCTGGCGATCATCCCAGTGCTCAACAAGATCGACCTGCCGGCGGCCATGCCGGATAAGTATGCCGAGGAGCTGGCCCACCTGATCGGCTGTGATTCCTCCGAGGTCCTGCGGGTCTCCGGCAAGACCGGAGAAGGGGTCGAGGACTTGCTGGACCGGATTGTCGAGGAGGTCCCCGCCCCCGAGGGAGACGCCGAGGCCCCGGCGCGGGCGATGATCTTTGACTCCGTCTACGACACCTACCGGGGGGTGGTGACCTTCGTACGGGTCACCGACGGTCAGCTCGGGCGCCGCGAGAAGATCAAGATGATGTCCACCGGAGCCACCCATGAGCTGTTGGAGATCGGTGTCTCCAGCCCCGAGCCGGAGGCCACCGACGGCCTCGGCGTCGGTGAGGTCGGATACCTCATCACCGGGGTGAAGGATGTGCGGCAGTCCAAGGTCGGGGACACCGTGACCTCTGCGGCCCGGCCCGCCGAGTCCATCATCGGCGGGTATCAGGAGCCCAAGCCCATGGTGTTCTCCGGGCTCTTCCCGCTCGACGGCTCGGACTTCCCGGTCCTGCGGGAAGCGCTGGAAAAGCTTCAGCTCAACGACGCCGCCCTGAACTTTGAACCCGAGACCTCCACCGCACTGGGCTTCGGCTTCCGCGTGGGATTCCTGGGGCTGCTGCACTTGGAGATCACCCGGGAGCGCCTGGAGCAGGAGTACAACCTAGACCTGATCTCCACCGCCCCGAACGTCATCTACCAGGTCACCGACGAATCCGGGGAGCGGCACGAGGTGACCAACCCCTCAGAGTTCCCCGACGGGAAGATCGCCGAGATTCGTGAACCGATTGTGGATGCCACCATCATTGTCCCCGCGGAGTACATCGGGGCGGTGATGGAACTGTGCCAGGCCCGGCGCGGCTCCATGGACGGGATGGACTACCTCTCCGAGGAGCGGGTCGAGATACGCTACACCATGCCCCTGGCGGAGATCGTCTTCGACTTCTTCGACCAGCTGAAATCCCGCACCAAAGGTTACGCCTCGCTGAACTGGCAGGCCTCCGGCGACCAAGCCGCTGACCTGGTCAAAGTGGAGATCCTGCTCCAGGGTGACCGGGTCGACGCATTCAGCGCCATCACCCACCGGGACCACGCCTACGCCTACGGGGTGAAGATGGCCTCCAAGCTCAAAGACCTCATCCCGCGTCAGCAGTTCGAGGTGCCCATCCAGGCCGCCATCGGCTCCCGCATCATCGCCCGCGAAAACATCCGAGCCATCCGCAAGGACGTCCTCTCCAAGTGCTACGGCGGCGACATCAGCCGCAAGCGCAAGCTGCTGGAGAAGCAGAAGGAGGGCAAGAAGCGGATGAAGATGGTCGGCACCGTGGAGGTGCCGCAGGAAGCGTTCATCGCCGCGCTGAGCTCAGACGAGGGCAAAGCCAAGGAGAAGGCCAAGAAGTGACCGTGGTGGCGTATGCCGGCATCCCTGCCACTGGGTGACCCGGTGCCCGCCGACGGCGGATTCCCCCCTGAGGTGCGGCGCGCACTGCCGGGGCGGGGGGAGACGCCGTTCGGGCTCTACGTGCACATTCCCTTCTGCTCGGTCCGCTGCGGATACTGCGACTTCAACACCTACACTGCCGCAGATCTGGGCCCAGGGGCCTCCCGACAGTCCTACCCGGAGACCGTGGTGGGCGAACTGGAGTTCGCGCGCACCACGCTCGACGCCGCCGGGGCCCCACAGCGTGCCCTGTCCACCGTCTTCTTCGGCGGCGGGACCCCCACACTGCTGCCCGCCGAAGACCTCGCGCTGATCCTCCGCCGGGCCCAGGAGCTTTTCGGTTTCGCGGCCGGGGCTGAGGTCACCACCGAGGCCAACCCTGACACGGTCAGCGCGGAATCAGCGCAGATGCTCGCCGAAGCGGGTTTCACCCGGCTGAGCATAGGCATGCAGTCGGCTGTGCCGCATGTGCTGAAGACCTTGGACCGCACCCACGATCCGCAGAACGTGCCCGCCGCGCACGCGGCGGCGCGTGCGGCGGGACTGCAGACCTCGCTGGATCTCATCTACGGCACACCGGGGGAGTCGCTGCAGGACTGGAAGCGCAGTCTCGAGACTGCTGTGGAACTGCAGCCGGACCACATCAGCGCATACTCGCTGATTGTGGAGGACGGCACGGCCATGGCCGCCAAGATCCGGCGCGGCGAGCTGGCGGATATCGATCCCGATGATCAGGCGGATAAGTACGTGGTCACCGACCAGCTGCTCAGCGCCGCCGGCTACCAGTGGTACGAGGTCTCCAACTTCTCCCGCGGACCCCACACCCGGTCCAAGCACAACCTGCACTACTGGCAGGACACGGACTGGTGGGGGGCGGGCCCGGGGGCGCACTCGCATCTGGCAGGCATGCGATGGTGGAACGTCAAACATCCGGCACCTTATGCGCAGCGTGTCCAGCAGGGCGTCTCCCCGGGGCACGGCCGGGAGCTGCTCGATGCGCAGGCCCAGGTCTTGGAGCACCTTATGCTGCGGCTGCGGATTGCCGAGGGGCTAGATGTGGCGAAGTTCAACGCCCTGCCCCAGATCCGACAGGGGGCGGCCGCCCCCATCACCGCTGAGCAGGTGCATCAGCTGGTTCAGGAGGGTCTGGCCGAGGCCGGCGCGGCGGGCCCCTCGGCGGAGTTCCCGCTGGGTCGCGTGGTGCTGACGCTGAACGGCCGGCTGCTGGCCGATGCGGTGACCCGCCGCCTCGCCCACTCGTAACAACCTTATAGGGTTATATATGTCAAATATAACCTGATATGGTTATTTCATGACTGTACCCGTGGCGCTCATCGCTGATGTCATCGGCTCCCGGGAGCATCCGGACCGGTACGAGGTCCAGCGCGCGGTGGAGGACACCCTGGCCCGCATCTCCAAGGTAGCTCCCCCCGTCCAGGACTTCCACGCCACAGTAGGCGACGAGTTCCAAGCCCTCTACCCATCCCGCCACGCCGCGCTGCGGGCCACGCTCTTCGCCGGCCTGCTGCCGCAGCAGGGACCGCTGCTGCGCTTCGGGCTGGGCCAGGGGGAGGTGGGCAGCGTGCCCAGCCGCACCTCAGAGCGCATCGAGGACGGGCCCGGCTGGTGGCGCGCCCGGGAAGCCATCGAGTCCGTCACCGTGCAGCAGCGGCGGTTCCCCTTCCTGCGCAGCTGGTTCATCAGCGAGACACCCGAGCAGGACGTCACCGTCAACGCCTACCTGCTGACCCGGGATCAGCTTCTGGACGGACTCAGTGTCCGTGCCCGGGACTATGCTCGGAGTGTGGCTCAGGGGGCGAGCCAGAAACACGTCGCCGCCGAACACGGAGTCTCCCAGCCGGCAGTGTCCAAGCTGTTGCGGGAGTCAGGAGCCGCAGCACTCCTGGAGGGTTTCAGAATGCTGTCCTGATCAACGGGGAAAGGAAGGAGGACACACTGTGTTGCTGTTGGCGGCAATCCTGGTCATCATCGGCTTAGGCGACATCCTGCGCTCCCTGCTGCAGACAGGGACCTTCGGCACCATCGCAGCGCTGGGCGGAGTGGCGGCTCTGGTGCTGCTGGCCACGGGCCTGCTGACTGGTATTCCCTGGTGGGCGGTGGCGCTGTGCGGGATTCCGGCCCTGCTGTGGTTCCACACCATCTCCGTCCGGCAACCCACCGGATCGGTCCGGGGCACCGCCCCACAAGTCCTGGTCTTTGTGCTGCTCTGCGGCGGGCTCACCGTTCTCGGTGACACCGTGGCACCGGCCGGCGAGGTGGTGCCGGTACCTGCGGTGGGCCGGTTCGACACGGAGCTGGCCGCATTGGCTGCCGGGGTGGCGCTGTTCCACGTGGTCAGCGCCAATGCTGTGGTGCGGCTGGCCCTGAGCGCGGAAAAACATGGCCGCAGCGCGGCAGAGTCCGAACTGCTGGTGCGCAAGCCCCAGCTCAAAGGCGGACGCTGGATCGGCCCGCTGGAAAGAATCACGCTGACCGGCCTGCTGGTCGCCGGAGCCTACCCGGTAGCGGCAGGTCTGATCGCAGCCAAAGGGATCATCCGTTTCCCAGAGATGCACCAGGACCGGGCAGAGGGCAACAAAGCCGAGTACTTCCTGGTGGGCAGCTTTGTCAGCTGGACCATAGCGATTATCGCCGCAGGCCTGCTGTGGAGCGTGGCCTAGAACGGTGGCTCAGCGCACCAGGCGCAGGTTCACCGGATAACGGTAGGGCCGCCCCTTATTGCACTCGGTGCCGCCAATCAGACCGGAGATCGCCATATAAGCCCACACGATCACCCCGGCGATGCCAGCGATGGCTGCAATCGCTGGAATGAACGCTAAGCCGTAGCAGAGCAGAACCAGCACAGTCAGCGGCAAGGTGAAGTTCAGCGCCTCTTTCGACTCCTGAGCAGTAAACGGGCCGCGCTCCCGGAACAGCAGGTAGATGATCAGCGAGGGAATACAGCCGGCGACTGCGCCGAAGTGCGACAGCATCGCCCAGCGGGTGTCTTCCTCGCGGCTCAGCATGGGTGCTGGCTCGGAGGGTCGAGCACCGCTGGCAGCGGCCCTCTGTTTGCCGTTCTGTGTCGTCACTGAGCTTCTCTTGCCTTCCTGGACTTCTCGGGGTCGGGGGCGAATGGTCTAATGATAAATCGCCGACCTTAATATCGGCTGACCTGAGCCAGGTGTGTTCCTGTCGGTGCCCCGAATATCAGGGGACAGTCACGAAGTCGATGAGCTCCTCTACCCGGCCCAGCAGGCTCGGCTCGAGGTCTGCATAGCTGCGCACCCGGGCAAGAATCTGTTTCCACCCGTGGGCGATGTCCCGCTGGCTTGCCGCAGGCAGCCCCAGCGCCCGGAGGGTTCCGACCTTGATATCTGTGCCTCGCGGGACCTCCGGCCAGGCCCGCAGCCCCACCCGTTCGGGCTTCACCGCCTGCCAGACGTCTACATAGGGGTGACCCAGGACCAGTACATTGCCCGCGGCTCCGGCCTGCTGCATTGTCTCCGCCGCGATCCGCGACTCCTTTGAGCCGGGCACCAGATGATCGAGCAGCACACCGATCCGCCGCTCGGGGCCGGGCTGGAATGCGCGAACGGCCGCCACCAGATCATCAGCTCCGTGCAGGGGCTCGACGACGATGCCTTCAGACCGCAGGTCCTCGCCCCAGACCTTCTCCACCAATTCGGCATCATGGGTGCCCTCCACCCAGATGCGCGAAGCGCGGGCGGTGCGCGCCCGCTGAGGAGTCTCCGCGGCGAAGGATCCGGACGCCGTGCGCTGCGGGCCGGCCGGGCGTGCGGTGCGCACCGGAGCGATCAGCTCCACCGGCTGCTCCTCCACCAGAAAGCCGAAGCCCAGGGGAAAGGCCCGCTCCCTGCCGTCGTAGTCGCGCAGGCGCACCACTTTCATGCCACCAGAGGCCTCCACGCCAACCACGACGCCGACCCAGCCGGAGCTGCGTTCCTCCACCTCCAACCCCGGTGCGGCAGCGACTTGAGGCAGCGTGCGCTGCTGGGAGCGGCGTCGTGCTGAAACGTCCTGGGCTCCCCAGGAGCTCCAGTCGGTGGGAAAAGGCGTACTCATGACTGACATTGTAGAATTAGCAGTCGAGCGTTGAGAGTGCCAGGAGGTTCCATGTCCGATACCAGTACCAGGCGACTGCAGGTGCTGCGCGCGATCGTGGAAGACTACGTCCAGACCCGGGAACCGGTGGGGTCCAAAGCGCTGGTGGAGCGGCGCAGCCTGGAAGTCTCCCCGGCCACCATCCGCAACGATATGGCGCAGCTGGAGGAAGAAGGGCTCATAGTGGCGCCGCACACCTCCGCTGGGCGCATCCCCACGGACCTGGGATACCGGCTGTTCGTGGACCGCATCACAGAGGTGCGGCCCCTGTCCCGGGCAGAGCGCCGTGCCATGGAGATTCTGGCCGAAACCGCCGACGACCCCGATGCCACCATGGAGCAGACGGTGCGCCTGCTGGCGATGCTGACCAACCAGGTGGCCGTGATCCAGCACCCGCAGCACACCTCCGCGACCATCCGGCACGTCGACGTAGTCCCTATGTCCGCCCAGAAGGCGCTGGTGATTGTGATTCTCTCCACAGGGAAAGTGGAGCAGCGGATGGTCACACTCGCCGAAACAGTCGATGAGGAATCCCTGCACCGGATCGGTCTGAAGGTCTCCGAACAGCTCTACAGGCGCTCCGCCTCAGCGGTGCCGATCCCCGTGGACGCGCTGATCTCCGCGGTGGAACCGGCCCTGCAGCCCACGATGGCGGTGATTGCCCAGGCAGTGGAGACCATCTTGGAGAGTGGACGCGTGGATCGCATCATCATGGCCGGTACTGCTAACCTCGCCAAGTCGGGTGGAGACCTGGGACCATCGATTGGACCTATCCTTGAGGCGCTTGAGGAACAAGTGGTGCTGCTGCGGCTGCTGCACGAGATGCAGCACGACCGGCGCGGCCTCTCAGTACGGATCGGTCAAGAGACCTCCCACGAATCACTGCAGGACACTGCGGTGGTGGCCGCTGAGTACGCCACGGGGAAATCCGGCGGCAACGGGGCCAAGCTCGGCGTGGTCGGCCCGACCCGCATGGACTACGGCTCCACAATGTCGGCTGTGCGCGCCATGGCACGCTACCTGTCCAGAATACTTTCCGAAGGATGAGAACCGCACGACATGCCAACTGACTACTACGAGGCGCTCGGCGTTGACCGCAGCGCATCCACTGAGGACATCAAGAAGGCCTACCGCAAAAAGGCGCGGCGTCTGCACCCCGACGTCAACCAGGCCGACGACGCCGAGGAGCAGTTCAAGATTCTCGGCCGGGCCTATGAGGTGCTCTCTGACCCGCAGAAGCGGCAGAGCTACGACACCACCGGTGACCCCAACGGGCGTCCCGCCGGCTTCGGCGGGGCCGGAGGCGGCTTCGGCGGGTTCGGCGACATTTTCGAAACCTTCTTCGGCGGCGGCTCCGCCGGGCCGGCCTCCCGCACCCGGCGAGGTCAGGATTCGCTGATCCGAGTGCGCATCGATCTGCGCGACGCCGTCTTCGGTGTCACCAAAGAGGTGGAAGTGGAGACGGCGGTGACCTGCACCGTCTGCAACGGCTCCTGCATGCGCCCTGGCACCTCGCCGACCACCTGCCCGGACTGCCACGGAGCCGGCCAGACCCAGCGGCCCATGCGCTCCATTCTGGGCACCGTGATCCAGACTCAGACCTGTCCGCGCTGCTCCGGCTTCGGCAACATCATCGAAGACCCCTGCCAGGAGTGTGACGGTCAGGGCCGGGCGCGGGAGCGCAAGACCCTGAAGGTCAAAGTCCCCGCCGGGGTCGACCGCGGCAACAGGATCCACCTTGCCGGTGAGGGTGAGGCTGGCATCGCCGGCGGCCCCGCTGGTGACCTGTTCATCGAGATCGACATTCGCCCGCACAGCGTCTTCACCCGCCGCGGCAACGATCTCCACGCCACGGTCAACGTGCCCATGACTGCTGCCGCCCTGGGCACCCACATCAACCTGGACACCTTCGACGGCGAGGAGAGCCTCGAGGTCCGCCCCGGCACCCAGTCCGGAGAGGTGCTCACCCTGCGCGGCAAGGGCGTCACCCACCTGCGGGGGACCGGACGCGGAGACCTGAAGGTGCATCTGAAGGTCGAGACCCCGAGCAGGCTCTCCGACAAACAGAAGGAGCTGCTGCGAATGCTGGCCGAAGAGCGTGGCGAAAAGCCCGGCGAGTCCAGCACCGAGCACAAGGGAATGTTCGCCAAGCTTCGCGAGGCGTGGGAATCGGTGTGACCGCACCGCTGTTCCACCTGGGCCCGGGTGCGCTTGATCACGCAGAGCCCGGGGCCACTGTTGAGGTCACCGGTGCGGAGGGGCACCACGCAGCCACGGTGATGCGGCTCGGGACGGGAGAGCCCATTGTGCTCTCTGACACCAGGAGCAGGCGGGTTGACGGCGTCGTGATCCGGGCAGGCACCGGTGAACTCACCGTTCAGGTGCGCACCGTCCAGGATGAGCAGGTGCGGCCGCCGCGGCTGGTGCTGGTGCAGGCGCTGGCCAAGGACAAACGTGACCTCCAGGCGGTGGAGTCGGCCACCGAACTCGGGGTGGATGCGATCATTCCCTGGGAGGCGGCACGCTCGGTGGCCCGGTGGAAACCCGGCCGCGAGGTCAAGAAGCACGCCGAATGGGTCAGCACCGTGCGCAGCGCGGCCAAGCAGACCCGGCGCACCGCCATCCCGGAGGTGCGCGAGCTGCACACCACCGCCCAGTACTGCCAGCTGCTCCAGCGCAGTCCTACGGCCGCGGCAGTGGCCCTGCACGAGGTCGACCACACGCCGCTGCGCAGTGTGCTTGCTGAGCTGGCGCTGACTGACCTGACGGCGCTGCCGACGGAGCCGGAGATCACTGAACTGTACCTGCTGGTGGGCCCGGAGGGCGGAATCAGTACCGGTGAGCTCCAGCAGCTCACCGCAGCAGGGACTCTGACCGCCAGGCTGGGCCCGACCGTGCTGCGCAGCTCCACCGCGGGGCCGGCCGCGATCGCAGCGACCCAACTGCTGCTGGGCCGGTGGGACCAGCCGTAGGCACGCCGGAGGAACCCACGTATCCTAAAAGCACCACAGAACCCAACCAAGTGAGGCATCACATTACCGAGACTGTCACCCCCACGTCCTTCAAACGCGAGGTGCACTTCGCCGACGCCGAGACCATGTTCCGCACTCTCGGTGTGCAGGACGTGGCGCTTCAGATCCTCGCTGGGCTCTACCCGGAGGCCAGCATCGGACTCCGCGACCAGCTGATCACCGTCAGCGGGACAGCCTCCCAGGTCAACCCCATCGTGGAGGTCCTCACGCAGCTGAAAACGCTGGCCGCCTCCGGAACCACCGCCACCGAGGAGATCGTCGAACAGATCACCACCATGGTGCGCGCCCAAGACGCTCCCACCAGCGCCCGGATGGTCGCCACGAACATCCTCTCCCACCGTGGCCGCACCATCCGGCCGAAGACCGGCAACCAGCAGACCTACGTGGAGACCATCGACGAGGCCACCGTCATCTTCGGGATCGGACCGGCAGGCACGGGCAAGACCTACCTGGCGATGGCCAAAGCCGTGCAGGCGCTGCAGGCCAAGGAAATCAACCGGATCATCCTCACCCGCCCGGCCGTTGAGGCAGGGGAGAAGCTGGGGTACCTCCCCGGTTCGCTCAACGACAAGATCGACCCCTACCTTCGCCCCCTCTATGACGCGCTCTACGACATGATCGAGCCCGAATCGATCCCCCAGCTGATGGCCGCCGGGACCATAGAGGTCGCCCCGCTGGCCTATATGCGCGGGCGCACCCTCAACGATTCGTTCATCATCCTGGATGAGGCGCAGAACACCACCGCTGAGCAGATGAAAATGTTCCTGACCCGGCTGGGATTCAACTCCAAAGTCGTGGTCACCGGGGACATCACCCAGGTGGACCTTCCGCGCGGAACGGACTCAGGACTGCGCACCGTTCTGGACATCCTCGACGGTGTGGAGGACATCGCCATCACCCGGTTCGGGTCCCAGGACGTGGTCCGCCACGAGCTGGTGGGGCGGATCGTCGACGCCTACGAGAAGCACCAGAACGCCCAGCCGGCCAGCCACCGAGGGGGCGGCAGACGCCGATGACCGTTACCGTCGACGATGCCTCCGGCAGTCCCCTCATCACCGCCGAGCACTGTGCCGACCTCTTGGACCTCGTCGCGTTCCTCTACGCCGAACTGCATCTGAGGGCAGAGGTGGAACTCGCCGTGAGGCTGGTGGAGGAGCAGGAGATGGAAGACCTGCACCTGCAGTGGATGAACCTTCCTGGCCCCACGGACGTGCTGAGCTTCCCCATGGATGAGCTCACCGAAGGCACCCCGGAGGCGCCCGTGCGCACCGGAGTGCTGGGCGACGTCGTGCTCTGTCCCGCTGTGGCCGCCGCTCAAGCAGCCGCGGCAGGACACTCCCTGGGGGATGAGCTGCTGCTGCTCACCACCCATGGGGTGCTGCACCTGTTGGGCCACGACCACCACGAACCTGCCGAACGAGCCCGGATGTTCAGCCTGCAGGCACAGCTTCTGGAGAAGTACTTGGGACGGCCCAGTCCCGTGCCGACCGCGGGGGAGGGGACCCCGGGGTGATCACCGCACTGCTGATCGGCGGGGCCGTGGCGGCCGCCGGACTGGTCTTCCTGCTCTCTACCGCCGAGGCCGCCTTCATCCGGCTGACCCGAAAAGAGGCAGAAGACATTGCCGCCCGTGACGGCTCGCGGGCGGTGAAGCACATCCTGGGCCAGCCGGTGCCGCACACCCTGGCCCTGCAGATCTGGCGCTGGGTGCTCACCACAGCAGCCATTGTGCTGATCACCATCTCAGCGGTCCGGCTCACCGGTGATGTGGAACTGGGCGCGGTGCTGGCCGGGACAGTCCTGGCCGTGATCGGGGTGCTCACGGCAGCAGTCTCGCCACGGAAGATCGGCCGGGCCCACCACCTCCGGCTGGCCTCAGCCACCGCGCGGATGGTCCGCGGGCTGCGGATCTCGTTAGGGCCCATGCCGGTGTGGCTGGCGGCGGCAGGGGGCAGGATCCTCCCCGGCACTGCCAGTGACCAGGGTTTCTTCGACGACGACGAACTCCTGGAGTACATCGCCCGGGCCAATGAATCCGATGTCATTGAAGACTCCGAGGCAGAGCTGATCGAGTCCGTGCTGGACATGTCCACCACCCGGGTTCGGTCAGTCATGGTCCCACGGACCGATATGGTCACCGTGGAGGCTGATGCCGATCTCGACGAGGCCATGACACTGTTCCTGGGGTCGGGCTTCTCACGGATGCCGGTCACCCGCGGCTCCGCGGACGACATCACCGGCATGGTCTATCTCAAAGACGTCGCCTTTCTGGAGCACATGTTGCGGATCGGCCGGGCCCCCAGCGCCTACGCCGGGCGCACCTCTGCCTCGATCCGAGTGGAGGAGCTGCAGCGCGATGTCCGCTACGTGCCTGAGTCCAAGTCGGTCGGCGAGTTCCTGGAGGAGCTGCAGCGAGAATCCACCCACGTGGCGATCGTCTTCGACGAATACGGCGGCACCGCCGGCCTGGTCACCATGGAGGACCTCATTGAAGAGCTGGTCGGTGAAATCGTGGACGAGTACGACCGTGAAGATGCCGAGGTGGAAACCCTGGACGACGGAGTGCTGCGGCTCTCAGCGCGTATGAGCGTCGACGACTTCGCCGAGCAGTTCGGCCTGGACCTGGACCATGAGGAGGACGTGGACACCGTGGGTGGGCTGTTGGCCAAAATGCTCGGCCGGGTGCCGATCGCAGGATCCGAGGTGGAGATCGAGGGCGTGGTCCTCCACGCTGACCGGCTCGGGGGCCGCCGGAACCGCGTTACCCACGTCTTGGCCTGGGAGCACGAGGACCGCCGAGGTGCACGCGGCGGGGTCGGCACCGGAGACGAGGATGACGCCACCCGTGACGACTCCGACCGAGCGCCAGCCGAAGCTTCCAGATAGGTGGACCAGATGACAGATCAGCTGCTGCCGGAGTTCCCGGAGCACGATGAGGAGTACCGGGCCGGGTTCGTGTCCTTTGTGGGCCGCCCCAATGCGGGCAAGTCCACCCTGACCAATGCGCTGGTGGGTGAGAAGGTCGCCATCACCAGCTCCAAGCCGCAGACCACGCGGCACACCATCCGGGGGATCGTGCACCGGCCGCAGACTGCCCAGTCCCCGGGTGCGCAGCTGGTGCTGGTCGACACCCCCGGGCTGCACCGGCCCCGCACGCTGCTGGGGTCCCGGCTCAATGACCTGGTGATTGACACCCTGAGTGAAGTCGATGTGGTGGGCTTCTGCCTCCCCGCCGACGAGAAGATCGGCCCGGGGGACCGTTTCATCGCAGGCCAGCTGCACAAACTGCCGCACAAGCCGGTGGTGGCCCTGGTGACGAAGACCGACACGATCCCGCGTTCGGCGCTCGCCGAGCAGCTGATCGCAGTGGACCAGCTGGGCCGTGAGCACCTCTCCGGGGAAGGGCAGCAGGCGGCAGGTTTCAGCGCCATCATCCCGGTCTCAGCGGTCGCAGGCGAGCAGACCGATGTCGTCACCGACGAGCTGATCGCCATGATGCCGAAGTCGCCGCCGCTCTACCCCAGCGGAGACCTCACCGATGAGCCGGAGCGGGTGATGATTGCGGAGCTGGTGCGGGAAGCCGCGCTGGAGGACGTCCGGGACGAGCTGCCGCACTCGATCGCGGTCACTGTCGAAGAGATGCTGCCGCGTCCGGGGCGTCCGGAGGACAAGCCGCTGCTCGACGTTCATGCCACCATCCACGTGGAGCGCAACTCGCAGAAGGCGATCATCATTGGCCGTGGCGGATCCCGGCTCAAGCAGATCGGCAGCACGGCCCGTGAAGGCATCAAGAAGCTCTTGGGCACACCGGTCTACCTGGACCTTCACGTCAAGGTCACCAAAGAGTGGCAGCGCGACCCCAAGAAGCTCAACCGGCTGGGCTTCTGACTCCAGGGCCTGTCACCGGCGGCCGTGCCGAGTCACTGGGGACCTCCGCTCCCCGGGTCCGCTTTGGTGGCTGAGGGAGGGCGGCGGAAGGCCTGGCGGTAGGCGCGCCGGAACGTGCTGACGTCACGGAAGCCGCAGGCGTGAGCAGTCTCCGTCACGCCCCTGCCCTCTTGAAGCAGGCCGTGACCATACAGCAGCCTGGCTCGCCGGATCTCCACAGCGGGGGAGGTGTCGTGGGCGGAGAACACCGACTGCAGAGTCCGCAGCGACACCCCGGCCCGCTCAGCCAGCTGCTGCGGGTCAAGGGCGGGATCAGCGCAGTGGGATTCGATGTAGCTCCGGATCTGGTCAAAAGTCACCTTGCCCCCCGAGGTGGGCCCCAGGAGTTGTTGCGGCTGTGTAGCCCGGGGAGTGAAACTCAGCAGCTTGAACTGTGAGTCCGGAAGCTCCCGGAGCCTCCAACGGACCGGGACGGTCCGGCCCCGGCGGTCAATGAACTCCTCGGTGTGACTGCGCTGGACAGAACCCACCGCGTTGACAATGAGGCAGCTGTGCCCCGGGTAGGGCGATCCGTCGGCACGCCGAGGGTGCAGGGTCTGGTGGCTGGATCGACCGATGAGGCCGCGGCGCTGAGGATAGCCCAGCACCGTGGCGGCGGCTTCATTCACCAGCGCAACAGAGCCATCGGGCTCGATCAGCCACAGCGGCACGGGCGCGGCCTCGATCACAGAGTGCAGCAGCCCGGGGCTGTTGAGGTTCATGGTGAGTGCGTCCTTTCCCTGCCATAACGGCTGCTCCTGACACTATGAACGCCCTGTTTCACGCAACATACCTGAATGTTTCAGGAGGGTTAATTTGAATACATGAGCGTGAATTTTCGGGCGAAAGGCGCAAATTGCCTTGTTGTGGCGTTCGGTGCCGCTCTAGCTTGATGTCTGCACTGGAGCGGCACCGCTCCCACCCGCCAACGAGGAGTCAGAGACACAGTGAAACCCATGGTCAGCAAGCGCGACGCCGCCGAACACATCCGCCTCGCCCGGCACCGGGCGGGTTTGACGTGGGCCCAGATCGCCGACGAGCTCGGCTGCGACAAAGAGTGGAGCACCGCCGCACTGCTGGGTGGTCACCCCATGACAGCCAGCCAGGCAACCAAGGTCCAGGAGCTGCTGAACGTCGATGACGACGTCGTCGAAGCCCTGCAGATGCAGCCCTACCGGGGACCGCTGAACGACGATGTCACCACCGACCCCACCATCTACCGCTTTCATGAAGCGCTGACCGTCTATGGGCCCGCCATCAAGGAACTCATCCACGAGGAATTCGGTGATGGGATCATGAGCGCCATCAATTTCCAGCTGAACATCCAGCGCCGCCAAGACCCCGACGGTGACCGCGTCGTCGTGACCTTTGACGGCAAGTTCCTCGACTACAAGTGGTGACCGTGGGACACCGTCACCTCTCACGGCGCAAACTGCTGGCCTTCGGCACCGGGGCCCTGGGCGCCGGCCTGCTCTCCGGATGCGCGTCCTCTTCGGCAAGCCCTAACATCAACCCGCTGGGCGTGAACTTTGCCGCGTCGCTGGAACCCGCCGGTGAGCCTGAGATCCGGGACATCACCATCGGATTCGTGCCTATCACCTGTTCATCGCCCATCATCAATGCCGCAGCTATGGGCATCTTCGAGCAGTACGGCCTCAATGTGACGCTGCAGCGCTACACCGGCTGGGGCGAACTCTGGATCGCCTACGTCGCCGGAGAGCTCGATGCCACCCAGATGCTCATTCCGATGCCGCTGGGTATCCATCATGAGTTCGCGGCGGGCCAGCGAGATTCCCGACTGCCCTACATCACCAACGTCAACGGTCAAGCCATCACCCTGGGCACCCAGCACATGGGTCGGGTCCAGCACGCCGCAGATTTCCGCGGACTGACCATTGCAGTGCCGTTCGACTACTCGGGTCACAACCTGCTGCTGCGCGACTACCTCGCACTCGGAGGGCTGGACCCGGACTACGACGTCGGCATCCAAGTGATGCGACCCTCGGATATGGTCGCCTCGCTCAACGTGGGGGATATCGACGGCTTCCTCGCACCAGACCCCTTCAACCAGCGGGCGGTCGCCATCGGAGCCGGCTACCTCCACATGCTCTCCAAAGACCTCTGGGACGGACACCCGTGCTGCAGCTTCACTGTGGCCGATGACTTCGCCAGCGCATACCCGAACGCGTACTCCACACTGCTGCGCGCCATCGGCGACTCGGCGGTCTGGACCGACCAAGCCGACCACCGCGGCGTCGCCGCCGAGACAATGGCCGGGCGGGCTTTCCTCAGCCAGGACCCGGCGGTGCTCTCTGCGGTGCTCACCGGAGAGTTCGACGACGGTCAGGGCAGTCAGCAGTCCGTGGAGGACCGGATCGCTTTCCGCCCCTTCCCCCACGAAACCTACGCCATCTGGGCCCTGACCCAGCTGCAGCGCTGGGACCTCGCGCCCACCACCGGCTATCGCTCTGCCGCTGACTACCGCACGGCCGCCCGCGAAGTCCTTGACATCGAGACTGCCACCCCCATACTCCAAGCGCTCGGAGCTGACACCACACCGCGGCGGACCGAGTCCATCATCGGAAGAACTTTTGACCCCGCAGACCCCCTGCCATGGACTGAGAAACAGGTGAACGCATGAGCCTCCCCACCAGCACAGCCCCTACACCTCCCAAAGACAGCACCACGGCGCCCGAGGCGCTGCGGCACCGGTCCAGGCTCCAACGCAGCCGTAACCGGGTGCGGACCACCGCGCTGTTCCTCCTGTTCTTCATCGGGTTTGTCAGTGTCTGGCACATCACCACAGCAGGACTCGACGACGGCGGGCTCGCACCTACGCCAGCTGCCACGTGGGACAGGCTGACCGAAATGCTCACCGACGCCTTCATGCTCGACGGCCCCAATAATGTGGGCATTTTCTACCACCTGGTGGCGTCCCTGCAGCGGGTGCTGCTGGGCTTCGGGCTGGCCGCGCTCGTCGCGGTGCCGCTGGGCCTGCTGCTGGGGACGTCCCGAGTCATCAACGACGGTCTGGACCCATTCATCCAGGTGCTGCGTCCGGTCTCCCCGCTGGCATGGCTTCCGCTGGGCCTGGCACTGCTGCGCGATTCGCAGATGACCGCCATCTTCGTGATCTTCATGGCAGCCATCTGGCCCATTCTGATTTCCACCATCGACGGCGTGCGAAGAGTCAACCCGCTGTTCCTGGACTTGGCGAAGTCGTTGGAGACCGACACCAAGACACGCATCTTCAAGGTGCTGCTGCCGGCCACCCTCCCCGCGATCGTCATCGGGCTGCGCACCGCACTGTCCACCGCGTGGCTCGTCATTGTGGCTGCCGAGATGATCGTCGGCGGCCGCGGAATGGGTCACTTCGTCTGGAATGAGTGGAACGCGCTCAATACGCCGAGCATCGTGGTGGCCATCGTGATTATTGGCGGCGTCGGCTTCGTGCTCGACCGCTCCATCGCCCAGCTTCAACGCCTTGTCCCCAAAGCCTGAACACCTAAGGAGAGACTGACATGCCTGACATGATGACTGCCCTGAGCCCCACCCAGCTGGAACGCGAACCCGTGATGAAGATCGAAGGCATCACCAAAGGGTTCAACGACCGGAAGAAAGGATTTCAGCCTGTGGTGGGAACCACAGACGTGGATATCCACGAAGGCGAGTTCATCACCATTATTGGGCCCTCCGGATGCGGAAAGTCCACGATTCTCAAGATGATCGCCGGACTCGAGTCAGCTGACGAGGGAACCATCCGGCTGGCCGGCCGCCCCATTGACGCTCCCAGCCGCGAACTCGGGATCGTGTTCCAGCAGCATGTGCTGCTGCCGTGGATGTCCGCGAGGCAGAATGTGATCTTCGCCCTGGAAACTGATCCCCGCACCAAGCGCAGCAAACAGGAATTGGCGTCGCTGGCAGACGAATACCTCGATCTGGTCAACCTCAGCCATGCAGCCGACCGGCGGCCTCACCAGCTCTCCGGAGGGATGCAGCAGCGGGTAGGGATTGCCCGGGCCTTTGCCCTGGAGCCGCAGGTGATGCTGCTGGACGAACCGCTCGGAGCGCTGGACGCGCTGACCCGGCACGAACTTCAGCTTCAGCTCCTTGACCTCTGTGAGAAGCAGAAACGGACCTTCATCATGGTCACTCATGATGTGGACGAGGCGCTTCTGCTCTCCGATCGGATCCTGGTCATGGGCGCCGGGCCCAGCGCACGCATCGTGCACGACATCTCGGTGCCGTTCTCCCGACCCCGCGAGGTGGAGAATCTCGACCAGGATCCGGCGTACCACGAGCTGCGCCACTTCCTGCTGAACTCCCTCACCGGGCACTGAGGGTGCTGCGGGGGACCGACTCAGCTGAGGCGTCGTCGTCATATGTGTTAGATTCACAGGGTGCAGACAATTGGGCAGCGCGCGCTACTAGAGCTACTGCTTCTCCGCCGCAGCGGGGAAGAGCTTGCGCCGCGCTGAGCCACGGGCAAGAGCTTCCTGAGGCCGGATCCCCGCTGCGGAGTCCTACCGGATACTGATCCGGGTCACTCGGCCTTCACCGCAAAGCACCCCCAGACTGAAGGACCTCCGCCATGCGCAGCACACAGAAACCCTCTCCAATGCCGTACCACCGGTACCTGCCGTTCCAGGACCAGATCACCGTCTCGCTTCCCGACCGGACCTGGCCGGACCAGCAGATCACGTCGGCGCCTCGGTGGTGCGCGGTGGACCTGCGTGACGGCAACCAGGCACTGATCGACCCGATGAGCCCGGAGCGCAAGCACCGGATGTTCGATCTGCTGGTCAGCATGGGTTACAAAGAGATTGAAGTGGGCTTCCCCTCCGCATCGCAGACCGACTTCGACTTTGTCCGGCAGCTCATTGAGCAGGACAAGATCCCCGAGGACGTCTACATTCAGGTGCTCACCCAGTGCCGCGAGCACCTGATTGAGCGCACCTTCGAGGCGATTGCTGGGGCGCCCCGGGCGATCGTCCACCTCTACAACTCCACCTCGATCCTGCAGCGCGAGGTGGTCTTCAAGCAGGATCGCGCCGGGATCGTGGACATCGCCACCACCGGGGCCCGGCTGTGCAAGAAGTTCGAAGAGCAGCTGATGGCCGACCACCCGGCCACCGACGTGGTCTACCAGTACAGCCCGGAGTCCTTCACCGGAACGGAACTGGACTTCGCCGCGCATATCTCCAACGAGGTGGTCGGAGTTCTCGGCGCCACCGCCGAGAAGCCGGTGATCGTCAACCTGCCCGCCACGGTGGAGATGGCCACCCCTGACGTGTACGCGGACTCCATCGAGTGGATGCACCGCCACCTGCATCCTCGTGAGGCCATCATCCTGTCGCTGCACCCGCACAATGACCGGGGCACCGGCGTGGCCGCTGCGGAGCTGGGCTACAAGGCGGGTGCTGACCGGATTGAAGGCTGCCTGTTCGGCAACGGCGAGCGCACCGGAAACGTGGACCTGGTGACCCTGGGCATGAACCTCTTCAGCCAGGGGGTGGACCCGCAGATCGACTTCCGGAATATGGACGAGATCCGGCGGACTGTGGAGCACTGCAATCAGATGCCGGTCCCGGAGCGTTCACCCTACGGCGGGGACCTGGTCTTCACGGCGTTCTCGGGCTCGCACCAGGACGCCATCAACAAGGGGTTCGCGCATATGGATGCCCGCGCCGCGGCCGAGGGGCGCCCGCGCGAGGACATCACCTGGGGCGTGCCCTATCTGCCGATCGACCCGAAGGACATCGGCCGCAGCTACGAGGCCGTCATCCGGGTCAACTCCCAGTCCGGCAAGGGCGGGGTCTCCTACGTGCTGAAGGCCGAACGCGGCATTGACCTGCCGCGCCGGGCGCAGATCGAGTTCTCCGGGGTCATTCAGCGCCGGGCCGACGTCCAAGGCGGCGAAGTCACCCCGGACGAAATCTGGCAGATGTTCCAGGACGAGTACCTCCCCGTGGAGGAAGGCGGCAAGCAGTGGGGGCACTACCGGCTGGGCACCGTGGAAACCTCCTCCACTGCCGACGGCGGCTTCTCCATGGACCTGGAGCTGAAGACCAACGGCACCATGCGCAAGGTCACCGGTGTGGGCAACGGCCCGATCGATGCCCTGCTGCGCATCCTGGCTGCCGACGGTGTGGACGTCCGCCTGCTGGACTACACCGAACACGCCATGAGCTCCGGCGGCGACGCCCAGGCGGCGAGCTTCGTGGAACTCGCGCTGGGGGACCGTGTCCTCTGGGGTGTGGGGATCGACTACAACACCACGTTGGCCTCCCTCCAGGCGGTCTTCTCCGCGGTGAACCGGGCCCTCCGCGACGCCTAAGCACCCGGCCCGCGGCCACCTCGGCCGGGGCGGCCACCTCGGCAAACCTGCCACCCGGCTGATCCCACCGGCCGCACCTCCGCCTGCCCCCACCCGCCGGCCGCCCGGCCTTCTGGCCCCACCGGCCCGACCTCGCGACCCCACCGGCCCGGCCGGCCCGGCCGTGGGGACCGGGACCCACCCCGCGCCACGCCACGAATGTCAATTCCGTGCGTTCTCAGCCCCACGCCCGTCCCTGAGAACGTCGGATCTGACATCTGTACCGGGCGGCGCGGCGATCGGGATGCGGGGTTGGAGAGCGTCCGGGTGTTGGAGAGCTATCTGGGTACGGGGTGGGAGGCCGCGGTGAGGGTTGGAGAGCGCCTGGGCGCAGGAGGAGCCGCCGGAGCTGGGCGCGGGGCGGGCAGGGATGGAGCTGCAACCCGCCGCCCGGGGTTCACTCGCCGACCGCGGTGCCCACCGGCCCGGCGACCCACTGGCCGCGGTGCCGGCCGATCCGCCCACTCGCCGGCCGCGATGCCCACCGGTCCGCCGACCCGCCGGCCGCGGTGCCCACCGGTCCGCCAGCCTGCCGGCCTTGGGCGGTGGCGCTGCCACGCAGCACGGCCCTCGTCATATGCTGAGAGGCATGGTCGGCTCCACCTTCGCCTCGCGCAGCTATCGGGACATCGGGATTGTGCTGCGCACCCAGAAGCTCGGCGAGGCGGACCGTATCATCACCGTGCTTACGGCGTTCAACGGACTCGTGCGCGCCGTCGCCAAAGGTGTGCGGCGCACCTCCTCCAAGTTCGGCGCCACCCTGGAGCCATTCATGGTGGCGGACGTGCAATTCGTCCACGGCCGCAACCTGGACATCGTCACGCAGGCTCAGTCCCGGAGCTCCTACGGCACGATGATCGCCGCAGACTATGACAAGTACACCGCCGCCTCAGCCATGTCAGAGGTCGCCGAGCGGCTGACCGACACCGGCGCCCCCGCCGAACGGGCGCAGTTCGATCTGCTCCATGGGGCCTACTCGGCCCTGTCCCGGGGCGTGCACAGCCCGGACCTGGTCCTGGGGTCCTACCTGCTGCGCGCCCTGAGCGAAGCAGGCTGGGCGGTGACCTGGACCTCCTGCGTCAGCTGCGGAGAGCCTGGCGCGCACAACGGATTCCACCCCTCCGCTGGTGGCCCGGTCTGCTCGGCCTGCCGTCCCCCCGGCACCCGCAACCTGCCCACCGGCACCGTAGAGTTCCTCCACGCGCTGCAGCATGGCCAGTGGAGCGCCACGGGTTCCGCAGCGGCGGACATCCGTCATGAGGCGGTGGGGGTGGTCACCGACTACACCCAGCATCATCTGGAGCGGAGGCTGACCTCCCTGCGGGCCTTCTCGCACTGAGCCTGCAGGAACACTGGCACAATGAACCCTGTGACTTCCCGTGGACCCCAGCACGACGCCGCCCGCTACCAGGATCCCTGGCCGCACCCTGGGGGAGCCACCGCGCCCGCCTTGCCCGCTGAGCTGATTCCGCGGCATGTGGCGGTAGTGATGGATGGAAACGGCCGCTGGGCCAATCAGCGTGGCCTGCCGCGCACTGAAGGTCACCGGGCCGGTGAGCACAGCCTGATGGAAGTGATGGCAGGCGCCATCGATATCGGCGTCGAACATGTCAGCGTCTACGGCTTTTCCACCGAGAACTGGAAACGTTCACCCGAAGAAGTGCGCTTCATCATGAGCTATTCGCGGGATGTGCTGCGCCGCCAGCGTGAAGTCCTCAACTCCTGGGGGGTGCGCATCCGCTGGAACGGCCGGCAGCCCAAGCTGTGGCGTTCCGTCATCAAGGAGCTTCAGGCAGCGGAGGAGCTGACCCGGAACAATACGGGGGTGACGCTGACCATGTGCGTGAACTACGGAGGCCGGGCGGAAATCACAGACGCCGTCCGGCGAATCGCTGACCGTGCCGCACGCGGTGAGCTGGACCCCAAGAGGATCCGCGAATCCACCATCTCCGCACACCTGAACCAGCCTCACGTGCCGGATGTGGACCTCTTCCTGCGCTCATCAGGGGAGCAGCGGCTGAGCAACTTCCTGCTCTGGCAGTCGGCATATGCGGAGTTCGTCTTCATGGACACGCTCTGGCCGGATGTTGACCGCACCACCTTGTGGGAGGCCATCGAGGTTTACGCCCAGCGGGACCGGCGCTACGGCGCCGCCGTCGACCAAGTCCAAGACAGCTGAGAGCTCAGCCGACGTAACCCCGCAACCATTTGGACGTCTCCCGGAACGCGGAATTGCGCACGTCCTCGGCTGAGGCGAACACATCGTGCATCGCCCGGGGGATCCGCACGATTGTCACCATGCGGCTGAGCTTATGCGACCGGCGAGCCAGCAGTTCCACATCCAGCACGCTGTCGCTCTCCTGGAACTGCTCGTTCCACTGGGTGCGGATGATGGACTTCTCAGCCAGCAGCACCAGAACCGGAGTGTCCAGGTTCAGGCCTTGGCGCACCCGGCGATGCCCAGCGAAGACCGCTTTCAGCCACCCCATCGTCATCGGAAATGAGGCACGCGGCCGCCAGCGCGGGTGCAGCTCCCACTCACCCTGGGCTTCGACCGAGAGCGACTGCCAGTAATTCTCCGGCCGGGGCACCTTCAGCTCCGCGGTCGGGTTCACCCGAGTCAGCGGCGTAACAATGCCCTCCGCAGCAGCTCGCGCAGGGGAGTGGCCGGCCAGCTCCAACCATGGGGAGTTCAGCACCAGCGCCGAGGTGGCCTCCGGGTGCCGTTCGGCCCAGAGCGCGGCCACCAGCCCCCCGGTGGAGTGGGCGTTGATGACCGGAGCGGGAAGGTGGGGATTCTCCGCGGCGATCACCGCACAAGCGGCGTTGATCTCGGCGTCGTACTCAGTGAGGTCCTCAATATGGCCCGGCGTTTGGTGTTCGCGCAGGCTTCGCCCGTACTTCCGCAGATCCAGAGCGTAGAAGCGGTGGCCCCGCCCGGCCCACTGGTGGGCCATCGGCAGATTGTAGAAATAGTCGGTCCACCCGTGGATCTGCAGCACCGGCGGCAGCGCGGCCTCTGGCTCCGGGTCCTGCTCGCAGCGCACCAGGGTCGCGCTGACTGGACCCTCAAAGTCCTCACCCAGCGGCAACGTCATCCGCACGCAGCCCGAAAGGTAATCCTCCACCCATTCCTCCGCAGGAGTGTCCTCCAGCAGCTGCTCGCCGGGGGTGTCCGGCCCCATCGGCACCGCCTCGGCAGGGTGGTCAACGGTCTCATTCTGCGCCGCGTCCGCGGTAACGCTGGAGGGCTTGCGAATCTCTTCCTCGTGCTCGACCGTCATAAGACGAAAGTCTAGCGAAGCACGCCTGGGTGTCAGCTGGGTGGGGGATAGGATCGGGGGCATGCCGGTTCCTGTGTATCAGCTCGCCTTCCGCCACCTGTTCACCCGCATGGACCCCGAGCGTGCGCACCACCTGGTGGTCGCTGGTCTGCGGTGGGCTCACCGGTGCGGCGCCGGGGTGCTGCTGGAGAAGATCACCGCGCCAGATCCCGCGCTGCGCACCGAAGCGCTGGGCCTCACATTCCCCTCACCGTTCGGACTCGCCGCCGGTTTCGACAAGGGCGCATTCTCCGTGCTGCCGCTGGCCGCGCTGGGGTTCGGGCATATCGAAATCGGCACCGTGACCGCCCAAGCCCAGCCGGGCAATCCCGCTCCACGTCTGGTCCGACTGGTGAAGGACCGGGCGCTGATCAACCGGATGGGGTTCAACAATGACGGCGCCGGGGCCGCGCGGCGCAGGTTGGAACGCACCGCGGAGCGCATCACCCGGCTCAAACGCGCTGGGCGGCACACTCCGGTGGTGGGTGTGAACATCGGCAAGACGAAGATCGTGCCGCTGGAGGGGGCGGTGGACGACTACCTGCACTCAGCCAGCACGCTGGCGCCTGTGGCGGATTACCTGGTGGTCAATGTCTCCTCACCCAATACGCCGGGCCTGCGGCAGCTGCAGGACATTGAGGCGCTGCGCCCCCTGCTGCGCGCAGTGGGAGACGAGGCCGACGCCGCCGCGGGGCGGCACGTGCCCCTGCTGGTCAAGATTTCTCCCGACTTGGCAGACGCCGATGTCGACGCTGTGGCGGACCTGGTCACCGAGATGCGCCTGGACGGCATTATCGCCACGAACACGACCATCTCCCGCCAGGGCCTGCGCAGTCCGGAGGACGAGGTGGCCGCCGCAGGTGCCGGGGGGCTGAGCGGACCCGTACTCAGCGAGCGTTCCAAAGAAGTCCTGGTGCGTCTACGCAGCCGGTTACCGGAGCACGTCACGGTGATTTCCGTGGGTGGCGTGGTCAGCGCTGAAGATGTGAGCGAACGGCTTCGTCTGGGGGCGACGCTGGTCCAGGGCTACACCGCGTTCGTCTACGAAGGGCCGCTCTGGGCCCACCGCATCAACAAGGGACTGAAGAGGATACGCCGGCTGACCGCGGTCTAGCACGGCCGCCGGCGGTCAGGCCGGGGCCCGCTAACTGGGAAATTCGCCTCGGTTGACCATCGGCTTCGGCAGGCGTAGTCGACGCATCTGCAGCGTGCGCATCGCGGCGTAGAAGCGCGTGCCCTTCTCCACATTTCCGGGACCGAACTTGGCCTCCAGTCCCTGACGGACCTTCCGCCCCACCCAGAACAACTCGACGAAGACTGCCAGCATCAGGATGAACAGCAGGTAGGAGGTCAGTGCCCGCGTCTCGTCGGTGAGAAGGAAGGAGGCGAAGAGGAAGATCAGCACCAGAATGAGCAGCCATTCGCCGATGCCGTGCCGGGCATCCACGTAGTCGCGGGCCCACCGCTTCTGCGGCCCACGGTCGCGCACTGGGAGGTAGCGCTCCTCCCCGGTCTCCATCGCTTGGCGCATTTTCGCCCGCTGCTCCTGGATGGCCTTTCGCTGAGCTGCGCGGGCTGCCTTGCGGTCATTGTGCACCAGCGGGCGCCGGCGCGCAGCTTCCTGATCCCGGCGCTTCGGGGTCGGGACCCCTTTCTTCTCCGGGGTACGTCGCCGCTGATCGGCGGGACGCGCATCTGCCTCGGGGGCGGGGGCAGCCTCTTCGTGGGCGGCGCCGTCGGACTGACTCTTTTTTCTGAAACCAAGCACCTGACCAGTGTACTGGCGCGCTCGAGACTGCGGGAATGACGTGGTGGGACCCGACGTTGGTACTGTGCATAGAGGCACTGGCTGCAGACCATGATGTAAGGGGAAACAATGAGCACTGCCACACCGGAAACCACCGCGTCCGACAACACCGCCGAAATCCGCGGCTCCGAGGTAGAGGGTTTCGCCGCCCACAAAGTCGAGCTGTCTGAGACGGCCAGCCAGAAGGTCAAGTCGCTCCTGGAGCAGGAGGGCCGGACCGATCTGCGGTTGCGCGTGGCAGTCCAGCCCGGCGGTTGCAGCGGACTGATCTATCAGCTCTACTTCGATGAGCGCACCCTGGACGGTGACGCCCTCCGCGAGTTCGACGGCGTCGAAGTCGTCGTCGACAAGATGAGCGTGCCGTACCTGGAGGGGGCCTCCATCGACTTTGAGGACTCCATCTCCAAGCAGGGCTTCACCATCGACAACCCCAATGCTGGCGGCTCATGCGCCTGCGGGGACTCCTTCCACTGAGTGCACTGAGCTTCTACTACGTAATGTAGAAGTCATATTGAAACCCGCGTCCCCCGGTGGGGCGCGGGTTTCTGCGTGTGAGGAGTAGCTCGCGGGGTGTCGCGGTCCAGCGCTCCCTCTACATCTCGTAGTAGTCTTAGCTCCAGCGTAAAGATGTCGCTGATCACTGCCCTGGCAGTGGTTGAGACCCAAGTGATAGTGCGCGATTCACTCGCACACAACTGAAAGAGGAAGGGCCGTCTGTGAGTTCTTCGCAGAAACGAACCGGCAGCTTCAGCCGCATGGCGAAGTCGCTGGCCCTGGCCGGTGTGGCGCTCCTTGTGCTCACCGCATGTGCAGAGGATAACCCTGCGCGCCGCGGCTGGCTGCCTGGTGACCGCGACACCACGTCCAACACACCCGAGATCACGGACCTATGGGTCAATTCTTGGATCGCCGCTCTGGCCGTGGGTGTGCTGACCTGGGGGCTGATGCTCTGGTGCATGGTCGCCTATCGGCGCAGAAAAGGGGAGACCGGCTATCCCCGCCAGCTGGCTTACAACATCCCACTGGAGATCATGTACACCCTGGTGCCGCTGGTCATGGTGGCGGTGTTCTTCTTCTACACGGACCAGGTCCAGCGCTCGATCGATGAGCCCTACGAAAATCCCGATATGACCATCGAGGTCTACGGCAAGCAGTGGTCGTGGGACTGGAACTACACGTACACGGCAGCCAACGGCACGGAGTACGAGGTCTACGACACCGGGGTCCAGGCGCACCTCACCGGAGAAGAAGGTGTGCGCGAGACGCTGCCGACCATCTACCTCCCGGTCGATCACGACATCACTTTCGAGCTGAAGTCCCGCGACGTCATTCACTCATTCTGGGTCCCGGCCTTCCTCCAGAAGCGCGATATGATTCCCGGGCGCACCAACTATATCTATCTCAACCCGCAGGAAACCGGCGTTTTCGACGGCAAATGCGCCGAGCTCTGCGGGGAGTATCACTCCGAGATGCTGTTCAACGTCGCTGTGGTCGAGGAGGAGGAGTTCACGCAGTACCTCGACGGACTCAATGAAGGTCACCTCGGCGATGAGTACAACCGCAACCCCAATCTCCACGACTCCGACGTTCTGACCGGAGGGGACGACTGATCATGACCACTATGGAATATTCTTCCGACGACGCACGCGAGGTCTCGCGCTCCGTCCCCGTCTCCAAGGGAAAGATCGTGGTCAGCTGGCTGACCACCACGGACCATAAGACCATCGGGTACATGTACCTGATCACCTCGTTCATCTTCTTCTGCCTCGGCGGCGTCATGGCGCTGATCATTCGTGCAGAACTCTTCGAGCCCGGGATGCAGTTCCTGCAGACCAAGGAGCAGTACAACCAGCTGTTCACCATGCACGGCACGGTCATGCTGCTCATGTTCGCCACTCCGCTCTTTGCCGGCTTCGCAAATGTCATCATGCCGCTGCAGATCGGCGCCCCGGATGTTGCTTTCCCGCGCTTGAACGCCCTTGCCTTTTGGCTGTTCCTCTTCGGCTCAGCTGTGGCTGTGGCCGGTTTCCTCACACCTCAGGGTGCGGCCTCCTTCGGATGGTTCGCCTATGCTCCGCTCTCCGACACGACATACTCTCCCGGCGTCGGCGGAGACCTCTGGGTGTTCGGGCTGGCGCTGACCGGTTTCGGCACCATCGCCGGCGGCGTCAACTTCATCACCACCATCATCTGCATGCGCGCCCCGGGTATGACCATGTGGCGGATGCCGATCTTCACCTGGAACACGCTGGTGACCTCGATCCTGGTCCTGATGGCGTTCCCCCCGCTGGCGGCGGCGCTGTTCGGTCTCGGACTCGATCGGCGCTTCGGCGGCCACATCTTCGATCCCGAGTCCGGTGGAGCGATCCTCTGGCAGCATCTCTTCTGGTTCTTCGGA
This sequence comes from Nesterenkonia sphaerica, assembly GCF_005771565.1. GTDB lineage: Bacteria > Actinomycetota > Actinomycetes > Actinomycetales > Micrococcaceae > Nesterenkonia > Nesterenkonia sphaerica. The sequence continues at coordinate 86,445 of NZ_VAWA01000002.1, forward strand.
CACCCGGAGGTGTACATCATCGCCCTGCCCTTCTTCGGCATCATCTCGGAGATCCTGCCGGTCTTCAGCCGCAAACCCATCTTCGGGTACAAGGGGCTGGTGTACGCCACCATCGCCATCGCAGCGCTCTCTGTCACGGTCTGGGCGCACCACATGTACGTCACCGGCGCCGTGATGCTTCCGTTCTTCGCGCTGATGACCATGCTGATCGCAGTGCCGACAGGGGTGAAGTTCTTCAACTGGATCGGCACCATGTGGCGCGGTTCCATCACCTTTGAGACGCCCATGCTCTGGAGTCTCGGGTTCCTGGTGACCTTCCTCTTCGGGGGGCTGACCGGAATCATCCTGGCGTCTCCGCCGCTGAACTTCAACGTCTCTGACACCTACTTCGTCGTGGCTCACTTCCACTACGTGGTCTTCGGCACTGTGGTCTTCGCGATGTTCGCAGGCTTTTACTTCTGGTGGCCGAAGTGGACGGGCAAGATGCTCAACGAACGGCTCGGCAAGATCAACTTCTGGATGCTGTTCATCGGCTTCCACGGCACGTTCATGATCCAGCACTGGCTTGGTGTGATGGGCATGCCGCGGCGGTACGCCGACTACATGGTCGAGGACGGCTTCACCGGCATGAACCAGTTCTCCACCGTGTTCTCGATGCTCCTGGGCGCCTCACTCATTCCGTTCTTCTGGAACGTGTGGATCACCCACCGCAAGGGCAAGAAGGTGCTGGTGGACGATCCGTGGGGCTTCGGCGGGTCTCTGGAATGGGCGACTAGCTGCCCGCCCCCGCGGCACAACTTCTACTCCCTGCCGCGGATCCGGTCGGAGCGCCCGGCGCTTGACCTCCACCACCCGGAGCTGTCGGATCGGCACAGTGTCAGCACTCCGGCCGGCAAGGTCTTCGGGCCTGCCGACCAGAAAGATAAGGCGGGTATCTGATGAAGACTAATGGCGTCATCTTCGGCGGAATCGGGGTCTTCTGCCTCGTCGTCGCCTTCATCTACGGCTTCCTCACCGGGTTCGGCGAGCTGGCAGGGTTCCCGCTGCTGCTGCTCACCGCAGGACTGGGCTTCATGCTCTGGTGGTACCTGCGGTCCACCAGCAAGCACCACGGTGCGCTGGACAGCGACAACCCGGAAGGCGAGGTCGCCGACATGGCGGGCAACTACGGGGACTTCTTCCCGTGGAGCTGGTGGCCGTTGGGACTGGGCTTCAGTCTGGCGTTCTTGTTCTTCGGCCTCGCCATTGACTGGTGGGTCTTCTTCCTGGCATGCATACCGGCAGTCTTCTTCGTCACCGGGTGGGTCATGGAAGGAAACCGAAAGACCTACGCCCACTGACAGGTGCACGCTCGGCAGGTTCACCACCACCTGCCGAGCGTTCCTGTCCACTGAGAGGAGCCGGCCGTATGGCCGTACGCCCCATAGTCATTCACGGCGAACCGGTTCTGCACCGCCGAGCCGAGCCGGTACGCAGCATTGACGAGGACATCCAGCAGCTCATCGCTGATATGGATGACACTCTCGAAGCCTCACGCGGAGTCGGGTTGGCCGCCCCCCAAATCGGGGTCGGTCTGCGCATTTTCAACTGGAAGTATCCCGACACAGGGCAGGCCCCCACCCGCGGGGTGCTCATCAACCCCACCCTGCGGCTGATCGGAAGGGTCTCCCAGGAGGCCCCCGACCCGGAAGAGGAAGTCGAGGGGTGTCTCTCCGCGCCGGGCTACAGCTTCCCGCTCAAGCGCAGTGACCACGTGGAGATCTCCGGACTGGACCCGCAGGGGGAGACCGTGCGGTTCGAGGCAACCGGCTGGTTCGCGCGGATCCTTCAGCATGAGTATGACCACCTCGACGGCTACCTCTACGTCAACCGGCTAGGGCCCCGTTACGCCAAGCGGTGGAAGAAGGTCGTCAAGCGCGAAGAGTGGAACACTCCGGGGCACTCATGGCTCCCAGGAGTCGACCCCGACCCGTTCGGACACGACGACGACGCCGGCGAGGAGCCAGAGAACTCTCGGTGACCGTTCAGGCCTGAGAGAAGGCCACCCACTCACGCAGCACCCGGGCCGCTGCCCCAGAGTCGATTGATTCTGCCGCCCGCTCCATCTGCATCTTCAACCGGGTCACCAGGTCATCCTCCGCCGACGGATCCAGGGCGGCCAGCCCGGCGGCGGCATTGAGCACCACAGCGTCCCGGACCGGGCCAGCAGTACCTTCCAGGACGTCGCGAACGATCTGTGCGTTCTGCGCTGCGGCGCCGCCGCGCAGTGCGGTGATCTCACAGCGTTCAATGCCTACGTGCTCGGGCTGCAGCTCGGAGTGCGTGATGGACCCATCGCGGACCTCCCAAATGTCGGTGGCCGCCGAGGTGGTGATCTTGTCCCGGCCGTCCTGTCCGCGAAACACCAGCGCCTGGGTGCCGCGTGCGGCCAGCGACTGGGCCATCTGCGGGGCAAGCGCCTGGCTTGCGCAGCCCAGAGCCTGCGCTGTAGGGCGCGCCGGATTGGAGATGGGGCCCAGGAAGTTGAACACGGTACGGATGCCGAGCGATTTGCGAGTCCCCATGACGTGGCGCATCGCAGGATGAAACTTCTGTGCGAACAAGAACGTGATGCCCAGAGCCTGGGCCGCTGCGGCGACCCGCTGCGTCGGCACATCCAGATTCACCCCAAGTGCCTCGATTACGTCTGCCGCACCGGCCGTGGTGGACGCTCCGCGGTTGCCGTGTTTGATGACCCGGGCTCCAGCGCCCACAGCCACCAGCGAACTCATCGTCGAGATGTTGACCGTACCCAGCCGGTCCCCGCCGGTGCCCACGATGTCCAGAGTCGGCCCCTGGACGGAAATCTGCACCGCCCTGTTCATCATGGACTCGGACAGCCCCAGGAGCTCCGGCCCGGTCTCACCCTTGGCCCGCAGTGCCACCAGAAATCCGGCAATGCGAGGTTCGTCGAGTTCCCCGCTCATCAAGTGGTCCATCGCCCACCGGGCCGTCTCGGCGGTGAGATCATTGCCGGCCAGCAGAGTCTCCAAGAGCTCCGGCCACGTCATGCTGTCAACACTCATATGCTCCACAATAGCCACCATGCGGACGTGCAGCGCCAGTGGTTTTTCGACACGCTGTAGAAATATTTGCGCAACTTTCACGCCACCGGTGTGCCCTCGATCCCAGGAATGACGCGGAAACAGCGCAAACCCTGCGAAGCTGCCCCGCGCCACACCGCTGTTCCAGCATGCGAACGGTGACGATTTCAGGCCATAATGGGTCCGTGACGTCTGCAACCCAAGCCCCCGCCGCGCCGGCACGAACTCTGCCGAACCGCCCGAACATGGTCTCCGTGGGAACCATGGTGTGGCTGACCAGTGAGCTCATGTTCTTCGCTGGCCTGTTCGCCATGTTCTTCACACTGCGCTCCACTCAGCCCGCCATGTGGGCTGAGTACAGTCAGCGACTGGATCTGCCCCTGGCCACGCTGATCACCGTCATCCTGGTCGCGAGCTCCGTGACAGCGCAGTTCGGTGTCTTCGCTGCCGAACGCCACCAGCCCCGCCGCACCGGTGGGCCGCTGAGTATGAAGTCTTGGGGGATGGTGGAGTGGTACATCCTCTCCTTCCTGCTGGGCACAATCTTCATCGCCGGTCAGTCCTACGAGTTCGCCGTCCTGGTCTCCCATGGGGTCTCCATCCAGACCAACGCGTTCGGCTCGGCGTTCTACATCACCACCGGTTTCCACGGCCTGCACGTCCTCGGCGGTCTGTTCGCCTTCCTGTACGTGATTGCGCGGGCATACTTCAGCGTGAAGTTCACCCATAAGGAAGCCTCAGCCGCCGTCGTCATCTCGTACTACTGGCACTTTGTGGATGTGGTCTGGATCGCACTGTTCGGTGTCGTCTACATCCTCCCGCTCCTGGTCTGACCCGCGCGGGCCACCCAAGTCTCTTGAATCGCACCGAGAAGAAAAGGAACCGGCTGAAGTGAAGGCACTCTCTCAGAAGCGCCGCCACCCGTTCGCGTTCGTGGCGCTGCTCCTCCTTGGTCTGCTGCTGACCGGCGGGCTCTATGCTGCCGCGACCACGGTGAACCAGGCGCAGGCGTCGAACACCCCTGACGGTTTCAGCTCCGAACAGGTCGAGGAGGGCGAGCGGCTGTTCGTGGCCAACTGCGCCACCTGTCACGGCATGAACGCAGAGGGCTCAGATGCTGGGCCCTCACTGGTGGGCGTCGGTGCGGCGTCTGTCGAGTTCCAGGTCGGCACCGGGCGCATGCCGATGCAGATGCAGGGCCCCCAGGCGCAGCAGAAGCCGCCGCAGTTCAATGAGGAGCAGACCACCCAGTTGGCCGCCTACGTTGCCTCGCTGGGCGCGGGCCCCGGGATCCCCGACGACGAGTGGCTCGATGTGGACCAAGGCGATCCAGCGCGCGGCGGAGAGCTCTTCCGCATCAACTGCGCCATGTGCCACAACGCCGCCGGCGCCGGTGGAGCGCTGACCGAGGGGAAGTACGCCCCCAGCCTCCACGGTGTCGACGCAGTGCACATCTACACCGCCATGACCACCGGCCCGCAGAACATGCCGGTCTTCAACGATGCCAACATCCCGCCCGAGGACAAGCGCGACATCATCGCCTTCCTGAAGACCTACGAGAAGCAGGGCTCCCCAGGGGGCTTCTCGCTAGGCTTCCTCGGCCCAGTCTCCGAAGGTCTGTTGATCTGGACCCTCGGGCTTGCCCTCCTGGTCGGCTCCATGGTCTGGCTGACCTCACGGTCCTCCTAGGCTCACGACCCACCACACGCACCTAGACCGCACTTGAGAAACAGCAAAGGACGAAAACCATATGGCCGAGCACGGTAACGGTGACTCAACCGCCGTCGTCAAAGCCGGTGACGGGACCTCGGGCGGTTATGCCATCGACAACCCCGGGCTGCCGCCGCACCGCCCTCGTTTGGCCGATGTTGACGAGAAGGCCGCAAAGCGCAGTGAGCGCCAGGTCGCCGCGATGTTTATCGTCTCCATCATCGGTACCCTCATGTTCTTCGTCGGGTACTTCGCCGTGGCGAGAATGGACCAGTTCGACGACTACTTCGAGGGTATGACCGCCCTGCGGGTACAGAACACGCTCATCGGCGTCGGCACAGCTCTGGCCATGCTCGGAATCGGCCTGGGGATCGTCCACTGGGCCAAGACACTGATGCCCGACCACGAGGTCACCGAGGCCCGCAAGCCGCTGCGTACCGAAGCTGACCGGGCCGAGGCGGAGGAGATCGTCACCGGGATCATCGAGGAAACGCAGATCAAACGGCGCCCGCTGCTGCGCAACACGATGATTGCCGCGGCGCTGCTGGCACCGCTGCCGGCCGTGGTGCTTTTCCGTGACTTGGACCGCACCGAGGACTTCGGCGTCGAGCGGATGCGGCACTCCCTGTGGGACGAAGGGGTGCGCTTGGTCCGGGACCCCACCGGCACCCCGATCCGGGCCTCTGACCTCACTATCGGTTCGGCGATGCATGTGATTCCGGAGAATCTGCGTGAGATCGAGTCTCACGGGGACCGGCTGGCTGAGAAGGCCAAGGCCGTGGTCCTGCTGATGCGGCTGAACCCGGATGACCTCAAGGAGCCCACCCCGGGCCGGGAGGACTGGGGCCACGACGGCATCATTGCCTGCTCCAAAGTGTGCACCCATGTGGGATGCCCGGTGGCCCTCTACGAACGGCACACCCACCACCTGCTGTGCCCGTGCCACCAGTCCACATTCGATGCCTCCGAAGAGTTCAAAGTGACCTTCGGCCCCGCCGGTCGTCCGCTGCCTCAGCTGCCGATCACCGTCGACGATGAAGGCTTCCTCATCGCCCGCAGCGACTTCACTGAGCCTGTCGGGCCGACCTACTGGGAGCGCGGCCACACTGATCCGGAAGGTGACTTTCCCGCATGAGCGCCTCAAAACAGACATACACCGAGGACGAGTACCTCGAGGTCAATGAGTACCAGCCCAAATCGAACACCGGCAGGATTGCCAACTACGTGGACACCCGCGTCGGCGGCACCAGCATGGTGCGCGAATTCGGACGCAAGGTGTTCCCCGATCACTGGACATTCATGTTCGGTGAAGTGGCCCTCTACAGCTTCATCATCACGGTCATTTCCGGGGCCTTCCTGACGTTCTGGTTCGACCCCTCGATGGCGACCACCCGGTACTCCGGCTCCTACGCCCCACTGCAGGGGCTGGAGATGTCGATGGCTTATGCCACTTCGCTGGAGCTGAGCTTTGACGTCCGTGGCGGCCTGTTCATGCGCCAGCTGCACCACTGGGGCGCGCTGATGTTCGTCCTGGCCATGAGCGTGCACATGATCCGCGTGTTCTTCACCGGCGCCTTCCGGAAGCCCCGCGAGCTGAACTGGGTGGTGGGCGCATCGCTGCTGATCCTCGGACTCGGAGCTGGCTTCACCGGCTACTCCCTGCCTGACGAGGTTCTCTCCGGCAACGGTCTGCGGATCATCGACGGTATGCTCAAAGCTATTCCGGTGGTCGGCACCTACACCTCGTTCTTCCTCTTCGGCGGCGAGTTCCCCGGCAATGAGGTCATCCCGCGGCTCTACGCCCTGCACATTTTCATCATTCCGGCGCTGCTTCTGATTCTCATCGCGGTGCACCTGTTCATGGTCGTGATGCACAAGCACACGCAGTACCCCGGTCCCGGCCGCACCGAACGCAATGTTGTCGGCTACCCCATCGGGCCGGTCTACGCCGCCAAAGCCGGAGGATTCTTCTTCATTGTGCTGGGGGTGCTCAGCCTGCTGGCGGGCACGTTCCAGATCAACGCACTGTGGAACTACGGGCCGTACGATCCCTCACCAGTTCAGGCTGGTACGCAGCCGGACTGGTATATCGGCTGGTTCGACGGCGTGCTGCGCATTATGCCCGGTTTCATCGGGAACATACCGCTGGAGTTCGTCCTGCCCACACCGTGGGGTGGGAATGCGATAGCGACTCCGGTGCTGGTGCCGATGATTCCGATCACGCTGCTGCTGCTGGGCGTGTTCGTCTGGCCGTGGCTGGAGACCTGGATCACCGGTGATAAGCGTGAGCACCACCTGTTGGACCGTCCACGCAATGCTCCGACCCGGACCGCATTCGGTGTGGCCATGGTGGTGTGGTACCTCGTGATGTGGGGTGCGGCGTCCTCGGACCTGATGGCTACGCACTTCGCCCTGTCGCTGAATGACGTCATCTACTGGCTGCGTGCAGCGTTCTTCCTGGGGCCGATCATTGCCTACATATTGACCAAACGCATCTGTCTGGCACTGCAGCGGAAAGACCGCGAGGTGGCCCTGCACGGCCATGAGGCGGGCGTGATTGAAGTCAGCGCCGACGGTGAGTTCCACGAGAAGCACAAGCTCCCCAACGAGTACGAGCTGTGGACCCTGGTGTCCTACGAGGCGCCGGCGCCGAGCGGCCCGCGTCCCAATGCCAAGGGCAAGATCACGGCCCTGGAGAAGCTCCGGGCGCGGCTGAACCGCATCTGGTTCGAAGACCGGGTTGTCCCCGTCAGCCGCGAGGAGTACCTGGAAGTGATGAGCCACCACGGCCACGGCCCGGCTGCGCTGGAGGCGGCAGAATCCCGGCAGGCCATTACGGCTGGCTCATCCACTGACCATCGGTGATGAATCACTGAAGCTGCGGGCCCGCTCCCTTTCGGGGGCGGGCCCGCAGCTTTGTGGTCAGTTCGGGCGACCACGCACAATGTCACGCAGCCGGAGCAGGCGCTGACTCACCGCACGTTCATTGCCGTTCTCGGTGGGGGAGTAGTAGTCCACCCCGATGAGATCATCCGGTGGGTACTGCTGGCGAGCGACATGGTGCGGCTGGTCATGGGCGTAGATGTACTCTTTGCCGTGACCCAGGCGTGCGGCACCGGCGTAGTGACTGTCACGCAGGTGCGGCGGCACCGCGCCACCCCGGCCGGCACGCACATCAGCGATTGCGGCGTCGAGGGCTTTATAGGCGGCGTTGGACTTCGGTGCGGTGGCGATGTGCACGGTGGCCTGGGCCAGGGGTATCCGCCCTTCAGGCATGCCGATCCGTTGTACTGCGTCTGCTGCGGCGATGGCAGTCTGCAGTGCGGTCGGGTCAGCCATGGCGACTTCCTCAGCGGCGGCGATCACCAACCGTCGGGCGATGAATCGCGGATCCTCTCCGGCAACAATCATCCGGGCGAGGTAATGCAGGGCAGCGTCCACATCGGAACCGCGCAGCGACTTGATGAACGCTGAAATCACGTCATAGTGCTGGTCACCGTCCTTGTCGTAGCGCTGGACCGCGAAGTCGGCCGCCTGCTGCGCATCCTCGGCCGTGATGTGCACTGAGTCTCGGCCGCGTGCTACTGCTGCTGCGGCCTCCAGCGTGGTCAGCACTCGACGGGCGTCGCCGCCGGAGACGCGCAGTATGTGGGCTCGGGCCGCCGGGTCAAGGTCGAATGCCGCGTCGAGGCCGCGTTCCGAGGCCAGGGCGCGGTCGACCAGGCCGGAGAGGTCCTCTCGGGTCAGCGGAGTCAGGGTCAGCAGAAGTGACCGGGACAGCAGCGGTGCCACCACACTGAAGGAGGGGTTCTCGGTGGTCGCGGCGATCAGAATGACCCAGCCGTTCTCCACCCCGGGGAGCAAGGCGTCCTGCTGTGCCTTGTTGAAGCGGTGGATCTCGTCGAGGAACAGCACAGTGGTCACCTGCCGCAGGTCCCGGTCCTCAAGGGCCTGATCCATCACCTGCCGGACATCCTTCACTCCGGCGCGGATGGCGGAGAGCTCTACGAACTTCCGTGCGCCGCCGCGGGCCACCACATGCGCAATCGTCGTCTTCCCGGTCCCGGGCGGACCGTAGAGGATCACGGAGCTGGCCCCGGCGGGTCCGGTGTTCCCCTCAGCCAGGACCCGCAGGGGCGAACCGCCGCCGAGCAGATGCTGCTGTCCGACGATGTCATCGAGGCTGTGCGGGCGCATCCGGACCGCCAGGGGCGTGTGCCGCCGCGCGGCACGTGGAGCGGTGTCACGCCCGGAGTGGTCGTCGCCCTCAGGTGCGCTGAACAGATCGCCTGTCATGGGTCGCGTCAATCCACCGCGGCAAGGTCATCGAGCCATGCCGCCCAGAACTGCTTCCACGCTTCAGCCCGCTCGGGGGAGGAGAGTTTCTCGTGAGTCACGGTGAGTCTGCCCCCTGCTTTCGCGGGAACACTGCTGAACTGGAGGACACCCAGACCAGTCCGGGTCTCAGGATCGGTGAGCGTGAACTTCGGTGCCTTCACCCCCGGCTTGGACCGTTCGTCGGCAATCATCGCCGGCAGCAGCGCGGATCTGGCGGCCGGGTCGTCCAGCAGTCCGCGCAGCTGTGTCCACTCCAGTCCAATGGTCTTGGAGCGTGAGATCGTGAACGTTCCGTCCGGCATCTCACCGGGCAGGCGCCGCCCCGTGATCCGCTCATATCCCACGGTCACCCCCTGGGCCCACCAGCCGGGGACCCCGTGCTCCTCGCCCACCCAGGTGGCGATGGCGGTGTGACCGGCGTCCCGTCCCGGCCCGGCGTCTATCAGGGCCACCCACTCCTGCCAGTCGTGTCCGGTTTTGGCGCGGATGGTCTCGTCACTGAACTCCGGCGATGACGTCGCGCTGCCGCCGTCGTGATCCGGTGCGGATTCACCCAGGACCAGCGGCCGCAGCTGAGCGTACCGCTCAGCGCTGGGCCGCATCTGCTGCTGCAGCCGGGTCAGCTCAGGCTTGTGGTCACTCATCAGCTCGGAGGCCTCCTCAGCAGAGTTTCAACGGGCATGGTGGGCCATGCCCCGCTGCCTATCCTATTGGGTGGCCGCACCCTTGGGAGCAGGCCGGGCGTCCACCCCGGCCTCTTTGCGCTGCTGAGAGGTGATCGGTGCCGGGGCAGCAGTCAGCGGGTCATATCCCGCGCCGGTCTTGGGGAAGGCGATGACTTCCCGGATGGACTCTTCACCGGCCAGCAGAGCAACCACGCGGTCCCAGCCGAAAGCGAATCCGCCGTGCGGGGGAGCACCGTACTTGAAGGCGTCGAGCAGAAACCCGAACTTCTCCCTGGCTTCCTCAGGCGCCAGACCCATCACCTGGAAGACACGCTCCTGCACGTCCTGACGGTGAATACGGATGGACCCCCCGCCAATCTCGTTGCCGTTGCAGACCAGATCGTAGGCGTAAGCCAGGGCCTCGCCCGGGTCAGTGTCGAACGTCTCCTCAAATTCCGGCTTCGGCGCGGTGAAGGCGTGGTGCACCGCTGTCCACGCCCCTGAGCCCACGGCCACGTCGCCGGCGGCCTGAGCATCATCTGTGGGCTCGAACATGGGTGCATCCACCACCCATACGAAGGACCAGCTGCCAGGCTCGATCAGCCCCAGCCGCTGGGCAATCTCATTGCGCGCTGCGCCCAAGAGGCTGCGGGCGGCTGCCGGCTTATCAGCGGCGAAGAAGATGCAGTCACCAGGTTCAGCGCCCACAGCATCGGCCAGCCCAGCCTTCTCGGACTCGGAGAGGTTCTTGGCCACGGGGCCGCCGAGCTGTCCGTCCTCCTGCACCAAGACATAGGCCAACCCTTTCGCGCCGCGCTGCTTGGCCCATTCCTGCCACGCGTCCAGGGTCCGTCGCGGCTGCGCTGCCCCACCGGGCATGACCACTGCACCCACGTAGGCGGCGCGGAAGACCCGGAAGGGCGTCTCCCGGAAGTACTCGGTGAGCTCGGTGAGCTCCAGACCGAACCGCAGATCCGGCTTATCCGTGCCGTAGCGCTGCATAGCCTCGCGGTAGGTGATGTGCGGGAAGGGAGCCTGAATCTCGGCACCGATCAGTCTCCAGAGCTCCCGGGTGACCTCCTCCACCAGGGCGATCACGTCCTCCTGCTCCACGAAGCTGGCCTCAATGTCCAACTGCGTGAACTCCGGCTGCCGGTCAGCTCGGAAGTCCTCGTCCCGGTAGCACCGGGCCAGCTGGTAGTACTTTTCCACCCCGCCGACCTGCAGCAGCTGCTTGAAAAGCTGCGGCGACTGGGGCAGGGCGTACCAGGAGCCCGGGTTCAGCCGCGCGGGGACCACAAAGTCGCGCGCACCTTCAGGGGTGGAACGGGTCAGCGTGGGTGTCTCCACCTCCAGGTAGCCGCGGCGGTGCAGGACCTCCCGAGCAACTCGATTGGCCTCCGAACGCAGCCGCATGGCCTGAGCCGGGCCACGGCGGCGGAGGTCCAGGTAGCGGTGGCGCAGGCGAGCCTCCTCACCGACTTCCACGTGGTCATCAATCTGGAAAGGCAGTGCCGCCGCCGGGTTGAGCACCTTGGTGGTCTCCGCGATCACTTCCACATCGCCGGAGCTCAGCTGCGGGTTCTCGTTGCCGGCCGGGCGGCGCTCAACCACCCCGGTGACCTGGAGCACGAACTCATTGCGCAGGGGGTCGAAATCCTCCTCCTCACGCACCACCACCTGGGCCACGCCCTGGGCATCGCGCAGGTCCAGGAAGGCCACGCCCCCATGGTCCCGGCGGCGGGCGACCCAGCCGGTCAGTGTGACGGTCTGGCCAATCAGCTCGGCGTTGATCTCGCCGGTGGTGTGAGTGCGGAGCACAGCGTCCTTCCTTAAAGTCCTTCAGTCTTACGGATGATCTGGGGGGTCAGGTCCTCAGTCGGCGGAGCCCAGCTGCTGGGGTCCACCGATTCCTGCGACCCGGAGCGGATATCTTTGACCTCGTGCCGGCCGAGCTCGTCAGTGAACCATACATAGGGGATGCCGCGCCGGTCGGCGTACTTGATCTGTTTGCCGAATTTCTCCGCGCTCAGTGCCACCTCCGCGCTGATGCCCCGGCGGCGCAGCTGGTCAGCCACATCCTGGGCGGGGCCCCAGTCGTCGTCCGAGCGGAGAGTGACATAGACCACGGTCGGCACAGAGCGCGACGACGCCAGCTCACCAGAACTGATCAGGGCTGAGAGCAGCCGGGTCACCCCAATGGAGAGTCCGACACCGGGAAACACCCGTTTGCCTGCGGATGCCAAGGACTCATACCGCCCGCCCGAACAGATGGAACCGAGATCCTCATGACCGTGCAACACGGTCTCGACCACGGTGCCGGTGTAGTAGTCCAAGCCGCGCGCGATGGACAGATCTGCCACCGCCCGGCCGGGCACTCGCGCGTTGAGCTCGCTCATCAGCTCGGTCAGCTCGTCCAGGCCCTGCTGCAAGAGATCCGCCGGCCGATCCCCGGCCAGCTGGCGGACCTTATCGGCAAACGTGCAGTCCGAGGTGCGGATCTGGGCCAGCTGTAGCGCCAGCTCGGCCTGCTCCGCAGAGGCCCCTGCCGTCTCGCGCAGCTCCTCAGCCACGCGGAGGGGGCCTATCTTCTCCAGTTTGTCGACCACCCGGAGCGCAGCAGGCGTGTTGGTGAGCCCGATAGTCCGGTAGAAGCCTTCGGAGAGTTTCCGGTTGTTGACCCGCAGCGTAAAGTCACCGATCCGCAGCGCTTCCAGGGCGCGGGCCATCACGACCACGATCTCCACATCGCACCGGAAGGGCAGCGCGCCGTCGCCGACGATGTCAATATCTGCCTGCGAGAACTCCCTGAACCGGCCGGCCTGCGGCCGCTCGCCGCGCCACACTTTCTGAATCTGGTACCGGCGGAAAGGGAAGGCTAGGTGACCTGCGTTCTCCGTGACGTAGCGGGCAAAGGGCACAGTATTGTCAAAGCGCAGCGCCAGCTTGGCTTCCCGGCCGGAACGCTCCTCCTCCTGAAGCCGGGAGATCGCATAGATCTCCTGATCGATCTCCCCCTTCTGCAGCAGAGTCTCCACCGTCTCCACCGCCCGGGTCTCCAAGGGCGAGAACCCATGGGCCTCGAACACCTCACGCAGGGTGTCAAGCACATGCAGCTCTGCGAACCGTTCAGCCGGCAGCAGCTCCAGGTAGCCTGAGAGAGAGGCCTTGCGTGCCATAGGTGCTCAACACTCCTTCTGCGGTGGGTCCTGCCAAACCACACCATCATACGGGTACGGCACAGAGTACGGCCTGTCGCGGTAACCTGGTGGGATGAGTCCTGCTATCAAGCCGAACTATCATCAAAGCTCACTGGACGAGGTGCGCGCACGCACCCGGGTGGACGAGGAAGGCCACGTATACGTCCTCCCCACCTCGGAGGGCGCGGAGGAAGCCTATGTGGGGCAGTTCTCCGCCGGTGACGCCGAGGCCGCGCTGCAGTACTTCACCCGCAAGTTCGACGACCTCTACAACCGGGCGCTGTTGCTGCGCGCGCGAGTGGCCACCCAGGCGGACTCTGCCAGTGCGCTGCGCTCCAGCCGCGCCACGTTGAGCAAAGAGCTTGAGGGTGGCACATGGGTCGGCGACGTCGCCGGTCTGCGGGGAATTCTCGAAGAGATCACTGAGGGCATTGAGGGGATCGCGGCTGCGGAGAAGAAGCAGACTGACGAGGCGCTGAGCGCCAAGGTCGCAGTGCGGGAAGAGATTGTGCGCGCCGCCGAAGAGCTTGCCGCGGCAGACCCGGACCGTCAGCACTGGAAGTCGGCCCAGGAACGGATGAGCGAGCTCTTCGAGCAGTGGAAGACTGAACAGCGCACTCCGCCCAGGCTCCCCAAACCCGTGGAAGATCCACTTTGGAAGCGGTTCCGGGAGGCGCGGAGCACCTTCGAGCGTCACCGCAAGGGGTTCTTCGTCCGCCGGGACAAAGAAGCCGCGGACATTAAGAGGGCCAAAGAGGAGCTGATCGCAGAAGCCGAGAAGCTGCAGCACTCCACGGATTTCGGTCCCACCACCAAGGCGTACCACCGGCTGATGGACCGGTGGAAGGAGCAAGGCCGGGGTCCTCGCAAGACGGAGGACGCTCAGTGGGCACGGTTCCGAGCCGCTCAGGATGTGTTCTTCTCAGCCCGCGATGCGGCCAATGCGAAAGTTGACGCCGAATATGCGGAGAACCTGAAGAAGAAGGAGGAGATCCTCGGCAAGCTCCGGGAGCTGATGCCCTTCACCAAGCCAGAGGCGGTGCGCGAACGCTACTTTACGCTCATTGAGGCCTGGGACGCCGCCGGCAAAGTCCCCCGCGGCGACGTCAAACGCATGGAACGGGCTATCGGGGAGGTCCAGGAGGCCTTCCGTGAAGCCGAAGGCGCCACCCGCAGTCCCAGGGAATCAGCGCGGAACGACCGGCAGTCGCAGATGATTGACCAGTTGGAGGAGACCATCTCACAGTTGGAGACCGATGTCGCCCAGGCAGACTCGGACGGCGACGACAAGCTCAAGCGTGAGGCGGAGGAAGCTCTTGCGGCACGCCGCAGCTGGCTTCAGATGCTCACCTCGAGCTGAGATAACAGATAGATTACACTTGCTAGGTCTGCCAACTAGGCTTGCGTTGAGCCCTGACCCGTCCTGCCGTCTACCTGTCCAGCGAGGAATTGCGTGAGCGATGAACAATCCCCCGAAGTGGGGTCGCGCCGTCGTCGCCGGGAAATACGGGAATCGCGGGAACGGGAGCGGGCTGCGCAGCGGGAGCGCGAATCGGCGGTACGGCGCCTGAGCAGCTCCTCCACCGCCTCGGGAGCAGCTGAGGAGAGCACCGGGCGGGGGCCGAATCTCTTCGATCAGGAGACCACCACCCCCAAGGACGAACGCCGCAGCACCCCAGCTTCCACCGGCCGGACCACCGCCGCAGGAGCGTCCGCGAAGCCGGAGCCTGGGTCTCCGAGCCCCGGATTCAGATCCCGCCGGGAACGCCGGCAGCAGACCCAGGAGCATCCCGCGGTCCCGCCGGTGAGCCAGGCGCAGCGCACCCAGGCACCAGAGAAGCCGAGCAGGCAGCAGCCGGCCACCGGTGCAGCTGCGGTCCCGCCCTCGGCCGCCCCCGCCCTGGACACACAGACCCCGTCGCGAACCGACGGCGCGCCCGAGCCCGAACAGATACCGATGACGGGTTCGCCGTCCACACCGTTCGAAGAGGTGGTCGCTCCACCCTCGGCGCGCTCCCCGGAGTACGACCAGCTGCCCCCAGAGTACGACTACGACGAGCACGAAGAGCTCGACTGGGACGAGGCCTACGACGAGGACCACCTCGACCACGACGAGCACGGCACCCCGATTCTGGTCAGCGCCTCCGGGTACGGCCGCGGGTATCAAACTGTGGCGCCGGTCGAGGGGCGGGTCAATCACGCCCTGCTTCGGAAGCGCCGGGCCAAGCGCCGCCGCCGCAACATCACCCTGACCGTTGCGCTGCTTGGTTTCGCGACACTCATGGTCGCCTTTGTCATGATCGTGCAGTCCCTGCTCGGCGGGGACGAAATCGCCGATTATGAAACCGTCGCAGGCGATGAAGTGGAGTTCCAAATCTACCCCAATGAGGGGCTGGCCTCCATCCAGAATCGCCTTGTGGATGAAGAGATCATCGCCGGCCCCGAGGCGTTCCAGGAGGCGCTGGAGGACCTCGACCCCGAGGCGAACTACCATGCCGAGACGCTGACCATGCGGGAGCAGATGCCCGCAGCCGAGGCGGTGGAAGTCATCTTCGGTGATGGTCAGCAGGTCGGGTACATCAACATCAACGCCGGATTCCGACTCGACGACACCCTGGATGCCATCGCTGAAGGGGCGCAGATACCCCGGGAGGACCTGCGC
The DNA here is from genome assembly GCF_005771565.1 of Nesterenkonia sphaerica. Classification (GTDB taxonomy): domain Bacteria; phylum Actinomycetota; class Actinomycetes; order Actinomycetales; family Micrococcaceae; genus Nesterenkonia; species Nesterenkonia sphaerica. Next base: position 102,103 of record NZ_VAWA01000002.1, read on the forward strand.
GAACTCAATGAGGACCCCCAACAGTTCGGCCTCCCCGACCAGGCAGAGGATCTTGAAGGCTTCCTCGCCGCCGGCGAGTACGAGCCCCCGGTGGACGCCTCCGCCGAGGACATCATCCAGATGATCGTCGACCCCACCCTGGAGCGGCTCGAAGACCTCGGCGTCACCGACCCCGATGAGCAGTGGGAGACGATCATCATTGCCTCGCTGATCACTGCCGAGGCGAACAACACCATCAGTGATGAGCGTCCCCGCGAGGAGCGGCTGGAGGACTACCGGATCATGGCCGGCGCCATCGAGAACCGGCTCGAGCCGGATCAGACCGAGACCGACGGTCTGCTGCAGATCGACGCTGCGGTGAATTACGGCATTGGGCTCTCCGGAGATCTGCACTTCCCGGAGGAAGAGCGCCTGAATGCGGAGAACGAGTACAACACCTACGTGCACCCTGGGCTCCCACCAGGCCCCATCGGCGTGCCGGTGGCCGATACCGTCACCGCTGCCGCCGACCCGGCCGAGACGGGAGCCTTCTACTGGGTCACCGTGAACCCGATCACCGGAGAGACACGGTTCAACGAAACCTACGCGGCGCACCAGGAGGACACCGAAGAGTTCCTGGAGTTCTGCCGGGAGAACGAGGGAGCCTGTGGGCCCGGGGACGTGGACGCAGCAGAGGATGAGTTTGACGGATGAGCCGCAGTGCTCCGCAGCGCAGGGCGGCGGTGCTCGGCTCACCGATCAGCCACTCCCGTTCCCCCCAGTTGCACGCCGCTGCCTATGAGCACTTGGGCGTGGACATCCGCTACACCCGGTACGAGGTTGATGAGTCCACGGTCGGGGACTTCCTGAGCCAGCGGGCGAACGAGCCGGACTGGCTGGGGTGGTCGGTCACAATGCCGCTGAAAGCGGCGATGGTGCCGCATATGAACCACATCTCTGACCGCGTCCAAACCCTGGGGGTGCTCAACACTGTGCTCATCGGTCAGGACTCGGAGGGCCGCCGCACGCTGCGGGGGGAGAACACTGACGTTGACGGGATCGTTCAGGCGTTGGGCGAGCAGGGCATCACGCCGCAGCAGCCGGCGGATGCCACCTTCGCGGTGCTCGGCGCAGGCGGCACCGCCGCCGCAGCTCTGGCGGCGGCAGCAGAACTGCGGGCGCGTCAGGTGCTGCTCTACGCGCGCAATGAGCAGCGTGCTGAGGCCTCGGCTGTGCTCGCCCGACAGCTCGGGCTGAAGCTGACCATTCGTCCGCTCACCGCGCTGGGCGAGGACCTCCACCACCGGAGGCTGGACGTGGTGGTCTCCACCTTGCCGCCACGGGCAGCGGACACCCTTGCGACCCAGCTGCCGGCCCACTGCGAACCCCAGCCCGTGCTGCTCGACGTCGCCTACGACCCCTGGCCTTCGGCGCTGGCCCACGCCTGGATGCAGCGCGGCTGGGCCGTCACCAGCGGTCTGGAGATGCTGCTGCATCAGGCAGTCCGCCAGGTAGAGCTGTTCACGGAGAATACGTGGAACCCGGCGGCCATCCAGAACGACGCTGATCACTTCATGATGGTGCGCAAGATGCGGTCGGCCATCGGCCTCCATGAGGGAGCCGAGGCGCTGGACCGTTAGGATGAACCCCATGTTGCGTTGGCTCACCTCCGGAGAATCCCACGGCAAGTCCCTCGTCGGCATCATCGAAGGGCTGCCTGCCGGGATAGATCTCACCACCGCTGATGTGCAGCGTGCCCTGGCCCGCCGCCGGCTCGGATATGGCCGGGGGGCACGCATGAAGTTCGAGCAGGACCAAGTGCAGCTGCTCGGCGGTGTGCGCCACGGAGTGACCATGGGCGGACCTGTTGCTATCGAAATCGCCAACACGGAGTGGCCCAAGTGGGACAAGGTCATGTCCGCTGACCCCGTGGACCCAGAAGAGATTCAGGGGCTGGCGCGCAACGCCCCACTGACCAGACCACGGCCCGGACACGCCGACTTCACCGGGATGCAGAAGTACGGCTTCGCCGAAGCCCGGCCGGTGCTGGAGCGGGCCTCCGCCCGGGAGACAGCGACCCGCGTGGCGCTCGGGGCGGCCGCCAACCAGCTGCTGAACTCCCTGGGTATCACCAGTGTGGCGCATACGGTCGCCATCGGCAGCGTCGCGGCACCTGAGGATGCCCCCGTGCCAGCTGCCGCCGACGTGGACGCCCTCGACGCGGACCCGCTGCGCTGCTTCCACGCTGCCACCTCCGAGGCCATGGTTGCTGCGGTCGACGCCGCCCACAAAGCAGGCGAGACCCTGGGCGGGGTCGTGGAAGTGGTCGTGGACGGACTGCCCCCGGGGCTCGGCAGCTATGTGCACTGGGACCGCCGACTTGATGCACGCCTGGCCGGAGCTCTCATGGGCATCCAGGCCATCAAAGGGGTCGAGGTCGGAGACGGGTTTCGCACCGCGGCCCGCCTGGGATCCGAAGCCCACGACGAGATCGAGCTCAACACCGAAGGCCGGGCAGTGCGCACCACCAACCGGGCTGGGGGCATCGAGAGCGGGATGAGCATCGGCGGGACCCTCCGGGTCCGGGCCGCTATGAAACCCATCGCTACAGTCCCGAAAGCTCTGCGCACTGTCGACGTGGCCAGCGGAGAGAACACCACCGCGCACCATCAGCGCAGCGATGTCTGCGCCGTGCCGGCGGCCGGAGTGGTGGCTGAAGCCATGGTCCAGCTCATCCTGGCTCAGGCCGTGCTGGAGAAATTCGGCGGAGACAGCCTCCCCGAAGTCTCCCGGAACCTGCACAGCTACCTCGAATCGCTCCCGGCAATCGGCGCTGATCCGGAGGCCAGCGGACACGAAGGCGACCCGCTGCAGGCCCCGGCAGCCATGCAGCCCTGATGAGCAATATTGTCCTGATCGGCCCCATGGGGTCGGGCAAATCGACTGTGGGGGCCGCACTTGCCCGGCGGCTGGGCCGCCCGCATGTGGACACCGACCATTTTTTCGTCGCCCGGCACGGGCCCATCCGTGAGTATTTCTCCGTCCACGGTGAGGAAGCCTTCCGCGCAGCCGAGGAGCGCCTGGTGGCGCAGCTGCTGGACTCGCCCCGCCCCTCCGTGGTCAGCTTGGGCGGTGGCTCCGTCATGTCCGCGGCTACCCGCGAGCTGCTGAAGTCGCAGTTCGTCGTAATGCTCGATGTCACTGAGGCGCAGGCGAAGGCCAGAATCGGCGACGCCGCGACCCGTCCGGTGCTCACCGAGGGCACCTCAGCACCACCGATCGAGCGCTGGAAACACATCTACGCGGAACGGGAACCGCTCTACCGCGAATGCGCCGACCTCATTGTCAGCGCCACGGAGACCACGATCGAAGACCGAGCCGAAACCATCATTGAGGCCATGAGGAGAGAACGATGAGTACCGAACCCACTGTCATCACAGTCGGCGAAGGAACAGGTGCCGGGGGGCAGGAGCTGGGCTACGGCGTCGTCGTCGGAGAGGGCCTGCTGGCGCAGCTTCCCGGCATGGTGGGGCCCCAGGCAGAGCGGGTCCTGGTCATCCATCCCCGCGCGCTGCGCGCCACCGGCGATGTGGTGCGCGAAGACCTGGAAAAGGCCGGGTATCAGGCAGTGACCGCAGAGATCCCCGATGCGGAAGAGGGCAAGCACATCCAGGTCGCCGCGTTCTGCTGGCAGGTGCTGGGCCAGAACGACTTCACCCGATCAGACGCCATCGTCTCGGTCGGTGGCGGTGCGGTCACTGACGTGGCCGGCTTCGTCGCCGCCACGTGGTTGCGCGGGATACGGATTGTCCACATGCCCACCACGCTGCTGGGCATGGTCGACGCCGCGGTAGGCGGCAAGACCGGGATCAACACCGCTGAGGGAAAGAATCTGGTCGGCGCCTTCCACCAGCCCGCCGGGGTGCTGGCCGACCTGGAGACCTTGGCCACCCTGCCCCGCAATGAGCTGGTCGCGGGACTGGCGGAGGTGGTCAAATGTGGATTCATTGCTGATGAAGAGATTCTGCGCATTATTGAACGCGCCCCGGAGGCCGTTCAGCAGTGGGACTCCGCAGAGCTGCGAGAACTCCTGGAGCGCTCCATCCGGGTCAAAGCCGAGGTGGTCGGACGCGACGTACGCGAGTCCAACCTCCGTGAGTCGCTGAACTACGGCCACACCCTGGGCCATGCGATCGAACTGGCTGAGCGGTATCAATGGCGTCACGGGGCCGCTATCTCCGTCGGTATGGTCTTTGCCGCCGAACTGGCCCGCAGCCTCGGACGCCTCTCGGACGCTGAGGCGGACCGGCACCGCGAGATTCTCACCAGTCTGGGACTGCCCACCACCTACCGGGACGACCGCTGGAACCAGCTCCTGGAGGGCATCCGGCGGGATAAGAAGAACCGCGGTGAGACGCTGCGGTTCGTGCTGCTGAACGCGGTGGGCTCCCCGGCGACTGTGGAGATCCCCGACCCCTCCATCCTGTTCGCGACCTATCAGGAGATTGCTGAACCAGCTTCCACCACCACCATCTCGCTCTGAGGGTGGCTTAGGCTGCAGCCTGTAGGATGGACCGTTGGCATCCGGTAGACCCGGGGCCACCACACCGTGACAAACAGAAGGTAAGACGAACCCGTGGCAACTTCCAATGACATCAAGAACGGCTCTGTGCTCAAGCTGGAGGGCCAACTGTGGAACACCCTTGAGTTCCAGCACGTCAAGCCGGGCAAGGGCGGGGCATTCATCCGCACCAAGCTGAGGAACATCACCTCCGGCAAGGTGGTGGACAAGACGTTCAACGCCGGGGCAAAGATCGAACTGGCCACCGTGGACCGCTCTGACTACCAGTACCTGTATCAGGACGGCGAAGACTTCGTCTTCATGGACCTGCGTGACTTCGACCAGATCACTGTGCCGGCGGCCACCGTGGGCGACGCCGCCAACTTCCTGCTGGAGTCCCAGCAGGTCTCGATCGCGATCAACGAGGGCACACCGCTGTACCTGGAGATGCCCCCATCAGTGGTCCTGGAGGTCACCCAGACTGACCCCGGCCTGCAGGGCGACCGTTCCAAAGCCGGCACCAAGCCGGCCACCCTGGAGACCGGGCACGAGATCCAGGTGCCGCTGTTCGTGGAGCAGGGCACCAAGGTCAAAGTCGACACCCGCAGCTCCGAGTACCTCGGCCGGGTCAACGACTAGCACTGTGGCAAAACGAAGCAAAGCCCGGCAGCGGGCATTAGAGGTCCTCTTCGAGGCCCAGCAGCGCAGCATGGACCCCCATCTCGTGCTGACCACCCGGGTGGAGAAGGGGGAGCTGGTCGTCAATGAATACGTGCGCACCCTCATCGACGGTGTCACCGAGCATCGTGAAGAGATCGATGAACTGTTGGCCACCTATGCCCGCGGGTGGACCCTTGACCGGATGCCCCCAGTGGACCTGGTGGCACTGCGGATCGGGGCCTGGGAGCTGCTTCACAATGAGGAGATCCCCGACGGGGTGGCCGTGGCCGAGGCGGTGACCTTGGTGCGCAAACTCTCCACCGACGAATCCCCAGGGTTCGTCAATGGCGTACTCGGCAGACTGCAGAAGCTCAAACCCACGCTGGGCTGAGCCGAGCGGGGCACCTGATAGGCTGACGCAGACACATCTCGAAGCTCCTTTAATGATCGTCCTGTGAGGCGAGGAAGGAGTCGCAGCGTGACCCGCTCACCTGAGACCGCAACGGTGATGACAGCGGCCGATATTGACCGTGCCCTGACCCGCATCGCCCATGAGATCGTCGAAGCCCAGCGCGGCGTCGGCGAACTGATCATCTGTGGCATCCCGCGCCGCGGCGTGCCACTGGCACAGCGCCTGGGCGCCAAGCTGGCCGCCATCGACCCGGACTTCGACCCGGTTGCCTCGGTCGGCTCGCTGGATGTCACCATGTACCGCGACGACCTGCGCAACTCAGCAGCCCGCACCCCTGAACCGACCCAGCTTCCCGCCCGCGGAATCGACGGGCGCACCGTGGTCCTGGTCGACGATGTGCTCTATTCGGGAAGGACCGTCAGAGCAGCGCTGGACGCCCTGTCCGACTACGGGCGGCCGCAAGCGGTCCGGCTGGCCGTACTGGTCGACCGCGGACACCGCGAGTTACCACTGCGGGCTGACCACGTCGGCAAGAACATCCCGACCTCCCGCAGCGAACGGGTGGGCGTGCGCCTGGCGGAGATAGACGGACTTCCGGCGGGCGAGGAACAGGTGGTGATCATCCGATGAAGCATCTGCTGGACACCCAAGCTCTTGCCCACCGTGACGCGCTGGCGATCCTCGACACCGCCGAGGAGATGACTGCAGTGTCCTCCCGAGAGGTCAAGAAGCTGCCCACACTGCGCGGACGCACTGTGGTCAACCTGTTCTTCGAGGACTCCACCCGCACCCGCATCTCCTTTGAGGCTGCAGCCAAGCGCCTCTCAGCCGATGTGATGAACTTCTCCGCCAAAGGCTCCTCCGTCTCGAAGGGGGAGTCGTTGAAGGACACCGTCCAGACGCTGGACGCCATGGGTGCCGACGCCATTGTCATTCGCCACAGCGCTTCCGGAGCGGCCGCCCAGCTGGCCGCCTCTGACTGGACCGACGCCGCCGTGGTCAACGCCGGCGATGGCACTCACGAACACCCCACCCAAGCTCTGCTGGACGCGCTCACCCTGCGCCGAGGATGGAGCCGCGCCCACGGCGAAAATCCCCGCGGCCGGAACCTCGCCGGTATGCGGGTGCTGATCGTGGGCGATATCGTCCACTCCCGGGTGGCCCGCTCCAACGTGTGGCTGCTGCGCACCCTGGGAGCGGAGGTGCACCTGGCTGCACCGGCGACGCTGCTGCCCTACGGTGCGGAAACGTGGCCGGTGACCATTCATTACAGCCTGGATGAGGCTCTCCGCGAAGCTCCCGACGCGGTGATGATGCTGCGCGTCCAGGCAGAGCGCATGGGGGGAGCTTTCTTCCCCACTGCCGCGGAGTACACCCGGCGCTGGGGACTGACCGATGAGCGGCTCGCGCTGGTGGAGCAACTGCGGCTGGGCGCCACAGACTCCCCGGCGCTGATTCTGCACCCCGGACCGATGAACCGTGGGGTGGAGATCTCCGCCGCAGCGGCGGATTCCCCCCAATCCAGAATCCTGGACCAGGTCGCCCACGGCGTCGCCGTCCGTATGGCGGTGCTGCACCTCCTACTGTCCCAACGTCAACCCGACGGGAGCCTTGATGAGTGAACCCACCACCGCCCGGTTAGCGGTCCAGCCGGCCCCCGGGCCGCACTACCTTATCCGTGGGGCCAGTATCCTCGGCGGCGCCCCGGAGGACCTCGTCGTCCGCGACGGGATCATCGCCAGCGTCGGTGCGGCGGAGACTGCACCGCAGGACCAGGCTCCGCTGGAGACCATTGACGCCAGCGGGCTGATTGCCCTGCCCGGGATGGTCGATCTGCACGTGCACCTGCGCGAACCGGGCCGTGAGGACGCCGAAACGGTGGAGACGGGAAGCCGCGCAGCTGCCAAAGGAGGCTTCACCGCGGTGCACGCAATGGCGAACTCCTCACCGGTGGCTGACACCGCCGGCGTCGTCGAGCAGGTCCACCGGCTCGGTCAGCAGGCGGGCTGGACAGAGGTGTACCCGGTGGGGGCGATCACCCGCGGCCTGCAGGGCAAGGTCTTGGCAGAACTGGGCGCGATGGCGGAGTCCTCCGCACAGGTGCGCATGTTTTCCGATGACGGACACTGTGTCACCAACGCCCAACTGATGCGCCGGGCCATGGAATACGTGAAGACCATTGACGGCTTCGTGGCCCAGCACGCACAGGACGCCGACCTGACCGGCTGGGACACCGACCACGCGGCCCAGATGAATGAGGGCAAAGTCTCCGCCACCCTCGGGCTGCCCGGCTGGCCCGCTGTCGCCGAAGAAGCCATCATCGCCCGCGATGTGCTGCTGGCCGACTATGTGGGTGCCCGGATCCACATCTGCCACGTCTCCACCAAGGGATCGGTGGAAATCATCCGCTGGGCCAAACAGCGCGGCATCCAAGTCACCGCCGAGGTCACTCCGCACCACCTGCTGCTCACCGACGAACTGGTCCGCAGCTACGACCCGGTGTACAAGGTCAACCCACCATTGCGCACCGAAGCGGACACCCAGGCGCTGCGCGAGGCACTTGCTGAAGGGGTCATCGACGTCATCGGCACCGACCACGCCCCGCACCCGGAACAGGCCAAAGAATGCGAATGGAACCAAGCCGCCATGGGAATGACTGGCCTGGAGACTGCCCTGCCGGCAGTTCAGCACGCAATGATCAACACCGGGCTGATCGACTGGCAGCGCTTCGCTGAGATCACCTCCACCCGTCCGGCTGAGATCTACGGCCACACCCACCAGGGTCGCCCGATCGCCGCCGGGGAGCCAGCCAACATCATCCTGGTCGACGCTGATGCCTCCACCACGATCCACCCGGAGACCCACGCCACCAAAGGCCGCAACTCACCGTTCCGGGGTGTAGAACTTCCCGGCCAGGTGCGCCACACCTTCCTGGGCGGGGTGCCGGTGATGCTCAACAGCCAGCTGACCGGCCCACGCAGTGCAGGAGGCGCTGCATGAGCTCCTGGACAGCCTCCGTGACACCAGTGCTGACGCGGGCCCCGGAGATGACCGGGACGTACCTGAACTTCCTGTGGGCCGCCCTGGGTGTGGTCGCGGTCTTCTGCGCGCTGATCTGGCTCGGATGGCGAAACCGGAAGCGCCGGCAGACAGAGTTCCCGGGGCCCCTGGACGTCCCCGCCGATCTGCTGGAGGCCACCCCCCAGGCTGCGGCGGAAGGGATGGTCATCGGTACGGTCAGAGGAGGGCAGTACCTGGATCGGATCGCCGTCCACGAATTGGGCCTGCGCACCACCGGCCGAGTCGAGGTCCACCCCACCGGTGCCGCCATCTTCCGCTCCGGGGTGCGCAACATCTTCATCCCTGCCGCTGACCTGGTCCACGCACGCACCGACCGAGGAATGATCGGAAAGTTCGTGGAGAAGGACGGAGTGGTGATCCTCGGCTGGCGGCTGGGAGCAACCCACGTGGACACGGGGTTCCGGCCACGCCGATCCGATGAGGGCCGGGCGCTGGTCCGGGCGTTGAACGACCTGACTGAAGGAGAGACCACCATATGAGCGACCCTCGCACTCCCGGGACATCACCGGGAGCAGAAGAGACCCGCATCGCCGCGGAGACCGGCGCAGCGCTGCTGGTGCTCGAAGACGGTACCGCCTATGAGGGCAGCGCCTACGGCGCCCGCGGCACCACGCTGGGAGAGGCGGTCTTCGCCACCGGGATGACCGGATACCAGGAGACCCTCACTGACCCCAGCTACGCCCGCCAGATCGTGGTCCAGACCGCCCCACACATCGGCAACACCGGGGTCAATGACGAAGATCCGGAGTCCCGCCGCATCTGGGTGGCCGGCTACGCAGTCCGGGATGCCGCCAGGCTGCCCTCCAACTGGCGGTCAGTGCGCACCCTGGCCGAGGAGCTGACCGAGCAGGGCGTGGTGGGAATCAAAGACATTGATACCCGGGCGGTCACCCGGCGCCTGCGCGACCGTGGCTCGATGCGCGCAGGCATCTTCTCGGCCCAGGGGCTCTACGACGATTCAGGCCAGCGCCGGGCGCTGCCGGAACTGTTGGAGGCGGTGCGGTCTCAGCCCGATATGCTCGGCGCCCGCCTGGCCGAGGAAGTCACCTCCGCCCAGCCGTATGTGATCGACCCCGCAGACCATGGGTGGGACTCCGCCCCGATCGCCACAGTGGCCGCCATCGATCTCGGCATCAAGACAATGACCCCGGTGCGGATGGCCGAGCGTGGACTGCGTGTGCACGTGCTGCCTGCGACCACCACCTATGCAGACATTGAGCAGCTCAACCCCGACGGGGTGTTCCTTTCCAACGGACCAGGGGATCCCGCCACTGCCGAGACGCAGGTCGGACTGCTGCGCGAAGTCCTCGACGCTCGGATCCCGTTCTTCGGCATCTGTTTCGGAAACCAGATCTTAGGACGTGCGCTCGGGTTCGGGACCTATAAGCTGCCCTTCGGCCACCGGGGGATCAACCAGCCGGTGATGGACCACACCACCGGGAAGGTGGAGATCACCAGCCAGAACCACGGGTTCGCCGTCGAGGCTCCCATCGGCGAGACCGTCTCCGCTCCGGAGTCCCGCTTCGGCCGGGTCCAGGTGAGCCACTCGAGTCTCAACGACGGCGTCGTCGAGGGTCTGCGCTGCATGGACCTCCCGGCCTTCAGCGTGCAGTACCACCCCGAGGCGGCGGCCGGGCCCCATGACTCCGCCTACCTCTTCGACCGCTTCGTGGACCTGATGAAGGAGCACCAGAATGCCTAAACGCACTGACCTGAACTCTGTGCTGGTGATCGGATCCGGTCCCATCGTGATCGGCCAGGCCGCTGAGTTCGACTACTCCGGCACCCAGGCGCTGCGAGTGCTCAAAGAAGAGGGCATTCGGGTGATCCTGGTCAATTCCAACCCGGCCACCATCATGACTGACCCAGAGTTCGCCGACGCCACCTATGTGGAGCCCATCAGCCCTGAGGTCATCGCCAAGATCATCGCCAAGGAGCGTCCCGACGCTCTGCTGCCCACGCTGGGCGGGCAGACCGCGCTGAACGCTGCGATCGCACTGGACAAGCAGGGAGTGCTCGAGGAGTACGACGTCGAACTCATTGGCGCCAATATCGCTGCCATCGAGCTGGGAGAGGACCGGCAGAAGTTCAAAGGTGTGGTGGAGCGTTCTGGGGGCGAATCCGCCAGCAGCCGCATCGTCCACTCCATGGAGGAGGCGCTGCAGGCCGCTGAGGAACTCGGCTACCCCATGGTGGTCCGGCCCAGCTTCACCATGGGCGGACTCGGCTCCGGCATGGCCTACGACGAACAGGACCTGCGCCGGATCGCCGGTGCTGGACTGCAGTACTCGCCCACCACAGAGGTCCTCCTGGAGGAATCCATCCTGGGGTGGAAAGAGTACGAATTGGAGATGATGCGCGACGCCAACGACAACGTGGTGGTCGTCTGCACCATAGAAAACCTGGACCCGGTGGGTGTGCACACCGGTGACTCCATCACTGTCGCCCCCTCCATGACCCTCACCGACCGGGAATACCAGAAGCTGCGGGATATCTCCATCAACGTCATCCGGGAAGTCGGCGTAGCCACCGGCGGGTGCAATATCCAGTTCGCCGTGGACCCGAAGACCGGACGTGTGGTGGTCATCGAGATGAACCCCCGAGTCAGCAGGTCCTCCGCGCTGGCCTCCAAGGCCACGGGTTTCGCCATTGCGAAGATCGCCACCAAACTCGCGGTCGGCTACACCCTGGATGAGATCCCCAACGACATCACCAAGAAGACCCCCGCCAGTTTCGAACCGACCCTCGACTACGTGGTGGTCAAGGTCCCCCGGTTTGCCTTCGAGAAGTTCCCCGCCGCCGACCCTACGCTGACCACCACCATGAAGTCGGTGGGTGAGGCGATGGCGATCGGACGCAACTTCACCGAAGCTCTCCAGAAGGCCCTGCGCTCATTGGAGCAGCGCGGCAGCGAGTTCAGCTTCACCCCCAGTGGCGAGGCGTCGGTGCCGGAGCTGCTGGAGGGGATGGCCACCGCCACCACCGACCGCATCTACCACGTGCAGCAGGCCCTGCTCGCCGGTGTTGCCCCGGAAGAGATCCACCGCATCACCGGCATTGACCCCTGGTACGTGGATCAGCTGGCGCTGATCAATGAGACCGCCCAGCAGGTTCAGGCCGCTGAAAGCCTTGACGTCACAGTATTGAAGACCGCCAAGCGGCACGGCTTCTCGGATGAGCAGATTGGTCAGCTCCGGGCCATGGACGCGGCGGTGGTGCGCGGAGTGCGGCACGCGCTGGGGATCCGGCCGGTCTACAAGACGGTCGACACCTGTGCGGCAGAGTTTCCTGCCTACACTCCATACCACTACTCCAGCTACGACCAAGAGGATGAGATCGCGGAGCATCAGAGCCCCTCGGTGGTCATCCTCGGCTCGGGCCCGAACCGGATCGGGCAGGGGATCGAATTCGACTACTCCTGTGTGCACGCCACCATGGCACTGCGCGAGGCCGGTTACGAAACCGTGATGATCAACTGCAATCCCGAAACGGTCTCCACCGACTACGACGTCTCCACCCGGCTCTACTTTGAGCCGCTGACCCTGGAGGATGTTCTCGAGGTCATCGCCGCCGAGCAGCGGACCGGGGGAGTGGCCGGGGTGTTCGTGCAGCTCGGCGGCCAGACCCCGCTCAAACTGGCCCAGCAGCTAGCTGATGCGGGAGTGCCCGTGCTGGGCACCAGTCCCGAGTCCATCGACCTGGCAGAACACCGCGGTGCCTTCGACCAGGTGCTCCAGTCAGCCGGTCTGATCGCGCCCAAAAACGGCACTGCGGTGAGCTTCGACGACGCGAAGGCGGTCGCGGACTCCGTCGGATATCCGGTCTTGGTGCGCCCCAGCTATGTGCTGGGCGGCCGGGGCATGGAGATCGTCTACGACGAGCCAGGCCTGGAGCGTTACATCGCCAACGCCACCGAGGTGACCGCGGCACACCCGGTCCTGGTTGACCGGTTCCTGGAAGACGCCATCGAGGTCGACGTCGACGCCCTGTTCGACGGTCAGGATCTGTACCTGGGCGGCATTATGGAACACATCGAGGAGGCCGGGATCCACTCCGGGGATTCCGCCTGTGTGCTGCCGCCGATCACCCTGGGACCAGATGTGCTGCAGCGTGTGAGAGAAGCCACTGCCGCGATCGCCGCCGGCGTCGGAGTCCGTGGGCTGATCAACATCCAGTTTGCGGTGGCCTCTGATGTGCTCTACGTCATCGAAGCCAATCCGCGGGCCTCCCGCACGGTGCCGTTCGTCTCCAAAGCCACAGGAGTGCAGTTGGCCAAGGCTGCGGCGCTGATCGGCACCGGGGTCAGCATCGAGCAGATGCGCGGAGGCTTGCTGCCCCAGCACGGGGACGGGTCACTGCTGCCGCCCTCCGCGCCGGTGGCTGTGAAAGAAGCAGTGCTTCCCTTCGCCAGGTTCCGCACCCCCCAGGGCCGGGTGGTGGATTCGCTGTTGGGACCGGAGATGCGCTCCACCGGCGAGGTGATGGGCATCGACTCCCACTTCGACACCGCATTCGCCAAGTCGCAGCTGGCGGCGAACAATCCGCTGCCCACCTCGGGCAAAGCGTTCGTCTCCGTGGCCAACCGGGACAAACGCGGTGTCATCATGCCGGTCAAGCGCCTTGCCGACCTCGGGTTCGACATCATCTCTACCGGCGGCACCGCTGATGTGCTGCGCCGCAACGGCATCACCTGTGAGGTGGTTGACAAGATCGCCGACACGCCGGAGAGTGCCGGGACGGTGCTGCCGCTGGTCGAAGCCGGAGAGATCGCACTGATCATCAACACGCCCTCCGGGGGAGACGCCCGCAGCGACGGTTACGAAATCCGTGCGGCCGCCACCAGCCTGGGCATCCCAGTAGTGACCACCATTGCGGAGTTCGGAGCCGCGCTTCAGGCCATCGAAGCTCAGCGCACCCACAGCTGGTCGGTGACCTCCCTGCAGGAGCACGCCGCCGCGCTGCACCGAGCCGGCTTAGCAGTAGCCGGTGGCGCATGAGCACCTTCGGTGCCCGGCTGACACAAGCGCGTGAAACATTCGGTCCCCTCTGCGTCGGCGTGGATCCGCACCCGGGCATCCTCGCCGCCTGGGGGCTGACTGATGACGCCCGAGGCCTCCGGGAATGCGCATTGCGCGTCATCGACGCCTCGGCAGGGCGGGTCGGGGTGATAAAACCGCAGGTGGCCTGCTTCGAACGCTACGGGGTTCGGGGTCTGGAAGCGTTGGCAGAGGTGATTGCGGCGGGGAAAGCTGCGGGCCTGTTAGTCATTGCCGATGCCAAGCGCGGCGACATCGGGTCGACGATGGAGGCCTATGCGGAGGCCTGGCTCAACCCCAGCAGGGATTTCGGGGCGGACGCGCTGACCGTCAGCCCCTATCTGGGATTCGCCACCCTGCAGCCAGCCGTGCACGCCGCCGAAGTGTACGGTGCCGGACTGTTCGTCCTGGCACTGACCTCCAACGCTGAAGGCCAACAGGTCCAGCTGGCCCGGGACCCCTCCGGGGACTGTGTCGCTGGAGGAATTGTCCGCTCGGTCCAAGCTTCCAACGCTTCCATGCCCGGGCACAACGGACTCGGCAGCATCGGCCTTGTGGTCGGGGCCACCACAGCGCATCTGGCCCAGGAGCACGGAATCGACCTGGTCGCAGGCCGGCCCCCGCTGCTCGCACCGGGCTATGGGGCCCAGGGCGCGACCGCCGCGGGCATGCGACGCAGCTTCGGGCCCGCCTGGGACCAAGTGCTGGTCAACTCCTCCCGTGCCATCCTCAGCGGCGGGCCTCACACCTCCGAGATTGTCTCAAATATTGAGCAGGCACGCGCTGACTTGCGGTGACACCGCCTATTGACGGGGAGCCCGTGTCACGTCCTATTGCCCCTGACGCAGATTGCGGCTAGATTCTGCCCAAGGAAAGAACCAAAAGGGGAACGACCTATGTGAAGGAGGGGTCCGGTGGCCCTGCGAGAACTCACCCAGCAGGAACGTGACACGGCACGGCAGAAGGCTCTGGCAGCCCGCGCCGAGCGGGCCGAGGTCAAGCGCGGATTCGGTGCCGGAGCGCTCAGCTTCACCCAGGTTCTGGAGCGCGCCGACTCCTCTGAAGCCATCGCACGGCTGAAGACCATTGAGCTCCTGGAGGCTCTGCCCGGAGTCGGCCGAGTCACCGCGACCAAGATTCTGGAGGACCACGGGGTCTCGGTCACCCGACGGTTGGGCGGCCTCGGGGTGAAGCAGCGTCGGGCGCTGACAGAGCATCTGGCAGAATTGAGCTGATGTCCTCCCCAGCCTCCTCCCCACAGGTCACTGTCCTCGCCGGACCCACCTCAGTGGGAAAGTCCACACTGAGTCGGTATATTCGCACCACCTATCCGCAGGTCCACTTCTCCGTCTCCGCCACCACCCGGCCCGCACGCCCGGGGGAGGTCCACGGGGAGGATTACCTGTTCATCAGCGATGAGCGTTTCGATGAACTCCTGGCCCAGGATGCTTTCCTGGAATGGGCCGTGGTTCACCAGCGGCACCGTTACGGGACCCTGACGTCGACGGTGGAAGAGGCCCTTGAGCAGGGAAAGAACGTGCTGCTGGAGATTGATCTTCAAGGCGCACGCCAAGTCCGCGCGAAGCTGCGGGCCGCTCAGTTCGTCTTCTTGGCACCGCCCAGTTTTGAGGATCTGGTCCACCGCCTCATCGGACGTGGAACGGAGTCTGAGGAGGAACAACAGCGCAGATTGGAAACCGCTAGAATAGAACTCGCGGCGGAACCAGAATTCGATGTCACCATCATCAATGACGACATCGACAGAGCCGCACGTGAACTCATTGCCCATATGGGCATCGCACTGACGACCAACGCTTAAGGAATCTGAGTGACTGAGAAGCTCGAAGGCATCATTGACCCGCGGATCGACGACCTCATGACGAAGGCCGATTCGAAGTACTCGCTGGTGCTTTTCGCCTCCAAGCGGGCCCGCCAGATCAACAACTACTACGCTCAGCTGCACGAAGGGCTCTTCGAGCACATCGGGCCCCTGGTGGAGACCAAGCTCAATGAGAAGCCACTCTCGATTGCCCTGCGGGAGATCAACGAGGACCTCCTGGTCCAAAAGCCGGCAGCTGAGGCCACCGCAGCCTGACCCGGCGCGCCCCTATGCGCATAGTCCTAGGCGTCTCGGCGGGTATCGCCGCCTATAAGTCGGTGCACCTGGCCCGGCTGCTGAAGGAAGACGGCCATCAGGTCGATGTGATCCCCACCTCCAGCTCCCTCGAGTTTGTGGGACGGGCCACCTGGGAAGCCATCAGCGGTCGCCCAGTCAGCACCACGGTCTTCGAAGGTGTGGACGAGGTCCGCCATGTGCGGTTGGGCCAGGAGGCAGACCTCGTGGTGGTGGCACCGGCGACTGCGGATCTCCTCGCGAAGATCCGCGCCGGTATGGCAGATGACTTAATGACAACCACCCTCCTAGCCACAGAGGCCCCGACTCTCCTAGTGCCGGCAATGCACACCGAGATGTGGCGCAATGCCGCGACGCGCGAGAATGTGGCCGGTCTTCGGGCTCGCGGGATTGAGGTCATGGAGCCCGCCGTGGGCAGGCTGACCGGGAAAGACTCTGGGCCTGGACGAATGCCCGAGCCGTCTGAGATCTACGCCCGTGTGCAGCAGCTGCTCGAGCCGGACCACGCCGAGTCACTGCCTGCAGGCACGCTGAACGGTCGGCGTGTGCTCGTCTCCGCCGGCGGCACCCGCGAACCGTTGGATCCCGTGCGATTCTTGGGCAACCGCTCCTCCGGCAAACAAGGCCTGGCACTGGCGCGGGCGGCCCAGGCAGCGGGGGCGGAGGTCACTCTCGTCGCGGGGTCCATGGCCTCGGGCGTCGACCTCGGCGGTATCGACACAATCTCGGCGGAAACCACCGAGCAGATGCACGCCGCTGTACTTGACCACGCGGCAGAGTCGGATGTGCTGATCATGGCCGCTGCGGTGGCGGACTTCCGTCCCGCCGGGTACACCACGACCAAGATCAAGAAGACTGACGATGCGGCAGATCCGGTGATCCAACTGCAGCGCAACCCCGACATCCTCGCCGAGGTGGTCCAACGGCGCGCACAGAGCGGCGGCGGTCCTGAGGTCATCGTCGGCTTCGCTGCTGAAACGGGCGACGACACCCACGCTCCGCTTGAGCTGGCTGAGCAGAAACTGGCGCGCAAGGGCTGTGACCTGCTGGTGCTCAACCACGTCGGTGAAAACCTGGTCTTCGGCCAGGACACCACCGAAATCCACATCCTGGCCTCCGAGCACGCGCAACGGATGCTCGGTGAGGCTCACCCGCTGCACGTCACCGGCAGCAAAGCCCAAGCGGCAGAAGCGGTGGTTGCACAGGCAGCCCGGCTGCTGAGCATGCCCGAAGGTTGAGGCTGAGCCCACGCGTTGCGCCATATGACACCCACGCGGTGCGAGCCTACGGTGCAGGTTAGGATAACCCGGTGAGCTCTCCAGACTTCCTGCGCCTGTTTTCCTCCGAGTCAGTGACGATCGGGCACCCCGACAAGATCTGCGACCAGGTCTCTGACGCCATCCTTGATGCCCTGCTGGCAGAAGACCCCGACTCCCGGGTCGCGGTCGAGGCGCTGACCACCACCGGCCTGGTGCACGTCGCAGGTGAGGTCACCACCAACGCTTATGTGGAAATTCCGCAGATCGTCCGCTCCACCCTGCTCGGCATCGGGTATGACTCCTCAGCCAACGGGTTCGACGGCGCCCGGTGCGGAGTGTCGATTTCCATCGGGCAACAGTCGCCCGATATCGCCGGAGGAGTGTTCAACTCCCTGGAAGCACGTTCCGGGGCTCATGACCCCCGTGCGGCGCAGGGGGCCGGCGACCAGGGCATCATGTTCGGCTACGCCACCAATGAGACCGAGACCTACATGCCCACCCCCATCGCATTGGCCCACCGGCTCTCTGCACAACTGACCAGAGTCCGTCAGGAGGGTCAGCTGGATTACCTGCGTCCTGACGGGAAGACCCAGGTCACCATCGGATACGACGGCGCAAGACCAGTCTCTCTGGGCACTGTGGTGGTCTCCACCCAACACACCCAGGAGACCAGTCAGCAGCAGCTGCACTCCGACATCTCCGAGGCTGTGATCGCCCCGGTCATTGCTGATTCAGGGTTGGATACAAACGGGCTGGAAGAGATCATCAACCCCTCAGGTCCGTTCGTCGTGGGGGGGCCGGTCGGTGACGCAGGTCTGACCGGACGCAAGATCATCGTTGACACCTACGGTGGATTCGCCCGGCACGGCGGTGGCGCGTTCTCCGGAAAAGACCCCTCCAAGGTCGACAGGTCTGCCACCTACGCGATGCGCTGGGTAGCGAAGAACGTGGTGGCTGCAGGCCTCGCCGACCGCGCGGAGATTCAGATCGCCTACGCCATCGGCCGGGCGCACCCGGTGGGCATCTACGTCGAAACCTTCGGCACCGAGCACGTGGATCCGGCAGCAATCTCCAAGGCTATCGGGGAGGTGTTCGACCTGCGCCCGCTGGGCATCATCGAGGACCTCGACCTGAAGCGCCCCATTTATACAGAGACCGCGAAGAACGGGCACTTCGGCCGGCCGGAGTTCCCGTGGGAGCAGCTCAACCGTGTGGAGGAGCTGCGTTCACACTTCGGCGCCTGAGCGCCGGCTGAGCGGCGGCTGCGGCCGCGCACCGAACCAGGCTGCCTACATCGCACCTCCGGCATGTCAGTGCCTCAGGATAGGATCGCTGCGGACGGAGGAGGTGACCGGACGTGACCGACCGTGAGGGTGAGCAGCCAGCCCTGCTGGAGGCACTCGCCCCGGCGCCGGCAGCCAGACTGCCCCCTGGCACGGCTGCGGACCAACCGGTGGCCCAGGTGCTGCTGGAGTCGCCGGTGCCGCACCTGGACCGGGTTTTCGACTACGCAGTCCCTGCAGAGATGGACACCCAAGCGGTGGTCGGATCCCGGGTCAAAGTGCGCTTCTCCTCCCGCGAGCTCTCCGGCTATGTGGTCAGCCGCGCGGCGAGCACCACCGCCCCGAGGCTCTCCCCAATCAGCAAAGTCGTCACCCCGCTGCCCCTGCTCTCGGCGGAGATTCTCATGCTCTGCCGTGAGGTCGCCCACCGTTACGCCGGAGTGACCGCAGATGTGCTGCGTGCGGCTATTCCACAGCGCGCCGCACGTGTGGAGCAGGAATTCGTCGGCTCCGAGGCGCCCCCGCCGGCGGAGACGACCGTCAATCACGGGCCGCGTGAGGCGGCGCTGGCACTGCAGTCCTTCGGCGCTGATGGATGGCCCAGCATGGTCGTCCAGGCGGTGCAGCAGGCACGGTCTGCTGGCAGAAGCGTCATCGTCGTCCTCCCCGACCAGCGCGACGTCGACCGCGTGCGGCCGCTGCTGGAAGGTGACTTGGGGGTATCAGAAGTGGCACAGCTGACCGCGGAGATGGGACCGACCCCACGGTACCGGTCCTATCTGCGCCTTCGGTTCGGGCACGCGCGGGTTGCGGTGGGCACACGCTCGGCAATATTCGCCCCCGTGGTCGAGCCGGCGCAGATTCTGGTGTTCGACGACCACGATTCCAGCCACCTGGAGCCGCGGGCCCCCTATCACCACACCCGTGAAGTCGCGCTGCTGCGCAGCGTGCACACCGGAGCGGGGCTGCAGTTCCTCTCCACCTCGCGCAGCCTGGAGATCCAGCGGCTGGTCGAACGTGGGTGGCTCAGCGAGCGGACCCCGGTGCGGGACCTGCGTGCTGCGGGGACGCCGCTGGTCACCGCAGCACGGGACTCCTATCAGCAGGAGCGCGACCCGACGCTGCAGCGCGCCCGGCTTCCCGGGGTGGCGTACCGGACTGCTCGCGAGGGTCTCGAGCGCGGCCCGGTCCTGGTTCAGGTCGGACGGACCGGATTCATTCCCGCGGTGCTCTGTGAGCGGTGCCGCTCACGCCAGCGGTGCCCTGAGTGCCACGGTCCCTTGGCGCTGCCTGGCCACTTCGGCCAGTCCGACACGCTGTGCTGCCGCTGGTGTGGCCTGCACCAAAGGGGCCACCGGTGCCCAGAGTGCGGCGAAGGACGCTTCCGGGCAGGGGCGGTGGGGGCTGACCGCACCGCCCAGGAGCTGGGTAGGGCATTTCCGAACCTGCCGGTGATCTCTTCCACCAGTGATCATCCGGTCTCCAAGGTCCCCGACCGGCCTGCGCTGGTCATCAGCACCCCCGGAGTCGAACCGGTCGCCCCGGACGGCTACGCAGCAGCCCTGCTGCTTGACGGTGATGCGCAATTGGCCAGAGAAGGGCTCGACGTGCCCCGCCAGGTGCTGGCCCGGTGGTTCTCCGCCGCATCTCTGGTCCGTGCTCGCGGCAGCGGCGGGGCGGTGGTGGTCACTGCCGAGGACCCCGAGCTCACCGGCGCCTTGGTCCGGTGGGACCCGACAGGTTACGCCCGCCGGGAGCTGTACCGCAGGCTGGAGCTGGGACTGCCCCCTGCGGTGCGGATGCTCACTGTCACCGGCCAGGGCCAGGACGCGGAGAGCTTCGTCACCCAGGTGCGCCTCCCAGCGGGATTGGAGTGGGTGGGTCCCGCTCCGGTCAGCGAGGGCACACACCGCTGGATGCTGTTCTTCAGCTATGCCCAGGCCGCTGAGGTGATCGCCGAAGTCACCCGAGCCCGGCGCACCGGTTCGGCCTATTCGGCAGGCCAAGGCAAGGCCCTGCGCATAGCAGTCGACGACACCCCGGCACTGCAGTTCTGATCAGCTGCGTGGGTTTCAGACGCTTCAGGAGCCGACTGTTCCGACAAACCGCCGGACCGACCGGGCCAGCTGGGCGGGTTTCTCATAGTGCACCAGATGACCAGCACCACGAATGATCTCCAGCTGAGCGTGGGGCAACAGATCCCGCAGACCACGCAGGCCCGCAGGCGTGCTCAGGCTGTCCTGCGAGCCGGCCAGCAGCAGCACAGGCGCCTCCACGCTCGGAGCGTACTGAGAGACAGTATGCCGGCTGGAGGCGCGGTAGGACTCCAGCAGCGTCCGCCGGTCCCAGTAGCCGCCGAAAAACTGCCGGTGCTGATCCTTCACGAAAGCCTTCAGATCGTCATCCCACCCCACGCCCAACGTGAAGTTCATCACCTCCAGCGCTGCCGGCGATCGCAGCACGGCATCGGCTGCAGCTTCGGGAAGCACCTGGCACAGGCGGTAATACATCTCCACGGCAGCGGCACCCGGGAGCAGCCGGCCGCGGAAGATACTGTCACTGATCGGGGCGCTGAGCACCACACCGGCCCAGCCCCGATGGTGCTGGACGCAATGGGCGGCACAGACGATGGTCCCGAATGAGTGCCCCATCAGCACGTCGCCAGCACCCAGGTGAAGCGCCTGGGCCAGACCATCCACCGCTGCGGCGTAGAGTTCCACCGAATGCTGCAGGGGCCCGGCATCCACCTGGGACAGCGGGGGAGACTGCCCATACCCGGGCAGATCCGGCACCAGCACCTCGAACTCCGGCAGCCCGTCGGCGATGAGCTGCATACCGTGATGGTCGCCGCGGAAGCCGTGGATCAGCAGAAGCCGTGCTGCCCCGGCAGCTGGGCCCTGCGGGGCGTATCTCCAGACTGCCACCTCGCCGGCGACCTTCTGCCCCTGGGCCTCGCTGCGGATGGGGATCTTCAGCTTCTCCGGTGAGCGCCGGGGGTACTCGGCCCAAGGCGCGGGAAGGAAGCGGGGCTGCGTCGTCGGCCGTGTATTTCCCACGAGGGACAGCGTAGCGACTCTGCTGACCCTCTAGACTGTTCTGAGTCGAATATCCGTGAACTGTGTAAGGTGCGCACCTGTGAGCGAAACCGCTGAAAAGCAGTCCTACGACTTCCGAACGATCGAGGCCACCTGGCTGCCGTTCTGGGAGCAGGACGGGACCTTCGTTGCTCAATCCGAGGACGAGCGGCCCAAGAAGTACGTCTGCGACATGTTCCCCTACCCCTCAGGGGACCTGCACATGGGGCACGCGGAGGCCTTCGCCATCGGCGACATCCCGGCCCGCTACTGGCGCCTGCGCGGGTACAACGTGCTGCACCCGGTCGGGTGGGACTCCTTCGGACTTCCCGCGGAGAACGCCGCCATCAAGAACAACGCACATCCAGCTGAGTGGACCTACCGCAACATCGACACCCAGGCCGCCAGCTTCAAGCGCTACGCCATCAGCGCCGACTGGACCCGCCGGCTGCACACCTCCGATGAGCTCTACTATCGGTGGACCCAGTGGCTGTTCCTGAAGCTCTACGAGCAGGGCCTGGCCTACCGCAAGGACTCCCCGGTCAACTGGTGTCCCTCCTGTCAGACTGTGCTGGCCAACGAACAGGTCGTCGCCGGGGTCTGCGAGCGGTGCGGGACCCCGGTGACGAAGAAGTCCCTCAACCAGTGGTACTTCAAGATCACTGACTACGCCGACCGGCTGCTGGACGATATGGAGCAGCTGGAGGGCACGTGGCCCGAGCGGGTTCTGGCGATGCAGCGGAACTGGATCGGGCGGTCCGAGGGCGCCCACGTAGACTTCGCCATCGACGGTGGCCACACCGTGACCGTCTTCACCACCCGGCCCGACACCCTCTTCGGTGCCACGTTCTTTGTGGTGGCCGCTGACGCGCCACTGGCCACAGAGCTGGTCACCGACCAACACCTGGGCGAGCTGGAGGCTTACCGGGAGCAGCTGAAATCTGTCTCGGACATCGAGCGTCAGGCCACCGACCGGAAGAAGACCGGGGTGTTCCTCGGCGTGCACGCCACCAACCCGGCCACCGGAGCGCAGATGCCGGTCTACGCCACCGACTACGTGCTGGCGGACTACGGCACCGGCGCGGTGATGGGGGTACCGGGTCAGGACCAACGAGACTGGGAATTCGCCAAGACCTTCGACCTGCCGATTGTGCGCACCGTGCAGCCGCCCGAGGATTTCGAGGGCGAGGCCTACACCGGTGCTGGGGAGGCGATCAATTCTGCCCACGGGGACATCTCCCTGAACGGCATGGAGGTGGAGCAGGCCAAGGCCACCATCATCGAATGGCTCGAAGATCAAGGCGCTGGCCGCAGCACCATCAACTTCCGGCTCCGCGATTGGCTGGTCTCGCGCCAGCGGTTCTGGGGAGCGCCGATCCCGATCATCCACTGCCCCGGCTGCGGGGAAGTCCCCGTCCCCGAGGACCAGCTTCCGGTGAAGCTGCCCACCGATATGCGCGGCGAGCAGCTCGCCCCGAAGGGCCAGTCACCGCTGGCCTCCAATGCCGACTGGGTCAATGTGCCGTGCCCGCGGTGCGGAGCAGCTGCGAGCCGGGACACTGACACCATGGACACTTTCGTGGACTCGTCCTGGTACTACCTGCGCTACATCGACCCCACCTCCACAGAAGCCATCTTCCCCACCGATGCGACCAACCACTGGCTGCCGGTGGACCAGTACGTCGGCGGCGTGGAGCACGCCATTCTGCACCTGCTCTACTCACGGTTCATCACCAAGGCACTGCATGACATGGGGCTTATTCACTTTGTGGAGCCGTTCCGCGCGCTGCTGAATCAGGGGCAGGTGCTCAACGGAGGTAAAGCCATGTCCAAGTCCCTGGGCAACGGCGTCGATCTGGGGGAGCAGCTCGATGAGTACGGCGTCGACGCCGTCCGCCTGACCATGGTCTTCGCCTCCCCGCCGGAGGACGATGTGGACTGGGCCGACGTCAGCCCCGCGGCGAGCCAGAAGTTCTTGGCCCGAGCCTGGCGACTGGCCCAGGACGTCACCAGCGCACCAGGGGTGGACTCACGCGCCGGGGCGCAGCGGCTGCGCGCGGTCACCCACCGGACAATCGCTGATGCCCAAGCGCTGTTGGACGACCAGAAGTACAACGTGGTGATCGCCCGAGTGATGGAGCTGGTCAACGCTGCGCGCAAGGAGATCGACTCAGGTGCGGGGCCGGCCGATCCGGCGGTCCGCGAAGCGGCCGAATTCACCGCGCAGGCGCTGTCGCTGGTGGCGCCCTACACTGCTGAGGACATGTGGGCCAAGCTCGGCCGGGAGTCCTCCGTGGCAAACTCTGCCTGGCCCGCCTATGAGGAGGCTCTGCTGGTCCAGGACACCATCACCGCAGTGGTCCAGGTCCGCGGAAAGCTGCGGGATAAGCTGCAGGTGCCGGTGGACATCACCGAGCAGGAGCTGGAGCAGCAGGCACTGTCGCTGCCGAAGATCCAGAAATACATTGCCGACGACGGCGGTGTTCGCAAAGTCATTGTCCGCGCGCCCAAACTCGTCAATGTCGTCACCGGGTAGCCACACAGGCTGACGCTGAGGCCCTGATGGACACTGATGCCTGGGTTCAGGCCCTGGAGAATGAGCTGCACGCTAAGCGGGCCGCGCTGCGCGGACGCAAACCTGCCCTGCGGCGGGTCCGCGGCCGGACCGCGGTGGTCACGGACGCAGCGTGCAGTCTTCCCCTCGACGCCGCCACTGGTGAGCTGCAGCTGGGGACTCTGGCCGAGCACGTTCGTGTGGTGCCCATCCCTGTGATGATTGATGCGCACCCACAGCCTGGCCAGATCTATCCGGAGTCCTCAGCTGAGCTGGCGCGGGACCTCCCGATCGCATTGGCCCAAGGGCTCCCGGTGCGGACCTCCAGGCCCTCTCCCGGGCGCCTCGCCGAGACCTACCAGCAGCTGCACCGGGACGGATTTGCCGCGGTGGTCTCGATCCACCTTTCGGCGAAACTCTCGGGGACCGTGGATGCGGCCACCCTGGCCTCGGCTGAGGCGCCCCTACCGGTGACGGTGGTCGACTCTGGGCAAGCTGGCCTCAGCCTCGGACACGCAGTGATCGCCGCAGCGATGACCGCCCGCCTGGGTGGGACACAGAACGAGGTCGTGCATACGGCAGAGACCGTGGCGCAGAGCTCTCGGTCCTTCTTCGCAGTCCCCAGCCTGGAGCAGCTGCGGCGCGGTGGCCGCATCAACCGGGTCGCCTCGGTGCTGGGCTCGGTGATGCGTGTCAAACCCCTGCTGGCGCTCCGAGAGGGGGAGGTGGTGCTACTGGAGCGGACCCATTCGATGCCGCGAGCCCTTCAGCGGATGTCAGAGACCGCCACCGCCTACGCCGAGACGCTGTCCCGCCCCCGGATCGGTGTGCAGTGCTGCGGCAACCCCGGCGAGGCAGCAGACCTCGCCGCCGAGCTCCAACCGCACTCCCCACAGCCGGTACCGGTCGTCGAATTTCCCCCGGGCCTAGCGGCGCACCTTGGGCTGGGAGCCCTGGGCGTCAGCGTCACCGCCGGCGGCTGAGCCCCGGTCCGCCGGACAGCAGCGGCCCGCCCAGCGTTCTCCCCACCCCTCATATCACCGCCCAGCGCCGCGCCGGGCGGTCCCCACTGGTGTCATGGAATCCGGAGGAGCATCCGTCAGAGAACTAGTTTGACACCCATGGAGTCCTACGGTGCACAGCCAGAACCGGAGACGCTGCTGAGCCGCCGAGAACGCCGCAGAGCACAGCGACAGGAGGCCCATGGGGCGCCCGTCCGCTTTGCGCTGCGGCGTGGCGCGGTGATGATGCTCATCGTCGGGCTGCTGACCTGGATCGCAGTCTCCTGGGTCACTGCCGCCCCCTCTCGGCAGGCACTACCGGAACCGCCGACCTTTGACGAGGCATCCGAGCCGCGCCCCCGGGAGGACCCCGAGTCGCATCAGGACGAGCCGGAGGACGACCAGCCGCAGCAGGACGAAGCTGTGACCGAAGGCCCGCATGAGCCCGTTGTGGTGCATGTGGCCGGGGCGGTGCGCCATCCCCAGGTGGTGCACCTGCAGCCCGGAGACAGAGTCGCCGACGCGGTGGAAGCCGCAGGCGGTCTGCTCCGTGAAGCCGCTGCCGAGGGCGCGAACCTTGCCGCCCCGGTGCTCGACGGCTCCATGATCTACGTGCCGACCGCCGAAGAACTGGACTCAGGACAGCTGCCCCCGCCAGCGGAGGCCGCCGAGTCAGGCTCGGGTGAGCCCGCCAGCGGACCGGTGAATCTGAACTCCGCTGATGCCGCAGAGCTTGAACAGCTCTCCGGCATCGGACCAGCCCTGGCCGAACGGATCATCAGCTACCGAGAGGATCACCAGGGTTTCAGCTCCCTGGAGGAGCTGGCTGCTGTCAGTGGAATCGGTCCTGCCATCATTGAAAATATCGCCGATGACGTCACCTGGTGAGTGTCCCGATGCAGCGGAACAGGCTCGACCTGAGACTGCTGCCGGCGGCATTGGCGGGGTGGGCTGCGGCCCTGGTCGCAGTCCACAGCTCAGGAAGCGTGTCGCTGCACCTCGGGGGTGCACTCGTGGCGGCCTCGCTCGGTTGCGCGAGTGCCGCACTGCTGGGCCGAAGGAAGTGCCCGGCCCACGCGCATGGGGAACGCTGGGTCATGAGAGACCGTGGTGGAACAGTCCTGCTGCATCTGGCGCTGAGCGTCGGTGTCGCTGCCGCGGTCACGCTCTCTGCTGCCCAGACCCAGCACACTCACGAGGAATCCGGTTGGTCCGAGGCAGTGGAGTCGCCTACCCCGATAAGTGTGACGTTCCGCGTCACGCGCGACGCCTCGCCCGTCCAGCAGCGCAGCGGGGACGGATACCGCAGTGACGCCGCAGTGCTCAGCTTCGGTGAGAACGACCAACCGGTCCGGGCCCACGCGGTGGTATTCACTGACACGGAGCTGCGCGCCGGGCATCGTTACACCTCAAAGATGCTCCTATCGGCCACCGATTCGGCCGAACGTTCGACTGCTGTCATGCGGCCGTGGGGCACGGAGGAACCGGTTCGGCAGCAGCCGGACCGCGTCACGGGCGTGGCTGAGACCTTCACCGATCTGCGTCAGGCCACGGTGGAGCATTCGTCCTCGGCGGTCGGGGAGGCTCCGGCTCTGCTGCCCGGGGTCATCCTGGGAGACCGCTCGGGGCAGTCCCAGGAGCTGACAGAGGCGATGCGCGTCGCGGGACTGACGCATATGACGGTGGTCTCTGGCACGCACTGCGCTTTGGTGATGGGGGCACTGCTGGGCTTGGGCCGCATCCTGCGCATACCACGGTGGACCACACTACCGCTGCTGCTGACGGGGCTGGCGCTCTTCGTCATGCTGGTCCAACCAGCACCCAGCGTGATCCGCGCCGCAGTCATGGGATCGATCGGGGCACTGGCCGTCTTCGCCGGGCGGGGCCGAGCGTCCTCATCACTGCTGTGCCTGTGCGTGATCCTGCTGCTGGTCTATGATCCGTGGTTCGGCGTCGCCGCCGCCTTCCAACTTTCGGTGGCGGCCACCGCGGGCATCGTCCTGATCGGGGCCCGGCTCAAGGGGCTCTTCGCTCAGCGGATGCCGAGATTCATGGCGGCTGCGTTGGCGCTGGCCGTCTCGGCGCAACTGTTTGTCACACCCGTGCTGCTGCCCATCGCAGAGGGAGTCACGCTCTACAGCATCCCGGCCAATATCGTGGCCGGGCCCCTGCTGCCGCTGGTGACGGTCCCGGGAACTTTGGCTGCCGTGCTCTCCACCACGCTGCCCGAACTCTCCGCTGTGCTGCTGTGGCTCGCAGGGCTCCCGGGTGCCGGCATTGCTGAGGTGGGCTACGCCGCCGCAGCCATGCCGCATGCACTGGCCCCGTGGCCTGCGGGGCATACCGGGTGGGTGGCGGCGGGAATCTATACGGCGGCGGCACTGGTGGTGTGCCGCATGCTCATTGAGGCGCGGGGCCGCCCTCGAGGGTGGGAGCGGGCTGTCCTGTCCTCAGCTGTCGGGGTGCTGACGGCCGTAGTGATCCCGCTAGCTTCTCTGCAAGGTGTGCTTTTCGGTTCCGCACTCCCGGAACAGTGGAGATTGGCGCTCTGCGACGTCGGACAGGGAGACATGCTCGTAGTCCGGACCGGGGAGTACGCAGGAATAGTGGTCGATGCTGGGGAGGAGCCAGATATGGCTGCAGCATGCTTGACCAAGCTGCGAATCAATGAGGTGGAGATTCTGATGATCACCCATGACCACCTCGACCATTACGGGGGCACTGCCGGAGTCGCCCAAGCCGCCGGGATTGGTGAGATCCTCTATTCAGGAGCTGCCGGGTGGAGTGTCACCGAGGCCGTGGAAGAGCTCGGAGGTACAGCATTGGATGCCCCGGAGGCCCGCGGCAGGGTGGGTCAGACGCTCACCCATGAGGGGGATTACCCGGTGAGCTGGCAGGTCTGGTCCGCCGCAGACTACCACTCCAACACCAACGACAACTCACTTGTGGTGCACTTCGAACTGTGGGCGGCTGAAACGCCAGCAGGCGCAGTCGGATCCGCGATCGACCCGCTGCGCCTGCTGACACTCGGCGATCTGGAGCAGGAGGTTGCGGGGATGCTGCTGGCCCGCGATGCTCTACCCAGCGCCGTCGATATTTTGAAAGTCTCCCACCATGGTGCCGCCAACGGCGGAACCGCCGTCTTGGAGCATTCCGATCCGGCTGTGGCACTGATCGGTGTGGGGGAGGAGAATTCTTATGGGCACCCATCCGGTGCGGTAGTGGCGGCCCTGGACGAGCTAGGCACCGCCACGTACCGCACCGATGAGCATGGCACTGTCGTTTTCAGTCTCACGGAGGAGGCGCTGAAACCTGTGCCTTTAGAGTGACTGCTCAGCTTAGCCGCTGACGACAGGCAGCTGGAGCTGGTCGCCGACGAAGATCAGGTTAGGATCTTCGACCTGATCGACGTTGGCGCCCCAGATGTCAGTCCATTCCAGGCCCAGCGCATCGGCAATGGAGCCCAGTGTGTCGCCGGACTGAATGGTGTAGACCTCACCGGAGAGCTGCACATCAGTGTTCGGCTGTGCGGAGAAGTCACCGGAAGCTGCAGGGGCCGGCTCAGGCTGCGGCTCGGGCTCGGGCTGCGGCTCGGGCTCAGGCTGCGGCTCAGGTGCCTGCTCCTGGGGAGCTTCCTCCTGCTGAGGTGCCTGCTCCTGCTGCTGGTCGGAGCCGGAAGACGCAGCGGTGCTTCCGCTGCCGCCGCTGGGGCTGCCGGAGAGGCCCAGGCTGGCTGAGCATGCTGGCCACTGGCCCCAGCCGTACTGGGCCTGAAGCTCGGTGGCCACGGCGATCTGCTGGTCGCGAGTCGCCTGGTGCGGGTACTCGGCGTACTGCTGGCCGCCCATGGAGTCCCAGGTGGCCTTCATGAACTGCAGGCCGCCGTAGAAGCCGTTGCCGGTGTTGATGGACCAGTTGCCGCCGGACTCGCACTCGGCCAGACGGTCCCAGTCACTCTGGGCGTTGGCGACAGGAGCCTGCGCCACAACGGCACCGCCGGCCAGGGCAGCAGCAGCCACAGAGCTGCCGACGAACTTTTTCCAAGTGGGGGTGGTGGTCTTCATAAAGATTGGTTTCCTCACAGAGGTTGATGATCTGGTTCAGTGACGTCAGCGGTGGGGAAGGAAAATGTCACGCCAACATCACTTTCAATGTCCGCAGTCTAGTAAAGGGTCTCAGAATGGTCACGTCAACCGGGGGTCTCGCACTTCGCTCGGAGCAAAAACCCCGAAAAATCAGGGAAGAAGCGACGTTATCATCCTGTGATCTTAGTTTCTGTGAGTTTTCTGTGAATCTCGCGTTCGCGGGCGGCCCTCACAGCGGGTCTCGGAGCGTGGGACAGCTCATGCACCTCGGTCCGCCCCGACCGCGGCCCAGTTCTCCACCAGGGACTTCGATGACTTCGATGCCAGATTCGCGCAGGAAAGCATTTGATGTGGGAGTGCGATCGTAGGTGATGACCACCCCGGGGGACACTGCCAAAGCGTTGCACCCGTCATCCCACTGCTCCCGGGCCGCCGAATGCAGATCCTGTTCAGCGGTGAGGATCCGCAGCCCATGCAGGCCCAGTGCGTCGGCGATGGCTCGGTGGGCGTGACCGGGTGCATGGTCGGCGATGTTCAGCTCCACCTCCACGGGCGTGCCGCCGGTGCCGCTGCGCGGGGTGATCGTATAGGAGGGAAGCTCGCCCAGACCGGCATATTCGATGAAAGATCGCTCATCGACCATGGTCATCACGGTGTCCAGGTGCATGAACGACCGGGCCTTGGGCAGATCCAGGGCTACCACTCGGTCCGCCGAGCCAGCCGCAAAAAGCCGCCGGGCGATCCGTTCCACACCTTGCGGGGTGGTGCGTTCGCTCATTCCGATGAGCACCGCTCCGTTGCCGAGGACGAGCACGTCACCGCCTTCGACGGTGGCCTGGGCATCGCTGAGTCCGTCGGCCCACCGTTGGAAGGGTGCTGAAGCGAAGCGGGGGTGCCAGCGGTAGACGGCTTCGTACGTGACCGCTTCACGCATCCGCGCCGGCTTTTGCATGGAATTGACCGCCACCCCGTCATAGACCCAGCAGGAGGCATCACGGGCAAAGAGGTGATTGGGCAGCGGTGCCACCACCAAGTCATCTGGGCCCATGGAGTGCAGCACTATTGACCGGGGTTCATCGGTGAGCTCCAGCAGCTCCCGCTTTGTCAGCCCTCCGATGACCAGCTCGGCCAGGGCCGCGCCGTCGAGTTGGCTGGCGACCTGGCGCAGCACCGGAGCCGCGGCGGGGCCGTGCAGGCGTTCATCGAACGTCAGGTCCAGGATGAAGTTTCTGGCCTCTGTCACGGCCAGTGTC
Organism: Nesterenkonia sphaerica; assembly: GCF_005771565.1. Classification (GTDB taxonomy): domain Bacteria; phylum Actinomycetota; class Actinomycetes; order Actinomycetales; family Micrococcaceae; genus Nesterenkonia; species Nesterenkonia sphaerica. Next base: position 132,475 of record NZ_VAWA01000002.1, read on the forward strand.
TCCCGCAGCAGGACATCCAGGTGGAGCACCTCGGTGCCGGTGGACTCCAGCGCTTCGGAGAACTGATCATGTTCCTCCTGGGCCCGGCGAACCCACATGAGGTCGTCGAAGAGCAGCTCTTCCTTCGTTTCTGGGGTCAGCCGCAGCAGCTCGGTGCCAGGACGGTGCACAATGACCTCGCGCAGCCGCCCCACCTCTGAGCCCACATAGAGTTCATTCATGCGGTTTATGCTTCCACATCATCGAAGGTCACGGGGCCAGGCCGGCCCTAGACTCGAACCACCACCGCTGGTTCGCTGAGCGACGGCGAGACAACGACAGGAACAGGATGCGATCGACCGGATGACTGAGCATACGGATCCCCGACTTCATCGCGACGCGCCAGAGACACTGGATGAGTATCAGCGCCTGGAGCGCTGGCCGGAGTTTCGCGCCGACCTGGAACGTATACGGTTCTCCCCGTACTTTTCCCGTCTGTCTGCGGTCACTCAGGTGATTTCCCAAACTGGGGCCGGCATGGCTATCCACAACCGGCTGACGCATTCGCTGAAGGTGGCGGCAGTAGCCCGAGCCATCGCAGTCTCCGTCTCCTCCACCCCGGGCCGCGCAGCGGAGACGCTGGAGCACTTGGGCGGATGTCATCCTGTGGTCGTCCAAGCGGCAGCCTGCGCGCACGACGTCGGCCACCCGCCGTTCGGCCACCTGGGCGAGCAGGCCCTGGACCGGTTGGCCCGGGAGCACTTCGGGCTGTCCGAAGGGTTCGAAGGCAATGCTCAGAGTTTTCGGATTCTCACCCGGCTGGACCAGTACGACCGGGAGGATGCAGGACTCAACCTGACTGCTGCGGTGCGCTCTGCGGTGCTGAAATACCCGTGGACGCGGGCCGAGGGCGCAGGCCTGGAGGCCGGACCCGAACTCGAACGTGGACTGGCGCCCGTGGGTGGAACCGGGGCCAAGAAGTTCGCCGTCTACACCCTGGACCTGCACAGTCTGCGCAGCGCACGTGCGGCTTACCCGCAGATCCGTCCCCGCCAACAGACCGTGGAATGTTCGGTGATGGACGTGGCCGATGACATCGCCTATTCCCTGCATGACCTTGACGACTTCTACCGTGCTGGCTTGCTGAACCAGGCGGCCATCTCGGCAGAGTTCAAGGCATGGCGTGCCGACCGGTTGCACTTGAGCCGACTCACCAACGGTGAGCTCAATGGGACTCTGCGCCTGCCCGGGCGCTCACTGGAGCTGCTGTGGCGGAAGCTGCAGACCAAGGATCAGTGGATTGCTGATGAGGACGTCTTCGCCCACGCGGTGGCCAGAGTCAGCGAGGATGTCGTTGACGGGTTGCTGGTCGCGCCCTTCGACGGCTCCCGTGCGGCCGAGCGGTCCTTGGCGACGTTCACCGCAAGCTGGATCAGCTACCTGCAGAAGTCGGTAGAGGTCCATGCCGAACCGGCAGTGCGCTCCGGGCACGTCACCCTCAATACTGCGGCCTGGCATGAGGTGGCGGTGTTGAAGTTCCTCCACGAGCGGTTCATCCTGGACCGTCCTGATTTGACCGTCTACCAGCGTGGGCAGGCTCGCCTGCTGAAGCGGCTCGTCTTCGGATTTGATGCATGGCTGGCCGACGCTCATGATGCACGGCGTGCTCCGCGTCGGCTGGTGGACCTGGTGGAACTTGCCACGGAAGATATGTTTCGGCTGGGCAAGGAGGACCCGGACATGCTGGACGCCACTGATGAGCCCAGCATGCGCCGGCACGCCCAGGGCAGGGGCATCATTGACTATGTGGCCTCCTTGACCGACGCCCAGGCGACCTCACTTGATGCTCTGCTGACCGGCACATCCGAACGGTTGTGGGACGCGGGCCAGGGGCTCTGAGATGGAGGGTGACATGGAGCCTCTCTCGGAACCGGCCAGCCCGGGCCCCCCGCTGGGGGTCCGGGTGACAGAGCCTGGTATCATCCGGGTCGCGGCCGTGATCATTCTTGACCAGCGGCAGCGAGTGCTCACGGTGCGCAAAGCTGGAACCCACCGCTTCATGCAACCTGGGGGAAAGCCCGAGCCGGGGGAGACGCCGCAGCAGACCGCAGTCCGGGAGGTCGCTGAGGAAATTGGTCTTTGCCTGGACCCTGCGCGTCTGCAGGACATGGGCACCTTCTATGCCCCAGCGGCCAATGAAGAGAACACTGTGGTGGCCTGCCACAACTTCCTCGTCCCCGGCGACGCCGCCCCCGAGTCGCTGGAGGCATTGGAGCCAGCTGCTGAGATCGCCGAAATCTTGTGGGTCCCCTTGCTCTCCTTGGCCCCGGCCGCCCACCTGGCTCCGCTGCTGACCGAGCAGGTGGCCCCGGCGGTGCGAGACCTCCTGGCGCGAAGTGATTCCGCTGCACGCTGAGTGCTTGTCGAAGCGGGAATGGAACCAGCTGAGCCGCGTTGGACACGGTGGATACCGAACCGGAAGGAACTCCCGCTGATGAATCGTGTGCAGCCGAAGCTGTTCGAGCCCATTACGTTGCGCGGCCACACTGTGCGCAATCGCATTTGGATTCCGCCGATGTGCCAGTACTCTGCATTTGCTCAGGACGGGGTGGCCACGGATTGGCATCTGGCGCACCTGGGGTCCTTTGCGCGCGGCGGTGCCGGTGCCGTGATCGCCGAAGCCACCAGCGTGACAGCTGAAGGGCGGATCTCACCGGAGGATCTGGGACTGTGGAGCGACGAACAGGAGGAAGCGCTGAAGCGTATCGTCAGCTTCGTCCACTCCCAGGGAGCGTCGGCGGGTATCCAACTGGCCCACGCGGGCCGCAAAGCCTCTACTTTTGGACCGTTTGCAGAAGAGTCAGGGTCCGTTCCCCGCGGCCAGGGTGGCTGGCAGACCCTAGGCTCCACTGAAGAGCCGTTCCAGGGGCTGGAGGCACCCCAGGCGCTCGATTCGGCAGGCATCAGCCGGATCGTCGCGGCCTTTGCCGCATCCGCTGAGCGGGCGTTGCGCGCCGGATTCGACCTCATCGAGATTCACGCCGCACATGGGTACCTGCTTCATGAGTTTCTGTCACCACTGAGCAACACTCGCAACGACGCCTATGGCGGCTCCCTGGCCGGCCGGGCGCGGCTCCTGCTCGAGGTGGTCGACGCCGTCCGAACCCAGGTGGGGCCACAGGTCCCTGTGCTGGTCCGGGTCTCTGCCACCGACTGGGTGGAGGAAGGACTAACCCTGGATGACACGGTCGAACTGGCGCAGTGGCTCAAAGACCACGGTGTCGACTTGATTGACGTCTCCAGCGGAGGCAATGTTCCCGTCCGGTTTCCCGTGGGGCCGGGCTACCAGGTGCCGCTGGCAGCCGCCATCGGGACGCAGACCGGGATGCCGGTGGCGGCGGTGGGCCTGATTACGGATCCGGTGCAGGCCGAGCACATCCTTTTCACGGGACAGGCGGATGTGGTGCTTATTGGGCGTGAGGCTCTGCGGGACCCGCACTTTGGCCTGCGTGCCGCCCAACACTTCGGTCATTCGCTGCCCTACGTGCCCACGCAATACTCGAGAGGATTTGGCGCAGGCAAGAAGTGAGCCCGGTCCAGCGGTTCGGGGCGCTGCCTACCGCTGGCTAGGTTGACTCATATGCCTGCCTCGGAGCTACCGGCTCAGTCCGAGGCTGCGAAGAAGTAGTCCGTGGTGTCGAGGAAACCCAAACGCACGCGCAGTGTGCCGTCGTCGTCGGGCGGCACAGCAAGGGCCACATTTCCGGTTTCGGTGCCCCCGGTGTAGAGCTCGGCGAAGTCGTCGAATGAGTCCGGGGTGACCACAATGTAGTCGTAGCTGGCGGAGGTTTCACCAGTGCTGCTGACGTAGGCGAGCTCCACCCCCATCATGGGAGAATCAGAGCCCTCACCGAGGTACGTTGCGCTGATATTGACCAGAATGTAAGTCATCCCGTCCGGAGCTGGGTCGTTGTATGGGTTTTCCGCCGCGATTGCATCATCAGCGTCCCTCTCGACGCTGTGCACGGTGACTTCCCATTCGTCGTCGGCGACCGTCTCACCGAGTGGCAAGGGATCCTCACGGGTGCCTTGGCCTGCCGCGTCACCGGTCTGTTCGGGTGTTTCCCGCTCGTCTGCGACCTCCTCCTGCTGGTCCTGAACTTCCTGTTCGAGTTCGGCGACCTCCTCCTCATCCTCAGGGTCCACGCTGCGCGCCTCCTCTTCCAGACGCAGCAGCTCGTCCTCCGCCGAGGTGAAGAACGCTCCGGTGATCAGCAGCCCAGCGATGGCAAAGATAGTGCCGATGGCGCCGGTGACTACCCCTGCGATCCCTTGGCCCTCTCCACGATGTTTGGCAATAGCAACGATCCCCAATACCACGGCAAGTGGGCCGAGCAGGAAGCTCAGCAGCCCGATGAGCGGGATGAATGCCAGAACGACTGACACTATTCCCAGCACCATGGCGGCGATACCGACTCCCTTGGGTGCTGGAGGGGCCTGCTGGTCGGGATAATACGGGTTATAGGACGCAGTCATGACGTGACCTCTTCACAGGAGTGACTCAGAGACGAAACTACATTCAGTACCGTCAGAAACACTTTGAACTTTACGTGATGCGTGCCCACTCGGTCACGATTATGAGGCGCTGTATTGCGACACTTCCGGGTTCCGTCTCGACGCGTTCAGTCGGAATTCTCAGGATGGCTCTCCAATCGTTGATCGGCTCCCTCGGGCACGATCATCACGGGACCACGGGCGTGCAGGAGGGTGCCCTTGGACACTGAGCCGAGCAGGGTGCTGGCCAAGCCTCCCCGGCCGCGGGTGCCAAGAACCGTCAGTTGAGCTTCACCGCTGGCGCGTTCCAAGATGGGGATGGGATCCCCGCTGGCGACCGAGGCTGTGACTTCGAGCTGCGGGAAGTGGGACCGCAACCACTGCGCATCAGTCTCCAGGGAGGCCTCAATGGCGGTTTTCCGTCGTTTCAGCGCGTGCTCATCGGCTTCGTCGAGCTCGGGGTACCAGACCAACCACCTTTCGAGTGAGGGCAGCGCCATGAGCATATGAAGGGAGGTGCTGCGATCCTGCGCGGCCTGGGCTGCCGCCAGTGCGGCGTATCGACTGTGCTGCGAACCGTCCATCCCCACCACCACCGGCAGGTCGTCGTTGCGGGGGTAGAACTTTTCACGTCCTTCCGCGTTCCCGCCACGGTAGTGGCGCGGCACGACCACAGTGGGGCAGTGTGAGTGCGCGGGCAGCGCTGACGCCACGGAGCCGAGCAGTCGGCTGAGGAACCCTCCGCGGCCACGTGCGCCGATGACCACCAGGTCCGCTGCGGCAGAGGCCTCCACCATCACGCCCGCGGCGTCTCCCCGCACCGCTCGGTACGAGACTTCCCCGGGATACTCACTGAGGTAGGCCCGGGCTTGCTGCAAAGTGTCGTCGGCAACCCGTTGCCTCATCTCGTCCTCACGGTCAGCGGGAAGAGCCGCATAGGTGGTGTAGATCATGGCCGGCACCTTGAAGGCGGTGATGACCGTGAGCAGAGAGTTGCGGCGCCGGGCGGCGCGTGCGGCGTAATTAAGGGCCAGCAGACTTCCCCCGGACCCATCGAACCCTGCGACCACACCGAGGCCGCGTTCGGAGGAATCGATAGGACTCTGCACCGCCTGGGGATCAACGCGGTTTTTCATGAAGGCCTTCCCCGGGGGTCTTTCCGCCTTCGACGATTATGGCGACCCCCCGCCTGTGAGAGCCATCACCGTCACTATCGAGTTTACCAAGTGGGGTCCCCATTCGGTCCTAGTGCATCGGGCCTCTCGCGAGAAATTCCGGGTCAGCACGCAGCACGACAGCGCAGCACGGGGGTGAGTGGTGAGTCAGTACGCCTCTTGAGCTCCGTGCTGGGCCTGTTCGGCGGTAAAACCCTCGAACTCCAATTGGTCGATCAGGCCCTGAAGTGAAAACGACGTGTAGTCCAGGTAGGACTCAGCTGACAACACCGCCTGCTCGTACCAGTCGACGTCAATAGCGTCCACAGCGTACTCGGCGTCTTCTGCGCTGAAGCCCTCGAACTCGAGCTGTGCAATGAGCCCTTCACGGGAAAAGGCGGTGAAATTCAGGTATGACGTCGCGGACTCTCTGGCATTCCGCTGACCCGACGTTTCCTCGGCTGCGGAGCCTGCCTCTGCTGCGTCCTCCTCTGCAGCGGCGGCCTCTTCAGCCTCGCGTTCGCGCTCTGCTTCCTGCTCAGCTTCCCGTTCTGCTTCCCGCTGAGCCTCCTCCTCTGCGTCCGCTTCGGCCTGGCGAGCCTCTTCGGCTTCGCGTTCCGCTTCAGCTGTTGCGGCTTCTTCCTCAGCCAGCCGTTCGGCCTCAGCATCCTGCTCTGCCTGCCGTTCCGCCTCCTCGGTGTCCTCGCGGTCCTGCTCCTGACCAGCGCGTATTTCGTCCACACCTTCGGGCTCTGCGCTCGGCACAATGAGCGCCAATATCAGCAACGCACCGAAGAGTGCGATGAGTCCGCCGCATCCCATCGTGCCGATACGGGCCACAAGAGGCCACCGCTTGAAGCGCTGCCAGGCAGACAGCCGTTCGGGCTCACTCAGCGAGGTGGCAGGTTGTGAAGAGTTCGTGGTCATCGTCTTTTCCTCTCAATAAGGGGTGACCCACCACCGCGCGGGGACGAGCGGAGAGCCGCCGTAGGGCTGGCTGGATCACCGTCAGAGGCGTGCCTCAGGATCGGTGGGACCAGTGACAGGGGCCGGAGGCGTATGTCCGGTCCCATACGCCCAAAGTCCAAAGTAGGTGAGGGGTCGGAGATGGAATCGGTCGGGCGGTGGCCCCGCCGCGGCCGGCTTCGAGGAAAAGTTGTCGTGTGTGAACTCAGCTATCGGCGCCTGAGCCAACAGCCCAAGCACAGCGCGAACGCCATCAGCAGAAAGACGGTTCCGGACAGCACAGACAACCAGAGCAGCTGGTGATAGAAAGCGATAAAGGCTTCCATGAATCAACGCTACCCGGCGCAGTGGTCCGAAGTCTGCACCATTCCGGGTTTTGTAATCGAATGGAAACTGTCTGGCGCTCGTGAGGTCTTGGGGTGGAAGACGTACAACGAAGTGCCGGTGAAGCCGAGGCACCAGACTATCGGCTCAGATCACTTTCCGAACCGATTACCTCGGATGTCCCGTTGCTTCCTGGGACCTTTGGGGTGAGTGACGGGGCTTGAACCCGCGACCCTCGCGACCACAACGCGATGCTCTACCAGCTGAGCTACACCCACCATGCGCTTCTGCCGAAGCTCTCACTTCGCAAAAAAGCAACCTGTACAGGATACACCGGAATCGCTTCCGGAGCGAGTTCAGCGCAGCATCTGCTCCCGGTAGTGCCGCAGCTCCGCAATCGAGTCCAAGATATCGCCCATGGCGCGGTGGTTCCCGGTCTTTTTCGGCGCGCTGGCTTTCGCCTCGGGATACCACCGGGAGGCCAGCTCCTTCAGGGTGGAGACATCCACGATCCGGTAATGCAAGTGCTGGGTCAGGGTGGGCATTTCCAGCCGCAGAAACGCGCGGTCTGCATGGACCGAATTCCCCGCCAGGGGAGCGACGCCGGCCTCCGGGACCCACTGCTGCACGTACTCCAGGACTCGCTTCTCCGCCGTCTCCACGGCGACACCATCTTCAAGCTCGGCCAGCAGCCCGGACTCAGTGTGCATATCGCGCACCACCTTCTCCATACCTGCCAGTGCCTCCGGCTCCGGGCGAATCACCGCTTCGACCCCCTCGCCGAGCACTTCGAGCTCAGCGTCGGTGACGAGCGCCGCCACCTCGATGAGTACGTCTTTCTCAGGGCTCAGGCCGGTCATCTCACAGTCGATCCAGACCATACGGCCGGACCAGTCGCCAGCACCGGCAGGGGTCATGTGGGCAGTGGATTCATTCACGGACAGACACTCTACCCACCCGGGGCAGCAGAGCGCGCCAAGTAGACTCTCTGCGGTGACACTTCAGGCGCGTACAGTGATCGGTTACGGCCTTGCCGGTTCGCTGCTGATCCTCTGCGGGTCCCTGGGTGTGGGGTGGTTCGCTGCCGACGCCCCGCTCACCCGCCTGCCGCTATTGATATGGCTCCGAAGCGAAATGTTCGGTGTGGCGCTGTCCGTTGTGGCACTGACTGCCGGCTGCTGGGTGCTGTTCCACGCCTGGCTGCGCCTGAAGCACCTTGCCGTGTCGTTGCGTGTGGTCACTGCTGCGGCTCTGGCCTGGACCTCGCCACAGCTGCTGGCAGTGCCGATCTTCTCCCGTGACGTCTTCGCCTATGTGAACCAGGGGAGGCTGATCCTGGCAGGTGAAAACCCGTACATCACCGGCGTCTCTTCTCTGGACAATTGGTTCCAGCGGGGGACTGACATCGGCTGGGCGGAGGACGCCACGCCCTATGGCCCGCTGTTTCTGTGGATCGCAGCCGGGGTGATGCGGGTCTCCGCAGACTCCGCCGAACTCGCAGTTCTGCTCTTTCGGCTGGTCTGTGTCGCCGGCGTGGCGCTGATCCTGATCTTTGTTCCCAAACTCGCTGAACAGATGGGCACTGACCCGGTCCGGGCTCAATGGGTGGTCGGTGCTAACCCCCTGCTGATCATCAGTTTCATCTCCAGTGCCCACAATGATGCGCTGATGGTCGGACTGGCACTGGCCGGCACGTGGTGCGCAATCGGCGCTGGACGCCGCCGGGGCGGAGCTCACTGGGTCTTAGGGCTGCTGGCACTGGTGCTGATGGCGGCCTCCATCGGGACCAAACTGATCACCCTGGTGATGCTGCCCTTCATCGGTCTGCTGTGGGCCGGCACCCGAGCCAGCTGGCCGGCCCGGCTCAGCTACTGGATGCTGACCGCCGGGCTGACCGGCGCCATTCTGGCTGGGCTCGGGGCACTGGGCGGTTTCGGGCTGGACTGGGTGAGCGTGCTGGCCGGTACGGGATCGGGCGCATCCTTCTGGGCTCCGCTGACGATTTTGGTCACCCCGCTGGCGGGGTTGTGGCTGCTGCTGGGACACTCTCCGGACATCGTCTACGACGTCGCTGGAACCCTCGGGAGGATGTGCTCGGTGGTGGTGGTGCTGTGGCTGATGTTCCGCGGCGAGCAGCACCGCGCATTCCACCGCATGATGTGGGCCTTCGCCGCGGTGGTGCTGCTGTCCCCGCTGATTCAGCCCTGGTACTTGCTCTGGATCCTGCCGCTCTTCGCGGCCGCCGGTCACCTCACCGGAGGCCGCAGGCGCTGGCCGCTGGCGCTGACGGTCGGCGTCACCGGTTTCTTCTTGGCGTTTGGGGCGGCGGATCAGCTGTTCGTCCATCAATTTCTGCAGGCGGACCTGATGATGGTGCTGATCTCGGCGGCAGTCTCCGTGGCAGGCGTCACGCTCATTTGGTTCCTGGACGCCAAGGCTCGCTCGGTAGTGTTGAGTCGTGATCCCGCTGCTCCTTAACCGTGCTTCGCGCACCGCCGACGCCGCTCGGGAGGCACTGGGCAGCTTCCGGGGCACCTCCTGGCTGATCGGGGGGCCCGAGGGTGAGATTTCCCATACGCTGCGTCAGGGTCTACTGGCGGCGGTGATGATCATGGTCGGCTCCTGGGGCGTGGGCTGGCTGCTGATGGTCTCGGGGTCGTGGATGCCGCTGCACCACGCATTGCTTCCGCTGCGCACCACCACCGCCGGGGCCATCACCTGCGCGGTGCTTCTGGTGGTCGGTGCCCTGCTGCTGCTGCGCTCCTGGCTGCGGTTGTCTCAGCGGATCACCGGATGGGACGATCCCACTGCGCTTGCCACCATGCGCCGCGCCGCGCTGCTCTGGGGCGCACCCATGCTCGCCTGTTTCCCCATCTTCTCCCGGGACGTCTTCTCCTACCTGGCCCAGGGCGGCCTGCTCGCCGCAGGCCAGAACCCCTACGAGGCGGGAGTCTCCGAGCTGCCCGGCTGGTTCGGGGTGGGGGCAGATGATCTTTGGGCCGAGTCACCCTCTCCCTACGGTCCGCTGTTCCTTCTGCTGGCCCAAGGCATCTGGGTGCTCACCGGCGGAGTCCCGGAGCTCTCTGTGCTGCTGTTCCGGCTGCTGGCGGTGTTCGGCGTCGTGCTCATGCTGCTGATCATTCCCCGCCTGGCCATAATGTTCGGTGCCCAGCCGTCCTGGGCGATCTGGCTCTGCCTGCTCAATCCGCTGAGCCTGCTGGTCTTCATCCCCGCCGCGCACAATGATGCGCTGATGATCGGCCTCATGCTGGCCGGAATCTGGTACGCCCTGCGCGGCAAGCGCCTTGCTGCGGCACTGCTGCTGATCGGTGCAGTGGCCATCAAACCTATCGCCCTGGTGGTGCTGCCCTTCGCTGCGCTGCTGGCGCTGGAAAAGACAGAGAACTACCTCCACCGCATCCGCGAATGGGCCCTGGTCGGCGTGCTTGGCGCGGTGCTGCTATTCGGCGGCGGCTGGCTGATCGGTGTGGGCACCGGCTGGTTCACTACCGCGTTGGGCGCAGGTGCGGCTGTGCTGCAGGGCGCCCCGGTAGGCCTTCTGGGCCTGGGCCTGGGCTGGTCGGTGGAGCTGCTCGGCGGCCCCGACCACGGCGTCGTCGCCAGTTGGTTCTACACGGCAGCCCGGCTGGTCTCAGCTGCGGTCCTGGCACTGATGCTGCTGCAGCCTCGGATTGGGAACCCTGTCCTCTGGGCAGGCTACGGCTTGACTGTCGTGGTGCTGACCTCCTCGGTGATCCAGCCGTGGTATGTGCTATGGCTCCTTCCCCTCTTCGCCGTGGTCCACGTTTATCGCGGCATGATCCTGAAGCTTGTCACTCTGCTGCTGACGATCATGACCCTGCTGGCCATGGTGGGCCAGCTGTCGGTGGTGCAGTGGGTGGATTCGCTGCTGGTGCAGGCGGTGGCCTCCGCAGTGGCGGCGGGGTATCTGCTCTACATCATTTTTATCGACCCCAATACCACCACACTGTTCCGCCGGAACCGACCCTCCGCCCGGTGGAACGCGGCCCAGGGCTGGATGCGCCTGCGTGACCTCTCCGCCCCGGAGTCCTCCTGGTCGGCCTCCGACATCTGCCGAAAGGACCGGTGAGCAATGGCTGCCCCACAGCTTTCCGCCCGTGCGGTCATCGTCCTGCTCACCGCCACCTTCATCGGCGCGTTGCTGTCAGTGGTGGCTGTGCAATGGTGCCGGATCAATGGCTGGACCGACCCCGGACAACACCTGGCTCTGTGTTATTCGGATTTCCCGCTGCTGTTCGCAGAGCGCGGCCTGGCAGACGGCGCATTCCCATTCATCGATGACGTCTCGGACGCAGAAACCATGGAGTACCCGGTGCTGATCGGGATGGTCGCCGGGGTGATTGCGGCAGTGATACCGGGCGAGGGTGCCACGGGGGAGCGCCTGCTGGCATTCCACGATCTCAACCACTTGGCAGTGATGGTGTGCTGGGTTGGCCTGGTGCTGGTCACCGCACTGTCGCTGCCACCAGAGCGACGCCGTCACGCACTCCTGGTTGCCCTGGCTCCGGGCATCATTCTCACCGTGTCCATCAACTGGGACATGTGGGCGGTGTTCCTGGGTGCGGCGGCGCTGCTGGCCTGGGGGCGCCGCCGTCCTGTGCTGGCGGGGGCGCTGATCGGCCTGGGCACGGCGATGAAGCTGTATCCGCTGCTGTTCCTGGGGGCGATGATTGTCCTCTGCGTGCGGACCGGGCAATGGCGGACGCTGGCGCTGACGGTGTGCGCCGCCGCGGTGACCTGGCTGGCGGTCAATGCGCCGTTCATGCTGACCCAGCCGGAACAGTGGGCGACCTTTTACCGCTTCTCCTCCGCCCGCGAACCGGGGTTCTCCTCGGTGTGGTTGGCCCTGACGCCGACCGGGTGGTCCGGAGAGACATTCTCCCTGCTCTCCAACGGGCTGTTCCTGCTGTGCTGTGTGGCCATTGCCTGGCTGGGTCTGGCGGCAGCGCACCGGCCCACCACAGCGCAGCTGTGTCTGCTGATTGTGGGGTGCTTCGTCCTACTGGGGAAGGTGTACTCCCCGCAGTTCGTCATATGGCTGATCCCGCTGGTGGTGCTGGCGCTGCCGCGGCCGGCGGTCTTTCTCACCTGGCAGGGCGCCGAAGTCTTCCATTGGCTCAGCGTGTGGCTGATCAGCGCCAAGATCACCTCAGACGGCGCCGTCGGCGGCGGGCACTACATCTTCGAGGTGCTCTACGGGCTCGGCATCGCCGCCCATATGGCAGCCCTGATCTGGATCCTGGTCCTGGTGGTGCGCGATATTCTGCGCAGGCCCACTGCTGATCCGCTGGCCGGCCCGGTGGGCCCCTGCGCGGACGCTCTGCCGTGGCTGAGCAAGGCAGAGCCGCATACGCCGAGCAGAACGGCCGCCGATGGGTGAAATGCTGGGGGTCATAGCCCCGCTGTTCGTACTGATCCTGGTCGGCTTCGCCGCCGGCTTCGGCACCCGGTTCCGAGAGGGAGCGCCTTACCTCAACGCCTTCGTGTTCTATTTCGCCCTGCCCTGCTTCCTCTACACCTCCATCGTCTCCGCCCCGGAGGTACAGAGCTTCCCGCTGGCGGTGCCGCTGATCGTGCTGACAGTGACACCGCTGCTCGCGGTGGGGTTGTACTACCTGTGCCGCGGCCTGGGCGGGCTGTCCAAAGAGCTGGCCGCACCCGTGTCGCTGGCCGGCAGTTTCGGCAACGTGGGCTACTTCGGGATCCCCATATCCGTGGGTCTGCTGGGGCCCGAGGCCGGCCTGACCGCAGGGATCGTGCACATGCTGCACAACATTTTCTTCATGAACGCCTACCCTCTGGTCCGTACTGCCGTGCTGACCCGGCAGCGCGAAGGTGCCGCAGGGTCCTTCGGCCAACTGTGGCGGCTCCAGCTGTGGCCCATCCTTCGCCGCGGCCTGCTGCAGAACCCGGTGTTCTGGTTCATGGGCCTTTCGCTGCTGGTGGTGCTGACCCCCTTCAGCATGCCTGCACTGTTCGACGAGCCGGTCGCGATGCTCGGTGCCACCGCGGTGCCACTGGCGCTGGTGTGCGTCGGCCTGGCCCTGCACCCGGCGCTTCAGGGAGTGCGCAGCGGGGCGGTGCCGCTGCTGCCGGTGGGTATCGGCACCTCTGTGAAGCTGCTGGTGCTGCCCGTGCTGACCTGGTTGGCTGTGCTGCCGTTCTATGACTCCCTGGGCCCAGTCTGGGCCGGGACCCTCATCATTCTGGCTGCTACGCCGTCGTCGACCACGGCGTTCATCTTCTCTGAACAGTACGACCGTGACGGTCGCATGGCGGCGGCGGTGCTCGTGGGGACCACCGGGGTCTCACTGCTGACCCTTCCCCTGGTCGCGGTGCTGCTGCTTTAGGGTGACCTCAACTACGTAACATAATTAGCAAATGGACTTGTGACGTATAGTTGTTAATCGGGCTTCCACAGGGGAGGCTCCGCACTCGCACCCAAGGGAACCTATGGTCACTTGGAAAGGACCCCGAAGAATGATTCGTATGACCCGGGCGGCAGCCGCTGTCGCCGCGGCCTCCGCATTGGTGCTCACCGCTTGCGGAGACGACCAGGACACCACAGGAGGCAACGACGGTGACGCAGCCGGGGGAGCTGAAGGCGACAGCCTCGTGCTCTACTCCGGACGCAACGAAGAGCTGATCCAGCCGCTGGTCGACCAGTTCGAGGAGGAAACCGGGATTGAGGTGGACGTCCGCTTCGGTGACACCGCCGAACTCGCCGCACAGCTGCTCGAGGAGGGCGAGGCCAGCCCAGCCGACCTCTTCCTGGCCCAGGACGCCGGCGCGCTCGGTGCTGTGGCGCAGGAGGGCCTCTTCGCCGAACTGGATCAGGACGTGCTGGAGCAGGTGCCGGAAATTTACCGCGACGACGCAGACACGTGGGTAGGCGTCTCCGGACGCCTGCGGACCTTGATATACAACACCGATATGGTGGATGAGTCCGACCTTCCCGAAACGGTCGAAGAGCTCACCGGTCCCGAGTACGAAGGCCGGGTGGCGATCGCTCCCACCAACGCGTCCTTCCAGTCCTTCGTCACCGCGCTGCGTGTCACAGAGGGCGACGACGCCGCAAAGGACTGGCTGGAGCAGATGGCGGACAACGATCCGCAGTACCGTGAGAAGAACGGCGTGATCGTCTCCGATGTCATTGACGGGGCCGTCGAGATGGGCCTGGTCAACCACTACTACCTCTACGCCCAAGCCGAGGAACGCGGAGTCGACGTTGATGAGCTGCCCGCCGCCAACCATCTGTTCCCTGATGGAAACGTTGGGGCCCTGATGAATGTGGCCGGGGCCGGGATCCTGAATCCCGACAATGACGCTGCTGCCCAGCTGTTGGAGTACTTCCTCTCCCAGGAGGGTCAACAGTACTTTGTGGAGGAGACCGCAGAGTATGCCATGATCGACGGCTTCGATGCTCCCGAGGGAATGCCGGCACTGGACGATCTCGATGTGCCGGACATTGACCTGAATCAGCTTGACGACCTCGAATCGACAATCCAGCTGATCACTGAAGCCGGAATGGCGGGCTAACCCATCACTACTGTCGCGGAAGCTGCCCAGCAGCGGGTCGCCTGGCCGAGTCAGCCAGGCGGCCCCGCCGTGCCTTCCGCCCCGGGCCCCGAGCGTCAGGGCCGCCGGCGCAGGCCCTTCAAGCGAGGCAGCAGATCAGGAGCGCCATGGTGGCTGGGGGTGCTGGCCTGCCTGACCACCGGTGTGGCGCTGCTGCCGTTGTTCTACCTGGTCCTCCGGGCCACCGAGTACCCCGCTGCGGACTTTCTCGACGCGGTCTTCAGCGCACGCAGCGCACGCCTGGCCAGCACCTCACTGGCGCTGACCGGGGCGGTGACCGGTCTGTGCCTAGTCATCGGCGTCGGGATGGCGGTGCTGGTCACCAGAACCTCGATACCGTTGCGGCGGTCCCTGGCGGTCGCCGCCGCCCTGCCCTTGGCGATACCCAGTTATGTGGCCGCCTTCGGGTGGCAGTCGATGAACCAACTTCTCAACCCGGGCACCACCTTCGAAGGCTTCTTCGCCGCCACGGTGGTGATCACCACGGTGACCTACCCCTATGTCTTCCTGCCCGCAGCCGCAGCACTGATGCGGGTAGGACCGGCCCAGGAAGAGGCGGCTCGGGCGCTGGGGCGTGGACCGGTCAACACGTTCTTCACGGTGACGGTCCGTCAGTCCGCGCCCGCCATCACCTCTGGCGGGCTGCTCTGCGCCATCTACGTGGTGGCGGACTTCGGAGCCGTGTCCATCCTGCGCCTGGACACCTTCACCCGCGCAGTGTTCACCAGTTTCTCCATGGGATTCGACCGTCTCGGTGGGATCGCACTGTCATCGGTGCTGCTGGTGCTCACCATGGTGGTGCTGCTGGTGGAAGGCCGGTTTCGGCGCACCTCCACCCGCTATGCGGCCATCGGCACCGATGGCGGCTCCGCCCCGATGCGCCTGAATATGGGCCGGTGGGCGATCCCCGCTTTGGGCCTGGCATGGGCGGTGGTCTTCATCAGTCTCGTGGTTCCCGGTACGGCTCTGGCCTACTGGTCATACCGCGGAGTCTCCACACCCGGCTCGATCGCCGAAGTCGCCGGGGCCTTCGGCAACTCCCTCTGGGTCGCCGCGCTCGGCGCCGCGGCCACCACCATCCTGGCAGTTCCGCTGGCACTGTACATCGCACGGCGCGGCTCCCTGCTCGCCCGAGGCTTGGAAAGGCTGGCCTACCTCGCCCACTCGCTGCCTGGCGTGGTGATCGGCCTCGCGGTGGTCATGCTGGGCATCTCCGTGGTGCCGGCCCTGTACCAGACCACTTGGCTGCTGGTCCTGGCCTACTGCACGCTGATGCTGCCACTGGCGCTGGGGCCCGCAGTTGCGGCGGCACTGAGCGCACCGGCCGAGCTGGAAGAAGCAGCACGCGCCCTGGGGAAGTCGTCACTGACTGCGTATCTGCGCGTCACACTTCCCCTGATGGCACCCGGCATCGGGTCCGGATTCCTGCTGGTGATGCTCACCGTCATCAAGGAGCTGCCGGCAACACTGATGCTGCGCCCCACCGGTTTCGACACCCTGGCCACCCGGCTGTGGACCTACACCGGAAATGATTCCCTCGCAGCAGCGGCGCCGTTCGCCGTCCTGCTGGTCCTCTTGGCCGCCATTCCTGCGTGGCTGATGATTTCCCGACTGCTCAAGGAGGAAAAGTGAGTATCAGTGCCACCGCTGGCGCATTGCACCTGAGGCACATCAGCCACAGCTACGGCCAGCATGAGGTGCTGCACGACGTCACGCTGACCTGTCCGGCCGGAACCTCCACCGCCATTGTCGGCCCCTCGGGCTCGGGTAAGACATCACTGCTGCGCATTGTGGCTGGCTTTCTGCGCCCCGATGCTGGCACCGTGCAGCTGGATGAGGCGGACATCACCGCCAAACCGGCCCACCGTCGCTCCATCGGGCTCGTGGCGCAGGACGGCGGCCTCTTCCCCCACCTCAGCGTTGGCGGCAATGTCTCCTTCGGCCTGCCGCGGTCTCAGCGGACCCGGGAACGTGTGGCGGAGCTGCTCGACCTGGTGAGCCTGCCGGAGGACTACGCGAACCGCCGTCCGGACCAGCTCTCCGGGGGCCAGCAACAGCGGGTCGCCCTGGCCCGGGCCCTGGGCCGCAGTCCGCAGATCATTCTGCTTGACGAACCGTTCTCCGCCCTGGACGCCGGGCTGCGCGAACGGACCCGCAAAGCCGTGCAGCGCGTGCTGCGCTCCACCGGGACCACCGCCCTGCTGGTGACCCATGATCAGGATGAGGCACTGTCCTTCGCCGACACCGTCGCCGTGCTCCAGGACGGCACCCTCCGGCAGGCCGGAGCCCCGGAGGACATCTATGCCCTCCCCGCCGACCTCGGCACCGCTCAGTTCCTCGGTGAGGCCGTGGTCCTGGAATCCTATGTCTCGAAGGGGTCAGCGGAGTGTTCCCTGGGCACCGTCCCGCTGCGCAACGAGGCACCCACAGGGTTCGCCAGTCTCCTGCTGCGCCCGGAGCAGATCGCGGTCAAGGCGCCGGGCCAGGGAGTGCTGGGGCTGGTCCTGGACGCTGATTACTTCGGCCATGACACCACCGCCCTGGTGCGGATCCACGGCCGCGAGGAGGAAGTGCTGGTCCGGCAGCTCAATGCTGAGCCGCTAGAGGTGGGCGAGACTGTGGGGCTGCAGGTGACCGGTACCGGGGTGGCCTACCCGCCATAGTTCCGCCGGCCTCCCGCACAAGCCGCTGAGGAGGTCGACGGGCTATATTGTCCCCGATGACCCAACTGGAGAAGCCTGCACAGGGAGCGTCCACAGCTCGCCTGACCGCCCTTGACGCGACCCGTGCCCTGGCAATCTTCGGCATGATCATTGTCAATGTGGGCTCTGCGGAATCCGGTGGTGTACCAGCACTGATCGTGACGCTGCTCCACGGCCGGGCGGCCATCCTGTTTATCGTCCTCGCCGGGGTGGGAGTCACCATCCTGGGCGCCAGTCTCCGAGCGAAGTCCGCACCGCTGGGCCGGAATCTGGGGTGGCGGGCCGCAGTGCTGCTGGTTCTGGGCCTGGCACTGCAGCAGCTGCCCACGGGGGTCAATGTCATATTGATGCTCTACGCAGCGCTGTTCGTCACTGCACTGGCGGCGCTTCGACTGCCGACTGGGTGGCTGCTGAGCGCGGCTGCGGTGATGACCGTATTGGGTCCGGTGATCTATATCTGGCTGCACAGCGTGTTGGATCTGCAGGGAGATGCTGCGGCAGTGGGCCGGCCCCCGCTGGATTCGGCGACGTCGATCCTGCTCACCGGTCCCTACCCCCTGATTGTGTGGGTGGCTCCCTTCTTGTTCGGCATGTGGCTGGGGCGGCTGGATCTGCGCAGCACAGCGGTGCACCGGCTCCTCATTCTCTCCGGGGCACTCACCGCACTCGTGTGCACCCTCGTCTCCGGGATACTGATCTGGCTGATGGGGGAGCCTGACCCCGATCAGATTGCCGCAGACCATCTGCTGCTGGCCGCCGGACATTCTCAGATGCCGCTGTGGCTGATCTCCGCTGTGGGCACTGCCGTACTGGCGATCGGTCTGCTGCTGGTGGTGACCCCGCGGCTTGGCCGGGCGGCGCATCCGCTCATTGTGACCGGCCAGTTGGCCCTGACCGCCTACTGTCTGCACCTGGTCGCCATCGCCGCACTGGTCCGGCCGGCCTCTGACAATCCGCACCGTGGCCTGCTGGTCAGCGGCGCCATCATCGCAATGATCACCGTGGTGTGTATTGTGTGGCGGGCGTTCGCCACACGCGGCCCCCTCGAAATTCTGCTCCGACTGCCAAACGTTCTCAAGAGGTGATGACACTGACACCCACAACATCTTCCGTGCTGACTCCGCTGACGGCGGTGTGCCTGCTGGCGGCCTCGTGCGGCATCGTGGAGGACGAGCCCAGCCCGCCAGCGACCACAGAAGCGGAGCCCACTGAACAGGCTCCGGAGGAGCCCACCGACGACGCCCCGGAAGAGACAGCCCAGCCAGAGCCCGACCAGCCCGACCAGGATGAGGCTGCCAGGCTGCAGGGGCACGGTATCAGTGCAGGCCATGAACAGGCGGTCGACGCCGCTGAAGAGATCCTGGATCAGGGCGGCAATGCCGTCGACGCCACCATCGCCGCAGCCTTTGCTATCGGTGTGCTGGAGCCCGTGGCCTCCGGTATCGGGGGAGGGGGCTCAGTCATCATCGCTGGCCCAGACGACGAACCGATCTTCTACGACTACCGAGAAGTGGTCAACACCAGCGGCGACATCCCCGCCTCAGGCACCGGGGTGCCCGGCTTCGTCGCCGGCATGGGCCAGCTGCACCAGGACTATGGGGATCTGGAGTGGGAGCAGGTGATGGCGCCGGCAATCGAACTTGCGGGGGAGGGGTTCACGGTCTCTGAGTACCTCAGTGAACGCATAGAGTCCGGCGCTGGCCCCGATCATCTGGCCGACCTGGAGGTGTTCTACCCGGATGGTGACCCCCTCGGCGCCTCTGAGACGCTGGTTCAGCCGGAATTGGAGCAGACACTGCAGCGTCTGGCCGAGGTCGGTTGGGAGGACTTCTATACTGGTCAGCTCGCCGAGTCACTCGCCGATCAGGTCCGGGGTGTCGACGAGGAATCCCTAGCGGAGTACGAGGTCGCCACCTCCGAACCGGTGATGGGCGAGTTCGGCGAATACCAGGTGGTGTCTGCGCCGCCGCCACTGCCCGGCGCGGCCCTGATCCAGATGCTGCAGATCGCCGAAGCGGACGGTGTCGAGAGCATGGCTGCGGACTCCGCGGAATACATCGATGCTCAGTCCCGGGCGTGGAGCGCGGCAGAAGAGACCATCCTCAACGATCTCGGCGACCCTGTGGCAGTGGACGTCCCCGTGGAGGAGCTCACCGACCCCCGCGCTAACGCACAGCTCCAGCCGGAAGGGCCCTCCGGGCAGCCACAGGCAGCATCCGGCGGTCCTGAGGCCTCCGCTCATGCCAACACCACTCATATCTCGGCAGTCGATGAGGCGGGGCTCACGGTCTCCATGACCAACACGGTCACGGATTTCTGGGGCTCGGGGCAGGAAGTGGACGGCTACTTCCTCAACAACGCGCTGAAACGGTTCTCGGACATCGACTCACCAGCCAACCAGCCCGAACCGGGCCGGCGGACGGTGACGTGGTCCAACCCCACTATGGTCCTGAATCAGGACGCGCTGCCAGTGATGGCCATAGGCACTCCGGGGGGCATGCAGATCCTGCCGGCGCTGGGCACGGTCCTGTCGCAGTGGGCGCTGCAGGGCAGCGACCTGCAGGCCGCAGTGGAATCTCCCCGCTTCCGAGCAGAGGAGAGCCAGCTGTTCCTCGAGGAAGGTCAGCCGGGAGCGCTGCGCGATGACCTGGAGGACCTCGGGTGGAGCATCGAAGAGTGGCCCCCGTCCAGCTTCGGCTCCGTCCAGGCGCTGGTGATCGACCACGATTCCGGCACCATCAGCGGCGCTGACGACCCCCGCCGCGACGGCACCCACCGCGTCATCGACTGATACCGTAAGTCCTCAGCACGGGGTGCGCCGAGGCGCTGAGAACACACCCGTTGAACCTGTCACGTTAGTACGTACGAAGGGACTGCGCATGGGGATACCCAACATCTTGTCGATCGCGGGGACCGACCCCACCGGCGGCGCCGGGATACAGGCGGACCTGAAGTCTTTCGCCGCCCATGGGGGTTACGGCATGTGTGTGGTCACTGCCCTGGTGGCGCAGAATACCCAGGGTGTACGGGCCATTCACGCCCCGCCGGTGGACTTTCTGCTCGCCCAGCTGGAGGCCGTCAGCGATGACGTCACCATCCACGCGGCCAAGACCGGGATGTTGGGCACAGAAGAGATCATCGACACCGTCTCACGGTGGTGGGACTCGACCTTCGCCGACGGCGGTGCGCCCACACTGGTGGTGGACCCGGTGATGGTCGCCACCAGCGGGGACCGACTGCTCAACAGCGACGCCGAATCGTCCCTCATCGACTTCCTCCACCGGGCGGACCTGGTCACGCCGAATGTTCCTGAACTGGCCATCCTGGCAGCAGCAGAGCCGGCGTCGTCGTCTGCTGAGCTGCTGCGGCAAGCCCAACGTGTCGCCGACGCCCACCAAACGGTGGTGCTGGCCAAGGGCGGGCACATGTCCGGACCACAGGTGACTGACAGCCTGGTGTTCCCGCTTCAGGGTGGCCGCCGGCCGGAAGCCTACTCGGTGGCCACTGAGCGGATCGAGACCACCAATACCCACGGCACCGGCTGCTCCGTCTCCGCTGCCTTCGCCACGCTGCGCGCTCGGGGGCTGAGCTGGCAGGCCAGCTTGGACGCGGTGAAAGACTGGATGCAGCGGGCGCTGTACGGCGCAGCGCAGCTGAATGTGGGACACGGCAACGGCCCCATCAACCACTTCCCGTGACGCTGGCAGACCTCAGTTGCTGCGCTTCTGCGCCTGCTGCCAGGTGAAGACCGGCGGCTCCGGACCTACTGGACCCGTCGCGTCGTCGCTTCCACGGAACCAATGCGCCGGATCGGGACGGTCAGCCGGGGTCGGGCCGGTGGCACCCTGCCCGGAGGCCGGCGCCTGCTCCCGCAGAGCGGTGACCTTATCCCGGATCTCTGCCATCTGGGTGTCCAGAGCGGCAGCCTGAACGGCGGCATCGCGCAGCTCGTCGAGAATGTCGGAGGGGACCTCACCGTCATAGGTGTAGTAGATCTTGTGCTCCAAAGAGGCCCAGAAGTCCATCGCGACAGTGCGGATCTGGACTTCCACGTAGACGAACTCAGTGCGGTTGGACAGGTAGACCGGCACCTGCAGAATCACGTGCAGGCTCTGATAGCCGTTGGGCTTGGGCCGGCGGATGTAGTCCTTGACCTCCACCACACGCAGATCCGGCTGGCTGCACAGCATCTCCGCCACCCAAAACGCATCGGAGACGAAGCTGGTGGTGATCCGGATCCCGGCGATGTCCCGGATGGAGTGCCGGATCCCCTCCAGCGTGGGTTCGCAGCCGTAGCGGCGAACCTTGTCCAGAATGCGCTCCAGCGACTTCAACCGGTAGTTGACGTGCTCAATGGGGGAGTAGTCGCGGGTGTGCTCGAACTCCTCGCGCAACACATTGATCTTGGTCAGCACCTCGTCCATACCGAATTTGTAGTGCAGCTGAAACTCGGTGAGCTGGCGGCGGATCTCGGCCATCCGCTGTACGGCGTCCGGCTCACCGTGCTGCTGTGCGTTGGAGTTCAGCTGATCCAACAACTGCCGGTACACGGCTCCATCAGCCTGTCGGACCAGCTCGTCGGCGGGGATCTCCTCAGTCGGCGTCACGCCAGAGGACATAGCTTTCTCCTCGTGTACAAGGTAGGTGCAAGTCATACTTGTTCAATTCTTGAGTCTAGTCGGCGCATCTGGGAAGAGGCTAGAAGGTCACGATTGGGTCACCCGGGAGGCCTTGTACCCTTGGAGTGTGAAGCCGAAGTCGCTCAATGCCGCCGCCCGCCAAGACGCACTCCACCGCCTGCGCGCCACCTCTGAACCCGGGGCGGAGCCCTTGGACGTCCTTGTGATCGGCGGAGGCGTGGTGGGCGCCTCAGCGGCATTCGACGCCGCCGGCCGAGGTCTGAACACTGGGCTGGTGGAGGCACGCGACTTCGCGGAAGGCACCTCCTCCCGATCCTCGCAGCTGATCCACGGTGGGCTCCGATACCTTCAGATGCTGGACTTCAAACTAGTGGCTGAGGCGCTGCGCGAACGCGACCTGTTGCTGCGCAGACTGGCACCCCACCTGGTGCGCCCGCTGCCGTTCATCTTTCCGTTCACCACACCGGTGAAGGACCGAGCGTTCATCGGTTCCGGGGTGACGCTCTACGACACGCTGGCCTCCGGCTCCTCACGGCTGCGCGGTCACAAAGGACGCGCCGTGCCGTTCCACCGGCACCTGGGGCGCGCCGGGCTGCGCAAGCGTTTTGCGGGATTGGACGGGGAAAAATACCACGGCGCGTTGGAATACTATGACGCCCAAGTCGACGACGCCCGGCTGGTGCTGACTCTTGCCCGCTCCGCACACAGCCTGGGAGCAGCAGTAGCCTCCCGCACGGAGGTGATCTCCTACCTCCGCGACGACGCCGGCAGCGCCCCGGAGGCCGAGCAGCGGGTCACCGGAGTCCGGATCCGGGACCGGCTCACCGGCGACGAGTCTGACGTCTACGCCAAAGAGATCATCTTGGCTGCGGGAGTCTGGAGCGGCGAGGCGCAGCAGTCTGCCCGGACCACCTCAGGGCTGCGCGTACTGGCGTCGAAGGGCATTCACATCACCGTCCCGCGGGAGCGCATCGCAGCCGAGGGCACCGTCGGGGTGATCACCCAGACAGAGAAGTCTGTGCTGTTCCTGATCCCACTGCGTGACGTGTGGTCAATCGGCACCACCGACACCGCCTGGCGCGAGGCGGTCGACTCCCCAGCGGCCACAGGCTCAGATATCGACTACGTCCTGGAGCACGCAAATGCGGTGCTGGGGGAGAACCTGACGCGGGAGGATGTGCTGGCCACCTGGGCTGGCCTGAGGCCATTGGTGCAGCCGGTCGAAACAGACGAATCCGCCTCGGCCAAAGTCTCCCGCGAACACACGGTGATTCAGCTGGCACCCGGGCTGACCGGCGTCGCCGGTGGCAAACTGACCACCTTCCGGGTGATGGCCGAGGATGTGGTGAATTTCGCCATCGAGGGCACGTTCCAAGACCGCGCCTCCATCACTGAGGCCCTGCCGCTGCTGGGCGGGCAGGGGTACGGCGAATGGGCCGGCCGTGCCGAGGAACTTGCTCAGCGCTACGGGTGGGACGCCGAGCGGACCGACCGGCTGTTGAATCGGTACGGATCGCTGCTCGGTGAGCTGATCGCGCTGATCGACGAGCAGCCGGACTTGGCCGAGCCGCTGCGTGGCGCTCCGTCATACCTGCGCGCTGAGGTCGCCTATGCGGTTTCTGCGGAGGGGGCCTTGCACCTGGATGACATCATGGCCCGACGGACGCGCATGAACCACCAGTTCAGCGACCGCGGGCTGAGTGCAGTGCCGGAGATTCTGGAGATCGCAGCCCCCCGGCTCGGGTGGAGCCGCGAGCGTGCTGCGGCCGAGCAGGCCGCCTATACGGCCCACGTGGACGCTGTGCAACAGGCGGAACAGGTCACCGATGATGCAGTAGCCGCCAAGCTCATCGCGGCGCACCCGGCCGTCCCCTGAGGCACCAGGACCGGTGCGCTGCCCTAGCTCCCGCCCTCTGCGACACGCCGTAGCTGAAGTGGATTTTCGGACTGTACCTGTGGGATCAGCTGTGGAGAGTTGCTGGCCCATCAGCCTGCATCCCCGTGGTGATGCCCCAGGCGCTCCACACCCCATTGTGCACAAGCGGTGGATAACTACATCGCTGTGAGTACAGCATCTAGTGGCTAATGACTTACGCCGACACAAGATGTAGTATTGAGGTGTAGCTACGGACCGGAACCGGAACTTAGCGACACAGATTTCCTGAGATGCGGAACTACACCCGAAGGGACCTTCCTCCATGAGCGTCACCATCTACACCAAGCCCGCCTGCGTCCAGTGCAACGCCACCTATCGGGCGCTGGACAAGAATGGTGTCACGTACAAGACGGTGGACATCTCTCAGGACTCCGAGGCCCTGGAGCGGGTCCGCGCCCTGGGCTACATGCAGGCCCCGGTGGTCATCACTGACTCCGACCACTGGTCAGGGTTCCGTCCGGACAAGATCTCGGAGCTTGCCAGCCAGGGCAGCGCCCCCCAGGCAGCAGTAGCCTGACAAACCCTCGCAGTGAGGAGGGCAACCAATGCGCACCTCAGCACAGCTGATCTACTTCTCCTCGGTGTCGAACAACACGCACCGCTTCGTGGAGAAGCTGGGTCTTCCCGAGGAAGCAACGGCTCGGCTTCCACTGCACACACACAGTGAGACGCTGTACGCCACTGAACCATTCGTGCTCATGCTTCCCACCTATGGTGCTGACGGCGGCCATGGGTCGGTGCCGAAGCAGGTGATCAAGTTCCTCAACGTCGCGTCCAACCGGGCGCTGCTACGGGGTGTCATCGGTGCTGGCAACACGAATTTTCATGACAGCTACTGCATAGCTGGCGACATCGTCGCTCAAAAATGCAAGGTTCCACACCTGTACAGGTTCGAGCTGATGGGCACCCAAGAGGACGTGTCCAAAGTCCACAAGGGATTGGAAGAGTTTTGGAAACAGCAGTCAAGCCTCGCAGCCGCGTAGTCGATTCCACACTGGCCAAGGACATGCCGCCGGAATGGGCCGAGCTGGGCTACCAGGATCTCAACGCCATGCTCAACCTGTACGGAGCACATGGGGAGATCCAGTTCGAGGCAGACCAGCTGGCCGCCCGCAAGTACTTCTTGGACAACGTCAACGTCAACACCGTCTTCTTCCACGACCTCGACGAGAAGCTGAAGTACCTGGTGGAGCACGACTACTACGAGCAGGAGACCCTGGACCTCTACTCCCGCGAGTTCATCCACCAGCTCTGGGACACCGCCTACGCCAGGAAGTTCCGCTTCCCGACCTTCCTGGGAGCGTTCAAGTTCTACACCTCCTACGCCCTGAAGACCTTCGACGGCAAGCGGTACCTGGAGCGCTTCGAGGACCGGGTGTGCATGGTCGCGCTCTACCTGGCCCGCGGCAGCGAGCAGCTCGCGCTGCAGCTGATGGAGGAGATTGTTGCCGGACGGTTCCAGCCGGCCACTCCCACCTTCCTCAATGCGGGAAAGAAGCAGCGCGGAGAGCTGGTCAGCTGTTTCCTGCTGCGCATTGAAGACAATATGGAGTCCATCGCTCGCGGCATCAACTCCGCTCTCCAGCTGTCCAAGCGGGGAGGCGGCGTCGCACTGTCACTGACCAATATTCGCGAGCACGGCGCCCCCATCAAGCAGATTGAGAACCAGTCATCAGGCGTGATCCCGGTGATGAAGCTGCTGGAAGACTCCTTCAGCTACGCCAACCAGCTCGGTGCACGCCAGGGGGCCGGCGCGGTCTACCTCAACGCCCACCACCCGGACATCTTCCGGTTCCTGGACACCAAGCGAGAGAATGCGGACGAGAAGATCCGCATCAAGACGCTCTCGCTGGGCGTGGTGGTGCCGGACATCACTTTCGAGCTGGCGAAGAAGAATGAAGACATGTACCTCTTCAGCCCCTACGACGTAGAACGCGTCTACGGTGCACCGTTTTCGGAGATCTCGGTCACGGAGAAGTACTACGAGATGCTCGACGACGCCCGCATCCGCAAGACCAAGATCAACGCCCGTGAGTTCTTCCAGACCCTGGCAGAGATCCAGTTCGAGTCCGGTTACCCGTACATCATGTTCGAAGACACCGTGAACCGCGCTAACCCGATCGCTGGGCGGATCACCATGTCCAACCTGTGCTCGGAGATCCTGCAGGTTTCCGAACCCAGCGAGTACGCCGCCGATTTGGGCTACCAGACAATCGGCAAGGACATCTCCTGCAACCTGGGTTCGCTGAACATCGCCAAAACCATGGACTCCCCGGACTTCGGCCAGACAATCGAAACCGCCATCCGGTCCCTGACGGCAGTCTCCGATATGTCCTACATCGAGTCGGTGCCCTCCATCGCTGAGGGGAATAAGCGAAGCCACGCCATCGGGCTGGGCCAGATGAACCTGCACGGCTACCTGGCCCGCGAACGAGTCCACTACGGCTCAGAAGAGGGCCTGGACTTCACCAATGTGTACTTCTACACCGTGCTGTACCACTGCCTGCGGGCCTCCAACGCCATCGCTAAGGAGACCGGTGAGACCTTCGACGGGTTTGAGGACTCCAAGTACGCCACCGGTGAGTTCTTTGACAAGTACACCGAGCAGGTGTGGGAGCCGCAGACCTCGACTGTTCGTGAACTGTTTGCTCACGTGCACATTCCTACTCAGGAAGATTGGCGCCGGCTCAAGGCAGAGGTCCAGACCCACGGGATCTACAACCAGAACCTGCAGGCGGTTCCGCCCACCGGCTCCATCAGCTACATCAACAACTCCACCAGCTCGATTCACCCAGTGGCCTCCAAGATTGAGATCCGCAAAGAGGGCAAGATCGGGCGGGTGTACTACCCGGCACCGTACCTGACCAATGACAACCTGGAGTACTACCAGGATGCCTATGAGATCGGGTACGAGAAGATTATTGACACCTATGCCGCAGCCACCCAACATGTGGACCAGGGCCTGAGTCTGACGCTGTTCTTCAAGGACACCGCCACCACCCGCGACATCAACAAGGCGCAGATCTACGCGTGGAAGAAGGGCATCAAGACCCTCTACTACATCCGGCTGCGCCAGCTGGCCCTGGAGGGTACAGAAGTTGAGGGCTGTGTCTCCTGCATGCTGTAGGCGCCAGACCCCCGCACCGCACACGCACCACCTGAGAGAAGGACCGGACCCGAGGTGACCACTTCAGTGACGAACGAAACCCCATCAACGCTGCTCTCCCACGTCGAGGCGATCAACTGGAATCGCCTGCCAGACGAGAAGGACGGCGAGGTATGGAACCGGCTGGTGAACAACTTCTGGCTGCCGGAGAAGGTGCCGGTGTCCAATGATGTGCAGTCCTGGGCGACGCTCACCGAGGAGGAGAAGACGCTCACTATGCGCGTCTTCACCGGGCTGACTCTGCTGGACACCATCCAGGGCACTGTGGGTGCGGTGGCGCTGATTCCGCACTCGCTGACTCAGCATGAAGAGGCGGTGCTGACCAACATCGCGTTCATGGAGAGCGTGCACGCGAAGTCGTATTCGCAGATCTTCTCCACACTGTGCTCCACCAAGGACATTGACGACGCCTTCCGCTGGTCCAAGGAAAACCCGAATCTGCAGCGCAAGGCGCAGATCGTCATGGACTACTACCACGGCCAGGACGGGATGAAGAAGCGGGTCGCTTCCACGATCTTGGAATCCTTTCTGTTCTACTCCGGGTTCTACCTGCCGATGCACTGGTCATCCCGGGCGAAGCTGACTAACACCGCCGATATCATCCGGCTGATCATCCGCGATGAGGCCGTACACGGCTACTACATCGGGTACAAGTACCAGCGGGCACTGGAGCTGGAGACGGAAGAACGCCGTCAGGAGCTGAAGGACTACACCTTCGATCTGCTGTTCGAGCTCTACGAGAATGAGGTCCAGTACACCCATGACCTCTACGACGGGGTGGGCCTGAGCGAGGACGTCAAGAAGTTCCTGCACTACAACGCCAACAAGGCGCTGATGAACCTGGGTTACGAGGCGATGTTCCCCTCCGATGTCACCAACGTCAACCCCGCGATTCTCTCTGCGCTGAGCCCCAACGCCGATGAGAATCACGACTTCTTCTCCGGCTCAGGAAGCTCCTACGTCATCGGTAAGGCGGTCGAGACCGAGGACGAAGACTGGGACTTCTAGGGCATGTCTCCCATATGTGAGGTGATTTCTGCGGCAGGGTGGAGTCATGGCCACTTCCACCGCTTCTCGTTGCCAGCAGCTCACCGATGACCAGTGGGCCAGGATCGAGCCTCTGCTGCCCTCCAACGAAGGCCGTAAAGGTCGGCCGTTCGAGGACTCCCGCAAGGTCGTCGAAGCGATGATCTTCCGTGCCAGGACAGGGATCCCCTGGCGTAAGCTCACCGATGACCAGTGGGCCAGGATCGAGCCTCTGCTGCCCTCCAACGAAGGCCGTAAAGGTCGGCCGTTCGAGGACTCCCGCAAGGTCGTCGAAGCGATGATCTTCCGTGCCAGGACAGGGATCCCCTGGCGTGACTTGCCACGGGAACCTTTCGGGCCCTGGCAGACCGCTTGGAAGCGGCACCGCCGCTACGCTGCTGACGGAACCTGGGACAAAGTTCTAGCCGCACTGCTGGCTGAAGCTGATGCTGGCGGAGAAATCGACTGGAAGATCTCAGTGGACTCGACCATCAGCCGTGCTCACCAGCACGGCACCAACACCACCCGCCCTGACCAACCCACAGGGGGCTCGTTGGAATCACAAGAATCCGCGGACTACCGAGCCTGAAGGCCATGCGGTAGGCCGTTCCCGCGGTGGGCTGTCCTCGAAGCTGCACGCCGCGGTGGACGCCAAGGGCATGCCGATCGCGATTCTGCTCACCGCCGGTCAGCGCAACGACGGGGCGGTGTTCACCGAGGTCATCGACGATATCCGGGTCCCCAGGATCGGGGTAGGACGGCCCAGGACACGACCGGATGCGGTGATCGCTGATAAGGCCTACTCCAACAGCATCATTCGCGACTACCTCACCGGCCGGGGCATCAAGGTGGTGATCCCGCAGAAGTCCAACGAGAAGGCCTCCCGAAAGAACAAAGGCGCCGCCGGGGGCCGTCCACCAGCCTTCGATGCTGACCTCTACAAAGGACGCAATGTCGTGGAGCGGCACTTCGGACTGGCCAAGCAATGGCGCGGCATCGCTACCCGCTACGAGAAGTTGGCCATCACCTACCGGGCCACCGCAGTCCTCTGCGCAGTCGTGGCCTGGCTACGCAAATAGGAGACACGCCCTAGAGTCGGAAGTCATCACTGGGACGGCTGGTGGGCCCCACCTTTGCGGTCGTAGTAACGCACCATCAGCTCCCAGTAGACCATCAGCAAACCCATCTCCAGCGTGACTGCAGCTGCGGCTGGTAATGCGCGGCGCTGATGTGCCGCGATTACGGCGGCCAGCAGGGAAGCCGTGGCGGCGACGTTGACCACCATCGCGGTGTCCCTCGGCCGGTCGGCCAGCCACTGCTCCTCGCCGAGCGCCGCGCGAGTGGACCACGCCCGGTCGTCTGCGGGTTTGCCGAAAACCACCGGGTTGAGCGCCATCCACAGTCCGACCAGCGCGGCGTCGCGTCCGCTGCGTCGCCACACCGGCACCAGCACCAGCGGTGTGCTCGCCCACCGGGTCCACATACTCCACGGATTACTGTGCCGCGCGAACACGGTCCGAACGACTTCCTGCCAGTCCTTCATGGATGGCTCCTTCCCACTCTGAATTTTACGCCGATCCGCCTGCGCTGCCTCTCCAGTGTCCGTGCGGGCACACCGCGTCGCTGAGTCCTGACCGGACCGGGAGCATCTCCTACCCTCGCGATAGCGTTGAAACATGAAGGAACACCGCAACACTCCAGCACCGCAGCTGCCCCAGGGGTATGCCGAGTTGGCGACTCAGCCAGAGTTAGCGGCTGCCTGGAAGCAGGAGGTTGCGGTTCGGCGAGCTCAGGCGGCGCGGATTGCGCACCTCCTCGCCTATAAGAGGCGCAAAGCTGCCGAGAGTTCCGCTGCACATGTGCTGAATCAGCGAACGATACTGAAGGCCATCTACCGAGACGCAGCGGTGCTTCTGGGAATGACGGAGGCTAGCGTGCGGCGGTTGATGGACACCGCGGAGTTTCTTGCCGAACATCTGCCACACACGTGGGACTTGTACTGCGCCGGGGAGATTGACTTCGACCGGGCGCAGAAGGCCGTCTGCCTGGTGGGCGACGTCATAGAAACCACTTCCGGGAAGGACCGGCTGCGGGACCAGATACTGACGGTTGTTGATCAGGAGATCGCTGAGCGTGCACCACAAGCTAACCCGAAGACGCTCCAACGCTGGTTGGCCCGGCGCGTCGCAGAACTGGACACCTCGGGCCATCAGGAGAGGTACACCCGAGCCAAGGCCCGTCGGCGAGTGGATTTCAGGCACTTTCCCGAGGGCATGAGTCGCATTGAGGCACTCCTGCCCACAGAGGTGGTTGGGCCACTGGAGCAACAACTGCATGCCTCGGTGCGGACCATTCCGCGCAAGGAGGCCGCCGATGAGCGCACTTACTCCCAACGGATGGCAGATGTCTTCGCCGGATGGGTGACCAAGGGGTGCGCGACTCACCAGGGCGGTCAGCCAGGGGAGAGGGCCCCAACGCCGACCCGTGGGCGGATCAGTATTCTCATCCCTGCAGCAACTCTCACAGGCCACAGCGACGCCCCCGCAATCAGCGAGGACCGGGCGTTCACGCTTCCCGCGGAAGCAGCTCGTCGACTGGCCGAAGACCCAGAAGCCGCGCATGAATACTACGGCGCGCTGGTGACCCCTAGTCCGGATTCCGCAGGCGATCCGCAGATCAGCCGGGTAGTGAAGTTCGGCCGGAACAATCCCATCGAAGAGTTGAGGCATAGGGCCGAACAATTGCCTGACCTGCTCGGCTCAGCCTCGCAGTCCAGGTTCTTTGCCGGGAACCTGCGGCAGGCGGTCGTCATTCGGGATGGCACATGCCAGGCCCCTGGCTGCGTCGTGCCCGGCCAGCAGGCAGAGGTAGATCACATCACAGCATTTGAGAAAGGTGGGGCCACAAGCGCGGAAAACTCCGCGGTGCTCTGCCACGATCATCACGCGATGAAGGGGCTGGGGCTTCTACCCAGGGCTGGGACGAAAGCCCGAGCGTCCCCGGCAGTGGGTGGAGAACGGCCAGATGAGTGTGCGAAAGCCACCCATCAGGCAGCCTGATCCTGCGGTGATCTAGACTCTTGAGTCATGTCCACACCCGGTGAACTCCTCCTGTATCGCCCCCGTGAGTCTCGTGGCGCGGTGGCGGACTTGGAGGAGGGTCTCAGGCTGCTGGAGGGGACACGGAAGTACGCCATTGACGCGGCGCATCCCGAGGCAGTTCCACCTATGGTGCGCATCTACCGGCCGTGGCCCACCGTGGCCTTCGGGCAACGGGACCGGAAGCTCCCCGGTTTTGACGCCGCACAGCAGGCGTGCCGGGACCTGGGCTTCACTCCCGTGATCCGCCGGGCGGGGGGCCGGGCTGCTGCCTACAATGAGGGCTCGCTCATCGTGGACCACATTGAGCCGACCCGCGACCCCGTCCGGGAGTCCCAGGCTCGGTTCTCTGCCTTTGCGGAGCTCTATACGGAAGCCCTTATTCAGGCCGGCATTGACGCCCGAATCGGACCGCTGCCCGATGAGTACTGCTATGGGGAACACTCGGTGCACGGAGTGCACGTGGAGGCCCCCGACCTCCGCGTCAAACTGATCGGCACCGCGCAGCGGCAGATCGCCACTGGCTGGCTGTTCTCCTCCTCCATCATCGTGGAGGACGGGTCAACGATTCGGCGGGTGCTCACCGACACCTATGACGCTCTCGGATTGGAGTGGGACCCGCTCACAGCCGGGGCGGCCGACGACGTCGCGCCCTCCGTGACAGTGGATCAGGTCGAGTCAGCGCTGCTGGAGGTCTACGCCCAGACCTGGGACCTCACAATGAGTAGGTCACAGCCTCACTGAAGTTCAGCAGGATCGAGCCGATGACGATCAGGAACAGGACGACGACGGCGACCCACCACCAGTCTCGGGTGACTCGCTTCACGGTCTCAGAAACAGGGAGGACGCCATGGATCACATTGCGCGCAGTGGTGACGCCGACCAGCGGAATCACCGCCGCCCAGACGATCATGCAGTAGGGGCACAGTACACCGATGCGGAAGACTGCTGAGTACCAGAGCCACACGCAGAAACCGAAGGCGAAGACTGCACCCGCCTGCAGTCCGAGGTAGTACCAGGACGGAAGCCTCCCCTGAGTGGCCCAGATGGTCACGGCCACACCGATCAACACAGGGAAGCCGACCACACCGAGGAAGATGTTGGGGAATCCGAAGGTCGCCGCCTGCCAGGACTGCATGACTTCTCCGCAGGAGACCCAGGGGTTCACATCACATGCTGTGACGTGTTGCGGATCGTTCCACAGTCGAATTCGTTCGTAGAGCAGCAGGAAGCTGGCGACTGCACCCACGAGTCCGGTCACGAGGAGCCACATAGCAAAGGCGTGAGGCCGTGCAAACATGGGAAGGACACGCCCGGGGGCCACAGTCTCCTCGCGCTGAGGATCCTGGGTATCAAGCGAAGCGGACATCCCACTATGGTACGCGCGCAACCTTGAGGCCAGGCCCCAACAGGGGCCTTAACGCGATCAATCTCACTCTCGGCAGACACTGCGCGGCGGACCCGGCAGCCGCATCGGCCCCTGTGCGCTGTTCAATACTGTGCGATACTGAGGTTATTGGAGGTTCAGACCACACCTGGACCTTCGAGAAGGCTTTCACACGCGAAGAACGGCACGGTCGGCACCCGTCGTGGGCAGAGATGAGTCCGCACGGCAGTACGAAGACAAGCAAGATGCCGCCTCTGACCCTCGCGCGTGACCGGGACGTGGCTTTCGTTGAGCAGAGCGCGCTGTCTCCGCAGTTGGAGACCGGCAGCGCCCGGCGCGAGCACCGTAACCGGTGACCCGACCACCGACACAAGTCGTGGGCTCGCCGAGTGTGGCAGCGCAGGCCACGGCGGGAGCAGAACCTTTTAATGACAACCAGCGCCAACGAACCCGACGAAGTCTTCAATCCCTTCTCCGCGCCCGAACCGGGACATCCAGGAGCTGAGGCGACCGCAGAGAAGGCGGTTGACCCCGTGCCGGCCGATCCCATGGACGTCATGTTCCAGGCCCCTGACCTCTCCAAGGTCCCCGCCGCGCCGAAAAAGACCAAGAACGTTGACTCCTCAAAGCGCGAAGATGACACGCGCAAGGACAGCAGCCAACGGGACAGCAGCCAACGCGACGACGGCAGCCAACGCGACAATGCTCCCAAGGACACTCCCCAGAAGGGCAGTGGCCAGCAGGAGCAGCAGGGCAGCGGCGAAGAGGGCAACCAGGGATCCTCGGACGGTGAGGATGCTCAGAATGGTGACAGTGACGGGGGCAACCGCAAAAATCGCCGCAAGCGCCGCCGGGGCGGGCGGAGCCGGAATCGCTCAGGGGAGAACCAGGACGATACCGGCCAGGACGCCGAAGACGATACCGAACAGAGTCCGGATGACAGCTCCTCCGACGCTCAGGTGATTCGCAAGAAGCGCCGCCGCCGCCGCGGGTCCTCGGATATGGAGATCGAGGAAGATTCGGAAGACGGCCACACCGTCACCAGGATCCGGTCCGGACGAGAGACATCCGGTGACTCCGCTGACCAGGTCACCGGTGTAAAGGGTTCGACCCGGCTGGAGGCGAAGCGGCAGCGCCGTCGTGCCTCCCGGGACGGCGGTCGCCGCCGCGGCATTGTGACCGAGGCAGAATTTCTGGCTCGCCGTGAATCCGTGGACCGAAAGATGATTGTGCGTCAGCGGGGGGAGCGCATCCAGATCGGTGTCCTTGAAGACGGCATACTGGCTGAGCACTACGTCAGCCACACCACCCAGGACTCGCTGATCGGCAACGTCTACCTGGGCAAGGTGCAAAATGTGCTGCCGTCCATGGAGGCGGCCTTCGTCGACATTGGGCGCGGCCGCAACGCCGTGTTGTACGCCGGTGAGGTCGACTGGGAGGGTGCCAATATCGGCAACGCCCCCCGCAAGATCGAAAATGCCCTCAAGTCCGGCGATTCGGTACTGGTGCAGGTCACCAAAGATCCGGTGGGGCACAAGGGTGCGCGATTGACAAGCCAAGTGTCGCTGCCAGGCCGGTACCTGGTGTTCGTCCCCGGTGGGTCCATGACCGGCATCTCGCGGAAGCTTCCGGACACTGAGCGCGCGCGGCTGAAAAAGATCCTCAAGGAGCAGCTGCCCTCCAACGCCGGTGTGATCGTGCGCACCGCTGCTGAGGGTGCCTCCGAGCAGGAACTCACCAATGACATCAACCGGCTGCGATCACTGTGGGAAACCATCCAGAGCCAGGCGCAGGACAAGAAAGTACTGGCCCCCGAACTTCTCTACGCTGAGCCGGACCTGACGATCAAAGTGGTGCGCGACGTCTTCAACGAGGACTTCTCCGCGATGGAAGTCCAGGGCGATGAGACCTGGGACAACATTGAGGCCTACGTCACCTACGTCGCGCCCCACCTGCTGGACCGGTGCAGCAAATGGGAGCCGCAGGAGCAGGGGCCCGATGACATCTTCGGCCATCACCGAATCGATGAGCAGCTCAATAAGGCCCTGGACCGCAACGTCAAGCTGCCCTCGGGCGGCTCGCTGGTCTTTGACCGCACCGAAGCCATGACTGTCGTGGACGTCAATACCGGGAAGTTCACCGGATCGGGCGGAAACCTGGAGGAGACCGTCACCAAGAACAACCTGGAGGCTGCCGAGGAGCTTGTCCGCCAGCTGCGGCTGCGGGACATCGGCGGCATCATCGTCGTTGACTTCATCGATATGGTGCTCGAATCCAACCGTGACCTGGTGCTCCGGCGGCTTGTGGAGTGCCTGGGCCGGGATCGGACCAAGCACCAAGTGGCGGAAGTCACCAGCCTGGGACTGGTTCAAATGACGCGGAAGCGCATGGGCACAGGGCTGCTCGAGGTCTTCTCCAGCGAATGCGAACACTGCGCCGGGCGGGGGATCATCACCCATCCGGAGCCGGTCGAGCACCGGCCCTCCTACGCCTCCGCCGAGCCTTCCGGGAAGAGCGCTAAGAAGCGGAAGAAGCGCGGGAAGAAGAACGACGACGCCGGCCACCAGCCAGACCCCAAAGAGATGGAGAAGCTGGAAAAGGCCTCCCAGGGCATGGCGAAAGTCGCAGCTGCCACCAACGGTTCAGCGAAGTCCGAGGGTGAGGCTGAGTCTCGCCCAGAGCCTGATGAGGCTGAAAAGCCTGAGTCGTCACCGACCCTGACCATTGGTGGGGAGTCGGTGGAGCTTCCCCGCGGCGGGGAGCCCTCAGCACAGAAGAAGCCAGCCGCTTCCCTCGGGGATCTCGAGTCAGCTCTGGAGACTCGGAGCCGACGTCGCGGCCGGCGCGCGGCTGGATCAGCTCAGGGCAGCTCAGGGGAGGTCACTGAGATCAAGACCCCGGTTCAAGGATCGGAAGCGTCATTCGCCGCTTCTGCTGCGAAGAAGTCCGACACTGACCAGCCAGCCACCGAGCCGATCATGCTGGGTGTCGGGGTCAGCGCCGAAGAACTTGCTCAGGGGAATAAGTCTGAGTAGACTGAATCGCTGGCGCTGTTCTGCGCCCAGATACTTTTTCATGCACGTTCAACGAGAGAAGTGAGTCCCAAGTGGTGTACGCGATTGTCCGCGCAGGCGGCCGCCAGGAGAAGGTTTCCGTCGGAGACCACGTGACCCTCGACCGCGTCGAGGCCGAGGCAGGCAGCACCATCGAGCTGCCAGCAGTGATGCTGGTCGACGGGGATGAGGTCACCACCTCTGCCGACGCGCTGTCCAAGGTCACTGTCACCGCCGAGGTTCAGGAGAACCTTCGCGGTAAGAAGATCGTCATTCATAAGTTCAAGAACAAGACCGGCTACCACAAGCGGCAGGGTCACCGTTCTGAGCTGACGCGCGTGAAGGTCACCTCGATCGCCTGAATCGGGCGGTAGACTGGTTCCAGATTTCCCATTCCTGAGAGGTAAAGTTCCATGGCACATAAGAAAGGTGCGAGCTCAACTCGCAACGGTCGCGACTCCAACGCCCAGCGCCTCGGTGTGAAGCGTTTCGGCGGCCAGGCCGTCTCCGCTGGTGAGATCCTCATCCGCCAGCGCGGAACCAAGTTCCACCCCGGCACCAATGTGGGCCGCGGCGGGGACGACACCCTGTTCGCCCTTGCTGACGGTGCTGTCGAGTTTGGCAACAAGCGCGGCCGCAAAGTCGTCAACATCGTTCCACCGGTCGGCTGAGCCGGCCCAGCAGAGTTTCACCGACGGGCGCAGTCCCGTCGAAAGGCCCGGCGGAGCATCGCTCGCCGGGCCTTTTTGTATCTTGAAGACCACAGTCAAAGGGGATCCAGCAATGGCACATTTCGTCGACCGGGTGGTGCTCCATGCCGCCGGCGGGGACGGGGGCAGCGGCTGCGTCTCGGTGCACCG
Source organism: Nesterenkonia sphaerica (assembly GCF_005771565.1). Lineage (GTDB taxonomy): Bacteria > Actinomycetota > Actinomycetes > Actinomycetales > Micrococcaceae > Nesterenkonia > Nesterenkonia sphaerica. The sequence goes on from NZ_VAWA01000002.1 coordinate 168,940, forward strand.
AGAGAAGTTCAAGCCCCTGGGAGGCCCCGACGGCGGCAACGGCGGGGACGGCGGACATGTGGAGCTGGTGGTCGATCCCAACACCACCACGCTGCTGGATTACCACCACCGGCCGCATCGCCGGGCGGAGAACGGGGGTGTGGGCCGCGGGAGCCTGCGTCACGGGCACCGCGGCGCGACCTTGGAACTGAGTGTGCCCGACGGTACCGTCGTCACCGACCGCCAGGGGGTGGTGATCGCAGATCTCGTTGGCGCTGGTGCACGGGCACGCATCGCCGAGGGCGGAATCGGTGGGTTGGGCAATGCGGCTCTGGCTTCCAGGCGGCGGAAGGCACCCGGGTTCGCGCTGCTGGGCACCCCCGGCCAGCAAGTCGACGTGGTGCTGGAAGTGAAGTCTGTCGCGGACGTGGCGCTGGTCGGATTCCCCTCGGCAGGCAAGTCGAGCCTGATCGCGGCCCTCTCAGCTGCCCGGCCCAAGATCGCTGATTACCCCTTCACCACCCTGGTGCCGAATCTCGGTGTTGTGGAGGCAGGGGAGACCCGCTTCACTGTTGCCGACGTCCCTGGGCTGATTCCGGGGGCCGCTGAGGGCAAGGGGCTCGGCCACGAGTTCCTCCGTCACGTGGAGCGCTGTGCAGCACTTGTCCATGTGCTCGACTGCGGGACCCTGGAGACCGATCGTGATCCTGTGGGCGACCTCGATGCCATCGAGCAGGAGCTGGCCGCCTATGCCGCCGATGGTCTACCGCTGACGGAACGGCCGAGGCTGGTGGCGCTGAACAAGACGGATCTCCCGGACGGTCAGGAGATGGCGGACCTCGTCCGCAGCACCTTAGAAGAGCGCGGTTACCGGGTTTTCGAGATCTCAGCGGTCTCCCGTAAGGGGCTCCGCGAACTCAGCTTCGCCATGGCGGGGCTCGTGGAACAGGCCCGGGCCGAGCAGCAGGTGGAGGCTGCCCCGGTACCGGTGACTGTCCGGCCCAAAGCGGTCAATGACAAAGGGTTCACCATCACCCGTCAGGAGAAGGGCGGCGAGCCGCTCTGGCGTGTTCGCGGCACCAAACCTGAACGCTGGATTCTGCAGACTGACTTCAACAATGATGAGGCGGTGGGCTACCTGGCCGACCGACTGCAGGCGATCGGCATCGAGGATGAGCTGTTCCGGCTCGGAGCCGTGCCCGGAGAATCGGTGGTCGTCGGCGCGGAGGAGGACGGCGTCGTCTTCGACTGGGAACCCACTATGGCTGCGGGTGCTGAGCACCTGGGTGCACGCGGGACAGATCTGCGATTTGAGGATCAGCACCGGCCCACCCGTGCGGAGAAGAAGCAGGAGCAGGCCGAGCGGCGGGCCACCAAACGGCAGGTGCGCGAGGAGATGAACGAGCTCTACACCGCTGGTGAGACCGAGAGTGTGGAGGAGCGGTGACGTTCATCACTGAGGCCAGACGTCTGGTCATCAAAGTCGGCTCCTCCAGCCTCACCACCCTCAACGGCGGCATCAGCGTCCAGGCGCTGAACCGGCTCGCCGATGCCTGTCAGAAACTGCGCAGCCGCGGGACCGAAATCGTGCTGGTCTCATCCGGGGCCATCGCCGCTGGGCTGGCGCCGCTGAAGCTGGAACGCCGGCCGCAGGATCTAGCCACGCAGCAGGCCGCTGCCGCCGTGGGTCAGGGCCAGCTGATGGCGCACTATTCGCGAGCTTTCGGGCACCATGGAGCAGAAGTGGGGCAGCTGCTGCTGACTGTCGAGGACCTCACTCGTCGCGCCACCTACGTCAACGCACTGCGCGCACTGGAAAAGCTGCTGGCACTGGGAGTGGTGCCGATCATCAATGAGAATGACGCCGTGGCCACCGCTGAAATCCGCTTCGGTGACAACGACCGATTGGCCGCACTCACCGCCAACCTTATTCAAGCCGACGGCCTGGTGCTGCTCTCCGATGTCGACGCGCTCTACGACGGGCCGCCCGCTGAGGGCGGTAAGCCGATTTCCCAGGTGGCGCAGACCGAGGACCTCAACGGGGTCACCCTGGGCCCCCGCGGCCGAGCCGGGATCGGGACTGGCGGCATGGTGACGAAGGTGGAGGCCGCCCAGATCGTCACAGCGCACGGCATTCCGGCTCGCCTGACCTCCGCCGCCAACGCCGAACGGCTCTTCGCCGGCGAGGAGATCGGGACCCTGTTTCTCCCTCGGGGGAGACGTCGCGGTGCGCGATCTGCCTGGTTAGCTCATCTTGCCCATACCAAGGGCCGCATCACCATCGACCAGGGGGCGGTCAGCGCCGTCGCGGAGCGCCGCAGGTCCCTGCTTGCGGCAGGAATCACTGAGGTCTCGGGAAGTTTTGAAGCTGGCGACGTCGTTGAAATCCTCAGTCCGGACGGGCAGGTCAGAGCCCGGGGGGTTACCTCCTACTCGGCTGCCGAAGTGCGGATGATGCGTGGCAAGAAGACTGCCGAGCTGGCTGAACAGCTCGGGGAGGACTACCAGCGGCCGGTGATTCATACTGATGATATGGCTCGAGTGGAGGTAACAGCATGACCGCAGCACTGCAAGGTTCCGAAATCGCCGAGATCAGCCGCCGGGCGCGAGAGGCGTCCCGACCCCTGGGGAGGATGGACCGGCGCCACAAGGACCGGGCCCTGGCCGCCCTGGCCGAGGGCCTGCGCGACTCCAGGGCAGCGTTGATCAAAGCCAATGAAGAGGACCTGACCCGGGGACGCGAAAGTGGCCTCTCAGCAGCGCTGCAGGACCGGCTTCGGCTGACCAAAGACCGGATCGAGAGCCTCGCGTGCGCCGTGGAGGAGATCATCGGATTGGACGATCCGGTGGGGCGTGTCATCCAGGGCCGCACCCTGCCCAATGGGCTGAGGCTCAGCCAAGTCGCCGTACCGCTCGGCGTCATCGGGGTCATATATGAGGCCCGGCCCAATGTCACAGTCGACATTGCTGCGCTGGCGCTGAAGTCAGGCAACGCGGTCATTCTGCGCGGCGGCTCGGCGGCGCTGACCACCAATAAGATGCTGCTGAGTATTATCCGTGAGGCCTTGCGGTCTGTGGGGGTCCCGGTGGATGCCGTGCAGACCATCGACCCGTTCGGGCGGGAGGGTGCCACGGAGCTGATGAACACTCGAGGCAGTGTGGATGTGCTCATTCCTCGTGGGGGACGGGAGCTGATCCAGCATGTGGTCAACAACTCCAAGGTTCCTGTCATTGAGACCGGTGAAGGCAACGTTCACGTCTACGTCGACGCCACAGCGGACCCGCAGATGGCCAGGGACATCGTCGTCAATGCCAAGACGCACCGGCCCAGCGTGTGCAACGCCGCCGAGACCCTGCTGCTTCATGCCCAGGCAGAGCGGGCTGGCAGAGAAGCGCTGGCCGCTCTGGCCCGCGGCGGCGTCGCCCTGCACGTCGACTCCAGGGCGGCGCAGTGGATGCCCGAGGGGGCAACGGCGCAGGTCGGTTCAGTCACTGAGGAGCACCACCGCACCGAGTTCCTGGACCTGCAGATGTCGGTGGCCGTGGTCGATTCCATGGACGAGGCGATCAGCCACATTCGCAACTACAGCACCGGGCACACCGAGGCGATCGTCACGGACTCGGTCTCCTCTGCAGAACGGTTCATTGCCGAGGTCGATGCCGCGGCAGTGATCGTCAATGCCTCCACCCGCTTCACCGACGGCGGGGAATTCGGTTTGGGCGCAGAGGTGGGGATCTCTACGCAGAAGACTCACGCCCGGGGCCCCATGGGGATGGCCGAGCTGACCACCACCAAATGGATCGTCCGTGGAGAGGGGCAGGTCCGTTGAGCGACGACATACCAGAAATGGCGCAGTTTCCTAGTAGACTCGTCTCAGATCCTGACACTGCGTCCTAAGGGAGAGGTATGAACCTGCCCGTTCTTGCACTGCTGGCCGATCCGTACAACGGCTATGAGTTGCCCATGCCAGCTCATTGGTATGGCATCATCATATTTGCGCTGCTCATGCTGAGCTTGCTGATCACCCTCGCATTCTCGGGTAAGGGCAAGGAACTCCCGGCTGACCCCCAGGGCCACCACTGACTTGACACCGCCTGTCAGCACCCCCGCCGGGGCCGGCTCGGAAGGTCGAAGACGACGTCTCGGAATCATGGGCGGGACCTTCGACCCCATCCACCACGGTCACCTGGTGGCCGCCTCAGAAGTGGCCGCGGAGTACAGCCTGGATGAGGTAATCTTCGTTCCCACCGGTGAGCCGTGGCAGAAAGCGGGCAGACGTGTCACCTCAGCTGAGCACCGGTACCTGCTGACGGTGATCGCCACTGCCTCCAATCCGAGGTTCTCCGTCTCCCGTGTGGATATCGACCGTGGCGGCACCACCTACACCATCGACACGCTGCGTGATTTCCGGGCCATGTACAGCGATGCCGATCTCTTCTTCATCACCGGCGCTGACGCCATGGCCCAGATCATGTCGTGGAAGAACGTCGAGGAGTTGTGGGAACTTGCGCACTTTGTCTCGGTGACCCGTCCCGGGTACCGCAGCGAAGACTTCGGGCGCGCCGAAAACATCTCCCTGATGGAAATCCCCGCCATGGCGATCAGCTCCACCGACCTCCGGGCGCGCGGTCAAGCCGGTGATCCTGTTTGGTACTTGGTTCCTGACGGCGTGGTCCAGTACATCAATAAGCACAAGCTCTACCAGGCTGGTCCCGGCGCACGCCCGAGTGACGCGCCACCAGGGCATACCATGGAGCAACACCACCGGGAGGGTTCCGCATGAGCGCAGACACGACTGAGCAGCACGCAGCCAATGGAGAGCAGCTCCGGGAGCGCTATCTGCCGGTTTCGCGCAAAGAGCTGCGCCGCCGCCGGGAAGCTGAGCTGGCTGCACAGCATGACGCTCAGGAGGAGTCAGACAACGCCACAGAGGGCGCAGGCTCTGCGCCGGCCGAGGATGAACTGGCCCGCGCGGTGCAGGCCACCGCCGCGTCGGAAAGTGACGAACTCCCCGAAGAGCCCGAGGTGGCTATTGAGGCCTCCCCGGCAGTTGAGCCCCTAACGGATGACCCCGCCGAGGATGCAGCGGAGGAGACTGCCGAGGAGGCGGACGCGGAGGACACCGCCGACGAGGCCGAGCTGCCGGAGCAAGAGGAGCCTGCACCGCTTCCGGAGCCCGAGGAAGCCCCGGCACGCCCGGAGGAGGAGATCGCCGATGCCGCTGTGCAGCAGGCGCTTCCCACGCAGGACCTTCCGAGTCAGGACCCGCCTGCCGCTGCTCAGGACGAGGCGACCAAGCCGGAGAATACCGCGGCTCGGATGGCGGAAACGCGGCGGGTCCGGCGGATGCTCAAGGAGACCCAGTCCATTCCACGGCTGAGTCCAGAACTTCTGGCCGAGCTCGATGCGACCAATGCCGAGATCGCAAAGGTAGAAGACGCCAACACCGTAGACCCTGAACTGCTGAAGCGGCAGCAGTCACTGGCGGCGAAGGCCATGCAGGCCAATCAAGAGCGGATGCGCAAGAAGCACGCCAAGGCCGAGCAGGAACGGCGTCGGCGCAGCCGTGAGCGCCCGGAATCGCAGATCCTCACTGAGAAGATGGTGCGCGACTCCTTGGCGCAGGACCCTGAGGAAATGCAGTATGCCACCGGTCAGATTGAGCCGGTGCACGCCCAGGGCGCCCACGGGTTAGACCTAAACAAGATGATTGACGCTACCGCGCGGCAAGCAGATCAGCAGCGGTTCCTGATGTGGACTGCGATTGTGCTGGGACTGCTGCTGCTTATCGCCCTCGCGACTGTTGCTTTTGTACTCTTCTAGACTGAATGGCACTGATGACTGTCCCAGATACTGTACTTGCTGAGCTGCGCACCGCAGCCGCTGCTGCCAGCGACAAGTTGGCCACCAACATCGAAGGCTACGACGTCGGAGAGCGCCTGGGCATCACCGATGCGTTCCTGGTCTGTTCGGCACCGTCCGAGCGGCAGATCGGTGCGATCTGTGAGGAGATCGAAAAGCAGCTGAAGACGGTTCACGATTCCGCTCCGCTGCGGCGCGAAGGCAGAGACTCCGGCACCTGGGTGCTCCTGGATTACGGACACATGGTGGTCCATGTTCAGCACGAACAGGAGCGTGCCGTCTATGGGCTCGACCGGCTCTACGCCGATGTGCCGAAGGTGAAGCTGAATTTGCCGGCCGCTCCTCCGGCGGTGTAACGTATAGGGGTTGCCAACGTGGAGAACACGGCGGGAACCACACCAAAATAGGGGGCATTGGCGCAGCTGGTAGCGCGTCTGCATGGCATGCAGAAGGTCATCGGTTCGAGTCCGATATGCTCCACCCATAGTATTGTCGAGAAACCCGCCCGCTGAGGCGGGTTTTTCGTTTTCTACCGGGGCTCGCGTCCAAGGCCTCAGGCGTGGGTGCGTCTAAGCGTCAATCGGTGGGACGCCTGGGTTCCGGTAGGGGGACCGGACCGGTGGTCAGCGGAGGAGCACGCAGGCCGCCCCTTTGGGCGCATGCCCCAGCCACTACCACCAGCATGATCCCCACGTACTGCAAGGCAGAGGGCAGCTGCGCGAGGATGACCAGCCCGAGGATCAGCGCAGCGGCAGGTTCTAATGCCATCAGGGTGCCGAAGGCGGTGGCAGTCATTCGGCGCAGCGCCGCCAGTTCCAGGACAAACTGGGCCACGGGGGCCAGCAGCGCCAGTCCCAGGGCGATCAGCAGGACCCGTCCATCGATATGTCCGGCCGCCTGCGGCCAACCGATGACTCCTGCGGTCACCGCTGCCACCGGAAGGGTGGCGGACAGCACGCCCGCTCCGGTGAACCGGTCGCCGACTTTCTGCAGCAGCACAATGTAAGTGCCCCAGCCGATGCCGGCGAGGAGAGCGAAGCCGACGCCGACGACGTCGAACTCTGAATGCCAGGGTTCGGTCAGAAGCACCACACCGCCGAGAGCCAGCACAGGCCAGACTGTAGTCCGCAGACTCCCGCTGCGTACCGCCGCCACGGTGAGCGGTCCGAGAAACTCAATCGCGACCGCCGTTCCCAGCGGAATCCGCTCAATGGCGGCCAGAAAGGCTACGGTAGTCAGCCCCATCCCGATGCCGAGGCCCAGCAGGACGGGGGCATCGCCGCGCCGCAGTGAGCGAAGCGGAGGCGGGACCAACGCCAGCATCAGCAATGCCCCCATACTCAGCCGCAGCCAGGCGGTCCCACCGGGTCCGACCAGCTCAATCAGCGGCACCGACAGGGCCGAGGTGAGCTGGATGGCGAAGATCGCCACCACGGCCAGCAACCAAGGGGGCCCGGGCACGCGGACCAGATACTTCGTAAGCATTCAGCCACCCAACTCCTGCCGATGAGACCTACGCCTGGCTCTTCGCTGAGCTTCAGCACGGTACCTATGGTGGCATGGGTGGCACCAGGGCCCTAGCGTGAATGCCGGAGAGTCACCTGCTCAACTCTTGACGCGTCTGGACTGCGTGGACCTGCGACCCGGCTGGTTTCGCCGTGCCCGTGAAGCGGGGCCCCGCCCGCCCCGGGGTGCTGAGCTGCGTTGCTGCGGGGCGGTATGGACAGCAGGTTTCACGTACTCCGCCACGTCACCCACCAGCTCTGCCACCGCAGGTGAACTGCTGGTCACTGTCAACGGCTGGGCCTTAATGGCAGCCTTGCGCAGCAGGGCTTGGGTGTCGTGGCGCTGCTCGGGCAGCATCACTGTCACGACGTCGCCGCTGCTTCCGGCGCGTGCGGTGCGTCCGGAGCGGTGCAGGTACGCCTTGTGCTCAGCTGGGGGATCCACATGGACCACGAGTTCCACCGAATCCACGTGGACACCCCGGGCCGCGACATCGGTGGCGACCAGGACCCGCACATCTCCGCCGCCGAACGCCGCGAGATTGCGATCGCGCTGATTCTGCGAAAGATTCCCGTGAAGATCCACCGCCGGAGTGCCATCAGCAGTGAGCTGCTTGGCCAACTTCTTCGCCTGGTGCTTGGTCCGGGTGAACAAAATGCGCTTGCCGGTGCCGGAGGCCAGCGCCTTCACCAGCGGCTTCTTCTCCTCTGGAGGAACTTCGAACACGTGATGAGTCATAGCGGAAACCGGAGAGGTAGCCTCATCCACTGAGTGGAGCAGTTCGTCGTGCAGGAAGCGCTTGACCAGCTTGTCGACTCCGTTGTCCAAAGTGGCAGAGAAGAACATCCGCTGACCCTGCTTCGGAGTCTTCGCCAGAATACGCGTCACCCCGGGAAGAAAACCGAGGTCAGCCATGTGGTCAGCTTCGTCGAGCACGGTGACCTGCACTGCATCGAGGGTCAGCTGGCCCTGCTCGAGCAGATCTTCCAATCTGCCGGGGCAGGCGACGAGGATATCTACCCCGCGGCGCAGCGCGTCGACCTGGTGTTTCTGGCTCACCCCACCGAAGACTGTGGTGGTGCGCAGGCTGTATTCAGCGGCCAGCGGTTCAAGCACGGCGTTGATCTGGGTGGCCAGCTCACGGGTCGGAGCGAGAACCAGTCCGCGCGGCTTGCGCGGCTGACCGGACGTCCCGGCTAGTTGAGCAACCAGCGGAATGGAGAATGCCAGGGTCTTGCCCGAGCCGGTCTTGCCACGGCCAAGCACATCGCGGCCGGAGAGTGTATCGGGAAGGGTTTGTTCCTGGATGGGAAAAGCTTGGAACTTTCCGTCGGCAGCCAATGCGCGAACCAGCGCTGTGGGCACACCGAGGTCGACGAAAGTTTTCGGATTGTCAGAGATGGCGGATGCCTTTCAAATGGGCCAGCACGAAGGCACAGCACATAGCCGTACAACCCAGAGACTGGCGGTCGTGGATGCACCGGGCGGTGCACTCAGGTCGCCGCGAGAAGACCACTGCCATGAAGCCCGAGCCCGGTGATCACCGGTCCGGCTGAAGAACGTTCCTACGACGCACGGGTCACTACAACCCGACCGCCTAACGATACCGGACCAGCGTCGCAGACTGAAATTCGCGTGTATCGCGGAAAGGTTCAGGCCCCTCAGAGGTCACGTCACGGCGCTGTCCAGTCAGCCTCCCGAGGATGGGAGACCCGTTGCCCCCGTTGGAAGGCGCCCTCATGAGTTCACTGTGGTTTGACACCCAATCTGTGAGTCTCCCTGGTCAGGAACCCGTCACCCCCGGTTCCCAGTGGGACTCCGTGGTGGTGGGGGCGGGCTTGACGGGTCTGACCACGGCCGTGCTGCTCGCTCGAGCCGGTCACCAGGTGTTGGTGCTGGAAGCCCGCAGCGTCGGCGCTGTGGCGACAGGTCACACCACCGGCAAGGTGTCTCTGCTGCAGGGCGGTAACCTCGCCGCGATCCTCTCCGCCCGCTCGGTGGAGACGCTCCAGGCCTATGTGGAAGGCAACAGGGAGGCACAGTCATGGCTTCTGAGGTACCTCCAGGACCGCGGGGTGGAGTATCAGGACCGGCCGGCGTACATCTACGCCGAAGATTCAGCAGGCTCGTTGGAGGAGGAGCTCGATGCCTGCCACCAGGCGGGACTCGACGCCGCCTGGGCAGAACCGGCTGAGCTGCCCTACGCGGTAGGCGCCGCGGTGGAGCTCAAGGACCAGGCGCAGATCCACCCCCTTGCGGTGCTGCAGAGCCTGGCTGAGGAACTGGTGGAGCGCGGCGGACACATTGCACAGGGCATACGGATGCAGGGCGCAACGACGGGCAAACCCGTAGTGGTCAAGACCTCCGCCGGGGAGTTCTCAGCCGATCAGGTGGTGCTGGCCACTGGTGCCCCCGCTCTGGACCGCGGTGGCCACTTCGCCAGGATGAAAGGGCTGCGCTCCTACGCCCAGGCTTACCGATTGCCCCAGGGGATGACGGTGCCGCAGGGAATGTACTTAGGGCTGGATCAGCCCGGGCGGAGTCTGCGTTCGGCCCCGGTCAACGGCGAGGAGCTGCTGCTGGTCGGCGGCAACGGCCATCAGGTGGGACGGGCCGGTTCCCCGGCGGCAGCGCAGCGAGACTTAGAGAGTTGGACCCAGCGGCGCTTCCCCGGTGCGCAGCGCACTCACGCCTGGTCCGCCCAGGACTACCAACCGGCCGATTCTGTGCCGTACTTCGGCCTGCTGCCGCAAAGTGGAGGCCGTATCTATGTGGCCACCGGGTTCAACAAATGGGGCATGACCAACGGGGTGGCTGCGGCGTTGGCGATCACCGGCCAGATTCTCGGCGGGCACATGCCGTGGGCGCAGGCACTGTCGCAGCGTCCCCCGTCGGTGAAGGGGCTTGCCACCGCAGCCAAGGACAATGCATCCATTGGGGCGCGTATGACCCGGGATTGGATCCAGACGGAGCTGCACGCCCTGCCCGATGACCCTCCCGGCGAGGGTCAGGGCACGGTCGGTCGAGTCCACGGCCGGCCCGTAGGTGTCTCCACGGTGGACGGCGTGACGCGGCGCGTCTCTGCGGTGTGCCCGCATATGGGAGGGGTGGTGACGTGGAACGACGCCGAGTGCTCCTGGGACTGTCCGCTGCACGCGTCAAGATTCGCCGCTGACGGCCAGGTGCTGGAGGGACCGGCGGTGAACCACCTGGAGCCGGAGTGACTGTGCGCACCGCGCCCGACCCGTTGAACGGAACTCAACCCAGTCCGTCACAATGGTGCGCCGAGAGAGACTCGAACTCCCGACACCTGCGGTGTAAACGCAGTGCTCTAACCAACTGAGCTATCGGCGCAAGTGCCGCGATCGGCACGATCCACAATCATAGCAAATGAGCGCTGAACCGCCGTCTTGGACGGATCCGGAGCAGGGCTCATTCTGCTGACCCCAGCGCATTTGCAGCGGCCAACCGCGCGCGCTCAGCAGCATAGAGGGCGGCGCCGACGATACCGGCGTTGTTGGTCAGTTGGGCGGGCACAACCTCCGCCCGCAGTCCGGTGACGAAGGGCAGAAAGTCCTCACTGCGCTTGGAAATGCCGCCTCCGATGATGAACTGGCTCACCGGCTGGATGCGTTCAACATGGACCAAGAACCGACGCAGCGTCTCCCCGTATTCCGGCCACGGCATGTTCAGGCGCTCCCGAGCTGAGGCGGAGACTTTGGCCTCGGCGGGCTTGGCTCCCTCAAATTCCAGGTGTCCCAGCTCTGAGTTGGGCACCAGGACCCCATCATGGACCAGTGCGGTGCCCACTCCCGTGCCCAGGGTGACTGTCATGATGGTGCCGGGTCTGTTGGCACCGGCCCCGTAGCGGGCTTCGGCCAGACCGGCGGCGTCGGCGTCGTTGAGGGTGGATATCCGGCCCGGGAAATCCTTCAGCAGCTCCGTGGTGTCGCACTCCAACCACGATTCGTCGATATTCGCCGCCGAGAGCACCACATTGTCAATGACGATCCCGGGTAGGGTGACGCCCACGCTGAGCTCCTCGGCCGAAGGGGCCTTATCCCGGGAGAGGAGCTCATCAAGCACCTCGGCGATCACTCCGGCGACAGCTTCGGGTGTGGCCGGCTGAGGGGTGGGTATGCGGAAGCGCTCCCCGGTGAGCTTGCCCTTCCTGAGGTTGACTATTCCCCCCTTGATGCCGGTGCCGCCGACGTCGATGCCGATGGCGCGCTGCGGGAGGGGAGGAAGGGCTGCGCTGAGGGGACCCACGGCCTGGGCAGCGGGCGCGAGCGTATCTGGTTTGGTCATGACTCTCCAAGATCAGTCAAAAAGGCGGACCGGCGCCACGCTGCACCGCAGTGATTCAACGAACAGAATAGCGTGCCCCGGCCAGTCAGCGCGGACGCCTCAGCCGGAGGGGCTGGTGAGAATCTCGGCTCCGTGCTCGGTGGCGAGGATTGTGTGCTCGAACTGTGCGGTGCGCCGCCGATCGCGGGTCACCGCCGTCCAGCCGTCCTCCCACAGGTCCCAGTGCCGTGTCCCCAAAGTGAGCATCGGCTCAATAGTGAAGACCATTCCGGGTTCGATCGGCTGCCCATAGTCAGGGGCGGCGTCGTAATGTGGAATGACCAGGCCGGTGTGGAAAGCCGGACCCACCCCGTGCCCAATGAACTCACGGACCACCCCGTAGTTGAACCGCCGGGCGTAGGATTCAATCGCACGGCCGATGACGTTGATCGGCCTGCCGGGCTTAACCGCCTTGATGCCACGCATCATGGCCTCATGGGTGCGTTCCACCAGCAGTCGGGACTCCTCATCGACCTCACCGACCAGGAACGTGACGTTGTGATCACCATGGGCCCCGTCGAGGAACGCGGTGATGTCCAGATTCACGATGTCGCCCTCCTGCAGCACCGTGGAGTCGGGGATCCCGTGGCAGATGACCTCGTTGATGGAGGTGCAGATGGATTTCGGGAACCCCCTGTAGAGCAGGCAGGAGGGATACGCGCCGCGCTCCACCAGGTAGTTGTGGGCGAAAGCGTCGAGCTCATCGGTGGTGACCCCGGGACGGATCAGCTCTCCGGTGGCGATCATGCATTCCGCAGCCAGCTGACCGGCCCGGCGGATTCGCTGCACGGTGGCGCTGTCGAATGCATCGGGGCCGGTGTACTTCGGCGGTTCGGCAAGGCCCACATAATCCGGGCGGGAAATGTGCTCGGGAACCTTCCGCTCCGGAGTCAGGGTTCCGGGGGCTAGGGTGCCGACTGGTGCGTGGGAGGGTGCGGAAGCCATAGCGCAAATCCTATCGGCCGCTCCGGCGGAGGGCGTAGTCTGGACAGGTGACTGAATATTGGTACAACCTGAGCACCGGGCAGGTCGAACACGGGCCCCAATCCTCGTGGAAGCACCTGTTGGGACCGTACAAGACTCATGCAGAGGCGGCGCAAGCGCTGGAGAAGGTGCAGCAGCGCAATGAGGAGTGGGAAGAAGAGGACGACGACGCCTGAGGCGCTCAGGTGCCCACCACCGGCTTCAGAAGGTGTGCTCCTGTGCGGGGAAGGTGCCTTGAACCACGTCGCGGCGGAAATTCTGGGTCGCATCTGTGATGATGCTGCGCAGGTCGGCGTACTGCTTCACGAACCGCGGCAGCCGACCGGTGTTGAGACCCAGCATGTCCTGCCAAACCAGCACCTGACCGGTTGCCCCGGAGCCGGCACCGATACCGATGGTCGGGATGGTCAGAGCCGCCTCAAGCTCGGTGGTGAGCTCGGCCGGAATCATCTCCACCAGCAGGCAGAAAGCTCCTGCGTCCTGGAGGGCTCGCGCATCGTCCAACACTTTCCGGGCCTGCTCTCCGCGGCCCTGGACCCGGAATCCCCCCAGCTGATGCTCTGACTGCGGGGTGAAGCCGCTGTGTGCCATCACCGGTATGCCGGCGTCGACCACGGCCTTCACATGCGGGACCGTGGCCCCGTGAGCCTCCATCTTCACCGCATGAACCCCGGCCTCCTTCATGAAGCGCACTGCGGTGTGGACGGCTTGCTCAGGTGAGGCCTGATAGCTGCCGAAGGGCAGGTCTGCTACCACCAGGGCGCGGCTGACCCCGTTGACCACGGACTTGGCGTAGACGAGCAGCTCATCGACGGTAATACCAAGAGTTGATTCCCGGCCCTGCATCACATTGGCCGCAGAGTCGCCGACCAGCAGGACTTCGATGCCCGCTTCGTCGAACACATTGGCCATCATGGCGTCATAGGCGGTGAGCATGGCGAACTTCTGCTGCTGCTGCTTGAACCGCTGCAGATGATGGGTGCGGATCCGCTTGGGAGCTCTGGCCGCGGTCCCCGCCTGGGGGCCCGTATACGGGGCTGCGTGTTCGTCATGGGACATAAGCTCCAGACTACTCCGGTGGCTGCGGCGTGTTGGGTAGAGTTGGGCATGGTTGAGGCAGCACCTACTTCAGGAGGCGGAATATCAGCATGGATCGGCAGCAGGAGTTTGTACTGCGCACCATCGAGGAGCGCGATGTCCGCTTCGTCCGCCTGTGGTTCTCCGACGTGGTGGGAGCCCTGAAGTCAGTGGCACTGGCGCCTGCGGAAGTGGAGGGCGCCTTCGCGGAAGGCCTCGGCTTTGACGGCTCCTCCATTGAGGGGCTCTCCCGCGTCTTTGAATCAGACATGCTGCTGAAGCCGGATCCGTCCAGCTTCCAGATTCTTCCGTGGCGGAGCGAGGACGAGCCCACCGCCCGAATGTTCTGTGACATCCTCACCCCTGACCAGGAAGCAGCTGTGGGCGACCCCCGGTACGTGCTGCGCCGCCAGCTCGACGCCGCTGCTCAGATGGGGTTCACCTGCTACACCCATCCCGAGATCGAGTTCTATCTGCTGGATTCGGAAGAAATGGACAGCAACGGGCGGCCGGTGCCTGCTGACCGTTCCGGGTACTTCGACCACATCACCGGTTCGGTGGCTCAGGATCTGCGCAGACATACCGTGAATATGTTGGAAGCGGTGGGGATCTCCGTGGAGTTCAGCCACAATGAAGTGGGCCCCGGCCAGAATGAGATTGACCTGCGCTACGCTGACGCGCTCACCACCGCCGACAACATCCTCACCTTCCGGACCATCGCCAAAGAGGTAGCGCTGGCCCACGGCAAGTACGCCACATTCATGCCGAAACCCTTCAGTGAGCACCCCGGCTCGGCCATGCACACTCATTTCAGCCTCTTTGAAGGTGACACCAACGCGTTCTTCACACCCAACGCCGAGTTCAACCTCTCCAACACGGCACGGCAGTTCATAGCGGGCATCCTCACGCACGCGCCGGAGTTCACCGCGGTGACCAACCAGTTCGTGAACTCGTACAAGCGGCTGTGGGGCGGGGGAGAGGCGCCCAGCCACGTCTCCTGGGGTCACAACAACCGTTCGGCGCTCATTCGCGTCCCGCTCTACAAACCGACGAAGGGCGGCTCAGCCCGTGTGGAGTTCCGCGGCATCGACTCCGCGGCCAATCCGTACCTGGCCTATGCGATGGTCATCGGTGCCGGGCTCAAGGGCATCGAGGAAGGCTACGAGCTTTCCGAGCATGTCACCGAGGATGTGTGGTCGCTGACCACTGCGGAGCGCAAGGTCTTGGGGCTGAAACCATTGCCGGGAACTCTCCATGACGCCATCCGCCAGATGGAGGATTCGGAGCTGGTCGCCAGCGTCCTGGGCGAGCAGGTGTTTGAGAACCTGCTGCGCAATAAGCGCCAGGAGTGGGACGAGTACCGGGTGAACGTCTCGCCGTATGAGATCAACACCTACCTGGGGATGGTCTGAACAGTGTGGTGCACCGGTGATGCCGTGTGAGCACCTCCGCTGAGGCGCCCCCTGCGCGGGAACTGATTGCCGCCGGTTTTCAGGACCTGGAGCGTGCACAGAAGTTCTTGGCCGAGCCCCAGCTGGAGGAGATCGACGCTGGCGCACTGACCCGCACCCTGCGCGAGGCGCCCGATGCGGATCAGGCGTTGCTGCTGCTGATCCGGCTGTTGGAACGTGCCCCTCAGGTGCAGGAACTTTTCACTGACGCAGCGGAGTCCTCCGGGTACAGGCAGGCTGTGCCGCTGATCAGGCTGCTGGGTACCTCCCAGGCCCTGGCCGAATTCCTCATACGCCACCCAGGTCAGACCAGCATTCTGTTCGAAAGTGCCCCCACCGGCGACGACCAGCCGACCATCGATTCTGCCGCGCCCGCTCTGCGCGGGACACTGATGGAAGCCGTACGGGCTGAACCGGACCTGGAGGACCCGCTGGCCGCACTCGACGAGGACTTCACCGCCCGAAACGCCGGGACTGCGCTGCGCATTGCCTACCGCCGCGAACTGACGCGCATCGCTCTGCGCGACCTCACCGTCGCAGACCCCCTCGACTATATGCCGCTGGTGGCGCGCCAGCTGGCGGATCTCGCCGCTGCGGCCATCGATGCCGCCCTCGCAGTGAGCCGCGCGCAGCTCAGCGCACGCCGAACTGAGGCCGGAGACCTGCAGCTCGCAGTGATCGGAATGGGCAAGTGTGGTGCAGGGGAGCTGAACTACATCTCTGATGTGGATGTGATCTTCGCCCACCGGTCCCCGGAGGGCCTCGACGCCGCAGATGCCAGTGAGCTGGCGGCGGTCTTGGCCAGCGGGATGACCAAAGTCATTATGGCCTCCGACGGGGAACCGGCCCTGTGGGAAGTCGATGCCAATCTGCGTCCCGAAGGTCGGGACGGGCCACTGTCACGCACGGTGGACTCGCACCGAGAGTACTACCGGCGGTGGGCCTCAGGGTGGGAGTTCCAAGCCCTGCTGAAGGCCCGTCCCATTGCAGGCAATGCGCGCCTCGGCGAAGAGTACATGGAGGCGATGGGTCCGCTGGTCTGGCAGGCCGCCGCGCGGGAGGGGTTCGTCCAGGACGTCCAGGCCATGCGCCGCCGGGTCTTCAGCAACATTCCCCACAGTACGGCGGACCGGGAGATCAAACTGGGCCGGGGCGGCTTGCGCGATATCGAATTCACCGTTCAGCTGTTGCAACTCGTCCACGGTCGGGTCGATGACAACCTCCGGATGCGCGACACGCTCTCTGCTATCGAGGCCCTCGGGACCGGAGAGTACGTCTCCAGCAAGGACCAGGAGGCGATGAGCCGGTGCTACCGGCAGCTGCGGCTGTATGAGCATCGCATTCAGATGTCGGATATGCGCCGGACGCATCTGATGCCGGTTCAGGATGCAGCCCTACGTGCGTTGGCTCATGCTGTCCGGGGACCAGGACAGTCCCGCCGGGCCGGGCCGAAGGATGTGCTTCAGGAGTGGCAGCGGGTCGTGCGAGAGGTTTCCACCTTCCACGAGACCATCTTCTACCGTCCGTTGCTCTCCACCACCGCTGTGCTGTCCGAGGACGAGGTCCGGCTCTCCGCGGCGGCGGTCGCCGATCGGCTCTCGGCATTGGGATTCGGCGACGCCGATGGGGCTCTGCGCCATATCGAGTCGCTCACCGCCGGGGTCTCGAGGAAAGCGACTCTGCAGAAGCGAATTCTGCCGATGATGCTGGGGTGGTTCGCCGAGGGGGTGGATCCGGATTACGGACTGCTGGCCTTCCGCCGGCTCAGCGAGTCGCTGGGCACCAGTCCCTGGTACTTGACGATGTTGAGGGACTCCTCAGTGGCTGCCGAGAGGCTCTGCCAGCTGCTGACCAGTTCACGGTTCATCTCCGACATGCTCGAACACCTCCCGGAGTCCGCCAAATGGCTGGGGGACGACGACGCGCTGGCGCCGCGCAGTTTCGAGACCCTCTGGACTGAGATGCAGAACGCCCTGCAGCGGCATGAAGGTGCTGCGCAGACCGCGGTCCGCCTCGCAAGGCTGATCCGGCAGCGCGAGCAGCTGCGCATCGCCATCTCTGACGCCTGTGGCCTGAGGGATCAGTCGAGTGTGGGGGCCGCGTTGGCCGATGTGGACCGCGTGACCACGCTGGGCGCACTGCGCGTGGCGGAGGAGGAAGTCTTCGCCTCGGAGGGCAGGCTGGTAGATTTCTTGGTCATTGCCATGGGGCGGCAAGGAGGCCAGGAAATCAGCTACGGCTCTGACATGGACGCCATGTTCGTGCATCGCCCGGTGGAGAGCGCGGATAAGGCAGCAGCCGACAAACAGGCCCAGAAACTGGCGCAGAAACTCACGCAGCTGCTCTCCAAACCCGTGAAGCCGGCCATCCGCGGTGAGTTTGCCCTTCAGCTCGACGCTGATCTCCGCCCGGAGGGCAAGCGTGGACCGTTGTCGAGGTCTCTGGAGTCCTACGAGGAGTACTACCGGCGTTGGATGGACGTATGGGAGCGGCAGGCTCTCCTGCGAGCCAGACCAGCGGCCGGCTCCGACTGGCTGGCGGTCGACTTCATGGAGCTGGTCGATGACGTCCGTTATGGGGAGCCTCCAACGAATCAGCAGCTGAGAGAAATCCGCCGAATCAAGGCCAGAGTGGAGGCGGAGCGGCTGCCCCGCGGCGCTGACCCGTCCCGGCACGTGAAATTGGGACGGGGCGGACTCTCGGATGTGGAGTGGTTGGTACAGCTGTATCAGCTCCAGTACGCGCATCAGCACCAAGGGCTGCGTACCACCGGGACACTGCAGACACTGGACGGGCTTGTTGAGGCGAAGCTGATGGCTCCTGCTGATGCTGACACGCTGGCAGAGGCCTGGAGGCTGTGCACCCAGGTGCGGTCCGGGATCATGATCTGGTCGGCCAGGGCGGCGGATGTGCTGCCCAGCTCACGCCGTGACCTCGAGGCAGTTTCCCGCTGGTGCGGATTCGGTCCCGGATGCTCAGCCGAGTTCGAGGACCACTACCTGCGCACCACTCGCCGGGCCCGTCAGGTGTTCGAACAGCACTTCTACTCCGCGGACTGAGTGGAGGCTTCCGGCGCGAAGTCCGCGAGGCGCCGTCTCAGCTGCGCGGTGAGGCGTTGCGGTCTGCCAGAATCCCGGTCGACCAGGACAAGCGTGGACTGCGCGGTGACTCGCGGCGACTTCTCGGCGGCACTGAGGGTCACCGCATAGTCAATGGTGAAGCTCGCGCCGCCGACCCTTGGGACCGACATGGCCACCTGCACTGGTTCCCTCTGGTAGGGCAGCTGTTGGCGATACTTGAGCTGAAAGTCCGCCACCAGCGCCCAGACCTGTTCGCTGGGCTCCAGCGGCGGGAAGACGGCTGCGCCTCCGGACTGGCCTGGGGCGTTCCAGAATGCCCGGGCTCGGGCCTCTTCCAGGATTCGCAGCACGGTCACATTGTTGACATGGCCATAGGGATCCTGGTCGCCCCACCGGAGTTCGATCGGCACCGTCACTGAAGTCATGTCCCGACCCTATCGGAGTGTCAGCCACCGGGCTCAGGTGCCAGCAGCGCGAGAGTCCGGTGCTGAACCTCCTCATCAGGGGCCATATTCACCAGCATGAGCTCGTCGGCGCCCACCTGGTCGGCAAATTCGTCCAACCACTGCACCACTTCATCCTGAGTCCCGGCGATCGTTCTGGTGAGCATCCCGAGCACCTGCTGCCCGGCCGGGTGGTCCCGCAGCTGAGTCACGTCCTCGGAGCTGAGCTGCTTGTGGCGGCCCAGCATGGTGCGGATCCACCCGTCCTCGGCCTTGCGCCGCTGCTGCCGCGCCGTGGCGGGGTCCTCATGTGCGATGACATTCGCTGCGGCGATGAAGTGCGGTTGGGCGTCGGGACAATGGAGAAACCCTTCGGCGGTGAAGCTCTCACGATATGTATGAGCCGCCTGCTCCAGCAGCTGTGGGGCGAAGTGGCTGGCGAAGGCAAAGGGGAGGCCCAGCCGCCCGGCCAATTGCGCGCCGTAGAGGGAGGATCCCAGAATGTACAAAGGCACGTGGGTAGCGCGCCCCGGGTATGCTTCGACGCCGGGAACCCGGCTGTGTCCTGCGAGGTAGGCGGCGAGCTCCATGACGTCTTCGGGGAATCTGTCGGCCTCGGTGCCGTCTCGGCGCAGAGCACGTACGGTGGCACCGTCGGTGCCCGGCGCCCGCCCCAGTCCCAGGTCAATCCGCCCGGGAAACAGCGTCTCCAAGGTCCCGAATTGCTCGGCGATCACCAACGGTGAGTGGTTGGGCAGCATGATCCCACCGGCCCCCACTCGCACCTGTGTGGTGCCTGCGGCAATGTGCTGGATCAGTAGGGCGGTGGCGGAACTGGCCACGTGCGGCATGTTGTGGTGCTCAGCGAACCAGATCCTGGTGTAGCCCAGAGAGTCTGCCGTCTGGGCCAGGCGAAGCGAGCGAGCGAACCCTTCGGAGATGGATTCGTGGTTACGGACGCGGGCGAGGTCCAGCAGGGACAGTGGCCGCGAGGCAGTGGCAGTCATAGTCGGTACAACCAGGACGGCACCGGAGGTTCATCCGGCTCCACCTCAGCTGACAGCGGAATCGTCTGGTGCGGCAGCCAGAATCGTCCGGTGCACCTCGGCTGCACTCACGGGCCTGAAGTCCCACTGATCCACCCCGACATTGACCTGGACTGATCCCCGGGGCGTGAGCTGGGTCTGCCATTCGGTGTGGACGTGACCGCAGAGGAGCGGATGGCCCAAATCTCGGTAGCGGAATCGTTCGTGGCGGTCCTGTTGGCTGTGGGACTCCCCGCTGTAGGGGTAGTGCGAGAGGAGAACCCGCAGCTCCTCGCCGTCGGGAGTCACCGGCGGCAGATACGTTTCGGCCTGGGTCACCGCAACGGTGAATCCAGCTTCCAGGTACGCCGGCAGGTGCAGATGCCCGTCGCGCTGTGTGGGGGAGCAGCGTTCATGATTGCCGATGACCAAGTATTTGGTGCCATTGAGTTGTGGAAGGAGGCTGAGCCCGCGGGCGTAATCCTTCATCGCGTAATCGCCCAGCACCCAGACTTCGTCTTCGGCGCTGACCGTCTCGTTCCACCGGCTGATCAGCATCTGGTCCATGTCATCGAGATCGCTGACGGGCCTGTCGCAGTAGCGGATGATATTGGCGTGGCCGATGTGCTGGTCGCTGGTGAAGTAAGTCGTCAACGGCGTCGTCTCTCTTCTGCGATCTCTGCGGACCGGTAGAGCCGGTCAGTGCGCCGGCAGGTTCACTGGCGGGTCAAAGGGGCTGATCAGCACTGTACCGGATTGCTGGCAATTGCCTTGGCGGAGCTAGCCCGTCCGTCTCAGTCCCTGGCTTTCGTGGAGCATCTGGGGCCCGGGGACCATGGGCTACAGTTTGGTTATGGGTCGCTCCCACTATCGACTAGCTCACCCCATGGTGCTGCTGGCGGCCGGGGCGCTGTTGGTCGCTGGCATCCTCTTAGTTCTCGGCCACGATCAGTCAGTGGCCATTCTCGCCACCGGGGTGATTGCATTTGTCGTGGCGGTCACCGCCAAGGACATGATAAAGCACATGATGCGCGGGCATTGGGGCTTGGACATCCTCGCAGTTGTGGCAATGGTGGCCACGGTACTTGTCGGGGAATACTTGGCCGGACTCATCATCGTGCTCATGCTTACCGGGGGTGAGGCCTTGGAGAAAATGGCAGAGAATAAGGCCAGCCGGGAACTGGATACATTGATCAGCAGAGCCCCGGCCTTCGCTCACCGGAGGAAACCACAGGACGGTCAGATCGTGCGTATCCCGGTCGATGACGTCCAGGTCGGTGACGTTCTGTTGGTGCGGTCGTCCGAAGTGTTGCCGGTTGACGGGGTGGTGCTTTCGGAACGGGCAACGGTGGATGAATCCTCAGTGACCGGGGAGCCCATCCCGGTGACTCGGCTCAGAGGTGCCCAGGTGCTCTCCGGAGCGGTCAATGGGAGCGAAACTTTTTCCATGCGGGCCACAGCCACGGCAGCTGATTCCCACTATGCCTCCATCGTCCAACTGGTCCGGGAGGCGGTGGCCTCCCGGGCACCCATTGTTCGGTTGGCAGATCGCTACGCGGTACCCTTCACCGCAGTATCCCTGTTGATAGCCGGAATCGCGTGGTACCTCTCCGGTGACCCAGTGCGATTTGCCGAGGTATTGGTGGTCGCTACACCCTGCCCGTTGCTCATCGCTGCGCCAGTGGCGTTCATGGGTGGCATGAGCTCCGCTGCCCGAGTCAACGTCATCGTTAAGGAAGGTGGGACGTCAGAGAAACTGGCCCGGCTCCGAGCTGCTGGCTTGGACAAGACCGGGACGCTGACCCAGGGACGCCCGGTTGTCACCGGCATTCGCGGATACAGTCGCTCGGCGGCAGACACGTTGGCGCACGCCGCAGCCGCCGAGCAGTACTCAGTGCATGTCTTTGCCGAGCCGATCATAAGGGTGGCCCGAGAGCAGGGATTGGATCTGCCGCCGGTCCGCTCAGCGGAGGAACTTGCCACCAACGGGGTGGCTGCCGTGTTGGCTGACGGATCTGAGGTAAGAGTCGGTAAAGCACGTTTCGTGCAGGAGGTCACCGATCACGACCCGGAATTGAACTTGGAGCCCGGCGTCGCGGCGGTGCATGTCGCCGTCGCTGGCAAATTGGCAGGAGTGTTGCTGCTCTCGGACCCGGTGAGGGAGGATGCCTCGGAGACGTTGAAGCTCCTGCGGGAGCAAGGCATCACCGACATCTTCATGGTGACCGGTGACGTGGAATCCACGGCACGCTCTGTCGGGGACGCGGTCGGCATCCAACGGATCTACGCGGAGATGACGCCCCAGCAGAAGGTGGAAGTGGTGCAGTCGAACACTTCTCGCCCGGTCCTGATGGTGGGAGACGGGATTAACGATGCTCCGGTATTGGCGGCCTCCGACGTCGGGGTGGCCATGGGTGCCCGAGGGGCGACGGCGGCCAGTGAGTCGGCTTCGGCCGTCATTACCTCCGACAGCCTGGCCCGACTGCCTGACGTGATTGACATCTCGAAACGCACCGTCCGTATCGCCCTGCAGAGCATCTGGTTGGGCATAGTCATCTCGGTAGCTTTAATGCTGGTAGCTGCTGTGGGCTACCTGCCGGCAGTAGCAGGTGCCCTGTTACAGGAGGTCGTGGACTTGGTCGCCATCGTGAGTGCTCTGCGTGCGCTGTCGACACACAAGAAAGTTCCCAGCGTGCGGCGGAATGTTGCTTCACCAGAGCTGCATTCGGCACGCCCAGGCGCCATAGGCCCTTCATAATCTGGCCCGCGCAATCTGCCTCCGGCAGCGGACAGGGAGCTCCCCGGACGGCCACACCCGCGCGGCGGTCGAATTGACGACGCACAGTTCGGTCCTGGACGTCTTGGAGGTGAATTTCACACCCTCGGTGAGGAGTATTGTGGGCCTCAGTCGCGAACTACGGACCTCCGGGAGGCAACGGTGAAGCACACCCCCAGCGAAGTGCCGACTGGTCGCCGGCCCGGGCCCACGTTCACCGTCACGGGAATGTGGACGGACACATTAGGCCGGCTGGGGATCCGGGCAGCGCAGCTGCTGCTTGTCGGCACAGTCGCAGGCGCGCTTGTTTTCGCCCTACTGGGTCTCACAGTGGTCGTGATCCCCACGCTGATCGCGATCATCCTGGCCTGCGCGCTGTGGCCCTTGGTGCGTCGGTCACGCCGAATCATGTCGAATGTGCTCGCCGCCTGGGCGGTCTTTCTCGGTGCTCTGCTCGTGCTGGGCGGCGTCGGCACCGGTCTGGTCTTCTCGGTCATCAATGAGTGGCCGAACCTTGTGAAGCAAGCGGTCGAGGGGTTCAACCAGCTGCGCCAGGTGGCTGAGGACGTAATGGGGGATGTCGGTCTCACCGTCGATCAGGAACAGATTGACGATGCTATTGAGACGGTGACGGCATTTCTGACCAGCGCTGAATTCGGCACCGGCGCGGTCATGACGATCAGTGCCGCCGGCACCTTCTTCACCGGGTTGATTCTCCTGCTGATCTTCCTGTTCTTCTTCCTCAAAGACGGCGACCGCATCTGGGCGTTCTTCATTTCCTGGACACCGCTGCACGTCCGGGAGAAATGGATCGCGTCAGGGGATCAGGTTCAGCACATCTTTGGCGGCTATATCCGAGGGACTGCCATTATTGCTGCTGCTGACGCTGTAGGTATTACTGTGGCTCTGCTGATCCTGCAGGTGCCGCTGGCCCTGCCGCTGGGCGTCATCGTGTTCCTTGGCGGCTTTATCCCGATCGTCGGTGCCACCGTCGCAGGTGCGCTTGCGACCCTGGTGGCCCTGGTCGCCAATGGCCCGGTAGTTGCGCTGATCGTGCTGGCGGTGGTCATCGTGGTCCAACAGCTGGAGAGCAACTTCCTGCAGCCGGTGGTCATGGCCCAGACTCTGCACCTGCACGCATTGGTGATCCTGATGGCGCTGACCGGCGGCACGGTACTGAGCGGCATTGTGGGTGCCGTACTCGCGGTCCCGCTGGCGGCCGCGGCCTGGGGGGTCATCAAGGTCTGGACCGGTCGCGACACCGAAGATGGCGCTGCCCCGGTTCAGGACGCGCAGGGGGACATTGCCGAGGCACACGATCCTCACTCCACGGAGACGAAGGATGAGCAGGAGGCGGAGGTTGACAACTGAGGCCAGACACCAAGTGCCCCGCGCAGCAACTGCATCACTGCTTGCTGCGCGGGGCACTTAGGCGCAAGTGGGTCACACGCTGAAGTAGAGCTCGAATTCGTAGGGATTCGGGCGCAGATTCAGCGGCTCAATCTCTTCTTCCCGCTTGTACTCGATCCAGGCCTCGATCAGTTCAGCAGTGAACACGCCGCCTTCAAGCAGGAAGTCGTGGTCGGCCTCCAGGGCTGCCAATGCCTCATCCAGGGTGGCCGGAGCCTGCGGAATGTTCTTCAGCTCCTCCGGGGGGAGCTCGTAGAGGTCTTTGTCCACCGGCTCGTGCGGCTCAATCCGGTTCTTGATGCCGTCCAGCCCGGCCATGAGCATGGCAGAGAAGGCCAGGTACGGGTTGCCCGAGGCGTCCGGTGCACGGAACTCCAGGCGCTTCGCCTTGGGGTTCGAGCCAGTGATCGGGATACGAATCGCAGCCGAGCGGTTCCCCTGGGAGTACACCAGTGAAACCGGGGCCTCATAGCCCTTCACCAGGCGCTTGTATGAGTTGACCGTGGGATTGGTGAAGGCCAGCAGTGCGTGGGCATGCTTGAGCAGTCCGCCGATGTACCACCGTGCGGTGTCAGAGAGGTTCGCGTATCCGGTCTCGGAGAAGAACAGCGGCTCGCCCTCGGACCACAGGGACTGGTGGACGTGCATCCCTGAGCCATTCTCGCCGAAGATGGGCTTAGGCATAAACGTGGCAGCCATGCCGTAGTTCGCAGCAGTGTTCTTCACCACGTACTTGAACTTTTGGACGTCGTCAGCTGAGAGAGTCAGGGTGTTGAACTTGTAGTTGATCTCCTGCTGCCCGGGGCCGCCGACCTCATGATGTGAACGCTCCACAGACAGGCCTGCGCGCTCCAGGGCCAGCACGATCTCGTCGCGGACCTCAGCCGACTGGTCCTGCGGGGAGACCGGGTAGTACCCACCCTTGGTGGCCATCTTGTGTCCGCCGGGTCCTTCGGCGAACTCGTCTGCTGACCCCCAGATCGCTTCCTTGGAGTCGAGGGAGTAGAAGGAGTGCTCCGGCGATGACTTGAACGCCACTTTGTCGAAGAGGAAGAATTCGGCCTCGGGGCCGAAGAAGGCGGTGTCGGCAATGCCGGAAGAGGCCAGGTACTCCTCCGCCTTCTGAGCCACACCACGGGGATCGCGCGCATAGGGGTCACCTGTGCGGGGGTTGACGATGGAGAACGTCATGATCAGGGTCTTGGCTTGGCGGTACTCGTCCACATAGGCAGTCGAGGGGTCCGGGATCAGCTGCATATCAGAGTCCTGAATGCCCTGGAAGCCACGGATGGAGGACCCGTCAAAGAGCTGGCCGTCTTCGAAGAAGTCGAGGTCCACGGTGTGTGCAGGTACGTTGAAGTGGTGCTGCAGACCGGGCAGATCGGTGAAGCGGACATCGACGAATTGGACGCCCTCCTTCTCGATGAAATCCAGGACTTCCTGAGGGCTTGAGAACATGAGCGATGAGCTCCTTCGGCGAGTTCGCGTACGGGGTTACCGGTACTTACCCTACAGAGGTTTGAGTTTCTCGCCCGTCACACAAATGTTTCGAACATGTTACAGAGTCTTCACGCTGGTCCTGGCCGTAGACTGGTGCGTTGTGAGTACGAAGGGATTTCAGAACGACGGGGCCTCCTCCGGGTACCCGGGGGACACGCTGGGGCTCCCACCATCTGGCCCCGGGGCACTGGCCCCATGGGGGCGGCGGGTCTTGGCGCTGTTCATCGACTGGGGCATTGCCTCCGTCATCTCTTTGGCCTGGTTCAACTCCGATGTCTGGGTCACCCTCGGTGTCTTCCTGCTGTTCCACGCACTGATGGTGGGCTTCCTCGGGGTCTCCCCGGGCAAGCGGCTGGTTCGGCTGCAGGTGGTCCGCCTCCACAAGAGCCAGGCCGCAACAGTCCCAGGGCCGCACTGGGCCTCATTGCGGGGGCTCCTGCTGCTGCTGGTCATCCCGGCGCTGGTGATCTCCCCAGATGGGCGCGGGTTGCATGACAGAATGACGGGGACAGTACAGGTCATCATGTGAGGCACTTCATGAGGCGAACCGTAGGCGCTTTAGGGTTTATGGGAGTCCTCGTGACCAGTTCCTGCGCGGTGGCCCCCGAGGCGCCTGAGCCGCAGAGCGCACCGATGACCGTTGCGGTGCCGGAGGCAGAATATGACACCGGCAGCCCCACCGGAGATGCGCCTGCGGATCAAGAACCTGGGGAGACCTCCTTGACGGAAGCCCACCCTGCGGAGCTGCCCCGTGCCAGCAGCACCTCGCTTGAGCCCGTGGGCACGATCAGTGAACCCGCCATGAGCCCGAAATCAGTGGTGGCCAACGATCACGGTCTGGCCATCGCCAATAACATGATGTATCACAACTCCGTGACGGTGTATGACACGCGGACCGGTGACCTGATCCAGGAACTGCCCGGCAGCGTCAGTCCGAGCAGCTTCGGCCTGGAAGGCTACCCCGACACTGTGCAGGGTGCGCCCGTGGAAGCCACGTGGACAGCCGACGGAGAGTACGCCTACGTCTCGCAGTATCGTCTGGCCGGGTTGGGAGCCGCGGCCTACGACGACTGCCGCAATGGCTCGGCCGTGGCTCCCTCGGCAGTCTTCCGGTACAGCGTCCAGGAGGAAGGATGGGACCAGTTCATCGAGGTGGGCCGGGTACCCAAGGCCCAGGCGCTGACGCCGGATGAGTCGCGGCTGCTGGTGACGAACTGGTGCGACTTCGACCTCTCGGTGATCGAGACGGCCACTGGGGTGGAGGAACGGCGCGTGCCGCTGAGCTCCCAGCCCCGCGGGATCGCGGTGATGCCGGACAATCGCACCGCGTACGTGGCGGCCATGTATGCCAACGAGTTGTGGAAGGTGGACCTAGACACCGGCAGCGCTGAGGTCATTCACCGCGGCGCCGAGCTACCGCGTCATCTGGTCCTGTCACCTGAATCTGATGTGCTCTATGTGACCTTCAGCCGTTCAGACCTGCTGCTGGCCTTCGACACCAGCACGGACGAAGTGATCCACACTGCCGACACCGGGCGCGAAGCACGGACCATGGACATCTCCGCAGACGGCACCGCCCTGTACGTGGTGAATTACTTTGAGGACACCGTCTCCAAGTTCGACGCTGGCACTCTGGAGGAGATCGACCGGCGCAGCACCGGGCACCGGCCGATCGGCGTCACCTACGATGCATCGACCGGGAGTGTATGGGTGGCCAATTACTCCGGCAGCATTACGGTCTTCGACGACACCGCGCTGCGATAGTCCGCAGTTCCGGACGGTCGCAGGCCACGGGTGAGGTAACGGGCGCGGTAACGATCGAACACCTGGGTTGCGGCGACCATCGTGAGGGCGGAGCCCAGCATATGCAGCCAGACTAAGCCGATGGGGAGGCCAGCAAAGTACTGCCAGTAACCCAATGCGCCCTGGGTCACAATGATCGCTATGAGGAACCATGCCGCTCGGTGCTGGTGGGTGGAGGTCTTCAGACGGGTCTGGGCCACCACAATGACGACCGCAGCGGCGCAGAGCATGTAGACCGGGACCACATGCAGCTGGGTGACCAGATGCAGTTCGAAGTTGTGCCGCGGAGAGTTCGGGTCGCCGGCATGCGGTCCGGTCCCGGTGACGATTGTGCCCAGCACTAGGGACACCCACGCGGTGACCAGCACGACACCGGCCATGGAGCGAGTCAGGTTGCTGGTTTGCCCGTCGACAATGGGATGTCCCGGCTCACCGCGGTGGGCCAGTTCAGCGTTGATCCTGGTCAGTAGCTGAGTGGCGATCAGCACCAGGCCGGCAGATGCCAGGAAGTGCAGCGCCACCACCCAGGGGTTGAGGTTCGTCCAGACGGTGATTCCCCCGATGATGCCCTGCAGCGGAATGCCGAATCCGATGATGATCGTGCGTACCACCAGCGCCCGGTGGCTGGACCAGAGTCTGATAACGGCCAGAAACATGGCGACGCTGATCAGGATCAGCACATAGGTCAGGAGACGGTTCCCGAACTCGATGGCGCCGTGGATGCCCATTTCAGGAGTTGAGACCCAGGAGTCAGCAGTGCAGCGCGGCCACTCGGGGCATCCCAGCCCGGAATCGGTGAGCCGGACTGCCCCGCCGGTGAGGATGATGCCGATGTTGGAGATCAAAGTGGCCCAGGCAAGAGCCTTCGTCAGTCGGGAGATACGCCCGGGGAGGCGGCGGCGGATTACTTCCATGTGAACCACTTCCGTGCTGCGGCTATTGCCACCAGTGCCCAGGTGGCGAGGATCAGGACAGGAACTGCGGCCAGGTGACCGTCCACAGTTGCGCCGCGGACGGCCTCACCCAGCGCCGCAGAGGGCAGCGCCAGCAGCAGCGCGCCCGCGCCGTGGTGGTCCAGCGGCAGCACAGCGCCCCCGGCGGCTCCCATGAGCACCCAGGCCACATTCGCCAGAGCCAGGGTGGCCTCCGCGCGGACCGTCCCGGCCAGCAGCAGGCCCAACGCGGTGAAGGCCGCGGCGCCGATGACGAGTACGACCGCAAGCCACAGGATGCCCAGCGGTTCTGGGGACCAGCCCAAAACCGCTCCTGAGGCACCGAGCACCACCACCTGGACAGCGATGACGCACAGGACTGCGAGGGACTTCCCCAGGATCAGGCCGGTGGCCCCCAGGGGAGTGGTCGCCAGATAGGCCAGCACACCATACTGGCGTTCGAAGCCGGTGGCGATGGCCGCGCCGGTGAACGCCGAGGCCATCACCGCCAGACTCAGCACCCCCGGGGTGATGATGTCGATTCCGGGAACGACGTCGGTGACGGCGTGAGCCCGGTGCAGTCCCAAGAGCACCAGCAGCGGCAGGATCAGGGAGACGAGGAGCTGTTCGCCGTTGCGAAGGGTCAGGCGCGCTTCGTAGAGACCATGTGCAAGAATCCGGCGGTGCGCTGCAGCTGGCTGGGAACGGCGCTGTGCCTCGGTGTCAGGGGCACTCACGGTGACGACACCTCCCAGAAGACGTCCTCCAGCGTGCGGGCTTCGAAGCTTATCTCAGCGGGAAACAGGCCGTTGCGCTCCCACCATCGAGCCAGTTCGGTCAGGTCCGCTGGCGAGGTGATTGACGGGACCCCCCAGCGGGCTCCTGCCCGGTTGGCGTGGCTGTCAAGCTCGAGGGCGAAGGGCGCGTCGTCGAGCTCTGCGCGGGTCACGGCCCGGGGCGCGGCAAAGCTCAACCGGCGCACCGCACTGCTGTGCTGTTCCCCTGCGGAGCCGGTGAGTTCGGAGACGGTCCCGTGGCGCACCACGGCACCGTCTTTGAGGATGTACACGGCATCCGCCAAGTGCTGAGCCTCTTCCAGAAGATGCGTGGTGAGCACGATCCCGATTCCGCTGCTGCGCAGGTGCTCAATGAGCGCAAAGACCAGTTGTCGCGACTGTGGGTCCAGCCCGGCAGACGGTTCGTCGAGGAAAACCAGCTCGGGGTCGCCGATCAGGGCCGCGGCCAGCGCCACCCGCTGCTTCTGTCCGCCGGAGAGGCGCCGGATGGTGGTGCCCAAGAACGCGGAGAGGTCCAGACGTTCGATCAGGTCTTCCAACGGCCAGGGATCGCGGTGGAGGGTAGCCACATGCTTCAGCAGGGTGCGCGGTTTGACCGACTGGGGGAGGCCACCGTCTTGGAGCATGACACCTACGCGGGCGCGCAGCTGGGCCCCGGCCCGGTAAGGGTCCTGGCCGAGCAGCTGCACGGTTCCCGCCGAAGGTCGCAGTAGACCCTGGGCGCAGGAGAGGGTCGTGGTCTTGCCTGCACCGTTGGGTCCGATGATCACAGTCACTTCACCCTGCCGAGCAGTCAGATCCACGCCTGCGAGGATCTCTGTCACTCCCCGGGCGGAGGAGGCGGTGCCGACGGCATAGCGCACGTTGGCGAGATGCAAACAGGCGGGGGAGAAGGACACCGCCATAGTCTAACGTTTTCTACGCGCCGTAGAATCCGGGGACCTGGACAGATACGTGGCAGCAGAAGCGGATCAGCACGCTCTTTAGGGTGGCCTTGCTAGACCGCTAGTTCTGAATAGGTCACAATTGAGTCATGAAATTCGACGGCGACGCTGCTTCCGCTGCGCCCGATGCGGACGCGCGGGAGCTCGACGGCACCACGCGGCAGCGGGTGCTGCAGCTCGTCGTGGAAAAAGGGCCGATCAGCGCCGCCCAGCTGGGCCGCGAGCTGGATCTCACCGCGGCAGCAGTGCGGCGACACCTGGATGCGATGACGGAACAGGGCCTCGTGGAGATCAAGGCAGTCTCCAGCCGGCGCCAGGGCGCGGGGCGACCCTCTCGCCGTTACGTGATCTCCTCCCGTGGCCAGCAAGAGCTCGGTGACGACTACCTCCGCCTAGTGCGCACCGCGCTGGCCGTCATCGATGACGATGACAAAGATGCCGCGGCGAAATCGCTGGCAGAGGCATACTTCGCTGATTTCGAGCAGCGCTACGCTCCGCAGCTTGAGCAGATCCAAGATCTGGATGAGCGGACTGAAAAACTGTCCACCCTGTTCAGCGCTGATGGCTTCGCCGGCTTCACACGTTTGGTGGGCCGGGACAACCCGCTGCTGGCCATGCAGTCGACCCAGTTGTGCCAAGGGCACTGCCCGGTGCGGGAAATAGCTGCCGCCCATCCGGTGTTCTGTGAAGAGGAGACTGCGATGATCGCTCGGCTGCTGGATGTCGATGTGCGCAGGCTCTCCACCCAGGCCGCCGGGGCCCACGTATGCACCACACATGTGCCGGTAGGCCGCGAACGGCTAGCCGCCGCCCGCGCAGACAGCGCCCGAGCCGGTGCACAAGAGACTTCACAGACCGGACGTACCGCCGGTCGTAAGAGAATCGTGATTTCCCCGCGTCAACAAGAGAGGTTGTCATGACCGAGCAGATTGCACGAGCAGAGGAAGTTCTGCGTCACACCGAGGATCCCAGCGTCATTCAGAAGGTGCTGGATGACAACCCTGAGCTGAAGGGTCTGGGCACCTACGAGTATGGTTGGGCCGATTCGGACACCGCCGGCGCCGCAGCGCGGCGCGGAATCGACACCAGTGTCGTCGAAGACATCTCAAGCAAGAAGTCCGAGCCGGAGTGGATGCTGAAGCTGCGGAAGAAGGGTCTGCGGTACTTCGAGCGCAAGCCCCAGCCCACCTGGGGTGCCGACCTGTCAGACATTGACTTTGACAACATCAAGTACTTCGTTCGTTCCACCGAGAAGCAGGCCCAGACCTGGGAAGATCTGCCGGAGGACATCCGGAACACCTACGAGAAGCTCGGTATCCCCGAAGCTGAGCGCGAGCGGCTGGTCTCCGGCGTGGCGGCTCAATACGAGTCAGAAGTGGTCTACCACCAGATTCGCGAGGATCTTGAGGAGCAGGGTGTCATCTTTATGGACACCGACACCGCCCTGAAGGAGCACCCCGAATTCTTCGAGGAGTACTTCGGCTCGGTGATTCCTGTCGGGGACAATAAGTTCGCCGCACTGAACACCGCGGTATGGTCCGGAGGCAGCTTCGTCTACGTGCCCAAGGGTGTTCATGTGGAGATCCCACTGCAGGCCTACTTCCGGATCAACACCGAGAACATGGGTCAGTTTGAGCGGACCCTGATCATCGCCGATGAGGACTCCTACGTCCACTACATCGAAGGCTGCACGGCCCCGATCTACAACACTGATTCACTGCACTCCGCTGTGGTGGAAATCATTGTAAAGAAGAACGCCCGCGTGCGTTACACGACCATCCAGAACTGGTCCACCAACGTCTACAACCTCGTCACCAAGCGCGCGGTGGTGGACGCCGGCGGGACGATGGAGTGGATCGACGGCAACATCGGGTCCAAAGTCACTATGAAGTACCCGGCGGTGTACCTCACTGGCGAACATGCCAAGGGGGAGACCCTTTCGGTCGCGTTTGCCGGTGCCGGCCAGCATCAGGACACCGGCTCCAAGATGGTCCATATGGCCCCGAACACCTCCAGCTCCATCGTGTCCAAGTCAGTGGCACGATCTGGCGGCCGCGCCTCCTACCGTGGGCTGGTCCAGATCAACCCCGAGGCCAAGGGGTCGGCGAATTCGGTGGTCTGTGACGCCCTCCTGGTGGACACCATCTCCAAGACGGACACCTACCCCTATATCGATATTCGTGAGGATGACGTCACCCTCGGCCATGAGGCGACCGTCTCCAAGGTCTCCGAGGACCAGCTGTTCTACCTCATGTCCCGCGGGCTGGCCGAAGACGAAGCCATGGCCATGATCGTGCGCGGCTTCATCGAACCGATCGCCCGGGAGCTGCCCATGGAGTACGCGCTGGAGCTCAACCGTCTTATCGAGCTGCAGATGGAAGGCTCCGTCGGCTAGTTCGCGCGCTGCGCTTACTCGATGTCGCCGTATACAGTCCTGCCTGAAGAGAAAACAAAGGGATCAGAGAACACATGACAGAAACCCCTGAGAAGGTCGCCGGAGTGGAGGTCGGCCAACGCCGCATCTCCATTCCCGGGTTCACCGAAGAAGGCGAAAACCTCGCCGCTGAGACAAATTCCGCTGCCGACCACAGTCACGGTGGGCTGGGCAAGCCCAAGGAGGTCACTGCCGGAGCGGGCTCGCGCGCTAACCGGCACACCGGGTTCGACTTGGCCCACTTCCCGGAGCCCACCGGACGCGAAGAGGAGTGGCGCTTCACACCCTTGAAGAAGCTCGCCGGTGTACTCAGCGATACTCCCACTCAGGGCGCCGGGACAGACCAGGAAGCCGTGAACTACCAGGTCAGCGGCACAGTCGAGGGCGTGGAGGTCTCCTCCCTCGGCCATGGTGATGCTCCGCGCGGTGACGTGCTGCAACCGGCAGACCGTGCCGCGGTGGTCGGGTACAGGAACGCAGAACGCGCCCTGCACCTGAAGGTCACGCAGAATACAGAAGTGGCTGAACCCATTCGTGTTGACATCACCGGACGAGCAGCCGGTGCCCGCGCCAACGGGCACATCGTGATCGAGGCGGAGCCCCACTCCCGCGCCGTCGTGGTCCTCGAACACCGCGGCAGCGCCGACTTCAACGGCAATGTGGAGGTCAAGGTCGGCGACGGTGCGACTGTGAGCCTGATCTCCCTCCAGCGGTGGGAGGATGACGCCGTCCACGTCGGCCAGCACGACGCTGAGGTCGGCAAGGACGCCACGTACAAGCACGTCGCTGTCACCCTGGGTGGCAGCACCGTCCGGCTCAACACCAACTTCCGCTACGCCGCTGAGGGCGCTACTGCGCAGATGTACGGTCTCTACTTCGCAGATGCCGGTCAGCACATCGAACACCGCACTTTTGTGGATCACAACTCTCCGCGCAACAGCTCTGATGTGCTGTACAAGGGCGCACTGCAGGGCGCGACCGCCCGCAGTGTGTGGGTCGGCGATGTGCTCATCCGCAAGGAAGCCGAAGGCACCGACTCCTACGAGAAGAACCAGAACCTGGTGCTGACCGACGGGGCTCGCGCTGACTCAGTCCCCAACCTGGAGATCGAAACCGGCCTTATCGAAGGCGCCGGACACGCCTCATCCACCGGTCGGTTCGACGACAACCACCTCTTCTACCTCATGTCTCGTGGAATTCCCGAGGACATCGCCCGTCAGCTAGTGGTGCGCGGGTTCCTGAACGAGATCGTGCAGAAGATTGAGGTGCCTTCCATCAGGGAGTCCCTGGCCGATGACCTGGAACGTGAACTGCGCATCTCAGGTCACTGAGCCCGCCCTGCCCCTTTAACGAAGAACTTTCAAGCAAAGGACCCGAACACCAATGTCTACTCTCGAGATCAAGGACCTGCACGTCTCCATTGAGACCGACCAGGGAACCAAGGACATCCTCAAGGGAGTCTCACTGACAATCAATTCCGGCGAGATTCACGCCATCATGGGCCCCAACGGCTCTGGGAAGTCCACCCTTGCCTCCACCATCGCGGGTCACCCGCGGTATGAGGTCACCAAGGGCGAAATTCTCTTGGACGGCGAAGACGTCCTGGAGATGGGACCCGATGAGCGCGCCCAGGCGGGCCTCTTCCTGGCTATGCAGTACCCGGTTGAGGTGCCGGGCGTCACCATGACGAACTTTCTGCGCACCGCCAAGACCGCGATCGACGGTGAAGCGCCCAAACTCCGGACCTGGACCAAAGAGGTCAAGCAGGCCATGGAGACGCTGCGCATCGATGCCGACTTCGCCAACCGCAACGTCAACGAAGGGTTCTCCGGCGGCGAGAAGAAGCGCGTGGAGATCCTGCAGCTGGAGCTGTTCAAGCCCAAGTTCGCCGTTCTGGACGAGACCGACTCCGGCCTCGACATCGACGCCCTCCGGGTGGTTTCTGAAGGAGTGAACCGGGCGCACCAGGAAAACAATATGGGCACCCTGCTGATCACCCACTACACCCGCATCCTCAACTACATCAAGCCCAGCTTCGTCCACGTGTTCGTGGACGGCAAGGTCGCCGAGCAGGGTGGTCCTGAACTGGCCGACGAGCTCGAAGCCAACGGGTACGACCGTTTCCTGGCTTCTGCTGCGGCCTCGGTCTGAGGTTTCCCCACTGTGACTGATCTGCTTGATCTCGCAGGTGACTTTCCCCTCCTGAGCCGGACGGTGCGGGAGGGGAAGCCGCTGGTGTACTTGGACACCGGAGCCACCAGTCAGAAGCCGGGCCAAGTGCTCGACGCCGAGCGGGCCTTCAATGAGCGGCATAATGCGGCAGTGCACCGCGGCGCTCACCAGATTGCTGAAGAGGCCACTGAGGCGTTCGAATCTGCCCGCTCCGCCGTGGCCGCTTTTGTGGGGGCAGACTTCGGTGAGATTGTCTGGACCAAGAACGCCACCGAAGCGCTCAACTTGGTGTCCCACGGGTTTCTCAACGCCTCCCTGGGTCGGGGCGGTGCCGACGCCGCCCGCTTCAAGTTGGCGCCCGGTGACGAGATCGTCGTCACGGAGCTGGAACACCACGCGAATCTGGTGCCGTGGCAGGAACTGGCAGCGAAGACCGGTGCGAAGCTGAGGTGGATCCCCGTCACACCCGAGGGCCGATTGGACCTGGAGCAGCTCTCGGTCATCACTGACCGGACCCGGGTGGTCGCCTTCACTCACGCCTCCAACGTGACCGGGGCGGTCACCGAGGTCGCCCCCGTCGTGGAGCGCGCGAAGTCGGTGGGCGCCTACACGGTACTCGACGCTTGCCAGTCGGCAGCTCACATGCCCGTGGACCTCCATGATCTGGGTGTGGACTTCGCAGCCTTCTCCGGTCACAAGATGCTGGGCCCCACCGGGGTCGGCGCGCTCTACGGTCGCGAGGAGCTCCTGCAGGCTCTGCCGCCGTTTCTCACCGGAGGTTCCATGGTGGAAGTGGTCACTATGGAGGAGACCACGTTCATGCCCCCACCCCAGCGCTTCGAAGCGGGCACCCAGATGGTCGCCCAGACGGTGGGGATGCACGCAGCTGTCGACTATCTCAGTGCCGTCGGCATGGAGCGCCTCGCAGCGCACGAGGACCATATGGGCCAGCTGCTGCTCGAGGGCCTCGCGGAGGTTCCCGGAGTCCGCCTCCTGGGCCCAACCAGCAGCGCACAGCGGCTTGCCGTGATCGCCTTTGACGTCCCCGGGGTCCACCCCCATGATGTCGGCCAGGTGCTCGACGACCAGGGCATCGCAGTGCGTGTGGGCCATCACTGCGCCCAGCCGGTGCACCGGAGGTTCGGAGTCCACGCCTCCACCCGCGCCTCTGCGGGTGTCTACACGACGACGGCGGACGTTGAGGCCTTCGTCAAGGGGTTGCACCAGGTGGTGAAGTTCTTTGCCTAATTCGGCAGGCTCCAGCGCCATGGAGCAGCTCTACCAGCAGGTCATCCTCGATCACTCCAAAGCTCGCTCGGGGGAGGGAGAGCTGGACTCCCCCCACGGAGCGTCATTCCAGGTCAACCCGACCTGTGGGGACGAATGCACAGTCCAGGTCAGCCTCGAGGGCCAGCGCTTGGCCCAGCTGGCTTGGAGCGGCAAAGGCTGCTCGATCTCCCAAGCCTCGCTGTCGCTGATGTACGAGATGGTGGACGGCGAGCCGCTGGAGCAGGCCGAGCAGTTGGGGGAGACGTTCCGTGAACTCATCCATAACCGCGGCCATGAGCTCACCCCGGAGAAGATGGAGCTGCTGGAGGATCTGAGCGCCTTCACCGGAGTAGGACGGTACTCAGCGCGCGTCAAGTGCGCACTGCTTGGGTGGATGGCCCTGCGCGAAGCCCTCGCCCAGGCCCGGCACCACACCGGCGCCTCTGGCCAGCCACCGCAGACTCAGGCATAGTGGAGACCAAACCAACGTTAACGCCCGTAGACACCACGGGAAGGAAGAATCGATGAGTGAAACTACCACCCAGGCCCCGCTGGAGGACGTCGAAGAGGCGCTCAAAGAGGTCATTGACCCCGAGCTGGGGATCAATATTGTCGACCTCGGGCTGCTCTACGGTCTGCGCTATGAGGACGACGGCGCACTGGTCATTGATATGACGCTGACCACCGCTGCCTGCCCCCTCACGGATGTACTGGAGGAGCAGGTGGGCCAGCATGTCGGCACCATGGTCGACGAGTGGCGCCTGAATTGG
The DNA here is from genome assembly GCF_005771565.1 of Nesterenkonia sphaerica. Lineage (GTDB taxonomy): Bacteria > Actinomycetota > Actinomycetes > Actinomycetales > Micrococcaceae > Nesterenkonia > Nesterenkonia sphaerica. The sequence goes on from NZ_VAWA01000002.1 coordinate 205,502, forward strand.
GTATGGATGCCGCCGTGGGGCCCGGAGAAGATCACTGACGATGGCAAGGAGCAGATGAGAGCTCTCGGGTTCAACATCTGAACCACCGCACACTGCACACGTTTCGGAGATGCCCCGGGCGGGCGTCTCCGACGTGCTGTGCCATCTGTCACCACCCATTTTCTGCACAGAGGACCCCTCACCGTTGATCAGCGTTTCCAATCTCGAGCTGCGTGCCGGCGCCCGTCTACTGATGGATGGGGTCAGCTTCCGTATCGACCCCGGGGACAAGATCGGCTTGGTGGGCCGCAACGGCGCCGGAAAAACCACCATGACCAAGGTCATGGCCGGTGCCGCCCAGCCTGCCGCCGGGCACATCGAGCGCCGTGGATCCATCGGCTACCTGCCGCAGGACCCTCGAGTGGAGAACATGGACCAGACGGCCCGGGACAGGATTTTGTCCGCTCGGGAACTCGACGTGGTCTCGGCCAAACTTCTCCAGGCCGAAGAGGATATGACCTCGGCCAATGAGGCCGTCCAGCAGAAGGCCATGCGCCGGTATGACAATCTCCAAGCGCGGTTTCAGGCAGCAGGAGGCTACACTGCTGAATCTGAGGCGGCGATCATCTGCAAGAATCTGGACCTTCCCGACCGGATTCTGCTGCAGCCGCTGCACACCCTCTCCGGTGGGCAGCGTCGTCGGGTGGAACTGGCCAGGATCCTTTTCTCCGATGCTGACACCCTGCTGTTGGATGAGCCGACCAACCACTTGGACGCTGACTCCATCGTCTGGCTCCGGGACTATCTGCAGCGTTTCCACGGCGGTGTACTGATCATCTCCCACGATGTGGAGCTGATCGAGTCCACCGTGAACAAGGTGCTGTATCTGGATGCGATGCGCATGACCGTCGATGAGTACAACATGGGCTGGCGGAAGTATCTGGTGCAGCGTGAGCAGGACGAGGCCCGCCGCAAGCGGGAATTTGCCAATGCAGAGAAGAAGGCCACAGCGCTGCGCGCCCAGGCGGAAAAGATGCGCGCAAAGGCCACGAAGGCGACTGCCGCTCAGTCGATGTTCAAACGGGCAGACCGCATGATGGCGGGCCTCGAGGGTGAGCGGCAGGCAGATCGGATCGCCAATATCCGTTTCCCGAAACCACAGCCGTGCGGCAAGACCCCTCTGATGGCCGAGGCGCTCTCCAAGTCCTACGGCTCGCTGGAAATCTTCACGGGACTCGACCTGGCAATCGATCGGGGTTCACGCGTGGTGGTGCTCGGTTACAACGGTGCCGGCAAGACCACCTTGCTACGGATGCTGGCAGGGGTCTCCGAGCCGGACTCAGGCCGTATCATCTCCGGGCACGGGCTGAAGCTGGGCTACTTCGCCCAGGAGCACGACACCTTGGACACCAGCCGCTCCGTGTTGGAGAACATGAAGACCGCTGCGCCATTCCTCACTGACACGGAGCAGCGCAAAATCCTGGGCTCCTTCCTCTTTTCCGGCGACGACGTCGCCAAACCTGCCGGAGTACTCTCTGGAGGTGAAAAGACGCGGTTGGCCCTGGCGACACTCGTCGCCTCCAGCGCGAATGTCCTGGTGCTGGACGAACCGACCAACAACCTCGACCCCGCCTCGCGTGACGAGATTCTTGCCGCCCTGCGCACCTATGAGGGTGCTGTGGTGCTGGTCTCGCACGATCCCGGGGCGGTCGAGGCCCTGGACCCGGAGCGAGTGGTGCTGCTCCCGGACGGGGTCGAGGACCTCTACACCAAAGAGTATGAGGACCTGGTCACCTTGGCGTGAGCCGACTATCGACCCAGGCGTCTTCGGCATCCTCATCTGAGTAGCGGCCAGTCTGCCGACGGCGCAGCTCCTTGGCACGCCGGGCACGCTCCAGCCTCTCCAACCGCGCATCCGGCGAGGCACCATAATCGTCCTCGTCTGCGGACTCCTGGTGCTCGTCGAGGTCCAGGTTGCGCCGATGAACGCGGGCGGCGTAGCCCCACCCGACGAAGCTGAGCAAGCCGAAGGCCACCCACTGCATGGAGTAGCTCAGGTGCGGACCTTCGTCCAGGCTGGGGCGGGCCAACTGGTGGGGGGCTTCAGCCGGTTCCGGGGTTTCCGCAGCCATGAGGGCGTAGGCGCCCTGAACCAGCGGATAACTAACCTGTTCCTGATACTCGGTGAGGTCGATCGATGCCAGTTGGCCGGCGGGGGCTCCACGGTCGATGTCCGGTTCACCAGGCTTCAGCCGCGCCGTGACCTCCACGTCCCCGCCGGGCGGGTCCGGGTTGGATGCTGGGACGGACCCATCGGCGCTTGAGGTGGGCAGCCAACCGCGGGAGATGATGACGACGTCGCCCGTTGTCGAGTCCCGGAAAGGGACAAGCTGCTCGTACCCCACCTGGCCGCCGTGGCCGCGGTTGCGGGCCAAGAGTGAGTCCTCCTCCAGGTACTGCCCGCGCAGCTGCACCACTGTCCACTCATCACCGGCGTCACCGGCGGCGAATAGGTCGCGGGCCTGAGCGTAGGGGACTGGGTCCTCGTCATAATTGGCGACCACCCGGTTGATCTCCTCCAGCGCTGCATCACGGCGGTCCAGCTGCCACTGGCCCAGCATGTAGCAGGCGACGCAGAACAGGACGCACACGGCGAGCCAGCCCATCCACACCGGAGACAGCAGGAACGCGTACCGGGCCCTCACAGGTTGGCCTCGGCCCCACCAGGGGCGTGTTTGAGGGGGTCGGTGCTACGCCAGAACAGCCGGGCTTGCAGGAATGACTCCAGCCAGGGGCGGTGCTCGTGGCAGGCGAGCCAGATCTTGCGCCGCTCCGGGCTGTGGATCTTGGGGTTGTTCCACTTCACCTGCCAGTCGGCCGGTGCCACACACCCTTTGCGGGAGCACTGCGGCACCTCGGGGCCCTGCTGATCGGAGCTCAATGCACCTAAGAGGTCCATCAGCGCTGCTCCTCCTGGTCGCTGTCGATTGTGTCGAGCTGTCCGGGGATCACGTCCGGGTGGTCGCTGCGCGGCTGTGGGGGCTCTGTCTCGCCTTCTTCCCACCACATCAGGGGATCCTCCCGGCCAGCGGTCAGCCTAGGGCGCTGATCCAATCCAGCAGCTTCCCGCTGCGCCATGTAGCGGTCGCCCCCAGCATTGGCGTTGACCACCGCCACATAGGGCAGCACGGCGGCGGCGACCACGAAGGCAACCGCCCACCAGCTCTGCCATACGACGCCGACCACCGCCGCCAGGATAAAGCAGACGATGCGGATCGACATGGCTACCGAGTAGCGGACCATCCGGGAACGCTGCTCTACACTGTGCTTCAGCGGCGCGTCCGTGATGGAGTGGACCGGTTTGGTCATCTTCTCATTCTACGCGCTGTAGAACGGGCTGTCAGAGTCTCCAGCTGCACGCGGCTCTCCGCGGCGTACCAGTGGGTAGGTTCCAGTCTCACGTAGGGTGGTGGGCGAGTAATTCTGCACTGGATGAGGAGTCCCCATGAGTGAACGATCTGTACTGGTGACCGGCGGCAACCGCGGTATAGGCCGCGCCATCGCTGAGGAGTTTCTTGCCAATGGTGACAAAGTGGCTGTCACCACCCGCACCGGCGAGGCCCCGGAAGGCGCGCTGGGCGTCGCGGCCGATGTGACCGACTCGGCCAGCATCGACGCCGCCTTTAAGACCGTGGAGGAAGCCCATGGACCGGTGGAGGTGCTGGTCGCCAACGCAGGAATCACTCGGGATGGGCTGCTGCTGCGCATGAGCGAGGACGATTTCACCGATGTCCTCGACACGAACCTCACCGGTGCTTTCCGGGTACTGAAACGGGCTTCGAAAGGTATGCTGCGGCTGCGGCGGGGTCGCGTCATTCTCATCGGATCTGTGGTGGGGCTTTATGGGTCCCCCGGGCAGATCAACTACTCCGCGTCGAAGTCGGCGCTGGTAGGAATGGCCCGCTCGCTGACGCGGGAGCTGGGCGGCAGAGGCATCACCGCCAACGTCGTCGCCCCCGGTTTCGTCCGCTCCGATATGACCGATGCCCTGGACGAGCAGACTCAGCAGAAGTACCTGGGCAACATTCCCGCGGGACGCTTTGCTGAGGTCGAGGAGGTGGCCAAGGTGGTCCGCTGGCTCTCCGGGGACGAGGCGGGTTACATCTCCGGCGCTGTCATCCCGGTCGACGGCGGCCTGGGCATGGGCCACTGAGCACACCGATGTCATTCCGCAAGCAGAAAGAGGACGTTATGGGAACCAGAGACCTTGCAGGCAAAGGTGCCATCATCACCGGTTCTTCCCGGGGGATCGGCGCAGCCACCGCCCAACTCATCGGACAACGGGGAGCCGGTGTGGTGGTGAACTACCGGGCAAAGGCCCCGCGCGCCAACAAGGTGGTCAAAGGAATTCAGGAGGCCGGCGGCCAGGCCGTTGCCGTTCAGGCGGACCTCACAGAGCAGGAGGGCACTGATGCGCTGATCAACGCTGCCGTCGAGCACTTCGGCTCCCTGGACCTGCTGATTCTGAACGCCTCAGGCGGTATGGAAACTGACCGTGGCGAAAACTATGCGCTGAGTCTGAACCGTGACGCTCAGGTCAACATGGTCAAGGCGGCGATGCAGGTGATGCCACGCGGCGGGCAGATCATCTTCGTCACCAGCCACCAGGCGCATTTCATTCACGATGTCTCCACGATGGACGCCTATGAACCGGTGGCCCGTTCCAAGCGCGCCGGCGAGGACGCGTTGCGCGAGATGGTCCCTGAGTTGGACGAGCGCGGCATCATCCTGACGGTGGTCTCCGGAGACATGATTGAAGGAACGATTACCGCGACCCTGCTCAACCGAGCTGAGCCGGGTGCGATCGAGGCTCGCCGGGAGGCTGCCGGCAAGCTGTATTCGGTGGAAGAGTTCGCTGCTGAGATTGCGGCGATGGTCGGCAAGCCTGGCTTGGAGCAGGCTCATACGGAACTGGTGGGCGGCGCCGAAGACTTCTTGGCCCGCTCCCGCTGAGCAGAGCTGGGGCGGGTCGGTCGGCTAGCTGTACCCATCGAGCACGTGGGTTGAGGCAGTGTGATCCGTGCATCTGAACACTGGCACGCCGACGACTGTCATTTCCGTGCGTTCTCCACCCCACCCTCGTGCCTAAGAGCGTCGGATGTGAGATCTGTCGCTGATGGCGCGGTTCGGGGAGCTGCTGCACGTCGAGACCGGTCCCGTGTGGCCGAGGCCGAGGTCCACGACGATGAGACTGCCGCGACAGCCGCTGCGGTGCTGACCCGGGCTGCGGTCATATGCGACGAGCTCGGGATCAGGCACTGCCGGACTCGGCCACACACCCCGCAGACCCGCGGTGAGATGGAGCGATGTCATCGCACACTGACCAAGGGGAGGGCGATGCCCGCTGCGGCACCAGCCTGCCGCCACCATATCGACCAACGTGACAGGTCATGACGGCTAGCTCAGCAGGAGCAGACCGGTGGGGACACCCAACAGCGCTGCTGAGGCGAGCAGTGTGCTGGAGGTCGCCAGCGGCCCCAGCGGTGCCGGAGGTGCCAGCAGCCGCTGCAGCCGGGCACCGGTGATCAGCGCCGCGGGGGTGCCAGGCCCATCGGAGCAGTCCCTGCTTTCCCCGATGGGTGCCTCCGGCTGTTGCGGCGCCTCCACGGAGCTCAGGGCCAATGACCGCAGGAGAGTCTCCGGGGAGCAATGACGCAGCGCACCGTCGTCGGCGAGCATCTCGGTCAACTCCAGCACCGCCTCCCGGCCGTACCGGTTCGTCGGCAGCCACGGCAGCGCCCGGTACCACGCTTCAAAGGCCATGGTCAGCAGATGGTGGCGCTGCCTGAGGTGTGTCTGTTCATGCGCGACCACCGCCTCCAGTTCCGGGGCGCTCAGCGTCTCCAGCAGACCTCGAGACAGCACCGTGACCGAGCTGGCGTGGGTGCGGCCGGGCAGGCAGTAGGCCAGCGGCGTCTGGTGCTCAATGACCTGAGTGTCCGCCTCATCTCGGGTATTGGTCAGGGGAGTCGAGAGCAGGTCCACCAGTTGCCGATGCCTGCGACGGGCACCCAGTACACGGAAGTACGTGCGAGCCAGAGTCAGCAGGAGGTGCCCGGCCAGCAGCACACCCGCGCAGAGTGCGAAGATGTGCCAGGCACGCAGCTCTGGCGGGGCTGCTGCGGCCGTATTCTCTGCCAACGCGAGTGTAGCGGCGGCTCCGAGGCTCTCCGGGACGCTTGCACCCAAGGGCGCGAGACCATAGACGATTGGTGCGCCCACCATAGACAGGCCCCCGGCCAGGGCGATCGCTTGCCAGAGGACCATGGCTACCCATGGGGAACGGGCTCGGAATGAGGCCGTGTGGAGAAACTTCGGCACAGGCACTGCAAGGACAGCCGCTAGGGCGGCCAGGAACAATGCTAGAGCTTCCACCGCACCAGTCTATTTGGCAGGCGGAATCGGCACACTTCAGCCGAGGATTCGGCGCAGTGCCGCAGCTTCGGAGTCGGAGACGCTGCCGATAAAACGGGCGAGGACCACTTCCCGGTCTGGAACCGTGCCAAGGACCTCATTGAGCATCTCCACGGTGTGCTCCTCCCGGGAGGCCACCGCAGCGTACCGGTGGGGCCGGGAGGCGCGCTCACGGCGGACCATGCCTTTCTTCTCCAACCGGGCCAGTACAGTCAGCACGGTGGTGACGGCCAAGTCCTCATCCAACAGCTCACAGACCTCATTGGCGCTCAGCGGCTGCGCCGAGTCCCAGAGGAGACTCATGACTGAACGCTCAAGCTCACCGAGTGAAGCCATGCTGTTTGTGCTCCTTTTGGACCGAGTCATTATTGGACCAGGATACTCCCATCGACGTGAAGTTTCTACACGCCGTAGAAGTGTGGCGGCGCGTCGCGCTTACGCGTCGGCCCAGCTCAGCGCCGCCGATGACAGTGCCTCCGGGCTGGAGCCCACGGCATCGATGGGCTGATCCACCATTATTCCGGACCCGTCGCGGCGAACCAGTTCCGCAGGCAGGGTCCGCGCAGCACCCCGGCGATCGGCTGCTAACGCAGGTGCCAGCACCGCCGACCCCAGTGTGAGGTGGTCCTCGCCGCGGAGGAAGCGGTGCGCTCGGACGCCTCCGGTGGCGCGGCCCTTGGCCGGGAACTCAGCGAGGTCGGTGACCTTCACTGTGGCCTGGCCCAGCCCTTCAAGAGTCTCTGCACCGGAGGAGCAGGTGACCACGACCGCACCTGCGGGCGTCGCTGCGGCGGCTGCAGGTACCACGCTGAAACCAATGACGGCATCGGCGGCGCTCAGTTTCATTCCGGCCACCCCCGAGCCCGTGCGTCCCTGAGGACGGACGTGTGAGGCTGGGAAGCGCAGCAGCTGCGCGGCACCCGAGAGGAACACCAGCTCATCGTCGTCCTCGGCGGCGACCGAGGCGCCGACCACCTGGTCCTGATCCTTCAGCGTGATGATCTCCCACTGTTCCCGGTTCAGCGGATAGTCCGGATTGACCCGTTTGACCCGGCCAGCGGCGGTGGCCACCGCCACCACCCGGTCCAGCGGCACAAGTGCGACCACCTGCTCCTTCTTCTGCAGTTGCAGGCTCCCGGCCATGAAGTCCTTGATCTTGCCGCCCTGGTTGAGGTTCACAGTCCCGCCCACCACCTCCACAGGAGGCATCTCCATCACGGGCAGGCGGACCATCCGGCCGTCGCTGGTGACCGCACCGACCTGCCCTCGGGAGGTAGTGGCCACCAGGGAGCGGAGCACATCATGCCGGCGCCGGCGCGAGGGGTGCAGCAGTGAAGCACGATCGGTGGTCCGGGCCAGCATTCCGGAGTCCGAAAGCATCACCCAGCATGGCGCATCGGGAATCTCAAGCGAATCCGACTCGGCCGGGCTCTTCCCTGACGTCGGTCCGGTGGAGGCTGTCACCGCGGGCTCCGCCTCGGCGTCGAGGAGCTCAGTGCGCCGGTCGTCGCCGTGGCGGTCAGCGACCTCTTGGAGCTCATCAGCCACTGTGGTGCGAAGCAGAGCATCGGAGTCCAGGATGGCGGTCAGCTGAGCGATTTCCTCCTGGAGCTTCTGCTGCTCCTGCTCCAACTCCAGGGTCGAATATCGGGTCAGCTGGCGCAGGCGCAGCTCCAGGATGTGGTCCGCCTGGAGCTCCGTGAGGTCGAAGATGGTCATCAGCCGCGTACGCGCTGCTGCCGAGTTGTCAGCCGCACGAATAATCTGGATGACCTGGTCGATGTCCAGGATGGCGACCAGCAGGCCCTCCACCAGGTGAAGCCGATGCTGGCGCTTGCTCAATCGGTGGCTGGTGCGCCGCCGCACCACCTTGATTCGGTGGTCGACGTACACCTGGAGCAGTTCCAGCAATCCCAGTGTGCGCGGCTGATCATTGACAAGTGCCACGTTATTGATGCCGAAATTGGTTTCCAGCGGCGTGTACCGATAGAGCTGGGCGAGCACCGCTTTCGGATCAAAGCCTGCCTTGAGCTCAATCACCATTCGCGTGCCGTGCTTACGGTCGGTGAGGTCCAACACATCGGAGATGCCGACAAGTTTCTTGGCCTGCGCGGCCTCTTTGATCTTGGCGATGATGGTTTCGGGGCCGACCATATACGGCAGCTCGGTGATGACAATTCCGCTGCGGCGGGCCGTGACCTGCTCGATGCTCGCCTTCGCCCGGATCCGGAAGCTGCCCCGGCCTGTCCGGTAGGCCTCGTACACCCCGTCCAGCCCAGTGATCCGACCCCCGGAGGGCATATCCGGCCCTGGGATATGGGTCATGATGTCTTCCAGCGTGGCTTCCGGATGGAGAATCAGGTGCCGGGCGCCGCTGACCACCTCACGCAGATTGTGCGGCGCCATATTGGTGGCCATCCCCACTGCGATCCCGGAGGCACCGTTGACCAGCAGGTTCGGAAAAGCTGAGGGCAGGACTTCCGGCTGAGTGAACTGGTTGTCGTAGTTGGGTTCGAAGTCCACCACGTCCTCATCGAGGTCCGCGGTCATGGCCAGGGCTGCCTGTGCCATCCGCGCCTCGGTGTAGCGCGGGGCGGCGGGGCCGTCGTCGAGAGACCCGAAATTGCCGTGACCGTCCACCAACGGCAGGCGCAGCGCCCACGACTGAGCCATCCGGACCAAGGCATCGTAGATGGCCGAGTCCCCATGCGGGTGCAGCTTTCCCATGACTTCACCGACCACGCGAGCCGATTTCACATGCCCCTTCTCGGGGCGCAGGCCCATCTGCGCCATCATGTAGAGGATTCTCCGCTGAACCGGCTTCAGCCCGTCCCGCGCGTCCGGCAACGCGCGCGAGTAGATCACCGAATAGGCGTACTCCAGGAACGAGGTCTCCATCTCCGAAGAGACGTCGATATCGGTGATGTTTTCCGGAGGCGTCACGGGCGCAGCGGCAGCAGGGCGACGAGCCATAAGAAGTGGAGGCTGTCCTTCGTCTCGTATGCGGGCAGTTATCTGGTTAGTCTTGATCTTATGGGTGATAAGCCGAAAGTCAGCGGATATCCGGCCCATTGGGAAGCAGATGTTGTGCTTCGCGATGGGGCAGCGGCGCATCTGCGACCGGTGGGTCCTCAGGACGCGGAGCGCCTACAGCGGATGCACGCCGCCCAGTCGGAATCGTCCATTTACCTGCGGTACTTCACCTATAAGTCCACTTTGACAGATAAAGAACTCGAACGTTTCACCAATGTGGATCATGTCCGCCGGGTATCGATGGTAGTCCTGCTCGATGACGAGATCATCGGCGTAGGGGGATTCGACACCATTGGGGACACCACGGAGGCAGAGGTCTCCTTCAACATCTCGGACCGCCATCAGGGCAGAGGACTGGGGTCGGTGCTGTTGGAGCACCTGGCCGCAGCCGGCCGCGAACGTGGCCTGGAGCGGTTCTCTGCCGAGGTCCTGCCAGAGAATCGGAAGATGCTCGCGGTCTTCTCCGAAGCCGGCTATGAGGTCCAGCGCAAGTATGAGGACGGGGTGGTGTTGCTGGAGTTCCCGATCGACCCCACCGACCGCTCCCGGGCTGTGATGGAAGCCCGCGAACACCGGGCGGAAGCCCGCAGCGTGGGGGAGCTGCTGGCCCCCCAGCATGTGGCGGTCATCGGCGCGTCACGCGAGTACGGCTCCGTGGGCCATCACTTGGTGCAGAACATCATCGAAGGGCGTTTCACCGGCGGCGTGCATTCGGTTAATCCCGAGGCATTCGAAGTTGCCGGGGCTCCGGCCTTTTCCTCCTTGGCCCACATCAAACAGGACATTGATCTGGCGGTGGTCGCTGTCCCGCCCGAGGAGCTGCTCGAGGTGGTCGCTGACTGCGGCCGCCGCGGGGTCAAGGGGATGCTTATCGTCACCAGTACCGATACCGACCAGCAGCGAGAAGTGGTGCGATTGGCGCGCCGGTGGGGGATGCGAGTCATCGGACCAGCCTCCGCAGGGCTGATCAATACCTCGGCGGCCGTCTCGCTTAACGCATCGCTGTCTCCGGTGATGCCGGTGGCCGGCGGGGTGGGCCTGTTCAGTCAGTCGGCGTCGATGGGGATTTCGCTCTATGCTCAAGCCCACCGTCGGCAGCTGGGCCTTTCGGCAGTCATCTCAGCTGGCAATCGCGCCGACCTCTCCGGCAATGACGCCATGCAGTACTTCGAGGACGACGACGCCACCCGGGCGGTGGGGATCTACTTGGAGTCCTTCGGGAATCCGCGGAAGTTCTCACGGATCGCCCGCAGGCTCTCGCTGACCAAACCTGTCGTCGTCGCCACCACCGATCTGATGGGCCACCGCTTGCCCCCCGGGCACGAGGTGCGCCTCTCCCGGGCTCCGCTGAGCGCCGTGGATGCGATGCTGACCAATTCCGGGGTCATCCAGACGGGCAATCACGACTCGCTGATGGATGTCCTGGAGGTGCTGGCGACACAGCCGCTGCCGGTGGGCCATGCCCTGGGCATCCTGTCCAATTCCCCGGCGGTGTCTCGGCTGCTGGCGGATGCGGGAGAGGCCAACGGACTGAAACCCACCACGGTGATCGGTGATCTGAATCTGGACCAGCCACGGCCTCGAGCAGAGCAGAGTCTCACCACCGCACTGGAGCAACTCTTTGAGGACGAGGAGGTCGACTCCGTGGCAGTCTGCCTCCAACCCACCATTACCGGAGAGCACCAGGATCATTCCAGGGCCATCTCCCTGACCGCCCAGAAGTATGCCAAACCGATGGTGATGTCACTGATCGGGACGCTCGACGCCGACGTGCCGCTGAACTACATCGGCCACGCCGGGCCGGTGCTGGAAACCTCAGCGCTGCAGCAGGGGGTGCCGATCTTCTCCTCACCGGCGCGATCCATCTCTGCGCTGGCAAAGATCGTGCGCTACCAGACGTGGCGTGCCCAGGGGGTGGGGGAGACCCTCATACCCGAGGGGCTGGAAGGGACCAAAGCTGCCCGGACCGCGGATGCGCTGCTTTCCGGTTGGCTGGAGAGCGTCGAGGGCGCGGCCCTGCGCCGACTCACCCAGGCGGAGACTCAGCAGCTACTGGCTCCCTACGGACTCTCGGTGCTGCCGTCGAAGTCCTCAGACACTCCCGACGCAGCCGCCGCAGCAGCGCAGGAGCTGGGCTATCCGGTGGCGGTGAAGTCCACCAATGTCTATCTCCGCCACAGGCTTGACCTGGGTGGGGTCCAGTTGAACATCGATTCGGAAGCAATGCTGCGCCGGGTGATCTCCGATATGCGCCGGCAGCTGGCCAAGTACGGCAGCCCGGGGCTGGAGGTGCAGTCCATGGCCCCCACCGGGCAAGGTTGCATTGTCCGCGCGATCGAAGATCCCATGATCGGGCCGGTGCTGTCCTTCGGCATGTCCGGAGATGCGGTGGATCTGCTCGACGACTGGGCGCACGCGGTCCCTCCGCTGACCGACCGGGACATCTCCCGCCTGCTGGGCACGCCCAAAGCGGCGAAGAAGCTCTTCGGCTACCAGGGCGTGCCCGGTGTCGACTTCGACGCACTGGGTGAAACCGTGCAGCGGGTCGCGACGTTGAAGGACAACCACCCTCAGGTAGCCAACATCCAACTCTCTCCGCTGCTGGCCTCTCCGGAGGGGGTCAGCATCCTCCACGCCACCGTGGATATCGCCAATCCGCAGCAGCGCACCGATTCCGCGCGGCGCGCGATTTCGCGCTACTGAACGTGGGAGCTCACAGGACCCCGCCGGTCCGTTCCACGTGTCTGGCGAGATTGTCCAGTCCTTGGTCGATGCTCACCCGAGGCGCCCAGTCGAGCACCGTGCGAGTATGCCGCTGATCGAACCAGTGGGCGGTGGAGAGCTGCTCTGCCAGGAATTTGGTCATCGGCGGCTCGTCGTCGTGCGGCCCGGTCATTGCCCAGACCTTCTCCACCACAGACCCCGCCGCTTTGGCTAGACCAGGGGGTACCCGCAGCGACGGTCGGCGGGCACCACCGGCTTCGGCGATCCCCATCATCAGCTCACCGATTGGTCGGGGTTCTCCGTTGGTGACCACCAGTCGGCGGTCAGCGGCGGGCAGCGCCGCAATCTGAGGAAGGCGGCGCAGTCCTGCGACAAAGGCGTCAACTGCGTTGTCGATGTAGAGAGTGTCGACCAGGGCGGCTCCGGTGCCCAACAACGGCAGCCGGCCGGCCTTGGCTCGGTCAACGATGCGTTTGGTCAGCTGTCCGTCGCCGGGGCCCCACACCAGGTGAGGCCGCATGATGAGGACGTTGATGCCCACCGAGCCGCGGGCTTCGGCAATCAGCTCCGCTTCCGCTTTGGTCCGCGCATAGTGGCCGACGGCGTGTTCAGGGTCGGCGACTCCTGCCTGCGCGCCGACAAGTGAGCTTCCGGAATGGGCGACTGAAGGCGAGGACACATGCAGCACATTGTCCACCCCCGCCGCCCACGCGGCGTTGAAGAGGTGTTCGGTGCCCAGAATGTTGATCCGGTCGAAGTCTTCCCGGGGACCGGACACCGAGACTTTGGCGGCCATATGAATGATGGCATCCTGACCTTCCACCGCCTCCTGCACAGCGTGGGCATCGGTGAGCGATCCGCGGACCTCGCGGACCTCCGGCAGTGCGGAGGCACTGCGCTGGAAGGTGGTCACCTGGTAGCCCAGTGCGGCCAGCCGGGCGGCGACGCTTCGTCCCAGCAGACCGGAGGCCCCCGTGACCAGAACTCGGGACGGGGGGAGGACCTCAGCGGGAAGTGAGCGTGTCATGGTGCTGCCGCCCTCTCGCCGGCCAGCACGGCTTCGGCCCACGCAGCCAGAGCGGTGCGGTCAATCTTGGAATTGTGCCGGATGTCGGTGGGAAGGCTGTCCACCACTAACACCGCGGCCACTACGACGTCGCCCACTGCGTTGCGTACCGCACGGCTCACCTCCGGCACAGCCAGCGGGGAAGCCCCCACGGAGAGGCTGCACCCGGGGGCGGGCTCAAGGATGACGACGACGGCTTGGGTTCCGCGCGGGCCCACGCCAACGGCTGCTGAACGTGACACCTCCGTCAGCGCGTCCACTGCGGTTTCGACGACTCCGGGACCGATAGGGCCTGCAGGCGTGGTGATGACATGGTGGAGCCTGCCCTGGATCCATAGCCTGCCAGAGGTGTCGAAGTGGCCGATATCCCCGGTGCGGTGCCACAGCAGCCCGCGGTGCCGGTCACGGCGGGACTCCCGGTCGGTGAGCCACAGGCGGTCGTAGCCCGCCTTCAGGTGCGCCGCGGAGACCACGATCTCACTGAGCACACCGGGCGCGTTGTCCGGATCGCTGAGGTCTTCTGCCGCTCTGCCGAGCTCGTCCAGCGGCGCCACGGCGAACTCCACCCCCTCGACAGGTTGGCCCACACAGACGCCGTGCTGCTGGGTTTCCTTTGCGGTGTGAATCCGTTCTCGGGTGATGTCGGTCTGCAGCAGCCCTTCGGTCATCCCGTACGGGGTGTGCAGCTCGGCCTCGGGAAACAGCTGCTGCACCTGGTCCAGCAGTTCCACCGGCACGGGGGCCCCGGCGGAGAGCACGAGCCGGATCCGGCGCAGTGCCGCGGTCTGCTCGGCGGTCAGCTCCTCGGAAGTGGCCACCACGTTGGCCAGTGCTGCAGGGGAGCCGAAAAACATGGTGGCCTCCCCGGCTGCGGCGGCCGAAGCCACGGCGCGGGCGGTCAGGGTGGCGGGTTTGGTGACCGTCATATCCGGGGTCACCGACGTCGCCCCAATGGCGGGTCCCAACAGGGCGAAGGGAGCGAAGCCAGCGATCAGGGACGACCCCGGGTGGACCGCGAAGGTACGCCGCAGCAGCGCCACCAGAGCACCGAGCCGACTGTGGGTGTAGATCACGCCTTTGGCCGGACCGGTGGAGCCGGAGGTGAACAGGATGGCCGCCGCTGCCTCCGGGCCCGGTACCGGGATCTCCTGCAATGCGTGTGAGGTCCCGCGGCGCAGCAGCCGCTCCACCGACGCCTCGGCGCGGACGAGTCGTGCTGTTCGGGGGCCCAGGGCCTGCACGCTGATCCGCCGGCCGGGCCAGTGCAGGGCCCTGGCCACGGCAAGGCCGGGTTTTTCCCCGATGACCCAATCGGGCCAGGCGCTGCGGACAGCCCGGGTCATGCCCTTCAGCCCTAGGCCGGCGTCAGCGACCACGGCCACTGCTCCGAGCCGCAGGCAAGCGTAGAGAATGGCGGTCAGCTGGTTTCCCGGCTGCACCAGCAGGCTCACCCGATCGCCGCTGCGCATGCCTTGTTCGTAGAACCCGGTGGCCAGCGAGTCGACCTGCGACTTCAGCTGCGCCCACGTAAGTTGGTCTGTCCCATCGGCTGCCAGCTGCACCACAGCGGGGGAGTCGCGCCGCCACGAGACCGCCATCTGCTCCAGCTGCTGGTGCAGCCCGGTGCTGGCTTCGGCTGCCGGAGCTGAGGCTGCGCTGTCTGCAGCGGTGGTGTGAAATGTGTCACCCAACCAGGTGAAAAGCACCTTCGCAATGTCGCGGTCCTCTGCCAGCAGGTGCCCGGCTCCCTCGAAGCGGTGCAGGTCAGCCTCTGGGAGGCGGTCCATGAGGTCGTGGAGATAGCGGTCCCGGAAGACGGGATCTTTGGGGCCCCACATCAGTAACGCGGGTTTGTTCCACCGGCGCAGTCCCGCTGAATACTCGTCGAGTACCGGCCGCGAGGCGTGGTCGGCGGCGGCGGGAATGTCAGCGACGAATCCGCCGATGCCACCCCGGCCGTAGCGGGAGACGTACGGAGCGCGGTACGCTGCGGCCACTTCCTGGGGCAATCCACCCTCGGCCAGGCCCAGCGTCACCCGAAGGAAGGCGTCGCTGAGCACCGTGGAGCTGGGCAGCACCCCGGGGGCCATTGCGGCACGCAGCGCCGGCGGCACCGACTCCTGCACCGGGTGGTCCACGGCAGTGTTGAGTGTGACCACGGCGTCCACCACGGCGCTGTTGCGCACCGCCCAGGCCAGGGAGATGGTGCCGCCCCAGTCGTGGCCGAGCGTCACCACTGGCTGGTCGGTGTCAATGTTCAGCGCCTCGCCCAGCGCGTCGAGGTCGTCAAGTCGCTGGCCGAACCTTCGGTAGCTGGAGGCTTCCGGGGACGGCGGCTCGGGGTGAGCCAGCCGGTCGGAGAACCCCATATCCAGCTGATCCGGCGCGATCACCCTCCAGGCAGCATGCGGCCCAGCCTGCTCCACGGAGGCCTCCAGAACCCCTCGCCACAGGTAGGACCAGGTGGGGTTGCCGTGCACGGCGAGGATGGTTCCGGTGGGTCGGATGCCGCGAGCCTCCAGCACCGGACCGGTGTCCAGGACGTGAAAAATGTGCTCGCCGTCAGAGGACTGGGTGGTGACCAGGCGGGACCAGTGCGAGTCCAGACCCGGCAGCGGCGTCGTTGTCAGCGTGTCCGCGGGAAGGCGCGCACTCCGGGCCGGGAGGGGACGCCACCAGTTCACCATTGGATCTCAACCATGGCGGTGTTGAGCCCTGAGCCGACCCCCATGCACAACACCCGGGCTCCTGCGGACAAACTGCCGGCATCCGCTTCGCGGGCGAGAGTGATCGGCAGGGAAGCCGGGCCCACATTGCCGAGTTCGGGATAGGTCACCGGCACACGCTTCTTGTCGAGCTTGGCGGCCTTGATGATCGAGGAGGTGTGCAGCTGGGAGACCTGATGGGTGACGTAGGAGTCCATCTGCTGCCAGTCGAAGTGTGCCTTGGCGTCCTTCCAGGCATCCATGACCAATTCCAGACCTCCATCCAGCAGCCCGCGGGCGTCGGTGAACATCCCCCGGTGGTCGCCGACGCAGAGGCCGTGGTGCTGGGTGGCCGCACGGGTGACTCCGCCGATGATCCGGTGCCCTTCCGGGTGTGCATCAGCCGGGCCGACCACCGCGGCGGCGGCACCGCAGCCCAGCGTCAGCGAGGCGAACTCGCTCATGAAATCCTCGCGGGAGAGGCCCTCCTCCAGGGAGTTGATCCGGGCGATGGTGGCGTCCTGGACCTTACGCGCGTCTTCGCCATTGACAATCAGCACGTACTTGACCTGACCGGCATCAATAAGGGAGCTGGCCAGCGTGATGGCGTTGACGAATCCCAGACAGGCGTTGGTGATGTCAAAGTTCATGGCCGAACTCGGCAGCCCTAAGTCATGGTGCAGGCCCACGGCCACCGAGGGCTCCAGGTGCTCTCGGCTGACTGAGGTGTTGATCATCATCGACACCTCAGCGGGGTTCACGCCCGCGGCGTCGAGGGCTTTGCGCCCCGCTTGGACCGTTCCGGCACGTACATCACCATCTGCGCGCCAGTTCCGCCGGGCGCGCACACCGGCCACCCGCTGCAGCAGACCGGTGGGCAGCCTGAGTCTCTTCAGAGCGTCGGCGAGCCGCTGATCAAGCTGTTTGGAGGTCAGCACCTCCGGCGCCTCAACCTCGGCTACGGACAGCAGCGCGGCATTGCGGTGATGGAATGTCGCGTTTCCGTCGCTCTGGTATTCAAGCACCGGTCCATTATCCAGAATCCGGCAGTCAGCTGCGAATCGAAACCTGGGGGCTGCGGAAATGCGCAGGGCCGCCAACGATACTATGGAGGGCTATGGGCACATCCACTGTCTCTCTGAAAGAGGCCATCGACCGCGGCGGGTTTTATCCGACCCTGGTCCACCACACCGTAACGGAGGCCCTCGACGGCCGTCCCCCCGAACAGCAGATCGTTCACGTTGACACCCATTTCGACTTCGAAGAGGTCCACCGGCACATCACAGTCCTGGTCCTGGCTGAAGACGTCATGGTGGTCGCGCACCTGGACGACCATGACGCTGAGGAGGACCGCCCGTTTCAGCATGAGGACTCCGGTCCCTCCGGTCCCTCGGAGGTCGTGGCACGCATCTCCACTGAAGTCGTTCCGGTGGTGCGGCTGCGCTCCCTGATTCTCTCGGAGGTTCACCGCCGTCCCGATGAGTTCCGTCCCGACCGCGGCCTTGCCGAGGTGTCGCTGAACATCAACTGGACCGGCAGCGCCCGGTTTGATGCGATGCCGGCAGACTGCGGCAATCCGGAGTGCGTGGCCGATCACGGGGAGACTGGCACGGTGGTCCCTGAAGATGTCAGCCTGCGCATCGCCGCGACCGCTGAGGGTGACACCGCGGTGGATGAGGCGCGCAGCTTTGTGCGGGCCCTGCGCCGAGCCACCGTGAAGTACTCACGCTGAGGGTGCCGATGAGTTCCGTGCCGCTGCCCCCAGAGAGCGCCGGGGGGCATCTGCGGCATGTGATGACCTCGGCCGCCGCTGCGCTGGGGGTGGAGCCTTTCACTGATCGGCTTGGCCTCCCGCCGGCCAGCATCGCCGTGGTGGTGTTGGCCGACGGGCTGGGTGACCAGCTTCTGGCGGCGCACTCCGGGCACGCGCGGTTCCTGGCCTCCGCCTGGCGGAACCCCCGCGCTGCCCAGGTTCTGGACACCGGAGCACCGACCACCACGGCGGCCTCACTGGCCAGCCTCGGCACCGGTCTGGCCACCGGCCAGCACGGCTTGGTCGGCTATGACGTCTTCGCACCTGAACTGGGCCGAGTGGTCAACATGCTGGGTCAGTGGGACCACGACCTTGATCCACTCCAGTGGCAGCCCCATCCCACCGTGTTTGAGCGTGCCGCTGCTTCCGGGGTGCGGGTCGTGACCTCCTCGCGGCCACAGTTCCGTGACTCTGCCTTGACGCACGCGGCCCTGCGAGGGGGCGACTTTGCCGGCGCGCAGGCCCTGGAGCAGCGGTTCGCCCTGGCAGCGGACTGGATCCGCAGCCACCGCCCTGGCCCAGGGAGGCTGCAGCGCGGGCGCGCTGATCCGCTGCTGGTGTACCTTTACGTCGACGAGCTGGATAAGACCGGTCACCGCACCGGGGCAGGGTCCGATGCATGGCTCACAGCTTTGGAGGCCCTCGACGCTGCAGCGTCACGGTTCTGCCAGAGGCTCGCCCACGATTTCGGGCAGCAGGTCACCGTGCTGCTCACCGCCGATCACGGGATGGTCAATATCGCTGAAGAGTTCCGGATCGACTTCAGCGCGCGCACTGACCTCTTGGCTGGTGTGGCGCACACCGGCGGCGAGCCTCGTTTTCTGCACCTCTACGCGGCTCAGGGAGCCCACCCGGAGGGCATCGCGGATCGCTGGCGGGACGCCTACGGCGAGCAGGCCTGGGTGCTGACTCGGCAGGAGGCGATCGCCAAGGGGTGGTTCGGCACCGTGGAGGAGCAGGTGGGTGATCGCATCGGTGACGTGCTAGTCGCGGCGCACGCCCCGCTGGCGCTGTTCCACACCACACGGACCGGCCCGGGGCCGCTGAAGATGGTGGGCCAGCACGGTTCGCTCACTGAGGCTGAGCGGCGGGTGCCGCTGCTGGAGCTCACCGGCCGGGGATTCGTCAGCTGAAAAACCTCAAGGGGGCTTACTCCTTGTGGCCGAAGAGAATATCGTCCCACCGGGGCATCGTCGGGCGCCGGGAGGAGCTGCGCTTTTTCCGCCGCGGCGGATCAGCCTCCTCCTCATCCGACTCGGCGGAGGGACCCGGCGCCTCTGCCGAGTTTTCGTCGTAGCTGAATCCCCACGCATCAGTGCTGTCGGTCTCGCCGTCGTCATCGGTAGTCACCGGCTCCGCTGTGTCCTCCTCCAGACCGGGAAGGGTGTCGGTGCGTTGCTCCTCGGCCGGCGGACGGACCGGTTGCTCGTCACGGGTCAGTAGGGTGGCGAGCTTGTCATCGCCCGAGGCATCGGTTCCCAGCCGCTGACCCCGGCGCGCGCGCAGAATGTCTAGCAGGTCCTCGTGGTCGGCGCCGTCGCCGGTGGACGGCACCGGTTGCGCTGGCGGTTCCGGAGTGCCGGGAGTCGGGGAGGTCTGGTGATCATCAACATTGAATGGCTTGTCCACCGCGGCCAGCCGCCGGGAGCTGGCGGCGGCGCGCGTGGTCGGCGGCAGCGCGCTGAGCGACTCGGCCCATTTGTTCTCCGGGCGCACCGTGCGCGCTGCGGGGTCGAAGGTCCACTCCGCCGGTGGCTGCTGGCCGATGCCAGCGGCATGAGTCTCCGAGGAGGCCGCATCAAAGTTGCAGGTGACCGCCCATCGGCCGTCCTCCCGCCGCCACGCGTCCCAGCTCATCGACTCCAGTGTCACCCCCATCGCACGCAGCCGCACCATCACCATCGCCTCCAAGGTCGCCGGCGCATCGCCGAAAGCCAACCTATGCTGCTCAGCTGTGGAGGCCCGTGCCACCACCGTTTCCCTTGCCCGCGCGGCGCGGTAGGCCCGCTCATCGGTCACCGGCCCGGCGTAGCGCAGGATGTGCTCCCGGCTCAGCCCCGAATCTGCCACCACCTCCTCCACGGTGGCTCCGCCACGGAGCCTGGCCTGAATGGCGCGCGGGGAGAGGGCCGGCGGTTCCGCCTTCGGATCGCGGGGAGCGGAGGCGCGGGCCAAAGCGGCACGCAGCGATTCATCCACCGGGAGGCCGTACTCGGCGTCGGACCCGTCAGAGAGCAGCAGCCGGGGTGTCTGGTGTTGCGTCCCAGGGTCGACCCCCACGATCCGCAGATCCTGCATCAGCAGTGTCCTCCGTGTGAAATCGGTGGTGTGGTCACTTGTTGGGGCCACTGTATCGCGGTGCACCCCAGTTGAAGGGGGCGCAGCTCAACCCCACCTGGAAGGATGGAACCCGTAACCTGGTGACTCCGACTTGTCACAAGAGTCGTGATACGACACAATCTGTGCGACCTCACTCGTGTGCCGGGCCTGCACCGACCTGGGAGAAACACGCACAAACCACCATTGGAGCACCTGATATGGCGACCGATTACGATGCCCCGCGCAAGAACGACGACGACGTCAATGAAGACTCGATCGAAGAGCTGAAGAACCGCTCCACCAACCGCCAGTCCGCTGTGGTGGACGAGGATGAGACCGAGGCCGCCGAAGGATTCGAGCTGCCCGGTGCCGACCTCTCAGACGAAGAGCTTCAGGTGCGTGTGCTTCCCGCCCAGTCCGACGAGTTCACCTGTACCTCCTGCTTCCTGGTCAGGCACCGGTCGCAGGCCATCCAGGGCCCCAACGGCCTGGTCTGCAAAGACTGCGAGGACTGAGCGCGCCTCCTTCCCGGCGGCAAGACCGCGGCGGCGCTCAGTCTGTTACTGACTCAGTCTTCACTGACTGAGACGCCGCTGGTCTGCACCGGCTCCTCGGATCCCAGAGCCGCCAGGAGCCTCTCCGGCTGTCGAGTAGAAAACAGCCAATAGGGCGTCGCGTCCCGATCATCGGTGATCTGGGCGGTGACGACCGGATCGATCCATCCGCGTATGCACTGGTAGCTGCGCGCGTCGAACCCTGGTCCCAGCTGCTCCCGGGCGGCGCCGCCGCGGTGGGCGACCACGTGCCCCAAGAAGCGGCGCTCGATCTGGGCGCGGCCTACTTTGAGTGTGTGCTCCGTGACTTCGATGCGAGGAGTCACTGCCCACAGCGCCGCTGTGCAGACGGCGACTCCCGCGAACAGCGCCACCACACCTGGGCCGGTGCCAATGGGAAAGAAGATGGTGGAGAACGATGCGCCGATGATCACCCCGGCTGCCCAGATCCACCACGCTGGCCACAACTTTTCGACGTAGTGCACCGAATCACTCATAGGCTCTATCGTCGCATGGAATTGAGGTCCGCCACAGAATGAGTGGCAGGCTTGACGGTAGACTCATACAACGTGAAAAGCATTCCAGTCCCGCTGCAGCAGCTCGACCCCCAGCTGCCTCTGCCGTACTACGCCCACGCCGACGACGCAGGCGCTGATCTGGTCACCGCGGAAGACTTCACCCTGGCCCCGGGGCAGCGGCGAATGGTGCCCACAGGGCTCGCCGTCGCGATACCCTCCGGCTGGGTTGGCCTGGTGCACCCGCGCAGCGGATTGGCAGCCCGGCACGGAATCAGCATTGTCAACGCACCGGGCACGGTGGACTCCGGCTACCGTGGTGAGCTGAAGATACTGATGATCAACACCGACCCGTCCGAGTCGGTCAGCTTCACCCGCGGAGATCGCATCGCCCAGCTCGTCCTCCAAGAAGTGGCACAGGCACAATTCATTCCCGTCGACACGCTGCCCGAGACCTCCCGCGGCGTGGGCGGTTTCGGATCCAGCGGCCTGAGTTCGGCCCCAGACCAGTACGCCCACCAGCGATAAGGAGTTTCATGCTCTTCGGCAAGAAGAAGAAGGATCAGCCGCAGCAGCCGGCGACCATCAAGGAAGCCCTCGCCTCCGAGTCGGACGCTGACGAGTCTGAGGTCGAGATTACCGAAGCTGAGGTCACTGACAACGGTGACGCGGTCACCGGCGATCAGGAGGCAGTGACCGACTCCGCTGCGGAAGAGCCTGCCCAGCAGAACCGCCCCCCTGCCTCGACGTTCACACCGGGCCAAGGCCCACACGACGCCAAGGAGGTGGACACCTCAAAGGGTTACCTCGACTTTGGCGCCATCCTGGTTCCGGCCGCCCGGGGACAGAAGATCCGGCTGGACATCGACCAGAAGACCAAACGCGTGGTGTCGCTGACCATCACCATCGGCCAGGCCAGTATTCAGCTGCAGGCCTTCTCGGCGCCTAAGTCGGGCGGAGTCTGGAAGGACGTGCGCGAGCAGATTCAGGAGTCGGTGACCAAGCAGAAGGGTCGCGCCCGAGTACTCGAGGGCCGGTTCGGCAAGGAGCTGCACGCACGCGTGCCGACGGTGCTCAAGGATGGGCGTCAGGGGTGGCGGGCAGCGCGCTTCATCGGCAGCGAAGGCAGCCGGTGGTTCCTGCGCGGGGTCATCGGGGGCCGCGGGGCATTGGACCGCAAAGCCTCCGCCGGAGTCGAAGAGCTCTTCTCCCGCATCGTGGTGGTCCGCGGGGAGGACCCGCTCCCGCCGCGCGAACTTCTGAAACTTAAGTCACCGGAGGGGGCAAAGCGCGTGGCCGCCAGCGCACAGCGGAACCGCGCAAATGGGGTCGCTGCGGCCGGGCAGGGCGGTGACTCCGGCGCGTCCCGCGACGGCAAGAACCCATGACCTCGCAGGAACCCCTGGGGCAGCAGCTGTCGGATTCGGCAGCGCGCAGGCTGAGCACCCGCGAGGACGGCTCACTCGACGTCATGGGTTCGGTGGGCGGCTGGCGAGGCATCATTGAGGCTGCACTGCCTGCCACCAGCTTCCTCACCGCATACCTCGTTGTTGGCGACCTCCCCCTTGCCATCATTCTTGCCATCGCCGTGGGTGTGCTCTTTGCAGTGGTGCGCATTGCGCAGCGGGGGAGCCTTGTGCAATCTCTCTCCGGCCTGGCCGGGGTGCTGATCTGCGCTGCCTTTGCGCACTTTTCGGGTGAGGCCCGCGGGTACTACGTCCCAGGATTCTTCATCAACGTCGCTTACATTGTGGCGCTGGTGACCTCCATTGCGGTGAAGTGGCCGCTGATGGGTGTGGTCTTCGGCGTCATCCGGGGTGAGGGTATGCAGTGGCGGCAGGACGCCCTGCGCCGGCGCAGCTATGCGGTGGCCACGTGGCTCATCACCGCGGTGCTGGCCTCTCGCCTGGCGGTGCAGCTGCCGCTGTACTTCGCTGATCACGAGACAGCTCTGGGTGTCACCCGTGTCGTCATGGGGGTCCCGCTGTACGCCTTCGCCCTGTGGTTGGGATGGATGATCACCCGGGAACGCGAGCCGAGCCGAGCCCAATGACCGGACACCAGATACTGACGCTGACGGTGGGACAGATGTCCCACGGCGGTCACTGTGTCGCCCGGCATGAAGGCAGAGTTGTTTTTGTCCGCCATGCGGTTCCGGGGGAGACGGTGCGGGCGGTGGTGACCGATGGGACCAGCTCCTCGCGCTTCTGGCGTGCCGATGCGGTCGACGTGCTGGATGCCTCGGATCATCGCCGCCGCCACCCGTGGAAGCAGGCCGACGCGCTGCGCGCCTATGATCACGGTCAGCCGCCGGTGGGTGGTGCCGACTACGGTCACATCACTGACATCCATCAGCGACGGCTGAAGTCCCAGGTCTTCCGCAGCACCATGCAGCGGATCGGCGGCATCGATATCACCACTCTCGACACTGAGCATATGGGTCCCGAAGGTGACCTCACCGTGGAGCACCTGCCTGGGACGGATGCCGCTGGGATGCATTGGCGCACCCGGGCAAGTTTCAGTGTCTCCGGGGGGTCACTGGCCATGAAACCCAGCCGGTCGCACGAACTGATTCCGCTGCGGTCTATGCCGTTGGCAGTGGAGTCGGTGGGCGCCTCGGGCATCTTCTCCTGGAGCTTTGCCGGGGCCCGCAGCGTCGATGTGGTGGCCCCCGGGGGGGACCAGCCGCTGGCGCTGGTCGTCCGACTGGAGGGGGCGAGCGATTCGGAGGCCGCCGCGGGTCTCGAGCGACGGCTGCTGGACCTCGCTGATTCCACACCCGGCATCGCCAGCATCATTCTGGCTTCCGAACGGGCCTCTGCCCGCAAACCACGTCGGTACAATCAGCTGCAGCCGGCGCTCATAGACTATCGCGTGCTCACCGGGGAGCCCACGATCGAAGAACCGCTGCCGACCCCGGTCAACGGCCGCGCCGCGGTGACCTTGGCGCCGGAAGGCTTCTGGCAGATTCACCGCAGCGCGCCCAGTGCTCTGGTGAGCACCGTGGACCGCATGGCGCAGTTGCCACCTGGCGGATCGGCCATCGACCTTTACGCCGGTGCCGGGCTCTTCACTGCCTGGGCCGCCTCCAGGACGGGACCAGCAGGTCAGGTCCTCTCGGTAGAGGCCGCATCGCCGACCTCCGACGCCGCGCGGGCACTGTTCGCCGGCATGAGCCACGTGGAGGTCGTGCAGGCGACCGCCGAGAGCACTGCCAGCCGACTGACCACTACCGATCTGGTGGTGCTGGATCCGCCGCGTGCCGGTGCCGATAAGCGAGTCCTGACCGGGATCGACGCCGCAAACCCGGGACAGATCATTTATGTCTCCTGTGACCCGGCGTCCTTTGCCCGCGATGCCAAAGCACTCTGTGACCTCGGATGGGTCCTGAAGGATATTGCGCTGCTGGACCTCTACCCGAACACCCACCACATGGAATCGGTCGCCCTGTTCGAACGCTCCTGAAGGGTGTGTGTCGGCGGTGAGCCTCACCTAAGCCGCCCGGCCCAGCGGTATGAGTAGGATGGTGAGCGATGAGCGCGCACCCAAGCGCTGTGGCAGCCCTCCAACAAGACTAAGGAGTCTAAGCGTGAGCACAGTGGACAGTTTCGGAGCACAAGGCGTACTCAACGTCGACGGCGCCGATTATGAAATCTTTCGACTCAACACGGTTGAGGGTCACGAATCCCTCCCGTACAGCTTGAAGGTGCTGCTGGAGAATCTCCTGCGCACTGAAGACGGTGAGAATGTCACCGCTGAGCACATCAAAGCCCTCGGGCAGTGGGACGAGACAGCCCAGCCAAACACCGAGATCCAGTTCACCCCCGGGCGGGTCCTGATGCAGGACTTCACCGGCGTGCCCTGCGTGGTGGACTTGGCCACCATGCGTGAGGCCGTGGCTGATCTCGGCGGCGACCCAGCCAAGATCAACCCTTTGGCACCGGCTGAGATGGTCATCGACCACTCCGTTCAGATTGACTCCTTCGGCAACGCCGATGCCATTGAACGCAACATGGATATCGAGTACCAGCGCAATGGAGAGCGCTACCAGTTCCTGCGCTGGGGTCAGACCGCGTTTGACGATTTCAAAGTCGTCCCTCCCGGTATGGGCATCGTGCACCAGGTGAACATCGAGTCCCTGGCCCGCGTGGTGATGACCCGGGAGGTCGGCGGGTCGCTGCGGGCGTACCCGGACACCTGCGTCGGAACCGACTCGCACACCACCATGGAAAACGGCCTCGGCGTGCTGGGCTGGGGAGTCGGCGGCATCGAGGCTGAGGCCGCTATGCTCGGTCAGCCAATCTCGATGCTCATCCCTCGTGTGGTGGGCTTTGAGCTCTCCGGCCAGATACCTGCTGGCGCCACCGCCACCGACGTGGTGCTCACTATCACCCAGATGCTCCGTGAGCATGGCGTGGTGGGCAAGTTTGTCGAGTTCTTCGGCGAGGGTGTGGCCGAGGTGCCACTGGCCAACCGTGCCACCATCGGAAACATGTCTCCGGAGTTCGGTTCCACTGCGGCGATGTTCCCGATCGATGAGGTCACCATCAACTACCTGCGGCTGACCGGACGCACCGAGGAGGAGCTCTCACTGGTCGAGGCCTACGCCAAAGAGCAGGGGATGTGGCACGACCCGGCGCGGAAGCTTCGCTTCTCCGAGCAGCTGAAGCTGGACCTCTCCACTGTGGTGCCCTCCATCGCGGGCCCGAAGCGTCCTCAGGACCGCATTGAGCTCACCGATGCCAAGGAACAGTTCCGCAAGGACATCCACAACTACGTCGCCGAAGAGACCGCCGCCGTCAGCGACGCGATCAACGGCAAGGCCGACGAAGCGTCAGCGGAGTCTTTCCCCGGCTCTGACGCTCCCTCCCACACCCCGGATGAGACTCAGGACCCGGCGGATAAGCCGCGGCAGATGGACCCCAATGCTGAACCTGTGGTGGGCCGTCCGTCGAATCCCGTCCCGGTGGCGATGCCCGATGGGCGCGAGTTCAATCTGGACCACGGTGCGGTGTCGATCGCCTCGATCACCTCCTGCACCAATACTTCCAACCCGAACGTGATGCTGGCAGCCGGAGTCCTGGCGCGCAACGCGGTCGCCCAAGGGCTGACGCAGAAGCCATGGGTGAAAACATCGATCGCACCCGGATCCAAGGTGGTCACCGACTACTACGAAAAGTCCGGGCTGATTGAGTACCTCGAGAAGATCGGGTTCTTCGTGGTGGGATACGGCTGCACTACCTGCATCGGCAACTCCGGTCCGCTGGAGGAAGAGATCTCCAAGACCGTACAGGAGCAGGACTTGGCTGTGACCTCGGTGCTCTCGGGCAACCGCAACTTCGAAGGTCGAATCAACCCCGATGTGAAGATGAATTACCTGGCCTCACCTCCGCTGGTGGTGGCCTACGCTCTGGCAGGCACTATGGACTTCGACTTTGAGAACGACCCACTCGGTCAGAACTCGGAGGGAGAAGATGTGTATCTGCGCGATATCTGGCCCGACCCCATTGAGGTCGAGAAGATCATTGAGGACTCCATCGACACGGAGATGTTCACCTCCAAGTACGGCTCGATCTTCGACGGCGACCACCGGTGGCAGTCACTGGACACCCCGGAGGGAGACACGTTCACCTGGGATGAGAACTCCACCTATGTGCGCAAAGCCCCCTACTTCGAGGGCTTGGAGCTGGAGCCGGCACCAGTGAGCGACATTGAAGGAGCTCGGGTGCTGCTGAAGCTGGGCGATTCGGTGACCACCGACCACATCTCCCCGGCTGGGTCCTTCAAGTCTGACACTCCTGCGGGGCGGTACCTGCTGGAGAACGGCGTGGAGCGCAAAGACTTCAACTCCTACGGCTCGCGGCGCGGCAACCATGAGGTCATGATCCGCGGCACTTTCGCCAACATCCGGATCAAGAACGAGCTGCTCGACGGCGTCGAAGGCGGTTTCACCCGTGACTTCACCAAGGACGGTGAGCAGGCCTACGTCTACGATGCGGCGATGAACTACCAGGAGGCTGGCATTCCGCTGGTGGTCCTGGGCGGCAAGGAGTACGGCTCCGGCTCATCCCGCGACTGGGCCGCCAAAGGCACCAGCCTGCTGGGGGTCCGGGCGGTGATCGTGGAGTCCTTCGAACGGATCCACCGCTCGAACCTGATTGGTATGGGTGTGCTGCCGCTGCAGTTCCCCGAAGGGGAGTCTGCAGAGACGCTGGGACTGACCGGTTTCGAGACCTTCAGCATCTCCAACATCACCAAGCTCAACGACGGTGAGATCCCGGAGACGGTGCATGTGACCGCTTCTCGGGAAGACGGTTCTGCTGTGGAGTTCGATGCAGTGGTTCGCATCGATACTCCCGGTGAGGCCAATTACTATCGCAACGGCGGCATTCTCCAGTATGTGCTTCGGCAGCTGGTCGACAGCAAGTGACCGGCTGAACCTGCGGGCGGGCCGACCCCGGACATTAGAGGTCCGGCCCTCGCCCTAGCATCACACGCAGGCGCCCCGTCTGGCTGCGGCCAGGTGGGGCGCCTGCGTGTGTGAGGGAGAGCATCAGCGTGTTCGTCAAGGCTCAGCTGCTGGACTCCTGCAAGTCCCAGGCCCGGGTGGCCTGAACGGTGACCGCTCGGGGGCCGGTGCGGCGTATCGTGCCCTCCGCCATGAGCATTCTGGCTGCGAACAGGGCCTCGCCTGTGTGAGCCTGACCTTCTTCGAAGAAGGACAAGTCCACCACCCCGGTACCGTCGTCCAAGGAGATGAAGACCACTCGTTTGCCTGAGGCCATCGGAGGCGTTTGGGTAGCGACTCGGATCCCCGCCACGCACACAGTGGCACCACTGCGCTGGTGCAGCAGATCCTTAGCAAAGGTGACACCTGCGCGGGTCAGCTGCTCCCAGTGCACGCTCATCACATGATCTGTGAGGTCCACACTGGTCAGGTCCAGTTCGGTGGCCAGCACTTCGGTGTCAGTCGGGCCCGGTCGGCTGGCAGGAAGGTTGCTGGTCTCCGTATCTGTCAGTGGCAGAGCCAGCTGCCCCGCCGCAAGAGGGGGGCGTCTCTGCTGAGCTTTCCGCTGGCCAGTGCGCTCGATCCACGCGAAGAGGTCATTGCGCCGGTTGCGAGCTGTTCCCGCGGAGAGGAAAGAGTCCAGCGCCCCCACTTTTGCCAGAGACTTCATGGTGTTGAACCGTGGCTTGGCGCGGTCCCGCAGATCGGCCAGTGAGTGGAAGGGCTGTTCTTTTTCGAGGCGCCGTATCTCAGCGGCGGAGATCCCTTTGAGCGTCGTCAGCGCCATGCGAATCCCCCAGGTGGGATCTGCCGGGGGCTCCAGGGGAGGGGTCGTCGGAAGCTTCTCCAGCCGGTAGTGCCCCTTCGATCGGTTCACGTCCATCGGAAGCAGGGGAATCTGGAGGCGGCGCGCCTCCGCGACCAGCAGCCGCAGGGGATACATCCCAGGGTCATGTTCAAACAGCCCGGTCATAAAAGCAGCCGGATAATGGGTTTTCAGCCATGCGGACTGGTAGGTGGGGACAGCGAACGCAGCAGCATGGGCCTTGCAGAAACCGAACGAGCCGAAGCTGGCCAACTGACGCCACACCTGATCGATCACCTCCTGTCCATACCCGCGCGCTGCTGTCCTGGTGCGGAAATAAGACTCCACCTCGGCGCTTGTGTGCTCCTGGGACAATGCGCGACGCAGCACATCCGCAGTGGCCAAGCCACAGTCGGTCATGGTGTCGAAGATACGCAGCACCTGCTCGTGATAGACGATGACGCCACAGGTCTCCTCCAAGATGTGGATGAGATCGGGATGTGGATAGCGAATGGATTCAAAGCCGTGGCGTCGCTCGAGAAACGGCCTGACCATCCCTGCCCCCATGGGTCCGGGGCGAAAGAGGGAGATATCGAGGATCAGGTCCTCCAGGGAGGCTGGAATGAGTTTCCCAATCAGCTCCCGCTGACCCGGCGACTCAATTTGGAAACAACCCAGGGTGTGGGTGGATTGGATCAGGTCAAAGGTCCTCTGATCCTGAAAACTGATCGTATTGAGATCGATGTGTTCACCGCTGGTGCGTTCTATCTCGCTCAGGCAGTGCGCGATGGCCGACTGCATGCGCACACCCAAGATATCGAGTTTGATGAAGCCTGCCGAATCCATATCATCTTTGCCGAATTGGCTCATCGGCAGGCCGGTGACACCGCTGGGCTGCACAGGTGTGAGCCGCAGCAGGTCTTTGTCACCCAGGATCACCCCACAGGGATGGGTGGAGATGTGCCGGGGGAGGCGGTCGAGACGTTCGGTGAGATCCACCAGCAGATCCAACTGCGTCCGCCCGGAGACCCGTTCGGTCTCAATGCGTTGAGCCAGCTGTTTCAATTCCGGCTTCTCTTCCAATGCCTGCCGGAACTCCCGGGCGGGGAAGCGCCACATGATTTCTGCCAGCTGATCAAGCTCCTCATCAGGAAGCCCCAGCGCCATGCCCGCATCACGGACCGCTCCGCGGATCCGATAAGCATTCTGCATGCTCATCAGAGTCACTCGTTCTCTGCCGAACCGGTCAAAGACTCGCTGATAGATCTCGTGGCGTCGCGCAGACTCCACGTCAATGTCAATATCGGGCAGCGTGGCACGGCGCTGGGAGAGAAACCGCTCAAAGATCAGCCCATGTGAGAGAGGGTCGATAGGGCTGATCCCCAAAGCATGGACCACCAGGGAGGAGACCCCAGAGCCGCGGGCTGCACACCGCACACCGAGCTCATGGATGAGCCGCACGACCTCCGCGACAGTGAGGAAATAGGAGGAGAATCCCAGCTCTTCGATGATCGCCAACTCGTGTTCCAGCCGCTGACGAACCTGAGGTTCCGCCAGCCGCTGGCCGAGACCCTGTTCGCACCGAAACCGCAGTTCCTCATCTGCAGGCCGCGCAATGCCGATCACGTGTGCCTCCGGGATCTTCGGCACCCCGTATGTCATATGTTCTGTGGGGTCGAGCTGGCAGCTGCGGGCCAATTCCTCGGTGACAGAGAGAATGTCTTCCGGATCGGCAGCCACTGTACTGGCATCACAGATCTCTGCGGCGAGGCGGTGCATCTCAGCTTCAGGTTTGAGCCAGCCCTGGTCATTGGGCTGTAAGGGCGCGGAATCCAAACTGCTGAGTACACGCACCGCATCCAGCACATCTGCTGTGGCCGCTTCATCGGCACGGCGCAGCCGTACCGCATTGGTCAGTACTGTGGGGACCCGGCAGGCGGCCGCAGCCGAGAGCATGCGGGCGGCATGGGCGGTGGAGAGTTCCTCACCCGGGGGAGCCAGATGAGAGACAAGTTCCACATAGACCGCCGCCCCGAGTGCCTGGCGCCATTGCCGCAGTGCTGTCCTGGCTCCACGGTAGTCTCGGGCCGCCGCCAGTCTGCCAATATCGGATTCGACCCCCAAAAGGATGAACAGCCGAGGTGACTCAGAGCTGGCAGGCAGTGACAGCTGTGCCAGGCGCGCACGGGAAAGTGCCACTTCCGGGCCGCTGGTGACCGCCGAGGTGCCCTCATGGGCGGCTGAGACGGCCTGACACAGCGCGGTGTAACCGGCTTTGCTGCCATGGGCCAACACAGTGACACGTCCATGATCCTTCACCGCAAGGTCTGCTCCCAGAAGGGGCTTCAATCCGTGCTCAGTGCAGGCATCAATATGTTGGACTGCCCCATAGAGGCCGTCCCGGTCGGTCAGGGCCAAGGCTTCGGCTCCTCCGGCGGCTGCGGCCGCTGCCAGCTCCCCAGGGGTGGCTGTGCCGTAATGGCTCGAGAAGCAGCTTGCCACATGGAGGTGGGTGAAGGTCATTCCACCGCCTCGGTCTCCTGCGGAGACGCGTGGATGCGCAGCAGCCGCCACCGCTCAGCCGGCACACTTCTGCCAAGATCCACGGTGCTCCGCTCCGCGGTGCACGGGTCCTGTATTTGAATCCGCCACACCTCCTGGGACACCAAACCGGCCCGTCCTCGTTCGGCGCGGGCGTCCTCAGCCCACCAACGGCGGCGTGCGAACCAGCGGAGAGGTTCGGCGATCACGTCATAACCACGTTCGCGCCACCACAAGTGCACCGGAAGGCCCCGCTCACTGAGGACCACGTCCACATGCTCGGTGATCCGCTCTGCAGACGGTTCGGTGACCTCTTCGGATGACCTCCTCTGTGCATAGGCCGCAGCTGTTTCTGCCGAGACCAACCGTGTCACCGTAGGAGGTGAGCCGAAGCGTTGCCGCAGCTCCAACGGTGCGGAGGGAGAATGAAGATGTGCTGTCATTGTCAGGCTCCTAGCATCATGGCGCGAACCTGATGGGAAGCGCGGAGCACCCATCGTATTCGAACATAGATTCGATAGCAATGCAGAGCTTATGTCCCACCCTGGAGACGCTCCCATTCCCTCTGCAGGCACCACACACGCAGCCGCTGTCCGGGGAAAGCTCAGGTCAGCGTGGTCGGCTGAATAAGAGAGCAAACACGCCAGGGGAGGAGAGCATATGCGCGTCGTTGTTGTGGGAGCTACTGGAAACGTCGGTTCTGCCGTGCTGGAGGAACTCTCTGTCCGCTCGGAGATCACCTCAATTCTTGGGCTTGCCCGACGTCTGCCGGATGCTGAGGCTGAACCGTTCTGCCATGCGGAGTGGGACAGCGTGGATATCCAGCACCCGGAGTCCACAGCAGCCCTGACCGAGCTTTTCTCCGGTGCAGATGCGGTGATCCATCTGGCGTGGCTGATTCAGCCAAATTCCCAGCGGGAGCTGCTGCGCCGGGTGAATGTCCACGGGACTAAGCACGTCCTTCAGGCCGCAGCCGAGGCTGGTGTGGAGAGAATAGCGGTGGCCTCCTCCGTGGGGGCCTATTCTCCAGTGGAGGATGATCACCCACGTGACGAATCTTGGCCCACGGAGGGCATCCCCGGCTCGCACTACAGCGAGGACAAAGCAGCCCAAGAGCGAGTGATGGATGCGTTTGAGGCGCAGCATCCGGGAACAGCCCTGGCGCGGCTCCGTCCCGGACTGATCTTCCAGGCCGGGTCGGGATCGGAGATTCAGCGCTACTTCCTGGGACACCTGGCCCCGGTGCAACTTTTGACCATGGTGCGGCCACCGGTGGTGCCTATGCCCAGCGGCATCCGAGCTCAGGCAGTACACGCCCGCGACGTCGCCAAGGCCTATGCCGAAGCGGTCATTCAGGGCGCTCGGGGCGCATTCAATATTGCCGCCGATGATGTGCTCACCGGTGAAGCACTCGCCTCTGTGATTTCGGGTCGCGAGGGTAAAGCCAGCATCACTGTACCGTTTGCGCCACTGAAGCCGCTGGTCAGATCACTTCACCGCGCACGGCTGCTGCCCATGGATGAGGGGTGGCTGGAAATGGCACGCCGGGCACCGATTATGGACATCTCACGTGCCCGGTCCACATTGGGATGGAATCCGGAATACTCCGGCACCGAGGCTTTGAGCGAGATGTTGGAGGCTATGGCAGACGGAGCCGGACGCGGCTCGATCCCGCTGCGCCCCCGCAGCATATCCGCCTTGACCGAACACCCGCTGCCGGCTGAGGACCATCAGCTTCCCTCCGGGATCGATACCGGCCTGCTGCGCAGCTACATGGCTGATCATCTGGCAGGTGCGACCGCAGGACTGAATCGCATCCAAGCGATGGCAGCCGCTTTTGAGGACACGCCTGTCTACCCGGAGCTGTCCCAGGTGGCAGAAGCTGTCGGCTCAGAACATCAGTGGCTGAGCCGGCTTATCCAGAGTCAGGGGTTTTCGCGCCCGGCAGTGGCCGCCCCGGCGCTGTGGCTGGGGGAGCGGCTGAGCAGGGTCAAACCCTATGCCAGGCCGTTGAAGCGGTCTCCGGCGGCTTTGGTGCTGGAGACCGAGTTGATGTTGGGAGCTGTCACCGCCAAGCGTCAAGGGTGGGAGGTGCTTTCTGACTATGCTGCGGAGCTCGGAGTGGATCGTGCAGTGTTCGAGCAGCTGATCGAGGCTGCGGATGACCAGCGGGAGCATTTGCATCGGGTTCATGCCTATGCTCGCCCCAGAGTCTTCCGCACCGACCATGCAACGCTGTCCGAGGAGTGAGCCACGGTCTCCCTTCAGCTTCGACCGCGGCGGAGGCTGCCTCATCAGGGGCTATCACTTTTTTGAGATACTCGTAAAAAGGTTAGGCTGAGGATGTCCGTCCCACCACATGGGGAACAAAGGAGTGCTATGACTGACGACCCAATACTCACTACCCGCCAGGGTCACCCGGTGCCGAACAACCAAGATCAGCGCACGGTCGGCTCTCGAGGGCCGGCCACGCTGGAGAACTACCATTTCCTGGAGAAGATCAGCCACTTCGATCGCGAACGCATCCCGGAACGTGTGGTTCACGCCCGCGGGTTCGTGGCCTACGGCGAGTTCGAGGCCACCGGCAAGATCGGTGATGAGCCAGCATCGACTTACACCCGGGCTCGACTCTTTCAGGAACCAGGGAAGACCACGGAACTGGCGGTTCGCTTCTCTACTGTCATTGGTGGCCGGGACTCCACAGAAGTCGCCCGGGATCCGCGCGGTTTCGCCGTGAAGTTCTACACCGAGGACGGGAACTGGGACCTGGTGGGCAACAATCTGCCGGTGTTCTTCATCCGGGACGCCCTGAAGTTCCCCGATGTGATCCACTCGTTGAAGCCCGATCCGATCACCTTTCGGCAGGAGCCCAACCGCATCTTTGACTTCATGAGCCAATCTCCAGAGTCAATGCACATGCTCACGCATCTGTTCAGCCCCCGGGGGATACCAGCGACCTACCGTCATATGGAAGGTTTCGGTGTCAACACCTACAAGATGGTCAACAATCAGGGTGAGACCGTCCTGGTGAAATATCACTGGTTGCCCCGCCAAGGGGTGGCCTCACTGACCGAGGGTGAGGCGGCCAATGTCCAGGCCCAGGAACTGGGATCGGCATCGAAGGACCTCTACGAAGCCATCGAACGCGGGGACTTCCCACAGTGGGATCTGTATGTGCAGCTCATGGAGGACCACGCCCACCCAGAACTTGAGTGGGACCCGCTGGACGACACCAAGATCTGGCCCGAAGACGATTTCCCGCTGAGACACGTCGGAACGATGACCCTGAATAGGAATATTCAGGACTTTCACAATGAGAACGAGCAGATCGCCATGGGCACCGGCGTCCTAGTGGACGGCCTGGACTTTTCAGACGACAAGATGCTGGTTGGTCGCACTTTCAGTTACTCCGATACCCAGCGCTACCGAGTGGGCCCGAACTACCTGCAGCTTCCGGTGAATTTCCCCCAGGGCGTTAACGGAAAAGTCCACACTCACCAACGCGGTGGTCCGATGAGTTACCACACGGATATAGCACCGGGGCAGAATTCCCATGTCAACTACGAACCCAGCATGCACAACGGGCTTCAGGAGGCGCCAAGAAAGCCGCACAATCCGCCCCAGGTCAGTGGCCAAGTCCAGCAGTCCACCATTGAGCGCACCAACGATTACGTCCAGGCTCGTGGGCGGTACAGCACCATCGAAGATTGGGAGCGCGATGAGCTTGTCACGGTCATGGGCACGCTGCTCTCAGATTGCGAGCCCGATGTCCAGCAACGCATGGTGTGGCACTTCTTCATGGTTCATGACGATTACGGCAAGCGGGTCGGGGAGCAACTGGGACTCTCCGCCGCCGACGTGGCCCACCTCAAGCCCCTAGCTGCCCAGGACTTCACTGATGCCGAAAACCAGCGGCTGAAGAGTCTCGGCCACAACGGCGACTCCTTGGATGCTGCTCAGTGGGGCGGATGGACCTCTTCGGTGAAGGACCATCAGGTCACCGCGGAGGATGTGCTGTCCGGCAGCTTGGGTCAGCTGGAGTACACCAAAGACAAAGCGACAGCAGACGCAGCCGCTCAGTCCTAGGCGGGGGAGTGATGAGTGGCACAGGAATTTAGGAACTGGTCCGGGTCGATCAGCTGCACTCCGGCGACCATCGCTGCCCCGAAGAGCGTCAAGCAGCTGCGCACTGTGGTCACACGGGCCGCCAGCCGCGGGGCGACGGTGCGTCCGGTGGGATCGGGTCATTCCTCGACCCCCATTTTCAGCACCGCGGATGTGCTGCTCTCCTTGGACAAGCTGACGGGGATGACCGAGGTCGATGCCGAGGCCGGCTGGGCCAAAGTGCTACCGGGGACAGGTCTGCGGGACCTGGGGGAGCAGCTGGCCCAGCATGGATTGGCCATGGAGAACCTCGGTGATGTGGACTATCAGTCCATCGCTGGCGCCGTCTCCACTGGTACTCATGGGTCGGGCATTACGCTGGGAAATCTCTCCTCGACTGTCCTGGGCGGCCTCCTGGTCAATGGCAGGGGAGTGGAGATGCCCTTCGGCCTCGACGCCGGCGTCCCGCGTGAGGACCTGGATGCCGACCAGCTGCTGCGTGCCGTGCAGGTCTCGTTGGGGTCGCTGGGCGTCCTGACCTCCCTGACCCTACGGGTGGAGGAAGCTCATCACCTTCACCGGCTGAACTGGATCACCCACATTGATTGGGTGCTGGAGAACTACGCCGAGCTGGTCAGCACGAATCGCAGCATGGATTTCTATTGGTATCCGCGCAGCGACCTCGCCCAGGTGCGCACTCTTAATAAGCCCGGCGATGAGCCGGAGCTGACGCCGCGGGGCGAGCCCTACAGCGAACTGAAGAAGGACGTCACCGGACCCAATTATGAAATTATTCCCAACGATCGGATGCTCCGCTTTGAGGAGATGGAGTACATGCTCCCGTTCGATCCGGAACTTACGGCCTTCCGTTATGTACGGGAACGGGTGAAATCAGCGCACCGCGCTGAGGTGGGTTGGCGGGTGCTGGTGCGCACAATTGCCCCTGATCACGCAATGCTGTCGAATACTGAGGCGGAGTACCGGCGGGGAGCGCCGTCAATGACGATCGCTCTGCTGCAAAACAACACCCTGCCGTTCCAGCGGTACTTCGATGACGTTGAACCCCTGTTCTGGAGGTTCGAAGGTCGCCCTCATTGGGGGAAGAAGCACCGGCTCAAGGGGCCTGAGCTGGCGGCGCTGTATCCGCAGTGGGACTCATTTCAGGCCATCCGCAAGACTTTGGACCCCGAAGCTGTGTACATGAACGACTACCTGCGCGAGCTGTTCGGTGAGGAGATGTGATGGCCCTGTCGTGGAAGAACGAGAACGACGCTGCCAGCGGCTGGGGAGGCAGGAGGTGGGTGTTTTCAGCCGGGTTCACCCCCAGTCGAAGCACCGGGTTCGAACCGGACTTCACCTCACGGAATACGCTGTGCCTGCTCAACACGGGGAACGAGCCAGCCTGCGTAGAGCTCACCGTGTACTACGAGGACGCGGAGCCGGTGGGACCCTACGAGATTCTGGTCGATTCCCAGCGCGTCAAGCACCAGCGCATCAATGATCTGATCGACCCGGAAGCGGTCCGCCTCGACCGTCCCTACGGGCTCATGGTCGAGTCCGATAAGCCGGTGGTCGCACAGCTTTACTACTTGGACTCACGGAACGGAAACCTGGCGGTCTCGCATCTGAATCCGCTCCCATTGCCGTAACTGACGCAGAGTCAGTGGTTGCGCAACATGTCGATCAGCTCATCCTTGTTCTTTTGGGAGTAGCCGGTGAGGTCGAGCTCCTTGGCTCGATCGCGGAGCTCCTCCACCGTCCAGTCCTCGTACTGAGGGGACGTGCCTCCCTTCTTCCCTTGGGTGGAGCGCCCCTCCTGATTCGCGGAGTTGGCGATGCGTGCGGCCTTCTCCTTGGAATACCCCTGCTCCTCGCGGAGCTTTTCATAGAGCTCTTCGTCCTTGACGCTGGAACGTTTCTGCTCAGCCATAATTCTCATCCTCCTGTAAATGGTTTGCCCCCGGTGACCGGAATCACCGCGCCAGAGGTGTAGCTGGCCTGCTCCGAGGCCAGGTACACGTAGGCCCCAGCAAGCTCGGCCGGTTGACCCGGTCGGCCGGTGGGGGTGTCCTGCCCGAATTCCTGCACTTTGTCCTCAGGAAAACCTGTGGCTGGAATCAGGGGAGTCCAGATGGGCCCCGGAGCCACCGCGTTGACCCGGATGCCTTTGGTGCCCAGCTCGGTGGCCAGCACTTCGGTGAAGGCAACTTGGGCGGCCTTCGTCATGGCGTAGTCGAAGAGCGGGGGAGCAGGCCCGGCAGCCTGGATCGAGGTGGTCGTAATAATCGAGGCACCCGGCTGCAAGTGGGGCACCGCGGCTTGGGCTACGGCGATATGCGAGACCAAGTTGGTGCCGAAGACCTTCTCGACCTCTGCCATAGGGGTGTCGGCAAAGTCAGTGCGCGCGCGCTGATAGGCCGCATTGAGCACCACGACGTCGAGCCCGCCCAGTTCCTCAACCGCGGTCTGGACCAGCTTCTCGGCCGCCCCCTGCTCAGTGAGGTCCCCCGGACACAGTGCCGGCTTCTGTCCCGCTTCACGAATGAGGTCCGCTGAAGTCTCAGCGTCTGCCTGCTCCTGAGGGAGGTAGCCAATGGCCACATCAGCGCCCTCGCGGGCATAAGCCAGGGCCACCGCGCGTCCGATTCCGGAGTCGCCTCCGGTGATGAGGGCCCGTTTGCCCTTCAGTCGGCCGGAGCCCACATAGCTGTCTTCACCGTGGTCGGGCCGGGGGCTCATCTCTGAGGTCAGCCCTGGCTGGCCGGTGTCGGCATGGGCGGGTAGGTCATGGTCGTGATGTTTGGTCCGGGGGTCGTGCTGTGCTTTGTCAGTCATAATGCTCCTTTGATGTCAGCGGCGGCGGTCTCAGCGCACGGGTTGTGGTTCCAGGACGACCTTGATGCACCCGTCTGCCTTCTTCTGGAACATCTCGTAGGCCTCCGGGGCTCGGTCCAGGGGGAGACGGTGGGTCACGAAATCGTCCACCCCGAGCGGATCACGGGGGTCCTCAACCAGCGGGAGGAGATCGTCCACCCACCGTTTGACGTTGGCCTGGCCCATAGTGATCTGGATCTGCTTGTCGAACAGCGAAAGCATCGGCAGGGGGGAGGCTTGACCCCCGTAGACCCCGGAAAGACTCAATGTGCCTCCGCGGCGGACCAGATCAATTCCGGTGTACAGCGCAGCCAGTCGGTCCATTCCAGCTTTGCCCATCACTGACTGCCCGAGCTTGTCGGGCAGGTACTGCACTGTCCGTTGGGCGAACTTCGCAAAAGCGGACTGCGCGTCGCCGTGGGCTTCCATCCCCACAGCATCGATCACGGCGTCGGGGCCGCGGCCCTGGGTAGCCTCACGGATCGCGGTCAGTGAGGCGTCAGTATTGTCATGGACCAGGATGCCCTGCCGGGCTGCCATCTCCCGGCGTTCGGGCACCGGATCAATGGCGTAGACGGTCAGTCCCTGATGCTGCGCGATGCGTGCGGCGAACTGTCCGATGGGGCCCAGCCCCAGTACCGCCACCGAGTCTCCGGGGGAGCGGTGAGCGTAGGCCACGGCTTGCCAGGCGGTGGGCAGGACGTCGGAGAGAAACAGATACCGGTGGTCCGGCAGCTCATCACTGACCTTGATCGGGCCATAGTCGGCATGCGGCACACGCAGGTACTGGGCCTGTGCCCCGGGGACGGAGCCGTACAGCTGGGAGTACCCGAACAGCGGTGCCCCGGAGCCTTGGTCGCGGACCTGGGTGGTCTCGCACTGGGTCTGCAGCCCCTTGGCGCAGAAAAAGCAGTCGCCGCAGGCGATCTGGAAGGGAACCACCACTCGGTCGTCCGGCCGGAGATTGCTGTCCGGCCCCGCCTCCACCACGCGACCCATCGGCTCATGGCCAACAATGTCTCCTGGAGTCATAAAGGGACCCAGGACTTCGAAGAGGTGAATGTCGGAGCCGCAGATAGCGGTGGAGGTGACTTCGATAATGGCGTCATTGGGCCGTTGGATGGTGGGGTCCGGAACGGTCTCGACAGAGGCTTTGCGGGTTCCTTGCCAGGTCACAGCTTTCATGGCGTCCTCCTTGAACGGTGAGGTTGACGCGGCGTGCTTCGAACCATTCCTACGTTAGCGACATCTGCCTGGAGACTCTCTGGACATAAGCCGAAGGTTTGGGCAGAGTCACCGAGGGTCCGCGGCCTCGGGCTGCGCCGCAGCCAGCCAGCGCGCGGTGACCAGCCGACGGGCCAGCAGAAGAACGCCCAGTGTGCCCGTGGCCACCAGGATGAAGGAGAGCTCAGCACCACCGTCGGTGAAGAGCACCCGCAGCGACAGGCCCACCACCACGGTAAGGATTACTGCGACCACCCCGGCGGGCCAGACCTGAGAGGGCCGCGTCCACGATGAGCTCAGCAGCCAGGCCAGGACAAGTCCGGCCAGGAACGGCCAGGCGGTGCCGCTGACGGCCGCTGCCGAGAGCCCACTGTCATGCGCGTAATTGCCGGCGATCGCGAACAGCACCACCAGCACGGCATCGGTAAGCAAGAGTGCAGCGGAGACCATGCAGCCAGATTACAGTCACGGTCGACGACGCCTCGGCCACACCAAAAAACCTTGTCGAGGTTGTGTGCCCTCGGTTCCATACTGCGAATGATCGCCCTCGCCCTCCCGACAACCTGACATAATGTAGATTATCGGACTAATGTATGGTGGCGGGGCCGCCCGCCGAAGGTCCGGTCTGCCCACCGCGCAGGGACAACCTCGACGTTGCCCGGTTCTGCTCGCTACAGTTGGTGGACAAGGTCTGGGAGTACGCCGGGACCGCAGAACCGGGAGGTTGAGCATGATCGAGTGGTTCGGCGAAAACCTCTGGGCGGCGTGGCTGGCACTGACGTTCGTGCTCGCCGTCGTCGAGTCTTTTCTGCTGGACCTGATGTTCCTCATGCTCGCGGTGGGCGCACTGGCCGCCATGATGGTCTCACTGGCCGGTGGCGAACTCTGGATGCAGGTGGTGGTGGGCTCGGTGACCGCTCTGCTGATGTTGGGTGCGGTGCGGCCCATTGCTCTGAAGCACCTGAAGAAGGGCTCGGCCGAGCAGCTGACCAATATTGACCGCATGGCGGGCATGGAAGCTCAGGCCCTGGAAGCCGTCACGGAGCTATCCGGGCTGGCCGAGGTTGACGGTGATACATGGACAGCCCGCGCGGCCGGACCGTTCCAGATTGAGCCTGGCACCCCCGCAGTGGTGGAATCGGTGGACGGAGCCACCGTCTACCTGAAGCCGACCTCCAGCATTCAGTGGGATGATCCCCAGACCCGTGAAGACTGACCCGCAACCCAAAAGGACGGATGGCAGACATGCCTGAAATTGTCGTAATCGTGGTACTCCTGGCGCTCGTGGCCTTCGTGGTGGTGGTGCTCGCTCAAAGCGTCCGCATCGTTCCCCAGGCCCGGGCTGGCATTATCGAACGGCTCGGAAAGTACCAGCGCACCCAGGGTCCCGGCCTTACGCTGCTGGTGCCGTTCATCGACCGGCTGCTTCCGATGTTGGACATGCGCGAACAGGTGGTCTCCTTCCCGCCCCAGCCTGTGATCACTGAGGACAACCTGGTGGTCTCCATCGACACGGTCGTCTACTTCCAGATCACTGACCCCAAGGCCGCCACCTATGAGATCCAGAACTACATCGTTGCCGTGGAACAGCTGACCACGACCACGCTGCGCAATGTGGTGGGCGGGATGAACCTCGAAGAAGCCCTGACCTCGCGGGACCAGATCAACTCGATGCTGCGCGGTGAGCTGGACAAGGTCACAGGACGCTGGGGCATCCGAGTCGCCCGAGTGGAGCTGAAGGCTATTGACCCCCCGCACAGCATCCAGGACTCCATGGAGCAGCAGATGCGGGCGGAGCGCAGTCGCCGCGCCGCCATTCTCACCGCAGAAGGCAACAAGCAGTCCTCCATCCTCAACGCTGAGGGTGAGCGTCAGGCCGCGATTCTGCAGGCTGAGGGTGACGCGCAGTCAAGAATCCTGGCCGCCAATGCGGAGGCCCAGGCCATCGAGACGGTCTTCAACGCAGTGCACGCCTCTGAGCCAAGCCCGGAGCTGCTCTCCTATCAGTACCTGCAGACACTGCCAGAGATGGCCAAGTCCGAGTCCAATACGATGTTTGTCATCCCGGGTGAGTTCGGCGAAGCCCTGAAGTCACTGTCGGGCGCTTTCGGCAGCAAAGACGACAGCAGCGGCCTCTCCTTCGAAGAGCGCGAAAAGGCACTGGAATCCCGTGCTGAGCGTCTGCGGAAACGTCGCACGGAAGAAGCCTCTGGTGCCACCGGCAGGCCTGGGATCTCTTCAGCGATCGCTGATCTTGCCGAATCAGCCCGGTCCACCTCGGTGACGGATGACCATTCGAGCTACTTGAGCTCCAAAGAGCTCGAGGAGGAAGCCCGGAAGGCCGAGCACGGCAATGCCAGCGCGGCCCGAGGCTCCGGCGTGCCGGGGCTGGAAGAGGACAGTGCAGCAGCCCTGCGGCGCGTAGCGGAGACCGCTCCCCCGGTGGAGGAGCCTGATCTCGATCCGGACCACCTCCCGGAGGAGCCCGAGGACGGCCCTGCCACCTCCCACGAGCGGAATAACTGAGCCGCCGACGCCGTTGGGACGGAAAGAGTACAGCCCTGTCCAGCTAAGTCAGAAGGAGCAGCCATGAGCGACCGCAGCCTGCGCGGAATGCGCCTGGGCGCCCAGTCCATGGAGACCGAGTCCGGTGTCGAACCGGCACCCCGACAGAACGTCGATTACGTCTGTGAAGACGGTGAGAAGATTACCGTCACCTTCGCCGCAGACGCTGATATTCCGGCCACTTGGACGTCCTCTGCGGGGAAAGTCGGGGTGCTCGCTGAGGGTGAGGCCCCTGCCGCAGAGCCGGATAAGCCCGTGCGCACCCACTGGGACATGCTCCTGGAGCGCCGCAGCGAGGAGGAGCTTGAGGAGATTCTCAACGATCGGCTGAAGATCCTGCGCGGAAAACGCGGCGAAAAAGTCTGATCACGCGCTATCGGCTGAAGGCCCTGGCTCTTGCGGCCAGGGCCTTTGCGCGCGCGGAGAGCCCCCACTTGGTGACATTGAGCACCGCTTCGGCCACAATATCTCCGCTCATCTTGGACTCTCCCAGCGTCCGCTCCACAAAGGTAATCGGCACTTCCTTGATGGTCTTTCCCAGCCGGGCAGTGCGGAACGTCATATCCACCTGGAAGCCGTAGCCCACCGACTCGATAGCGCCGAGGTCGATCTCCTCCAAGAGACTGCGGCGGAAGACCCGGAACCCGGCGGTGATGTCGCGCACCCGCAGCCCGAGGAGAACTCTCGAATACGTGCTTCCAGCCCGTGAGATCAGCTCTCGGTGGAGGGGCCAGTTCACCACAGAGCCGCCGCTGACCCACCGCGAACCGATCACCAAGTCGGCCTCATCCACCGCACCCAGCAGGTCCGGCAACTGTTCAGGCTGGTGTGAGCCGTCGGCGTCGAGCTCCACGAATACGTCGTACTCGCGGGCCAGCCCCCAGGAGAAGCCCGCGAGGTATGCCCCGCCTAAACCGTTCTTCTGGGTTCGGTGCAGGACGTGAATCTGAGCATCCTGTGCACTCATCTGGTCAGCCAGCTCCCCCGTGCCGTCGGGGCTGTTGTCATCGACGATCAGCACATCAGACTCCGGCACGGCTGCCCGCAGCCGGTCCACCACAGTGGGAAGGGAGTCGATCTCGTTGTAGGTGGGGATGATGGTCAAGGGCTTCATGGTTTCCAATTTACCGCCCCTGGATGACAGTGCTGACCAGTCGGGGAAGCGTTTCTCCGTCCAGGTGCGGCAGCAGCGGTGTGCGTGCTCGAGTGTCCGTGCTCCACGCCGAGATGGTGGATCCCGGGGTCTGGACTGAGAGCTGCTCGACCTCCCAGACGCAATAAGTGGCTTCGGCGCCGAGACTGAGCTGGCCGCCCAGCGGCGGCGCATCCGGCAGTGAAC
Source organism: Nesterenkonia sphaerica (assembly GCF_005771565.1). GTDB lineage: Bacteria > Actinomycetota > Actinomycetes > Actinomycetales > Micrococcaceae > Nesterenkonia > Nesterenkonia sphaerica. The sequence continues at coordinate 248,644 of NZ_VAWA01000002.1, forward strand.
GGTATGCACCCCTGGTCTGAGCGTTGAACCCGGCTCGCGCAGACACGGGATCGCTCGGTTGGTAAACGTGATCTGTCACCAGCTGCCATGGGTTCTGCCCCTCAGGTGGGGCAGCTGAGGTCGGCACGCCGACGCTGAGGGCTGTGGCCAAGTGCCCCGGGCCTGTGAGCAATACGTGAACTCCAGTGTTGAGCAGGCCTTCCCACTGGGCGCGGTCGGCGGTGTCGAATCCCACCAGAACCGTCGGAGTGGCAGGCGAGGGTCCTTGTTTCAGCTCCCGAAGGTGTTTCTGCGAGGTGACTGTCGCGTCGACGACGACGCTGGGCTCGGTGGCGGTACATTCCAGCAGCAGCTGCCGTCCTGCTTCGGCACACCATGAGCGCACTCCTAACAGGTTGGGCAGGATTTCCCCGAAAGTCAGCTGAACTGCCGGTGAGCGGCCCGGCAGCTCCCATGCCTCGAGGAGGTCCAGGAGTGTATTGACCGGACCGATGGAGGGGGCACCTCCGTCGGCTTCTACCCGGTGGAGGTGCAGCACCGGCCACACTTCCACCGGGTGCCCGGCAGCAACCTGGAGTGCCTCTACCAGGTGCTGGCCTGTGATGGCACTGCGTTCGGCGGTAATGTCCTCAACCGTCAGGTCAATGCGCAGGCGCAATGCCGAATAGCCGAGGTGGTGAGCGGCGACATCAAGCACGTCAGCTACAGTCCCGGGGCTGAGCTCACCGAGCGTCAGCCCGGCCACCCCCACGAACCCGGGAGCGAGGAACCCGCGATCTAGATCAGAGGTGACCAGGCCCGCGTGCTGCATCTGCTCAGCAGTCTCGTCGGACCCCAACCAAGCAACCTGGCCCCTTTCCACCATCATCGCCTCGGCATACGGTTCCGCCGTGGAGTGAACGGTGGCGTTGAACAGCAGCTGCGGGGGGTGAGGTGCAGGCTCAGAAACTGTCGAAGTTATCGTCGTCAAAATCTTCCTCAATGGATTGATAGGTCACCGAGGAGTATGAGACCACTCCTCTGGAAATCAGGTCAACGGCTTCCCGGCATCGATTCGCGAATTTCGCACTCGCGGTGGGCACCGCAGACAGTTGGTCCAGCACATCAATGCACTGCTTGGCCCAGCGGACAAAATCACCCGCGGCAAGGGGAGAGTCACTCAGCGCCGTTCGAAGGCTCTCACCGGCCGCCCAGTGGTACATCGGCACTGCGAGCCCCAGCTCCGGGGCGGCAGTCGGCTCAAGATGGTGCCGTTTCTCCAGGGATTCAAGCTCAGCGTGAACTTCAATCCCGGCCCGCACCGCCTGAGCGAGTTTCTTCGAGGGCAGCTGCGGCATCGCCCCTTCGTCCTCCCGCTTGGCTTGGTAGACCAGCAGAGTGGAGTAGGACGCCAGCTCCTCGGCGCTGAGCTGGCTGAGCACTCCTCGATCCATCAGTAACTCGGTCAAGAGGTCACGTTCGCCGTAGATCCGGCGAAGCCGCTGTCCGCGCTCCGTGACCAGAAATTCCTCAGCGTCGAACTCCTCCGGCAAGGGATCAGCGGCTGGCAGCATGTCCTGATCAGCGGCCTGGAGGTGGCCCAGTTCGAAGAGTACGCCGCACACTCGGTCAAAGGTCTTGGCGATAGACCCAGTGCGCCTGTCGATCTTGGCCTTCAACTGGTCGGTCTCCCGGCGCAGCTTCCACCATCGGTCGGCCCACCGGGCGTGCGTTTCCCGATCTGGGCACGAATGGCACGGGTGCCGGCGCAGGTTCGCCTGCAGCTCTTCCACCTCGAGACCATCCTCGCTGCCTCGGTCCTCGCTGAAGCTGAAGCCCGGCTGCGGTGCGCTGCTGCGTGGGGGTCTGCGGTCCCGCAGTGCGCTGCGCATGGCAGAGGCCAGATCCCGCCGGATTTTCGGCACCTTCACCTGGGGCTTCCGGGGCAGTCGGATGCTGGTCAGCACTTCAGGCGGCTGGGAAAAATCTTCGACGGTGACGCTGCGCAGCTTCCCATCGGAGGTGATGACACCGGGGCGCGGGTCGTGTTCCGGAGCGGAATGGACCACCAGGCACTCGCCCAGGCGGCGGCGACCGCCCACCTCGATGACGTCTCCGGGCTCCAGTGCGCTGAGCACGCGAACGACCTCTCTGCGTCGCTGGCGGGACCGGGCCTTCGCCTGGTCCTTCTGCTGGGCGTTGAGCTTCCTGCGCAGCTCGTCGTACTCCACGAAGGAGCCCAGGTGACACGTCATGGACTCCTGGTAGCCGGCCAGTGAGGCCTCACGTTTGGCCACGTCTCGGGCCAGTCCGACGACAGCCCGGTCAGCTTGGAACTGCGCGAATGAGGACTCCAGGATGGTGCGGGCTCGTCGGCGCCCGAATTGGGCGGTGAGATTGACTGCCATGTTGTAGCTGGGGCTGAAGCTGGAGTTCAGCGGGTAGGTGCGTTTGGAGGCCAGCCCGGCCACTTGGCGGGGGTCCATGCCAGGCTGCCAGATCACCACCGCGTGGCCCTCCACGTCGATTCCGCGGCGTCCGGCGCGACCTGTGAGCTGGGTGTACTCCCCCGGCGTAATGTCTTGGTGGCTTTCCCCGTTGAACTTGTCCAGCTTCTCCAGCACCACCGTTCGGGCGGGCATGTTGATCCCCAATGCGAGAGTCTCGGTGGCGAAGACAATTTTCAGCAGACCTTCAGCGTAGAGATTCTCCACCAGCTCTTTGAAAGGGGGGAGCATGCCAGCATGATGGGCGGCGACGCCGTTGATCAGGGCCTGCCGGAAACTGTCAAAGCCGAGCACGGACAGGTCCTCCGCGGGCAGCTCCCATCCCATCTCCTCAACCCGGGAGGCGATTTCCTTCGACTCCTGAGAGTTGGTCAGTCGGATGCCGTGATGCAGGCACTGCTCCACGGCCGCCTCACATCCTGCCCGGGAAAAGATAAATGTGATGCACGGCAGCAGTCCATCGCGGTCCAGTGCCCGGATCATGCGTGGACGGCTCAGGCGGGGCGCCCCCTTGGGCGAGCCGGAGAGACGTGAGACCTCTCCCCCAGCCTGCTGGCCAGCAGGGCCAGCGCCTGCACGCCGATCGCGACGGCCCCGGCCCCGTCCCCGATGTCCCCCCGAACGCCGAGAGGCAGGAGCCTGGGCGAAGTGGGCCAGCCGTTGGAGTTCCGGATTGACAAGTTGGGCCTGGACTGGCGCCTCCGGCGCCCCTCCACGCTCAGGCCCAGGATCAGCGCTGTCATGCGGCGAGTCCAGTACGAACAGGTCGTGAAGCTGGTAGTCGACCATCATGTGCTGCCACAGCGGAACCGGACGGTGCTCAGATACCACCACCGCAGTCTCGCCGCGCACCGTATCCAGCCACGCGCCGAACTCTTCGGCGTTGGACACTGTGGCCGACAGGGCTGCGACCTGCACCGCCTCAGGAAGGTGAATGATCACTTCCTCCCATACCGCACCGCGGAAACGATCAGCCAGGTAGTGGACTTCGTCCATGACCACGAAGCCCAAGTCTTCGAGGGTCAAGGAATCCTGGTACAGCATATTCCGCAGCACCTCGGTAGTCATGACCACCACCTCAGCCTCGGAGTTAATTGAGGTGTCCCCGGTGAGCAGGCCCACACGTTCCGGGCCGTAGATGTCACGCAACTCCTGGAACTTCTGGTTGCTCAGCGCCTTAATAGGCGTGGTGTAGAAGGCCTTTTTCCCCAGGGCCAGGGCAAGATGGACGGCGAATTCCCCCACAATGGTCTTACCTGCCCCGGTGGGAGCTGCCACCAGCACCGCTTTTCCGGCCTCGAGGTGTCGGCAGGCCTGAAGCTGGAACTCGTCGAGCTCAAAGGATTGTCTCGACTTGAACGCGCCCAGCTCCGTCTTGGCCTCCGCCGCGCGTCGTCGGGATTCTGCGTAGCGCTGGGCCGGTGAACTCATAGCGGTCTCGGTTCCCTCCTTCAGCCGTGTCTCGGAGCCAGGGTCGGCTTCCTCTCCTGACAGCCTAACCGCAGGCTGAAGCCCGCTCTTGAAAATTCATTCCCAGCTGACAGGCGGCTCTGAGGCCGCCAGCTGCGCCCAGCCCGGTGAGGAGTATTGTGGATTGCCGTGAAGCGCTCCTCCATGACCCCCACCTTTCCCTTCCGCGAGGTGGTGCTGGGCGCTCTGATCCCGGCGTTCATCTTCAGCACGGGCATCGGTGCTCTGCTGCCAATCCTGGCACCCTACAGCGTGGAGCGCGGCGCCACCCTCGCCACCGCTGGGGTGGTCGCCGCCATGCTGCCGGTGGGACAGATCCTGGCTGATCTGCCGGCGGGTCAACTCGCGGCGAAGATCGGAGACCGCCGGGCCATGCTCGCCGCTGGGTCCGTGGCCGCACTGGGGTTCCTCAGCGCGGCACTGGCACCATCGGTGATCACCCTGGCCATCGCGGTGCTGTTGGTCGGGGCGTGCAACGCCGTCTTCCACCTGGCTCGGCACTCCTATCTCACCGCCGTGACCCCGGTGGGTAACCGGGCGACGGTCCTGTCGACTCTCGGGGGCGTGCACCGCATCGGGCAGTTTGTCGGCCCGTTTCTGGGTGCAGGCGTCATTCACTTCTCTGCGATGGGTGCAGTATTTTATCTTGCCGCAGCCACTGCTCTGGCCGCCACCGTGACTGTCTGGCTGGCTCGCACGCCTCGGCCTGAACAACCTCAGGGCGCCGTGAGCTCGGCCACCCAGGAGATCACGAAGCCCAGATTCTGGAAAGTCTTGGGCGACCACCGCGCCATGCTCGCGACCTTGGGCTCGGTGGGCATGCTAGTGGGCGCCATACGCGGCGCCCGTCAGCAGGTGATCCCGCTGTGGGGTGAGTACATTGGCCTCGACCCCACCACCATCTCGTTGCTGTTCGGCCTGGCTGGGGGCATTGACATGCTGCTGTTCTACCCGGCCGGCAGAGTGATGGACCGGTGGGGACGGCTGTGGGTCGGGGTGCCGGCTATGACCATGTTGGGCATCTCCATGGCGCTGTTTCCGCTGACCTCGACCGGCGCGGGACTGGCTGGTGTTGCGATGCTGCTGGGATTTGCCAATGGCTGGGGCTCAGGCATCATGATGACCATCTCGTCCGACGTCTCGCCCGCTGAGGCCCGGCCGCAATTCTTGGGGGCTTGGCGGCTGTTGACGGACATTGGTCTCGGTGCCGGCCCGCTGATTCTGGCTGCGGGCGCTGCGGCTGGCTCGCTGGCCGCCGGCGTGTGGGCCGCGGCAGCCGTAGGCCCGTTGGCGGCAGCTGGCATGCAGCGCTGGCTGCCGCGCTATTCGCATCATGCCAATCGGACTACACGCCGCCGGGCAGGTGTGGCGGACTAGTCTGAACTCGGTACGGAATGCGTTGGCGCCGCCGTGCTGCCGCGCACCAGCAGCGTATAGGGGAGATCGATGGTGAACTCCTCATCGCTTTCCACGCGTCTGAGCATATGCTCGGCCGCGGTGCGCCCCTGACTGGCTGGCTGCTGGTCCACCGTAGTGAGCTGAAACAGTCCGCCCAATTCGTGACCGTCGATACCGACCACAGACATCTGCTGCGGCACGGCGATCCCCAGATCCCTGGCGGCCAACAGCGCACCGATGGCCATCTCGTCGGATGCGGCCACCAACGCTGTCATCTGGTTGGCCGGTGAGCCGTAGAGCTGTTTGGCCGCGGCGTATCCTCCTGCAATGGTGAAGTCTGCTTCCTGCACCAAGGACTCATCAGGGGTGATGCCGTGCTGCCGTAGTCCCCACAGGAACCCCTCACGTCGTCTGCTGGGCACGTGGTAGTCGACGTCGAACGCCGCTTCGCCGCCAATGTAGCCGATATGACGGTGGCCCAGGGCCACAAGGTGCTCAGTGGCCAACTGGGTCACCGCGCGATCGTCAATGGCCATGCTCGGCAAATCCGGGAGTGAGCCTCCAAGCACAATCACGGGCAGGCCCAGGTCCTTGAGCTGCTGGGTCTCCCATGCGTCGAGCTCCAAGGCGATCACGATGACTCCATCGACCCGCCGTCGACGGAGAAACGCACGAAAGATCTCCCGACGGAGCTGAACATCGCCAGTGACGTTGTAGAGGGTCAGGTCGTATCCTGAACGAGTCAGCGTGTCTGAGATGCCGGTGAGCACGGTATTGAAGAACCAGCGGTGAAGGTCGGGGATCATCACCCCAATGCTTCTGCTGCGCCCAGACGCCAGGGTGGAGGCAGCAGAAGAGACCACGTAGCCAAGCTGCTCCGCTGCGTCGCTGACTCGCTGGCGGGTCGCCGGGGAGACGTGGCCCCGCCCACTGAGCGCTCGTGAGGCGGTCGCCGGCGAGACGCCTGCCGCTTGGGCGACTTCATCCAGACTGACCACAGCGGCGCCGTCCCTTCAGCTCTTACCCGGAAGCTCTAACCATACCGTGGTGTCTGCTGGCACATGATCGCCGCTGAGAGGCCGGCTGGAGATCAGTGTGCGCGCCTCACTTGGCAAGAGGACTGCGGCTGCACTGACGTTGGCCAGCACCAGCACGCGGCCGTTGCGGAACGCCACCACACCGTCCGGGTAGCCCGGCTCCCAATCCAGTGTGCCGCCTCCCAGACTGTACTGCGCCCGAAGCCGCAACAGCTTCCGGTACAGCTGCAAGGGGGAGGTCTCATCCTGGCGCTGGAGGTCGCGGGCAGCTTCTCGCCAGCGTTCTGGCTGGGGCAGCCAGCTGCGGCCGGTGGCACTGAAGCCAAAGGCGGGCTGGTCAGCTTCCCACGGCAGCGGGACCCGGCAGCCATCGCGGCCATATTTCTGTCCCTGGGTGCGGAACCACGTGGGGTCCTGACGCGCCTGCGCAGGCAGATCGTGGACCTCGTCGAGCCCGAGCTCCTCGCCCTGGTACAAGTACGCCGAGCCGGGCAGCGCCAGCATCAGTGCGGTGGCTGCCTGCGCCCGGGGCAGGGCCGCCTCGCGGGAGGGGACACCCGGGAAGTCCGGACCGATGCCGCTGCCCTGCGGATTATCCTCCTGCAGCGACAATCGCGTGGCGTGACGCACCACGTCATGATTGGACAGCACCCACGTCCCCGGTGCGCCGACCTCTGCAAATGCCGCAATCGACCGAGTAATGATCGAACGCAGCTCTGCGGCGTCCCACGGGGCCAGAAGGTACTCGAAGTTGAACGTTTGGTGCATCTCGTCGGGTCGGACCCACAGCGCCATCTTCTCCACCGAAGAGACCCATGCCTCACCGCAGAGCGCCCGGTCGCCGTCATACTCCTCGAGCACAGTTCGCCAGTCCCGATACACGTCGTGGACCGCTGGCTGCTCGAAATACGGAGCGGGTTCCGCTTCCCCGCCCATGGAAGCCGTCGCCTCGTCCGGCGAATAGTTTGGCAAGTCCTGGTCCTTGACGAGTCCGTGGGCGACGTCGACCCGGAAGCCGTCCACTCCCCTGTCGAGCCAGAAACGCAAAATTCTGCGAAATTCTGCCTTGACCTCCTCATTCGACCAGTCAAAGTCGGGCTGGCTGGAGTCGAACAGGTGCAGGTACCACTGCCCGGGGGATCCGTCAGCTTCGCGCACGCGGGTCCACGCCGCCCCGCCAAAGATCGACTGCCAATTGTTCGGCGGGTGCTCCCCCTGTTCACCGGTACCGTCGCGGAAAATGTAGCGATTCCGGGCGGGGCTTCCCGGTACCGAGTTGAGCGCTTCCTGGAACCACGGATGCTGATCAGAGGAGTGGTTCGGCACCAAGTCCACAATGATCCGAATGCCGTGGGCATGCGCCTGGGCCAGCAGGGTGTCGAAATCTGCCAAGGTGCCGAAAATCGGGTCCACGTCGCAGTAGTCGGCGACGTCGTATCCGGCGTCTTTCTGAGGCGAGGTCATGAAGGGGCTCAGCCAGATGGCATCGATGCCGAGCTCCCGCAGCTCGGGAAGCCGCGCAGTAGCCCCCGCCAAGTCCCCGACGCCGTTGCCGCTGGCATCAGTAAATGACCGGGGGTAGATCTGATAGATCACTGCACTGCGCCACCACTCATGGCCTGGTCCAGATTCGGCGGTGTGATGCTCGTCATACGGTGAGGTCATCTTTACACCATATATGGAAGCGATTCCATACACCACCTATCGTCCCTCAGTGCACTCTCATCCTTCATGCGCTTGGGTTTTCCCGCCTAACGTTTCATGCCAATGAGAGTTGCATAGATCACATTCAGTGTTCATACTGGAAGCGCTTGCACGCGCCGAGTACGGCCGAGGCGTCACCACCCACTCACGAGAGGCACATCATGAAGACACCCGCCCCAGACATTTTCCGGTTCTCTGCAGTACTCAGCGTGGCTGCACTGGCGCTCACTGGCTGTGGCGGCGCAGATGACGCTGCCAGCGCGGATGAGGAAGCAGGCGACGACGGCGCTGCGGCCCCGGAAGCCTCTGGGGAGCTGAGCGTGTGGGTCGACTCCGACCGTGCCGATGTGCTGGCCGAGGCCGCCGCAGACTTTGAAGCCGACACTGGCATCACCGTCAACCTGGTGCAGCAGGACTTCGCTGAGGTGCGCGACCAATTCGTCTCTCAAGTCCCCACCGGGGAGGGCCCCGACATCGCCGTCGGCGCTCACGACTGGCTCGGAGTACTGGTGACCAACGGGGTCGTCGCCCCGGTGGAGCTCGGTGATGCAGCTGAAGACTTTGAAGACGTCGCGATTGAAGCCTGGACCTACGACGGGCAGGTCTACGGAGTCCCCTACTCCATTGAGAACATCGCCCTGCTGCGCAACGCTGACCTGGTGAACGAGGCACCCGGCTCCTTCGACGAGATGATCGAACTCGGTGAAACCTCCGGAGCCACCTACCCCTTCCTGGTCGGGCTCGATGCCCAGACGGCGGACCCCTACCACCTCTACCCATTCCAGATGTCCTTTGGTGCACCGGTGTTCGGACAGAACAGCGACGGCAGCTACAACGCCGAGGAGCTGACGATCGGCAACGAGGGCGGCATCGAATTTGCCGAGTGGCTCGCTGACCAGGGCGAGGCAGGGACCCTGAGCACCAACATCGACGGAGACCTGGCACGGGAAAACTTCATCGACGGGGAGTCCCCCTTCCTGCTCACCGGACCGTGGAACGTTCCTGCGGCCGAGGAAGCGGGCATCAATCTTGCGGTCGATCCCATCCCAGCCGCTGGAGAGGAAGATGCTCAGCCCTTTGCTGGGGTCCAGGGATTCTTCCTCTCAGCCCAGAGTGAGAACACGCTGGCCGCCACCACCTTCTTGGTCGACTACGTCGGTTCCCCCGAGATCCAACAGTCGCTCTACGAGGTCGGCGGCCGTGCCCCGGCCCTGACGGAGGCCTTCGACGCCGCGATGGCTGACGATGAGATCGTGGCCGGCTTCGGCGCAGTCGGAGCCGAGGCGGTGCCGATGCCGGCAATCCCAGAAATGGGTGCCGTGTGGGACTACTGGGGCGCCAGCCAGGCAGCCATCATCAATGGTGAGGGTGACCCAGCGCAGCTGTGGGAGCAGATGGCTGAGGACATCGCCGAGGCCACGGAGTAGTCCATGGCTGACGGGTCCACCACCAGCAGGCCAGTGCGGGAGACGTCACGGAGGCGGGCCCGTCGGCAGAAGCAGGCCTCAACCCTCATTGAAGCGACCTCCTCCGGGTGGAAGCTGATGCTGTTCAAGATCGTTGTGCTCAGCCTGCTCTGCGCCACTGCCGTCTACGCGGCGCTTGTGCTGTTCATGATTGAGCGGTGGCTGGTGGGCTCGCTGGTCATCATCGGAGCCGCCGCGCTGACTTGGATCTACCTCAAGCGCGGCGTGCTTCCAGCCAAGTACCTCGCGCCGGGGCTGGTCTTTCTGCTCATCTTTCAGATCTTCGTGGTGCTCTATTCCGGTTACGTAGCTTTCACCAACTACGGCACCGGTCACAACTCCACCAAAGATCACGCCATCCAAGCCATCATGCTCCAGTCCCAGGACCGGGTCCCGGACTCCCCCACCTATCAGGTGTCGGTGCTGGAGGAGGCAGGAGAGCTTCTGACCACCGACCAGCTGTATCTGGCGGTGGTCTCCGCCGATGACGAGATCCTGATCGGCAGTGCGGAGCAGCCGCTGGAGCCGACGGACCAGGCCACCGTGGAGGACGGGCGCGTGGTCGCCGCGGAGGGTTTCGAGGTCCTGGAGTTCCATCAGCTGCTCGAGCGCCAGACTGAGATCACCGACCTCTCCGTAGCGATCAGCGAGGATCCCAACGACGGATACCTGCGAACCCAGGACGGTCAGCGGGCCTACGTCTACACGTCGAGGTATATCTACGACGAAGCTGCCGACACCATGACCAGTTCGGAGACCGGTACGGTCTACCGTGACACGGGTGAAGGAGCATTCATCGCCGAAGACGGTGACCAGCTACTGCCGGGGTGGCGGATCAATGTCGGCATGGACAACTTCGTTCGCGCCGTGACGGAGGAGTCCATCCGCGGCCCCCTGATCTACGTGACATTGTGGACCTTTGCCTTCGCCTTCCTGTCGGTGGCCACCACCTTTGCGCTGGGCCTGTTCCTGGCCATGGTGTTCAACGACAAGCGAATGACCTCCCGGAAGTACTACCGCCTGGTGATGATCCTGCCCTACGCCTTCCCCGGCTTCCTCTCCGCCCTGGTCTGGGCGGGCATGATGAATCAGGAGTTCGGCTTTCTGAACAATGTCCTCTTCGGCGGAGCCGCCATTCCCTGGCTGACAGACCCCTGGCTGGCCAAGATCAGCATCCTCATCGTCAACCTGTGGCTGGGATTTCCGTATATGTTCCTGGTCTGCACCGGCGCGCTGCAGTCCATTCCGGAGGAGCTCAGCGAAGCTGCTCAGGTGGATGGGGCGAAACCGTTCCAGGCCTTCCGCAGCATCAAACTTCCCCTACTCCTGACCGCGCTGGCTCCGCTGCTGATCAGCTCCTTCGCCTTCAACTTCAACAACTTCAATCTGGTCTACATGCTTACCGGTGGCGGTCCCCGGGATGTCTCGGCCGGAGTCAGTGTGGGCTCCACCGACATCCTGATCTCCATGGTCTACAAGGTGGCCTTCGTCGGCGCTCAAGCAGACTACGGGCTCGCCAGCGCCTTCTCGATCCTGATCTTCATCATTGTCGGCACCATTTCGGTGGTGGCATTCCGCAGAACCAAAGCCCTGGAGGAGCTGAACTGATATGGCCGTGACAGCTCCTGGATCCACGCTCCCCGCCGCCGCGCCTGCTCAGCCCAGCGGCCCCGAGAGCCGGCGCTGGTATCGGAAGCGCACCTCCGAAAGTGCGCCGCTGACGCGGCGTCCGTTCAGGAAGTGGTGGCGCGAGACGGGGTGGCGGCACTTAGTCGGGGCAGCTGTCGTGGTCTTCTCCGTCTTCCCCCTGGTGTACGTGCTCTCCGCGTCGTTGAACCCGGGTGGGACACTGATCTCTGCGAACTCACTGTTCAGCAACGTCAGCCTGGGCAGCTATGTGGAACTGTTCAACCGGCCGCAACAGCCCTATGCGGCGTGGTTCCTCAATACGCTGGTCATTGGGCTCTCGGCGTCGGCAGGATCGGTGCTGCTGGGAGCACTGGCCGCCTACGCGTTCTCCCGGATGCGTTTCACCGGGCGGCGGATGGGACTGATCACGCTGGTGCTGGTGCAGATGTTCCCGCAGCTGCTGGCGATGGTGGCGATCTTTCTGTTGATGATGGGCATCAGCGAGGTCTTCCCCGGGCTCGGGCTCAACAGCCAAATCGGTCTGATCATGGTTTATCTCGGCGGGGCACTGGGGGTCAACACGTACCTGATGTACGGATTCTTCAACACCGTCCCCACCTCTATTGACGAGGCCGCACACATTGACGGTGCCGGCCACGCGAGGATCTTCTTCACCATCATTCTCCCCCTGGTATCACCGATCCTGGCGGTCGTGGCCCTGCTCTCCCTGGTGGCCACACTCAGCGAGTTCGTCATCGCCTCGGTGCTGCTGCGCGACCCGGAGCGGCAGACCCTTGCGGTGGGCCTCTTTCAGTTCATCTCCCAGGAGACCTCGCAGAACTGGTCAGTCTTTGCTGCCGGTGCGGTGCTCGCCGCCGTGATCCCGGTGGCTCTGTTCCTGCTGCTGCAGCGCTACATCGTCTCCGGGCTCACCGCCGGGAGCGTGAAGTGACCCGCCCGCCGCAGCCGCACCATGACGGCTCCGCACTCTATGTCTCCACGCAGGAGCCAGCGCTGGGAGAAACGGTGACCCTCCGCCTGCGGGTCCCGGACAGCTACCCTGCGCTGGACAGCGTGCTGGTGCGCTCCAATCCTGACCACGAGCCGCACTGGGACTCCGCCCACGACCTTGGAAGCGTAGACGGCTGGCAGTGGTGGGAGGCTCAGATCACGGTGGCCAACCCCCGGCACGGCTACCGCTGGATGCTGGTCCGCTCCGCCACGGTCAGCGCCCCAGAGGTGGAATGGGTCAATCAGGCTGGGGTGCACACCGGCGAAGTGCTCGACGCCGCGGATTTCAGTCTCGTGACCCGCCCCGGCCCGCCGGACTGGCTGACCCATTCGGTCATGTACCAGATCTTCCCGGACCGCTTCGCCACCTCAGCACGTGGACCCACCCGCTCCGACCCGGCCTGGGCCGAGCCAGCAGACTGGCAGGATCCTGTCGATCCGGTGATGCCCTCCCGCGTCCGCCAGTTCTACGGAGGTGAGCTCGACGGGATCACCGAGAAGCTGGGGTACCTGGAGAACTTGGGGGTGGGGATCATCTACCTCACGCCCTTCTTCCCTGCAGCGTCGAATCACCGCTACGACGCCGCCAGCTTCACCACCGTGGATCCACACCTGGGCGGGGATGAGGCCTTGATCCGCCTCATCGACGCCGCCCACCACCGGGGCATCAAGGTCATCGGAGACCTGACGCTGAACCACTCTGGGAACGGTCACGAGTGGTTTCAGCGCGCCCGCCGCGATCCTTCGGCTCCGGAGCGCAGCTTCTACTACTTCTCTGATGAGACCGCCGATGCTCAGTATGAATCCTGGTTGGGCACGGCGTCACTGCCCAAATTCAACTGGGCGTCCCCGCAACTGCGTGAGGCGTTCATCGACGGCCCCGGCTCCGTGGTGGCGAAATGGCTGCAACCGCCGTTCAACCTCGACGGGTGGCGCATCGACGTGGCAAATATGACCGGGCGGCTGCGCGAGGTGGATCTCAACCAGGAGGTCAGAACGCTTCTGCGGCGCACCATGGAGCAGGTCAAGCCCGATTCAGCGCTGCTGGCCGAATCCACCAATGACGCCACCAGTGATCTGACAGGAGACGCCTGGCACGGCGCAATGACCTACCCGTCCTTCACCCGACCGCTCTGGCAATGGCTCTCCGCACCCCAGCCGACCCCGTACCGTACGGCAGAAAACACCGAGGAGACTGTGCCGTGGTTCTTCGGCCAGCCAGCCGGCGGAATCCCAGCGGGCACGGCCGCAGACTTCGCCTCCGCTGTCGACACGTTCAACGCTCCCATCCCCTGGCGGGTCCGGCTGGCGAATATGAACCCGCTGGACACCCACGACACCGCCCGCTTTGCGCAGCACGCCGCCCCAGGCACAGCGCCGACTGCCGTGGCCCTGCAAATGACGCTGCCTGGGCTGCCGACGGTCTTCGCCGGTGACGAGTTCGGCCTTCGTGGGGCAGACGGTGAACTCAGCCGCACTCCCCTGCCGTGGACCCAGCTGAACGCACCCGATCTATGCCACCGGATGGAGCTCTACCGCGAGCTGATCAGTCTGCGGAAACAGCACCGCGCGCTGCGCGACGGCGGGATGCGCTGGCTGCACACCGATGACCACAGCGTGGCATTCCTCCGGGAGTCCAGCGCGGAATCACTGGTGGTCTTTGCGGCAGCCCCCTCCGCCGGTGAACTCCACTGCGTGGACCTGGCCGAGGAGCTGCCCGGGGCGCAGACGGCCACGCGACTCTGGGGAACCGCCGAACTGATCACCTCCGCCACGGGTGTGCAGCTGCGCGCCCAGGGACCGAGCTGTGCAATCTGGCACTTACCAGGTGTAGTGCTGCCCCAGCGGTAAGGCACCCTCCCGGTCGCTTCTGGCGTCACATCTGATCGGCCTCCGAGCGCAGCGGATAGCATGGCCCTTTGTTTATGGAAACGTCCAGAGAGGGCACCAGTGAGTCCCAGCCGCCAGCGGATCGAAGCAGTTTTTAAGCAGGTCACCAGCCGCAACCCGGGGGAACACGAGTTCCATCAAGCTGTCAGAGAGGTCTTCGACTCGCTGCCCCAGCTGCTGACTCGGCACCCCGAGTATGTGGAGGCCTCGATCCTGGAGCGGCTGTGCGAACCTGAGCGCCAAATCATCTTCCGGGTGCCGTGGACCGAAGACGACGGCACGGTAAGGATCAACCGCGGATTCCGGGTCCAGTACAACTCGGCGCTGGGCCCCTACAAGGGCGGGCTGCGCTTCCACCCCGATGTGCTGCTTGGCACGGTGAAGTTCCTCGGGTTCGAGCAGGTGTTCAAGAACGCGCTGACCGGCCTGCCCATCGGCGGCGGCAAAGGCGGCAGCGACTTCGACCCCAAGGGCCGCAGCGACGCCGAGATCATGCGGTTCTGTCAGTCGTTCATGACTGAGGCCTACCGGCACTTGGGTGACAAACTGGATGTCCCGGCCGGAGACATCGGCGTCGGACGCCGTGAAATCGGATACCTCTTCGGCCAGTACAAGCGCATCGCCAACCGGTATGAGGCGGGTGTAATCACCGGCAAGGGGGTCACCTGGGGCGGGTCGCTGCTGCGCACCGAGGCCACCGGCTACGGCACCGTCTTCTTCACCGAGCACATGCTCCGGGCCACTGGGCGCGGATTCGAGGACAGAACGGTGCTGGTCTCCGGGTCCGGCAATGTGGCGATCTACGCCATTGAGAAGGTCCACGAACTGGGCGGCACAGTAGTGGCAGCATCGGACTCCTCCGGCAGCATCTATGACGCTGAGGGCATCGATCTGCCCCTGCTGCAGGAGATCAAGCAGGAACGGCGCGGCCGCATCAGTGAGTACGCCGACCGGCGTGCCAGCGCCGAGTACCTGGAGGGTAGGAACGTCTGGTCCGTGGCCGAGAGGCTGCCGGTGGACGTCGCGCTGCCGTGCGCCACACAGAACGAGCTCGATAAGGACGACGCCGCCATCCTGATCGCGGGTGGGGTGCGTGCAGTAGCTGAGGGCGCGAACATGCCCACCACACCGAGTGCGATCGATGCGCTGCAGGAGGCTGGCGTCCTGTTCGGACCAGGCAAGGCGGCTAATGCCGGCGGGGTGGCGACCTCTGCGCTGGAGATGCAGCAGAACGCTAGTCGTGATACCTGGACAGGTGAATACACCGAGCAGCGACTGTTCGAGATCATGGAGAATATCCATAGCCGATGCGCCGAGACCGCTGACGAGTACGGAGCTCCGGGTGACTACGTGACGGGTGCCAATATCGCCGGCTTCATCCAGGTGGCAGACGCTATGCTCGCCCAGGGAGTCATCTGACCCCGGGCGGTCATCACATCAGTGAACCGTGCGTCACAGGTGCGAGGCTGTCCGTCTCCTCCTCGGTGAAGAGGCGGGAGCGCACGATGAACCTGTTCCCCGTCGGGACCTCGATGCTGAATCCTGAGCCGCGACCCTTGGTGACATCGATGGTGATGTGGGTGTGGGACCAGTACTCGAACTGCGGTTTGGAGATCCACACCGGCACAGGTTCCGGAGTGCCGGGCTCAAGCTCCCCCAGCAGGACGTCCTGAGGCCCAGTCATGAATGTGCCCTGGGTGTAGCACATGGGTGCTGAGCCGTCGCAGCATCCTCCGGATTGGTGGAACATCAGCGGCTGGCCGTGCTCGTCACGAAGCTGACGGAGCAGAGCGGCAGCATCATCTGTCACTGCAACACGCTCAGCACCCATGGCGGGCTCCCTTCTCTCAGGTGGGTCACTACGGGAGGTTTAGAAGAATCCGAGTTTGTCCTCGGAATAGCTCACCAGCAGGTTCTTGGTCTGCTGATAGTGATCGAGCATCATCAGGTGGTTCTCCCTTCCGATGCCTGACTGCTTATACCCGCCGAATGCTGCGTGGGCCGGGTACTGGTGATAACAGTTGGTCCAGACCCGCCCGGCCTGGATATCCCGTCCTGCCCGGTAAGCGATGTTCTGCTCCCTGGACCACACTCCGGCTCCGAGGCCGTACAGCGTGTCATTGGCGAGCGAGATGGCGTCGTCGTAGTCGGAGAAGTCCGTGACAGAGACCACGGGCCCGAAGATCTCCTCCTGGAAGATCCGCATGGAGTTCTCACCTCGGAAGATCGTCGGCTCCACGTAGTACCCTTCGGCGAGGTCGCCGTCGAGCTTCGCCTGATGCCCGCCAATGAGGACCTCTGCGCCCTCCTTCTGACCGATATCAAGATAGGAGAGGATCTTCTCCAGCTGGTCATTCGACGCCTGCGCGCCCACCTGAGTGTCAGTGTCCAGCGGATTGCCCTGGACCACCGCTCGGGTGCGCTCCACCGCGGCATCGAGGAAGTCATCAATGATGGTGGACTGGATGAGCGCCCGGGAGGGGCAGGTGCACACCTCGCCCTGATTGAGGGCGAACATCGTGAAGCCTTCCAGAGCCTTGTCATAGAAGGCGTCGTCGCGAGCTGCCACGTCCTCGAAGAAGATGTTGGGAGACTTACCGCCGAGCTCCAGTGTGACCGGAATGAGGTTCTGACTGGCGTACTGCATGATCAGCCGTCCGGTCGTGGTCTCTCCTGTGAACGCGATCTTTCGGACGCGCGGGCTGGAGGCCAGCGGCGCCCCCGCCTCTGTTCCGAATCCGTTGACGACGTTGACCACCCCAGCCGGAAGGAGGTCTCCGACAATCTCCATCAGCACCAGGATCGAAGCCGGCGTCTGCTCAGCAGGTTTCAGGATCACAGCGTTTCCGGCGGCCAGGGCCGGTGCGAGCTTCCAGACTGCCATCAGGATCGGGAAGTTCCACGGAATGATCTGGCCCACAACCCCCAGCGGCTCATGGAAGTGATAGGCCACAGTGGTGGCGTCAATCTCGCTGTTGCCGCCCTCCTGCGCTCGAATCGCACCCGCGAAATAGCGGAAGTGATCGACCGCCAGCGGCAGGTCGGCTGCCAGAGGCTCCCGAATCGCCTTTCCGTTGTCCCATGTTTCCACCACAGCGAGCATCTCAAGGTTCTCTTCGATACGGTCAGCAATCTTGTTGAGGATCACCGCTCGCTCGGCCACCGAGGTCTTGCCCCATGCGGGCGCGGCCTTATGGGCGGCATCGAGAGCCGCCTCGATATCCTCGGCTGTGGACCGGGCAACCTCCGTGAATGCCTTGCCCGTGACGGGCGACGGGTTCTCGAAGTACTGGCCCTTAACCGGCGCAACCCACTCGCCGCCGATGTAGTTCTCGTAGCGGGACTTGAAGGTGACAACGCTGCCTTCGGTTCCCGGCTGTGCATAGACGGTCATGAAAACTCCTCTGCAAAATGTGATTGGCGTCACGTACAGGATAACCGTATCCTCCGCGAGGTTGCAGCACCGTTGCATAGCCGAAAGAGTGCGTGGTGGCCTATAGTGAGGGCAACTGTGACCCCAGGCACACTCCTAGTCGTCGAAGGGAGTGGATATGAGAGCTGTCCCTGACCAGCCGCATACTTGGAGTGCGCTCAACCCCGAGTTGCGGGCTTCCTGGCACCGTTCGGCCCAGTTTCTACAGGATCCGGGAACTGCCTTGGCACCGGTCGAGCTGGGGGACGCCGACCTCGACGCCTACCGCAGTGAGCATCCGCTTCGCCTGGTCTTTCCCATCTTTGACCGTCTGCTGAGACAGCCGGCAGCCGATGCCGGACTCATTATCGGGATCGGTGATGCCTCGGGCCGGCTGCTGTGGGTCGACGGCGACCGCTCCACTCTGCGTCGGGCAGAATCCTCCGCGTTCCAGCCCGGTGCGCTGTGGTCCGAGGAGGCGATCGGAACCTCGGCCCCGGGGATGGCGCTGGCCACCAATCGCGGCGTACAAGTGCATCAGGAGGAGCACTTTGCCTATACGGTCCACCAGTTCTCCTGCTCCGCGGCACCTATTCACAACCCGCACAACGGCGAACTGCTGGGCGTGGTGGATCTCACCGGAGATGAACGTGCAGTAGCCACTCATGCGCTCCCGCTGATCTATGCCGCCGTCTCAGCGGCAGAGGCCGAACTGAAAGTGCTGCCGCTGGATACTACACGGCCCCAACTGGTGACCCTGGGCACGCGGCATCCGCAGCTGAGGAATGCGACCGCCTCCGGGGCCCTGAGCCTGCGCCACGCGGAGATACTGACTCTGCTGGCCTGGCAGCAGCACCGGCGCGGTGAGGGTTTGACCGCCGCGGAGCTTTCAGAGATGCTCTACGGTGCCACCGGCCATGAGGTGACACTCCGGGTCGAGATGTCGCGCCTGCGCCGGATGCTTGCCGACATCCCGACGGCTCGCCAGATCGAACTGCACTCAAAGCCGTACCGGCTTTCCCGAGAGGTGGATCTTGACGCACTGCGGGTGGTGCAGACGCTGACCGCAGGAGATCGCAGCTCCGCCCTGGATGCCTACGGCGGGGCGCTTCTTCCTGAGTCAGAGGCCCCTGGAATCCGGGATCTTCGGCATCAGCTGAGCACCCTGCTGCGAGAAACGATACTCTCTGACGGTTCAGGTGATGAGATCTGGCGATACCTGCAGCTCGCAGAGTCGGCCTCCGATGAGGAGGTCATCTATACGGCCCTGGACGTCCTGCCGGCAGAGTCGCCCCGCCGGGCCGCTCTGGTTGCCCGGATGCAACGGTGATGTTACGCCGCAGTGACTAGCATCACAGGTGCACAGATTCTCCCCACCCCTACGAACTGAGGAGCAGCTATGAGCACCATGACAGCAGCCGTCGTCGAGGACTTCGGCCAGGAGTTGAACGTCACCGCGGATGTCCCACTTCCGGAGCCCGGCCCGCAGCAGGCCTTGGTGAAGCTTATCGCCTCTGGGGTATGCCACACCGACCTGCATGCCAGGGACGGGGACTGGCCGGTGAAGCCCTCACCACCGTTCATTCCAGGGCACGAAGGAGTCGGCATTGTCGAGAAGCTCGGTGAGGATGTCACAAACCTCCACGTGGGACAAACAGTCGGCAATGCATGGCTGTGGACCGCTTGCGGTTCCTGTGAGTACTGCCGCACCGGCTGGGAGACGCTCTGCGAAGATCAGCTCAACGGCGGGTACTCCACCGACGGGTCCTTCGGGCAGTACATGTTGGTTGATGCTCGTTATGCGGCAGCGATTCCAGATGGCGCAGATCCCCACGAGATCGCCCCGCTGCTCTGCGCCGGGGTTACCGTCTACAAGGCGCTGAAGATGACTGGCGTTCGCCCCGGACAGTGGGTGGCCATCTCCGGCATCGGCGGGCTGGGCCACATTGCCGTTCAGTATGCAGTAGCCATGGGGATGCGCGTGGTCGCTGTGGATATCGCCGATGACAAACTTGCACTTGCCAAGAAGCACGGTGCCGAGGTCGCCCTGAACGCGAAAGGCACGGACCCCGCCCACGAGATTCAGGAGCAGGTCGGCGGCACGCACGGCGTACTGGTCACAGCGGTCCACCCCAGTGCCTTCGGCCAGGCGATCAACATGACCCGCCGCGGGGGAACTATCGTCTTCAACGGACTGCCTCCGGGCGAGTTCCCGGCGCCGATCTTCGACATTGTGCTCAAGGGTCTGACCATCCGCGGTTCAATTGTCGGAACACGTCAGGACATGGTCGAGGCACTGGACTTCTACGCCCGCGGCCTGATCCACCCCACATACTCCAAGCGCCCCTTGGGGGACGTCAACGCGGTGCTGGACGAAATGCATCACGGCAAGATCGACGGGCGGGTAGTCATCGACTACGGCGCATAACCCCCAAGCCTCAGGCCGTCGGCTTCCACGCCATCTCCGTCTGCGCCCATTGTGCGCGCTGAGTGGCACTGCCGTAGTCGGCGAGCAGCTGATTCGCTTGGCTGTCCAGCAGGGCCCGCCATCGGATCAGCTGCTCGCCAGCTGAGGCGGGCAGCAGCGGTTGGGTATAGCAGTCCAGAAGTGCCTCCATGTCCTGCCGGGCCAACGCGTCCTCCACATCATGGACATCGGAGACCGCGCAGAAAGCCTCGGCGAACCGATACGGCTCCGAGCTGATAACCGGTCCCAGTCGTTTGCGCAGACGGTGCAGCTCCGCCCTGACAGTGCCGGGCCTTCCTTCGTCACCGTAGAGCTCATGGGCAAGCTCAGCTGAGGTGAACCCACGCGTCCGGGAGCAGAGCAGCGCCAGGATCTCCGCCGAACGCAGCGAAAGTTTCTGCCACGCTCGGCCTCCTATGCGCACGGAAGGCCGGGCGCCCAGCAGCCGCAGGCGAACTGTGTCTGAGCTCTGCTGGTCAGGCAGGACAACTCGAAGCATCTCTTGGGTCAGTTGTGCAGTCATCCGCACCATGGACACCACATCCTGATCAAGCTGGTCCCGCGGACCTGAAACATCAAGAACACCAAGCAGCGCACCAGTGCCCGGGCTATAGATTGGCGCAGCCATACAGGTCCAGCTGGCATGCGAATAGGCGAAATGCCCTTCGCCTGAAACATATGCCGCTTCGCTGAGCCGAAGTGCTTCGGAGATGGCATTTGTCCCCACACTGGCCTCTGACCACTGCGCACCCTCTTCAAACCCGATGCGGCCAGCGGCATCCAGAGCGATTGCAGTGCCGGATCGAGTGATCACATTGCCTATGGCGTCGGTGAGAATCAGCACATGATCACGGCTCGTCGCCAACCTGAGAGCGTTGCTCACCGGGGCGGCAACAGAGCTCAGCGGGTTGCGGCGTCGTCGTTCTTCGGTCTCAGATGCGGAGCTGAAACGCAGGGGGGCGGTCAGCTCCCTGCTCACACCCGCTCTGCGGCACCGATCCCAGGCCGTCGGGTTCTCCCCCACCTGAGCTGCAACGGACATGCGACCCTCCTGCCCATAGTGTATCCCTACAAGTGGTGCACATCACACCTTACGTGCTGTGCGGCACTAAGAACAGTGCAGGTGAACAGGGAAAATCGATCTCTGACTGGAAGGAACAACACTATGAAGACAGCGGACAGCATCGCCCAAGACTGGTTGGACAATTTCAGCGTCGCGCTGGAGAACGACGACGCCGAGGCAGCGGCGAAGTGTTTCGAACCAAATGGGTTCTGGCGGGACTTCGTTGCCTTCACCTGGAATCTGTACACTGCAGAAGGGACTGCGGAGATCCAGGACCTGGCCGTCGCAACTGCCCAACGCACTGGGGCGGGAAGCTGGCAGTTGCTTGAACCGGCAGAAGAGGATGACGACGGCACGGTCACCGCCTGGTTGGGGTTCGACACTGAGACGGTACGGGGCATGGGCCTGGTACGGGTCCGTGACGGTCGGGCTTGGACCCTCCTGACCCTGGCTGAAGAACTCACCGGTTATGAGGAGCCCGTCGGCCCACGGCGGCCGCTCGGTGTGCAGCACCGCATACACCGGGGGCGCAAGACCTGGCTGGAACAGCGGTCCCAGCAGCATGCGTCCATGGGTCACAGTCAACAGCCCTATGCCTTGGTGGTCGGCGGCGGCCAGGGCGGCATCGGGCTCGCAGCCCGGTTGCACAATGTAGGCGTTCCTACCCTGGTAGTCGACCGTTACGAGGCTCCCGGCGATGCCTGGCGGAACCGTTACAAGTCTCTGCATCTGCACGATCCGGTGTGGTACGACCACCTTCCCTATCTGAACTTTCCCGACAATTGGCCGGTGTTCCCGTCCAAGGACAAAGTTGCCGACTGGTTGAAGCACTATGTGGACCTCATGGAGCTCAACTATTGGTCCAAAACCACCTGCACTGACGCACAGTGGGATGACCAGGCCGGACATTGGCGAGTGCACGTCGACCGTGCTGGGGAGCATGTGACCCTGACCCCCACCCACCTGATTTTTGCCCTCGGCGTCTCCGGATACCCACGAACTCCAGAGTTTCCCGGGCAGGACGAGTTCCGGGGTGAACAGCACCATTCCTCGGCCCACCGCGGAGGCGTGCAGTACCGAAACAAGCGCGCCGTGGTGGTCGGCTCCAACAACTCCGCCCACGACATCTGCGCCTCACTCTGGGAGCAGGGCGCGGAGGTCACCATGGTGCAGCGCTCGTCCACCCATATCGTAAGAAGCGACTCGCTGATGGATGTGGTTTTGGGTCCGCTGTACTCGGAGGATGCTGTGGCCCAGGGCGTCGACGCGCACCGGGCGGACCGGCTCTTCGCCTCCTGGCCGTACCGGCTTCTTCCAGATGTGCAGCGCGAGGCGTTCGACGCTATCCGCGAGCGGGACTCCGATTTCTACCGAGAGCTGGAGAAGGCTGGGTTTGAGCTGGACTTTGGAGAGGACGGCTCAGGACTCTTCGTAAAGTATCTGCGCCGAGGTTCGGGATACTACATCGATGTGGGAGCGTCTCAGCTGGTCATTGACGGTGAGATCAACTTGGCTGCAGGACAGGTGGATCGTCTGACCAAGAATGCTGTTGTCCTGGAGGATGGCACCGAACTTCCTGCCGACCTCGTGGTGTACGCCACCGGCTACGGGTCCATGAACGAGTGGCTGCGCGATATCATCTCTGCTGAGGTCGCCGAAGAGGTGGGCAAGTGCTGGGGTTATGGCTCAGACACCACACGGGACCCCGGCCCCTGGGAGGGCGAGCTGCGGAATATGTGGAAACCGACTAATGTGCAGAATCTCTGGTTCCACGGTGGGAACCTGCATCAGTCACGACACTATTCGAAGTACCTTGCCATTCAGCTCAAGGCCAGGTATGAAGGTCTGGACACTCCGGTCTACGGCCTGCAACCCTCCTACCACCGGTACTGATGTCTACCAATACTACTCATCGAACCGCTCGCGGTGGGCCACCATGCCTTTGTGAAATCACGGGCACGTTCCGGAGACCTCGCGGTGGCCGGTGGTGCTCAAAACCAGGGGGCTCACCGTCTTCGCTCTTCAAGGGCTCAACTTCCTTATAGCATCACGTCCCTGCAGCAACCTGAAGGGCTTTCCTGCACCACTGAGCAGGCCCGGAAGCGCAAACAGAGCTACCCAATTAGTGCCTACATTTCACAGCTCGTCGCCGCCCTCATGCGGATCCACGGCAGCTGCCAACCGATCTAAGGAAAAATGGCACGAGTCAAGTCGGAGTGACTCTCGATTTGACGGACGACCCCAGTGACTTGGGGTCTGTCCTTAGCTTGATCTGTGGGCTGCCCTCCGGCTCCCATCATCGCCGGTGGGAGGTTGGCCTGCATCCATCTTCGCGAAGATCTCATTCAACGCTGCAGAGAGCTTCAGCTGATCCGCGATCTCTTCCTGCCGAGCAGCACGTTCATCACGTTCTGGATTCTCTGTAATGGTCATGGTTTCCCAGTGTGTGACAGGCAGACCACCGCGATCAACGGTCTGCCGATNTTCCCAGTGTGTGACAGGCAGACCACCGCGATCAACGGTCTGCCGATACGAACGAGACTCCAACAGCAAGGACATAATCGCCCTGTAGTCAGCCATACGTGGCCACCCTCCTTTATAGGAAAACCGGCGCTGACCGGCGCCGCCACTCCTAAGCAGTCCACAACCGCAACCAGATACCCAGAATCGCGCAACCAGGTACGCGGACTAGCGCTACCCACTCACGCTATCCGCCAACGATGCCGAGCAGGTCGCTGCCGCCTGGGTAGTGAAAGAACATCTACGCCGCGTCGTGGCCGCCACAGACATCCCGCCAGCCCAGAACGCAAGGATCGACTTCGAAATGGCCGTGGCTGCAGCCGATATGGTAGAGACCGATAAGCTCGCGGCCACCGTCGCGAAGTGGTGGACCGAAATCAAAGTCTTCGTCCGCGCCCCGGTTACCAATGCGAGGACAGAAGCGGCGAATACGGGGATCAAACAGATCAAGCACACTGGCCGAGGATTCCGGAACCAACGCAGCTATCAGTCGCGTATCCTCGGCACCAGAATGAGGCAGACACGCCGACGCCGCAGGATCCACCACCACCACCAAGGATTCCACGCTCAACGGTGAATAGCCACTTACCATTGCAACTCGTGAAATTCAGACCGTTGCAACAACCACTAGATTCCACCCACGAAGAGATGAGATTCGGCGTCCACGAAGTCACGAGATCACACACAACCCACCGGACCCGAAGTGCCAACCACTCCTATCCTCCAAGCGCGACTGCGAAGACCTGGAGCTGACCCGCGGAGAGCTCATGGGGAAACTTCGCCCAGGACCGAAATGGCCAGCTGTTCAGAGTGTCTTCTGCGGAGCTGAAGGCCTCCGCGTCGTTGCGCCGCCAAGAGACCTGCACCAGAGCCAGCTACTCCAGAAAAGTCATATCACGGGCCATCGAGGGAGGTCGATCAGCGAGGCCCCTGAGGCCCGGAACATTGGTGCAACCTCGTAGGGTGCCTGTAACTTGATCAGACAGCCCCCGGTGCTGGGCAGCTGGCGTCTGGCGAGAGACTACAGCAGCGCCGACTTCCCAGTGCCGTTGGCCCCGGTCAGTGCGATAAGCGCAGGTGCCCTGACTCTACACGTGGTCTCAGGCAACAGGACAGGGCCGTTTGCCGAGACACCGCGCTCGCGGCACGCAACGGCGAAGTCTGACATCAGCCCATCAGCGGACTACCCACGAATGGGTCGATCCAGAGTCCAATAAAGAGCATCGTGAGGTAAAGGATGGATAAGTGGAAAAGCTTCATAGCACGCTTGTCCGTCAGCGATTCGTTCTGCGCCCGCCGGTAGAGCACGTGAGATTCATAGATGAACCACGCCCCCGCCACGAGGGCGAACGCCGTGTAGGTGACGCCGGCCCAGCCCAGCGGGATGAGCAGCAGCGAACACGCCACAGTGGCCCAGGAGTAGAGCACCACTTGCACCGAGACTGTCTTTGCCGAAGCGATGGCGCCCAGCATCGGCACCTCCGCGGTCTGGTAATCCGTGCGGTACTTCATCGAGAGCGGCCAGTAGTGAGGCGGGGTCCACAGGAAGATGATGAAGAACAGCACTACAGCAGGCCATTCGACAGCCTCGCGGACAGCCGCCCAGGCAATGAGCACTGGGAAGCACCCCGCTAAGCCCCCCCAAATAATGTTCTGCTCCGTCCGGCGCTTCAACACCATGGTGTAGATCACCACGTAGAAGAACATGGCCAGTGCCCCGAGACCCGCGGCCAGCGGGTTCGCTCCGACCCACAGCACCGTCAGCGCAGCCACCCCGAGGACTGAGGCGAAAACCACTGCCTCTCGCGGAGTGAGCTCCCCGGTGACCAGTGGTCGTTTCTTGGTCCGGTTCATCAGCCGGTCCATGTCCCGGTCGAGATAGCAGTTGAACGCTCCTGCGGACCCGGCGGCGAACGCGCCGCCGACCATTGTCGCCAATGCCAGCCAGAAGTTCGGCAACCCACCCTGGGCGAAGAACATCGTGGGCAGCGTGGTGACCAAGAGCAGCTCAATGACGCGGGGCTTGGTGAGCGACAGATACGCCGCAGCCTTGCGTTTGAAACCGAGTCGCTTCCCTGGCGTCGCGGCCGTCGCAGCAGCTGGGTCGCCAGGCATACGAGTGCTCAAATCGGTCACTGGGACAGTCTACCTTGTTCTACCACGCGTAGAAATTGAGGCCGGCGGAGTTACGCATCAATCTTCTCGCGGTCCAACGCTGCGGCACCGTCAATGATGAACTCCTTGCGGGGGGCCACCACTGAGCCCATGAGGAGATCAAACACCCGCTCGGCTGCCTCGGCATCCTCCACGCGGATCCGGCGCAAGGATCGGTGGACAGGGTCCATGGTCGTCTCGGACAATTGGTCGGCATCCATCTCCCCGAGTCCCTTGTACCGCTGGATAGGCTCCTTATAGCGCCGGTCGGACCTCTCCAGATCCGACAGCAGTGTCACAAGCTCACTCTCAGAGTAGGTGTAGCGGACCTCGTTGGGCTGTCTGCCAGAATTGATGATCTCTACGCGGTGCAGCGGAGGCACTGCCGCAAAGACTCGCCCTGCCTCAATCATTGGTCGCATGTACCGGAAGAACAGCGTCAGCAGCAGAGTGCGGATGTGGGCTCCGTCGACGTCGGCGTCGGTCATCAGCACCACCTTGCCGTAACGTGCCAGTTCCAGGTCAAAGGTGCGGCCTGAGCCTGCTCCGATGACTTGCAGCAGAGCCGCGCACTCGGTATTGGAGAGCATATCGGCCACAGACGCCTTCTGAACATTGAGGATCTTGCCGCGGATAGGAAGCAGCGCCTGGAAGTCTGAGGTGCGTGCGAGCTTGGCGGTGCCAAGTGCGGAGTCGCCCTCCACAATGAACAGCTCACTGGAGCTGACGTCCTTGTTTCGGCACTCCACCAGTTTGGCTGGCATAGTCGAATTCTCCAGCGCGTTCTTCCGCCGCTGCGTCTCCTTGTGCTGGCGGGCCGCGATGCGGGACTTCATCTCGGCCACCACCTTCTCCAGCACTGCGGTGGCTTGGTGCTTGTCGGCCCGTTTGGATGAGGTCAGGCGCTGCTCCAGCGCCTCGGAGACCACCTTGTTGACAATCTGCTTCGCCGCCGGGGTGCCGAGGATCTCCTTGGTCTGGCCCTCAAACTGCGGCTCTGCGATGCGGACGGTCATCACGGCAGTCAGGCCTGCCAGAACGTCGTCTTTGTCGACTTTGTCATTGCCGGCCTTCAGACGCCGGGTGTTCGCCTCGATGACTTTCCGGAACACCTTGACCAGAGCCTGTTCAAATCCGGTGACATGTGTGCCGCCTTTGGGCGTGGCAATGATGTTGACGAATGATTTCAGCGTGGTGTCGTAACCGACGCCCCAACGCAACGCGATATCTACCTCGCAGTCACGTTCCACATCGGTCATCACCCCCTCCACGGAGATGCGTTCGGAAAATCTCCCGTGGCCCTGGATCCGCCAGATATCGGTCACCGGTGAGTCCGTGCTGAGGTGGTCGACGAACTCGCTGATGCCACCGTCGTAATGAAAAACCTCCTCCAGGTGCTCAGCACCGCGACGGTCATGGATGACAATTCGCAGACCCGGGACCAGGAAGGCGGTCTGTCTGGCCCGATCTACCAGCTCCTGCTCCAGGAACTGGGCTTCGGGAGTGAAAATCTCCCGGTCTGCCCAGTAGCGGACGGTGGTCCCAGTCTGGCCCCGCTTGGCCCGTCCGGTGACTTCCAGCGGTGAGCCCTCTTCGGCCGGGGTGAATGCGTCGGCCGGCTTATTGCCGGAGAATGTGCCCGGCTCCCCCCTCCGGAAGCTCATCGTGTGGATCTTCCCACCGCGGGTGACGTGGGCATCCAGCCGAGCGGACAGTGCATTGACCACCGAGGCCCCGACCCCGTGCAGACCTCCCACCGCGTTGTAGGAGCCGCCGCCGAATTTTCCGCCGGCGTGGAGTTTGGTGAAGACCACCTCCAATCCAGAGAGCCCGGTACGCGGCTCAATGTCGACTGGGATCCCTCGACCGTCATCGGTGACTTCGACAGAGTCGTCCGGGTGGAGAGTGATGCGGATATTGGAGGCGTGCCCGGCCAGCGCCTCATCGACGGCGTTGTCAATGATTTCCCACACGCAGTGCATCAAACCCCGTGAGTCGGTGGAGCCGATGTACATTCCGGGGCGTTTCCGCACTGCTTCCAGACCTTCCAGGACCGATAGGTGCCGGGCGCTGTACTCGTCGCGCTGAGCCAACAGATGCCTCCAGGGTTGGGTGAACAGAACTTGATACCAGGCTACGACGCCGCCTGCCCGTCCGCTCGCAGAAGCGCCGCCGGGGCCTGCGGGCATTCGCCGGTGGCGAAAGGCGCGCCTGTGGCACACAAAACGTGAATGTACTGCCTCCCGGCGTGGTTGTATAGGTAAGACCATCACGCAACGCTAGGAGGCGACGAGCATGACAGCTTCATCCAGCACCCTCGATGTCACCCCCACGCTGACTGCCCTTGACCGCTGCGATCGCTGCGGGGCTCAGGCCTATATTCGTGCTGTGCTCGCCTCCGGAGGGGCGCTCATCTTCTGCAATCACCATGGCCGTGATGTGGAGGCGAGCCTTCGTCCGCAGACTGTCGAGTGGATTGACGAGTCGGCCCGAATCAACTGACGCGCGGCGGCCTCGGTGTCCGCCCAGATGAAGAGATCCCCCGGAGGAAAACTCCGGGGGATCTCTTCATCTGTGTTCAGTTGTCTGTTTTCAGTTGTCCGGGCCTGCTAAGCCGGTGAGACGCGGGCCTCACCACGACCATGGGGATCAGTCCAGGTAATCTCTGAGCACCTGGCTGCGGCTTGGATGGCGCAGCTTCGACATGGTCTTGGACTCGATCTGCCTTATACGCTCACGAGTCACCCCATAGACTTTTCCGATTTCGTCTAAAGTCTTCGGCTGGCCGTCGGTGAGGCCGAAGCGCATGGCGACCACTCCTGCTTCCCGCTCGGCCAGGGTGTCCAGGACCGAGTGCAGCTGCTCCTGCAGCAAGGTGAAGCTCACCGCGTCCGAGGGCACCACTGCTTCGGAGTCTTCGATGAGGTCCCCGAACTCGGAGTCGCCGTCTTCGCCCAGCGGCGTGTGCAGGGAGATCGGTTCACGACCGTATTTCTGGACTTCCACCACCTTTTCAGGGGTCATGTCCAGCTCGGCTGCCAGCTCCTCAGGTGCGGGCTCGCGCCCGAGGTCTTGGAGCATCTGACGCTGCACCCGGGCCAACTTGTTGATGACTTCCACCATATGCACCGGGATACGGATCGTCCGAGCTTGGTCAGCCATCGCACGGGTGATGGCTTGTCGGATCCACCAGGTGGCGTAGGTGGAGAACTTGAAGCCTTTGGTGTAGTCGAACTTCTCCACCGCTCGGATCAGACCCAGGTTGCCTTCCTGGATGAGGTCCAGGAAAAGCATTCCGCGGCCGGTGTAGCGCTTTGCCAGGGAGACCACTAGCCGCAGGTTTGCCTCCAGCAGGTGGTTCTTGGCCTTGCGCCCATCGGCAACTACCAGCTCGTAGTCTCGTCTGAGCCGTTTGTCCTCAATGGCTTCGTTTTTCAACTTGTGCTCAGCGAAGAGGCCGGCTTCAATGCGCAGCGCCAGGTCAACTTCCTGTTCGGCGTTGAGCAGCGCGACCTTACCGATCTGCTTGAGGTAGTCCTTGACCGGGTCTGCTGTGGCACCAGCGGAGACGACTTGAACAGCCGGAGCGTCGTCGTCGTCGGCGTTCGAAATGACAAAGCCGCGGCCCGAACCGTCTTCCTCATTGGCACCGGACTTCGGCTCCATGATCTTCTCGGCGTCCTCACCGGACTCTTCAGCTTTAGCCACAGCTGACTCCAGAGCCTCGGTGGGCGAGTGCTCTTCCTCGGCGAGGATTTCATCGACGGGATCAGCGGCTTTCTTCCGTCCGCCAGTCTTCTTCGCTGGAGTGGACGTCGGTGCAGGGGTGTTCTTAGCGGAGGCTGAACCAGATGCGCCGCCGGCCTGTGAAGTCTTCTTGCTCGTGGTCTTGCGAGTCGACTTCTTGGCGGCGGGCTTCTCGGACTCCTCAGCGGCGGCAGTCTTTTTGGTGGACTTCGACGCAGTAGTGGGCACGATGACCTTCCGTCTCGTTTACTAAAGGTGCAGGCGCTCAACGCGCCTATGACCCTGTCAAGTACCGGGTCGGAACAGAATCCGCCCCAGGTTGCAGGGTCTTACACGGGGTCCAACGCCGCCAGTGCCCGATACATTCCCCCGGCGCGGAAAAATCTTATTGCCGAGAAGACCACCAGGAGTAACTGGAGGCTTTGTCCTGAGCCCATGGGCACACCCCGAGGGCACTGATGCAGGCCAGCACGCTGCGGGCCAGCGGCGGCGCGGTAGTGCTGCGCCACAACTCTGGGTGCTGCTCGCGCACCGTCTCGGCGAACGCCGAGGCAGTGCTCCCGCTTCCGCGCAGCCATTCCACCCAGGCGCGCAGACCTAAGAGCTGTGCGCGCTGCAGCTGCTGGGCATAAGGCAGAAGTTGGCGCAGCAATGCCACCAGGGACTCCACCCGGGGCCACTGCGGCGGTGCCCCGGCCACCCCCCAGGCTGCATCGATGAGCGCGCCAGCACCCGGATCGGCTTTGCCCCGCTGGTGGATGCGCCCCACGGCCTCAACGTTGGTGACCGTCAGCGCCATCAGCAGCTCCACATGATCAGGGTCCTCCAAAGTGCGCAGCAGAGCCGCCGCCTGCTCCGGGGAGTGATGGATCCACCCGGCGTCGGCGGCGTGGTGGGTTGTCCCCTCACGCAGAGACCGCCCCAGAGCTGCTTCCCAGAGCGCGATCACGGCCTCTCCCCTGGTGGGAGGCGGTGCCTGATGCTGCCGGACCCGTGTCTGCTGCTCGGCTGCTGCCAGCGGGTTGGGGGCGAGGAACCGCGTCAGTGCCTCCTGGGGACTGCGGGCACGGGTGGTCTCCAGGCTCGGAATCCGCTGCAGCGTCTGATTCAGGGCCGACTCCGCGTGCTCCCCTGACGGGCCGCCACTGCGCTTATCGGCACCGGTGTGATAGTCACGGATATAGCCTTGTTCAATGTGCCACACCTGAACCAGTGGCGCCTCCGCACGTTCCAGCAGACCGGCTTGCAAGGCCCTCAGCATGGGCATGTACCGGTCGGCCGCATCCGATACGGCCGGTGCGGTGTCGAAGATGAGTGCCATGGCTGCGTTCGGAACCGGCTCTGCCGCCGGTCCGGCGATCCATTCTGCGCACTGTTCTCCCATCTGTTCCGGCCGCTGACGTACCGAAGCGAGGTCGACTCGCAGGTGTCCGCCGGTGATCCCGGCACGGAAGCCGATGATGACCAGTGAGTCAGCGGGTAGGCGCCCGAACGTGTGCTGCACCAGCGCCAGTGCGTCCCCGGGACGCTCAATATTCAGCGGTGGCGCAGCGGGAGGTGCCGGGTGGCCCGGATCTGCTTGGTGGGAGTCATGTGGTCTAGGTGCATCGCTCATGACCTCCAGGATTCTGGAGGGCCGGCGCCCGCCGCCGCACAGGACGGCCCTGCTGTGCAATCTCCGGCGGGTCGTGGTGCCGCACGGGTCGCTGGGGAGAACCTAGCCGCTCGGCTGCCCGGGGGTGTCGCCGTCGTCGTCCGCCCCCGGGGGCGGTATTTGCTCTTCGGTGCCGGGCTTGACATCTTCGGGCCGGCTGCGCAGAAACTCCTCGACGGCTGCGCCCAGTTCTTCAGCGTCGGGCACCACGTCGTCGTGTTTGACCAGCAGGGAGCGCTGGGCAGTGGAGGAGAACTGGTCAAAGTTGGCCTCCAGCTTCTGGACCAGCTGGGCGATCTCAGGAGCCTGCTCCACCTGGCGCGAGATGTCGGCCTCCACCGTTCGCGCTGCCTCACGCAGCTCATCTGTGGGCAGCATCAGCTCACACGCTGCCCCCGCGTACTCCAAGGCCGCCACCGCCACCTGCGGATAACGGCCGGAGGCCAGATAGTGCGGCACATGCATCGTGTAGCCGACGACGTCGCGGCCGGCCTCATCAACCCGCAGCTCCAGCATCTGCGACAGACCAGCTTCAATCTGAGCATTGGGCGACCAGGTTGATATGCCTTCGATGAGGTCTCGCCGGTTCCCGTGGGCGGTGACCCCCACCGGCCGGGTGTGCGGTGTGGGCAGACCCAGCGAATCCACCGTGACCACGAGACTGACGTCCAGCTGCTGGATCAGCTTCAGCACCGTCTCGGCCACTCTCTCCCACTGGAAGTCCGGTTCGTCACCGGTGAGCAGGAGGAATGGACGGTCCATGGCGTCGCGCACCTCGAAGATGTCCAGCCGGGGCCCGCGGTAGTCGGAGAACCTGTTCTCAGTGAAAGTGACCTGCGGCCGCCGGGAGCGATAGTCGAAAAGCTCGTCCACATCAAAACTGGCCACCTGTCGATGGTTGAGCGTGCCCAGGAGCCCCTCGGCCAGCTGCTCGGAGAGGGAACCGGCATCGGTGTGCCCTGCTACGGAAACCACCATCGGCAGCCGCGGGCCAGCACGGTGTTCACCGTGGAGAACGACATCGGTCGCGGAGGACTCGGCCCCCGGGTCGTTGTCGGAATCCTCGGTGTGCAGGTGCAGCAGATCAAACTCATAGGGATCGTTCACCGGCTGTGGATCCTCCCCTTGCGTGCGGTGGTGTGTTCGGTGTGTGCAGCGCTATCAGTGGGATAACAGTTTCTCCATAGCATCGCATTCCCGGCCGGAACGACATGCAGTCCGCGAATCCGGATAGGATCGGATCCGTGATTAGTGAATTCGTCCCCACAGTGACCGCCGTATCCTCCGCAGTTCAGAAAGTTGACGCTGACGCTCTGGTCTTGGGCGTCGCGAAGGGCCCCGACGGGCCAGTGCTGCTGCCCAACCCGTTGGCTGAGAAGGCCGCCAAGGGGGTGTCGGACTCGCTGCAGGCCCTGGGGGCGTCAGGTGCCGCCGATCAATTGCTGCGCCTGCCCGGGGTGGACGGCTACCAGTCGGAGACGCTGGTTCTGGTGGGAGTGGGAAAGCTCACCGGCGAGCCCGACGGCGGTGTCTCGGCTGAGGCGCTGCGTCGCGCCGCTGGTTCGGCGGTCCGGCAGCTTTCCGCCGCCGACTCTGTCGCCTTCGCCCTGCCTGCCTCCACCGTGGAGCAGGTCGCCGCGATCGCTGAAGGTGCCGCGCTCGGTGCCTACAACTTCCCACATTTCAAGGGATCGGAATCAGACAGGACAAAAACCCCGGTTTCGCACATCACGGTGCTGACCGAGCTTCGAGAGAAGCATACGAAGTCGGCAGTGGCACGCGCCGGGGTCGTCGCAGCCGCGGTGCGCGCCACCCGCGACTTGGTCAACACTCCCCCCAGCCACCTCTACCCGGAGTCCTTCGCCGATGAGGTCAAGGCCAACGCAAAGGGCACCAAACTCAAGATCAAAGTGTGGGACCACAAGGAGCTGGAGAAGGAGGGCTTCGGCGGCCTCCTGGGGGTGGGGAACGGCTCCGCCCGCAAACCACGGCTGGTGCGGGTCGAGCACGCCCCGTCCCGCCCGGTGGCGCACGTGGCGCTGGTCGGCAAGGGCATCACCTTTGACACCGGTGGCATCTCACTGAAGCCCTCGAATGCCATGACCACCATGAAGCTGGACATGGCGGGGGCCGCCACGGTGGCCGCCGTCGTCCGGGCAGCAGCAGACTTGGATCTGCCGGTGAAAGTCACTGGGTGGCTCTGCCTGGCGGAGAACATGCCTTCCTCCACCGCGCAGCGCCCGGAGGACGTGATCACTATCTACGGCGGCAAGACCGTGGAGGTGCTCAACACTGACGCCGAGGGTCGCCTGGTGATGGCTGACGGCATTGTCGCCGCCGGCGAGGAGAACCCAGATGCGATCATCGACGTCGCCACCCTGACGGGGGCGCAGATGATTGCCTTGGG
This sequence comes from Nesterenkonia sphaerica, assembly GCF_005771565.1. GTDB lineage: Bacteria > Actinomycetota > Actinomycetes > Actinomycetales > Micrococcaceae > Nesterenkonia > Nesterenkonia sphaerica. The sequence goes on from NZ_VAWA01000002.1 coordinate 282,159, forward strand.
ACTGCGCACCGTGGGAGTCATGGGCCAGGACCAGTTGCGCGAAAGCATTGTCGCAGCATCAGAGAGCGCCGGAGAGTCACACTGGGCCATGCCCATTCCTGAAGAGGCCCTGAGCGGGTTCGAGTCCACCGTGGCGGACCTGACCAACCTCGGCGCCCGAGAGGGCGGGATGCTCAACGCGGCAGCCTTCCTCCGGGAATTCGTTCCGAACCGGGCCGATGCCGATAAGGACGCGCTCGACGCCGACTCCCAGCGGATTCCGTGGGCGCACATCGACTTGGCTGGTCCCGCCTTCAACGACAAGTCCGCCTATCACTACGTGCCGAAGGGCGGCACCGGTGTGACCGTGCGCACCCTGATCTCCTACCTTGAGGGTCTGGGCCGCTGATAGTCTGACGAGCAAGCAATGAAGCCACTAACCTCTCACCCACAAAGGAGCCTGACTCGTGTCTGAAGAATTTGACGTACTGGTCCTCGGAGGTGGCAGTGCCGGTTATGCGGCAGCGCTGCGCAGCGTCCAGCACGGCTATTCCGTCGCCCTCGTCGAGAAGAGCAAACTGGGCGGCACGTGTCTGCACACCGGATGCATCCCGACCAAGGCGTATTTGCACGCCGCCGAGATCGCCGACGAGGCCCGCTCCTCCCAGAAGTACGGGGTCGATGTTGATTTCAACGGCGTCGATATGGCCAAGATCAAGGAGTACAAGGACGGTATCGTCGCCGGGAAGTTCAAGGGCCTGACCGGGCTGCTGAAAATGCGCAAGGTCCAGGTCATCGAGGGCGAGGGCAAGCTAGTCTCCAAGAACGAGGTAGAGGTGGGAGGCACCACCTACAAGGCGAAGAACATTGTGCTTGCCACCGGTTCGACCTCGAAGACCTTCGGGCTGCCGCTGTCGGAGAAGATCATCACTTCCACACAGGCCCTGGAGCTCGAGCACACGCCGAAATCAGCCATCGTGCTCGGCGGAGGGGTGATCGGCTCGGAGTTCGCATCCGCGTGGAGGTCCTACGGCGTGGAGGTGACCATCATTGAAGGTCTGCCTCATCTGGTGCCCAATGAGGACCCTTCGATCATCAAGGTGATGGAGCGCAGCTTCAAGAAGCGCGGCATCAAGTTCAACGTCGGCACCTTCTTCAAAGATGTGGAAGAGACCTCCGACGGCGTCAAAGTGACTCTCGAGGACGGCAAGACGTTCGAGGCCGAGATCTGCCTCGTGGCCGTCGGCCGCGGCCCCGTCACCGAGGGCTTGGGCCTGGAGGATCAGGGCATCACCCTGGACCGCGGCTTCGTGATGACGGATAAGCGTCTGCACACCGGCGTGGGCAACATCTACGCCGTCGGCGACATCGTTCCAGGCCTGCAGCTGGCGCACCGCGGGTACCAGCACGGGATCTTTGTGGCGGAGGAGATCGCAGGAAACAATCCGATCCCCGTGGAGGACATCAACATCCCCAAAGTCACCTACTCGGAGCCGGAAATCATGTCCATCGGCTACACCCAGCCCATGGCTGAGGAGAAGTTCGGCAAAGACGGCATCGATGTGATCGAGTACAACCTGGCCGGCAACGGCAAGTCCTCCATTCTCGGCACCGCCGGAATCATCAAGATGATCTCGGTCAAGGACGGTCCGATTGTCGGAGTGCACGGCATTGGCACCCGCATCGGCGAGCAGATCGGTGAAGCGCAGCTGATCGTCAATTGGGAGGCCTACCCTGAGGACGTGGCGACGCTGGTTCACGCACACCCCACCCAGAACGAGGCCCTCGGAGAGGCCGCCATGGCGCTCTTCGGCCACCCCCTCCACGGCTGAGAAGCATCCACGAGAATTCATGAGTAGGAGCCGGACCAATGTCTGAGACCGTCAATCTTCCCGCACTCGGTGAGTCAGTCACCGAAGGCACTATCACCCGCTGGCTCGTCGAGGTCGGTGATCAGGTGGAGGTAGACCAGCCAATTGTTGAGGTCTCCACTGACAAAGTGGACACTGAAGTCCCCTCACCGGTGGCAGGCACAGTCGACGAACTGCTGGCCGCCGAAGATGAGACCGTGGAGGTGGGCGCACCCCTGATCAAGATCGGAGACGGCTCCGGCGGCGACTCGGGCCAATCAGCTGACAGCGACGACGCCGAGGCTGAAGAGGCGGCCACTGAGGCTGAGGAGCCCGAGCAGACCGAACAGGCGGCCGAGGAGGAGGCACCCGTGCCGGCCGCCGGTGAATCTGGTGGCAGTGAGGCCACTCCGGAGGAGCAGAGTCCCGCCAGTGACACCGGCGGCGACTCCCAAGAGGTCACACTGCCGGCCCTGGGCGAGTCGGTGACCGAAGGAACAGTCACCCGCTGGTTGGTGGATGTCGGTGACGAGGTGGAGGTCGATCAACCGCTGCTGGAAGTGTCCACTGACAAGGTGGACACAGAGGTCCCCTCCCCCGTGGCCGGCACGGTCCAGGAGCTGAAGGTCGCCGAGGACGAGACCGTCGAGGTCGGTGCAGTGCTGGCGCTGGTCGGCTCCGGCGCCGCACCGGCAGCGGAGTCCGAAGAGCCGACGCCCGAAGCCGAGGAAGCCGCAGAGCCGGAGCCGGAGAAGTCCCCTGAGCCGGAACCAGAGAGCGAGCCCGCGAAACCATCGACGCCGGAGCCTGAGTCGCAGCCGACGGGCGAGCAGTCGGCGAAGTCCGCACCTGCCGCTGAGGACACCTCAGCCGAGGGATATGTCACCCCCATCGTGCGGCGCCTGGCGAAGCAGGAAGGTGTGGACCTGTCCGACGTCTCCGGCACCGGAGTCGGAGGCCGCATCCGGAAGCAGGACGTGCTCGACGCAGCCAAGGCCAAGAAGACCGATGATACGGCTGCTGCGGCACCGTCCGCCTCCAGTGCCACGCCGCAGGGCAAGGTCGACACTGTCAAGCGTGGGACCACTGAGAAGGCCCCGCGCATTCGACAGGTCATCGCGCAGCGCATGAACGAGTCCTTGGAGGTATCCGCGCAGCTGACCCAGGTCCACGAGGTCGATATGACCCGAATCGTGAATCTGCGTGCCAAGGCGAAGGACGCGTTCAAGGAAAACAACGGCGCGAACCTGACCTATCTGGCTTTCATCGCCGTGGCCGTGACCGAGGCGCTCAAGCAGCACCCCGTGCTGAACGCCGAGTACAGCCAGGACCAGAAACAGATCACATACCACGACGCCGAGCACCTCAGCTTCGCCGTGGACACGGAGAAGGGACTGATGGTTCCCGTCATCGCCGATGCCGGAGACCTGTCCCTGGCTGGCATGGCCAAGAAGATCGCGGATGTGGCCAAACGGACCCGGGAAAACAAGATCGGTCCGGAGGAGCTCTCCGGCGGGACCTTCACCATCACCAATCTTGGTTCCTTCGGCGCCCTGTTTGACACTCCGATCATCAATCAGCCACAGGTTGCCATCCTCGGCCCAGGGGCCATCGTGAAGCGACCTATGGTCGTCACCGATGCTGACGGACAAGAAAGCATCGGCATCCGGCACATGATGTACCTGTCTCTGACCTACGATCACCGGATCGTCGACGGAGCAGACGCCGGGAGGTTCCTGCAGACGCTGAAGAGCCGGCTGGAGGAAGGCAGCTTCGAAGCCCAGCTGGGCCTGTAGCACTGACCCAATCCTGCGAGGCGGTGAGGGCCCCAGAAGTCGGGGTCCTCACCGCCTTCTGCGCAGGCACCGCCGCACCCGGTGCCACAGGTCGGCAACGCGTCCAGCAAAGCGCTCCCCGTTCCTGCCAGTACCGGATCCGGTCAGCACCGTCGGCAACTCCGCCAGCGTGGCGTCGTCGACTGCTGGCAGCAGGTCCAACGGGTCCGCGCGCACCGCTGAGTAGAGCTCAGCGGCAAACTCTCCGGCCAGGGGCCGATCCGCCGGATGGGGACTGAGCGAGGCTTCGAGAAGTTCTGTGAGCTCGTCCCCGGCTCCCGGGACCAGGCTCTGCAGCGGTACTCGGCGTGGTGCTGGTTCCGGCTCTCTGCCGGTAAGGCAGCCCCATGCCACAGACCCGAGCGCTCTGACATCGTCTTCGGCCGTGCCATAGGCAGCGTCCATGCCCAGCAGCACCGCGTCCCCCAGGTCCCCCAACGCGGGACGACCCTCCGGTGTGAGCAGAATGTTCGCCGCAGTGACGTCCCCGTGTGCGGCTCCGCGTTCGTGCAGATGAGCCAACGCCTGCGCCACCGGGGTCAGGGCAGTCACGCACTGGCCGGGGCTCAGGGGCCCCGCCGAGCGGCGCAGCTGACCCAGCGACCCCGCTGTGCAGGCCTCCAGCAGCAGAGCCGTCTGATTCTCGGCAGTGGTCACCAGGCCCCAGGGTCGGACCATAAACTCATGGACCAGTGGGAGCATTGCCTCCAGCTCGCGCTGTGCCGAGCGCAGCGGCGGTGAGCTCCGCCCGGTGGACAACGGCACCTTCAGGGCGAGCCTGTCCGGCGGGTTCGGGCCCGCCCATATGATGGCCGATGCGCTGGGCAGACGGCACTGGACCAGCCAGACGGCGCTGCGACCCCCAATTCCCAGCAGCCGCTCGGTGACCATACCGGCGACCCGCGGAGGTATCGGAGCTGTATGAGACGTCCAGCCGGGGGTGAGGTCGTGGTGCATCTCCTCAGAATGCACCGAATTCGCCGGGACCGCAGAAGTTATCCACAACAGCGGGGGCAGCCGGTAGTGCGCCTTGTCAAGGCGCGGATAGGCGTAGGCTATGCACATGACCGCAATGCAGACTCGGTACCTTGGTTTCGATCCTGAGCTTGTCGACTACGAGCACGCCTGGGAGTTGCAGCGCCAGCTGCATTCCCAGATTCTCACCGGTGCGGCAGACTCGACACTGCTGATGCTCGAGCACGCCGACGTGTACACCGCTGGGAAGCGCACTGAGCCCCAGGATCGTCCGCAGGACGGCACCCCGGTCATTGACGTAGACCGGGGTGGGAAACTCACCTGGCACGGTCGGGGGCAGCTGGTCGGCTACCCACTGCTGCGGCTGCGGGACCGCAGCGCCGTCAAGGACTATGTGTGCGCCCTGGAGAATACTCTGATCCGTATCCTGGCCGAGGACTACGGCATCGGCGCAAGCCGCGTCGAGGGCCGCTCGGGAGTGTGGCTCACCGACGGCGGGGACGTGCGCAAGATCGCCGCGATCGGCATCCGCGTGCATCGCTCGGTGACAATGCACGGCTTTGCGCTGAACTGCTCCAATGACCTTGCGCCCTTCGGGAACATCATTCCCTGCGGCATCAGCGACGCGGGGACCACCACTATCAGCGCAGAGCTGGGACGGACGGTCACCCCTGCCGACATCGCCCCACGGGTGACTGAGGAATTGGAGTCGGTGCTGCCGCGTTACATCTCGTCAGGGGAGCCGGCGGTCAGTGTCGGCCCCTGCGCCATGGACACCGCTGGCCGAGAGTCAACGCCCAAGGAAGAGGTCTCACGTTGAGTGGATGCGCCCCAGCTGCGGCAGGAACAGGAACCATCGCCCCCGAAGGCCGCAGAATGCTTCGGGTGGAGGCGAAAAACGCGGCCGTGCCGGTCGAGCGCAAGCCTGAATGGATGCGCACCAAAGTGAAGATGGGTCCCGAATTCGCCGATATGAAGAAACGTGTCGGCGGCAAGGGGCTCCACACGGTCTGTGAGGAAGCCGGCTGCCCCAATATCTTTGAGTGCTGGGAGGACCGCGAAGCGACCTTCCTCATAGGCGGCTCAGCCTGTACACGCCGGTGCGACTTCTGCGAGATCGACACAGGCCGCCCAGCTCCGCTGGATGAGGCAGAGCCGCTGCAGGTGGCAGAGTCGGTCCGCGAGATGCAGCTGCGCTACGCCACGGTCACGGGGGTGGCTCGCGATGACCTTCCCGATGGAGGGGTGTGGCTCTATGCCGAGACCATCCGCCAGATCCACCAGCTGAACCCGGGCACGGGAGTCGAGATCCTGATCCCCGACTTCTCCGGCAAACCGGAGAACATCGCCGCAATCTGTGAGGCCAAGCCGGAGGTCTTCGCCCATAACGTGGAAACTGTGCCGCGGATCTTCCGCAGGATCCGCCCCGCATTCCGGTACGAGCGGTCCATGGATGTGCTGACCCAGGGCCGCAACCACGGGATGATCACCAAATCCAACCTGATTCTCGGCATGGGAGAAACCCGGGAGGAAATCTCCGAAGCCCTCCAAGATCTGCACGACGCCGGATGTGACCTGCTGACCATCACGCAGTATCTGCGTCCGACCCCCCGGCATCTTCCCGTCGACCGCTGGGTTAAGCCACAGGAGTTCATGGAGATCTCCGAGGAAGCCGAAGAGATCGGATTCCTCGGCGTCATGTCCGGACCTTTGGTACGCTCCTCCTACCGCGCCGGATCATTGTGGGCCAAAGCGATGCAGAAGAAGGGCTGGCCCGTACCAGAGGAGCTCGCCCACATCGAGCCTTCCGGGCAGACCAAACAGGAGGCAGCCACCCTCGTGGCCGCCGGTTTCTAGGCGACGTCGGCCTGATCGGCCGCCCGGTGCATCAGCGACCTCAGGGGCGCTGCGCCGACGTCTGGGCTCGTCTGCCCTGCGGTAGACTGGAGGCATCATGGCAGATTCCAAAATTTCCAAGCAGCAGGCCAAAGCTGAGCTGAAGAAGCTTCGCGAGCAGCAGAAGACCCAGAAGAAGCAGCGTAAGGCCGCTCGCAAGGCGAAGAAGGCCGCAGGCGAGGGGATCTTCTCGCGCATCAAGCAGGTCTTTAAGATGACCCGCTCCTTCGACCCGAATATCGGGTGGTGGATGCTGCTGGCAGCCGTGGTGACCTTCGCCGTGGTCTTCGTCATCACCCAGTTCCTCTTCCACTGGATCGTGGCACTGCTGATGGCTCTGCCCTTCGCCCTTCTCGCAGCCATGATCCTGATGAATCGCCGCGCGGAGAAGGCCGCCTTCGCCCGTATCGAAGGCCGGCCAGGGGCCGCAGCCGCAGCGCTGAACACACTGCGGCGGGGGTGGATCGTCACCGAAGAGCCCATTCAGATGGACCCCAAGACTCAGGACGCCGTCTTCCGCGTCATCGGCAAACCAGGGGTGGTCCTCGTCACAGAGGGACCACCATCGCGTGCTAAGAAACTGGCGAGCAAGGCACAGAAGCGCCTGCGGCCCGTGCTCCGGGATGAGGTGCCGGTGCACATTGTGCAGACCGGTCGCAGCCAGGAACAGGTTCCGCTGCCTAAGCTGACCAAACACATCAAGAAGCTGGACAAGGCCCTGAATAAGCACGAGGTCCACGCCGTGGAGCGGCGGCTGTCCACACTTCCGATCAGCAAGCCACCGATCCCCAAGGGTGTGGACCCGTGGCGGGCACGGCCTGACCGCAAAGCCCTGCGCGGCTGAAGCCCGTACGGGTCGGCGCTCGTGGTCACTACGCGCCCCACACCGGGATGTTTGATAGACTCTTGGTTTGTCTGGCAGGCGGAGCAGACGAATCCGCCGCAGTCCCCGAGCAACCGGCAGCTCAGACTCTCCTGACGTACGTCTTCGGAGGCCAGGTCGTGTCATGTCACTGCCGTGACACAGAATAAATACTCATGCCGAAAGCAGAAAGAAGCACTTTTTTATGCCAAAGACTCCTTTGCGTGCGCGTCGCACCGTCAAGGCTTCGAGGGCGCTCGGCATTGCGCTGACCCCCAAAGCTCAGAAGTACCTCGACCGCCGCCCCTATGGCCCGGGCCAGCATGGTCGCACCCGCCGCCGCACTGACTCTGACTACGCAGTGCGTCTGCGGGAGAAGCAGAAGCTGCGTGCCCAGTACGGGATCCGCGAAGCGCAGCTGACTCGTTACTACGAGGAGGCCAAGCGCCAGGGCGAGGGCCTGACCGGTGAAAACCTCATTGAGCTGCTCGAATCCCGGCTGGACGCGGTGGTGCTGCGGGCCGGGTTCGCCCGGACCATCGCCCAGGCCCGCCAGTTCGTGGTGCACCGCCACATCCTGGTCAACGGCAAGCGAGTCGACCGGCCTTCCTTCCGTGTGAAGCCCGGCCAGATGGTCCATGTCCACGAGCGCAGCGAGAAGTTTGAACCCTTCCAGATCGCCGCGGCAGGCGCCCACCAGGAAGTCCTCCCGGCGGTGCCCGGCTACCTGAAGGTGGACCTGGATGCACTGCAGGCAACCCTTGTTCGCAAACCAGAGCGCGCCGAGGTCCCTGTGACCTGCGAAGAGCAGCTGGTCGTGGAGTACTACGCACGCTGATCAGTGCCGGGCCGCAGGCCCGCCAAGTGTCATGCGTTCCGCTCTGCGGGCGCGGACACCGCACCGAAGCCATGCCGAGCCCGTCGCGTCCCCTGGTGGATGCGGCGGGCTCGGCGCGTTTTCCCTCACGTAAACTGGGCCCGGCGCCCGCCTCAGCCACCCCGCCAACGTCAACTCTGAGCAGGAGAGACCCCCCGATGAAGTCGCAGGACATCACCCGCACCTGGTATGACTACTTCAGTGCGAAGGAGCACACCGTCGTACCGTCAGCATCGCTGGTGTCCCCGGAACCTTCATTGCTGTTCACCATTGCCGGAATGGTGCCCTTCATCCCCTATTTCACTGGTGTGGAAACACCCCCCTACCCCCGCGCCGTCTCCGTGCAAAAGTGCATTCGCACCGAGGACATCGAAGAGGTCGGCAAAACCGCCCGGCACGGCACTTTTTTCCAGATGTGCGGGAACTTCAGTTTCGGTGACTACTTCAAAGAGACAGCAATTCCCATGGCATGGGAACTGCTCACCACCCCGGTCCAGGGTGACCCGGACACCGGCCTGCGTGGCTACGGACTGGACCCGGAGCGCCTGTGGGTCACCATCTACGAACACGACGACGAGGCTTTCCAGATCTGGCACGAGACGGTCGGGGTGCCGGAGCACCGGATTCAGCGGCGGGGGCCGGAGGACAACTATTGGACCACCGGACAGCCCGGACCGGGTGGTCCTTGTTCAGAGATCTACTACGACCGCGGCCCTGCCTATGGGGTCGAAGGCGGGCCGATTGCCGACGAGAACCGGTACGTTGAGATTTGGAACCTGGTCTTTATGCAGTACCGCCTCTCAGCGGTGCATTCCAAATCCGAGTTTGAGGTCGCCGGTCCTCTGGAGCACAAGAATATCGACACCGGGCTGGGCCTGGAGCGCTTGGCCATGGTCCTGCAAGGCGTGGAGAACATGTACGAAACCGACCAGGTGCGGCCGGTGCTCGACCGAGCGGCACAGCTTGCTGGTCTGACCTACACCTCCACCGAGGACCCCACCGACCCCCACCACGGCACGGATGTGCGCCTCCGCATGATCGCCGACCATACCCGCAGTGCTCTGATGCTCATCACTGACGGTGTCCGGCCCTCCAATGAGGGCGGCGGCTACATCCTGCGTCGCCTCATCCGGCGCGTCATACTGGCGATGCGGCTGCTGGGTGTGCACAAGCCGGTCTTCGGTGAACTGCTCTCCGTCTCACGTGACGCGATGAAGGGCGTCTACCCGGAGATCGAGCAACGTTTTGAGGTCATCCACGCAGCCGCAGTGAAGGAAGAGCAGGCATTCCTGCGCACCATCAGCGCGGGCACCGCGCGGCTGGAGTCCGCGGTGGCAGCCGCTAAGTCCAGCGGCGCTCCACTGGCCGGCGATGACGCCTTCGCGCTCCATGACACCTACGGCTTCCCGATCGACCTCACCCTGGAGATGGCCGCAGAGGCCGAGGTGAGCGTGGACCAGGAGACGTTCCGCACTCTGATGGCCCAACAGCGCCAACGTGCTCAGGCTGATGCCCGGGCGAAGAAGTCCGGCCACGCCGACACCGAGATGTACCGGCAGCTCCTGGGCGACAGTGGCACACATTTCACCGGATACACCGAACACACCACCGAAGCGCGCGTCCTTGGGATTCTCGCTGGGGGGGCCTCGCAGACCAGCGCTGCAGCAGGCACCGAGGTCGAGATCGTGCTGGACGCCACTCCTTTCTACGCTGAGGCTGGCGGCCAGGCCGCCGACACCGGTCGGATCACCGGCGACGGGTTCGTCATCGATGTGTACGATGTCCAGTCCCCGATCAGGGGTCTGTCGGTACACCGGGCGAAGGTCATTGAGGGTGAGGTCTCAGTCGGTGCTCGTGCCCTGGGCTCCATCGATGTCCGGCGCCGACTCGATGCACAGAAGGCCCATACGGCCACGCACATTGTGCACGCAGCACTGCATGACGTGTTAGGACCAGAGGCCGTACAGGCAGGTTCCTTCAACAAGGAGGGTTACCTGCGCTTCGACTTCACCCACGACGACGCCCTCTCCCCCGGTGCCCGGCAGGAGCTCGAAGAGATCTCCAACCTGTCCATCCGCGACAACTACCCGGTGGAGACCAAGACCATGGCCCTCGATGAGGCCAAGGCGCTGGGCGCGATGATGCTCTTCGGCGAGAAGTACAGTGATGAAGTGCGGGTGGTGGAGGTCAACGGCCCATGGTCCCGTGAGCTGTGCGGTGGCACCCACGTAGGCTCCACTGCTGAGATCGGCACCCTCGCTCTGCTCTCCGAAGGATCTGTGGGCTCCGGCAACCGTCGCGTTGAGGCTTTGGTGGGGCTCGACGCGTTCAAGCACTTCGCGGCCGAGCGCACCCTGGTCAACCAGCTGACCGACATGCTCAAAGTCCCCGCGGATCAAGTGCCGGACCGCATCTCCGCCACTCTCCAGAAGCTGAAGGAGACCGAACGGGAGCTGGAGCGGCTGCGGGCCGAGCAGCTGCGCAGCCAGGCCGGCCAGCTCCTGGGGCAGGCCGTCGACGCAGGCGGAGTCCACGTGCTGACCCATCACGCCGGCGCAGCAGACAGTGATGAGCTGCGCCAATTGACCATAGACCTGCGGGGACGATTCGCCTCCGAGCCTGCCGTGGTGGCCATCGCTGGGGAGGCCAAAGCGCGGCCGGTGGTGGTGGTCGGCACTACGGAGGCGGCCCGCGCCGAGGGTCTCTCTGCGGGGGATCTGGTCAAGCAGGCGTGCCGCGTGCTCGGCGGTGGCGGCGGCGGAAAACCGGATCTCGCCCAGGGCGGGGGCCAGGACCCCGCTCAGATCCCTGCGGCGTTGTCAGCGGTGCTGGCGGCGGTGCAGAATCGTGAGCCTGCCCGATAATGAGCCGGGATCGAGCGGGAGTGCGGCTTGCGGTCGACGTCGGGGACGCCCGCGTAGGCCTTGCTGCCACGGATCCGGATGCGCTGCTGGCGACTCCGGTGATGACCCTGCGCCGGGACAAGAACCGGGGCTCAGATCTGCGGATGATCACCCGCATAGCCCAGGACCGGAAGTGCGCAGTGGTCTATGTGGGACTCCCCCTGTCCCTCTCCGGGGTCGAGACGCCATCCACCCAGAAGGCTCGGGAGTTTGCTCAGGCACTGGCGGAACGTTTCGCAGAACAGATGCTTTCAGCAGAAGTTCGGCTCATTGACGAACGCCTCTCCACTGTCTCCGCCTCGGATAAGATGCGCGCTTCCGGGGTGGAGGCCCGGCACCAGCGGGCCAGCATCGACCAGGCCGCCGCAGTGGAAATCCTCACGCATGCGCTGAATATGCGCGCCGCGCAGGGGACAGAACCCGGCACCCTGGTTTTCCACAGATCTGATTAGGGTCTTGTAGCCGCGGCCACGAAGCGACCAAGCTGGCACTATGCAGTCAGCACACAGTGGCGGCGATGCCGGTGGGCTTCAGGAGCACCTGCACACCACCGGCAAGCCCTTCAGCTCCGCAGAGCTGCAGGCGATGACACAGCGTGGCGCCATGCGGCACGTAGTGAGTGATGTCTATGCGGAAAATGTCGTCCCCGACAGTCCCGCAGTCCGTGCTGCAGCCGCTGCCATGCTGCTGAACTCTGCCCTGGCGGAGCACGGTGTTCTCTGCGGAGAGACCGCCGCCTGGGTGCATCTGGGCACTGCGGCTCCGAAGAAGCTCACGGTCCTGGTGGACGCGGAGACCAACCGCCGATTCTCCGTGCGCAAGGTGCAGCTTCACCGGAGCCGGCTCAGCCCCGAGGACGTAGAAAGGTTTGGCCCCACCGCCTGCACCACTTCATTGCGCACCGCTGCAGACCTCTTCTGCGGTACAGGCGTGCGGCACCTACGCCGGGCATTGGACCGAATCGCTGAAGGGTACGGCCGTGCCGAACGGATCCTACAGCGGTGGCCGTGCGCCCAATCCCCGCTGTGGGACCGGGATGAGGATCTCTGGCACCCCGGGCCTGAAGATGAACGCATCATGCATCAGCGCTGGCACACTATTGACCAGCTGCTGCACCAATCACAGTCCGGCCCCTGGCAGCTTGCTGATCTGGTGATGCGGATCCTCTCCCGGACGGGTTGGGACCATCAGCGCCACCGGCGCATCGGTGAGCTGATTGCTCAGTGCGTTTCGCGCCGCTTGCCCACGGTGCGGTAGACATCGTAGACACCGTCGATGCGTCGCACAGAGTTCAGCACGTGGTTGAGATACCTCGGGTCGCCCATCTCGAAGCTGAAGCGGGAGACGGCCACCCTGTCCCGGGAAGTCTGCACGGTGGCGGAGAGGATATTGACCTGCGACTCGGCCAGGGTCCGGGTCACATCCAACAGCAGCGACTTCCTGTCCAGCGCCTCCACCTGGATCTCAACCAGGAAGACCGAGGATTTCGTGGGAGCCCAGTCGACCTCCACCAGACGGCCTGGTTGCTCGCGCAGCTGATTGACGTTGCGACAGTCCGCCCGATGGACAGAGACCCCCTGTCCCCGAGTGACAAAACCCTCGATGGCGTCGGGCGGCACCGGGGTGCAGCACCGGGCCAGTTTGGCCAGCACATTTTGTGCGCCTCGGACCGTCACCCCCGCATCGGCGTATTCCGACGGACGCGTGGCCGGTGAGGTGATGGGGGTGATGTCGTGTTCTTCGGACTCTTCTTCGTCCGTGTCCAAGAGGGAGCCCACATGTTCGAGGACATTCTGGATCGAGACGTGCTCCTCGCCGATGCCGGCATAGAGTCCGGAGATGTCGGTGTAATGCAGCTCCTCGGCGACGGTGAGCAGCACATCGGGGTTCATGGCCTTCTGCAGCGGAAGGTTGGACTTCCGCGTGGCCTTGGTGAGCATCTCTTTTCCGCGCTCGATGGACTCCTCGCGGCGTTCCTTCGAGAACCAGTGGCGAATCTTGTTGCGCGCCCGAGCCGACTTGACGAACATGAGCCAGTCATTCGACGGCCCTGCGCTCTCCGCCTTCGAGGTGAAGATTTCCACCCAATCCCCGTGGTTGAGCTCTGAGCTCAGCGGCACGAGCTTGCCATTGACACGTGCCCCGATGGTCTTGTGTCCCACATCAGTGTGTATGGCGTAGGCGAAGTCTACCGGCGTGGCTCCTGCCGGCAGTGAGATCACCTCGCCCTGAGGGGTGTAGACGAACACCTCCCGGGTATTGATCTCATTGCGCAGCGACTCGAGAAACTCATCTGGATCAGTCGTTTCCGACTGCCAATCGACTAGGGACCGCAGCCAGCCGATCTCCTCGGTGGCCTGGGACTGCTGCGTTGCGCCCTTGGGCTGAGCTGCCGGGGCGGCTCCGGAGGGCCGGGTGCCCTGCCCGGAGGCGGGGTGCCGCTTGTACTTCCAATGAGCGGCTACCCCGTATTCGGCACGCCGGTGCATCTCGTGGGTTCTGATCTGCACCTCCACAGGCTTCCCTGCCGGGCCCAGGACAGTGGTGTGCAGGGACTGGTACATATTGAACTTGGGCATGGCGATGTAGTCCTTGAACCTGCCAGGCAGGGGGGACCATCTGGCGTGGAGTGAGCCCAGCGCCGCATAACAGTCACGCACGGAGTCCACCAGCACCCGCACCCCCATGAGGTCATGGATGTCGTCGAATTCCTTTCCACGGACGATCATCTTCTGGTAGATCGAATAGTAATGCTTAGGTCTGCCGGTGATGGTCGCGGAAATGTTCGCCCCGTTGAGGTCATCAGCGATGGCCGCCCGCACTTCTGAGAGAAACTTCTCCCGCTGCGGGGTCCGGTCCCCCACCAGCCGGACGATCTCTTCGTAGACCTTGGGGTACAGCGCGGCGAAAGACAGGTCCTCCAACTCCCACTTCAGGGTGTTCATGCCCAGTCGGTGCGCCAGGGGTGAAAAGATCTCCAGAGTCTCTTTGGCCTTCCGAGCACTCTTCTCCGGGGGGACATACCGCCAGGTTCGCGCGTTGTGGAGCCGGTCTGCCAACTTGATCATCAGCACGCGGATGTCTTTGGCCATGGCCAAGACCATCTTCCGCACGGTTTCTGCCTGGGCGGCGTCGCCGAATTTAAGCTTGTCCAGTTTGGTCACACCGTCCACCAGGAGACTGATTTCCTTGCCGAAATCAGCGGTGAGCTCCTCCAGGCTGTATTCGGTGTCCTCGACGGTGTCGTGGAGCAGCGCGGCGGCCAAGGTGGATCCGTTGAGTCCGAGTTCAGCCAAGATCGTGGCCACAGCGACAGGGTGGGTGATGTAGGGATCGCCTGACTTGCGCTTCTGGCCGCGGTGGTGATGCTCCGCAGTGGCAAAAGCGCGGCGGATCAGCGGAAGGTCGCCCTCGGCACGATTAGCGCGCACCGCGCGCAGCAGCGGCTCCAGCAGCGGCGAGTCCTGAGAATGCGCCAGCGACCCCACCGCCCGCGCGCGGCGGGCGGGTGCTGTGTGGGTACCCGGTGGTGCGGTGGGCTCCGCTGGAGGAGTGGTGGCCGCCGCAGCCCCAGGAGCCGGTGCGCCGTCGCTGTTCACGCTTTTGGTGCCTACTCCCTCATGACAATTGACATGCAATGTGGAGACAGTCTAACGCTGTTCCTCGCTAGAAGATTCCGGGGGCTCTCCGCTGACCACAAGGTCCCAGTCCAGAATCTCGATCTCCTCGGCTTCTGCCGGTTCCTCCGGTTCAGGAAGCGGCGGGAAAGCTACCGGCTGACCCTCTGCATCCAGGGGAGTGCCGGAGTAGGTCACCGTCCCTACTCCGCGCTCCTCGCGGAGCCGGAGCACAAGATCGGTATGTGCCGTCACATCCGCATCCCCCCGGCGCATCCAAGCATAGAGCGGGGCCTGGACGAAGATCGTGGCGATGGTGCCGACGATGATCCCGGTGAACAGGGCCAGTGCAATGTCCCGCAGTGTGCCGGCCCCGAGCAGCCACGAACCGATGAACAGGATCGACCCGACGGGCAGGAGGCCCACCACCGAGGTGTTGACCGACCTGACCAACGTTTGGTTGATGGCGAGATTGACCCGCTCGGTGAACGTCTGGTCCTTCTGCTCCTGCAGCGGACCGACGTTCTCCCTGATCTTGTCGAAGACGACCATCGTGTCGTACAACGCATAGGACAGGATCGTGAGGAACCCAATGATCGCACTGGGGGTGACTTCGAACCCGGTGGCGGAGTAGATGCCGACGGTCACCACCACCACGAACGCCAGTCCGGCCAGCGCGGCCACCGACATCTTCCAGGTCCGGAAGTACAGCGCCATATAGAGCGCGACCAGCAGCAGAAACACGCCCAGGCCGATCATCATCTGCTGAGAGACGTGCTCTCCCCAGACGGGCCCGATAAAGGTCGAAGACACCTGGTCGGGCCCCACTCCGTACCCTTCCTGCAGGGCCTGTCCGACCTCCAGCGTCTCCTCCTCGTCGAGCTCCTCGGTCTGGACGCGGATGGTCTGCTCGGTGATCTGGGTGACCACGGCATCTTGGCCGGAGACTTCCTGAACTGCGTCTTCACCGATGCTGATGTCGGTGTTCTCGGTCTGTGAAATGGTGAATTCGCTGCCACCGGTGAATTCGATCCCGAAGTTGAATCCCCCGCGCAAGAAAGGAATCGCGATGGCCACAGCCACCAGGATCGCTGCGACCAGGAACCAGAGGCGAGAGCGCTGCACGAACGGGTAGGACCGCTCACCGGTGTAGAGCTGGTTCCCTGCTGTGGCGAATCCGGCGGCCATCAGCGATCAGCCCCTTCCCTGAGTGATTCCGCCTGCGCCCGTGCCAGTTCTTCCCTGGCTTTGCGCCGTTCGGCGATGGTCATGTTGGCCCAGTCGGCCTCGGCGATGTCCGGCTCCTCAGGCGTCACCGGCCGGGTACTCGGCGGCGGCCCGGCCGCGGCAGGCGCTGCTTCGCCCACCACAGCTGCCGCGGCGTGCTCCGAGTACACCACCTGAGAGCGAGCGAAACGCCCGGCACCCTTGTAAAGAACGTCGACGCCAAGTTCTTTGGCGCTGAGTCCGGAGAACCGCTTGCCAGCGGCGAAGAACCGGCGCCGTGCCAGCAGCTGCATCAGCGGGTGGGTGAACAGGAAGACCAGTATCACATCGATCAGCGCCGTCAGGCCGAGGGTGAAGGCGAAGCCACGGACATTGCCCACCGCCACCAGGTACAGCACCACTGCGGCGATCACATTGACCGCTTTCGATGCCAAAATGGTCCGCCGGGCGCGGGACCAGCCGGCCTCCACCGCTCCGGCTAATGAGCGGCCCTCGCGGAGTTCGTCTTTGACGCGTTCAAAATAGACCACGAATGAGTCAGCGGTAAGGCCTATGGACAGGATCAGTCCGGCAATACCGGCCAAGGAGAGTCGATACCCGTCTGACCACCCCAGCAGCGAGATCGCCCACCAGGTGATCAGCCCCACCACGATCAGTGAAGGGATTGTCACCGCCAGCGCCAGCGCCCGGTACTGGTACACAGCGTATCCGGCGGTGAGGAACAGACCGATGATCCCGGCCAGAAGTCCCATACGCAGCTGATCAGCACCCAGCGTCGCCGAGATCTGCTGCTCCGACTCGATCTGGAAGGAGATCGGCAGTGAGCCGTAGCGTAGCTGTTCGGCCAGGTTGCGCGCCTCCTCATCGGTGTATCCACCGGTGATGCGGGCGTTGCCGTCTGTGATGGGACTGACCATGTTCGGGGCCACAATCACCTGACCGTCCAGCACGATGCCGAAGCGATTCTGCGGAGTACCCTGCTCGAAGCCGAAGAGCCGAGTCGAGGACTCCCGGAACTGCTCCGTGCCCGTGGAGTCGAAGTGAATGACGGTCTCATAGGCACCGGTGGGGCTGCCATCCTGCCGGGACTCAGTGCCCCAGCTGGCGTCGTCGATATTGTCGCCGTCGACGTCTACTGGGCCGAGCAGCAGGACCTCCCCGGTGTCGGGGTTGCAGGTGATCAGCGGCTCGTCGGCCTCCTGAGCTTCACGCTCGGCCAGGGGCAGGTCCCGGGTGCACTCATAGTTGTGGAAGTCTGCAGCGAGTTCCGGGGTGATCCAATTGAGATCCGAATGGTCTTCCGGTTCTGCCGTCGGTTCGTCGAAGTCTTCTGGGCGGGCCTGTTCGTCTTCGCCGAACTCCTCATCCTCCTCCAGCGTCTCCAGCTGTTGCAGGATCTCTTCTCGCTCCGCGTCGCTGAGATCAGGGTTCTCGGCCAGCTCCTGCATCTGCATCTCTTCGGCATAGGCGGCGTCGAAACGTGCATCCAGCACCGGCCGGAACTCCATCGCCGCACTGGCCTGAATCAGCTGCCGGGTTTCCTCATCGGGGACACCGGGCATGCCGACAACGACGTTCTCCGCACCCTGCACAGCGATCTCGGCCTCCGCCACGCCGGTTCCGTCGACACGCTGGCGGATGATTTCGACGGCCTGGTTCAGCTGGTCGTCATCGATTTCCTCACCGGATTCCACCTGCGGCGAGAGCACCATCTGGGTGCCTCCCGACAAGTCGAGGGCGAGCAGCGGGGCCCACTGCGCCTGACCCTGCTGGACGCCGTAGGCAAGGCCTCCGCCCATTCCGACCAACAGCAGGAAGAGAACCACAAGTGCGGCTCGTGCCCTCCGCACGGGCTTTGATGCGGCCATGGAGGATGCTGCTAGCGGGGGTCGGTGCTGTCAGGTGCCGTGGGATCGATGTCCGGCTGATCTGCCTCCGTCACATCGGTCTCCGGCCTCTGTCCCGGGGCTGGCTCCACCACCTGCTGAACCGCCTGCAGCAGGAAGTCCATACGGTCCCCGTGGGAGAACTCGAGGGTGATGCGCTGGTGTTCGTCGTCGCGGCTGACCACGCGACCGACGATGCCTCCGGCGGTGACCACTTCGGCGCCTACTACCGCGCCCTCATTGGCCTTGCGCACGTCCTCGCGCATCTTGCGGCTGCGCCGCCACGTGGCGAAGATGAACAGTGCCAGCAAGCCGAACATCAGCAGCATGAAAATGGCGCTTCCGCCAGCTTCGCCGCCTTCGGCTCCGGCAACAGGGGCGGCGGCGGTCACAGTGGACAGGTGTAGTGTCAGGGAGTCAATCACAACCGTTCACCCTAACAGGCAAAGCTGGAGATTCACTCATCCCACAGCGGCGATGTCTGTTCATCGCGCTGTGGCGGTGCGGTGAGCCCCAGGTGCTCCCACGCGGCGTCAGTGGCAATTCGACCCCGCGGGGTTCTGGCCAGCAGGCCCTCACGCACCAAATAAGGTTCGGCGACCGTCTCCACCGTTTCGGTCTCCTCCCCCACCAATATGGCCAAGGTGGACAGACCCACCGGACCGCCGCGGAACTTGGTGCATAGGGCCTCCAACACGGCCCGGTCGAGGCGATCTAGTCCCAGCGAGTCCACCTCATAGGTGTCCAATGCCGCTGAAGCTGCGGCGCGGTCGACCTCATTGACTTCATGCACTAGTGCCCAGTCCCGCACGCGGCGCAGAAGCCGGTTGGCAATGCGCGGGGTGCCGCGCGACCGTGAGGAGATTTCCACGAATCCCCCGGCGGTGACCTGCATCTCCAGCATCCCTGCGGAGCGTCGAAGCACTTTCTGCAGCTCCTCGGGGCTGTAGTACTCCAGGTGGCCGGTGAAGCCGAATCGGTCCCGCAGCGGCCCCGGAAGCAGCCCGGCCCGGGTGGTGGCGCCAACCAAGGTGAACGGGGCCAGTTCCAGCGGGATCGACGTCGCCCCGGCACCTTTGCCCACGATGATGTCGACGCGGAAGTCCTCCATGGCGATGTACAGCATCTCTTCAGCGGGGCGCGACATTCGGTGAATTTCGTCGATGAAGAGCACCTCACCGTCGGTCAGTGACGACAGAATCGCTGCCAGGTCCCCAGCGTGCTGGATGGCTGGACCCGAGGTGATGCGCAAGGCGGCCTGCATCTCGGCGGCAATGATCATCGCCAGAGTGGTCTTGCCCAGTCCCGGGGGACCCGAGAGCAGCACGTGGTCTGCCGCCGTCTGGCGAATCCGGGAGGACTGAAGCACAAGCGACAGCTGGGTTCGTACAGTGGCCTGCCCGACGAAGTCGTCCAGGGCCTTCGGCCGCAGGGCTGCCTCCAGCGCCTTCTCCTCCACCGCCGGAGCGGTGCCGACCAGGTCCCGGGGATCAGTGCTGCTCACGGTAGTTGACTCTTCCTTCCGCGCCGGGCGGCTGAGCGGACAGACCTGCTAGTCATACGGCGCCGACCTTCGCGGTCCCCAGTGAGCGCAGGACGGTGCGCAGCACAGTGGCTGTGCCGGAGGTGATCAGTTCTGGATTAGCCGACAGGGCCTCATCAATCGCTTTGGCAGCGTCCTTGTCCGTCCATCCCAGTGAGGTCAGGGCGGCACGCACTTCGGCTGTGGTCGCATCTGCCGCCGAGGGCGCTGCCGCATGCTGCTTCCCCGCTGCTGCGGTGTCTGAATCAATGACCAGTTTGCCGGCCAATTCCAGCAGAATTCGCTGGGCCGTCTTCTTCCCGATCCCCGGTACCTGCGTGAACGCGGAGGTGTCAGAGTCCCGAATGGCCAGACGCACCTCATCCGGAGTGTGGACGCTGAGCACCGCCAGGGCGAGCCGAGGGCCGACGCCGGAAATCCCCAGCAGGGTGGTGAAGATCTCGCGCTCGTGTGTGTCAGAGAATCCGAACAGCAGGGGGGCGTCGTCCTGGCGCGGCACGAAGTGGGTGTGCAGGTAAGCGGCCTGGCCGGTGCGCAGGGACCCCAGGGTCTGCGGTGTGGCGTGAACCGTGAGGCCGAACCCAGAGACCTCGACCACGGTATGGTCGAGGGCTACGTGGAGCACCTCTCCGCGGATGCTGGAAATCATGGGTCACCTCGTGTGAATCGGTCGCAGCGGAATAGAACGTATCTTCGACCAGACTAGCGGTTTGTTGCCTCGTGCGGGGTCAATCATCGCCGCGCGGCGCGCCGCTCAGCTTCCTGCCAAGCCCGCTGGGCCGCCGTGAGCCCGCTCGGTGCGGTGCCCTGGGCTTGCTGCAGGGCGGTGCGGGAGCCTTGGTGCGTGGGAGTCGCGGCGGTCATGTTGTACTTGGCCCCCACACCCGATCGCCAGCCATGACAGATCGCCACCGCATAGGCGTCTGTAGCGTCCACGGGTTTGGGCAGGCCCGGCAGGCCGAGTATTCGCTGCACCATTCGGGCCACCGCTCCCTTTTCTGCGCGACCGTCATCGGTGACCGCCGCTTTGACCTCTGAGGGGGTGTGCCACGCGACGGGGATCCCGCGGGCAGCCGCCGCGGCGATCACCACCCCTGAGGCCTGCGCGGTGGCGATCGCGGTGGGAGCGTTGGCGGAGGAGAATACTCGCTCAATCGCCAGCACGTCGGGGGCGTACTCGTCCAGAAGCAGCTCAGCAGCACGCTGTATTTCCAGGATGCGCACGGCCAGATCCTCGGTACTGCTGGTACCTTTGACCTCCACGTGGAGCGACTTTCCCGCCCTGGTGGGCTGCATCTCGACCACGGCGAATCCGCAGCGGGTCAGACCGGGGTCCACCCCCATGATCCGCTGCCCCACTTCGGAGGTCCCTGCCGTGGAGGCCAGACGTCGGACTGCGATGGCGCCGCCTACCCTTCGGATTCCAGCGCGGCGAGAGTCTCAGCGCTAAGGTCAGCGTTGGTGTGGATGCTCTGTACGTCGTCGAGATCGTCCAAGGCATCGTGAAGCTTGAGGAACTTCTTGGCGTCATCGAGCTCCAGGTCGATCTTCATCTCGGAGACGAAGGCCACGTCGTCGGAGTCATAGGCGATACCGGCCTCATCAAGTCCGCTGACCACATTCGCCAAGTCACCCGGCTCGGAGTGGACTTCGAAGTGCTCCTCGCGTTGATAGACCTCCTCGACACCGGCCTCAAGCACCGCTGCGAGCACGTCATCCTCGGTGACACCCTCGGCCGCCGGCACTGTGACGACTCCCTTGCGTTGGAACAGGTAGGCCACCGACCCCGGATCAGCCACCGTGCCGCCGGAGCGAGTCACTGCGGTGCGCACCTCAGCTGCGGCCCGATTGCGGTTGTCGGTCAGGCATTCCACCAACAATGCCGAGCCAGCAGGCCCGCGCACTTCATAGGTGATCTCCTCATACTCAACGGCGTCGCCGGTCAGCCCAGCGCCGCGCTTGATCGCGCGGTCAATGTTGTCATTGGGAACTGACTCCTTCTTCGCCTTCTGCACCGCCAACGCCAGTGCCGGGTTCCCCTCAGCGTCGGGCCCGCCGTTGCGGGCAGCCACTTCAATATGCTTGATGTACCGGGCGTTGATCTTCGCTCGCTTGGCATCAACCGCCGCTTTGCGGTGCTTGGTGTTGGCCCATTTGGAGTGACCGGCCATAGTTCTCCTTGTCGATTGCAGCAGTCAACGTGTCGGTAGTCTGATTTCCAGACTACTCGCAACCAAGGAGCTGCTGTGCCACAGACACCATGGACCCGGGTGCTGGACTACGGGTATCCAGATATGACCACCGTGGACGACGATGCCTGGGCACCGGCGCTGCGGGCCGCCGCGGAACAGCAGCGTGAGCAGGTGGCGCACATCGCGGCGGAGACCGCCCCTGCCTCGGTGGCCAATGTGCTCCACGCCTTCGCCCGTTCCGGTCAGGAGTTGGATCGCTTGCACCGGGCTTTCCTGATCGTTACCGCGGCTGAGGGCACCGAGCAGCGCCAGCGCATCCGCGCTGAGCTGGCACCGGAGTTGACCGCCCACACAGACTGGCTTTCGTTGCATCCTGGACTCTATGCACGGTTCCGGGAGCTTCAGGACCGGGTGGACGCCGGCGAGGAGACCCTCACCGAGGAACAGCGGTGGTTCCTGGCCCAGCAATTGCTGAAGGCACGCGTCGCCGGCGCTGGTCTGCCCGAGGCTGATCAGGAGCAGCTGCGCATCCTCAATCAGCAGCTGGCCCAGGAGGAAACCGCGTACTCGCAGCTGCAGGTCCACGAGGCAGCGCGAGCGGCGGTGCTCATCGAGACCGCAGCAGAGCTCGCCGGGCTCAGCGCGGGGCAGGTGTCTGCCGCGCGAGCCGCAGCGCAGCAGGCCGGTCACCCCCTTGGCTATCTCCTGCGGCTGTCCATGCCGGTACAGCAGCCTGCATTGGCCTCGCTGACCCGTCGGGAGACCCGCCGGAAGGTCCACCGCGCCTCAGTGGAACGCGGATCCCTGGTGGGCGAGGACGGCCGGACCACGAGGCAGATCGGCGCGCAGATCGCGGTTCTGCGCGCGCGCAAGGCCCGGCTGCTGGGGTTTGAGAACTTCCTCGAATCCGTACTGCCACTGCGGACTGCGGCCAGCAGAACGGAGGTGGAGACTATGCTGCGCCGGATCGTTGAACCGGCCGTGCAGCGCGTCCAACAGGAGGCGCAGCAGATCACATCCCACCTGGGGTATGAGCCGGAGCCCTGGGACGTGAGCTACGGCGTGGAACAGATCCGCCGCAGCCACAGTCCCACCCCCGCGCCGGAGAGTGGGACCGGTCTGGATGAGGCCCTGGGCCAACTCTTCGACGCCGCTCATCGCGCCTATGGCATCACCGTAGTGGAGCGGGACGACCTGCCGGGGTATGTCCCGGGTGCGCGAAGCTTTGAGGTGTTCGACGCACATCCCGGCGCGCCGGGAACCGGGCTGGGGCTGTTTCTGCTGGACGTATACAGCCGCGACACCAAATCCGGCGGCGCCTGGATGAACGGATTCTCCGTGCCCTCGACTCTGTGGGGTTCATATGCGGTGGTGACGAATAATCTCAACGTGGCGCCGCCTGCTGCGGGAGAGCCAACGGTGCTGACCCGAAGTGAGAAGCGTACGCTGTTTCACGAATTCGGCCATGCGCTCCATGCGCTGCTGGCTGAGGCGGAGTTTGCGCAACTGTCGGGCACCGCCGTGCCGCGGGACAATGTGGAGTTTCCCTCCCAGGTCAATGAGGTCTTCCAGGAGCTCTACGGCGACCCCACCCCACCGGGCGCTGTGCCGACTCCGCAGCACCTGTGGGGCAAGGGCTGCTCCACAGCAGAGCACGTTGCTGCAGTGGCTATTGATCTCGCCTGGCACACCCTTTCACCAGAGACCGCAGCCCAGGCAGCGCGGGACCCAGAAGGCTTTGAGAACCGGGTGCTGACCGAATGGGGTCTGAACCTCTCCCTGGTACCGCCGCGGTATCACGGTGGGTGCTTCAAGCACATCTTTGCCAGCGCCGGTTATGCCGCGGGGTACTACTCATACCTATGGGCCGAGGTGCTGGCCGCCGATGTCAGTGAATGGTTTCGGGAGGTCCTCTCCGACAGCGCGGCGCTGGCTGAGCGCGGTGCCCAATTCCGTCGTGAGCTGCTCTCCCGAGGTCATACGCGTGACCCATCGGTCTCTTTCCGCGCAGTTCTGGGCCGGGACCCCAGCACGGAACCGCTGCTGCGGTCTCTGGTGCCGGAACTGCCGTCGGCTGCGGGGTGAAGGCTGACGGCAACGGACCCCCACTCCGGGCCCTGAGTCTGTACATAGGGGGCGGAGCCGCCTAGTCTCATGGTGTGATGGACACAGACCTCAGCAGACAGGTGCATAGTATTTACATCGATGCCCCGGCCGAGCAGATCTGGCAGGCGCTGACCTCCTCGGAGTACACCCATCAGTACGGATACGGCGGCGACATCGAGATCGAGTTGAGGCCCGGCGGCGCCATGCGGCGCCTGACCACCGCTCAGATGAAAGCCATGGGCATGGGTGACGTAGCGGTCACCGGCACGGTGGCGGAGGCTGACCCGCCGCGATTGCTGATTCTGAACTGGTCCGCATCCTGGCACGAGGAGCCGCTGAGTCGCCTGACCTACCAGATCGCGGAGGGCCCCTCAGGTTTGACTCAGCTGACGCTGACGCACGAGTTACCGGAGTCGCCGAAAACCGCGAAGGACGTGGCGGGCAATGGCGACGCAGAGCGCGGCGGCGGCGGTTGGCCATGGGAGCTTGCCAGTCTGATGACTCTGCTGGAGACAGGCCGGCCCATGACCACCGCGGGTGGTCAGTGAGCCTGGCGGATGACGGTGGCGATCCGCTGAGCGACGGTGACGACAGAGGCAGCAGCCAGCAGCACCAACACCAACAGCAGCACCACCGGTGACATGCCCAGTCCCACGAAGCCGGTGAAGACCAGGGTGAGCACCATCCGTTCTGGACGCTCCGCGATGCCCGTGTTGGCGTCATAACCGAGGGACTCGGCACGGGCCCGAATATAGGAGACCAACAGCCCCAGAATCAGGCAGATGCCTGCCGCGACGCCGATCCAGTAGTTGTCTCCGGTGCCGAAGAACCAGAGCATCAGACCTAGGAAGACTGCGCTGTCTTGGACCCGGTCGAACACCGAATCCAGGAAACCTCCGATTTCGCTCCGCTGGTCCCCCAGCCGGGCCATCAGTCCGTCAATGAGGTCACTGAAGACGAACAGTGTGATGACCACGGTCCCCCAGAACAGTTCGCCCAGCGGATAGAAGATCAGGGCGCCGAGACTGACCCCGGCGGTGCCGAGCACCGTCACAGCATTGGGCGTCAGGCCCATCCGCAGCAATGTGCGGGCCACGGGGGTGAACACGGCGGAGAAGAAGGAGCGCAGGTACCGGAGCATCAGGTGATCGCTCCGGGCCACGCCTGTGCGACAAGATCGCGCGCCTCCCCCAGGGTGGCGGAGAGGTTCTTAGTCTGAGCGACGATGGGCAGGAAATTGGTGTCCCCGCCCCACCGGGGCACGATGTGCTGATGGAGGTGGGCAGCGATGCCTGCGCCACCAACCTTGCCCTGGTTGATCCCTAGGTTGAACCCCGCTGGCCGAGCCACAGTCCGCAGCACACGCATCGCAGTCTGAGTCAGCTGGATGAACTCAGCGGCTTCGTCCTCCTCCAGATCGGTCAGGTCGGGGACGTGCCGGTAGGGGCAGACCAGCAGGTGTCCAGGGTTATAGGGGTACAGGTTGAGCAGCACGAAGCACCGGGAGCCGCGGTGAACGATCAGAGACTGTTCATCACTGCGCTCGGGACCCCGGCAGAAGGGGCAGTTGTTCTCCCCAGTGACCTGGTCCTGTCCACGCGTCTGGTAGGCGGCACGGTGCGGGTTCCACAGCCTTTGAAAGGCATCAGGCACTCCGGCCAGGTCTGCAGGGTCCTGGTACTGGGGCTCCGGCACGCTGTCTCAGGCTTCCCGGCTCTCGATGGCGTGCAGGATGCGCTCGACTGCCTCCGCGATGGGAACCTGGTTGTCCTGGCTGCCGTCGCGGAAGCGGAAGGAGACCGCACCAGCTTCGGCGTCCTCTCCCCCGGCGATGAGCACGAACGGTATCTTCTCCTTGGAGGCGGTGCGGATCTTCTTAGGGAACCGGTCTGTGCCGTCGTCCAGCTCGGCCCGGACTCCACGGCGAGTCAGCTGGCCGACCACGTCAGCCAGATAGTCGTTGAAGGGCTCAGCCACAGGAATTCCGCGGACCTGCACCGGAGCCAGCCAGGCGGGGAACGCGCCCGCGTAATGTTCCAGAAGAATCGCAGCGAATCGTTCAATGGATCCGAACAGCGCCCTGTGGATCATGATCGGACGCTGTCGGGTGCCGTCGGCGGCTGTGTATTCCATATCGAAGCGCTCTGGCAGGTTCAGGTCCACCTGGACGGTAGACAGCTGCCATTTGCGTCCGATGGCGTCTGTAACTTTGAGGTCGATCTTCGGCCCGTAAAAGGCTGCCTCCCCGGGGGTTTCGGTCAGCTTCAGCCCCGAGTGGCGGCCCACGTTGCGCAGCGCATTGGTGGCCGCCTCCCAGTGTTCGTCGGAACCGATCCATTTGGACTTCTCCTCATCACGCATGGAGAGTTCTAATTCAAAGTCCTCCAAGCCGAAGTCGCGCAGGAGCGAGATGACAAACTCCACCACGCCCTGGATCTCGTCCTCCAGCTGGTCTGCCGTGACGAACAGGTGGGCATCGTCCTGAGTGAAGCCCCGAACACGGATGAGCCCATGGAGCGCACCGGAGCGCTCGTTTCTGTACACAGTGCCGTTCTCCGCCAGTTTCATCGGCAGATCACGGTAGCTGCGCCCGCGCTCCTTGTAGATGAGGATGTGCATGGGACAGTTCATCGGTTTCAGGAAGTAATCCTGACCCTGTTTGGTGATATTGCCAGCTTCATCCCGCTCCTCATCCATATGGATGGGTGGCCAGATGTCCTCCTCATAGGTGGGTATGTGTCCGGAACGCTCGAACAGGTCGCGTTTGGTGATGTGCGGGGTGTAGACGTAGCTGTAGCCGGCCGCGAGGTGACGGCGTCGTGCGTGCTGTTCCATCTCACCGCGCAGAATGCCGCCACGGGGGTGCCATACCGAGAGGCCGGAGCCGATGTCCTCGGGGAAGCTGAAGAGGTCCAGCTCCCGGCCCAACCGGCGGTGGTCGCGCCGCTCCGCCTCGGCCAGTCGGTCCTTATAAGCCTTCAGGTCCTCTTTGGTGGGCCAGGCCGTCCCGTAGAGACGCTGCAGCTGCGGGTTGCTCTCCTTGCCGCGCCAATAGGCGCCGGCGGCACGCATGACGGAGTAGGCATTGGCGATCAGTTTGGTGTGCGGCAGGTGAGGACCCCTGCACAGATCGGTCCACACCCGCTCACCGCGTCGGTCGACGTTGTGGTACAGGGTGATGATGTCGCCCCCGACCTCCATGGAGGCCCCTTCGGCGGCATCTTCGGCCTCGTCGCGCACCCCCAGCAGCTCCAGCTTGTAGGGCTCGTCGCTCATACGGGCCTTCGCCTCATCGAGACCCACGACTTCGCGTTCGAAGGTCTGTGCCTGGTTGATGATCTTCTGCATCGCTTTTTCGATGGCTTTCAGATCATCGGGGGTGAAGGGGTTATCTACGTCAAAATCGAAGTAGAAACCGTCAGCGATATAGGGTCCGATGCCGAGTTTGGCCTCGGGAAACAGCTGCTGCACGGCCTGGGCCATCACATGTGCGGTGGAGTGCCGGAGCACATTGAGCCCATCCTGCTCGGTGATCTCGACTGACTCGAGGTCCGCGCCCGCCGGGATCTCTCGGGAGAGGTCCCAGAGCTCACCATTGACCCTCATCACCACAACCGTCGGGCTCTCTTCAAAGACTGTGGTGCCCGTGGTGCCCGACTCAAGGGTTGTGGGTGCGCCGTTGAGGGTGATGCTGATCTGCTCGGACACGAGTCTCCTACAGTTGGGGGAAAACGCTGACCTCGCGATTCTACGCGTTCGGTACAGCCTCCTAATACTGGCGGCTCGAACGGGACCGAGATGGGGTATCTATGACCCTGTGGGGGTCGTCTTCGCCGGTGGGGCCGGCGCACCCTTGGGCGGAGGGATCTTGGCGTATTGCATGGAGGTGCCGCGAGATGACGCCTCGTCTTTGGGTTCCGGCTGGGCGGCCGAGCGATGAGGCGAAGGATCCCATCCTTTTTCCACGACCCGCTTCTGAACCAGAATCGCACCGCCGAGAATCAGGAGACCCAAGAGCGCAATCACGAAGACTCCTCCGACAGATCCCACCGCGGCGCCGTATCCGATCAGAATGCCGAACCACCCAAAGTCCGTGTCCCCGAAGGTCGTGTTTGCCGCACCGAAGTCGCCCAGCACCAGCAGAAGAACAGCGGGTAGGAATGTAATGAGGAGACCGTTGACGAAACCTCCCGCCATGGCTCCCCGTCGGCCACCCGTCGCATTGCCGTAGACACCGGCGGCCCCACCAGTGAAGAAGTGGGGCACGAGTCCGGGCAGGATCAGCGCGAGGCCCAGCATCGGATTCAACCAAAGCGTCAGAACTGCCAGCCCGATCAGGCCTCCGGTGAAGCTGGAGAGGAAACCGATCAGCACGGCATTCTGCGCGTACGGGAAAACGATCGGCGCGTCTAGGGCAGGCATCGCACCGGGAACGATCCTTTCCGCTATGCCTTGGAACGCAGGGACAATCTCCCCCAAGATCGTGCGCACACCGAACAGGATCACAGCCACCGCGATGCCGAACTGAAGGCCTTGGGTGACGGACTGCATGATGAAGTTGCCTGGGTTGGCAGCCCCCTCTGGGAATGCCTCGTAGGCACCCTCTCCCTCCCGAACAAAGAAGATCAGGGCGATGACCACGTACATGAGCACCATGGAAAGGGCGGTCGCCACCATGGAATCCCGCAAGAAGCGCAGGCCTTCAGGGAGTTTCAGGTCCTCGGTGGATCGGCTGGACTTGCCCCCAACAACACGGCCTACGGCTCCAGCCGCCACATATCCGGCGGTGCCGAAATGGCCCATGGCGATACTGTCGTCACCTGTGATCTTACGAGTGAAAGGTTGGCTGAATGCGGGCAGGGACACCATGAGGATTCCCAATAGCGCAGCGCCAACACCGACTGTGATGGGACCGGAGTAACCTGCGCTGGCCAACACAATGGTGAGCAGTGTGGCCATGAACAGAATGTGATGGCCTGTGAGAAACACGTAGCTCAACGGCGTGAACCGCGCCAGCACCAAACTGACGACGAAACCAAGAATCATCAGCCAGGCCACTTGCGCTCCGTACGTTTCCTGGGCAATGCCCACGATGGCCTCGTTGGTGGGGATCACCCCTTGAGCTCCCGTCGCCCCCTGAATCATAATCCCCAGGGGTGCCAGTGATGCCACCACGAGCCCGGCGCCCGCTCCGATGAGCAGGAACCCTAGAACTGCCTTCATAGCCCCGCCGACTATTTGCCCCACAGACTTGCGGAACGAAATGAGCCCCACTGCCACGATGATGCCGATGAGGAACGCGGGCACAGAGAGTATCTCGTTGACGAGAAATTCCGGTATAGCGACGAGCCAGTCCATAGTTCCTCCTACACGTCGTAAAGCTCGCGCAATGCTTGGTCGAGCTCATCTTGGCTGGTGAAGTTTTCGATCACGCGGACAGGTATGCCAACATCCCCCAAAGATTTGGCGATTTCCCCTGAAGTCAGCATGGCCTTAGCCTCAGAGGCCCTGCCCCGCGCGGAGATGGTGTCCGTAGCCTCCACAATGAGATACCGGTCCCATCCCCACGTGCTGAGCACCCCCTCCAACGTGTTCTTCAGGAACAGTGAGGTGCCCAGTCCGTTTCCACACACGGTGAGGATGAGGTGTTGCTCCTCATCGCGAGAGGATGTCTCTGCCGCAGTCGGTGCCAATACGGGATCGCCGGCCTCGGTTGGCTTCTGGCCGCGAAGAATGGCGTGCACCTGCTCCGGGCTGGAGGCTCTCTCCAATGCCGCACGCGTTTCGTCGTCTCCGATGACTCCAGCCAGTTCAGCCATCGCACTGAGATGAGCATCGGAGTCAGCCGCCGCGAGGGCCACTACAAGGTGGACGGGGTCATGCTCGGCGTGACCAAATTCGACAGGCGTCGCCAGACGGACCCACGACATCCCGGTGTGCTTCACGGCAGGTGACGGACGTGCGTGAGCAAAGGCAAACCCAGGCGCAATCACTATATACGGGCCGTTGTCGACCACGTTGTCGATCATCGCCTGGGTGTACTCGGCGGTGGCCACACCGGCCTGCTCTAACAGGCGGCCAGCAATGCGCACCGCAGCGGTCCAATCGTCAGCCGTCGCATCCAGAAGAATTGATTCAGGTTCGACGAGATCGGGAAGCGAGGAGGTCATGGCAAGAGGCGTTCCACTGGGCTGAAGGTCCTCAGGACCTTGGACGGAGAGCTGAATCGGGGATGAGGAAATATAACACGAGATTTCACAGCAGCAACATATCTGACGGCCATGTGCCACACTTCAAGACGCCGCTATCGTGTCTGACACCCCGGACACCAGTACAGACGGCGGCCCTGCAGCTGACGCATGAGGATGGTCTGGCCACATCGCAGGCAGGGCGTGTGCTGTTGGCGGTACACCCAGTGGTGGCGCGCGGCTTCAGTCCCCGTGCCACCGGCGGGCCATTTCCGGTGCAGATCGGCACCCCGCAACCCGTGATCCGGATCCGCTGGGCGGAGGGTGCGAATAACCCCTTCGCGGACGCCTGTGCGGAGCTGGATCGTCACGGTGGACCACAATGTCGTGGCCTGCTCTGGATCAAGCTGCGCAGCCGGGGTGTCGGGGGCGATGCCCTCGACGAACAGTGCTTCTGCGCGGTAGACGTTGCCCACCCCCGCAATCACCGACTGGTCCATCAGCGCAGCAGCGATACTGGATCGGCGGCGCGCTAAGTTGTTCCGAAACCTCATCAGCATCTCGGGGTTGATCTCCCCAGTCGGCTGCCGCAGTGGGTCCGGACCCAGCCTGCCCACCAGTGTCTCGTACTGCATAGAATTGAGCACACGGCATTTCACCGGACCCCGCAGATCGCCCCACCCGTGAGGCACCTGGATCCTGGCCCGCACCGCCCCCTGCGGCGCCTCCGGAAGGATCCACCCGGTGTCGTCATATGCAGGCTCCCGCACTCGGCTCACCGGCCGCAGCTGCCCCAACTGATCAGCGGTGACGAAGGTGTCATCGCCGCGAAACCCGAACGAACCGTAGAGACCCAGGTGCACATGCCAGATCTCCGCGCCAAGGTGAACCAGCAGGTGCTTGCCCCAGGCTTCGGCGCGGCGGGGCGACCGACCGTTGAGCCGGGCCGCACCGGCAGTGAAGGGCCCCTGGGGCGAGCTGACCCGCCAATCCTGACCAACAAAGAGCCGCTGAATGCGGGCGGCCAGGCGGTGAATCGTATGACCCTCCGGCACCGGGACTCAGTCCACGATCTCGCCGGTGGTTTCGTAGTGCCGAATCTTGCCGATACGCCGGGCGTGCCGGGACTCCCCAGTCCATTCTGCGGCGAGGAACTCTTCGACAATCCCTGCAGCTTCCTCCAGGCTGTGCTGCCGGCCGCCGATACCCACCACATTGGCATTGTTGTGCTCCCGCGCCAAACGCGCTGTCTCCAGGTTCCATGCCAAGGCGGCCCGGATGCCGGTGACTTTGTTGGCGGCAATCTGCTCCCCATTGCCGGAGCCGCCAAGGACGATACCCAGCGCCGGGGCAGGCCCAGCAGCGGCGTCGTCGTGCCCCGCCCAGTCTTCCGCGACTGCAACGGCGGCGCGCAGGCAGAAGCCAGGGTAGTCATCTTGGGAGTCATACTCGCTGGGGCCGTGGTCAATGACCTCATGCCCCTGGGCAGTGAGCTGCTGGACCAGGTGCGCAGAGACTTCCATCCCGGCGTGGTCGGTGGCGATGTGGACACGCATGGACAACCCTCTCGGAGAACTTCGGGAACAAGCGGTGACCATCCTATGCTGAACCCACTATGACCGACGAGCAGAACGACGCCGCCTCCACACCCCGTGAGCCGCAACTTCCGAAACTCTCGCGCCGGCTCGGAGCACCGATCGCGACGCTGCGCCCCACCGGCAAGCCAGCCGCCCAGGTCACAGGGCGGCCTGGTTCCGCCGATGGGCCAGCTGTTCCCCACCAGCCCGGACCGCCGCTGCCGCACGACTTAGGGCACATGCCGGGCCCGGATGGGCGCCCGGTGGCCCAGGATGAGGATCCGGACTCGGTGGATCCGCGGAGCTTCTACGTCCAGGTCGGTGGCCGCGCGACGTTTCAGAAGATCGTCGAGGTTTTTTATGACCAGGTCGCTGAAGATGCGGATTTCCGGGCGATGTACCCGGAGGAGGACCTTGAGCCGGCCAAGCAGCGGCTGCTGATGTTCCTGGAGCAGTACTGGGGAGGTCCGCGCAGGTACCAAGCCGAGCGGGGCCACCCGCGGCTGCGGATGCGGCACATGCCATTCAAGGTTGACGCTGCGGCCCGAGACACCTGGCTGAAGTACATGCACACTGCGGTGCAGGCGGCTGAGCTGTCTCCCATGCACGAGGCGGAGCTCTGGGACTATCTGGAGCGTGCCGCGCACTCCATGGTCAACAGCTGACGGTAGGATGTACTGTCGGATCGCGCGCGGTCCGTGCCCGAGTAGCTCAGGGGATAGAGCAGCGGCCTTCTAATCCGCCGGTCGGGGGTTCGAATCCCTCCTCGGGCACTTTTGTGATGAGTCGGGACATGTGTCTCAGATGAGTCGCGAGATATGTCACTAACGGGAGCTTGGCCATCGGCCGGGTTCCCGTTGTGTGTTCCGCCAGTAGCCTCGGTGGGGGTCGATGGTGTTGGTCGCGAGGATTTCCCCGGTT
>NZ_VAWA01000020.1 GCF_005771565.1 Nesterenkonia sphaerica
CGGTTACTACACCCTCATCTGCGAAGAGCCTCTTAAGTAGCCAGGGACCAATTCTCCGGCGACGGATTCATTATCCCAGCAAGAAACAATCACCGTCAACTCGGTAATTCCCAGGAAAAATACAGCTTGGATCAGTTACTGATGATCTTCTGAATCTTTATTCGCTGTGTCTTGAAGCTCCTGTCGCACGGCGGCCTCTGTGGCCCGCTCTTTCCGGTCAGCCCGGAAGATTGCGCGCATAGCAAGCCAAAAGACCAGGCCGACACCCACGGAGGGGGCCAACACTTCAAAGTACGTCCAAAAGTTTTCCATTTCGACTTAACTTTCCGGCTTGAGCAGGGGAAATAAAATTGTTTCGCGGATACCAGTGCCCGTGAACAGCATCACCAGACGGTCGATTCCCAGTCCGATTCCACCCATTGGTGGGGCACCGTATTCCAAAGCCCGCAAGAAGTCCTCGTCAACCTGCATTGCCTCCTCGTCTCCGCCAGCGGCCTGTTGGGCCTGCGCCACCAACCGTTCACGCTGTATCACCGGGTCGATGAGCTCTGAGAAGGCCGTTCCGGTCTCCATACCGGCAATGATGAGGTCCCACGCTTCAATTACCCCGGGCTTATCACGGTGTGGGCGGGCCAACGGCTGCGCCGCCGGCGGGTAGTCACAGACAAATGTGGGTTGCAGCAGCGTCGGTTCAACAATTTCACCGAACAGCTCCAGGACCAGCTTCTGCGCGCTCCAAGAGGAATCAACCTTCACCTGGTGCCTCTCGGCGACGCGGCGCAGGACCTCTGCATCAGTCTCAGGGGTGATCTCCTCCCCCACTGCCTCGGACAGTCCCGGATACACGGACATCCACGCCCATTCGCCGCTGAGATCGACCACACCTTTGTCAGTGTGAATCTGGAGACCCGCGCCGACGGCTTCGGCGGCCTTGAGGATCATCTCCCGCATGCGTTCGGCCATGAGGTACATGTCCCCCCACGCCTCATAGGACTCCAGCATGGTGAACTCAGGAGAGTGTGTGGAGTCGACTCCCTCATTGCGGAAAACTCGCCCGATTTCGAAAACGCGGTCGATACCGCCGACCACGGCTCGCTTGAGGTAGAGCTCAGTGGCGATACGCAAGGTCATGGGCTGATCAAAAGCGTTGAGGTGCGTGTGGAACGGACGTGCCTGGGCACCACCGTGCAGCAGCTGCAGGATCGGCGTCTCAACCTCCACGTAGTCACGGGCGTGCAGCGCGTCGCGAATCGCCCGGACGACCGCTGCGCGAGTGTAGACCATCTCGCGGGCCTCATCGCGGACGATCAGATCGGCGTACCGCTGCCGCACACGGGTCTCCTCATTCAACTCCGCATGCAGCACGGGAAGCGGACGGAGAGCTTTGGAGGCGAAGCTGAACGATTGGGCCATCACACTGAGTTCGCCGCGCCGTGAGGCGACCACCTCACCGGTGACCTGGATGTGGTCGCCCAGGTCTACAGTGGACTTCCACTCGGCGAGGCTGTCTTCGCCCACCTGGGCAAGCGAGATCATGGCCTGCAGCCGGGTCCCGCTTCCCTGGGGCCCACCCTCCTGCAGTGTCGCGAAGCAGAGCTTGCCGGTATTGCGGATGAACATGACCCGCCCGGTGACTGAGACAATTTCGCCGGTCGACGCCCCGGGCTCGACGTCGGGAAAACGTCTGCGCACCTCGGCCAATGAGGAGGTACGCTCCACCACGACCGGATATGGCGTCTGACCCTTCTCCAGCAGCCGGGCGCGCTTGTCCATACGCACTGCGCGCTGATCGGTGGTGTCGATGCGGTTGCCGGAGGGAGTCTGCTCAGTCACCCCGCCAGTTTACGTCTTCTACTCCGCGTAGAAGAACTACCAGATAGTGACCCGCTGATCAGGCGGAAGGTACATACCATCGCCCTCAGCGGTGCCGAACGCCTCATGGAAAGCGTCGATATTCTTCACCGGCTGGGTGGCGCGGAACTCAGCCGGTGAGTGCGGGTCAATGCTCAACAGCGTCAGTGCTCGCTCAGGACGCGTCACATTGCGCCACCCCTGCGCCCAGGCGAAGAAGAATCGCTGATCACCGGTGAGGTCCTCAACGGCGTCGTCGTCGTGCTCTTCAGGTCCCGCCGCCTCGGTGATGGCCACCCCCTGGTTCCGCGCAGCAAGCCAGAGCTTGTACGCCTTGTGGGCGATGCCCAGTCCGCCGAGGTCACCGATGTTCTCCCCCAGTGTGAGCTCCCCGTTCACAGTGTGGTCATCGTCCAGCACTGTGGGGCTGAGCGAGCTGAACTGCTCCACAAGCCGTGCGGTGCGCTCTTCGAATGCGGCTCGATCCTCGGCTGTCCACCAGTCGGTCAGCGACCCGTCTGCGCCGTAGCGGGATCCTTGGTCATCGAAGCCGTGACCGATCTCGTGCCCGATCACCGCGCCGATAGCACCGAAGTTCTGCGCCATGTCCCGCTCAGCTGAGAAGAACGGCAGCTGCAGGATCGCCGCCGGGAAGCAGATGACGTTTTCCAGCGGGTGGTAGTAGGCGTTGACCGTCTGCGGAGTGATGTGCCATTCGTCGGGATCCGGGCCGTCGTCAATCTTGGCCACTTCACGGTCCCACTCTCCTTCAGCAGCCCTGGCGACATTGCCGATCAGGTCTTCGGTGGTCACCACGCAGGCTGAATAGTCCGTCCACGTGGCCGGGAAACCGATTTTCGAGGTGAACGCGTCGAGCTTCTTCAGCGCTTCCCCTCGGGTGGCTTCTCCCATCCAGTCCAGCTCCGAGATGGACCGCCGGTACGCCTCGATCAGCGCTGCGATGAGATCGTCCATCGCCTCCCGGGCCTCCGGGGGGTAGTGCCTGGCGACGTAGATCTGGGCCACATCCTCCCCCAGGTGAGCGTTGGTCAGCGCCACACCCCGCTTCCACCGCTCCTTCAGCTGTGGCGTACCGTTGAGGGTCCGGGCGTAGAAGTCGAAATGCTCCTGAACCACCTCGGAGTGCAACAGTGGTGCCGCCCAGCGCAACAACTGCACCCGCAGCCAGTGCTTCCACGTCTCCAGCGGCTGGTCGGTGAGCGCGTCCTGGAAAGCGCCGAGCACATCGGGCTGCCCCACCACCATTTCGGCAGCCTGCGCCTCGGTGAGCTCCCAACCTGCAATGGCTTCGCTGATCAGCGGCATCGCCTGCTCCACCGCGGCGCGAGACTTCAGGTTGTAGCGTTTCTGCGCGTCCCGGGTGGTGACACGGTCCCAATGATGGGAGGCAAGTTCCTTCTCCAGGGTGAAGACCGAACTCGCTGCCTGAGCTGGGTCTGCCACCCCTGCGAAGCCCAGGAAGGACTCCAGGTGGGACTGATACTTCTGCCGAATCTCCCGGTAGGTGTCCTCCCGGTAGTACGCCTCATCCGGAAGGCCCAGCCCGCCCTGCATCAGGTGGAACAGCTCCCGCTCTGGGTTTCCGGCGTCCCGGGTGACACCGACTGTCAGCAACCCCTCCAATCCCTGCCGCTGCCACTGCGCACACAGCCGCATGAGTTCTCCGGGCGTGGTGGCGGACTCAATGTCCTGCAGCCGCTGGTGCAAGGGGGTCAGCTTCAGCTCCTCGGCCCGATCAGCGTCCATGAAAGCCCGGTAGAACGTGCCGATGCGCTGCTGGACCTCACCAAAGTCGGGGTCCAGGTCACTGGCCTGGTGGCCGGCAGCGTCTGCGGCCTCCTCCAGGATGGTGCGCACATCGGCTTCCGCCTTGTCCCGCAGCTCAAGGAAGGAGCCGTAGGCATCCAAGTCGTCGGGAATGACCGCGGTCTTCAGCCACTGGCCGTTGACGTGGTGGTTGAGGTCATCCTGGGCTCGGACACTGGTGTCCCGATAGGGAAAGTCGGTCTGTGTGCTCATGAATCCACCCTACGTCAGGGCAAGCCTGGGACTGCAGCGGCATCAGCCTCTGCACTCACCCGGTCGGCGCCGCCCCAGGGCAGAGTTCCATCGTGTCGATCAGCCGCACTGGCCCCACCCTGGCGGCGATCAGCGCCAGCGCAGGCTGGCGCAGCGGGTCATCAGCAGTCTCCTGCATCGTGTCGGGGTCAACGACGACGAGATAGTCGAGATCCAGACGCTGGGCCGCCTGCAACTGAGCCCGCAGCTGGGAAAGGTCCAGCGGCTGATGTGCCTGCGCGCGCGCCGCCAAGGTGAACAGCGCCCGGGAGAGGGCGCAGGCGGCGTCGTAGTCTGCGGCGCTGAGCCGCAGGTTTCGGCTGGAGAGCGCCACACCGTTCTCGTCCCGCACATTCGGCAGGGACCGGATCCGAACCGGAAGGTTCAGGTCCTCCACCAGGCGGCGGATCACGGCGAGCTGTTCTGCGTCCTTCTGCCCGAACCAGGCTTCGCAGGCAACGGCAGCTGGAGGGGCCAGTATGGTGAAGAGTTTGGTGACCACCGTGGCGACGCCGTCAAAGTGCCCCGGCCGCGAGGCTCCTTCCCACCGTCGGCCCAGCTCCCCGGTGCTGACCCTGATCAGCGGCGCAGCCGGGTAACCGGGGTACATCTCCTGTAGGTCGGGAGCGAAAACGCAGTCGACGCCGTGCTCAGTGAGCATCTGCATATCCGTCTCCAGCTGGCGGGGGTACAGCTGGTAGTCGGTGGGGTCGTCGAACTGCAGGGGGTTGACGAAAACACTGGCGATGACAACGTCTGAGGACTCCCGTGCCGCCTGCAGCAGCGAGGCATGACCGGGGTGCAGCGCACCCATGGTCGGCACGATCCCGACTACCGGATGGGCAGCGGCGGTGTGCTCGACTGCTTGCAGCACCGCGGCGCGGATTCCTGTCACGGTGTCGAAGACCTCAGTCACGGGCACAGTCTAGTGGCGCCGCGCACCGAGACTGGCATGCTAGTGGTCCAGCAGGTCGAGCAGCTCGGCCGCCTGAGCCTCCGTCAGGGTGCCCAGCGCGAGGGCACGCTGGACCGCTGACTGTGCCATGGCGCGGTAGGCGCCCCGGACATCGGGGGGAAGCTGCGTTTCGGCCAGCACCCGCATGTGCTGGCGCACCGTTCCCGTGTCGCCCCGGGCCACCGGACCGGTCAGCGACCCCGCACCGGAGGCCAGCGCATTGTCGAGCGAGGCCTGCATCAGTGGGCCCAGCACGCGTGCAGGGTCGCCGATCCCGATCCGCTCCAGCACCTCGGCCGACTGGGCGGTAAGGATATTGAGGTGGTTGGAGGCATGGGCCAGGGCTGCATGATAGGCACCCCGATGCTCCTCCTCCACCACCACCGGCTCCCCTCCCATCTCCACGGCCAGCGCCTGCGCCACCGGCAGCACCGCGTCCTCGGCGGTGACAGCGAATGCGCTGGCGCTGAGCCGCTGCAGGTCCATGCTCATTCCGGTGAATGTCATGGCGGGGTGAATGGCCAGCCCGATAGCTCCCGCTTCCACTGCAGGCTGAAGCACGCCGACGCCGTAGCGGCCGGAGGTGTGGACCACCAGCTGGCCCGGATGAAAATGACCGGCATCGGCGGTTCCGCTGACCAGCTGATGCAGGACGTCATCTGGCACCGCGAGGAGGACCAGCTCTGCCCGGCGGACGATCTCCGGGATCTGCAGCACCGGCACACCGGCCAGCAGGTTTTCCGCCCGGTCCTGCGAATCTGCCGAGACGGCGTGGACTCCGACGATCTGGTGACCCGCACTGCGCAGTGCCGCACCCAGCACCGCGCCGACTTTTCCAGCGGATATCACACCCACACCCAAGCGGCCGTCCCTGGCCCAGGGCGGCAGGTCGGCGGCATAGGGATCAATCGGTTCAGACATCATCTGCGGTCCTTACATCGGGTGGACGCCGCAGCAGGAGCTGTCAGGGCCCCGTCTGCGGACAGCATTCGCAAGTCTAAGGGGCCGCAGGTGGGGCCGCGGCGTCGTCGAGCTTCTCCACTGCCTCAGCGACGTTCTTCTCGAACTCCGCCAGCTCCTCCGGCAGCATCCACTGGTTGCGGTCGGTGAGCCGCCGAGCCACGGCCGCGTATCCGGTCTCCTGCTCGAAAAGTTGCCGGATCTGCTGCAGATCCTGGTTCTGCGCCAGCACTGTGATCGGTCCAGCCGGGAGATGAATGTGCAGGGTGGCGACTCTTCGCCACCGGGCCAGCGGCCCCTGCTGCAGGGCAGCGGACTGGATCCGCTCGTGAGGGACCATCGTCAGCCGGCGTGTCATGCGACCATCACGGATCAGCAGCGCGCTGGGGGTGGTGAAGAAGCCACGCCGCCGGCGCACCCAGGGGTCGAAGAGCGCGGCCCGGGCTGGGACTGCCGTAAAGCTGCCGTGATCCCCCGACCCTTGGAGCCCTTCCATGAAGATCTGCTCCGGGCGGTCCACTCGGAGGTCCGGGAACATCTCTGCGGTCAGGCGCATCACATCACCAGCAGTGCCCACTGGCAGAAGGGTGGTGCGGGAGTCGAGTCCGTACCCGGCCACGGTGACGATCACTCGGTACCAGCCGAACGGCCGCCACAGCAGTCCCTGCTGAATCTGGATCCCCTGCACCCGGCCTGGCGGCACTGTCTGGGTGTTGGTGGTCGTCAGCCCGTACTTCAGGCGCAGTCCCGCCTGGGTCATGGTCGCGGTGAAATTCCACCCACCTGTCAGCTGTCCCCAGAACCCGAGCACCGCGCCGATGAGGATGGGGATGCCCACCGCAGGCTGCAGTCCGATCTCCATCAGTACCGAGGCCTCCTGCTCCCCGCTGAACCACAGCAGGGCCGTGGTCAGCAGCAGATAGGTGAGGTAGATGCCCACCACGAGCACCACGACGACGCCGCCGGGGCCGCAGATCATGGACGCGATCAGCCGCCAGATGGGCACCCGGGCGATGTGACGGTCCGGGACTGCGGCCGGCGTCTGCGCCCCGGCCGGCACCGCCGCCTCATCGGGACCAGCCGTCTCCGCAGGCTCGTGGACAGAGCGTCTCGGGATGTGGGAAATAGCCGCAGAATCAGCGCTATTTCCCACATTCAGCGACGCGCTGTGGGCGGTGCCCGCCGCGGGGTGGTCGTATTGACGGGGGTTCGGGGCGGCGAGCCGACCGGCGGCGCGGTCCATAATCTCAGTGCGCAGCCGCTCAGCCTCGCGCTTGCGCAGGAAAGCCAGCGTGGCCGCGGTCCCATCCCCCTCCGCGACCTCGAACCGCAGCTCGGCCAGCCGGGCTATTCGGGCCAGCAGCGGCTGCCGGAGGTCCACCGCCTGGACGCGGTCGATACGGGCCTGGCGGTGCTGCCGGACGAGGATCCCCGACTTCACCATGACGTGCTCAGCGGTGATCTTATAGCGGGTGAACCACCACGACAGTGTGAACCCGATAAAGATCAGCAGCGCCAGCGCGAGGAAGGCGCCTCCGCCGATCAGATACGGCAGCGGGTTCGACTGAACGTTGTCGACCAACTCCCCGCTGCGCCAGGCATTCCAGAGGTTGGACCACATCTCCCAGTTGTAGGCGAAGAATGCGGCCGGAATCGCCACGATGGTGACCCATCCGCGCACCAGTGGGCTCAGCGGGTGGACCTTGGTCCATGTGGCGTCGAACCAGGCTTCTCTGGCGGAATCGCCGGTCATCAGAGTCCGGCCAGCCGTGCTTGTCCACGCGCGGCCAGCTCATCTCGCAGCCGCGCACCTTCGGCGCGCACCGCCCCGGGGATGGTGGCGTCCGTAGCGGCGGAGGCGGTCTTCAGCTGTACGGTGCACAGCCCCAACTTCCGCATGATCGGCCCAGCCTCGATGTCCACGTACTGCATCCGCCCGTAAGGCACGGCGACCACGCGCTGCCACAGCAGGCCACGGCGAATCAGCAGATCATCTGCGCGCTCGTGGTATCCGATGGCGCGCACCCGCCGGGGCACCAGCGCGAGGTCCACTCCGGCCCAGAGCACCAGGCCTCCGATCACCAGGACCTGCAGCCACAGCGGCAGCGTCCAGACTCCTGTCCAGCTCAGCAGTAGCGGCACCCCGAGGATGGCGAAGGTGACCAACCAGCCGGTGATGCCGGTGATGAACTTGACCGTAATGTACTTCTCGTCCACGCGTGTCCATTCCACCCCAGCGGGGTCGATGGCCTCAGAGTGCAGCATTCGGCTCCGTTCCGTTGTCGTCGAAGCGTGGCTCGCTCTGACTGAGTCCGCTGTCCGGGGGGAGCTTGCCCAGCGTCTCCACCACGAACCCGGTAATCACCCAGATCAAGCCGCCGATGACCACCACCAGGGCGGAAGTCACGTTCGGGGTGCCGGCACCTGCTGCTGGCGCCAGGTCGATCAGCACCCCGGCGTGCCATCCAGCTATCAGCGCTCCCGCGTAGGCGCAGGCCTGGCCGGCGGCCACCACGCGGACGGCCTGGAGGGGGTGGATCCTGCGGGCTGGCCGGCTCCGGGGCTTCTCCCGGCGTGCTTCATCAGCTGCCTGTTCTATCCGGCGTTGGTCACGCCAGACAATCAGTCCCAGGATGAGGACGATTCCCCCGATCGCCCCCAGCGTCACCGCTGAGGAGAGCGGCAGCACCGGAGAGCTGAATCCCCCGGCGGACATCGCTACCGTGGCCAGGTATCCGGCTAATGCTGCGCCCAGGGCGATGACCAGCAGCCACAGCGGTCGCAGCTGTGTCACTTCTCGAGCCTCACCACGTCATCGTAGTCCTCGGCCTCGCGTGCCAGTTCACGCACCGGACGTCCCTCGAGCAGAGCCACCGGGTCCATCCAGCTCCACGGCAGCAGGACAAAGGCCCGCTCGGAAGCTGAGGGATGCGGCACCTGCAGCCGCGGCGCGTCGATGGCGGCGGAGGCGAAGGTGACGATGTCGACGTCGAGCGTGCGGGGACCGTGCCTTTCCTCCCGAATCCGGTTGTGCTGGTCTTCGATCCGGTGGGCCAGGTCCAGCAGCTGGTGCGGCGAGAGCCGGGTTTCGATCTCCACCACCTGGTTCAGGAAGTCACGCTGCTCCTCCGGCCCGCCCACCGGTTTGGTGCGGGCCAGGGGGGAGACATTGATGACGACGACGTCCTCAGCTTCCTCAAGTGCCTGGACCGCTGAGGCGAGCGTGGCTGAGGAGTCGCCGAGATTGGACCCCAGTGCCAGGACGCTGCGCACGGGGAACGCCGCAGGAAGGTCAGGATCACGGAAATGATCGGTGACCGCCGCCTCGTGACCCAACTCGGCCAGTGAGGTCCGGTCATAGTGATCCAGCCGGCCCGCCGGCGTGGTGACGGTGTAACTCTCCTCCGGCCCTCGGGCGGAGTCTGCCGAGGCGAACCCGGCTGTGTCTTCGACCAACTCTCCCTCGTAGACTCCCGAAACCCGTGGCCATGGCCGGTTCAGCGCCGGACTTTCGGGGATCTCGGCCCGGGTGCGGTGAATGGTGACCGAGACGTCGTCGAACGTCTGCGTCAGGGGGGCGCGCGGTTTGTGGACCGTCACTGCGGCGGCTTCAATGCGCGGGTCTGAGCGCAGGATGGCGGTGGTGAGAGCCTCAGCCAGCGCCTCGATGAGGGCGAACCGCTCAGCAGAGACGATACGTTCAATCAGGTCCGCGACTGCGGCGTAGGACACGGTGTCCGCGAGGGCGTCACTGCGGCCTGCTCGGCTGAGATCCAGGCGCAGTTCGGCGTCGATGGACAGCGGCTGCTCGGTGACCTGCTCGTGGTCGAGCACACCGATGACTGCACTCAGCTGCAGGCCGTTCAGCCGAATCACGTCATAGCCCATGCTCCCAGGCTACGCCACCGGCGCATCCAGGCTGAAGCGGGGCGCACGGTCTCGCCTGAGTGCGTCGGCTCCAGTGGGAACCGCCGGCCGGTCAGTGACCCAGCGCTGCGAACACCGCAAAGGCATCAGCGGTGGGACGGGGGTCGTGGACGCGCACTGCCCAGCACCCGGTGGCGGCGGCGTGAACACTCAGCGCCGCGGTCGCCGCTTCGCGCCCAGCGGCGGGCCGTGGGACACCGTGGGCATCGGTCAGGAGCTCACCGAGGAATCCCTTGCGGGAGACTCCGAGCAGAACCCGGTGGCCCAGCGCCGTGAACTGCCCCAGGTGGCGCAGCAACTCCCAGTTCTGCTGGTGCGTCTTGGCGAAGCCGATCCCCGGGTCCAGCACAATCTGCTCCGGAGCAACCCCCGCGTCGAGATACTGCTGACGGACCGTCTCCAGCTCGGTCATCACCTCACCGACGACGTCGTGATACACCGCGCGGGACTGCATGTTCTGGGCGTGGCCCCTGTTGTGAGTGATCACGACCCCGCAGCCATAGTCAGAGACGGCGCGGGGCATCGCAGGTGCAGTGAGCAGGCCGGAGACATCGTTGATGACCATCTGCGGGGCCCGCGCACCGGCGACTTCCAGCGCCGCCGCCGCGGTCTCTGGGTGCCGGGTATCCACCGACACCGTCGCAGGTAGGTCCAGCAGCGCTTCCACCACAGGCAGAATCCGCTGCTGCTCCTGCGCCGGCGGCACCGGATCGGCGCCCGGCCGGGTGGACTCCCCGCCGATGTCGATGATGTCGGCTCCCGCGGCCAGCAGCCGTTCGGCCTCACCGACAGCGGCACTGACCTCCACTGATCCCGCCCCAGAAAGGAGGCGACCGCCGTCCGAAAAACTGTCCGGAGTGACATTGAGAATGCCCATAATGCGCGTCATGCCGGACCTCAACTGTGCAGGATGAGGCTCATCGCCTCCGAGCGGGTCGCGGCGTTGCGCAGCGCGCCGCGCACCGCCGACGTCACCGTCTTCGCACCCGGCTTCGCCACCCCCCGCATGGACATGCAGAGGTGCTCGGACTCGATCACCACAATGACGCCCTCGGGCAGCAGATGCTCCATGAGCGCATCGGCGATCTGCGTGGTCAGCTGCTCCTGAACCTGGGGGCGCTTGGCGAAGATGTCCACCAGGCGCGCCAGTTTCGACAGCCCTGTCACCTTCCCCTCCTCGGCAGGGATATACCCCACGTGCGCCCTGCCGTAGAACGGCACCAGGTGATGCTCACACATGGAGTAGAAGGCCACGTCGCGGACCAGCACCAGTTCCTGGTGGCCGATGTCGAAAGTTGTGCTCAGAAGCTCCGCCGGGTCCTCGTGAAGACCTCTGAATGCCTCCGCGTACGCCTTCGCCACACGGGCAGGAGTCTGCTTCAGACCTTCACGCTCGGGATCCTCACCGATAGCCAGCAGGATCTCCCGCACAGCCGCTTCAATGCGGGCCAGGTCGACGACGTCACTCACCTCATCCGCCCTTTCTCCGGCTTCAGTGGCCGAATCTGCCCGTCATGTGGAGCCTTTCTGGTCCGTGAGACGGCACATTCGGCCACTGAAACGAGCGGCCCGGTCACCTTAGGCATTTTCACCCTCGACTACCAGGGGGCGGTCCGGGCTGGACTCCCAGACCTTGCGGACGGGCCGCTTGGTGACGCCGGTGAAGATCTCTGCGACCTCCATGGCGTTCAGCGTCTCGACCCGCAGCAGCTCTTCGGCCAGGGTATCGAGGATCTGGCGGTTCTCCGTCAGCGCCCAGTAAGCCTCATCATGGGCCTCATCAATGATGCTGCGCACTTCTGCGTCGACGATCGCGGCCAGGTCCTCGGAGTAGTCCTTGCCGGTGGTCATCTCTCTTCCGAGGAATGGGCTGGAGTCCCCGGAACCGAGCTTCACGGAGCCGACCCGCGCGCTCATGCCGTACTCGGTGACCATACGGCGCGCGGT
Source organism: Nesterenkonia sphaerica (assembly GCF_005771565.1). GTDB lineage: Bacteria > Actinomycetota > Actinomycetes > Actinomycetales > Micrococcaceae > Nesterenkonia > Nesterenkonia sphaerica. The sequence goes on from NZ_VAWA01000020.1 coordinate 11,720, forward strand.
GTCGGTGGCCTTCTGGATGTCGTTCGCCGCACCGGTGGAGGGGTCCCGGAACACAATCTCCTCAGCCACCCTGCCGCCCATGGCGTAAGCGATCTGGTCCAGGAGCTCATTGCGGGTGGTGGAGTACTTGTCATCCTCGGGGATGACCATGGTGTAGCCCAAGGCGCGGCCGCGAGGCAGAATGGTGATCTTTGTGACCGGTGCGGAGTAGTTCAGGGCGGCGGCGACCAGTGCGTGACCACCTTCGTGGTAGGCGGTGACCCGGCGTTCGTGATGTTTCATCAGTCTGGTGCGCTTCTGCGGCCCGGCCATCACCCGGTCGATCGCCTCATCAATTGCCCGGTCGTCAATCAGGTCAGCGTTGGAACGCGCAGTCAGCAGGGCTGCCTCGTTGAGCACATTGGCCAGGTCGGCGCCGGTGAAGCCGGGGGTCTTTCGGGCCACCTGTTTCAGGTCCAGGTCGGGCACCATGGGTTTGCCTTTGGAATGAACCTGGAGGATCTGCTGGCGGCCGTTGAAGTCGGGGGCCTCCACCGGAATTTGGCGGTCGAAGCGGCCAGGGCGCAGCAGGGCCGGGTCCAGCACGTCGGGCCGGTTGGTCGCAGCGATGACGATGATGTTGGCGTTGGCGTCGAATCCGTCCATCTCGACCAGCAGCTGGTTCAGTGTCTGCTCCCGCTCGTCATTGCCGCCGCCGACGCCGGCCCCGCGCTGTCTGCCCACTGCGTCGATCTCGTCAACGAAGATGATGGCTGGGGAGTTCTCTTTGGCCTGCTTGAACAGGTCCCGTACCCGGGAGGCGCCCACACCCACAAACATCTCCACGAAGTCAGAGCCGGAGATCGAATAGAAGCTCCCCCCGGCCTCTCCCGCGACTGCCTTGGCCAGCAGCGTCTTGCCGGTCCCAGGCGGCCCGTACAGCAGCACACCCTTGGGGATCTTGGCTCCCAGGCGCTGGAACTTCTCCGGTTCGGAGAGGAACTCCTTGATCTCGTGGAGCTCCTCCACAGCCTCTTCAGCCCCGGCCACATCCTGGAAGTTGACCTCCGGCATGTCCTTGTCGAACATCTTGGCCTTGGACTTGCCGAACTGCATGACCCGCGACCCACCGCCGGACATCCGCAGAATCAGCCAGATGAAGATCGCGGCGATGATGAGGAACGGGATCATGAAGCCGAGCATCGACAGCAGCCAGTTCGACTGCTCGGGCTCGTCGGTGTACCCATCCAGGTCCGCCGCCGCGATGGACTCCGCCACGGTTTCCGCCCGCGCCTGCGAGAAGTGGAAATGCACGGCATCTTCGTACTCGGTGCCGTCCAATTCAAAAGATTCGGCCAGGGTGAGGTCGACCCGGGAGTCGCCGTCGTCAATCCGCGCCTCAGTGACCTGCCCGTCCTCGATCAGCTCCATGCCGACGTTGGTGTCCACGCGCTGGCCGGCACCGGCTGAGCTGAACAGCGCAGGAACCGCCACCAGCAGGATCAGCACTGCCAGGAGGATCCAGAACAGGGGGCCGGTAAAGATCTTCTTGAAGTTCATTGAGCTCCGTCGCGCGCGTGCGAACACAGGATAAGGGTCAGCTTCACACGGTACTAGAGCACGACGACGCCAGCTAAGCCCGCAGGCTCCACGTTCGCCTCAGGCGGAGCTTCTTACTGGTAGACGTGCGGGGCGAGGATGCCGATGCAGTCAAGGTTGCGGTACTTCTCCGCGAAGTCGAGGCCGTAACCTACGACAAACTTATTGGGAATGTCATAGCCGACATACTTCACATCGATCGACACTTTGGCGGCTTCCGGCTTGCGCAGCAGGGTGCAGATTTCCACGGAGGCCGGTCCGCGGGACTCCAGATTGGCCTTCAGCCAGCTCAGCGTGAGGCCGGAGTCGATGATGTCTTCGACGATCAGCACATGCCGGTTCATCAGATCCGCATCAAGGTCTTTCAGGATGCGCACCACACCCGAGGACTTGGTACCGGAGCCGTAGGAGGACACGGCCATCCAGTCCATGGCAATGTGTGAGCGCAGCGCCCGGGAGAGGTCTGCCATGACCATCACTGCGCCTTTGAGCACGCCCACAATGAGGACGTCCTTATCGGCGTAGTCACGGTCGATGTCTGCAGCCAGCTCCTCGATGCGAGTCTGGATCTGGTCGGCGGTGTAGAGAACTTCTTCGAGGTCGTCGTGGACGTCCTTGGAATCCATCGGCTCCGCAGTGCTCCTTGGTCTCTGCCGCGCCCGCGGGTCGGCGGACGGTTCTCACCCTGATGGCGGAACGACCACCAGTTTTCCATAATCCGGCGTCTGCCGCGCACCCCGCCGGATCCGCACATGGCCCTCCATTTCCACCGGGCCGGCGGAGCGGCTGCCGGTGACCAGTTTCTCCGCGGCGGTGAGCCGCTCGAAGCTGGGGTTGGCTCCCCCGGCAGCGGCCACAGCCAGAGCTATCACCCGGCGCCGAATGGCAGGAGGCTGCGCCCGGAGGCCCTTCAGGTGCAGCCGCAGCGTGCCGGTGGGGTCGGGATCCTCCAACAGGGCGGGAAAGACCTCCTTGGCCTGCGACTCCATATAGTCGGCGTCGTCGGCTGCGATCCTTGCGGTGCGGACCAGCGCGTCTTTCACCGTCCCCGAAAGCTCCCGCTCCAGGTACGGAAGGATCTCAGCGCGGACCTTGGAGCGCAGGAAGCGGGGGTCCGCGTTCGCCGGGTCGTTCCACCACTTCAGCTGATGGTGGGCGCAGATGGCCTCTGTGTCAGCGCGGCTGAGCTCCAAGAGCGGTCTGCGGAAGGGTCCCCGCGCTGCCGGAATGCCAGCCAGGGACCGTGTGCCGGACCCGCGAGCCAGCCCCAACAGCACCTGTTCGGCCTGGTCATCCTTGGTGTGAGCCAACAGCACCGTCGAGGCTCCCAGGTCAGCCATGGCCTGGCGGAAGGCACGGTACCTTCCGGTGCGTGCCGCTGCCTCTGGACCCACAGGGGACGCGGGGTCCACCTCAGCGGAAAAGATCCGGACCGGATCAAGTCCCAAGTCTTTGAGCTGGCCGACCGTCCGGCCTGCGACCTCCTCGGAGTCCGGATGGAGATGGTGGTCCACTACCACGCCGCCAAGCCGGGCCTCCGCCGAGGGACCGGTCGTGCGCTGGTGGTGCCAGGCGGCTGCGGTGGCCAGGGCCAAGGAATCGGCGCCACCGGAGCATGCCACCAGGCTCAGCCCCTGGGGGTCGAGCATCTCACCCACGGCCCGGCGAGCCGCATGCCACGCTGAGGGGGCCCCTGCCATCAGCCTGCTCCTACCCCTGCGGGGTGAAGCCCATCCGCTCGATCCACTTGTCCGGGTTGTGCAGCTCGTGCTCGGTGGGCAGGTGCTCTGGCGATTCCCAGATGGTGTTGAAGGTCTCCATGCCCACGGTGTCCACGATGTGCCCGACGAATTTCTGCCCGTCCCGGTACTGGGCGGCCTTCGCATCCAACTGCAGCAGTTTCCGGACGAGCTTCTCCAGCGGGGAACGGTTCTTCCCCCGCTGCTCAAAGCGGCGCCGAATAGTCTTCACTGTCGGCACGATGGAGGCGTCGACGGCGTCCATCACCACGTTGGCGTGGCCCTCCAACAGACTCATCACTGCAGTCAGGTGGGACATGATGGCACGGTCTTCAGGCGATTGAAGGGCCTCCAGCAGCCGGTTGCGGGCAGGTGCGGCGGGGGCGTCGTCGTGCTGACCGGCTCTGTCCTGCTTGGCTTCCTGACGCAGGCTCTTCACCGCCTCAGCGATGCGCTGCGGAAGGCTCTCCACTCCGCTCAGGGTGGAGGCCGAGAGTGTGCTGATCGAGGACATCAGGTGCTCGCGCAGCCACGGTGCGGCGGCGAACTGCACCCGGTGGGTCTGTTCGTGGAGGCAGACCCACAGCCGGAAATCATCGCGGTCCACGTTCAGCTGCTGTGCGATCTCCACAATATTGGGGGCGACGAGCATCAGCCGGCCCGCCGGGGCCCGCTCTGAGGAGTGGAAAGGATCGAACTGTCCGAGCACATTGGCGGAGAGGAATGCGAGGATCCCGCCAAGTTCAGCGCCGGTGGCCGCGGACCCGACCACCTGCGCGCTGCTGCCTTCGCTGACCAGCTGAGGCTTCTTCTCCGCAACCGCCTCCAGCGCGGGCGTGAGCAGTCGCCGGAAACTCTCGGTGTTGGCGGTTGACCAGCCAGGCCGGTCCACCACCAGGACGTCGCGCTGGTCCTCGCCCAGCCCTTCGGCCGCGCTGAGTCCGGTGATGGTGTGCACATAGCCGACAGCTTCGGCGGCCGCCCGCCGCAGGTCAGCGACTTCCTGCGCGGCGGCGGCAGGTCTCAGCGGCGGTCCCGGCGGGACCAGCCGGGATGCCGTTGCGCGCGCCACGTCCCAGTTGATGATGAGGTCTGCCGGTGAAGTCATTGGTCCATCACATCACAGGAGCCTGGCTGTCACCTGCCCAGGACGGTTCACGGTAGGTTAACGCCATGTCCGCGCAGACCCCGCCGCAGGCCCTTGCCCATCCGTGGACGGAGGACGAGGAGTTCGTCAGGCTCTACGATCTCGAGAACCAGGGGCTGTGGGACTTCGACTTCTACCGGCAGCTGCTGGTGGAGCAGGGTGCCCGCCGAGTGCTGGACATCGGGTGTGGGACTGGGGTGTTGGCGGTGAGCCTGGCCGGTGAGGGGTTGCAGGTCACCGGTGTGGACCCAGCAGCCGCCATGATCCGCACTGCACAGCGCCGGGCGGATCAGGCCTCACTGGGCGCCCGGCTGACGCTGCTGCACGGCACCACCGCACAGGTGACAGCCACAGGGTTCGACGCTGCGATCATGATGGGTCATGTGGCCCAATACTTCCTGTCCCGGCAGGAGTGGGACCGGGTGCTGAAGGATGCCTACCGAACCCTGCGGCCTGGGGGCTTCCTGGCATTCGAGTCTCGCAATCCGCACGGGCTTGACGACGACGCCTGGGATGAAGATTCCACCAAAGCCACTCAGGAGCATCCGGAGGGCGGAGAGTTCACCTCCTGGCTTGAAGTGGTTGACATTGAGCACGACGACGCCGAGGGCCCGGTGATCACCGCGCGCGGCCACAACGTCTTCCCGGACGGCAGGCACCTCACAGCGGATGAGCCGCTGCGCTACCGGCCCCTGACGGTGTTGCGGGAGTCTCTGCACCGGGCCGGCTTCGCGGTGGAGCAGGTGTGGGGCGACTGGGATCGGTCCCCGTTGGAACAGAGCTCCCCCGAGATCATTGTGCTGGCCCGGAAGCCGTTCTGAGCGCCTCGAGGTACTGCCCGTGAGGGCCACTGCGGGCCACCGGACTGCCGTCGAGGGCAAGGATGAAGCCAGACCGCGCGGGATCCTCGTCGTGAAGCTGCTGGGCAACCTCAGGGACAATGGTCGGCCCCTCATTGCTGACCCAGCGGACACCGCTTTCGCGTATCTGTTGGACGAATCTTTCCCGGTCCCGGGGTGACAGGTAGGCCAGCACTGCGGAGTGAAACACCACCGGAATTGTGTCCTCGGGCACCTGGGCCAACAGCACGGGCAGTTGCTCACTGAGGTCGCCGACGCTGAGCAGCGGCGGGTCTTGCGCCACCAACCGGGCTCCGGCTCGTAGCCGCTCCAAGCGGTACTCCATTCCGGGCCAGACCAAGGCTTCCAGCCACCTCCGGTCCTCCTCATCGGTGAGGTCGAGCGGGTTCAGGTCGACCCCTGCCCGCCACGCCACCTCCGGGAGGCGGTCTGGAGGCGGCACACCGCGAAGTTCACAGTTCAGCGGCACAGTTGTGGACAGCACGCCAGAAGGCGTGAGGTAGGTCGTCTCGCCACTTGCGATATACCGGATCGGCCAGGCATCGGGATACAAACAAAGGCCGGCGGAGCAGCCCACCTCGATGAGCGCCAGCGGCCTTCCGGTCTCAGCGGCGATCTTCGCGAACGCCAGATTCAGTACCGCGAGCCGGCCGGCCTCATTCGTTTGGGTGCGGCGCTGCTGCATGGTGGCACGAATAGCCTTCCACCTAGAAATGAGCGCCGGGCGCACCTGCTCCCAAGGAGCCGTGGGCACCTGGTGGATCCTGGCCGCAGCGAAGAGCAGATTCGGTTGACGCTTTGACGTTTCCAGTGTCAGCAACAGCTCAAGGATGGTGCGATCCTCCGCCACTTCGGCGGCCCACTCGGCGTAGAGCGGTGAGACCGGAGCGGCTTCCACCCCGGCGAAGTGCCGATACAGCCGTTGCACCTGGCCGATGCCCTGGGTGGAAATTTCCTGCATGCTGGGCAGCATACGCGGAGCCTGGACACAGGACGGGTTGCTAACCTGGAAACATGCACTGGTTGGCGTGGATCGTCATCGTGGCGATTGTGGTGTTCGGCATCACCCAGGTGATCAGCATGGCCACTGGACGCCCCTTGCCCTCCGGAACGGACAGTGATGAGGTCAAGAAGCTCAGAAAACGCATTGAAGAGCTTGAGGCCACCCGCTCGCCCCAGCAGATCGAGGACCGTGTCCCGACCAAGTCTGAGGTGAACCTGGCCGCGGAGGACCGGTGGCGGATCGAAATGCTCGAAGCTCGACTCGAGCAGCTGGAGAAGGACCAGAAGGACGACGGAGACGAATCGCCTGGCTCGAAGGGTTGAGACCTAGGCGCTGAGCAGCAGCGCAGCTGAAAAGGCAGCCGCGAAGGCCAGCCCCAGCGTGCCGGTCTGTTGGAGCACCGGGATCAGTGCTGTGCCCTCCGGGCGGGGATGGCGCCGCGGCCACATGGTCATCAGCGGTGGTAGCGCCACTGGCCAGGCCAGTACCACCACCCAGAACCACGCGCTGGCGCCGATGAGGCTCAGCGGCAGCGCCAGTGCGAGCGCCAGCATCAGGCAGTAGGTGGCCCGTGCCCCTGTCTGTCCCAATCGCACTGCCAGGGTGTTTTTCCCGACCTCACCGTCGGTGGGGATGTCACGCACGTTATTGGCCATCAGCAGGGCCGAGGCGATCAGGCCATGGGAGACCGCCCCGATGCCCGCGGTCACCGCCGGGAATTCCACGGTGAAGCCGTGGAGGCGCCCCACCTCCGTGATGGCGAATGCCGTGCCCAGAGTGGCGACGAGACCGAAGAAGACAAAGACCATGACTTCGCCCAGCCCGCGGTACCCGTAAGGCTTCGACCCCCCGGTGTACCACCATGCCGCCAGTACGCACAGCACCCCGAGGGCCAGCAGCCACCACGCCTGAGTCAGGACCACCACCCCCAGGCCGGCGAGGGCCGCCACTGCGAAGCTTCCGAAGGCTGCAATCTTCACCTGGGTCGGAGCTGCGGACTGTGAGGCCGTGAGTCGCTGAGGACCCACACGCACGTCATCGGTTCCGCGCACCCCGTCGGAGTAGTCGTTGGCGTAATTCACCCCCACTTGGAGGGCGAGGGCAACGATCAGCGCCAGCACCGCCACCACAGGGACCAGTGCGTTGAAATTTGTCGGAAGGCCCTCCGCAGGGGCAACGTCCAGCGGGCCGAGGAATGGCGGCCAAGCTGCGGCGGCACCAATGAGAACCGGACACACCGCCATCGGCAGCGTCCGGGGCCGGGCTCCGGTGATCCACTCACGGGTGGTGGCCACGGGCGTCACCTTCCTTCAGCGTCTCTACTAGCGCCTGCCGGTCAGGTTTTCCACTGGGCAGCAGCGGCATTGACCCCAGCAGCTCATAGTGCTTCGGCACAGCGGCCGGGCCCAGACGCTCACGGACCAGCTCGTTGAGCTCTTCTAAGAGATTGCTGCCCCGGGAGGCAGTGGCCAGCACCACGGCTGCTACAACTTTCTGGCCCCAATGGGCGTCGTCGATGCCAGCGACGAAGGCCTCCCGCACACCGGAGTGTGACTCCAGGGCCCGGCGCACCTCCTCAGCGGAGACTTTGACCCCACCAGTGATGAGGACTGAGTCCGCCCGACCGGTCACGGTGAGCCTCGGCAGAATCTGCGCTGAATGTCCCCCGCCGCTGACCTCAGCAATGGTCTCCACTTCGGTGGCCCGCTGCGTGCTGAGCTGGCCCAGGTCATCGGTGCGGAAGCGGCGGTAACGACCTTCGTGCGGGGCGGACTGGTCGAGCCGCACAGGGATTCCCTGCGGCGAGTCCGCGTCGGGCACCCATTCGAACTTCCTCGCGGTGAGTTCAGGATCCCCGTAGTAGCCCAGAGCGACCATGGGTCCGGACAGCAGCACCCGGCCGCGGGTGCCGATTTCTACGGTGACCCCGGGCAGCGGATAGCCGTCATAGACGCAGCCTCCGCAGGTCTCTGCCATACCGTAGGTACGGATGACGTTCAGGCCGGCTCCACGGGCGCGGTCGAACAGCTCAGCAGGCGTGGGGGCACCTCCGAGCAGAATCGCATCGAAGCTGGCCAGGGCGTCCAGCAGCCGGGGCCCGGGATCGCTCAGCAGCTGCTGGAGCTGGGTGGGGACCAAAGACACGAAGCGGCGCTGAGCGTTCAGCTGCTCGGCGGCCTGACTGAAGCAATCCGGGTCAGTGGTGTTCTCCAGCAGGGTCACCGGCTCCGTCTGGGCGATCAGACTCCGCGTCAGCACCGCCAATCCCGCCACATAACTGGGTTGCAGCGTCAGCAGCCACTGCCCGTGACCGCCCAGGGCCTGAGCGGTCATCTCCGCAGAAGCGTGCAGTGCCTCCCAGGACAGCAGCGTCTGCTTGGGGGTGCCGGTGGAGCCGGAGGTGCGCACTATCGCGGCAGCGCCGGTGCCGGAAGCGTCCTCGCGCTCAACCCACTGCGGGGCGCCGCCGGGCGCGGCCGGGAGGAATTCCAGCGGGGCACTGCCGGCTTCACGGGTGCCATGGAGGGCCTGCAGCGCATGCTGCCACGAGTGAGTGTTCATGGGATCACGACGCCGCCTCGTTCAGTAGTAGTAAGGAAAGTCGGACCAATTCGGCGGCCGCTTCTGCAGGAAGGCGTCGCGGCCCTCGACAGCTTCGTCAGTCATGTACCCCATGCGGGTGGCTTCCCCGGCGAAGACCTGCTGGCCGGCCAGCCCGTCATCGGGGGCGTTGAAAGCGAACTTCAGCATCCGTACCGCCTGCGGCGACTGCCCCGCGATATCCGTGGCGTAGCCCAGGGCGACTGTCTCCAGCTCCTCGTGGGCCACCGCCTCGTTGACCGCGCCGGCGGCCACCATATCTTCGGCGCTGTGCTCCCGGGCGAGAAAGAAGATCTCCCGCGCCTTCTTCTGGCCCACCTGCCTGGCCAGCAGCGCGGAACCGTAACCGGCGTCGAAGGACCCCACCGTGGCGTCGGTCTGCTTGAACTTTCCGTGCTGGCGTGAGGCGATCGTGAGGTCGCAGACCACGTGCAGGGAGTGCCCGCCTCCTGCGGCCCAGCCATTAACCACCGCGATCACCACCTTGGGCATGGTGCGGATGAGTCGCTGGACTTCCAAGATGTGCAGCCGCCCGGCCTTCGCCGGGTCGATCGTCTCTGAGGTCTCCCCTTCTGCGTAGCGGTAGCCGTCGCGCCCGCGGATGCGTTGGTCACCTCCCGAGCAGAAGGAGTGGCCGCCGTCCTTGGCCGAGGGGCCGTTGCCGGTCAGCAGAACCGCGGCCACATCCGGGGTCATCCGTGCATGGTCCAACGCTCGGTACAGCTCGTCCACCGTGTGGGGACGGAACGCGTTGCGGACCTCTGGTCGGTCGAAGGCGACCCGCACTGCCGGCAGATCTTGGACGATGGAGCCATCGGGAGAACGCTGGACTCGGCGGTGGTAGGTGATGTCGGTGAAGTCAAAGCCCTCGACCACACGCCACTGGTGGGGGTCGAAGGTGTCCGAGACGTTGGGGGGAAGGTTCATGTCAGTCGTTGGGCCCCGCTCCGCGGTCATCATCCTTCTTCTCTTGTTTCTTCTCCGCAGCGCGCCGCTCAGCCTCCCGCTTACGGCGATTCTCCTCAGCTTGGCGCCGGGCCTCTTCTTCGCGGCGCTGAGCCTGACGGCGCTGAAACTCGACATTCCGGAGGAACTCCGGATCATCATCCGGGGCCATGGGACCCTTCCGCCGGCCGCCGCCGCCTCCGTTGCCTCCTCGGGCCTTGCCGAAGCCCAGCCACAGCCCGGCTCCCAACAGCGGCAGCAGAATGATGATCGGCAGCCAGGCGGACTTGGGCAGCACGCGCACCTTGTGCCTGGGTGTCTGAATGCAGTCGACCGTGCTGTAAATCAGCAGGCCAAGTGCGACGACGCCGACAGCCATAAAAACCCGAACCATGGCATCTAGGGTAGTAGACGCAGACCTGTGACGTGGCGGTTTCCGCTCCGCGCGGACCCACCGCGGACCCGTGCGATCACCGGTCAGAGCGTCCCGGTTGATCGGGGTCAGCCTCGTCCGGCTCCGCGACAGGTTCCGCGGGATGTTCGTGGAAACGCTCTGCCAATTGGTCCTCAGCCGCATTGTCCTGCTGCTCGGACGTGGAGCGCCGGCGCCGCCCGACCCAGCGGGCCAGCTGCTCCCCGGCTTCCACCCTCCACGAGTTGAAGAAGAGGTAGCTGACCATCCAGGAGACAGCCAGGCCGATCAGCACCGCGAAGATGAAGGTGAAACGCCCCAGGTTGATGTAGAGACAGCCGAAGAAGACGACGGCGAAGATGCCCAGCCTGAGCACCGAATACTTAAGCACAGCCATGCGCAGATCCTCCGCTCATTCCGGCAGCCCGGCGTAGGAGTGCAGTCCGGGGAACCACATATTGACCACGGTGTAGTTGATGATGATGCAGATGAAGCCAATGATCGACAGCCATGCGGCACGGTTCCCGGTCCAGCCTCGGGTGGCCCGGGCGTGCAGGTAGCCGGCGTAGACCACCCAGATCACAAACGTCCACACTTCCTTGGGGTCCCATCCCCAATATCTGCCCCAGGACTCGTTGGCCCATATTGCGCCGGTGATCATGGGACCCAAAGTCCAGAAGACGAAACCGACGGCGTTGAGCCGGTAGGCCCAGGACTCCAACGAGAAGGCGCTGGGCACCAGGCGCATGAACTGATTCGTGGCCAGTCCACGTTCAAATCTGCCTTTGGGTGCACCGTCCAGAACCCGTTCACGGCGGGACTGGAGCAGCTGGAGCAGATTCATGGCGAACGTGAGGGTGAACACCGCCATGGCCAGCACCGCCAGGGTGACATGGATGGCGATCCAGGGGCTCTGCAGCGCCGGCTGCACGTGGCCGATGGGGGTGGGGAAGCCGATGGTGGCACCAGCCATCATCGTCACCACCAGTCCCAGTACAAAGACGCCTAAGAACCGCAGGTCGCGGCGGATGAGACCGGCCAGGTAGACCACACTGACCACCAGTGCGGCCGCGGTGAGAAATTCGAACATATTTGCTGTCGGCCAGCGGCTTGCCGCAAGCCCACGGGCGACGACGGCGAAGCCATGAGCTGCAGCGGCCACCGCAGTCAGTGCCACCGCCACGTTCGCAAATGGCCGGGTGGTGCCGACATAGGCAAGATCGTCGTCGACAAGGTCTTCATCGCTGGCCCGCGGTGGGGCGGCATCATTGGGCGCGACAGCGTCGTTCGGCGCGGAAGCGCCCACCAAGCGTTGTGCACGCTCACGCTGCTGCTCAGCGGAGAGTTCAGCCTCCACTCGGCGGATCGTGGCGGAGCTGCGGACGGTGTCCACGGTGAACAGGATGAACGCCAGGGTGTAGATGAAGGCGCTGATCAGCATGAACAGCTCGGAGTATTCGGCCAGCTGCACGTTGATGGGGGCCAGATGTGTGGACAGCGGAGCTGCAATCATGACTCGTTGTTCTCCTCTGGGGGACGGACCGGCCAGGCCTTCTCGAACTGGGTGCGCAGGGCGATGTTCTCATCGCGGAGCCGGAAATCTTCGCCGCGGGCGAGCAGGCCGTATTTGACCAGTGTACGACCGTGCTCATTGGCTTCGACGGTGACCCAGGCTCGGCGTCGTCGCAGAAAGAGACTGGCGATGAGCCCGGCGGTGGCCGTCATGGCGAAGATCAGAATGTAGGTGGTGCCGGGGTTGTAGTGGATGTCGATGGCGATGTAGTCCTGGACTTCCTCGAACTCTATGGACCCCAGGCCATCCGGCAGTTGGTGGGTCTCACCGAGGGCCAGGGTGATGGCGCCGTGTTCGGTCTCGCGAGTGTTGAGCTCGGTGAGGTCTTCGGTGTCAAGCACATAGACGTTTTGGGGTACGCCCTCGTCGAGTCCGAGGTCTCCGGCGTAGGAGTTCAGATGCAGCTCAGGGTTGCCCAGTTCCGGGTCCGCTGAGATCGCCAACCCATCTCCGGTGTCGTGCGCGGTGGGCAAGAACAGTCCCACAAAGCCGAGTTGCTCCGGGGACGCGTCGGGGGCTTTGACCACTGCCATGGAGGTGTAGACCGGATCGTCCGGCCGGGTGATCACCGGTCCGGAGAAGGCGACCTCTCCCTCTCCGTCCCGCACGGTGACCACCGGTGCGTAGCCATTGCCCACCAGGTAGATCTGCGCCCCACCTCCGAGCGAGAGCGGGTGGTTCACTTTGAGCTCTGTCTGCTCGGGCTCGGCCTCGGGGCCGTCTTGGACGGTGACATCGGCGGTGAAGTCCAGTGCCTGACCGTAGTGAGGGTTGGGCTCTCCGTTGAAGAGCTGCCGGTCGAAGGCCCGTTCGAAGCTGTCTAACCGGATGGAGAATGGTTCGAGGTTCTCTTCCTGGAACCACGTGCCGGGGTAGAAGTTGTCATAAGCGACCAGCGCGTTGACGAAGGCCTCATCCTCGATCATCACCTTCTGGCCCCGGTAGCTGAACATGGCACCGGCTGCGACGAAGATGAGCACTCCCACCAAAGAGACGTGGAAGACGATGTTGCCGATCTCCCGCAGGTAGCCCTTCTCAGCACCCACCGATCCGGTGCCGTCGCCATTGCGCCGGACATCGACCCGGTAACGGCGTTTCTTCAGCATGCTCGCGGCGTCGCTGAGTGCTTGTTCGGGGCTGGTCGCCTCACCGGCAGCCTCGAGCTCCAGCGCCCCATATTCGGGAAGTCGCTCCAACCGGCGGGGGGTCCGCGGTGGGGGGCTGACCATCTGCTGATAGTGCTTGCGGGTGCGCGGAACTATGCAGCCGATCAGTGAGATGAACAGCAGGATGTAGATGGCGGAGAACCAGACCGAGGAGTAGACGTCAAAGATCTGGAAGAAGTCCAGAATCGGACCCAGCGTGGGGTTGTCCTCGATGTAGGTACGCACGGCGAACGAGTCTTGGACCCGCTGCGGGAAGATCGAACCCGGCACCGCGGCGATGGCCAGCAGCAGCAGGAGCATCAGCGCGGTGCGCATGGACGTCAGCTGGGTCCATGCCCAGCGAAGCATCCCAGTCACGCCCAGGGCAGGGGCGGTGACGTCCTTCTTGGCCACACCCTGAGCCTCATTCAGAGCGTCCTCGCGAGCGTTGTCACGGTGAGCCGAGGGCTGGGTCTCAGGGGCGGCGTCGTTCTCAGTGCTCATCAAATGGGCATCACAATCTCTGATTGGAACCAATCCTGCAGCGCCCACACCCAGGTGTTCCAGATGCCGGTGGCCATTAGCAGGCCGATGAGTACCAGCAGCCCGCCTCCTGCGCGCATGACAGTGCGCTTATGCCGTGTGAAGAAGCTCAGGGTCCGCATTCCGCGCTGCATTCCCAGGCTGATCAAGATGAAGGGAACGCCGAGTCCCAGGCAGTAGATGAAGACCAGCGCCGCGCCTCGGGTGTGCTCCGCTCCGCCGGGGTCTCCGACGACCAGTGCCAGCACCGCAGCCAGGGTGGGTCCCATGCAGGGGGCCCACCCGATGCCGAAGGTGGCCCCAAGCAGCGGCGCCCCCAGCAGCCCGTCCGGCGGGCGCCGGTGAATCTTGCGTTCGCGCTGAAAAAGGTTGACCGCACCCATGAAGATCAGGCCCATCAAGATGACGACGCCGCCTAGCACCTGGGTCACCCACGCCCCGTCAAATCGGAGCCAGACGGTGGCTTGGACGAACACGGCACCGATGAGCAGGAACACCACGCTGAACCCAAGCACGAACAGGGAGGCGCCGAGCACCATTCGGGACCGGGCGCGCTCCTGCAGATCCGCCCCGGACAGGCCGGTGACGTATCCGAGGTAGCCGGGGACCAGGGGAAGCACGCAGGGGGAGAGAAAGGACACCAGACCCGCCAGCAGCGCCACCGGGGCGGCGATCAGCAGCGAGCCGTCCGAGACGATCTCGGCGAAGGGGTTCGAGGCCATCGCCGCTGGCGGCAAGGGATTCAGGCTCATAGGGTGGGCAGGGTTGCTGCGGCTTCCTCGCTCACAGCCGCTTCCGCCTGGGCCTGGTCTTCCTCCAAGGCCGTGCTGATCAGAGCCCGCAGGGTCCCCGGGTCCACGAGGCCGCTGATCCGGGCGGAGACCCGGCCCTGTCGGTCGAGCACCAAGGTGGTGGGCACGGCCGAGGGATGCACATAGCTCGTCATGGACATCAGCACACTGCCGCCGCGGTCTTCCATAGAGGGATAGGTGATTCCGAAAGTCCGCTCAAACGCCTCAGCAGTGGGCTGGGTGTCCCGGGTGTTGACTCCGTAGAACTGCACAGAGTCGGCTTCGAACTCTTCGTAGATTGCCTGCAGGTCCGGGGCTTCTTTGCGGCATGGGGCACACGCGGCGTACCAGAAGTTGATCACGCTGACCTCGCCCTGGAAGGTCTCTGCGGTGACGGTTTCACCTTCGAAGGTCTCTGACTCAAATGTCACCGCTTCGCCGCGATTTTCTGCCGCGATCTCCTGCACGGACCCGTCTCCGGCGATGTAGTTGGTGCCATCATTGGAGGCTCGCTGAGCGAGGTCGTCGTTGCCGTCGGCACCGCAGGCGGTCAGCAGCAGCCCGGCGGCCAGCACTGCCGCGGCCATCGACCGGAGGGTGCGACGGGGTGCGGGAGAGTCGGTGGGGAGCATCAGTACTGAATTCTACAGATGGTAGAAGTGGGCGGCCAATCGTGGAACTGCGCGGCCATACTCACTTCCGCACCAATCGAGCTATGGCCTCGGAGGCTTCCCGGATCTTCGCCTCGACCTCGGCGCCGCCATCCTGCGCGGCTCCCGCCACGCAGTGTTTGAGGTGGTCGTCGAGCAAGCCGAGCGCGACGTTGTTCAACGCGGAGGTGATCGCGCTGATCTGGGTGAGGATGTCTATGCAGTAGGTGTCCTCATCCACCATGCGGTGGATTCCCCGGGCCTGCCCCTCGATACGTTTCAGCCGCGCCAGGTAGCGGGCCTTGTCGCTGATGTAGCCGTGACCATGACTTTCGCTGTGGGGGGTGGAAGGCGTGGCGGCGCTCATGAGCC
Source organism: Nesterenkonia sphaerica (assembly GCF_005771565.1). GTDB lineage: Bacteria > Actinomycetota > Actinomycetes > Actinomycetales > Micrococcaceae > Nesterenkonia > Nesterenkonia sphaerica. The sequence continues at coordinate 27,079 of NZ_VAWA01000020.1, forward strand.
TGCTCTCCTGCTCTGTGGGACGGGTTGTGGTGCGGGACGTTGCGGCGCTGGAGTGTGCTTGAGGATCCTGCTGGTGCTGGTCTGCGGGGCGAGGTCAAGCCGGCGCAGCAGTTGTGCATTGAGCGCCACCACCACAGTGGAGGCGGACATCAACAGCGCGCCGATGCTCATCGGCAGCACGAACCCCACCGGTGCCAATGCGCCGGCGGCCAGTGGCACGGCGGCGATGTTGTACCCGGCCGCCCACCAGAGGTTCTGCTTCATCTTGCGGTAGCTGGCCCGGGAGAGCTCGAAGACTGACAGCACGGATCTGGGGTCGGAGGAGGCGAGAATGACACCAGCTGAGCCGATGGCAACGTCGGTGCCGGCACCGATGGCGATGCCCACGTCAGCTTGCGCCAGGGCGGGTGCGTCATTGACGCCGTCCCCGACCATCGCGACTTTCTGGCCGTCGTCCTGCAGTTCGGCCACTTTCGCGGCCTTGTGCTCGGGGCGCACACCGGCGAACACCCGGTCGATGCCGAGGTCCCTTGCCACGGTCTCGGCAACCGCTTGGGCATCTCCGGTGATCATGACGACCTGCACCCCCCGGATGTGCAGCGCATCCACCGCCTGACGAGACTCGGGCCGGATCTCGTCGTCGAGCCGCAGCGCGCCGATGACCTCACCGTCGGCAAGCACGTGGAGAATGATCGCGCCCTCCCGCCGCCATTGATCGGCCACCGGCAGTTCCGCGACCCCGCGCTCCTCGAGCAGATATGGGCCACCTACCTCGACCACGGTGCCATCTACTGTGGCCCTGACTCCCACCGCCGGAGAGGAAGAGAAGTGTGTGGCCCGGGGAAGCTGGCGCTGCCCAGTGGCGGCAGCGGCCACGATGGCGCGCGCAAGCGGGTGCTCACTGTCCGACTCGGCGGCAGCGGCGAGGGCCAGCACCTCGGCCTCGTAGCGTTCATCCACTGCAGCGAGCGCGGTGAGTGTCGGCTGCCCCTTGGTCAGTGTGCCGGTCTTGTCGAAAAGCACGGCGGTGACCGTGCGCATCGACTCCAGTGCCAGACGGTCCTTGACCAGCACCCCGCCGCGGGCTGCGCGTTCGGTGGCGATGGAGACGACCAGTGGGATCGCCAAACCGAGGGCATGGGGACAGGCAATCACCAGCACGGTGATGGTGCGCACCACTGCAGCGTCCGGCATGCCGAGCACCGCCCACGTGACCGCGGTGACTGCCGCGGCAGCGAGTGCGAACCAGAAAAGCCAGGCGGCAGCGGTGTCGGCGATGCGCTGTGCCCGCGAGGTGGAGGCCTGGGCCTCAGCGACGAGCTTCTGGATCCCCGCCAGCGCTGTCTGGTCCCCCACGGCGGTGACTTCGACGCGCACACCGGAGTCGGTGGCCACAGTGCCGGCGACAACCGGCTCACCAGTCTCACGACGGACCGGTTTCGATTCGCCGGTGACCATGGACTCATCCATATGTGCGGTGCCATCGACGATGGTCCCATCAGCAGGCACCGAGGCTCCCGGCCGGACGATGACTGTGTCTCCGACCCGCAGCTCGGCCGGGGCGACCTTCACGATGTCTGACCCCACGATCTTTTCCGCCTCATCCGGAAGCAGTGCGGCCAGGGAGTCCAGCGCCGACATGGTGTGGGCCAGTGACCTCATCTCGATCCAATGACCCAGCAGCATGATGACTATCAGCAGGGCCATTTCCCACCAGAAATTCAGCTGGTGATCCACAAGCCCCAGACTCGCGCTCCAGGAGGCGAGGAATGCCACGGTGATCGCCAGGCCGATCAGCAGCATCATACCGGGCTGTCGGGTACGTATTTCTGAGAGGGCACCGCTGAGGAACGGCTGGCCTCCCCACAGGTAAACCACCGTGCCCAGCACTGGGGAGACCCACCAGACCCACGTCTGATGAGGCAGGTGGTAGCCCACCAAGTCGGCAAACATCGGATTGAAAGCCACCACCGGGATGCCCAGGAGGAGCATGATCCAGAACAGCCGGCGAAACTGCCCCACATGGTCTCCGTGATCGTGGTGCGAATCGTTCTGGCCGTGCGGTGCCCCGCCGTGGCCAGGGTGGTGATGTTCGTGCCCGGCGGGCTGGTGTGGAGGTGAGGAAGGTGGATGTTGATTCATTGGCCCTGGAATCTCCTGAGACGAAGGCTATTGGTGACCACGGAAACGCTGGAGAAGGCCATCGCGGCGCCGGCCAGCATGGGGTTGAGCAGCCCGAAGGCTGCGATCGGAATGGCAGTGGTGTTGTACACGAAGGCCCAGAAGAGATTCTGCTTAATGGTCCGCAGCGTCCTGCGGGCCAGACGAATGGCGTCGGCTGCCGCACGCAGGTCACCGCGCACTAGGGTGATCTCGGCCGCCTCAATGGCGACGTCGGTCCCCGCCCCCATTGCCAGTCCGAGGTCAGCCTGGGCCAGCGCTGGGGCGTCATTGACTCCGTCACCGACCATCGCCACGACTCGGCCCTCACGCTGGAGGCGGGCGACGACGTCGACCTTGTCCGCAGGAAGCACTTCAGCGATGACCTGCTCAATCCCCACCTCTCGGGCCACCTGGTGCGCCACCGTTGTGTTGTCTCCGGTCAGCAGCACCGGGGTGAGCCCCAGTCTCCGGAACTGGGTGACCGCTTCAGCAGAAGTGGACTTGATCTGATCAGCGACGACCAGCACTCCGCGCGCCTGCCCACCCCAACCCACGACCACTGCGGTTTTCCCCTGCGCTTCAGCTGCTTCCTTGGCACCGGCCAGGTGGGTGTCGAGGGGCATAGATCTCTCATTCAGCAGCGCCTCGCGCCCGGCGACCACCGTGTGTCTTTCGACAACACCCTGGACACCCCTGCCCTCAATGTTCTCGAACGCCTCCGGAGTAGGCAGCGGACCGACTTCCGCGCGGGCTGCGGACGCGATCGCTTGCGCAATGGGGTGTTCTGAGTAGTCCTCCAACCCTCCGGCAAGGCGCAACAACTCGCTTCGCGGAACGCCTTCGGCGTTCACCACGTCGACCAACGTCATCTTCCCGGTGGTGACGGTGCCGGTCTTATCCAGCACAATCGTGTCGACTCTGCGGGTGGACTCCAGGATCTCCGGACCCTTGATCAGTACACCCAGCTGGGCCCCGCGCCCGGTGCCGACCAGCAGTGCGGTGGGCGTGGCAAGTCCTAGGGCACACGGACAAGCAATGATGAGAACGGCCACTGTGGCCGTGAAGGCCGCGCTCACCGGAAAGCCAGCGCCCAGCCACCCACCCAGGGCAGCAACCGCGATCGCGATGGCCACGGGCACAAACACTGAGGAGAACCGGTCAGCCAGACGCTGAATCTCAGCTTTGCCGGACTGGGCGTCTTCGACCATCTTCGCCATCTGCGCAAGCTGGGTGTCCGAACCCACCCGGGTGGCCCGTACCGTCAGCCGACCCCCGGCGTTGACGGTGGCGCCGGTGACGTGATCTCCAGCCGAGACTTCCACGGGCACGGATTCACCCGTAAGCATGGAGGCATCAATGGCGGAAGTTCCCGAGGTGATGGTGCCGTCGGTGGCGATCTTCTCTCCGGGGCGGACGATGAACTCATCGCCGACCGAGAGTTGCTCAATGGGGAGCCGTTCCTCCTTACCATTGCGCAGCACCGAGACCTCTTTTGCCCCAAGGTCCAATAGGGCGCGCAGAGCGGCGCCGGCCTGGCGCTTGGACCGCTTCTCAAAGTACCGGCCCAGCAGGATGAAGGTGATGACCCCAGCGCCCACCTCGAGGTAAATGTGGCTGAAACCGTCGGTGCGGGAAATAGTGAGCTCGAAGGGGTGGACCACGCCGGGCTGACCTGCAGTGCCCAAGAACAGGGCGATGACCGACCAGATCAGCGCCGCACTGGTACCGACCGAGATCAAGGTGTCCATGGTCGCTGCACCGTGCTTGAGGTTCACCCAGGCGGCCTTGTGGAAAGGCCACCCAGCCCACACCACCACGGGGGCTGCCAGGGCCAGGGAGGCAAACCCCCAGTAGTCAAACTGCAGGGCGGGGACCATCGCCATGGCAATCACTGGCACAGAGAGCACTGCTGAGCCGATCAGGCGCTGTTTGAGCACCCTAAGCTCAGCGTCCTCAGGTGCTTCGCCCGGGTCGGGCGCTGCTGCAGCGGTGTCTCGGTCGGAGGGCGGAAGCTCAGCGGTGTACCCGGTCTTCTCGACTTCGGCAATCAGCAGACTCGGGTCGTACCCGGCCGTCACGCTGACACTTGCCTTCTCTGTCGCATAGTTCACGCTGGCTTCCACGCCGTCGAGTTTGTTGAGTTTCTTCTCGATGCGGTTCGCGCAGGACGCGCAGGTCATACCACCAATCTTGAGTTCCAGATCGGTGAGGTCAACATCCGTGCTGGGCTGGTCAGTGGTCATCATCTTCTGCTTCCTGATCCGGATTCTGCTGGGCCGCGTCCTCGTCAGCAGCGGTGGCAGTGAGGGCCAGCGCAGCGGTGTGCACTTCGCCGTCGACCTGGAAGTCCAGATACAGCAGGTAGTGACTCACAGTGGGGGCGGTGACCTCGAAGGTGATTTCCGGGCCGGCGGTCTCATCGGGGTGCGCGGTGTCCCGGTGCGGGTGGACATGGAGGTAGGCCAGGTCGCCCTCGCGCAGGGCCACCAGGTGTCCAAGAGCCCCGAGGTACGGCTCAAGATCGGTGACCGGCTCGTCCCCTCGGGTGACTGTCAGGGTCAGCTCTGAGGTCTTGCCGGCGAGCAGCTCACCTTCGACGCTCACCCGGAATCCTTCCACAGTGGTCTCAGTGACCGGTTCGGCTGCCGGAGCCGGTGTGTAGTCGCCGGCGACCTGGACTGTGCTTGAGAGCGTCACCGCTTCTCCGGTGTCTGCAGGGACAAAGTCGGCGTAGAGACGGTAGGAACCGCCTGCTGGCCATTCCCACGGGATCGTCCACACCCCGTCGGTATTCCGGTCCGGGTGGACGTGGCGAAAATGCTCCCCGTCAGCACGCACGACGATGAGGTGCAGCTCTTGTTCGTGGGAGAGCTCAAAATCGGTGACCGGATCCCCTTCGGTGCCGGTGACCACCAGCGAAAGCTCGCCGAGGGTGCCTTGTTCGGCCGGGGCGCTGGTGATGCTCAGCTGATAGCCCTCTTGCGCCGAGGCCAGGCCCATGGAGCTTGCGTCAAGATCGGGAGTCTGCGATGGGCCGTCGTGGCGCTGGGCGTCGTTGGCGGCAGCGCCGTGCTGGTCTTCTGGGGCCTCCTCAATCCAGGATTGCACTGTCTCCTCGGGAACCACGACGCTGGCGGTCAGGCCCGCCACGGTGAACACCGCCGCCAGGATCAGTCCGTACACGCCCAGACGCGCAGGCGCGTTCATGGCTCAGCTCCTGACTGCGGTGAAGCCAGCCTCATCGACCGCGGCAAGCACCGCGGCATCGTCGATGGGCTCTTCACTGGTGACGGCCAACCGGCCATTTTCGGCGCTGACCTCGATGCCGGTCACACCCTCGATCTCTCCGACCTCGGAACGCACGGCCTTCTCACAGTGTCCGCAGCTCATGCCGGTTACCTGGTACTCGGTGGTGGCCATCGGGTGCCTCTCTTTCGCGTGTACTTTTCACTGAAAAATACCCTAAGGGGGTATGTGTATCGACTACTTTATACCCCCACTGGGTATGCCTGTCAACCGATCTGCCTCAACATGCCGCGGTGTTCACACGCGAATGACACGGCGCCGTTACCAAGTTGTGACACTGTTACGGAATTGTTATATGGTAGGGCGCGGATCCCGAGTGGTGCCGATTCCGGTGGGTCTCCCCACCGATAGCAGGCCCAGGCTCGGGCCAGGCACTCGACGAACTACCGCAATCTGTAAAGAAGGTTTCAGACGTGACAGACACTACGATGCATGACACGCGCCGCGCTCGTCGCCGCGCGGCCAGCAAGACCCTCGCCCTGACAAACGCCACCTCGGCCGGCCGGGCTGCCGCAGCAGTGTTGGCTGCCTCCGGCCTGGTGGTCACCAGCGGCGTGGCGGCCCACGCCAATGCGGAGTCCGAGGAGGGCCGCGGCGCCGCGACCGTGCAGCTGAACACCTCGGAACTCACCGTCGAACGAGCCTCCGACGTGTCTGCTCCGGCAGTCAGCGCCTCCACGGAAGTGGAGCTCGCATTTGAGCGCCCCGCGCTCTCCTCCGAATCCGCCCCAGAGCCAGAGCCGGAGCCGGAGCCTGAACCAGAGCCCGAGCCAGAGCCCCAGCCCGAGCCCGAACCAGAGCCCGAACCTGAGCCGGAGCCAGAACCAGAGCCCCAGCCCGAGCCGGAGAGCGAGTCTACTGCACCTCAGCAGCAGGACGGCCAGGGTGTCCAGTCCCACAGCGAAGCCTCCGTGGCAGGCGAGAGCCAGGAAGAGCCCTCCAGCGCCGGTGGCAGCAGCTCTGTGGTCAGTGCTGCCTACGCCGGTTTGGGCGTGCCGTACCAGTGGGGCGGCACCACCACGGCAGGCTTCGACTGCTCAGGGTTCATCAACTGGGCCTACAACCAGGCGGGCCGCGGCGGGCTCCCGCGCACCACCTATGGGATGGACGCCTCACTGCCCCGCGTTTCCAGCCCACAGCCGGGCGACATTGTGCTGGCCAATAACAACACTCACGGCGGAATCTACGTCGGCAACGGCCAAGTGATCTCCGCTACCCCCTCCGGCGGTGTACGGATTCACGGCATCAATGACGGATGGCACCAGGTCAACTCCATCCTGCGGCCTGGAGGCTGATTCCCCCGTTAGCTTCTAAGAGCACCAGTTCTCCGGCAGGATAAGTGGTGTTGTCCGGTCCGGCTCCTGGGCATGATCGTTTGCCCCCAGTCACTGTGATGATCCGGGGGGTGTTGTCACCCAGGAGCTGGTCACGGGCGGATCG
>NZ_VAWA01000021.1 GCF_005771565.1 Nesterenkonia sphaerica
GTGGTCATCGAAGACCTGGTCGCCCAGCCCACGATCCTGCGGGAGTAAGCATCGATCACAAAGGCGGTGTAGACGAACCCCGCTGACGTTCTGACGTAGGTGATGTCAGCTACCCACAGCACCCCAGGTGCGGGTGCTTTGAAGTTGCGCTCCACCAAATCAGGACGATGATCCGGCACCGGGGCAGGGACCGTGGTGCGAGGTTTCCGGCCCCGCACGGCTCCTGTGATCCCGGCTTTGCGCATCAGACGGTAGGTCTGGTCCCGGCCGATGTCCCAGCCTTCTCGGCGCATCGCGTGCCACATCTTCCGCACCCCGTAGACGCTGTAATTCTCCGCGTAGATGCGCTGGATCTCAGGGATCAGCATGTCGTCTTTGAGGTCTCTGGCCGAGCGGACCCTGGTCTTGGCTGCCCGGTAGCCGCGAGAGGTGATGAACCCACCTTCTGCTTCGCTGAGGACGCGGCAGATGCGCTCGACCCCGAAACGATCCTTGTGTGCATCGATGTAGCGGATCATCTCGTGGTGGGACGGTCGAGCTCCGCGGCGAAAAACGCCGAAGCGCTCTTGAGGATCTCATTAGCGCGTTTGAGTTCCCTGACCTCGCGACGCAACCGTGTGAGCTCAGCGAGTTCCTGACTGGTGGCCCCAGACTCCTCGCCGGCGTCCCGGCGGGCCTGCTTCGCCCAGTTATTCAACGTATGCGGCGAAACACCGAGCTTCTCACCGACTGCTGCAGCCGCGCTCCACCGAGATGACTCCTCAATACGCCGATGGTCCTCCATCATCCTCAGAGCACGCTGCTTGAACTCCGAGGTATACCCCGTCCTAGTGCTGGTCATGGTCCAATCCTCCTGAATCAAATAGGACGGAACCAAACCCAGTACGGTTCACAAAGAGTTCCGCGACGATGTGGTCCGCGTTGCCCAGAACAGGGACGAGAACACCACGCTGGCCGAAGTAGCTGCTGATTTCGGTCTGCATGAAGGGACCATCCGCAAATGGGTTCGCCAGGCCGAACTGGACGCCGGAAACCCCAATGATCGCAAACCTGGCCTGACCACTGAGGAGAGGGACGAGCTGCGCGCCCTGCGCCGCCGCAACCGCACCCTGGAGCAGGAGCTGGAGGTGATGCGACGGGCTGCTGCCTACTTCGGTCAAGCTCAGATCCCGTCAAAATGACGCTTCTATGCCTTCTGTCAAGCCATGCGAGTCTTCAGCTCTCGGTAGAGGGCTCGGCAGATGTAGCGTTTTAGGCATCTACGGATCTCTCGTTTGCTCAGCCCTTCAGCTTGTCTTCTGGCCACGTAGTCCTGAGTCGTGGGGTCACAGCTGATGCGGGTGCGGGTGATCACTTCGATAGCCCTGTTGAGTTGGCGATCGCCAGATCGTGAGAGGCGGTGCCTAGTGGTGTTCCCAGAGGACGCGGGCAGTGGTGATATGCCACCGAGTGCCGCGAAGGCAGCTTCTGAGCTGATCCGCCCGTGGTGGGAGTAGACGGTGACGAGGATCGCTCCGGTGACTGGGCCGACTCCTTGAATCTCTTGGAGTCCAGGGGCCAAATGCTCGGTGAACTTGGCGAGCTTTTGGTGGTTTTCCTCCAGTAGCCGAGTCTGCTCGATCACGGTCGCTGCCAGCCGTTTCGCTTCACTTCGTAGAGGCTCAATGGCAGGGTCGGTGACAACTCGCCATCTAGCAATAGCAGCAATTTGGGTGTCTTTTAGTGGGCGGCGGGCATCGACGCCCAGCTCGAAGCTGCGCAGCAGAGCGGTAAGAGAGTTGCGGTTGGCTGTGCGCTGTTGATCGATTAATGATCGAGAAGAGAGAAGTACGCGCAGAGTGGCTCGTTCACCGGAAGCGCGGGGTTGGGCAAGAGATTCCACATTGCTACGCAGTACTCGTCGTGCGGCGGACTCGGCATCGATTGTGTCAGATTTTCCGGTGTGTGCGTGTTCTCGCTTAGGGCCAGGGCGGACTTCGGTGACTTCGATATCGGCTGCTCTGAGAGACATGGTGATGCTGGCGCCGTAGGATGCGGTACCTTCGACTGCAGCCAGAATGTTGCCGTTCTTGCTGCGCCGTTGGATCCAAGTGATCGCCCGCGCGTTGCCGGGCTTTGAGGTCGGAAACTGGGCGCTGTCAATGATCGCGCCGGTACGGGAGTCGATCAGGCAATAGGTATGGGTTCGGGCATGGGTGTCGATGCCCACGATGTAGTCGAAAACTTCAGGGACTGGAATCATGATCATCCTCTAAGGACATAGAGCGGATAAGGTCTGCCCGGCTCGTGTGGTCGCTCAGAGTCCACATCTGTAATGAGTCACGGCCACCGTTTCATTGGCGGTCGGACAGGCTTCTAATTAAGGCATCTGTGCGCAGAAGCCGAGCCCGTCCCAGCGCGGACACGTCATTTTAAAGACACCTCTTGAATCGGAGGGTCGGAAATACCCGGGGTCACGCACTAGGACTGAACTCAGCATCTCAGCCAGCCACAGGTCGGCCACTACCCATTACAGAAGTACCCGCTCGTCCGCGATCTCGCCGCTTCAGGAATCCCTGTGGCGGTGACGTCCCGGGTGCTGAAGATCGCCCGCCAGCCCTATTACCGGTGGCTGGCCAACCCCATCACTGACGCAGAGTGGGAAGAAGCTCACCGGCTCAACGCTCTGATCGATGCCCACCGCGATGACCCCGAATTTGTGTACCGATACCTGGCCGACGCCGTGGAGGAGGTCGCCGGGGTCCACATGGCCCACCGCACCGCCTGGCGGCTGTGCCACACCCAAGGGGTCTTCTCGGTGATCAGCAAGCGTAAGAAGGGCAAGGGGACCCGTCCGGGCCCGCCTGTCCACGATGATCTGGTGCAGCGGCAGTTCAGCACCGTGAAGAAAGTCAACGAAGTGTGGTTCACCGATATCACCGAACACCACACCGGTGAGGGCAAGCTGTATCTGTGCGCGATCAAAGACGCCTGCTCCCGGAGGATCATCGGCTATTCCATCGACACCAGGATGAAGTCCTCACTGGCGGTGCGGGCCCTGAATAACGCCGTGGCGAACAGAGCTCGATCTGGCGCTGAGGTGGGCGGATGCATAGTCCACAGCGACCGCGGGTCTCAATTTCGAGCAAAGAAGTTCCTCCGGGCTCTGGAGCATCACAGCCTGGTCGGCTCGATGGGCAGAGTCGGTGCTGCCGGAGACAATGCCGCGATGGAGAGCTTCTTCAGCCTGCTGCAGAACAACGTCCTCGACGCGAAGCCCTGGGCCACCCGCGAGGAGCTTCGGAGCTCTATAGTCCGGTGGATCGAGAGGACTTATCACCGAAGAAGGAAGCAGAAGGAACTCGGGAAATTGACCCCGGTCAAGTTCGAGGAGAAACTACTGACCCAGGCCCTGACTCTAGCGGCCTGAACAGGAAACCCAACCTGTCACCCGTTCCTGCATCAGCCCCGGCATCAACAGTCCAACGTGATCCTCACCCAACCGAATAATCTGCGCAGGTTCGGTGAAGGTCTCTCTGACGAAGGCCGGCGCATCGAGCTTGTCGTGCAAAATGCGGGCGTATTGCCAGAACGCCTGGTCGATCAGGTAATCAGTGTCGGCGTAGATCGTAGTGACTGTGATGTGCCCTTCGGGTTCGGAGCCGCACAATACATTGGGGCCAAGCACGACGACATCACCTACGGTCACGGGTTTCTGCCCGAACTCACTGAACAAGATCGCCGAACCATCACGTACAATGATGACCTTCACGCAGTCGAATGCCAATGGTCCGATGGGTCGATGTACCGTTTGGGTCCGAGCGAGGAGAACTTGGTACTCGACCAAATCTCGCCTCATCGATGTACCTGACGCCGCTGAGCCTGGTATTCGGTGAGTGGGAGAGCACCTGTTCATTTGCGCTCACGACTCGCTCATCGGGTCGGAGCGCTGGTTGCCATCCGACATCCGAAGGGCTCTGGCGCCCTTGCCCCTGCAAGCTAAGTGCTTGGATCGCCCTCTTGCGGACAGTGGGGCCATGATGCCGGTCTCATGCTCTACGATCCACCGGAGTTACGGCCGAGTCGCACGGTGAAGACCCAGTGGAGGGTTTGGCAGCAGCGTCGCACGGTGAGGCTGAGGTGCCCGTGTTCGGCGAGGGTCTGCAGGCTGCGGGTGGTGATGCTCATTGCTGTTGCTCCTGGCTCATGACTTCACGAGGCGTGCGATCGCGGCTGAGGCCTCGCGGAGTTTCTGCTCGGCGTCGGCGGTATCGGTTTCGATGGCGTTGGTGACGCAGTGTTTGAGGTGGTCATCGAGCAACCCCAGCGCGACGTTGTTCAGCGCGGAGGTGATCGCGCTGATCTGAGTGAGGATGTCGATGCAGTAGTTGTCCTCGTCGATCATGCGGTGGATGCCACGGGTCTGGCCCTCAATGCGCTTGAGCCTGGCGAGATAGCGGTTCTTGTCGCTGATGTAGCCGTGGCCGGTCGCCGCCTCTTCAACGGTGGGTGCGGTGGTGGTCATGATGTGTCCTTATCTGTCAGGAGCGGTCGAGGATTCTGTCGGTGCTCGCTTCGGGGGTGAGGTCGAGGCGGCGCAGCAGCTGAGCATTCAACGCCACGACGACGGTGGAGACCGACATGAGGATCGCGCCGATGCTCATCGGCAGTACGAACCCGACCGGGGCCAGCACGCCGGCGGCCAGTGGGACGGCGGCGAGGTTGTAGCCGGCGGCCCACCACAGGTTCTGCTTCATCTTCCGGTAGCTGGCACGGGAGAGCTCGAACACCGAGAGCACCGAGCGCGGATCAGAGGAGGCCAGGATCACCCCCGCGGAACCAATGGCCACATCGGTGCCGGCGCCGATGGCGATACCGACATCGGCTTGGGCCAGGGCGGGGGCGTCGTTGACACCATCACCGACCATCGCGACCTTGCGACCCTCGTCCTGGAGCTCTTTGACCTTGGCTGACTTGTCTTCCGGGCGGACGCCTGCGAAGACCCGGTCGATACCCAGGTCTTTGGCGACGGTCTCTGCCACGGCTTGGGCGTCTCCGGTGATCATGACCACCTGCACCCCGCGGGCGTGGAGGGCATCGACGGCGTCGCGGGACTCAGGCCGGATCTCATCGGCCAGGCGCAGCGCTCCGATGACTTCTCCGTCGGCGAGGACGTGGAGGATGATCGCTCCTTCCTCGCGCCAGGTGTCAGCCACCGGCAACTCGTCTCGATTCTGCTGTTCGAGCAGATACGGGCCACCGACCTCGACCACCACTGAATCGACGGTGGCTTTGACCCCGACAGCCGGTGAGGAGGAGAAGTCCGAGGCCCTGGGCACCCGGAGCTCCTTGTTGCTGGCGGCACCGACAATCGCTCGGGCCAGTGGGTGCTCACTGTCTGCCTCAGCGGCTGCGGCCAGCGCCAGCACCTCATCCTCATTGCGTCCCCCGACCGGCTCGATGGCGGTCACGGTGGGCTCACCCTTGGTCAGGGTGCCGGTCTTATCAAAGAGCACCGAGTCCACGGTGCGCATCGACTCCAGCGCGAGACGATCCTTGACCAGCACCCCGCCGCGGGCGGCTCGTTCGGTGGCAATCGAGACCACCAGCGGGATTGCGAGGCCGAGTGCATGCGGGCAGGCGATCACCAGCACGGTGATGGTGCGCACCACCGCGGCATCGGGCATCCCGAGCAGCGCCCATGTGATCGCGGTGATCACCGCAGCCCCCAGGGCGAACCAGAACAGCCAGGCCGCTGCAGTATCGGCGATCCTCTGCGCGCGGGACGATGACGCCTGGGCATCAGTCACGAGCTTCTGGATTCCTGCCAGGGCGGTGTCATCCCCGATCGCGGTGACCTCGACCCGGACTCCGGAGTCGGTGGCGACGGTGCCGGCGACGACGTGGTCGCCGGTCTCACGCCGTACTGGCTTGGACTCCCCGGTGACCATGGACTCATCCATGGACGCCGAGCCGTCGACGATCTTGCCGTCGGCCGGTACTGAGGAGCCGGGACGGACGATCACCACATCCCCGACGGCGAGGTCGGCCGGGGCGACTTTCACCACGTCGTCGCCGTCGACCTTCTCGGCCTCATCGGGCAGCAGGGCGGCAAGGGAGTCCAGCGCCGAGGTGGTCTGGGCGAGGGAGCGCATCTCGATCCAGTGACCCAGCAGCATGATCACCACCAGCAGGGCCAGCTCCCACCAGAAGTTCAGCTCATGATCCAGGATATGCAGGGTCGCGCCCCAGGAGGCGATGAACGCGACCGTGATCGCCAAGCCGATCAGCAGCATCATGCCCGGTTTGCGCGAGCGGATCTCGCTGACCGCACCGGTCAGGAACGGCCAGCCGCCCCAGAAGTAGACGATGGTGCCCAAGATCGGGGAGACCCACCACACCCATTCGGCCTCGGGCAGGTGGTAGCCGACCAGGTGGGCGAACATCTCATTGAACCCCACCACCGGGATCGCCAGGGCGAGCATGATCCAGAACAACCGGCGAAACTGCCCCACATGATCCCCATGACCCGCGTGCCCGCCATGACCGCCGTGTCCAGCGTGTCCGGCGTGGCCACTGTGGTCGTCATGACCGCCGTGGTGCTCATGACCGTTGTGGCCGTGGTGGTCGTCATGACTGCTGTGTCCATGGTGACCGTGATGACCGTGGCCGTGATGCTCAGACCGGTCGTCGTGCATCGTGTGCTCACCACCATGGTCGTGGTGGTGGCCACTGTGTGTGTTGTTCATGCCTGTCTCGTTTCTCCTGTTCGGTTCGACCCGTGCTCGCCTCCGTGGTTCGGCGGTGGGTTCAGCTCGTGGGTTCGATCTCGCTTTCAACGACCCACTTGTGATTGGTCATGGTCATGCCGTCGGCCTCGTAATCAACGACGTAGACGGTCTCGTCGGTGGAGGAGGCGATCGTCGCGGTGACGCCTGCCATGCCCTCCATGTGATCGGCCAGCAGCACCACCTCGGCACCGTCGGCGAGACGCTCGTCACCGGCGTCCTCGATTTCCTCCTGCACGACCCACTGGTGATCGGTGACGGGTTCGCCGCCTTCGGGGGTGTAGTCGACGGAGTAGGTGTAGGTGTCGTAGGCGCCGACGATGGTCGCGGTCGCGCCGTCCATGCCGTGCATGTGATCTGCGGTCAGCGTCACCTCCGAGCCGATTGGGTATTCGGGGTCGGCGGCCTCGGTCATACCTTCGGGCACCGGTCCGCCGTCAGTCGGGTGTTCCATATCGCCGTGGCCTCCGTGGTCGTCGTGTTCTGCCGACGGCTCTGAGGTCGTCGGTTCATCGTTATCTGCCGAAGCACAGCCGGCCAGCATCAACGCGCTGCACAGTGCTGCGGCTCCCAGGGTGAGTCTCAGTTTCTTCTTCATGTGTCTGGTCCTTGCTTTTCTGCGTTGGCTCCGCTGGCGGTGGCCACAGGGCGCCGAGTGGTGGATTCCGCGCTTGCCGGTAGAGCTGCGTTGGCAAGCGCGGAATCCGTTGTCCCTGTGCGGTTTCAGGCCGCGTTGGCGTACCGGTCGGGGTCGGCGTCGAAGAGCGGGCCGCAGGCCGCGCAGCAGAACCAGTACCGCTCACCCTCGTAGTCGCGGTAGAGCCCGGCGGCCTCAGCGTCTGACTTGAGGACCGGGGTGCCGGCCATGACCAGGCACTCGGTGACATCGTCGCTGTTCGCCTTAGCGAGGTCCTCGGTGTTGGGAGCGTGGCCGCCGCAGCCGCCAGAGGCGCTGCCGTGGTCGTGATCGTTTCCGTGGTTGTGGTGGTCGTTTGCAGTCATCGTGAATGGTGTCCTTTCTGATTTGATGACGGGTTCTTCTCAGACCTGCGCCGGCTCGCGTGCCGGGACAGGGGCACTGTCTGCTGGGGTGTTCTGGTTGTCGGCCTTGGCCTTGAACCTGCGCAGCCTCAGGCTGTTGGAGACCACCGAGACGGACGAGAAGGCCATGGCCGCTCCGGCGAGCATCGGATTCAACAGCCCGAAGGCCGCAATCGGGATGGCGGCGCTGTTGTAGCCGAAGGCCCAGAACAGGTTCTGCTTGATCGTGCGCAGCGTGCGCCTCGCGAGCCGGATCGCATCCGCGGCCGCCCGCAGGTCACCGCGGACCAGGGTGATATCAGCGGCTTCGATGGCCACGTCGGTGCCGGTGCCCATCGCCAGGCCGAGGTCGGCCTGGGCCAGGGCGGGGGCGTCGTTGACACCGTCGCCGACCATGGCCACGACCTTGCCTTCGCCCTGGAGGCGGGCGACGACGTCGACCTTGTCCTTCGGCAGCACTTCGGCGATGACCTCGGTGATGCCGACCTCGGCGGCGACCTGCTCGGCCACGGTCTGGTTGTCCCCGGTCAGCAGCACCGGAGTGAGCCCCAGGTCCTTGAACTGGCTGATCGCCTCAGCACTGGTGGGCTTGATCTGGTCAGAGACCACCAGCACCCCGCGCGCCTGGCCGTCCCAGCCGACGGTGATCGCGGTCTTGCCCTCGGACTCTGCGGCCTGCTTGGCGGCCTTGAGTTCCTCGTCGAGGTGCATCGACCAATCAGCCAGCAGCGCCTCTCGGCCGGCGACCACGGCGTGACCGTCGACGACGCCTTGGACGCCCTTGCCCTCGATGTTGTCGAAGGACTCCGGGGCGGGCAGTTCACCGACCTGTGCGGTGGCTCCGGCGGCGATGGCCTGGGCGATCGGATGCTCGGAGTAGTCCTCGAGGCCGCCTGCGATGCGCAGCAGCTCATCACGGCTCACGCCTGGGGCGGGGAGCACATCGGTCAGGGTCATCTTGCCGGTGGTGACGGTGCCGGTCTTGTCCAGCACGATCGTGTCGACCTTCTTCGTGGACTCCAGCACCTCGGGGCCCTTGATGAGCACGCCCATCTGGGCTCCGCGTCCGGTGCCGACCAGCAGCGCGGTCGGTGCGGCCAGGCCCATCGCGCACGGGCAGGCGATGATCAGCACCGCCACCGTCGCAGTGAACGCCGCGCTGACCGGGAAGCCGGCCATCAGCCAGGCACCCAGGGTGGCGACCGCCACAGCGATCGCGATCGGCACGAACACACCCGAGACCCGATCGACCAGGCGCTGAATCTCGGCCTTGCCCGACTGGGCGTCCTCGACCATCTTCGCCATCTGCGCCAACTGGGTATCCGAACCGACCCGGCTGGCCTTCACGACCAGGCGACCACCGGCATTGACCGTGGCACCGGCAACGGTGTCACCCACGCTGACCTCAACCGGCACGGACTCGCCGGTGAGCATCGAGGCATCGATAGCCGAGTTACCGGAGGTGATCACCCCGTCAGTGGCGATCTTCTCACCAGGCCTGACCACGAACTCGTCACCGACCGACAACTCATCGATGGAGACGCGTTCTTCCTTACCGTTACGCAGGATCGAGACTTCCTTCGCGCCCAGTTCCAGCAGGGCACGCAGGGCGGCCCCGGCTTGACGTTTGGAGGTCTTCTCGAAATAGCGGCCCAGCAGCACGAAGGTGATCACCCCGGCGGCGACCTCCAGGTAGATATGTCCCAGTCCGTCGCTACGGGAGATAGTCAGCTCGAAGGGGTGGACCACCCCGCGGTCTCCGGCGGTGCCGAAGAACAATGCGACCAGTGACCAGATCAGTGCGGCACTGGTACCCACCGAGATCAGCGTGTCCATCGTGGCCGCACCGTGTTTGAAGTTCGCCCAGGCGGCCTTGTGGAAGGGCCATCCGGCCCACACCACCACCGGGGCGGCCAGAGCGAGGGACGCGAAGCCCCAGAAGTCGAACTGCAGCGCCGGAATCATCGCCATCAAGATCACCGGCACCGCCAGGATCGCCGAACCGATCAGCCGCTGTTTCAGCACCCTGATCTCGGCATCCTCGCGAGACTCGCCCTCCTCGGTCGTGCTGGGCTTTTCGCCCTTGGGGGTGGGAAGTTCGGCGGTGTAGCCGGTCTTCTCCACCTCGGCGATAAGCAGGCCCGGGTCGTAGCCCTCGGGGGCGGTGACGCTGGCCTTCTCGGTGGCGTAGTTCACGCTGGCTTCGACGCCGTCGAGTTTGTTGAGCTTCTTCTCGATCCGGTTGGCGCAGGAGGCGCAGGTCATGCCACCGATCTGCAGCTCCACCCCGGTGAGATTCACGTGAGCGCTCGTGTCTTGCGCGCTCGTGCTCTCAGTGGTCATGGTCCTCTCCTTCCTCATTGCCCTCCTGGCCTTCGCCAGAGTCAGTGCTGCTGGTGGTGTCGATCACCAGGGGGGCGGTATGCACCTCACCCTCTACCTGGAAGTCCAGGTAGAGCAGGTACCGGCCCTCGGTGGGGGCGGTGGCCTCGAAGACGATCTCCGGGCCGGAGGTCTCACCGGCATCGGGTGCGTCCCCGTGTGGGTGGACGTGCAGATAGGCCAGGTCCCCGTCGCGCAAAGCCACCAGGTGACCGAATGCCCCCAGGTAGGGCTCCAGTGCAGTTACCGGTTCGCCCTCGCGGGTGACGGTCATCGTCAGCTCAGATGCTGAACCTGCGACGAGGTCACCCTCGACGGCCACGTCGAACCCGTTGACCGAGATCTCCGCTGTGGGCTCAGCCGGAACTGACTCATAGTCGCCGTCGATCTGCACCGTGGTCGACAGGGTCAGGCCCTCCCCGGTTTCAGCGGGCACGAAGTCCGCGAAGACCCGGTACGTGCCGGCCGCCTCCCACTGCCACGGGATCGACCAGGTGCCGTCCTCGTCGCGTTCGGGGTGGACGTGGGCGAAGTGCTGCCCATCAGCCCGAACGGCGATCAGGTGCATCTCTTCTTCGTGATCGAGTTCGAAGTCGGTCACCGGGTGCCCGTCGGGGCCCCGAACGGCGAACGTCAGCTCGCCCTCGTCGCCGGTTCCGGTGGGGGCGCTCACGCTGGTGAGCTGGTAGCCGTCCTGGGCCAGGCCGAGGCCGAGCGAGGCCGCATCGGCCTCGTGGCCCTCATGCCCGCCGTTCATCTGATCTCCTTCGTCGTGTTCGTCTGTTCCGTGGTGGTCTTCTGGGGTCTCTTCGACCCAGGCCTGCACGGTGTCCTCCGGGACGACCGCGTTCGCCGTGAACCCAGCCACGGCGAACACGGCCACGAGGATCAGCCCGTACAGGCCCAGCCGTGCAGGAGCCTTCATGTTCAGCTCCTGACGGCGGTGTAGCCGGCCTCATCGACCGCAGCGATCACCGCGGCATCATCGACGGCCGACTCGGCAGTGACGGCCAGGTGCCCGGTCTGGGCGTTGACCTCTATGCCGGTCACCCCGTCGATCTCGGAGACCTCGCTGCGGATCGCACCTTCGCAGTGCCCGCAGCTCATCCCGGTCACCTGGTACTCAGTCGTGGTTGCCATTATCTCTAACTCCTTCACTCGTGTATGACTTATTCGAGACTATACCCATAGGGGGTATAGGTCAACTGGTGGTCGTGTCAGCGCTCTCGTCGGCTTGTTGCGCTTCGCCGGTGGGGCGGACGTGGCGCAGCCGGGTGGCGGCGATGATCGCCGCCAGGACTGCAATGGAGGCCGAGACGATCGCGGCGGTGTTCAATCCGCCGGTGAATGCCTCCTGCGCTGCGCTGATGAGCTGCTCACCGAGCGCTCCAGGCAGTTCGGCTGCGGTGGCCATCGCGCCGTCGACGCTGTCCGATGCCGCTGCGGCCGCATCGGCGGGCAGTCCGTCGGGCAGCAGCCCGCCGATCTGATTCCGGTAGGCGGCGATCCCCACACTGCCGATCACGGCGACACCCAGGGAGATGCCCAGGTCGTTCGCGGTGGTCGCCAGCCCCGAGGCTCCGCCGGCTTTCTCTGGGGGCACGGAGCTGACGACGAGGTCCGTGGTCAGTGCCATCGACGGAGCGACACCGGGGTAGGTGATCACGAAGGACGCGATCACCAGCGCCAGACCAGTACCGGCGTCGAGCTGGGTGAACAGGATGTAGCCCACGACCTGCGTCAGTAGACCGATCGCGATCACATTGCCGGGACGGAACCTACGGGCGAAGACCGGGGAGAGCGTGGAGACCACGATCAGCACCGCCGCCGCGGGCAGGATTGACAGGCCCGCCTGCAGGGGCGAGAGCTCCTGGACCTGCTGGAGGTACTGGGTGAATATCGAGTACACGCCACCCAGCGCCGCGGCCGAGAGCAGGAACACTGCCAGTGCTCCGGAGACGGTGCGGTTGGCGAACAGCCGCACATCCAGCAGCGGCTTCTCAGCCCGCAGCTGCCGGATAACGAACCACAGCCCGACCAGCGCACCTGCGACCAGAAGTCCGATCGAGGGGCCGGCCGGCTCCTGTGCGGCGAAGCGCTTGACGCCGTAGATGATCGCCAGCAGTCCGCCGACCAGCAGCAGAGCGCTGAACAGGTCGATCTTCGCGTTCGGGTCCTTGTGCTCGGGCAGCAGCAGCGGGGCACCGATGACGACCAGCGCCATGATCGGCACCGCGACCAGGAAGGTGGCCTGCCAGCCGAAGCCCTCCAGCAGCACACCGGAGAGCAGTGGGCCGAGCGCGACACCGGCGGAGATACCGCCGGCCCACACCCCGATGGCCACGCCGCGCTGCTTGGCATCGGCGAAGAGCACGAAGATCAATCCCAGGGTGGCAGGGATCATCATGGCTGCAGCCAAGCCCAGAATCGCCCGCCAGGTGATCATCAGCTCAGCGCTCGTGGTCAAGGATGCCGCGATCGAGACGCCGGCGAAGAGGATCGCCCCGATGATCATGAGCAGGCGCTTGCCGATCCGGTCGCCGAGGACGCCCATGGCCACCAGGAATCCGGCCATGACGAAGCCGTAGATGTCCAGAATCCACAGCAGCTGGGTGCTGGATGGGTTCAGGTCGGCGGCCATGTTCGGCGCGGCCAGGAACAGGATGGTCAGCATCATGAACAGCAGCGTCGAGGGGGTGACCAGCACCGCCAGACCCCACCACTGCTTCGCCCCCGCCTTGGGGGCTGGCGCGTTGGTGGTCTGATTCATGACCGGTCACCTCCCGCGCGTGTCGTGTTAGTCGTTCTCATGGCTCGTGCTCCTTCCTTCGCCTGGCCTTGGGTCGCCAGACGGCTCACCCACCCACAAAATCAAACATGCAAGTCCGACTTATAACGGCTACACTATCTCATACACTCCCGTCCGAGATGAAAGGTGGAGTGATGGCGACCAAGAAGGCCGCTGCTACACGTGAGCGATTGAGCAGTCGCACCGGGAGCCCGGGCACTGGAAGTCGGGGCGCGGCGAACCAGCGTGCCGATGCCCTGCGCAACCGGGCCAAGATCCTGGCTGGTGCAGTCACCGCGATCCGGAAGAACCCTGACGCCTCGGTAGCCGATATCGCTGCCGAGGCCGGTGTGGGCCGTCAGACGCTCTACGGGCACTTCCGTACCCGACCCGAACTCATCGATGCTGCTCTCCTGGAGAGTCTCGAACGCGCCGAGGACGTCTTGAGCGAAATCTCACTCGATGGCGATGCACGTGATGCTTTTCAGCGTCTGGTGGCCTCCAGCTGGGTGTTCGTAGATCAGTCACGCGCGGTACTTGCCGCAGCACAGAAGGAACTCTCCCCAGGCCGGATCCGCGAGCTGCACGAGAAGGCCGAGGCCCGCATGCGGGGACTTCTTGAACGCGGCCAGGCTGAAGGCGCGTTCCGCTCCGATCTGCCGGTGAGCTGGCTGCTGACCACCACCCACGTGGTGCTCAACGGGGCCGCTGAGGAAGTCCGCACCGGCAAGCTCGATCCCGACGACGCGCCGTGGTTCATCGACGCGATCCTGCTGCCAGCCTTCACTCATGACGCCCATTCGGAGCAAGGGCGATGAGCCCGGTCCGCGTCGGCATCCTTGGTGCAGGAGCGGCCGGTGCCGCGGCCGCGAAAACCCTGCAGGCTGTCTCGCCAGAGGTTCAGGCCGATGTGTTCGCCCGCACCGGGGAACAGCCGTTCAACCGCACCCTGGTCAACAAGGGCGTCGCGATCGGCCTACTCAGCCCCGAACAGACGGCTCTGCCAGAGACCGGGGCGGCTCTGGTATCCGACACCGTGCGTGGCATCGACCCCCGTGCACGCCAGGTCCACATCGCCTCTGGCGAGAGTCGCACCTACGACGGGATCATCATCGCCACCGGCAGCCGGCCCCATACCCTAGGAGAAGATGTCCTTGGTCGGAACGATGCCCTGGCCACCGGCAAGCTCACCACTTTGCATTCGCTGACCGATGCCACCGGTATCCGTGACCAGCTCGCGGCACTTCCCGGTTCGGCACGGGTGCTGATTCTCGGCGCTGGGGTACTTGCCGCAGAGACCTCCTCACTGCTGAGCGCCGCTGGACACGATGTCGCCCTGATCAGCCGTTCCACCCTGCCGGGCACCTCAGTATTCGGGGAGCACATCGCCAAGAAACTCCTGGACCTGCACCAGGCACGCGGGGCGACCTACCTGGGTCGCACCATCCAGGCAGTGCGCACCCACCCCGACCACATCAGCATCGTCCTCGACGGCGGGGACCGGGTTGAAGGTGATCTCGCGATCATCGCCCACGGCACCCTCCCAGCAGCCCCCTCACCATGGAACGGACCCGAAGGAATCCCGGTCGATGACCGACTGCGACTACGGCAGGCACCAGATCAGCGCATCTACGCCGCCGGTGGAGTCGCCATCCATGAGCATCCAGACCTCGGCGCGTATCGCATCGATCACTGGGACGACGCCGCAGCCCAAGGAGCCCACGCCGCGAACACGCTGCTGTACGACCACGGCCTCGGTGACGATCCCGGTGCTTACCGCCCGGTCTCGACGTTCACCTCCAGCATCCACGGACACATCCTCGCCGGAGCCGGACACCCGACCCCCGGCAGCACCGCACGACTGATCTCCGACGATCCAACAGTGGTGCTCCACGAACACGCCGGAGCGCCGGTCGCGGCCACCGGCCTCGACACAGTCGCACTCATCCACCAGTGGGCACCTCGCCTGCACCACCAACACACCCAGAACTAGACCCCCGCAACAGGACCAGGCAGGACCGAGACAGACGAACACGGTAGACAAGCCCGCACAGCGCCAGGCCACGGGCCGGTTCGGCACGCCAGAACTCCCACACCACGATAGAAGGAAACGCATACCAAATGGGCCTCTTCGCCATCCGCGACTACCGTCGCCTGTTCAGCGCCCAAGTCATCGCGCTGTTCGGCACCGGCCTGGCCACCGTCGCCCTCGGCCTGCTCGCCTACGACCTTGCCGGACAGAACGCTGGCGCCGTTCTGGGCACGGCCCTGACCATCAAGATGGTCATGTACGTCCTCATCGCCCCCCTGGCGGCCGCCTACGCCGACCGCCTGCCCCGACGTATGTTCCTGGTCCTGCTCGATGTCGCCCGCGCGCTGGTGGTCCTCGCTTTGCCATTCGTCACCGAGGTGTGGCACATCTACCTGCTCATCGGCATCCTGCAGGCCTCATCGGCCGCGTTCACGCCCACCTTCCAAGCCACCATCCCCGACATTGTCACCAAGGAGAGCGACTACACCCGAGCTTTGTCGGCATCCCAGGTCGCCTACACCATGGAGACCCTACTCAGCCCCGTCCTGGCCGCCATCGCCCTGACCTTCATGACCTTCAACTGGCTGTTCATCGCCACCTCCGTCGGATTCGTGATCTCCGCGATGCTCGTACTGGCCACCCGCATCCCCAACGCGCGACCCAGCGACCACGCCGGGCCATGGGCGCGCGTCTCCTCCGGTATCCATACCTTCACCTCGACCACATCCCTGCGCGGCGTGATCGCCCTGAACCTGGTCGTCGCCTCGGCCGGCTCCATCGTCGTAGTCAACACCGTCAACCACGTTCGCGACACCCTGGCTGGCACCCAGTCCGATGTGGCGTGGGCACTGGCCGCCTCCGGAGGCGGGACCCTCCTGGTCGCACTCGCGCTGCCCTGGATCATGGACCGCGTCGCCGACCGAAGAGTGATGATGACCGGCACGATCGTGCTCCTGGTCGGCGTGCTGGCGGCCGTGGCCATGACCGGGACTGCTGTTGTCTCGTGGGTGGCCACCATCGCAATCTGGATCATCATCGGCGCCGGCATGGCATTGATCGTCACCCCCACCGGTCGCGTCATCCGCTCCGCGGTACGTCCCTCCGAACTACCCGCGGCATTCGCCGCCCAGTTCTCTCTCTCCCACATGGCCTGGCTGCTGACCTACCCGATCGCCGGCTGGGTCGGCACCGCAGCCGGATTCACCTGGGCTTGGTCTCTCCTAGCAGCTCTCGCCGTCACCGGTGCCGTAGGCGCCGTCCTGCTCTGGCCAGCCACCACCCAACAAGCACCCGCACCACCGCCACCCCCAGGCGGCATTGACCGCCCCCTCAAGAAAGAGGCCGTCGCCCAAGAAGCCACCCTCACTGCAACCCAATGCTCCTGCGCACGCCCCGTCTGACCACACCGTGGTGGCACGTAACCGCACACCAAACCGGAGACACTGCCCAGGAACGTCGACCCCATGGAGAACGATGACCCACCCCAGACCACACACCGCAACCGCGATCACCCTCGCCCTGGCACTGGCCCTGTTCGCGTCAGGCTGCTCCACCGCATCCGAAGTAAGCGACACCGAAACCAGCCCGGCCACCACGGATGCGAGCGAGAACTGGCTTGCCGACTATGACCTCGATGGTCTCGACGGGCGAGAGATCACCGAGTACCTCGATGCGATGCCGGTCGCGGACCGCCCCGAGGAGCTGATCGCCTCAGTCGAACCTGAGACGCTCGTGCTCTACGACACCAGCGGCAACGAGACCACCGTCCCGCTGCCGGAGAACGAGTTCTACCTCTCCTTCGCCCCGTTCATCGAGCACACCCACGAATGCCACTTCCACAGCCTCACCACCTGCCTGGGAGAACTGGCCAACGAGGAGATCGAGATCACCGTCACCGACGAGACTGATGCGGTGCTCGTCGATGAGACCGTGCGCACCTACGACAACGGCTTCGCCGGGCTCTGGCTGCCCCGTGACATCGAAGCCACCCTCACCGTCACCCAGGGTGAGCGCTCTGCCGCGGTTCCGATCTCCACCGCCGAGGACGCCCCGACCTGCCTCACCACGCTGCAGCTGACCTGATCGATTCGAGCAGACAAGGAGGGCCACCGCCATCATGACCACCACTTTCACCGCAGCCGATCTGCTCGTCGCAGGACTGGAGAACGAAGGCGTCGATCGCATCTTCGGACTGCCCGGCGAAGAGAACCTCGATCTGCTCGACGCGATCCGCCGCTCCAGCATCGAACTGATTCTGACCCGCCACGAGCAGGCAGCCGCCTTCATGGCCGCCACCCACGGGCGACTCACCGGCCGGCCAGGGGTGTGCCTGACCACGCTCGGCCCCGGTGCCCTCAACCTGTCCACCGGAGCGGCCTATGCGCTGCTCGGGGCGATGCCGATGGTGATGATCACCGGCCAGAAAGGCATCCTCACCGCCGCGCAGGCACGCTTCCAGATCGTGGACACGATCGCGGCGATGAAGCCGTTGACCAAGATGACCCAGCAGATCGTCTCGCCCGGCACAATCCCCACCCTGGTCCGCGAAGCCTTCCGTGTCGCACAGGCTGAACGGCCCGGCCCGGTGCACCTGGAACTTCCCGAAGACATCGCCGCCACCACCACACCCCGCCTGGACCTCATCAAGCCCGCTCACCCCGTCCTGCCCACCGCCAGCACCGAGGCGATCAACGCCGCCGCCGAGGTGATCTCGGGAGCCAAGCGTCCGTTGATCATGCTCGGCGCTGCCACCGCACGACCACGATGCACCCAGGCGCTGACCGAGTTCATCTCTCGCTCGCGGATTCCGTTCTTCACCACCCAGATGGGTAAGGGCACCGTCTCCGGATGCACCGACCTATACCTGGGCACCGCCGCCCTGACCGAAGGCGACTACCTGCACGAGGCCATCGAGCAGGCCGACGTGATCATCACCATCGGCCACGACACCGTCGAGAAACCCCCGTTCACCATGCAAGCCGACGGGCCACGGGTCGTGCATCTCGACTACCAGCCGGCCACCGTCGAAGAGGTCTACACCCCGCACCTGGAAGTCATCGGTGATCTCCACCACACCCTGCACGCCCTCACCGAACAACTCGCCGGACACATACCGCACGCCGGAGCGCTGCTGCCGCTGCGTGAGCGCCTCCTCGCGAAGGTCGCCGACAGAGCCACCGAGGACCGGCTCACCCCGCAACGCATCGTGCACCAGGTTCGCCAGGTCATGCCCGATGACGGCATCGTCGCCCTCGATAACGGGATGTACAAAATCTGGTTCGCCCGCAACTACCGCACCACCACCGCGAACACGCTCCTGCTCGACAACGCCCTGGCCACCATGGGAGCCGGCCTGCCCTCGGCGATCACCGCCGCACTCCTGCACCCGGGTCGTCGGGTCATGGCCGTCTGCGGCGACGGCGGGTTCATGATGAACAGCCAAGAACTCGAAACCGCCGTCCGTCTCGGTCTCAGCCTCGTGGTCGTGATCCTCGATGACCACGCCTACGGCATGATCCGATGGAAACAAGCTGTTGACGGGTTCCCCGACTATGGCATGACCTTCGGCAACCCCGACTTCGTCGCCTACGCAAGGGCCTACGGCGCCACCGGCACCCACATCACCGAAGCGGCACAGCTTGGCCCCGCCCTGGAAGACGCATTCGCCCAGGGCGGAGTGCAGCTCATCCACGTCCCGGTGGACTACTCCGAGAACACCCGCGTGCTCATCGAGGAACCCCTATCCGCCAGACTGGTGTGAGACACCCGAGCTGATCGTTAATGGGACTGGGTCACTACCTAAGAGAGAAGGAAGACTCCGGTTATGACTCTGATGATTACTGAGACCGCGGAGATGACTCCGCAGTCGTCCACCACCCCGGCTGGTTCCGAGGCTGGTCCCCGGGCCTTGCACGCGAAGCGGCGGTCCTACCCGGTGGAGTTCAAACGCCGTGTTGTTGCCCAGTACCAAGCCACCCCGGTGGGCCAGAAAGGAGCTTTAGTGCGGGCTGAGGGGCTCTATGAGTCCACGGTCCAACGCTGGTGCCGGGAGCTGGAAGCCGGAACACTAGGAGGCATGAGCACCCCGAAAAATCCTCGCGCGAAGAGGTCCCCGGAACAGCAGCGCATTGCTGAGTTGGAGAGACAGGTCACCAAGCTTGAAGCCGAAGCGGTGAAGAAGGATAAAACCATCGCCAAAAGAGAGGAGGCGTTAGAAGTCTTGGGAAAAGGTGTCGCCTTCTTGGAGGCACTATCGAAAAACAAGGGGGACCAGCAGTGACCCGCAGCACCTGGCGGGGCTGGCAAGCACAGACGGTGACCGTGCTGGCAGCACTGATCGGTGTGGTCTGGGCCTGTGCCCTGGTAGGCCGGTCACGGGCTACTCACTACCGGGACGTGAACCCGACACCCAGGGTGTATGGGCCCCATCCGAAGCCACACCACCCAGCCGAACTCAGCGCCCAGGAACGCGAAGAGATCCTGCAGGTGCTTACCAGTGATCAGTATGCTGATGCCTCGGTGGCCCAGGTATGGGCCTGTGAGCTTGATGCTGGCCGGTACTACTGCTCCCAACGCACTATGCACCGGATCCTCAAAGACGCTGCGATGAATGGGGAACGCCGCACCCAAGCAACCCATCCACCCAGGGTGATCCCCGAACTGGTTGCCACCGAACCCAATCAGGTCTGGTCCTGGGACATTGAAGCGCCCTGGGTTTGATGGAGGCTCCGGCTATTGGGATTCCACCAGGTCGGTGACGCTGGTTGGTTCAGCATAGAACAGGCCCTCGAACTCCACCGGCGGCAGGTCTGAGAGATACCCGTGAAGACGTTCGGTGTTGTGCCAGTGCACCCATCCCAGGGTGGCCAGCTCCACGTCCTCCACGGTCTTCCAGGGGCCACGTTCGGCCCTGTGCGGACCACGGATCAGCTCGGCCTTGTAGTAGCCATTGACCGTCTCCGCCAGAGCATTGTCATACGAGTCCCCGACCGTCCCAATCGAGGGCGTGGCCCCGATCTCGGCCAGTCTTTCCCCGTAGCGAATGGATGTGAATTGAGCCCCTGCATCGCTGTTAACCCGAATTCCGGTTAACTCGGACCGCGGATCTCAATTTCGAGCAAAGAAATTCCTCCGCGCTCTGGAACATCACAGCCTGGTCGGATCCATGGGCCGAGTCGGCGCGGCCGGAGACAACGCGGCCATGGAATCCTTCTACTCGCTGCTGCAGAACAACGTCCTCGACGCGAAGCCCTGGGCCACCCGAGAAGAGCTGCGACTGAGGATAGTGCCGTGGATTGAGCGGACGTATCACCGAAAGAGGAAGCAGAAAGGGCTGGGGAAGTTGACCCCGATCGCCTATGAGGAGAAACTGCTCACGCAGGCGCTGACACTAGCGGCCTGACAAGGAAACCCCACCTGTCACCCGTTCCTGCATCAGCCCCAAGAGTGAGATCATGAGTTATGACGATCGAGAGTGACATCATTACCTGGGCATTGGACCGCCCTGGATGGCAACAAGGCGTGCTCGTCGCTATCGCCAATGGCGAGCAGTACGAGCCGGAGCAAATCACGGACCTCGTTGATGAGGTGTTGGCGGGCAACAACAATGCGCCGAGCCAAGAGGCCAAAAGCATCCAGGTGAAGTCCGCTGTGGTCAAGCAGGTTGACCTCGCGGCGGTCGCTGAGCTGTGCGGAGTGAACGCTCTCGTGAGCGGCCAGCATCTGAGCTTTGCGACAACGGGCATCACCGTCATCTATGGTGACAATGGCAGCGGTAAGTCCGGGTATGCACGGCTGATCAAGGCAATGGTAAACGCCCGACACCGGTCCGACATCCTCCCCAACGTCTTTCAGGACTCACCAGACCAACCTTCCGGTGCATTGCACTACCGGGTTGCTGGCGAGGATCACACGCTCGCGTTCCCCGCCACGCCACCACCGGAGCTGCTGAAGATGAGCTTCTACGACGAGCACTGCGGGGACGAGTATCTCACCAAAGAATCGACGATCTCATACCGTCCCTCGGCACTGACTCTCCTGGACGGCCTCATCCAGGTGTGTGACGAGGTGCGAAGTGAAATCGCCACGCGGATCAAAGCCAATGAAGCTAAGGCTCTCGCCCTGGATTTGCCGCCGACAACGACAGCAGGAGCCTTCCTGTCAACTCTTACCGAAGTCATGACCACTACACAGGTCGAGGCCGCTACCGCCCTAGCCGAGGGGACGAACGAGCGGCTGGCCGAGGTGCTCAAGGAAGAGGCGAGGCTCGCAGCGACCGACCCACAGAAGGAAAAAACGCGGCTGACCACGCTCGCGAACGAAGCCAAGACGTTGGGCAACGATCTGGCTCGGTTACTCGACGTTCTGGGGACAGAGAAGACGACCGCACGGGCAGAACTCCGAGTTGCCTCGGCCGCAGCGCGGGCAGCCGCGTCGGTCGCGGCAGCATCCTCATTCGAGGATGAGCCACTGGCCGGTGTGGGTTCGGAGACCTGGCGTCTGCTGTGGAGCGCAGCGCGTAACTACTCGATCGCTGAGGCATACCACGCCCACCAGTTCCCGGTCACTGACGACGGCGCGGTCTGCGTGCTATGCCAGCAGACGCTCGACGATAAGGCTAAGACCCGCCTCCGTCAGTTCGACCAGTACATGACCGACACCACTGAACGCGACGCCGTCACTGCCGAGCAGAACTTCGCCTCAAGCCTCAGCGAACTGCAAACACTGGAGTTCGCGACACCTGCCCGAACCTCTGCTCTCACCGCCTTGGAAGCGCACGACACCCAGCTCGGCGTCGCAGCCACCGCACTTCTCACCAAGCTTGAGAATCAGCGTGATGCCATCGTGCTACACCTGACCAGCGAGGATCCCGCTCCCGCACCACTCACGGTGATCGACGTCCCTGACAAACTCACCGCTCTTGCTACGAAGCTCCTGGAGCGTGCTACCGCAACGGATGTGACGCAGTTCCGAGCCGCGGTGACTGAACTGAGAGATGAGAAGGCCGAGCTGCAGGCACGTGTTCGACTCTCAGAGTCGGTGGATAAGGTCAAGGCCGAAGTCCAGCGCTTGGGCGAGTTAAAGGACTTGAAGTTGGCGCGCACCGCTGCGGACACGAAGAGCATCACACAGAAGGCATCTGCGCTCACTCGCGAGCACGCCACCGATCGCATCCTGGACCGTTTCAGCCGAGAAGCCGAGCGTCTGCGGCTTCAGAAGGTGACGTTGCAGGATCTTGGCGGACGTAAGGGGCAGCTGAACCAGAAACCGGGCCTGCTGGGTGCCGCCAAGAGTGTAGCTGCACACACCGTGCTCAGCGAGGGTGAACAGACCGCTCTCGGACTCGCAGGGTTTTTTACGGAGGCAGTCTTCGATCAGTCAAAGTCGGCACTCATCTTTGATGACCCAGTCACGTCCTTGGACCACGTTCGGCGGGATAAGGTCGCCGAACGGCTGGCCCAACTCGCCCAAGACCGGCAGGTGGTGGTCTTCACCCACGATGTCGCTTTCACGGGCGACCTTGCCGCGGCAGCAGAGCGAGAAGGTGTTGCTCTTACCGAGCGCGCTGTGGAACGCCGCGGAGTCGATCCCGGCATCTGCATCGACAGCTTCCCATGGAAGGCGAAGGACTTTGGTTCGCGCGTCACCCACCTCACAAGCGAACTCGCGAAGCTCAAGAAGGAGCGTCCTGGCCTCGTTCAGGACGAGTGGGAGGAACGTGTTGCCACATGGGCGGGATACCTCTCTGAGACCTGGGAACGCAGTGTGACCACTGAGGTCATGAACCAAGTATTCGACCGCGGACGTTCACAGGTGCGGATGATGAAGTTCCGCCTGCTCGCAGATATCACCGACGCTGACAACCAGGACGTCCAAGACGGCTACGGTGCAACATCCCTCTGGGGAAGACGCCACGACAAGGCCGCTGAGACCAACTACGTCGCGCCCGAACCGGCGGACCTCGAACGCGAACTGAAACGCCTGACCGAGTGGCAGAAGCGCGTCCGGAAGTACCTCTCGAAGTGATACCTGATGGTGAGCGACAGGTCCCGCTCACGGGATAGAGCAAGGAGCGACGGCATGTCATCGACCGAGTACCCCTTCCCTGTTGCAGTGTCGCAACTGGGCGAGCAAGACTCGCGTGAGTCTCAGAACGCCCGCGCCGTCCAGTGGCTTCTGGAACAGCGTGGCGGTTCCATCGTTGTCGTAACGCCGCAGAAGCAGTTCGACAGCGACATCCTCCGGCGCGTTGCTGCCAGTCCAGGAGTCACACACCTCACCTGGCGCGGCTTGTTCACGGGCTCGCTCGCGAATCACCGTGTGCTCTATGCCTGGCCGGACCGGAAGCACCTCAACGATCTTTGGGGCGCCGACGCAGATGCGCTTGTCGTCATCGAGTGGGGGCGGGCCGAGACTGCGACGTGGATCGAGGACACGAACCCAGTGCGACTTCTGCCTGGTGAGACTGTGCAGCCCGCACCTCAGCCGGCACCCGTGGAAGCGGCCGAGCCGTTGCCGAACGGCGTCGGGGAGATCCTGGAGCACATCGCCCTTTGGGCAGCTGGATACGACTCGGGTCTGAAGTGGAACGAAGAAGACAAGCTCAAGGCGGACATGATGAACTGCCCGGAACGATGGGCCCCCATCACCGTTGAGCAAGTTCGAGCCAAATGCCGTGAACTGAAGATGCGGCCCAACGACATCGAGACGATCACGGGCTTCCTGGAACGCAGGAAACAAGGACGCCGCTTCAACGTGAGAAGCACCTATCGCGACTTCAGATTCGCGCAGTAGACGCGACTCGAACGTCATCACCGCACCGACGCAAAGACAGACTCTCATGGCAGATCAAGACGCTCACTTCCGCGTCATGGATGAGGCACTGAAACATCCAGATGGCCGAGCCAAGGGCGGAGAGCCCTGCGTGATTTGTGGCAAACCGGTGCCGGCGAGCGCCCACTGGGTGCAACGAGACCGACACGTGTGCTCCGGACGGTGCAACAACCTCCTGCGTCGCCGCTACGGTCGCGGAAGCGCGAGCATCAACGCCGAACGAGTGGCGGCAGCGGTCGAAGCCACCGGGCCGCGACCGAATCCACGAACCAGCGGCCCTCGTGTCTTCCGCACCCTCCCGGATGCGCGCCCGCCCGAACTGCCTATCGAGTGGGAGGGGTACGGGCCGCATCCAGGTGATGTGATCGAGCGCTACGGCATCTTGACCCAGTACCTCGTCCAGGACATGCCCGATGGCTACTTCACCTCGCGCATCGTCGTAGCCGTTGCCGAGGGCGGTGACATGTTCGTAGCAGGGGCGACTGATGAAGGCTACTACTCGTCCCTGGTGATCGGACCGCACGGTCCAGGAGGCGAACGCCTTGAGGGTCAGCTATTCAGCCACACCTTCGACATCAACGGCGTCCTGTGTCAATGGCGCCGCGAGCGGGTCACGGATCTACAGCCCGACGGCGTGGACTACTTCTTCTGGGAGTGCTACGCCGCCGTCCCCGTTGACGCACCGGCCTACCCCGAGCCGACGCACTCGCCGCGCTACCGAACGGAGATGGATCGTCGCCGCCGAATCAGCAGCAATGCGGCAAAGCACGAGCGCCGGGCCCGTTCAGAAGCCACCATCGAGCGGTTTGATCCAGTGGAGGTATACGAACGAGACGCTTGGACTTGCGGCATCTGTGGAGGGAAGGTCGATCCACAAGTGCTACACCCGATGCCATGAGCGCGAGCTTGGACCACGTCGTTCCCCTGTCGAAGGGTGGGGACCACACTCGCAGCAACTCGGTCCTCGCGCACCTGATCTGCAACATCCGTAAGTCGGCGAACTAGAGTCCCTCGGATACATGTTCTCCGCAACCTGGGTCGTGGAGTAGCCCAACAAGGTTTTCGCACCTACTTCGACTTTCGTCGTGTGTGTTCCCATACGGTCGCCCGGTGAATACCGAAGCGCTTCGCGATCGACAGCACGCTCTCACCGCCCTGACGAGCAGTTCGAATAGCTTCTACTTCGTTCTCCGTCAGCGGCGTTCGATTACGGCGACTAGGGTGTGAGACGACATCTGGCTCCGTTTCCGCGGTCAACTCTGAGCCATCTCCATCGCCCCGCTTCGCCTGTCCCCAAGCGGCTACCAGCCTCTCCAGACGACGTCGGGAGTTCGGATTGGTTCCACTACCTTCCACCACATCAGGTTGGCCGCTCAAATCAACACGGTTCGAGCGGCCAGCTGGATCTCATGTAGTATGGAGTCATCATATCCCCCACGCCTCTCGGAGAAGCGCAACTTGGGGGATTTTTCTTTCCCGCCTGACTAGACTCAGGACATGCCGAAGCGACGAATGCCCCGTGCCCGCGGAAGCGGACGCTTCGAGAAGCCGCCCCTGAGCTCGTCTGCGTTAGTGGATCTGCTCAGAAGCCGTGGACTTGCCATCACAGACGAAGCTCAGGCAGCCCAGCAGATCAGCAACATCGGCTATTACCGCCTCTCCGCGTACATGGTCCCATTCCAGCGTGGCCGTGATCATCATGACTTCAAGCCAGGGGCAACCTTCGAAGATGTGATGAGCCTCTACTCGTTTGACCGCCAGCTCCGGCTCCTCGTCCTGGATGCGTTGGAGCACATTGAGGTCAGGTTGCGGGCCGCAGTGACTGACGAAATGTCACTGAAGCATCAGGATGCCTTCTGGTACACCGAGCCGTCATATTTCCGAGATTTGGCTCGGCACTCTGAGTTTCTGGATCAGGTGAGTGAACGTAGCCGACGTCAGCTCGAAGGCCGGCCTGAAGACCCCGGCGATGTGCACAATTACCGGTCTGCCTTAGAGCATTACTTGGTCACGTATGGCGAACCGGAGTTTCCTCCCTCTTGGATCATGATGGAGGGGCTCACTTTCGGTCAGGTGAAGTCGCTCTATGACAACCTCCAGCAGCGTGAAGACTCGAACCGCATCGCCCGTCAGCTCGGCGTCCCCGGACCAGTGTTGACTTCGTGGCTGAGGACTTTTCTGCGGTTCCGGAACATCGGTGCCCACCATGGCCGCTTGTGGAATGTCGTTCTCGGTGTCGCGCCCACGGCTCCAAAGAGCAAGTCCGTTCCTTGGCCGCGATCTCATGGGAAGATCACCGACCCTCGGCACGGTCCCATTCGGATATATCCAGGACTTACAGCTATCCAATCACTGTTGCTGACCACCGCCTCAGACCTCACGTGGTCACAACGTCTCTATGACCTGATTTCGGACTATCCGACCGTCCCTCAGCAAGCGATGGGGTTCCCAGCAGACTGGCACCATGAGAGGTTCTGGAACATAACTTCCAGTTGAAGCAAACTCCCGGCGCGGGAGGGGTCTTCGGAGACACTGTGGCCTGCTGAATGTGGTGGCCATTGTGGTGGCCATTTTGCTCCACATCCACCGATTCCGAGCGACGCCCACCGACAGAAGAAACTGCAAAACCCCAGGTCAGAGGACACTCGTCGACACCGACCGATTCCAGCAGAACCCACTCAGGGGATCTTTTAATCCGCTGGTCGCGGGTTCGAGTCCCGCAGGGCCCACCGCACGCACAAGGCTCGAACCCTTGCCAACGGAAACGTTGGTCGAGGTTCGGGCCTTGTTCGCGTCTGCGGCCCAGGTCAGGGCGTTGGCGTTGACCTGCGGATCGAGGAGCATCTCGAAGGGCCGGTTGTGCTCGACGCGCAGCTCGTTGTCCTCGTCGATGAAGACCTTGGTGAAGAAGGCCTGGTTGCACAGGCGCCGGTTGGTGTCGTCGCAGCGGGTGTAGATGTTGGCGCAGTTGGCGAGTAGGCCGAGGGCGTCGTCGAGGTGGGCTCGGGCGTCGGCGTAGTCGCCGAAGTGGGCGTCGATGCGGCGGGTCACTTGGTTGAGTTCGGCGACGATGCGGTCCTGCTCGCGCTTGAGCACGGAGAGCGGGATCGCGTCGGCGTAGTGCGCTTGCATGAGGCGGTCCTGCTCGCTTTCGAGCCGGTCACGGTTGGTGGTGAGGCGTTCCAGTTCCTCGGTTTCGACGGCCATGAGCCGGTCGAACTCGTGGTGGAGCATGCCCGCGAGGGCGTCCTGCTGGGCGGGCGTGATCTGGACGCGGGTGTAGTAGTCCTCGACGAGCTTCTCGACGTCTTCGATGAGCATCGCCTGGCGTGTGCAGTCGGTGCGCTTGGAGTGCCGACCGGAGCACACGAAGTAGCAGTAGACGTTGCTGTGGCGGTTCTTCGCGTTGGAGACGATGAGCCGGGAGCCGCACTGGCCGCAGTGGATGGTGCCTTTGAGGTAGTGGCCGTGGACTTGGGTTGCCTCGACGGCGCACTGGTGCGCGGTGAGCACGGACTGTACCTGGTACCAGACCTCGGCTGGCACGAGTGCCGGGTGGCTTCCCTTGTAGCGGGTGCCCCTGTAGATGACATCGCCCTTGTAGTACGGGTTGGTCAGGAGCCGATGGATGGTGGATACCGCCAGAGGCTTCGCCGGCCTCTTCGGCGTGGGCAGGCTGCGCAGCCCGCGCGAGGTGAGTTCGTCGTGGAGTTGGCTGACGCTCCAGTTGCCCGAGGCGTACGCCTTGAACGCCCACTCGATCATCGGTGCTCGCTCGGGATCGAGCTCGATGGTGCGGACTTCGCGCCCGAGCTCGTCGCGCTTGCGGACGTTCAAGTAGCCGATGGGCGCGCGCCCGTTCGTGCCGCCGCCGATGGCCTTCTGGTTCATGCCCTTGGCGACCTCGGTGGCGAGGTTGCGGGAGTAGAACTCGGCGATGGTGGACATGATGCCGTGCAGCAGCATCCCGGAGGGGGTCTCGTCGATGTTCTCGGACGCAGACACGAGCATGACCCCGCACTGTTGGAGTGCGAGGTGGATACTCACGTCGTCGGCGCGGTTGCGGGCGAGCCGGTCGACCTTGTGAACGATGCAGTACGCGACCTTGTTGGCCTTGACATACTGGATCATCCGCATCAGCTCGGGCCGGTCGGACGACTTGGCTGAGGCTCCCGCGTCGACGAACTCCTCGACGATGCCGGCGCCGAGCTGTTCGGCCTTACGCCGGGTCGCTTCGCGCTGGGCAGGGATCGAGAAGCCTTCGTCGGTCCCGCCCTTCTCGGCCTGCTCGCGGGTGGAGACCCGCAGGTACGACACGGCGGCAGCCGCAGTCTTGGGCGGGTCGATGAGGCTGGCTGCCGGATCGTCGGCAATGGTGGTCATCGGGGGCTCACTCTCACGCGGTTCGACCCTCGCGCTCCCACTGTTGGTGGGAGGGGTGTTGATCGTGAGAGCAGCCGTTGAAGGCTGTAGGGCGAGACCCGATGGTCTCGGTGCGTGTTGCCCGCCGAGCGGCGAGGTTTAGGCCACAACACCCTGCATCGCGAGGCTTGCACAGTTCATTCTACCGGGCGGCTTCAGAGGCGGCCAGGCCATCCGGCGCCGCCCGGTAGGTGTCGGGCACCCGCTCGGCCGCGCGGGCCGCGCGGCTCTCGCCGGTCTCCTGCAATGTCAGCCGGATGAGAACCTCGGCGAGCTTGTGCAGGTCGGCGCGTTCGCGGTGGACGGCCCGGACGGAGAACGACCGCTCCTCGTAGGGGCGACGGTCGGTCTTCTTGGCGTAGCGGCTCATCGGTCTACTGCGCTTCGTCGTCGTCCAGGCCGGCGTAGAACTCGTCTTCGGCCTCCTGGCGCTTGCGGACTTGGGCGATGACGAACTCGACGAACTCGGCGTCCCGGTCGGTGAAGGTGAAGTCCTGGATCGTGGGTGCCGGGTCCTCACCGGGCCACGCAGCTTGCCGGGTCGGGCGGTCGCGGTCCCCACGAGTACCGCAGGCCGTGACCCAGTAGCGAAGCCGCTCTCGAGCGTCGGCGAAGTCGCGGTGCCAACCGAGCGGCGCGGATGCGTTCTGCTCGGGGTCGTAGGCCGCGAGCCAATGCAGGTGCAGCGCCGACAGCTCCCAGACCATCTCCGGGTGGTGGTGCCAGAACGGCGGCACCACCGCGACCGGGAGGCCATAGGTGCGCCGCAGCCAGTCAACCCACCGGTTCAGCGCGAGCCATTCCTGCTCCAGCTCGTGCGCCGTCAGCAGGTTCCAGTTCACGGGGTGCGGCGGTTCGGGCATGTCCGCGTTCGTGACGCGGGGCGGTCCGTCGAAGACGTCCGGCTCATCCATCTCATGCTGATCGTTCATGGTGCTTCGACTCCCGAACTCACATGCTGACCGGGGCGTGCGCCGCGGTCGCTGCTCGCTGCGTCGGCTCGTACGTTGCTGCGTCCCGGCCCACTCCATTGCGCGGCGTCCGGTCGACCTCGTAGCGGGTTCGCGCGGCGTCGTGGCCGATCTTCTTGGCGACGAACTCTTCGCCCTCGATTGCCTGACCGTTGCGCTCGTAGTTGACCGGCCGCGTGTAGCCCTCGGCGACGAAGTTGTCGCCCTGGGCGAAGCTCGCGTGCGCGTGCTCAGCGGAACGCCCGAACATCACCAAGTGGTGGTAGGTCGTCTCGGTCTGCGTGAACGAGCCGTCGTCCTCGCGGCGGAAGTGCTCCTTGCCGATACGGGCGAAGAACCTGGCGTCTCCCTTTGCCGTCTCGGTGAGCAACGGCTCCGAAGCGATGAAGCCTGACAGCGATTCCTGGGTGTGAATGGCCATGATGGCCTCCTCCTGACTCGGGCGACCAACTGCGTGTGGGTCGCTCTGTCAGGCAGGTGCACTGGAGCTTCCAAGCGTCGTCAGGAGGCGGGACGGTGGCGCAGAAGCGCTTCGAGTTCGTCGCGGTCAGTGCGGAGCTGCGCTGCGTCGGGCCGGGTCGGCCAGGCGCGCAGGTCGGTGACGATGGGCGGCGCAGAGCGCAGCATCGTGATGCCGGTGCCGAACGGCAGTGTTCGGATGCGGTCTGGCGGCAGGATCGGGACGCGGCGGATCGAGCGCTGATTCGAGCGGGTGCCGTGGTCGCCGAGGGTCACGCTGTCGGTGTACTCGTCGCGCTCTCCGATGAGCGTGGAGAGGTCTTGGAGGTCACGGCTGTTGGATGCGCCGCCGAGGATGATCTTGACGATGCTGGCGTCCCAGATCGCGCCGGCCTGATGCTCACTCCACCTGTCGCGAGCCTGGGCGAGGGACTGCAAGACCGGCATGGTCGTGATCCCGGTGCCGCCACCTTCGGCCATGAGCGTCGGCAGTGACGGCAGCGGCGCGAGGTTTCCGATCTCGTCGAGCGCGAGCAACAGCGGCGGGTCGAGCCGGGCTCCCGGTGAGCGTGCCGCGAGTCGGCGGGCGGTTTCGATGAGGTCTTCGACGAACGCCGCGACCAGCGACGCGGAGGCTCCCGCTCCGGCACCGGTGGCGAGTAGGTAGAGGGTGCCTTGTTCGGTGAGGAAGGTCTCGGGGTCGAAGTGTTCGTGCGGTCCTGGCGTGACAGCATCGAGCACGCGCGGGTCGGCGAGGGCTGCGAGCGCGAGGGAGACGCCTTGCCAGATGCTGTCGCGGGTCTTGGGGTCGGCGTCGATCATCGCGGCTAGCGAGTCGTCCCAGCCCATCGCGGCGTTCGGGTGCGAGTTGAGGATCGCGACGGCCTCCGACGCCGCGCTGGGATCAAGAGTCCACCTGAACAGCTCGGCCGGCTGGCGGCCGTCGAGCGCGGCAGCGTGCAGCAGGCTCTGGAGTGCTGTGCGGGTCTTGCCCTCCCAGAACCCGCCGGACTCGACCCCGCCAGCACTGAGGCCTGTGGCGGCGGCGAGGCCGTTGGCGCGGATCATCGCGGTCAGCGGATCGTCGCACCCGCGAATGGGCGACCAGCGCAGCCCGGCGGGGATGCCCTCGGCGAGGTGTTGCGGGTCGAACACGGCGACCGGCCCGCCCTTGCGGCGTCGGTCGCGGAGGGTCGCGGTGAGGTTATCGGGCTCTTCGCAGATGAGGGTGTAGTAACC
>NZ_VAWA01000022.1 GCF_005771565.1 Nesterenkonia sphaerica
AACCCAGGACACGTCAAGGACGGAACCAAACCCAGTACGGTTCAGAGATCGCCAGCAGTACTGGGATCCGCTCATCATTATCTGGCACAGTCCCGGTAGCCAGCTCCTGGAGCAGGTCGGCATCGAGCAGGTGCTCTTTGCCCTCAGCGACCAGCGCGCGGGTGAAGGCGACCTCGACCTGGGTGGAGGACTCCTCAGCCGAGACCACAGTCGCTAGCCAATATTTGGAGATCACGTCGATCACCGCGACCACGCAGCGGTGTGCGCGGGTGAAATGGGTGAAGTCATAGATCATGATCACCCCTGGCACCAGTTCAGCCCATTCGGGCCAAGCGCGGGGCTCCAGCGGTTCCCGGGCTGCGGGTCCGGGAAGTCGCAGGCCAGCTTCCCGTAGGACCCGCAGCACGGTGGACTCGGAAGCGTAGAAGGCCTGAAGCCGGGAGCCACGGTGGGCCAGCTTTCGGTGCGACCGGTCAATCTCAGCCCAGCCTTCTGCGATCTGCAGGATCGCTTCCCGCTCAGCGGCCAGCAGCGCGTGGGCCGCCTCATCCGGCCCGGGCGGGGCATCATCAAGCCGACCAGCCTGGGCCCGGTGCTGCCAGCGGATCACCCGCACATGATCCAGACCCAGCACCGCCGCGGCCCGACGCAGAGACCAATCGCCCTCACGGTCGGCGTAGTCGATAAGTTCCAGCAGCCCAGCCTTGACGATCGCGTCTGCTCGCGGCGGGACCAGGCCGGCGTTTAGCCCCAACGCGATTTTCCCGGATGCAGATACAGCTCCACAGCCTGCTCCGTCACGGTGGCCCGGAGCCGTTCAATCTCTGCCTGGGCCTCTTCCAGCTGACGCTGCTCCGCACTCTTCGTCGTTGCCCGACGGACCGGCACCGAAGCCGCCAAAGCGTCCAGAGCGCCCTGTTTGGCGACCCGACAGGCGTGGACCACTACAGAACGATCCACCTGGAACCGTTCAGCGGCCTCACGCTGAGTGGCCTGACCAGAGAGCACGTTGACATAGATCTCATACTTCTCCGACGGCCCCAGCCGGGTACGCTTACCCCCAGTCGAGGCGGATGATTTCTGCTGTTCTGACACGGGATCCAACCTTTCAAACGAGTAGGAATCTACCCGCCCGCTGGTTGGGTGAAAAAACCCGCGACTGGTTCATTAACTCTGACGCGTAACGCGTACTCAATATCTAAGGAGCAGCAATGACCCCTCTCACCGACCCATCCCAGCATTTGCCTACTGTCACCTTCGTCTGTGTGCACAACGCCGGACGCTCCCAGATGGCCGCAGGCTTCCTCCGTGAACTCGGCGGCGACCGGGTCCAGGTGTACTCCGGGGGAACCCAGCCTGCCGAGGAGATCAACCCGGTGGCCGTGGAGGCCATGGCCGAGGTCGGCATCGATATCTCGGGACGGACCACCAACGAGCTCTCCGCCGACATGCTCCAGGAGTCGGATGTGGTGGTCACCATGGGCTGCGGAGACGACTGCCCCTACTACCCGGGCAAACGCTACGAGGACTGGCCGTTGGAGGACCCCGCCGGCAAAGAACTCCCCGATGTGCGGCCCATACGCGACCAGATCAAAGCCCGGGTCGAGGAACTGATGCAGACACTGGGCCTGGATACCGCAGCCGCGAAGACCACCGACTGACCAGCAGCCCTAACATTCATAAGGAGACCTGATGAACACGCAACAACTCCCAGTCGCGGTCATAGGGGCCGGCCCTGTCGGACTAGCTGCAGCCTCACACCTCTTAGAGCACGGCCTGGAGCCCCTGGTCCTTGAAGCCGGAGATGCCGCCGGGGCGGCCGTCAGTCAATGGGGCCACATCAGACTCTTCTCGCCATGGCAATACAACATCGACAGTGCGGCTCGCCGTCTCCTCGAACAGTCCGGCTGGAGTTCTCCCCGCCCCACAGCACTGCCAACCGGTGCAGAACTTGTCGAAAGCTACCTCCGCCCCCTGGCTGCCACCCCTGAACTACGCCAACGCATCCGCTTTGGCACGAAAGTCATCCAGGTCAGCCGCAACCATGAAGGACTGGAAGCCGGAGGATTCCTGCTCCGCACTGAAGGTCGCAAGAGTCCGGATAAGGTGACGGCTCGTGCGGTGATCGACGCCTCGGGCACTTGGGGCCAGCCCAATAGACTCGGCCAATCCGGCCAACCAGCCCCAGGAGAGCAGAACCCAGCAGTACAGGAGCGCATACTCGGCGCGCTGCCGGATGTGCTTGGCACCGACAAAGAGCGACTTAAGGGCCAGCGCATCATGGTCGTGGGCTCCGGGCACAGCGCGATCAACACCCTCCTGAGCCTCACAGCCCTCCAGCAGAAGGAGCCCGCCACCGAGATCTGGTGGGCGATCGGCGGACAGGACCCCGAGCGCAGCTACGGAGGAGGACCGGCAGACCAGCTGCCCCAACGAGGGGCACTGGGCCAGCAGCTCAGGCAACGGGTCGACACCGGACAGATCAACCTGCTCACGGCAGCAACCGTCGAGAACCTTGGTGCAACAGACCAGTCACTGACCGTCACATTCACCGACGGACGAGAATTCACCGTCACCTGGCTGGTCTCCGCGACAGGCTTCAGACCTCACCACACAGCACTGGCCGAGCTGAAACTAGACCTGGACCCAGTACTCGGTGCCCCGCGAGAGCTGGCACCACTGATCGACCCAGCCCTACATTCCTGCGGGACCGTGCCCGCCCACGGCGCCGACGTCCTAGCCCATCCAGAACTTGACCTGTTCATTACCGGCATGAAGTCCTATGGAACAGCGCCCACCTTTCTGATGGCCACCGGATATGAGCAGGTGCGTTCGATTGCTGCGCACCTAGCGGGCCAAGACGCCTCAGCCCGTGACCTCAATCTTCCACAGACAGGCGTATGCGCAGCCTGAGACCCTGCCTCTATTTCTCTTCCAAAAAAAATCCTGAACACCGACACGAACGTTAGGCAGACCCACCACAACATCCTGCCCAATTCTGCGTAGGCAGTCAGCGCCTCCCAGAGGTTAGTCCGCTTTTGAACTCGNTACGTCGCCGTCTTTCATGACATAGTCCTTGCCTTCCAGCCGGACTTTGCCAGCAGCTTTGGCATCGTTCATGGAGCCAGCTGACACCAGATCCTCGAAGCTGACGATCTCGGCCTTGATGAATCCGCGCTGGAAGTCAGTGTGGATCACACCAGCTGCCTCCGGAGCGGTGGCACCCTTATTGATCGTCCACGCTCGGGACTCCTTAGGCCCGGCGGTCAGGTACGTCTGCAGCCCCAGGGTGCGGAAACCCACCCGCGCCAACTGGTCTAAGCCGGACTCATCCTGCCCGTTCATCTCCAGCATCTCCCGGGCCTCTTCAGCGGAGAGCTCCACCAAGTCCGCCTCCAGCTTCGCATCCAGGAACACGGCTTCAGCCGGAGCCACCAGCTCAGCGAGCTCGGCCTGTTTCTCCGCCGAGCCCAGGACGCTGTCATCGGCATTGAACACAAAGATCTGCGGCTTGGCGGTGAGCAGGTTCAGCCCGCGCAGCTGCTCCATATCCAGGGACGTCGCCTCTGCAAACACCGTCCGGCCGTCCTCGAGCACTTTCTGTGCCTCCAGGTAGGCCTCCAAGGTAGCCTTGTCAGCCTTCTTCCCCGAGACCTGCTTCTCCAGCTTCGGGATGGCGTTCTCCAAAGTCTGCATATCCGCCAGGATCAGCTCGGTGTTGATGGTCTCCATATCGCTGGTGGGGTCGACCTTGCCGTCAACGTGCACCACGTTCTCATCCTCAAACACACGCACCACCTGAGCGATGGCATGGGCCTCGCGAATATTGGCCAGGAACTGGTTCCCCAGCCCCTCCCCCTCGGACGCGCCTTTGACGATGCCGGCAATGTCCACAAAGGAGACCGTCGCCGGAAGAATCTTGGCCGAACCGAAGATCTCCGCCAGGGTGTCGAGCCGCTCATCCGGGAGGTTCACCACCCCTACGTTCGGCTCAATCGTCGCAAACGGATAGTTCGCGGCCAGAATGGTCTGCCTGGTCAGTGCGTTGAAGAGGGTCGACTTGCCCACATTGGGGAGTCCCACGATGCCAATAGTCAGTGCCACGGTGGTCTAACTTACCGCGCCGCAGGGTAGAAAAGCGATCACGACGTCGCCGCGGCACCTCCCAGGCCTCGCTCACGTGACTGCGAGCATCACCAGTGCTGCCGCTGTCAGGACCACCACCGCGAGCGCCAGCGCGGCCACAGTCCCGATAGCAGGCGGATAACTCTCCCGGGTGATGCCGCGGACCGCTTTGCCCAGACGACGCCGCTGGCTCACTGACGCCCCGGCTGAGACCACCGCCGCTGCGCAGAACAGTCCGAGCACTGCGGCCCCATGATAGGGCGCCCAGCGGAGCATGAAACCGGCCACCACCAACAGCAGCAGGGAGGTACGGGTCCAGGACAGCAGGGTCCGCTCCGGCTGCAGCCCCGGGTCCTGATGCGTCAGCGCTGCCGCCGCCACGTGCTAGCCCTGCACCAGGGTGATGATGAGCACCACGGTGATGACCGCTGCTCCTACCCCCAGCAGCGGGGCGATCAGCGGCAGCGGCAGCGGCCGGTGGTTCCGGAGGCTGCGTTCGATCCGCAACCACCGGGTGAACGCCCCAGCGCCGAGCAGGGCCCCGAGCACCAGCAGCACTACTGCGAGCAGTGTGCGCACCTGGGGCTCAAAGATCTGTTGAGTCAGCGCCTCGACTGCCACTCCGCCGGCCAGTAGAGCCAGTGAGGTCCGGATCCAGGAGAGGAAGGTGCGTTCATTGGCCAGGGTGAAGCGCGGATCTGGCTCCACCCCACCACCGAGGATGCGCTCGCGCCAACGTGGCGTGGGTTCCTGTGAGTCAGAGGTCACGGAGCTCATCCGATGGCGACAGTGTCGGTTGACGCCGGGTTCAGCAGCTCCGGTGAAAGATTGATCAGCCGCAGGCGGCACAGCTCAGTAATCTGCTCATCGGTCAGGCTGCGGATCAGCGCCGACTCAGCATCAAGATCGTGCCCATCCTGCAATCCCCCTCCCGGAAGCGAGGAGGAGACCGGACCCCGGTGCAGGGGGATGTCGATCACACTGACAGCGGCAGGGGTCAGTGGAATGAACTGGTGGCGATCAATGAGCTGTAGGCCCTCGAACAGCACGCGCAGCGCAGCCCCGTGGGAGACCGCCACTGCGGTGCGAACGTCGAAGCTCAGATCAGCGGAGGCGCTGGGACTGATGTCTGCGGTACGGCGCACCATGTCAAAGAATGCTCCCCGCATCCGGGTCACCAACTGCTGATAGGACTCGCCCCCGGCCGGAGTGAAGGTTCCAGCACGCCACGCTTCAAACTGTTCAGGGAACCGGCTTCTGATCTCTGCGGCGTAACCGCCCTCCCATTCGCCCAGATCCTGCTCCGCGAGGTCCGGGCGGATACTCGGCTGCAGGTCCAGTCCGAACTGGGTGAAGGTCTGCTGAGTGCGCAGCAATGACGAGACATACCCCTGTTGCGGGGTCTGCGCGCGGACGAAGCCTCCGGTGATCTGCGCCTGCAGCGTCCCGGATTCGGCCAGTGGAATATCGGATCGGCCTTGCAGTCGGTGGGCCTTGTTCCACTCGGTTTCTCCGTGCCGGACCAGCACAATGCGGATCATTCATGCTCCCTATGCGGTGTTTGGTGCCTCTGCCACACACCTTATGTCATGCCTCCGGCCCAGAGGGTTCCGGTTCAGTGGTTTTCGACCATCACTTCAGCCAGTTCGACGAACGCCTCCTCTTCGGCGTCGAATCCGGACAGCTGCAGCTGCAGTACGGTCTCCTGTGAGCGGACCCAGAGGCTCTGTGTGTTTTCGTTGAACGCCGCCTCCTCCCCGCCCGGCACCTGGGTGGCCTCCCCGTGGGCGATGCTGGCAAATAGTTCTTCGCCCGGGATCTCGCCGTCTCTGATCCTGAGCACTTGGACGTCCTGGCTCTTGTCATGCTGGCGGTGTGGCCATTGGCACGCTTCAACTTCGCCGAGTTCACCGATGGCTTGACCTTCAGCCACCGGGTCAGTGAGGACTGACTCAATCTCGTCCCCACTGAGCAGATCGCACACGCCTCTCCCCTGGCGTTGCGGATCACCACCGCGCGCCTCTTCCGGCTCCAGAATCTCAGGGTCCAGATCGTTAGGGTCCACTGTGTCGATCTCCGGCTCCTCCGCGGAACAGGCGACAAGTGAGCCACCCACAGCCGTGGCGCCGAGCAGGGACAGTGCGCTGCTGGCGGTGACTGGACCCGGCATGGCAGCTCAACTCCGTCAATGGCTCGGCGGTGGATGTACATCCTTCAGTGACACAACGTATTTAATGACGCTCCCCAGTCACAGAACTTGCGCTGAGAGGTTACTGGACGCCATCGGCGTGGGGGCGTCGTCGGACTGTAATTGGCCGTAGGCTGAGTAAATGAACCTGCGCGATTCCGCAGCTGAGTACCCGATCACCACTTCGGGGGTTCTGCTGAGCACCCCGGTGTTCAACGTGGCAGAGGAACGCTTCAACTTTGGCGAGTTGGGTGACGAACTCACCCGTGTCTTCGTCACTCATCCCGGTGCGGTCGCCGTGGTCGCTGTCGACGCGGCCGACCGGATCTTGCTGATCAACCAGTACCGGCACCCGGTGCGCATGAATCTGTGGGAGGTTCCGGCAGGGCTGCTGGATCTCCCGGGCGAGCCAATGCTCACAGCTGCGCAGCGAGAATTGGCCGAAGAGGCAGACTTGACTGCGGCCAATTGGCATGTGCTGGCCGACTTCTTCACCACACCCGGTGGGCAGAATGAGGCCATTCGGGTCTACCTGGCGGAGGGTCTCAGTGACGTGCCTGCGGCTGAACGTCATGCGCGGGAAGCTGAAGAAGCCGAACTGGGCTTCGCCTGGGTG
This sequence comes from Nesterenkonia sphaerica, assembly GCF_005771565.1. GTDB lineage: Bacteria > Actinomycetota > Actinomycetes > Actinomycetales > Micrococcaceae > Nesterenkonia > Nesterenkonia sphaerica. The sequence continues at coordinate 6,930 of NZ_VAWA01000022.1, forward strand.
GAGCTGGCCGAGGCAGTTGAAGCGGCCCTCGGTGGACGGTTGCACAACCCGGCAACGGTGGTCGGAATACTGGCGCTGTACGCAGTGCGCCAGGGGGCGGGACGCTTGCGTGATGCCGAGGCAGTGTGGGAGCACCACCCGCGCGGCATCGCACCTGCCTAATCACTCACCCACCACCTGCACAGCCAACCCGCTCAGGCAGATTTCTTGCTCTCGCCTGACTTCTTCGTGGACTTCTTCCGGCGGTCGTCGACCGACTTCTTCAGCGCCTCCATGAGGTCAACCACGTTGCCGTCACCCTCGTCCTCGTCGTCGACGTCGCCGAAGGTCGCCTCAGTGTCGATCTCCTCACCGGATTCGAGCTTCTCGTCGATCAGAGTCTGCAACTGTTCCTGGTACTCATCGGTGAACCTTTCGGGGTCAAAGTCTTCGCTATAAGACTCCACCAGGGAGGAGGCCATCTCCTGCTCCTTCTTCGAGACCTTGGATGCTGGAATGTCGAATTCAGGCTCGCGCATCTCATCTGCCCACCGCATGCCCTGCAGGACGATCACGTCGCCGCGGACCCGTAGCACACCTAGTCTGGTCTTGGACCGCAAGGTGAAGGTCACCACTGCGGAACGGTCAGCGGCGTCGAGGGTGCGCCGCAGCAGCACATAGGCTTTGGCGTTCTTCCCGACAGGCTCCAGGTAGTAGGACTTATCCATCACCATCGAGTCGATCTGATCGGCGGGAACGAACTGTTCGACAGAGATCTCCTTGGACTCATCAGCCGGCAGGTCGCTGAGCTCGTCCTTGGTGATGATGACAGACTTTTCGCCGTCGTCGTAGGCGCGGTCGATGTTCTTGTAGTCAACGGTCTTGTCACAGACTTCGCAGCGGCGTTGATAGCGGATGCGGCCGCCGTCGGCGTCATGAACTTGATGAAGGCTGACATCATGGCTCTTGGTCGCTGAGTAGAGCTTCACCGGCACGGACACCAGTCCGAAGCTCACTTCTCCGGTCCATATGGCGCGCATTGGCCGATCACCTGTCCTCGCGGTTGCTCTGGGTTGCGGTCAGAGTGGTATCTAACCATCAGGGCCTTGGCAAAACCCTGATGGCTTACCGCGCCAAGCGCTTCCGGGTGCGTATCCTGTCAGGTGCTAGTGCTCGCCGCCGAACAGGAAGAGGCCTCATGCCCCAGGACACACTGAGGATCAATACGCAGACCATTGGCGAGGCCGGGGAAATCGTCGCCTTTCTGCCTGGGTTGTTCGGGCAGGGGAAGAACTTCACCCAGATCGCTAAAGGCCTGGTCCCAGAATTTCAGTCCGTGCTGGTGGACCTGCCCAACCACGGGGCCTCAGACTGGACTGAGGACTTCGATTACATCGACCAGGCGGACATTGTGGCGGACCACCTGCGGCGCACTGTAGCTAGCGAGGGCCCCATCAACCTGTTGGGGCATTCCATGGGTGGAAAAGTGGCGATGGTCCTGGCGCTGCGTCACCCGGAACTGGTCAGCCGTCTGGTGGTGGCGGACATTTCACCGGTGGCACGGGAGTCGATGCAGGAGTTTGAGCACCTGCTGGACAGCCTGGCAGCACTGGACATCGAGAACCTGACGTCCCGGAGTGAGGCGAACGCGCTCCTACAGGACGCCATCCCGGAGAAGATGGTGCGCGGCTTTCTTCTGCAGAGCCTAGTGCGGTCCAGTGATGGCTTCACTTGGAAGGTCAACCTGAAGCTGCTGCGTGACTCTCTGCCGATCATCGGGGGCTTTCCTGACTTGACTGATTCCACCTATGAGGGTCCGGTTCTGTGGATCCGCGGGGAGAAGTCGGACTACATCCAGGACAAGTACGCTCCCGCCATGCGCCGGCTCTTCCCACGCACCACCCTGACCACCATCAACGACGCCGGACACTGGGTCCATGCCGAACAGGCCCAAGTCTTCACCAATGTCCTGCGCGGATTCCTCACCAGCAGCGACGCCGGACACCCCAGCTGACGGCGGGGCAACGCGTCAATTCAACCCCGCCCAGGCGAAGAAGTCGGTGGCTTCGATGACCGGTTTGCCCCACTGTTGGGCGTTTTGGGCTTTGCGGGACTGGGTGCCGAATTCGGCTACGACCAGCACATCGCAGCGCGTCTTCGAGACGTTCTTCACCGGCGCGAGACCGCGTTGCTCAGCCAGGGCATGCATATCCTCCCGGGACCACTCGCGTCCGTCCGGACCGATGGTGGTTCCGGTGAAGCAGACCCGGGCCCCGGAGGCCAGGACCTTATCTAACAGGAGCTCAGCTTCATCCCCGTCCGACTCCGGGAGTATCGGCTCACCCAGGAGCTGTTCCACCTCACGGATCCGCTGGGCAAGCTCCGCCGGGACCGGGACCCGCTCCACAGCAGTGCGAAGCTGATCCGCCAGCAGCGGCCGGGCGGCTTGATGCCACTCGTTCTCACCCTGCCGTGCGTCTGCGCTGTCCGGACAGTCCGCACCGGCGGCGTCACCCTGCAGCATCGCCCCGACGTCACGTGAGATCTCCAACAGGGCAGCCAGCCCGGGCAGGTGGTCGAAGGACGGCGTCGGTGTCCCCGCATCCCTAGTGAGGAGATACCCGATTCCGTCCTGCTCGGTGTCGGGTTCCTCGAATGGGGCAGCCGAGGAAGTCGGGGCAGGGTGCGGGTCAAAGCTGGCCAACGCGGCCCGGGCGGCGTCGAGCGCTGATTTGTGCCCCCGGGTGCCCGCGCCGGCGACCTCCATGCCGAACGCCATGGGAACCACCTGCCCCAAACGTTTGAGCTCAAAGTCGATCAACCCCAGGGTGCGCTCGATCCCCGCCCCCACAGGCGTGCACCCGGCCACCGCGTGGCTGATCAGGCTCCACGCCTCAGCCAGTGAGGGCGCCAGGAGCACATCCGCGGCAGAGATCCCGTAGGCCGCGCGCGCATCGGCCAGGTCCCGCTGCGGGTTCACCAGTGTGCTGATGGCTGTGCCGTCCTCAAAGGCCACCGCGATCTCCACCGGCCGGGGCCGATCGCGGGTCCCCTCATTCCCCACCGTCAGCACCTCCACTGCGCAGTACCGGTGCTCGGCGTCCGGGGCGGTGGTGCGGCGCAGGAACTTCAGGATCCGGCGGTCGGTCTTCATGTCTTTGGGCAGTACCGGACGGGAGAGCACCAGTCCCTCCAGAGACGTGGCCCGGCTCAGTGCAACATAGAGCTGCCCCGGCGCGAAGGTCCCACCGCGTAAGTCCACCACCAGCCGGTCGAGGGTCTGGCCTTGGGATTTATGGATGGTGATGGCCCAGGCAAGCTTGAACGGCAGCTGGGTGAAGGAGCCGACCACTCGGTGAGAGACCCCCTCCCCATCAGGCAGCGGCTGGGTGATCTCCCACCGGTGCGGAGTCACCGTCACCGTCTGACCGTCACGCAGCTGAACCTGCACACTGACCTCACCGTCAGCGGTGGTCCCGACCCGGCTGATCTGGCCTAGAGTGCCGTTGACCCATCGGTCTGCAGGGTCGTTGTTCAGCAACATCACCTGCGCGCCGACCTTGAAAACGAGCTCGCTGGCCGTGGGGGGTTCGAAACCCTCGGTCTCCCCGGTCAGCTGGGCAATACTGCGGTGCTCGGCGGCGTCGAGCTTGTCCAGCCGTTGCCGGTTGCGGGCATGAGCGATCCGGTTGGTGGTGGCCAGGGTCAGCCAGAACTCGCCCTCGGGCGGCTCGAATTCGGGGTCCACCCGAGTGTTGAGCTCCTCCCGGGCGGAATGGAGCAGCACACCTTCGCGGGCAGCGTTGAGCAGGGAGGTCAGCCGCGGATCACCCTGCTGCCTGAACACGTGGGTCAGCGCCACAGTGGGGACGTCCTGCTCGCGGTACTGCGCGGCTGAAAAGAAGTAAGGCGTGGAGTAGGTGGTCTCAAAGACCTGCTGTTCGTACTCCGGCACCACAGGGGGTAGCTGCAGCAGGTCCCCCACCAGCACCAGCTGCACTCCCCCATACGCGCGGCCTGGACGCGGCCCGAACCGCTCCAAGGCTGCCACGAGCTGATCGAACAGATCCGCCCGCACCATGGAGGCTTCGTCAATGATGAGCGTCTGTAGAGTGCGCAGAGTCTCCGCGAACCGCCCCGGGTAGTACCGGCCGTGGCGGATGTCGGCGAGGGTAGTGCTGGGATGGAGGCTGAACAGCCGGTGGATGGTGTAGCCCTCCACATTCAGCGCGGCAATCCCGGTGGGGGCGGTGACGATGACGTTGCGGTCAGTCTCGGCCATGAATCGCCGGATCAGCGTGGACTTACCAGTGCCGGCCTTGCCGGTGAGGAAGAGGTTCTGCCCACCGTGGAGCAGTTTCAAGGCCTGGGCGAACTCCTCGGTCAGGATGATCTGCCGGCTCATGTGGCCCCCCGTCACGTGTCTGGACCTTCACTGTACAAGCCCGACCGCCGGGTGGGTCCAGCCAACACTAAGGCGCCTGACACCAGAATAGGACCATGGGATCGAAGCAGCAGACGGTGACCGTGGCGGGCAGGAAGCTGAAGCTGACTAATCTGGAGAAGGTCCTCTACCCGGAGGCCGTAACCACCAAGGCTGAGGTCATCGAGTACTTCCAGACCATCGCCCCGGTGATGCTGCCTCATATTCGCCGCCGCGCAGTGACCCGCAAACGCTGGCCGGACGGCCCGGGCACCACCGACGATCCCAAGGATGCGTTCTTCCGGAAGAATCTGGAGGACTCCGCGCCCGCCTGGGTCCCGCGGTTGGGCATGCAGCACTCCGATCACGTCAACATCTACCCCCTGGCGGAGGATGAAGCAGTGTTGGCCTGGTTCGGGCAGGTGGCCGCACTGGAACTGCACGTGCCGCAATGGAGGTTCGATGCCAGCGTCGCCCCCTTCATCCCCCAGGATCAGGAGGGTGAACCTCCCGTGGCGGAGCGGCGGAACCCGGACCGCCTGGTGCTGGATCTGGACCCGGGGGCGGGCACCGATGTCACCGACTGTGCGCAGGTAGCCCGCTGGTGCCGGGAAGTCCTCGATGACATCGGCCTGCCCAGTGTGCCGGTGACCTCCGGGTCCAAGGGCATCCACCTCTATGCCGCACTGGATGGCTCCTACACCTCGGACCAGGTCTCAGAGGTGGCCAAGGAGCTGGCGAGGTCACTGGAAGCAGACCACCCCAAGGAAGTCGTCAGCCAGATGAAGAAGACCGCCCGCAAAGGCAAAGTCTTCATTGACTGGTCGCAGAACAACGCCAACAAGACCACCGTGGCACCGTATTCGCTGCGCGGCCGGCCCCAACCCTGGGTGGCCGCCCCGCGGACCTGGGAGGAGCTGAAAGACCCAGACCTGGGACAGTTGACCTTCCAGGAAGTGCTGGAACGCGTCGCCGAGGGAACTGACCCCCTGGCAGACTTCGGGCGCTACACCGACCCCGGGGAGGCCGACTCACCCGCGGTGGCGGAGCCGGCGCCGAAGAAGACACAGCAGAAGACCAAGGACATTGAGGATGCGCTGACCAAGTACCGGTCTATGCGCGACGCCGCCAAGACCCCTGAGCCCGTGCCTGAAGACTCCCCTGCCGCCCGTGAGGGCAACCCGATCTTCGTGATTCAGGAACATCACGCCACCGCGCTGCACTATGACACTCGGCTGGAGCGCGACGGCGTGCTGGTCTCCTGGGCGGTGCCGAAGGGCCCGCCGCTGGAGGTCGGCGGGCAGGGCCTGGCGGTGCAGACTGAGGATCATCCCATCGAGTACGCCGAGTTCGAAGGCACTATCCCCAAGAACGAATACGGCGGTGGTGAGGTCTTCATCTGGGATTCGGGCACCGTGGAGATCGAAAAGTGGGAGAAGAAGAAAGTGGTCTTCGTCCTCCACGGTCAGCCCGAGGGCGGCCTGGGCGGCGTACCGCGGCGCTACGCCCTGGTGCAGACCGATGAGAAAGGCAAGAACTGGCTCATCCGGCTGATGAAAGACCAGCCGAAGCAGTCGGCAGCGCGGAAGTCCCCCGCCAAGAAGTCACCAACCCAGGGCAAGGCCGACTCCAAGACAACACCTTACTCCCGCACGGCGAAGGACGAGCCCGTTTCGCTGCCGGACCCGCTGCCCTCCCCCATGCTCGCCACGATGGGCGCGGCGAAAGACTTGCGCGGCGAAGACTGGATCTTCGAAGCCAAGTGGGACGGCTACCGGATCCTCTCCGCAGTCCACCACCCCAACGAAGAGGACACCCCGGGGGCGGTGGAGCTGCGCAGCCGCAACGGTAAGGACTACACCACGGTCTTCCCGGAGTTGGCTGAACTCGCCGACCTCGCCCCGCCCGGCACAGTGCTCGACGGAGAGGTGGTAGCGCTGAACTCTTCCCACCGGCCCGATTTCGGTCTGCTGCAGCGCCGGGGTCGGCTCACCAAGAAGCGTGAGATCGACCGTGCGGCCGAGCGCATCCCGGTCCACTACATGGTCTTCGATGTACTCCACACCGCCGAACACGGTGACCTCACCGACCGTCCCTATACGGAACGTCGCGAAATTCTGCGGGAGCTTGTCGCCTCCGGCAAGCAGGTGCAGGTCCCGGAGGATCTGGGTGACGAGTTGGACCACGCCGTAGAGATCAGTGAGGAGCTGAAGCTGGAGGGGATCCTGGCCAAGCGTGCCAAGAGCACGTACCGGGCGGGGAAGCGATCCGATGAGTGGATCAAGATCAAACATGACAACCACGCCGACGTCGTCATCATCGGCTGGCGCCAAGGTAAGAGCGGCCGCGCCAAGACATTCGGCTCCCTGCTTCTTGCAATAGAGGACGACGACGGCGAGCTCACTTACGCAGGCCGGGTCGGTACCGGCTTCAGCGACGCTGAACTGACGGAGATCCGTCAGCAGCTGGAGACGATCACCCGCAAGACTCCCCCGGTCCACGACGTCCCCCGGGAGGACGCCAGCGACGCCACCTGGGTCACCCCCAAGATCCACGCCGAGGTCAAGCACTCCGGCATCACCCGCGACCACCGCCTCCGCCACCCGACCTGGCGGACGGTGAAACCGACAGACGCCTAATTCACCCGCACGGGCGAGCCCGGGCGCTCCTTAGATCCGTACCCGGCGGTAGGCTGAAGTGGAGAATCACTCCGAAAACCTCGCGAATTGTCTGAACACGCAGAGGCCAAGAAGCTTGGCACCTGACCCTGTGATATACGTCACCCATGGCGTATTCTGGTTGCCACGTTAAGGCGAGCCTTACAAAGCCTTCTGATGGGTGGTAGCCCCGTGAAAAATGTGCCGTCAGAACACACTGCACCAGGCGAAACCTCGGACCCGGTCGCACGTGAAAACGAGAATAAACCCGGGGGGAGGCGCCGTCGCCTGATCATCACCGCATTCGCCCTTGGCATTATCCTGGTTCTCGGCATCGGCACTGGCTTAGTGGCGTTGGCTGCGTCCAATAGTGAGAAGTTGAAGAATTTCAAGAACGCCCGAGCTGACCTCGTAGCCGTCCACACTTCCGCCGCAGAATTGCTCCAAGAAGCGGACACGCTAGAACCGGAAACTTTGACTGACCTGGAATCTCATCTTGAGAACGTCGAAGAGCTCTTAGCGGAGGATGCACCGGGTTCAATCAGCTTTGGAGTCGAGGACCGCATAGCGGCCATCTCCGAGAGCATTGGCGGCGTAGATGAAATTACTTCCTCCCTGCACACAGCGCTTGAGCATCGTTCTCAATATGAGACGCAAGTATCAGAGGCACAAAGCGAGCTGGCCGAGGCAGAAGAGTTGCTGGAATCCACGTCGGACAAAGTGCTGGACGCCGAGCTTCATGACGAGCTGGCCGACAATATTGACACCTGGAAAGAAACCATCGAAAAGGCACCTGACGAAACTAGCGGGGAGTCGTTCGAGACCTTGACCTCTGAGCTCGTCGTGGCAGCGGACGAAGTCGCGAAGATTCGTGACGAGGTTTCGGCCAGCCATGAGGACTGGGTGCAGGCGGAGAAGGAACGTGAAGAGGCCGAGAAGGCGCGGGAAGAGGAAGAACGGCAAGCCCAAGAAGAAGCCGCACAGATGGACCCGGCGAATTACGAATCACCTTCGGAACGGGACTGGGCACTGGTAGAACGGGACCCAGACTCCCACAAGGGAGAAAAATACAGACTGTACGGATACGTGACCCAAGCAGACGCCGCTACAGGAAACTTCACCATTCGTGTCGAGACCAGCCCGACTCAGAAGTACCGGTGGATTGACTACGAGGTCAATACTATGGTGATCGCCGGCCGCGAGGGTGTTTTTTCAGACGTGGTGCAGGGCGATCACGTCAGGATGCTCGTCGAGGTCGAGGGTGCGTTGACGTATGACACCGCCATCGGAGGCTCAGCCACGGCCGTGCTGGTCACGGCATACGACATCAAGGTCATCGGTCAACTCTGAACGTTCTGGGCGTAGCTGGCTTTCGGCAAAGCCGGCGCGAATTCGCTGCTCAGGCCCGACTGAGAGTAGCCAATCTCTAACAACTTGCACCTCGAGAGTACGATCCTCATTCCGAACCGACCAAACGTTGTGTTTGATCACCGTGAGGTTCACTACGGAAAGCCTGGAAAAGATAGAATTTGGTTTGACGGTGACATGGTTGCTTCATTTGCGGGTTCATTACTTTTTCGAGTCGATCGGAGTTGATATGGCGTCCATCTTCAAGACCACACCCTGGCAGGTAGAGCAACTCGTTGCTGCTGTAGAACGAGGCAGCATCAGTTTGCCCGACTTGCAGAGACCATTCGTATGGCCCACCACCAAGGTCCGCGATCTATTTGATTCGATGTACCGCGGCTACCCCGTGGGGACCCTCATGTTCTGGGACGTCGCGGAGGAAGACTCTACCCGGTCAATTTCTGGTGAGTCGCGGGTGGCTGCTGCCCATCAGATAGTCGATGGGCAGCAGCGATTGACCAGCCTTTACGCAGCCATCAAGGGCCATCCGGTCCAGGATGAGCGCTATCAATTGAAGTCGATCAGAATCGCATTCCAACCGGACACTGAGCGATTCGAGGTCGCAACGCCCGCGACGACCCGCTCGCCCGAGTGGATCAGTGATATCGCCACTGTGTTCGACTCTCCCTACGACGCCCAGGAAGATTACGTTGAAAGGCTGGAAGAGTCGGGACGAGAGGTCACACGGGAAGATAGACGGAGAATCAGCGGCATCTTTGCGCGGCTGGGAGACTTAAATAAGTACCAGTTCGATGTCGTGCATATCCAGCAGGATATCGAGAAACGGCTGGTCGCGGACATATTCGTACGGATCAACTCTGAGGGCGTGAACCTTAAGGCATATGACTATATCCTCACTTGGCTTAGTGTTTTCTGGCCCGAAGGCCGTGAGCAGATCGAATATTTTGCCCATTCATCGAGGATGACGCCGGAGCGAGCTTCCGAGATCGCTGGTGAACGAATCGACTGGACGCCCAAAAACCCATACATGGCAGTTGAAACCGGACACATAGTACGCGCACTTGTCGCGGTCGGTCAGAACCGCGCAAAACTCATTGACGCCTATGCGAATCTTCAGGCCAAGGACCGATCGACTGGGCAAGTGGACAGCTCAAAACAGGAACGTGAACTCGATAAGCTTCGGCATGCTCTACCTATAGTGACCAATCCGCTTCACTGGACTGAGTTCATACGTTCAATTCAGACGGCTGGGTTTCGCTCGCATGCCGGCATCACTTCTAACATGAACGTGGTAGCAAGCTACGTCATTTTTCTCTTGGGCCGGACACGCCATGAAGTAGATCTTTCGCAGTTGCGGACGCTGATCGCACGCTGGTTCTTTATGTCACAACTGACGGGTCGCTATACGGGATCTAGCGAGTCCCAGATTCAAAAAGATCTCGACATGATTGCCGAGATCGATGGCAAGGATCCAGCTGGGTTCACGACGTTAGTCAATAGGACAATTGACATCACACTCACCAATGATTTCTGGGAATTCAACGCTCCTCAGTTGTTGATCTCATCGAGCTACAAGCTCTCCCCAATCTATCAATGCTTCCTTGCAGCTCTTAATATTCTCGATGCCGATATGTTCATGCTTCGGATGAAGGTTCGCGAGTGGATGGATCCCGCACTCCCAGCCCGAAAAGGCACTGAAGGCCACCACCTTTTTCCTCGTCACTATCTCGAGTCAGTACTCGGTCTATCTGATAACAAGCGCATCAACCAAGCGGCTAACTTTGCACCTACGGATTGGGATACGAATCAAAAAATCTCAGGTCGTCCCCCCACTGATTACTGGCCGGAGCTAGTTGCTGCACGCCGTGGAGATGACGAATGGCTCGAGAGGCAGCTTTATTGGCATGCTCTTCCCAAAGATTGGCACGAGTTGTCTTATGACGAATTCTTGTCCGGCCGACGCCAACTCATTGCACGAGTGACGAGGGACGCTTTCGACCGTCTCGGTCAGGATCGCGGTCCCTTGCCTCCTGTGGAGGTGGGCCTTTTAGAAGTGCCCGCTTCGGAGGACCGGCCTCTAAGCGCGATGTTCCATGAGGGCTACCTCTTGCCCGGGGACCTCTTGGATCCGCTGGACCCTGACCATCAGGTCGACGCTGTAATCACTGAAGACGGAACGCTCCAAATTGATGGGCTGCACGAATTTGATTCCCTGGACGACGCCGCCCGCTATCTCGAGGTGACAAATATCAGCGGCTTCGAGTTTTGGGCACTGGAAATGGACGGCGGCCTGGCCTCGCTCAGCGAAGTGATGGCCGAAGGACCGCGTAACCGCTGACCGATGTGATCAGCACCGCATCACTTGCGCTTCTCCCGTTGACGGGAGGCTCCATGAGTTAGATGAGCCGCGCTGATCACGCCTCGGTGATGTCGGCCTCTGCGTGGGCCGCGCGTCCGGAAGCCCAAAGCGTCAGTTCCTCAGGTGCGCCGTGGACCATCATCAGTGGGGCAGCTGCTGGGCCGCGCGTCGTCGCGCCGTATCCGGGGCTGAAGAAGGTAATGCGACGGTTCTGTTTCCGCGCGGCCATCACAAAGAACGTCAGGGAGGCGTGCTGCCATATGCGTTTGCGCAGCTCCTCCGAGATCCTCCTGCGTTCGCTCAGCTGGAAGCCTGGCTGGGCCCGGAGGACATCCTCGGTGTGAATGTAGTACTCCAGGGTATTCATCGCGACGTCGACCGGTTCCAAGCTCTGCGGAAAGTACCGCGGCGGGCCAGCGGCCACACGGTCAACGAGCGCTTCGTACCCGGCATCCCTGAGGGTCTGGAGAGCACGGCGTGCCCTGGGCCCGACCAGCGGCAGCTGCTGGCCCACCATCAGGTCCGGCCGGGAGTCACGGACGACAACGTGCAGGGCCAGGTCTTGAGCAGACCACCCCTCACACAAGGTAGGGGCTTCGGCAGTCACGCTGCGTAAGGCACTGACCAGAGCTTTGCGCTCCTGGGAGGCTGTTGAAGTCATGACCCCACTGTAAGGTCGAGGACATCCATTGGGTACTGATGAAGTACGGAGAGGACCTGGACATTGACGCAGAAGGACCCGCTGCCGCGCACCCCGGACTCCACGTCGAGACAAGTTCTGGCGCTCATCCTGTTCGTCGGGATCCCGCTGGCTGTGGGATTCGTAGGCAGCCTACTCACCCAGGATGAGACCGACGGCTGGTATCAGGAGGCCGACCAGGCGCCGTGGACTCCACCGGACGCGGTGTTCGGGCCCGTATGGACGGTCCTTTACATCACCATGGGTGTTGCGGCGTGGCTGGTATGGCGGAAGCGGCACACTGTGAATGCCACGCCGGCACTGGCGCTGTTCGTGGCGCAGCTGGTGCTCAACAGCATCTGGTCGCCGTTGTTCTTCGGCGGGTACCCGGTGGCCGGCTCTGCCGCACTGTGGGCAGCCATGGTGGTGATACTGGTGCTGGCGGTGGCCATTGCCGCCACCATCTGGCGTTTCTGGCTGATCTCCCCGGTGGCCGGAGCGCTGCTGCTGCCCTACCTGGGCTGGACGGTGTACGCCTCCACCTTGAACTTCTACATTGCGTTGATGAACTGAGAGGGGCTCAGTCCGCTCTCAGGAATCCAGCAGGCGTTTCCGCTCCGCGGCGACGTCGTAATCCGCAGCAGGCCAGCGCAGGTTGAGGTCTGCGAGCGCGGCGATGAGCAGCTCCTGGACTGCCAGCCGTGAGTACCATTTCCGGTCTGCGCCGATGACGTGCCAGGGCGCATGGTCGGCGTCGGTGGCTTCCAGCAGCTGCGCGTACACCTTTTGGTAACGGTTGAAGTCCGCCCTGGCGTCAGCATCAGAGGGATCGTACTTCCAATGCTTCTCCTCCCGATCCAGCCGGGAGACCAGCCGGTCCAGCTGCACTTCCGGTGAGACGTGGAGCATGACCTTGATGATGACGAATCCGTGCCGGATGAGCTCGCGCTCAAAAAGGGTCAGCGCCTCGGTGCGCGCCTCCAGCTCAGACTCCGGCCGGCTCCCGGTCACCGCAGGGACCAGCACATCCTCATAGTGTGAGCGGTCAAAGACTCCCACATGGCCTGGCCGGGGCAGACGCCGGATCACCCGCTCCAGGTAGTGCTCGCGCTTCTCCTCCGGGGTGGGGGCACCGAAGCCTGTCACCTCCACTCCCATGGGGTCCATGGAGCTGACCACCTGCTTGACCACCCCACCCTTGCCGGCGGCGTCCATCCCCTGCAGCACCAGCAACACTCGCGGACCCCGGGTAACGCGGCCCAAGGCAGCCTCCACCTCCGGGGTGAACAGCTGCTCACGCCTGGCCTTCTCCTGAGGGCTCCGGCGCGGGACGCGGGCGGTGATGGCTTTGACGACTTCGCGCTGCTCCTGCGCTGGTGCGGCCACCACATGTGCCCACATCAGCTCCTGCAAGTCAGCCAGCAGCTGCGCCCGCTCGCTCAATGAGCGCTCGGCGTCCTTGCGCTTCCCTCCGAACGCCACCTTTTTGCGTGTGGGAGCTTCGGTGAGAGTCAATGGCGCGTTGAACTGCGTGACCCGCCACAGGGCACGGGGGTCCCCGGCGAACGGCGTCTTCTTGGCACCGGTGGGGCCGCGGACTCCGGTGAGCTTCACGTCCAGCGGTGCGGGGGTCTGGGTGTCTTTCGGCACAGTGCCTCCTGATGGTCGGCGTCCCCGGCGGCGGGGCCTGTGTCTATACCTATCAGAGGTCAGGTGCGCGACGGTTCCAGTTGGGCTGCGCGCTGATCCGCGTGCTGCAGCAGCACGGCCGCGCTGGCTGCTGACCAGGCCTGCGGGCGGCAGGCGGCCGGATACGGCACCGGCTCCTCCCCCACGGGCTCACCTGCGATCAGCTCCGGGAAGCGGTGCTGACTGCGGGCGCTGAGCCGGACCAGGGCATCGAAGACCTCATCAGCCTCTGCCATGTAGCCGCCTTGGGCCAGACCGCGCAGGATGATGGCGGTGTCGTGGACCCAGACGGAACCGGAGTGATACCCGGTGGGGTTGTAGGCGGGATTCTCCGCAGACAGTGTGCCGATGCCGAAGCGACGGAGCATATCCGGGCGCATCAGCCGCTCCACCACCATGTCCTCTTCTTCAGTGGTGAGCATGCCGGTGCCGAGTGCGTGGCCCATATTGGAGCCCACGCCGTCGATCGGGTGGCCTTCACCGTCGAGGCCCATCGCCAGATAGCGCTCACCTGCACGTTCAACCCAGAACTTCTCCCGGACCCGTTGGGCCAGTGCTTGCGCCCATTCGCGCCACCCCTGGCCTCCGGGCTCCCCGAGAGCGTCAAGGAGTTCGGCTGCGCCGAGGGCGGCCTGAACCGCGTACGCCTGGGCCTCCACCAGCGCGATAGGTACCGGTGCGATGGACCCGTCCGCCCGGCGCATGGAGTCCCCGGAGTCCTTCCACCCTTGGTTGCTCAAGCCGTGGCCGCTCTCATCCACATACCGGAGAAAACCATCGGGTGAGGTCTCCACCGCGGTGGCCTGCCACTGCAGGGCGGCCAGCAGATTCGGCAGCATCTCTTTGACCTCGCTCAGCCCCAGCCCTGCGCGCCAGGACTCGTGCAGCAGAACGATCCACAGCGGAGTCGCGTCCACACTGCCGTAGTAGACGGCCGGCAGCTGCAACTCGTCCTGGGAGTAGGTCTCCCGGCGGACCTCGTGGAGGATCTTCCCCGGCTCTGCCGCGGTGGCCGGATCGGTGGTACTCGCCTGGCGCCGGGCCAGAGTGCGCAGCGTCCCCCGGGCCAGGCGCAAGCTGTGCGGCAGCATCATGCGCGCCACCCAGACGGAGTCGCGGCCGAAGAGCGTGAGATACCAGGGAGTCCCGGCAGCGGCGTAAATGTCCTCCGGCGCCTCCGGGTCCCGCTGCAGCAGATGTTTCAGATCACTGAGGTTAGTGCGGACCAAGTCGTTCCAGGCGTCGTCGCCGGTGAGCTCAAGGTCATCCCAGTCACACGCGGCTGCTCCCGCGTCAGCATCGTGGGCACTGCGGCTGGTCCGGGTAGCTTCACAGCGCAGCCGGATGGTCACACTCTCTGCGGCACATTATGAACGTTCAAGTGAACGATCTAATGCTACTCACATACGCAAGCAGAGCAAGAGTCAGGTGACACGATGCCGAACACCCGCCCCGCGACGCGGACCACCATCATGGATGTGGCGCGGGTTGCCGGTGTGTCCCGGCAGACGGTGAGCAATGCGATCAACAGTCCGGAACGGGTCCGGCCGGAGACGCTCTCCAAGGTGCTCCAGGTGGTGGAGGACCTGCATTACCGCCCGTCCAGCGCCGCACGCACCCTGCGGCACCAGCGCGCCGGGGCAGTTGGGACTGAGCTCAACGCCGTCGCCGCCCAGCCCAGTGACATCGCGCTGCCCTTTCTGACGGCACTGACACTCTCGGCCACCCGCCACGCCTGCCACATGGTCCCGTTTGCCTCCAAGGAGGCTTTCCCGCTGCTGAGCGGCTACCAGGACATGGTGCGCCGGCGGTTGGTGGATGCGTTCGTGCTCACCGATACTCACCCCGGTGACCCCCGCCCGGCGTGGTTGGAGGAGGCCGGGATTCCGTACGCCTCCTTCGGTCGGATTTATGACGATCCCACCCGTGGATACTGGGCCGACGTCGACGGGGCCGCCGGAACGAAGATGGCAGTCGCACACCTGGCTGAGACGGGTTACCGCACTGTCGGGTTCCTCGGCTGGCCGGCGGGCTCGGCGGTCGGTGATGACCGGCGCGCAGGATGGGCACAGGGCGTGGAGGAGCACGACGTCGCCGCCGGACCGGCAGGCAGCGCACCACAATCACTGCCGGAGGCGGTGCGCGCCGCAGAGGCTCTGCTTGATGAGCTGAGCCCGGGCGATGCGGTGGTGTGCGCCTCTGACGTGCTGGCCCTCGGAGTCCAGCAGGCCGCGCTGGGGCGTGGCTGGAGGCCGGGAGCAGACATCGGCATCACCGGCTTTGACGGCTCCCCCGTGGCCCAGCTGCACGGGCTCACCACCCTGACCCAACCCCTGAATGAGATCGCCGAGCACCTGCTCACGGTGGTCCACGACCAACTGGCCGGCTCCGCCGATGCCGCCCAGGGCACCCTGCTTCTGCCCACACTCGACGCCAACAACAGCACAGTGATCACCCCGAAGAAAGGCACCTCATGAAGATCCAGAACCGCCACCTCCCCGCAATGTTCGCCATTGGGCTGACCACCACCCTGGCCCTGAGTGCCTGCGGTGACGGCTTCGAGGATGACGAGGCCAACGGAAACGCCGAAGACGCCACCTCAGCTGAAGGTGAGGCCAGCCTGGTGATGCTCATCGCCACGTCCGGCGAGGCTGAGACCGCCGCAGTCGAGGCAGCCACGGACGCCTGGGCCGAGGAGACCGGCAACGAGGTCGAAGTCCGGGTGGCCTCAGACATGGACCAGGAGCTGGCTCAGGGGTTCGCCGGCGGCAACCCGCCGGACATCTTCTACCTGGACGCCAGCCAGGTGGCGCAGCAGGCCACCACCGGGAACCTCTACGCCTATGAGGCCGAGGACAACGACGACTTCTTCCCCGCCCTCCGGGACGCGTTCACCTATGACGACACCCAGTGGTGCGCTCCGAAGGACTTCTCCACACTGGCCCTGCAGATCAACACTGAGAAGTGGGAAGAAGCCGGACTCACCGACGACGACATCCCCACCACCTACGAGGAGCTCTCCGACGTGGCCGCGACCCTCGACGAGGGCGACAGCGCCGGTCTGGTCATCTCCCCCGAGACCGACCGCGTGGGAGCCTTTGTGGTGGGTCACGGCGGCTGGTGGCTCAACGAGGACGCCACCGAGCCCACCGGCACCAGTGACGAAGTCATCGCCGGTCTGGAGTACGTCCAGGAGAACATGGAAGAAGGCCACTTCGTCCACGCAGGTGACGTCGATGCCGGCTGGGGCGGCGAAGCCTTCGGCACCGAAGCAGCCGCGATGACCATCGAGGGCAACTGGATCCGCGGCGCGATGAGCAGCGACTACCCGGACGTCGACTACACCGTGGTCGAAATGCCTGAAGGGCCGGAAGGGCCGGGCACCCTGCTGTTCACCCAGTGCTGGGGTGTGGCCTCTGAGTCCGAGGCGCAGGCCGAGGCCGTTGATCTGGTCAACCACCTCACCACCCCCGAGCAGCAGCTGGAATTCGCTGAAGCCTTCGGCGTGATGCCCAGCCGCGAATCCGCCACCGATGACTACACCGAGGCGTTCCCAGAGGACGAGGCTTTCATCGCCGGTGGTGACTACGGACGCGGCCCTATCAACGCCCCTGATATGACTCAGGTGGTCGCTGACCTGAACTCGCAGCTGGAAGGCCTGCGCAGCGCCAACATCGAGCAGATGATGGAGAGCTTCGACACCAACGCATCGGCGGTTCTGGAGCAGTGAAATCACGAGACCCACAGCGCCAGGAGGGCGCCGGTTGGCTATTCGTCGCCCCGGCAATCATCGTGCTGGGCCTGTTCCTCATCGCCCCCATCGGGATGGCGCTGTGGGTCTCTCTCAGCGACTGGAGCGGACGCGGGAGCCCGATCTCCACTGAGGTGAACTTCGTCGGCACGGAGAACTACAGCGCGCTGCTGGCCGAGCCGGGTCTGGCCCGCCAGGACCTGATGATCTCGTTCCGTAATACGTTCTACTACGTCATCGGCGTCGTCCCGCTGCAGACTGCGCTGGCACTGAGCCTGGCGGTGTTGGTCAACGGAAGGTTCCTGCGAGGCCGGACGTTCTTCCGCACGGCGTTCTATTTCCCGTCCGTGGTCTCCTCGGTGGCGATCTCCCTGCTGTTCCTGTTCCTGTTTGCCGGCAGCGGCGCCATCAATAATGTGCTGGCCTGGTTCGGGGTCAACGGGCCGAACTGGTTCCAGGATTCTCGCGGGCTGATTCACATCCTCGGTGACGCCGTCGGCATCTGGAGCATCGCCGATCCGCCGGGTTGGATGACTGATCCGACGGTGATGGGGATGTCCTTCTGGCAGTGGTTCTCAGGACCCTCCGTGGCGCTGAGCGCCATCATGATGCAGGTTATCTGGACTACCGCCGGGACCTTCATGCTGATGTTCCTGGCCGCGCTTCAGGACCTCCCGGTGGAGGTGGAGGAAGCAGCGATCGTGGAAGGTGCGAATAAGTGGCAGCGGTTTATGAACGTCACGGTGCCCCACCTGCGCCCCACCATTCTGCTGGTGGTCACCCTCGGGTTCATCGGCACCTGGCAAGTCTTCGACCAAATGTATGTCATGACGCAGGGCGGGCCGGCCAAGACCACGCTGACCCCTGCGTACTTGTCCTATCAGGCAGCGTTCACCAACGGGAACTGGGGCCAGGGTGCAGCAATCGCGTTCATCCTCTTCGCGCTGATCTTTATTCTCACCACCGTGCAGCGTTGGCTGATGCGCGACAAATACGAGTGGGCACAGAAGAAGGCTGATCGGCGCCTGCGGCGGCAGCAGCGGCGCCAACACCGGGAGACCGTCAACGAGCTACAGCGAAAGGCGCAGAGTTCATGAGTGCACCAATCAAAGATGACGGCACTTCGGTGACTCCTGCAATCCACGCCGTCGGTGAGAACAAGCGGTCGCGGACCAAGAAGTATTGGTTCTACGGGGTGCTGCTGTTCTTCGCGATCCTCTATGTGTACCCGTTCGTGATCCAGCTGGTCAGCTCCTTCAAGACCAATCCGGACGCGACCAACAACGCGCTCTCGCTGGTGCCGGAGCCTGTCACCACCAATGCCTGGGATACGCTGTTCGGCTCGGACTACCCCACGTGGTTTGCCAACAGCATTATCGTCACTCTGTTCGTGACAGTGGGCCGGGTGTTCTTCTGTGCGCTTGCCGGTTATGCACTGGCGCGGCTGAAGTTCCGGGGCCGGGCGGCGCTGTTCACCGGGCTGATCGCGATCCTGGCGGTGCCCGGCATCGTGCTGCTGATCCCGAAGTTCCTGATGCTGAACTATGTGGGGATCTACAACACGTACCCTGCATTGATTGTGCCGATCATGATTGATGCGGCCGGGATCTTCATCATGAAGCAGTTTTTCGAGTCCATACCGGAATCTGTGGAAGAGGCAGCCCGCATTGATGGAGCCAGCACTTTCCGAACCTTCTGGTCGGTGGTGCTTCCGATGGCGAAGCCTGCGCTGATCACCTTGACGATCCTGTCTTTCCAGGGGTCCTGGAATGAGCTGGGGCACTTCATCATCGCGACCAATGACCCCAATCTCTACACCTTGACCCGGGGCGTGGCTGGCTTCACCACAGGTGGGTTGGGTTCAGGGAATCAGTACCCGGTCGCGATGGCGGCGGCGCTGCTGATGACCATTCCGACCGCGATCGTGTTCATCGTGTTCCAGCGCTACTTCACCCAAGGGGCCAACGCCGGGGCCGAGAAAGGATAACCGCGTTCACCTCCACCCGACCGGGGGCGTGTCCGTGGTGGGAAA
>NZ_VAWA01000023.1 GCF_005771565.1 Nesterenkonia sphaerica
ACCCGGTACACAAACTAATTGACACCCCCTAGCTTTCCTTCACTTGAACGCCAACCCTGTACTTCAGCATGAGACGCACTAATTCGTTTCCCTCGAGCAACCTCACTCTCGTGGAGACCGAGCTTGCATATCCTTGGGCCTGCTTCGTGAAGACACTGGTGGTGATGAAGACACCCCTTTGGGCGCCAAACCCGTGCAATGCTCCAATGAAGGCCTGGACCGCCTCTCTGCCAACTGAATTGCCTGCGGCGTATCGCTTAGCTTGGACGTACACCTGTTCCAGGCCAAGCGCGTCCTGATCGATTACCCCATCGACTCCACCGTCTGCTGAACCCCCGATACGTCGCCCCCTCCGTTCTGTCCCTCCATAACCCATGGCGAGAAGGAGATCGACGACTGCACCCTCGAAGAACTCCGGCGGAGCGGACTGAAGCCTTTCAAGCAATTCGTCAGCTACCTCGAATTTCAGATCTTCGATACCCGCTTCTACCTGTTCAGTCGGAGTGCTCCCGACTTCCATCGTGGGCTCCTGCGGCGAGACTGGAGCGCGATGCGCACCTTCTTTGTCCGGCCAGAAGTCCTTGAATACTCGGTTGGCTTCGGAGTAGTCCTGGATTCCCTCTGGATTTTCCGCGTACCACTTACGGCCCGTGTCTGTAATGGAGTAGATGCCTCTCTTCATGGCATGGATATATCCGGCTTTGGAAAGGTGGGTGATTGCCCAGTCAACCCTGTTCGATGCGCGGAATGCTCCGCTAGGAATCACCTCCGCCCGTGCTTCTGGGGATATGCCAGAGGCATCAAGGGCCTTTTCACGTAACTTGCGACGCGGGATATCCGTTTCTTCTGATACGACGGCCAAGATGTGTTTTACAAAAACTGGCCACGGAGGGACCTGACTTGAAGTTGCGGAGTTTGCTGGATGAGAGGCGTCCATGCCTAAACCCTAATTCAGGAGCCGATGTCCGCCTCCTTGAACAGTATTCGAATATGTGTTCGAATACCTCTATGCGTTGGGACAATCAGAGGGTCGACGAGCCGGGTGGTCCGGCGTTGCTTCCCATGCAGAACTTGGTACGCACTGTTCGGACCCCGGAGTTCGAAGGTGTCACTTTTCATGAGGTAGCCGCGAAGACTGCGCTTAATAGGGTGCCGCAGGCTTCGAACATGCCTTTTAAATGGACGGTGAACCCCACACGTGGATGTCTTCACCAGTGCCGCTATTGCTACTCTCGCAAGACGCACGAGTATCTGGACTTCAATTCGGGCAGGGACTTCGACACTCAGATCGTGGTGAAGACCAATGTGGCTGAGGTGCTGCGCGCGGAGGTGGCCAAGCCTGGTTGGCGGCGGGAGCATGTGGCCCTGGGGACCAACACGGACCCGTATCAGCGGGCCGAAGGCCGTTACAGGCTGATGCCGGGGATCATCACCGCTCTCGCAGAGTCGGGCACGCCGTTCTCGATCCTCACCAAGGGTCCGCTGTTGAAGCGGGATCTCCCGCTGCTGCAGGAGGCGGCGAAGAGTGTCCCGGTCTCAGTGGCCGTATCGCTGGCCATTATGGACACCGGCCTGCAGCAGAAGGTCGAACCAGGAACACCCGACCCCCGGGCGCGGCTGAACCTGATTAAGGCGATTACTGAGGCGGGGCTGAAGTGCAATGTGCTGGCCATGCCCATCCTGCCGTGGCTGACTGATTCCGCTGAGCACCTCGATGAGCTGCATCGCGAGTTAGCCCAGGCGGGAGCGGGTTGGGTCACCACTGGTGCCCTGCATCTGCGGCCCGGGGCGCGGGAGTGGTTCATGCAGTGGCTGAAGCAGGAGCACCCGGCGCTGGTGCCCCGCTACCGCGAGCTGTACCGCGGAGCACGCGGCGGCTTCACCACCTACGCCTGTTCCGAGTACAAGAAATGGCTCGGCCAGCAGGCCGCATCAGCACGTCGACGCCACGGTTTCCTTGACCGCGCTGAGACCACGTGGCGCGGACGCTCCTCACCTGACGAGTCAACCGACGAACAACAGCCACAGCTGGTGCCTTTGGACATTCCCTCCGGGCCCGCTCAGCCCTCCCTGTTCTAATCGGTGCAAGAATGGAGGCATGAGCAGTGTCATCAAGATCAACGCCATCACCGTGCCCGAGGACTCTGGCGATCAGCTGGGGGAGCGGTTTGCCGCTCGCCGCGAGTCCATGCAGGGCACTCCGGGTTTCCAGGGGTTTGAGCTGCTGCAGCCGACAGACGGGCGTACCTCTTGGTTGGTGGTGACCCGGTGGGACTCGGAGGAAGACTTCGAGAATTGGCGGAACTCGGAGAGTTTCGGTGCCTCCCACGGTCACAGCGGCGGCGAAGCCCCCAAGCGGCCGGTAGGAATGTCCAGCGAGCTGTGGAGTTACACCGTCTTCACCACCGGCTAGGTCGCGTGGGCAGTTCCTGGTAATCTAGATCGGTCAGCGCGGGCAGCCCCGTGCAGACCCCCGCCTCCGTAGCTCAGGGGATAGAGCGTCGGTTTCCGGTACCGAAGGCCAGAGGTTCGAATCCTCTCGGGGGCACCAGTTGGTCCTTGTTCAAACCTGCGACGTTCGCGGTTTGATCTCCACTCTGGTCTCCACCAGCCTGCTTGCGGCGTAGTGCGGTGGACTGGACCTCGGGGTTGAACAGGATGTCGAAGGGCTCACCGGCCTGCCCGTCCACGGCATCGGCTTCTGTGATATAGAGCTTGTCGAAGAACGCCTGGTTGGCTGTGCGGCGCAGGGAGTCATCGATGCTCATGTAGATCGCGTGGCAGTCGCCAGCCAGGGCCAGGCAGTCCTCTAGATGGGCTTGGGCCTGCTCGTACTCCAGGGTGCCGGCCTCGATCTGTGCTTCCAGGAACGCCAGGCGCTTAGCGATCCTCTCCTGCTCAGTTTTCAGCAGCTCCAGCGGCACGGCTCCTGCGTAGTGAGCTTGGAGTAGCTTGGTCCGCTCCGCGATCAGGTCCTCTCGTTCGCGGGTGTAGGCCTCCTGCTGCTGCTTGGTGGTGGCCTGTAACCGGTCGAACTCCGAGGTCACCAGCTCCCGCAGTGCGGTCACGATGTGCTCGGGTATCTGGACCTGCTTGTAGTAGTCCTCGACCGCCCGCTCCACATCTGGGATGTACATGGCCTTCTGCTCGCAGTTGGTGCGCTTGGAGTGCCGCCCGGCGCACATGAAGTAGGGGTAGATCACGCCCTGGCGGTTCTTGGCTTTGGTCATGATCAGCCGGGACCCGCACTGGCCGCAGTACAGGCTGCCTTTGAGGTAGTGGTCATGGACCTGGGTCTTCTCTCCCGAGGCCCGGTGGGAGGACAGCACTGCCTGGACCCGGTACCAAATCTCGGTGGGCACCAGCGGTTCGTGCATGCCTTCATAGACCGCGCCCCGGAAGGACACCTTGCCCTTGTAGTACCGGTTCGACAACATCCGGTGCACCGCAGAGAGGGAGGGAGCCTTCTTCGGGGGCTTCGGTGTTGGCACGGTGGTCAGGCCACGGTCGATGAGTTCATCACGCAGACTGGCGGTGGAGTAGTTGCCGCTGGCGTAGGCCTCGAATGCCCACTTCACGATGGGGGCTCGTTCTGGATCAAGGTCAACGGTGCGCATCTCCCGGCCCAGCTCGTCCTTCTTCACCACGTTGAGGTAGCCCATAGGAGCCTTGCCATTGGTGCCTCCGGTGATAGCCTTCTGGCTCATGCCCTTGGAGACTTCATTCGCCAGGTTCCGGGAGTAGAACTCCGCGATCGAGGACATGATGCCGTGCAGCAGCATCCCNCGAGGGCGTCTCATCGATGTTCTCGGTTGCCGAGACCAGCAGAACACCGGCTTCCTGCAACGCCAGATGGATAGCGACATCATCAGAGCGGTTCCGCGCCAGACGATCCACCTTGTGCACGATGCAGTAGGCCACCTGATGGGCCTTGATGTACTCGATCATCCGCATCAACTCAGGCCGGTCGGCCTTGCGAGCGGACTCACCGGCATCCACGAACTCTTCTACGATGATGGCGTTCAGATCGCGGGCCTTGCGAAGGTTAGCTTCCCGTTGAGCCGGGATCGAGAACCCCTCATCCCGGCCGCCCTTGGAGGCTTGCTCCTTTGTGGAGACCCGCAGGTAGGACACCGCCAGGGTGGTGGTCTGGCCCAGCTGTTGAAGACTAGAGATGTCGGGCGCTGTAGTGGTCATTGTCGTGTTTCCTTCCCCGATACGGGCGGGGCCAACACGAGCAGCACCATGGGATGCCGCTGGTGCGGTGCGACTCGTAAACGGGAAACACGACATCAACAGGCTGGATGGAGCCTGTCGAAGTAAGCCCTATGGGCCAGACATGACTGCGCACCGACAGCCGAACCAGGCTCGGCTGCTGGCTTCTTACATGTCAGATTCTACTCCGGGCTCCATGCCGGCCTCTACTGCGGTGCCGGAGTCATCGCCGGCCTGCTGGTCAGTGTCGGTAGTGCGGGCACGATCCAGGGCCATGCCGATGAACACCTGGGCCAGCCGGTGCAGGTCCGGGGTCTCTCGCGGCTGGGCTTCCACGCGCAGCTCCCGCATCCGGTCAGGCAAGCGGTCCGAGGTCTGGCTCATCACGGGCCTCCTGCCTGGTCGTCGAGGTGGCGGAAGAACTCATCTTCGGCTCGTCGTCGCTCTGCGACTTGGGCCATCACGAAGTCCACGAACTCGCTTTCGCGGTCTTCGATGGTGAGGTCTTCTACCGGTGGGGCGGGGTCTTCTCCGGGCCAGGAGGTCTGGCGGGTGGGCCGGTCCCTGTCTAGCCGGGTGCCCGAGGCTGCGACCCACTCGCGTAGCCGGGCTCTGGCGTCTGCGAAGTCCCGGTGCCAACCAATCGGCGCTGAGGCGTTCTGTTCGGGGTCATAGGCCCCGAGCCAGTGCAGGTGCAGTGCGGAGAGTTCCCACACCAGTTCCGGGTGGTGGTGCCAGAACGGTGGGACCACACTGGCCGGCAGCCCGTAGGTCCGCCGCAACCAGTGGACCCACTTGTTTAGTTCCAGCCATTCAGCCTCCAGATCATCGGCGGAGAGCAGGTTCCAGTTGATCGGGTGCGGTGGCTCCGGGAGGTCACCGCCGGGGTCGAAACCTGGCTCAAAGCCGGGGCCCGGTTCGTCATAGGCCGCGTCATAGGTGTCGTGGGCCTGGTAGCCCTCCGGTTTGTCACCGGGGCCGTGTGGGGTGTGCTGGTTCATGGCTCTGGCCTCCTGGCCGGTGTCAGAGGCTGAGGTTGGGCGGTTCGGACTGCGGGCTCTGCCGCTGAGGTGCCCCGAACCCGGCAGCGTCGCGCTCGACACTGCGGCGAGGCGTGCGGTCCACCTCATAGCGGGTCCGGGCCATGTCATGACCGATCCGGCGGGCCACGAACTCCTCACCGGGAGCGGTCAACCCGTTGGCGTCGGTGTACTCGTATTCGCGCACGTAGCCTTCGGCGATGATCTTGTCGCCCTTGGCCAGACGTTCATGGCCCTGTTCGGCGGCGGCTTTGAAGGCCACCAGGTTGTGGAAGGTGGTGTCCTTCTGCGTGAAAGAACCATCGGCTTCGCGCTGGTAGTGCTCCTTGCCCACCTTGACGAACAGGCGCGGGTCACCGTTTTCGGTGTAGCTCAGCTGCGGTGCTGAGGCGATGAAACCGGAGAATGACTGCTGGGTATGGATCGCCATGACCAGGGCTCCTTATCTACCACGGCCACCGCTCTTGTGTAGGTGGCCTCTGCCAGACAGGTGCGCCCGGCCACCCGAGATACAGCCCCCCCGGACGGGGTTAGGTGCGTGGGTGGTGTTGGAGCATGGCTTCGATCTGCTCCCGGTCGGCCTTCAAGTCAGCGGCCTCTGGTCGTTGGGTCCAGCGGCGCAGGTCGGTGATGATCGGCGGTGCGGTCCGCAACAGGGTGACCCCGGTGCCGAAGGGCAGGGTCCTGATCCGGTCTGGTGGCAGTACCGAGACCCGGCGGACGGATCGCTGGTTGGAGCGTGTGCCGTGGTCCCCGATGGTGGTCGAATCGGTGTACTCGTCACGTTCCCCGATGAGGGTGGAGAGGTCTTGGAGGTCCCTTGAGTTCGAGGCCCCGCCGAGGATGATTTTGACGATCGCGGCATCCCAGATCGCCCCGGCCTGGTTCTCTGACCATTTCTCCCGTGCCTGCGCCAACGACTGAAGGACCGGCAGGGTGGTGATTCCGGTGCCCCCGCCTTCAGCCATCAACGTCGGCAGACTGGGCAGGGGTGCGAGGTTGCCGATCTCATCCAGCGCCAACAACAACGGCGGGTCCAACCGTGCACCGGGTGACTGGGCGGCCATGCGCCGGGCGGTCTCAACCAGGTCTTCGATGAATGCGGCGACCAGGGAGGCTGAAGCTCCGGCTCCTGCGCCGGTGGCCAGCAGGAACAGGCTGCCTCGGTCCTGGATGAACTGTTCGGGGTCGAAGTCCTCCCCAGCCCGGGGTGAGACCGCATCCAACACCCGAGGGTCCGCCAACGCTGACAACGCCAGGGAGACGCCCTGCCAGATGGAATCCCGGGTCTTCGGGTCCGCTTCCAGCATCGATGCCAGCGAGTCATCCCATCCGGTCGCCGCCCTCGGTGTGCTGGACAAGATGGTCACAGCCTCGGCGGCAGCTGAGGGGTCCAGAGTCCAGCGGAACAACTCAGCCGGTGACCGATGATCCAACGCAGCCGCATGAAGGAGGGATTGGAGGGCAGTGCGGGTCTTGCCTTCCCAGAACCCACCGGATTCGACCCCGCCAGCGGACATGCCAGTCGCTGAAGCCAGCCCGGTGGCTCGGATCATCGCCGTCAGCGGGTCCTCACACCCCCGGATGGGCGACCAGCGCATCCCAGCGGGGATGCCCTCTGCCAGGTGTTGGGGGTCGAAGACCGCTACCGGGCCGATCTTCTCCCGTGCTCTCAGTGTGGCGGTGAGGTTATCCGGCCGGGTGGACGTGGTGGCTACTGCTCCGGGTGCATCCAGGATCGCGTTGATGACCACATGCAGGCCTTTACCGGATCGGGGTGGGCCGATCAGCAGGATCGAGTCCTCCACCGAAGCCCACACCTGCTTCCCCGCAGAGACCCCCAGCAGGTAACCCACATCCTCGATCCGCGGCTTCAGCAAGGAAGGCCGCAGCGTCTCAGCCCGGCGTAACAGGGCTTTGGAGGTGGCGACTTTGGCGATGTCGGCACTGGTGGCGGTACCTGCCAACCGGTGTGGGTCCTTCTGCTTCTGCTGAGTCCAACGGCGCACCCTCACCCACACCCACGCACCGACCCCGGCTAGCCCGGCGAGCATCACCCCACTGGTTATCCAGTAGGCCACCGGATGCAGACCCTGCGCTGCCAGCGCGGCGGCAGGATCACCAGGGCTGAACAACACCCCCAGTCCGGCAGCCGGACCAGCCTCCGGAAGTGCAGCGCCGGTGATCCAAGCGGCGACGCTGCCAGCGGCACGCAGGATCACCGCCACACCCGCGGTGACCATGAGCAGGATGATCAGGGCGCTGGTGACCTCATCACCCATACCCCCGGCTTGGCGAGACCCCGGAGTGATACCCAGGGTCACGGCAACCGCCTCACCAGTGTGGTCCCCGAGGACCGGCCAAAGACCAGCACCTCAGCACCAGCACGCAGATTCCCCTTCTGCCGCCGGGTCAGACGGGTCTCAACCTCCCCGTCCTCATTGGCTGTGGTGTCGGTGACCACCGCAGCGATAACCACGTCCTCACCCGGCAGGAACCCCTCACCCGAGACCGTGGCCGCAGCTGGATTCCCGCGGGGCTTAGACGATGCCGACTCTGACGATTCCTGCTCGGGGGCCGGCTCTGCCAGGGTGCGACGGCGGGCGCGGATGATGTCAGTAAACGTGGACCCGTCGGTTTCGTGGACCTCGATCCGCACCGTCCGAGTCCGGTCCTCAGTGACCGCATCTAGCACCTCGCCGAATCGGGCACGAGACCATGCCGCGTCTTCGGGTGCGGGGAAGTCTTCGCCGTCCACGGTGACAGCCAGGGTCCCGGTGGGCTCAGTGACCATGATGACCACAGGAGGCAGCACCGCCGGAACATCCAGCTCTGCGTCTGAGGGCTTGGTCTTCTTGGTTCGGCGGGAGGTGTGTCTGGTGTTGTGGTGGCTCATGCCCACCAGGTGCACCGTGCGGTCCAGGTGCCGCCGAGTCAGATCTCACCTGAGTTCAAGGCAGGTCGAAGCCATCCACGCGGAGGTACCGGCCAGGCTGCGGCGGGGCGGTGTGGGTGAAGAACCCCTCCCGCAACATCGAGGCCCGCACCGAGGCCGCCCACTTCTGCGCATAACCCAGGAGCTGGTGCACGGAGTTCGACGGCACCACGCCCTGGTCCGTGGTCACCCACGGGTGAGTTCCGTCTGGCTGGCGCTGCCGGGTTTGGGCTTTCCAGCTCCAGGAGGCTGGTAGTCGGTCGGGGTCTGACCAGTCCGCGTCGATGTAGCGTTCCTCAACGGCGAACCGCCGATCAGCCCGGCCCTGGGGGTAGAGGACGTAGTGGCCGGCTCCGAAGGTCTCGGGATCTTGCTCCGCCAGTGTGATCTGTCGGGCATAGTCCTTGGCGATCTGCTCCAACCCGCGAGTGAGGGTGTCCATATTGCGGGTAAGTCGCTGCCGGTGTTCATCAACCATGACGAGGCACCTTCCGTTCTGCCCCAGCTTCTCCAGACCCACGTCCCTCGTGAACGGGGTTCAGCTCTCTTAGGTGCGCAGCGCCGTCTCCCGCAACGGTCTCGTGCTGTTGGCAAACTTGACTGGACATTTGCGGCTCTAGCGCAGTCGCGTTGCCATGCGGGAAACTGTGTTGGCTGGCCGGCTAGCCATGTTCGTCTAGGAGCCCCTGTGCGTTCATCGGGTCACCTCACGCCAACAAGTGTTAGTATATGCGTATGAACGCGGATACAAAGATTTGTGGGACTGACCCGTCCTCGGAGTACGTTGATTTAGCCGCTGAAGTGCTGGGCATCTTGTCCGACCCAACGCGGATCAGAATCGTACTTGCGCTGCGGCAGGCTGATGAGCTGCCGGTAAATGCGCTGGCCGAGATCGTAGACAAGAAGCCCTCCGGGGTCTCGCAGCACCTGGCCAGGCTGCGGATGGCGCGAATGGTCACCACACGGCAGGAAGGCACCAGTGTGCTCTATCGCCTCACCGACGAGCACGCCCTAGCCGTGGTCATCGAGGCGATCAAGCAGGCCGAGCACGCCGTCGCCAACGGGCAGATACCTCCACATCACCACTAGTCCTTGTCCTAGATTCGTAAGGCACCGCAGAGATGATCGCCATCCTGAGAAACCCGACCTACGCGAAACTCTTCAGCGCCCAAATCATCGCCCTGCTGGGCACCGGCCTGCTTACCGTCGCGCTCGGGTTGCTCGCCTTTGACATTGCTGGCGGCGATGCGGGCATCGTGATGGGCGTGGCGATGAGTATCAAAATGATCGCCTACGTGGCCGTCGCGCCGGTCACTACCGCCCTGGTCTCCCACCTGCCACCCAAACCAGTGCTCATTGGCGCGGATCTCAGCCGTGCTGGTGTAGCGGTCTCACTGCCGTTCGTCACCGAGGCGTGGCAAATCTACATCCTGATCTTCCTGCTGCAGTCGGCCTCAGCCACGTTCACCCCCACCTTCCAGGCTGTGATCCCCTCCGTGCTGCCGGACGAGGGCGAGTACACCCGGGCGCTGTCACTGTCGAGGCTGGCATACGACTTGGAATCGCTGGTCAGCCCGATGCTCGCAGCTGCACTGCTGACCATGATGAGCTACCACAACCTGTTTATCGGCACCGTGATCGGATTCCTCGCCTCCGCTGTCCTGGTGATCGCCGCCCGATTCCCGCACATCGCCGCCCCACCACGGGCCCGGTTCTTCGACCGCCTAACCCGCGGAGCGAGAACGTTCTGGACTAGTCGGGAACTCCGTGGCCTGATGGGACTCAATCTCGTGGCCGCTACGGCCACCGCGATGGTGATCGTCAATACCGTCGTTCTCGTCCAGGGCAACCTTCAACGCACCCAATCCGATGTCGCACTCATGCTCGGTACCTACGGTGCCGGGTCCATGCTGGTGGCCCTCACGATGCCGAAACTCCTGGACTCACTTCCGGACCGCAAGGTGATGCTCTCCGGCGGCGTCGCGCTTCCCATCCTTCTGCTGAGCACGGCCGGAATCATCGCCTGGACGACCGGCATTCCACAATGGACCACTCTGCTGATCGTGTGGCTGCTGCTCGGCGCAGCGACCTCCACCATCCTCACCCCCTCGGCCCGGCTCCTGCGCCGAGGCAGCAGCGAACAGGCCCGGCCCGCAGTCTTCGCCGCCCAGTTCTCGCTCTCTCACGCCTGCTTCCTCATCACTTACCCGCTCGCCGGTGTCCTGGGTAGCATCATGGGGCTACCTGCTGTCGCTCTGATACTCGTTGCCACCGGCGTGCTCGGCGTCGGCTTCACCACCTCGAACTGGTGGAAAACACCCCACCCCATCGACATCGACCAGCAACCAGCGCAGACACAAACATAACCACCGGGCACAGACCGACCATGCAAGAACCAAGCCGGGGCGCATATTCGACGAACATGCACCGAAGGAATGGTCCTCGACCCGAATATTCCTGCGAATCAGGCTTCAGGATCGCTGAACTTGCGGCTCTCGCCGGTCATGCGGCGTGTGGTGTCGAAGGCAGCCAGTTCATCAGGGTGTAGCTGGTGTTGGACGACGAAGGAGCGGTCCTTGATCCGCCAGAGGCCCTGTCCGACCCCGAGGGTGGGTAGCAGTTTCTGTTCGGTGCCGGTCAATCCCAAGGTCTGTGCGGTGGTGCCGAGTTGGTCGGATTCTTGCCGGTAGACGATCCGGGTCTCCGCATTGGCCAACAGGCTGCTGGCTAGGGAGCGCATGGCGGAGCCGGCGTCGCCGACGTTCTCCAGATCAGTGAACTTATGGAAGACCAGCAGGTTGGCGATGCCGTAGTGGCGGGCCAGTCGCCAGTGAGCATCCATACGCCGCAGCAGCGCCGGATGGGACATCAATCTCCAGGCTTCGTCATAGACCACCCAGCGTTGGCCACCGTTGGGGTCCAGGAGCGCTGATTCCATCCACGCTGAGGCACAGGTCATCAACACCGAGATGAGGGTGCTGTTTTCGGTGACTCGGGAGAGGTCCAGGCTGATCATCGGCAGACTCGGGTCGAACTGGACGGTGGAGGGTCCGTCGAAAAGACCCCCGAGGTCACCGGCGACCAGGCGGCGCATCGCATGCCCGACCAGCCTGCCATCCTCGGCCAGGCAGCCGGTGGGATCATCGGACGGGTCGAGGATGCGGTCTACGACCATGGGCAGGATCGGCACGGAGTTCTCTGCCACGGTCTGAGTCAGGGCCAGGTCGATGGCGGTGTGCTCCAACGGGGTCAGCGCCCTGGCCAGCACGGTCTCTGCCAGCGCGCCGAGCAGGCTACGACGACGCGAAGCCACCGTGGTCGCCCACTGCGCATCCGAGAGGCCACTGGGCCGGTGGCCTTCATCGAGGGGGTTGAGTCGGTTGGCCAGTCCTGCCCCCAGGGCGATAGCCCGTCCGCCCACGGCTTCAGCGACCGGAGTGTGTTCCCCTTTGGGGTCGCCGGGGACATAGACTCTGCGTCCAAAGGGCAAGCTACGGGTGTAGAGGGATTTGGCGAGGCTGGATTTGCCTGAGCCGACGATGCCTGCCAGCACGATGTTGGGGGCGGTGATGTTCCCGCGTTGGTAGAGCACCCAGGGGTCATAGACAAAGCTGGCCCCGGAGTAGAAGTCTTGGCCGATGAACATCCCATCAGCCCCCAAACCTCCTTCTGCCAGGAACGGGTATGCCGCGGCCAGGGTGGCGCTGGTGTCCTGATGACGCGGCAACCGAAACCTTCCCGGGTTACGCAACGCAGCAGGTCCAGGTTCACCACCCGCCGGCAGGTACTGCCGTGCCCGCCGCTCAGCCCGCTCGACTTCAGCCTTCTGCCGGAGGGCGTGTTTCTCGGCTTGCCGCTGCTGGGCGCGGAGACGGGCTGCGGCTTCCCGGCGTTGTTTCCGTAGGCGACGACGCTCAGCTGCCGGGGCCACCAGTACCGAGGTGTGCAGTCTCTCCTGATCGGGTTCCGGGCTCATCGGGACAGCCCCCGACTGGTGCTGGTGGGCCGGTTCTGGCTGGCGTACCAGTCCCGCTGAGCCTGGTCTTGCCGCTGCTTCGTCACAGAATCAAGCCGCCCCGCCGTGTTCTGACGGCTGCCCGGGCGTGCGCCTGCGTTGCTGGCATAGAGGGCCCCGGCTGCTGCAGCGGCACCGGTCGGTGAGCCTCCCGGGCCGGCGACGCTACGCCCCCCTGCTGCCGCGTATGCTAACCCGTTGCGGCGCGGGGAAAGTTCGGCAGGTAGTGGGTCTTCAGGTGCGGGGATGGATCGGTAGAGGGCGACGTGACCCATCTGCTGGTTATACGAGATGGTGTAGTCACCCTCGGTGCTCAGCTTGTCCCCATCAGCAGATGGTGGCTGGTCGTAGACGTAGCCGTTCTCCATCGCGGCATCAGTGGTCTCTTGGCCGGTGTCCCACTGGGCGAGGTGGGTGATTCCGGCTTGGGCTCCGTCTTCGTCAATGAGGTCAAGCACCCCATCGGCTTGCCCGCGGTCGAGGAAGACCACGTTGACCCACCGCCGGGCCGTCTCCTGGGTGATGGGGGTGTGTTCGGTCTGGGGGTGCCAGGCGATACCCCCGGAATGCTGCGAGGCGTTATCCAACCGGGCATGAACCTGATCGAGCAGGGTGCCAGCATGATGAAGTTCATCGGCAGTAGCCAACGCCTGGTGTGCCCCGTTGAGGTGGTTGCCCTCATCGTCACGTGCCAGGCCCCGGTTGTTCAGGTGGGCATCGGAGAGCTGGTCAAGGACCTGGCGAAGGGAACGGACTCCGCTGAGCAGGTACTCGATCGTCGTATACGTGACAGAGGGGTCATCGAGACTACGGGTGGCATGAGCCAAACCGCGCATCGTCTGGGTTGCTTCCTCAGCATCGGCTTGGGGATCGTAGAACGTAGGCATCAGGGACATCCTGGGTCAACGAGACAGCAAGGGACGTTGACTAGGTGCACGCGCACTCCGCCACGGCGAAAATGATAAGGGCATCGGTACCTAGTTAGGCTGAGAGCGTCGGCTCAAGCGCAACGAGCGTCTACCGTGTCAGCTTTATCCAATGCTCCCGAGCTTCGCAAATGGTTTATACAAGGCTTACTGATACCGGTGATCAGTATTTGCTTTGTGAGGCTAAAGCCAGGATGGGACTGATCCTTTCCTCCGGTCGGTAAAACGCACATACAGGCAAGAGGATGACCGCTAATCGCCGTAGTTGGTCTGTGCACCTGCACTGTGATGCCGGAGGGCCCTCCTGATCTATCTCCTGCCTGAGCGGCGGGTACGACTGAATCTGTGTGAGCTCACGGTGCAATTTGGATGGCCGGTGGTGGCTGTGGCCCTGAAGCCACAGGGAGAGTCTGGCGTGAGGACGTTAGCTTTCCGTAGGTAACCTAAACTCCATATATAGAACCCCCTCACACATACCTTGACTGCCATGCTTTCGAGGGTGAACTACTGTGTAAGCACATTCGCCCGCATCCTGACCCTAAAGCGATGGGGAGCTCAGCAGTTCCTCGAGCTGGTTGATGTTGGTGTCCATCCAGTCCAAGTAGTCCTCTGCCTCTTCTGGCAGCGTCTCGCTGAACTCGACCACCGGCACTCCGGCCTCCTCGGCGGCCTGACGGATCTGCTGGGACTGGTTGGTCTCGGTCTGCTCGTTGTAGACCAGCACATCGATATCTTCGGCAGTCGCTAGCGCGTCCTGGAGTAGGCGAGGGGAGACGTCATCGCCGTGTTCGATCGCAGCCAGGAAGTCCGCATCGGTCTGATCCTCGAAGCCGGCGTCGCTGAGCAGGTAAGTAGAGACGGGCTCGGTGGTCATGAAGGTCATTCCAGATGCTTCGAGGCTGCGGTTGCGCTCGTTGAGCGTGTCTATCTCTGCGGCGAGAGTCTCGGCGTTATCGCTGTACAGCTCAGCATTCTCAGGAGAGATCTCTGCGAGGTGATCTGCAAGGTCCGTGACGAACTCGCTCATCAGCGCTAAGTCGTACCAGACATGTTCGTTTTCGCCGTCTTCTCCGTGACCGTGGCCGGAGTGATCATCCTCACCTTCCCTGTGCTCAGCGTCTTCGTCGTGATTTTCCTCGTCACTATGGCCGGAGCGCCCCTCCTCATGGATGCTGTCCGTGCTGTCGTGAGCGGGAGCCTCACCATCGTGGCTGTCGTCGTGCTCGGCGTGGTCCTCGACTGGTCCGTGGGCGTCGTCAGTGTCTTCATCGTCGTGATCCTCCTCGTCTTCAGATCCGCTGAGCACCTGGATCAGGACGTCATCTTTGTCTGCTGACTCTGCCAAGGTGCTCAGGAAGGTGTCATAGCCGCCTCCATTGGCGATGAGTACATCGGCTTGCTCAATACGGAGCCGATCCTGCGGGGAGGCCTCATAGGAGTGCGGATCGATAGCCGGGTTATCCACGATCGCTTCGATCTCGGCGGTGTCACCGGCGATTTGGGCTGCGAGATTGGCATAGACGTCGATGGAGGCGACCACGCTGAGCTGTGCATCGACTTCAGCGGTACCTGACGCGGCGGAAGTCTCCTCGTTCTGGTCGCCACAGGAGGTCCCCATCAGTGTGGCGGCGGCCCCGATAGCAGCCCAGGGCAATAGGCCCCGGTGCCTGCGCAATAATCCCTGCCTGATCGGTTCATCCGGTGAGGTGCGTGAAGACAGTGCAGACATGGGTATGGCCTTTCAACGATCGGGTGGGTTTACGCGACAGCGTAGGACAATCCGCTGATGAGAACAAATCGCAATAATAGTTTGGAGTTCAACGGACCCCGTGTAATACACCAGTACGAGCACATACTGAAGCGAAGGAAATTTGTTAGACCCTCCTGCACAGGGGTAGGACTGCGGCGGTGAAGGCGGCTGCTTGTTGGCCGACAAGTAGACGGGTTTCGCAGGAGGCTTGGATGGCTGCTTGTTCGATCGCTGCGACGTTGGCGTCAAGTTCTTCCACTGTGGGTGCGGTGACTGAGACGAGTCCGGTGTAGCGCAGTACGCCGTGGCCGGCGGTGAGGTCGGCTTCTTGTTGGAGGACGTCGTCGAACTCGGCCCGGTCGGCGGCGTCTTCGATCTGGCCGATCTTGGCCCGTTGGGCCTGGTCGCTAATGTACTCGACCTTTTGCTTGCGTATGTCGCGTGCGGCTTGGTCAGAGCGCATCGGAGTACACAACAGCGAAAACGAGCGTTGGATACCGGTGGAGAGCAGCACCGGTGAGAGGAATCCGGGGTGGACCATGAACCGGGGCCACTCGCTGATCCAGAGCACTGCGTGGTGGGCTGAGTCAGTGCGTAGCCGTGACCAGGTCTCGTTGACTGCTACTGGTCCGGCGGTGGCGAGGCTTTGGCCAAGTTCGCCATGCCGCTGGAGGACGGGTGCGAGAGCGGGGTCGTAGGCCGAGCGCAGGATCACCGCGATCTCACCGGGAGTCAGCCACCCCGAGGGGGTGAGATCGGCGGTGCGCAGCGCGGTGGTCAGGGTGTTCATTTCTTGGCGCAGGACACCTGCAGCACCTCGGATGCCGCCTCCGGCGGTCCTGATCTGCCGGGCGGCGGCCTTCATATCCAGCGAGAGGCTGATCGTGGTGGCGTGGCGTTCCCCGGCCGGTCCGGCCCGGTCAATCAGCTCTGCGTAGGTCTCGGCGGCCCAGGACCCATCATCGGTGCCGTGTTTGGCCCACCACTCGGCCAAACCGGTACCGGAATCCGGTAGGGTGCGCTCTAAGACTTGGAGGGTGGCGACCCTGCCGGAGCGGCACACGGTAGCCAGCACTCGGCCCCAGGCGGTGACTCGGCGCTGCTGCTCAGCAGGGTCCAACAGCACGAACGCGGGGTGGGAGACCTCGGTGACCACGGTCAGGGTGTTCGCGGTGGGGTCGTGGATCATCCCGGCCCCGGTCTCGGGATCGGTGTATTCCCGCAGCCGGGCCATATCCCCAGGCAACGCCAGGGTCCCCTCCGGCCGGGGTGTGGTGATCCGCCGTCGGTACAACAACTGCCCGCCGGTGGTCCGCCAGACCCACCAGAAGCACACCGGCAGCCACTCCACCACTGGGCGTCCGGCAACCGGTATCCACGTCAAGGCGGCGGCGAGGACCCAGATGGGTGCGGTGTAGGCCAGCAGGATACCGCCCCCGGCGTAGAGGGCACCCACCAGGGACAGTCCACCGATACCCAGGGTGATCAGCTGAGTCAGGGACAGGCCGAGCAGGATGCCACGGCGGGTCAGCCGGGAGAACTTCACCGGCACCAACTCCACCGACGAACCCGTCGATGTTGTCTCGCTAGGCATGGTCTCTTTCACCCCTTCCTTCGCTTGTGCACATCAGCGGTCGGGTCCTGCGGCTGAGGCCCTGAGCGTGGTGGCCGAGGTGCTGGCGGGTCGGCAGGCTGGCGTGGGGTCTTCGGCGCAGGCTGCCCAGGGGTCCTGTCTTGTCCGCCCCTGGGTCCTTGGTCGGAGGGGCCACCACCGGGTTGACCAGGTTGTTGCCCGTCCTGCCCGGGCTGCTGCCCGCCTCCGGTGTTCTGCTCGGCGCTCCCGGCTGCGGTCTCTGCCTGATTGCCGAGGGCCTGGCCTGCCTTGGGGCCGGCTTCAGCGGAGTCCTTAGCGACTTTGGCCCCGATCACCGCGGCAGCAGCAGGACCCCCAGCCGCCGCGCTACCGCCTGCCGCACCACCACCAGCAGTTCCGCCGCCGGCAGCTGAGGCGCCTGATCCGGCGGTGGCACCCGGCCCACCTGGACCACTGGGCGGCGGGCCGCTGCTAGGTTTGCCTCCTGTGGGTTTCTGCCCATCCGGGCCACCACTGTTGGGTGGCGCGTCACTGTTGCCGTCGAGGACTTTCTTCGGTCCCTCGCCCTGGGGCTTGTTCGGAGTGGGCACCGGACGGTTCAACGACTGTTTGGCTTCCTGCTCAGCCCCGATGGAGTGGTACATGTCCACTCCGACGAATGAGAGGAACCGGTAGGTCATATATGGGGCGAAGGCGGCCATCAACATCAGCACCACTCCGGCCAGCGGATCACTGACCGAGGCCAGGTCCGCTTCGATGGGTGCGGAGACTTGGGTGATGGCCACCAGGAACATGACGGTGAGTACGAGTTTAGAGACGGCTAGGGCGATGACGAACATCGCCCATTTGCCGATCCAGCCTTTGCTGGCATCTAAGGAGGCCCCAGCAAACGCCAACGGCGCAAGTACAACGGCGACGAGGATCAGGGCTTTGCGGACCAGCAGGGAGAGCCAGACGATCGCCGCGGCCGAGATGGCAAGTCCTGCCATGAAGATCGTGATGATCGCACCCACACCCGGGGCGGCAATATTGATCGCGGTCAGTCCTGCGGCCAGGGCGGCGATTTTGTTGCCCATGGATTCGGTGGTTTCTCCGGCGGCTTGGATGATGCCCAAGCTCAGCTGGTCTACTATTTCCAGCAGTAGGGCGGTCAGGGTGACCGCGATGAAGGAACCCAGTACGGATTTCGCTAACCCGAGGGCGGCTCTGGTGAGTGCGCCGGGGTCGCGGCGGATCAGGCCGGTGATCAGTTGCAGGCAGAAGAACAGCAGCATCACGAAGACCGCGATGCCGAAGACGATGTTGTAGACCCCCAGATACTCGTCACTGGTGACATCAACCAGGGTGGTGGTATCGAACACGGCCCAGACGGCTTCAAAGAGCCAGCCGGCGGCAGCCCCCATGGCTTGGGCTAGCCAGTCGAATGGGGCTGAGATGAGGCTGGCGGCTGCTTCGCCTGCGGTATCGCAGACGTTGGAGATGACGGGAACATCGCACAGGCCCAACGCACATCACTCCTTCACAAACAAAGAGGGTTGGAGACGGTGGGGGTTAGACCTGTTGGCCGACGTTCCAGAAGAAGTTGATCAGTGTGACGCTGGCTCCGCAGATGATCGCGGCCCCGCAGGAGACCAGCACGCCGATCTTGCCTCGGCCGGCCAGATGCGGGTTGGAGCTGTTGGCTCCGAAGCCCCACACGATCGCCGAGATAATCAGTGCCAACACGGAGAGCACCAGGCCGATGGTCATGACCGCCCCGACGATGGTGCGCAGCTGGCTGATCCCGGGAAGCCCGGATTCGTTTGGGCTGATGTCGATCTGAGCGACCACCAGCGGGTCAGCCACCAGGGTGGGAACGGTGAGTGTGGAGGTGTGGATGGCCTCAGAGAGGGCGATGAGAGTGTTCACGACAACTGCTCCTTCAGATGAGAAACGAGTGGGTCGTGAAGCAGGTGTACACCCCATCCCGCCCTTCAGCAGAACCCGACCGGGAGCACGAATCAGCCGCAAAGCTGCAGTCGCAGGACTCAGCCACGCGGCAGGGCTGGTTAGAGCGGTGCTTAGAGTTGTTCGCCAAGGTCGATCAGCCAGTTCATCCAGGTCATCGCTCCACCAGCGAGAATCGCCGCCCCGAGGCAGACCAGTACCCCGGTCCTGCCTTTGGCGGCGGAGGCTTGGTTCCCGTGTGAGGATGCGATACCCCAGATGAGCGCCGAGACGATGAGCATCAGCACCGCGACGATTAGCACGAAGGCCAGCAGAGCTCCGACGACCTCGCGGAGCTCGGTGATCCCCGGGAGACCCTCAAAATCAGGAAAAACGTTCATACCGGAGCCGTCCTATACGTACGTTCACACGCGGGCGCAAGTCGTTCCAAACATGAAAATGGCAACAGACAGGACTTCATGTGTGGCAGGTGCGCAACAGCTCACGTCAGCGGACGGGAGTACTCGGCTATGCATCCGAAGCTATAAGGGGTGACGCTCAAGGGATCCAGTGCTTATAGACGCAGTCTCCGGGTTCGTCCAGGATGAACGCCAGGCTCTGTTTCGCGCGAGTCGCGGCTACATATAGTGAGGCACTGGCGGAGGGAGTAAGTGGAGTACCGGTCTGCAGTAGCTGCTGGACTCCGCCTGTTGGGTAGACCAGAACGTGTTCACGCTCCAGGCCCTTCGAGACTCCGATATTTATGGGAGCGAACTTGCTGAACTGTTTACCTGAGTTCACGCTGTCCCTGAGAAACAGCGGTTGGTACGAGCGGATATACGCGGCCACGTGCTCTGAACGCACAAGGTAGATGCCATCGTGGGCAGTGGTCCGAGTATTGGGCGTTTCGGTCGGTTCGAAACCATGGGAAGTGTCGAACAACGAATCAGCAAACGATGCAATCTCAGCTCGATACCGATGCGTCGTGCGCTCTTGCTGGATCTGGAGCTTCCGCTTCGCTTCCTTCTGCCTGAACCACTGCCATATCCCCATGTACATGAACTTCTTGTTCTTCTTCTCCCGGGGATTCGTCGCAAGAATCGCTTGGCGTACGTCGCCGACCATGTACAACGGTGTCGGTGATTTGAGCAAGAGTTCCAAGATTTCGAGGTCCCACCCGCACAGGTCCTGAGCCTCATCGATGAGAATGCGGTCGTAAACAAGCGCCAAGCGCCTCATGGGTGCGCCAGCAGCGGCCTCATTGACCCTATGTGCCAACTGCGCCAAGTGGGCACGGCGAGCCTGCGAATCGTGGTTGAAGTACCGAGACCAGGAATCATTCTTCGAGTACTGCTGAGGGGGACTGTGGAAATCGAAGCCCTCGAGTTTTCGATCCGGGAAAACGAAGGGAAGGTAGGGGCGTACGAAGTTGGCAATGAGAAATGAGAACCATCCACTGACCTCAATCCGGTGATGTTCCCCAGCCGCATTGGCAAGACGGCGTCTCAGCTCGTCTTGGTTCGCTGCCGTGTAGGTCAACACCAAGATCCGTTCCGAGGGGTCTGCTTCAACGCAGAGATCAACCAGTCGCTGCGTCTTTCCTGACCCCGCTACCGCCAAGACAAGCTGGTTGTCAGTCACGGATGAACCTGATCGCTCGTGAGAAGTAATCCGGTGCCGTCAGGGTGCTCCCTGATTCTGCGATACGTAACGCGGCCTCGGTCTTGTTGTTGCGCATCCACACCTCTAGGGTGGCTCGGGCACCGAGGTGCAAGGCCTCTTTGAGCTGTTCTTCATTGCCCGCGTTGGCCGCGGACACCTGCGGTTCCAGGGTATGCCCACCTTCCAGATCACCAATGAAGACCTGGCGTTTCCCGTCTGCGAGGAGACCGCTGAGGCCCGAAGTTATCTCTCCGGGCTCTTTGCCGTCGTTATCGGTGAGGACGGCGCACTTCTTGCCTAGTAGTGCAGCGACCCCAAGGCAGCGTCGCAGTGAAAGTCCTCGCATCGAGAAGACGTCGATACCGTCCTCAATAGGACGCTTACCAGTCTCGTCCTTGTAAAAGCGGTCAAAGAGAATCTCATCGGACGGCCCCTCAACCAGAACGAACTTGTCTGCGAGCACCATGCGCAACGTGTCGTAGCCAGGCAGTTTCTGGAAGTACCTGACGGTCTGAGCATCTAGTTCGTTGAATGATCGGAGCCCGCAGGCGGAGACAAGTTGTAGCTGGTCTAAGCCCAGTCGATTCAGCACATAGGAACTGTGCGTGGTGACGAAAAGTTGTTGGCCATCTCCAGCGAACTCTTCGATTTGTCTGATGAGAACATTGAGATTCGTGTGTGACAGATGGTTCTCTGGCTCTTCAACCATGACTACCTGAGTGGTTGCATCCTGCCGTCCCATGGCAAGGGCGATCTTGATGGCGGCTTGTTCGCCAAGGCCTGCCATCGCGAAGGGCACGTCGTCCACATGGGGGACTACGCTGCTATCCCAGGAACTCCTTGCTGACTGGTCCATGGCAAGTGAAACATTGCCATCGAGACCATCTGTCAAACCGGAGAGTTTAGAGTTCACCTCGCTCAGATGCTCCCGCGTCATTTGCTCCTTGATAGAACGGAAAGCCACCGAGATACGGGACTTCGACTCAGGGGTGAGGTGCGTGTTCAGCAGGTGTTTCAAGTGGTAGTCGACACCGTTGCTGGAACGTACGGTCCTGGAATCAATCAGCGCAGTGCTCAACTCCCGAGGCTTGACGTTAAGCACTTTTCGTCCGAAGGTATGCCAGTCCACCTTGTAGTACTCGACCGGCACAATTGCTGTATCAGAGGCCAAATGAGCCTCCAGCTCCTCTGCATAGTCAGGATCTGGCTCGATGAGCATGCGCAGGCCCGTACGTTCGACGACGGGGCGTTCAGAGCTATGGCCCCCTCGCAGGTGCTTAGAGAACTCGTCTCGATCGTCGAGGAAAACCTCTATGTCAATAGTTGGAGGTTCCGGTCGGAACCCATCCTGCCTAGCTTGAAAGAACTCAGCTACGTCGCTTTGGTTGAACCAATATGGGTTCAGCTCCTCTGAGGCAGGTCGCCCGTTGATACGACCTGTCAGCACCAGGTTTATCGCTTCCAGGAGTGTTGACTTACCTGAGCCATTTTCGCCCACGAGGATGTTCATTCCTGGATTAGGCCTGAACTCAATGTCACGGAAGGTGCGGTACCCGCGGACTTTCAGTTTGGTGATCATTAGGTTCCCTCAACATCCCGGGCCTGACGAAGCGCTGGGCCACCAGCGCTGGTGATGCGTAGTCCTCGACGCCTTTAGCGCCGAATCTTGATAACAGCACCTTACCTGGTAAGTGCCTCGAAACGTCCTGAATATCCTGCGGTTAGGAGTCGGTGACGGTGATGTGGAGATGGTCGTAGTGACCACCTGTGGGGTCGTTGGGATCGTGCATACCGCCGCCGTCGTAGGGCCGCCAGCCTTCATCGGCCCGTGAGGCGACCCAGATTTTGCCGTCGAAGATCAGGTATTCGACCCCGAGGGTTTCGGCGTGGTCTTTGACCCAGTTGGTGACCTCCCACCCAGCTTGGCGATGGGCCTCGGTGGGGAAGCTGCCGATGGGGTTGCCGAAGGTGACATCGCAGGCCCGCCCCAGCGGGTGCTCGGAGTCCTGGCCGGGGCGTTCATCCCAGCAGACCCAGGACGTCTCGGGAAACGCTTGACTGGTCTGCTGGTAGACGTGCAGCATGCCGGCGGTGATCTGCCCACCGGTGGTGGGGTCATCGACCATGTGCGACCCATCACCGTCACCCGGCTCAGGATCAGGCGCGTCAGCCTCAGTGCCCTGGCCGGGTTGGGTGGGACAGTCCCCGTTGTCAGCACCAGCCGGTTGGATGTCGCCGCCTGACCCAGTATCGGGGGCGGGGTGGGCGTCGTGGGTCTCTAGCCAGGGTTCGGGGTCGGTGTGTTCTCCGGTGCCTCGGCCTCCGGGCAAAATTTCCAAGTGCAGGTGCGGGCCAGTGGACTGACCCGAGTTGCCCACATCCCCAATGTGGTCCCCAGCAGAAACCGTGTCGCCTGGTTGGACGTGAATGCCGGTCTCCCACATATGGATATACACCGAGGACACCGCTTCACCGCTGATCCTGTGGTCGAGGACAATCACTCCGCCGCGGGCCTCATTGTAGTCAGCAGAGGTGACGACTCCATCGGCGATGGCATAGATCGGTGTCCCATCAGGAGCGGCCCAGTCGGTGCCAGCGTGGAAGCTGTCTTCCCCCGTCACCGGATGGACCCGTGGCCCGTAGTCACTGGTCTGGACCGCAGCATCCTCTGCTAAGGGGAAGACCACCCGGCCGGACTCCGGCACCGAGGCTGGCGTGAGCTCGCTGCCGGTGGTGAGTGCTTCCAGGATGGTCTCTGCGACCGGTTCATAGTTCTGATACCGGTCCGGGTACGCGGATACCTCCACGGCTTGGGCGGCCTCGCCCTTGTCCATCTCCTGCCAGCCAGGGATGTCGAGCAGCCCACGCGGTGAACCGTAGTTCGGTCCCTCGGGTCCGCCGAAGAACGCTTGAGCTTGGTAGACGGGGTCCATGAGGTCTTCGACGGAGCCCTACCTGCCAGACTGAGGTGAGACACCC
>NZ_VAWA01000024.1 GCF_005771565.1 Nesterenkonia sphaerica
CTCTTCCACCGCCGCCGAAACACCCCACACCCCAG
The DNA here is from genome assembly GCF_005771565.1 of Nesterenkonia sphaerica. Taxonomy (GTDB): domain Bacteria; phylum Actinomycetota; class Actinomycetes; order Actinomycetales; family Micrococcaceae; genus Nesterenkonia; species Nesterenkonia sphaerica. Next base: position 36 of record NZ_VAWA01000024.1, read on the forward strand.
GGGCACCCGGCGTCTCAGGAGCGCCAGAGGCACCCGGGGTCTCGGGGGTGCCCGGTGTCTCCGGGGTCCGGTCCGGCTGTGCATCCATACCCCAATTTTATTTCCCACCACGGACACGCCCCCGGTCCGTTCAATCATGAGCGCATGTGGCGAGGTCAGGGGCGGATCACCGCTACCCCCGGTTCGGTCCCCTGCGCCATCGCGGCCAGGGCGGCAGGCACCTGCTCCAGTTCAAGCTCTCGTGTGACCAGCACACTGGGGTCAACCGCTCCAGCGACAAGAAGGTTCAGCAGCTCTGGATAATCCGTCGCAGCCATGCCGTGACTTCCGAGCACAGTCAGCTCCAGTGCGACAACCCGCGGAATCAGCGTGCGCGGGACCTCAGAGAAGAGCCCCACCTGAACGTGGCGTCCCAGCGGGTCGAGACTCAGCAGCGCAGCCTCCAGAGTTTCGGCCCGTCCGAGGGCCTCCAGGGTGACCTGCGGCCCCGTGCCGGCCACCCGACTGTCACGCCCTGGCCCCAACTCCGGCTCTGACGCCAGAGTTATGGCAGCGGCCCGTACTGCGGCTGCGACCTCCTCCGGCGTCAGGCCGGAGGAATTGACCTCGCGCGCGGCGCCGACCTCAGCAGCCAGCTCCAAGGCTCCCGGCGCGACGTCGACGGCGATGACCTGCGCCCCCAGCGCGCGGGCGAGCATCACGGCAGAGAGGCCGACGCCACCGCAGCCGAAGATTGCCACCACTTCACCGGGGCGGACCTGAGCACGGTGCTGAAGAGCTCGGAAGGCCGTGGCGAAGCGACAGCCGAGAGAGGCCACACTCGCCGCAGACAGGCTCTCCGGAACAGCGACGAGGTTGTGGTCCGCAGCTGGCACGACCACCTGTTCGGCCCAGGAGCCGTCATAGGTGAACCCGGGTTGGGATTGGTGGGGACAGACCTGGGACTGTCCCGCCGCACACCATCTGCAATCCCCACATCCACAGACAAAAGGTGCGGTCACCCGCTGACCTACCCGCCACCCGGCGACGTCGTCCCCGAGCGCGGAGATACGCCCCAGGAACTCATGTCCGGGCACATAGGGAATCTGCACGCTGTCATCGTGGCCGGCAAACGCGTGGAAATCACTGCGGCAGAGGCCAGTGAGTTCCACATCAACGACCACACCGCCGGTTGGCGGCACAGGCGCGGGAAGGTCGAGGACCTGAGGGCTTTCACCGAATGCTGTGACGTGGACCGCGCGCATCTGAGCATTCTACGAAAGCGTCAGCCCAGTCAGCCGCCACCAGCGCGCAACATCGACCCTATGATCAGCTGTTGCCCAGTCGGCGTTCAGTCTCAGATACATTTTTCGCCCGGTTCTAAAAAATTATTGCTCTACCGCTATATTCGCTGATAACAATTGTTTGTCGTGACTTCGGTCACCCGCCCCCTACCGAGGAGCTCGCATGACAACTGCGACGACGCAGAAAAGATCCGCCCCTATGCAACGCATTACTGCGGGGCCTGGATTCAATCGCTGGCTTATCCCCCCGGCAGCCCTAGCGATTCATCTGTGCATCGGGCAGGCATATGCGACCAGCGTCTACAAGACCGAATTGGTGGTCCACTTCGAGTCCAGCCAGACGGCGGTGGGCATCATATTCTCCATTGCCATCGTCATGCTCGGTCTCTCGGCAGCGCTCTTCGGCACCTGGGTCGACCGCAACGGCCCACGCCGCGCGATGCTCGCCTCCACTGCCTGCTGGGTCACCGGGTTCGCCATCGGCGCGCTCGGCATCTTCACCGGCCAGCTTTGGCTGGTCTACTTGGGATACGGCGTCTTCGGCGGCATTGGTCTCGGCATTGGGTACATCTCCCCCGTCTCGACACTTATCAAGTGGTTCCCGGACCGGCCGGGTCTGGCCACCGGCATGGCCATCATGGGCTTCGGCGGAGGCGCCATGATCGCCAGTCCACTCTCCTCCTCGCTGCTGCGCTTCTTCGATGGAGGAGCCCCTGATGGGGACGTGCACACCGGTGAAGCCGTCGGCGCGCTCTTCCTCACCCTAGGTGCCATCTACCTCGTAGTGATGCTCTTCGGCGCATGGCTGGTGCGTGTTCCGCACCCGGACTGGAAACCTGAAGGATTCGATCCTTCTAAGGTGAAGAAGAAGTCGATGGTCACCAGCGGCAACGTCCGCGCCAACACCGCTGTCACCACCCGTCAGTTCTGGCTGCTGTGGATCATCCTGTTCTGCAACGTCACGGCCGGCATCGGCATCCTCGAACACGCCTCCCCCATGATTCAGGACTTCTTCCGCGGTGCCGACGGCAGCTCCACTGTCGCCGCTGCCGCTGCTGCAGGCTTCGTGGGCTTCCTGAGCCTGACGAATATGGCGGGACGGTTCATCTGGTCCTCCACCTCCGACGTCATCGGCAGAAAGAACATCTACCTGCTCTACCTGGGCGGCGGCGTCCTGCTCTACTTCGCTCTTGCCACCTGGGGCAGCCTGTCGATGGCTCTGTTCATCATTCTCTCCGGCATCATCCTCAGCTTCTACGGCGGCGGCTTCGCGACTGTTCCCGCCTACCTCCGCGACCTCTTCGGGACCCTTCAGGTCGGGGCGATTCATGGCCGCCTGCTCACCGCCTGGGCGTGTGCTGGTATCGCCGGTCCCCTGATCATCAATGGCTTCCTCGACGCCCGAGGCGAGCCTGGATCACTCACCGCAGCCGACTATCGGCCGGCCCTGTTCACCATGGTGGCGCTGCTGGTCATCGGGCTGATCGCGAATATCCTGGTCCGCGAGGTCAAGGAGGAGCACCACGTGGAGAGTTCCCCGCAGAAAGCTGACACCCCGGCGAGCAAGAAGGAGTCCACCACGCCGGAAGTGGAACCAGCAGGAGCACCTCCAGTGCCGGTCTGGCTGGCCTGGGCTGTGGTCGCGATTCCTCTGGCCTACGGCATAGTGCAGACGCTGAACAATGCGGTTCGACTGTTCACCGCGTAGGCGTTCGGCCTCCTCCGCCGCCTCCGACCCCCGTGCTAACATCGCGATATGACTAGGATCACGCCGCTGGAATGGCCGGTTATCCGTCAGCTGCGCACCCGAGACTCCAGTGGACGCGGTGCTGCCGTCACCTCCAAGAAGACGCGTGAGACGTCTCCTCGCACCTCCGACGCCGACACCGTGGTGCAGAGCATCTGCCCCTATTGCGCAGTGGGATGTGGTCAGAAGGTCTACGCGAAAGACAATCGCGTTGTGCACATCGAGGGGGACCCCGATTCCCCCATTTCCCGCGGCCGGCTGTGCCCCAAGGGCGCAGCCAGCGAGCAGCTGGTCAACTCGGCGGGCCGGCAAACCAAGGTCCTCTACCGCGCCCCTCGATCACGGGAGTGGGAGTCGCTCGACCTCGACCGTGCCATCGACATGATTGCCGACCGGCTGCTTACCGCCCGCCGGAAGCACTGGGAGGACACTGATCAGCACGGCAACCCGGTGCGCCGGACGATGGGCTTCGCCAGTCTGGGCGGTGCGACCATCGATAACGAAGAGAACTACTTGATCAAGAAGCTGTTCTCCGCCGCCGGGGCCGTGCAGATCGAGAACCAAGCCCGCATTTGACACTCCTCCACAGTTCCCGGTCTGGGAACTTCATTTGGACGAGGTGGCGCCACACAGCCTCAACAGGATCTCGCCAATGCCGACTGCATCGTCATCCAGGGATCCAATATGGCCGAGTGTCACCCTGTGGGGTTCCAGTGGGTCACTGAGGCGAAGCAGCGCGGCGCCCGGATCATCCACGTGGATCCACGCTTCACACGCACCAGTGCAGTCGCCGACCGGCACATTGCGCTGCGCGCGGGAAGCGACATCGTGCTGCTCGGCGCGCTGATCAACTACGTGCTGACCCACGATCTCTGGTTCGAGGAATACGTCCGGGCCTACACCAATGCTGCAACGATCATTTCCGAGGAGTACCAGGACCCAGAGGACCTCAATGGACTCTTCTCGGGTTACAACCCGGAGGACGGCACCTACGACAAGTCGACCTGGTCATACCAGTCAGCCACAGGCCGGGAGACGGTCGGCGAACCCGGTGCAGAGACAGAGGACGACGCCGCCGAACCTCACGAGTTCGGTGCCGGCGGGCCCCCGCTGAGCCACGCGAATGTGCGGCGGGACGAGACTCTGCAGGATCCCCGGTGCGTGTTCCAGGTACTGAAGCGGCACTTTGCGCGCTACACCCCGGAGATGGTGGAGCAGACGTGCGGAATCTCTGTGGACGACTTCACCTATCTGGCCAACTCCATCACGGAGAACTCCGGCAGGGAGCGCACCACCGCCTTCACCTATGCCGTGGGGTGGACCCAGCATGCGCAGGGCGCCCAGTTCATCCGCACCGCGGCTATACTGCAGCTGCTCCTGGGTAACATGGGCCGCCCCGGCGGCGGCATCATCGCCCTCCGCGGTCACGCCACCATTCAGGGCTGCACAGACATTCCCACTCTGTTCAATCTGTTGCCCGGGTATCTGCCGATGCCGGAAGCCGGGCAGCACAACACCCTTCAGACCTATCTGGACTCGATCGGGTCAAAGAAGCAGAAGGGATTTTGGGCCAACGCAGATGCCTACACCATCAGCCTGCTGAAAGCGTGGTGGGGCGACGCCGCAACCCAGGAGAACGACTTCGCTTATGACTACCTGCCCAGGCTGACCGGCGCTCACGGCACTTACCAGACGCTGGAGCGTATGCTTCGCGACGAGCTCGACGGATATTTCCTGATCGGGCAGAACCCAGCTGTGGGATCCGCCAACGGCCGGATGCAGCGGCTGGGGATGTCGCACCTGAAGTGGCTGGTAGTCCGGGACTTCAGCCTCATCGAGTCGGCCACATGGTGGAAGGACGGGCCCGAGATCCACACCGGCGAGCTGCGCACCGAGGATATCGAGACCGAGGTGTTCTTCCTGCCCGCTGCGAACCACACGGAAAAGGCTGGCTCCTTCACTCAGACCCAGCGTCTGGTCCAGTGGCGTCATCAAGCGGTCACCCCGCCCGACGACGCCCAGAGCGAGCTGCATTTCTTCCACGAGCTGGGCAAGCGCCTCCGGCAGCGCCTGGCGGGGTCCCAGGACTCACGGGACCGGCCGCTGCTGGATCTCACCTGGGACTACCCCACCGATGCCCACGGTGAGCCGGATCCGGAGGCAGTGCTGGCGGAGATCAACGGCTTCCACGTCTCAGGGCCCGACCAAGGTGAGCCGCTGTCCACCTTCAACGAGATGCGCGCCGACGGCTCCACTGCCGGGGGCTGCTGGATCTACACCGGAATCTATGCCGACCGGGTCAACCAGTCTGCGCGCCGCAAGCCCGGCCAGGAGCAGGATGAGACGGCCGCTGAATGGGCCTGGGCATGGCCGGCCAACCGCCGTCTGCTGTACAACCGCGCTTCGGCCGACCCGCAGGGCCGCCCCTGGAGCGAACGGAAGAAGTACGTCTGGTGGGATGACGAACAGCAGCGCTGGACCGGTAAGGATGTGCCGGACTTCCCGGTGGACCGAGCGCCGGACGCTCGGCCCGAGCCGGATGCCGGGGGCCCTGCGGCACTGGCCGGAGACGACCCGTTCATCATGCAAGCCGACGGGAAAGGGTGGCTGTTCGCACCTCACGGTCTGGTCGACGGTCCACTGCCCACACATTACGAGCCGCCCGAATCCCCCATCGGCAACCCGCTCTACGGCCAGCAGAGCAACCCCGCCAGGATCGTGCTGCCCGGTAAGGACAATCTCCTGGCGCCTTCTGCCCTGCAGCCGGGCTCAGAGATCTACCCCCACATCTTCACCACCTACCGGCTCACCGAGCACCATACTGCCGGAGGAATGAGCCGGTTCCTGCCCTATCTGGCAGAGCTGCAGCCTGAGATGTTCTGTGAGGTCTCCCCTGAATTCGCAGCCGAGATTGGGCTCGAGGCGTATGGCTGGGCCACCATCATCTCTCCGCGCTCAGCTATCGAGGCTCGGGTGTTCATCACTGAGCGGGTGACCTCACTGACGATCGCCGGCCGGCGGGTCCACCAGGTGGGTCTTCCCTACCATTGGGGTGTGGGCAATGAGGCGGTCGTGGAGGGCGATGCGGCCAACGATCTGCTGGGCCTCACCCTGGACCCGAATGTGCACATCCAGGGCTCGAAGGCCGCGCAGTGTGCGGTGCGGCCGGGCCGCCGTCCCCGTGGACCGGAGCTGACCAAACTCGTCGAAGACCTGCGACAGCAGGCGGGACTGACGGTTGAGACGGGCAACGAACGGCTCACGGTACCGTGGGGCGAACCGCAGGACCAGCCGAGGGGGGAGCAATAATGGAGTCGCTCACCGAAGACACCCAGCGCAGCGCCGAGGCCTATGCAGAGCGGGCAGGAAGCCGCAAAGCATTCTTCACCGACACCTCTATCTGCATCGGCTGCAAGGCCTGCGAAGTGGCCTGCAAGGAGTGGAACCGCAACCCCCAGGACGGCGATCTGGAGGTGCTGGGGTCCTCCTACGACAACACAGGAGCGCTGGGTGCCAACACCTGGCGGCATGTGGCGTTCGTGGAGCAGGACCAAGACCGGATCGAGAAGGCCCGCGAGTCCGGTCGCAAGCTGGTCAGCTTAGGCATGCCCCGCGTCGGTCCACCGGCACAGGCAGGTGCGGCAGCTGGAGCGCAAGACGGAACCGCTCCCCCCGACACTGCGGAGTTCCGGTGGCTGATGTCCTCCGACGTCTGTAAGCACTGCACCCATGCCGGCTGCCTGGACGTATGTCCCACTGGCGCCCTGTTCCGTACCGAATACGGGACGGTCAAGGTACAGGAGGACATCTGCAACGGATGCGGTACCTGCGTAGGGGGCTGCCCGTTCGGCGTGATCGAGCGCCGCGATGAAGGCATCATCCGCGCCAAGACTGAGCGTGCGCAGTCTAAGTACGCCCAGGAGATCCCTAACGAGGGCACGGCGAATAAGTGTACGTTCTGCTACGACCGCCTGGTTGACGGGCAGACCCCGGCCTGCGCCCAGACCTGCCCCACCACCTCCATCAAGTTCGGTGACCGCGAGGACATGGTCGAAAGCGCCCGTCAGCGAGTCGCCGAGTTACACCAGCAGGGCATGACCGAAGCCCGCCTCTACGGCGCCAACCCCAACGACGGCGTCGGCGGCACCGGCTCAATATTCCTGCTGCTGGATGAGCCGGAGGTCTACGGCCTGCCCCCGGACCCGCGAGTCCCTACGAAGGACCTGCCTCGTATGTACCAACGCGCTGTTCTTGCTGCCGGAGGAATGCTGGCAGCCGTGGGAGTCTCCTTCGTGCTGGGAGGCCGCCGGTGACGACCTCTGAGCACGACCACCATCGCCCGCCCGAGCCGCCGCGTAGCGGACGCAGGGGCCGCAAGGCCGCCGAGGGTGCGCGAGAGATTCCGATGGTCGAAAAACCCGAATTCAGCTCTTACTACGGCAGAGCGGTGGTGAAGGCGCCGCCGTGGGGGGACGAGATCGGTGCGTATCTGTTCCTGGGCGGACTGGCAGGTGGATCTTCGCTCCTGTCGCTGGGTGCCCAGCTGACCGGAAGCCGCATACTGCAGCGCAATGCCCGGCTGACCGCCCTGGGAGCAGTCGGATTGGGCACAGTGGCGCTGATTCACGATCTTGGGCGTCCCGAACGCTTCCTCTATATGCTGCGCACGTTCAAGATCACCTCGCCGATGAGTGTGGGCAGCTGGGTGCTGACCTCGTTCAGCACCGGGGCGGGAGTCACTGCGGCGGTAGAGGTGGACCGGCTGACCGGCCACCGGCTGCCGCTGGGGCCGCTGCGCCGTGTACTGCATGCGCTCGAAGGCCCGGCAGAGGCTCAGACCGCCCTGCTGGGAGCTCCGTTGTCCAGTTACACCGGTCCGCTGTTGTCCAACACTGCAGTGCCCACATGGAACGCCGCGCGCGACGAGCTGCCATTCGTGTTCGTCTCCTCCGCCGCACTGGCCGCATCCGGAGCTGCACTGGTGTTCACACCGGTGCGCGAAACCCAGCCGGCGCGAGCGCTGGCTGCCATCGCCGCGGTCGGTGATGTGGTCTCGATGAAGCTGATGAAGAAGCGGATGCACCCCGTTGAGGCGGAACCGCTCAAGACCGGCGGACCCGGCACACTGCTGAAATGGGCGGAGCGGCTCGCCGTTAGCGGCGCCGTCGGCGCAGTGGTCTTCGGTGGGCACCGCGCCCCGGCGGTCGCCAGTGGGGCGCTGATGCTGGGGGCCTCCGCACTCACCCGGATCGGCATTCTCCGAGCCGGCCTGGCCTCTGCACGCGACCCGCGGCACACCATCGAACCGCAGAAGGCCCGGTTGGAGGCCCGCCGCGCACAAGGTGTGGTGCACGATTCCATCACCACCGCCGGCTGACCGGCCCGGTGAGCTGCGCAGGCTAGCGGATCTCGATGAGACCCTGGGCTGACTCCGTGGTGTGCCCGATCACCGGGTAACCAGGGACTTCTCCCACCACGAGCAGCCCCCCGGAGGTTTGGGCGTCCGCCAATGTCAGCAGATCGTCATCGCCGATGCCCGGCCCCGGGTTGAGGTGGTCACGGACCCATTCCAGATTTCTGCGGCTCCCGCCGGAGACGTACCCGGCCCGCAGCGCGTCCTTCGCCCCGGTGATCAGCGGTACGGCTGCTGCCTCCAGGCACGCACCCACCCCGGAGGCCCGGCACATCTTGTACAGATGTCCCAACAGCCCGAAACCGGTGACGTCAGTAGCGGCACGCACTCCAGCATCAGCGGCAGCTCGGGCGGCGTCACGGTTCAGCGTCACCATGGTTTCTACCGCCTCAGCGAAGACTTCACCGGTGGCCTTGTGGCGGTTGTTCAGCAGACCCAGACCGATCGGCTTGGTCAGTGTCAGGGGCAGCCCAGCCTGGGCGGCGTCGTTGCGGAGCAGCTTTTCGTGCGGAACTGTGCCTGTCACGGCGAGACCGTATTTCGGCTCCGGGTCATCCACCGTATGGCCGCCGATCAGCGGGCACCCGGCCTGCTGGGCGACGGCCTGTCCCCCGCGCAGCACCTCTGTGAGCAGCTCCAGGGGAAGAACCTCCCGCGGCCAGCCGACGAGGTTGATGGCCATGGTCGGTGTGCCACCCATCGCGTAGATGTCGGACAGCGCATTAGCCGCAGCGATGCGTCCCCAGTCAAAGGCATCGTCCACCACTGGGGTGAAGAAGTCAGCGGTGGAGAGCACCGCCAGGTCATCATTGAGGCGAACCGCAGCCGCGTCGTCGCCGCCGTCGAGCCCCACCAACACGTCTCCGTGGTGCTGGGCGGGCAACCCGGCGAGTACATCCTCCAGCTCCCCTGGCGGGATCTTGCATGCGCATCCTCCACCATGGGCGTAGGTAGTGAGCCTGGGGGCGGCCGAGAGGTCTGCTGGAGCCTGAGCTGTCATAGAGCTGAGTATAGGCCCGGGAGCTGGGCCGCAGGGTCAAGGTGAAGTTGCCCCTGACGCAACCGCCTGCCGGTGGTTCCGCGTGGTACTTTAAGCATGGAGGTGTCTGGGTCCTGGTGGGCCCCACGGTCTTCAAAACCGCTGAGACCGAGCATCTCGGTCTGGCGGGTTCGATTCCCGTCCACCTCCGCCAAACTGCCCAGGTGTCGCCATCTGTCACGAGGAGGCCAGACGTGGTCAATGCCGACCCCCGTCGCCTCATACCCGGCACCGACACCCTGCTGACCCGCCCGCACATTCAGCAAGCGGGTTCGGCTGTGAGCCCGCACGTGGTCCGGCAGATCATCACTGATGTTCAGCGGGCCGCTCGCGCTGGCACGCTGCCACCGGCTGAGGTGGATTCGGAAGTGCTGACCCGGTTGAGAGAGCTCCGGCCGTCGACCATGCGCCGAGTCCTCAATGCCACCGGCGTGGTGGTCCACACCAACCTGGGACGCGCACCCCTGTCCGCTTCAGCACAAGCGGCCCTCGCAGAGGCAGCTGGCTACGTCGATGTAGAGATGGACCTGGAGTCCGGACGCCGCGCCGGCCGCGGCGAGGGAGCACGCCAGGCCCTGCTGGACGCCTGCCCGCAGGCCGAAGATGCCTTGATCGTCAACAACGGTGCCGCAGCGCTGGCGTTGGCCACCGCGGCACTGGTCGGGGGCGGGGAGGTTGTCATCAGCCGTGGCGAGCTGGTCGAAATCGGCGCCGGCTTCCGGCTCCCGGAGCTCATAGAATCTACTGGTGCCCGGCTCCGCGAGACGGGCACCACCAACCGCACCCACCTGAGCGACTATGAGAGTGCGCTGTCCCGGTCCTCGGAATCGACCGCCGCAGCGGTGCTCAAAGTCCACCCCAGCAACTACCGGATCACCGGGTTCACCTCCGCAGTGCCGATCGCCGATCTCTCCGCGCTGTGCCGGCGGTACGGACTGCCACTGATCGTCGACATCGGCAGCGGACTGCTCACCCCAGATCCGGTCCTGCCTGAGGAACCGGACCTGGCAAGCACTCTGGCCGACGGGGCAGACCTGGTCATCGCCAGTGGAGACAAGCTCCTCGGTGGGCCGCAGGCCGGACTGCTGCTGGGCCGGGCCTCGCTGATCTCCGCGCTGTCCCAACATCCGCTGGCGCGTGCGGTACGCACCGACAAGCTCACCCTCGCTGCACTGGAGGGGACCCTCAACGGCGCCGAAACACCAGTGACAGCGGCCCTGCATGCGGATCCAGACGCACTGCGCAGACGTGCAGAACGCATGGCGCGGGCGCTCAACGCTGCGGTGGTGCCCCACGATGGCCGGGTCGGCGGAGGTGCTGGCCCCGGGGTGCCGCTGCCCGGATGGGCCGTGCGCCTCCCCCAGGAGGCCGCCGTGCCGCTGCGCGCCGCCCGCCCGGCTGTGCTGACCCGTCTCAGCGGCTCCTGGTGTCTGGTAGACCTGCGTTGTGTTCCCGAGGCGGAGGACGACGCGGTGCTGAAGACTGTACAAAGCGTGCTGGCCGCGCTGCCCCACCCCGGCGAGGAGCCCTCCACACGATGCACGTAATGGCCACCGCCGGGCACGTCGACCACGGCAAGTCCACCTTGGTACGGGCGCTGACCGGCACGGAGCCGGACCGGTGGGAGCAGGAGCGCCAGCGGGGGCTGACCATCGATCTGGGATTCGCCGCCACCACCCTCCCCTCGGGCCGAGTGCTGTCCTTCGTCGACGTCCCCGGGCATGAACGGTTCTTGGGAAACATGTTGGCCGGGCTCGGGCCAGCACCCATGGTGTGCTTCGTGGTGGCCGCCGATCAGGGCTGGCAGGCCCAGTCCAGCGACCACCGCGACGCCGTGGCCGCGCTGGGGATCAGGTCGGGTCTGATCGTGATCACCCGTACTGACCGTGCCCCGGACCGGGTACCGGAGGTGTTGGAGCAGGCCCGGCGGGAGCTGGCCGGCACCGGAGTGGAGCACGCGCCAGCAGTGGCGGTCTCGGCCACCGAAGGCACCGGGCTGGACCAGCTGCGCGCGACGTTGGATGCGGTGGTCGCACTCGCCCCCCGCCCAGCACCCCAGGCACCGGTACGCATGTGGGTGGACCGCTCCTTCAGCCTCCGCGGCGCCGGAACCGTGGTGACCGGCACGCTCGAGGCCGGCACGCTTCATCGGGACCAGCGACTTCACCTGCTCGGACCGAACATTGACCAGCCCGTGAGCGTCCGCGGGCTCCAGGCACGCCACACCTCAGTTGAGACCCTCACAGCTGTGGACCGAGCTGCGGTCAACCTCCGGGGCGCCCCACCCGATCAAGTCGCCCGCGGCGATGTGCTGCTCACCCCCGCAGCCTGGCACCTGACCTCTGTCATCGACGTTCGCCACAGCACCGGTGAGACGTTCGACGACGCACCCCAGCACCTCACCGTTCACCTGGGCACCGCGGCGATCCCCGCCCGGTGCCGACAGTTCGACAACCTGCACGCCCGGTTGACCCTCACCCGTCCGCTGCCGGTGCGCATCGGCGACCGCGTGCTCCTGCAGGGCTCCAGCACGCGCCCCGTGCGCGCCGGAGCCCTGGTGCTCGACGTTGATCCCCCCCAGCTGCACCGCCGCGGGGCCGGCCGGCGCCGCGCTGCCACCTTAGCCGGGATGACGGCTGCGGGAGACCTCGCCGGTGAGGTCCGGCGTCGGAAGGCAGTGAAGGAGGAGGCTCTGCTGCGGATGGGCCTGGATGTGCCCGCGCAGCTGAGCGGGGATGTACAGCGGGTGAGCAATTGGCTGGTGGACTCCGCGCACATGAAGCGCTGGAGCGCAGAACTGAGCGCTGCGGTGGAACAGCACATGCAGCAGGACCCGCTCTCCGCCGGGCTGTCGGAGGGCGCGGCGGCCGATCGGCTGGGGCTGCCCGACCGTGTGCTGCTGCCACCACTGACCCGCCAGGCCGGGCTGCAGCACAGCGCTGGGCGCATCACCAGCCCCGGCGCGCAGCGGAGTTTGGGGCCGGCAGAGTCTTCCGTGGCGGATTTGGAGGGTGAGCTGGCTTCCGCTCCCTTCCAGGCGCCGGAAGCGCAACGGCTGGCAGAGCTGGGGCTGAGTGATCGCGAGCTGGCGGCCGCTGAGCAGCAGGACCGGCTGCTTCGGCTGAGCTCCGGGGTGGTCTTGCTGCCCAGCGCTCCAGCCCGAGCCATGCGGGTGCTGTCCCAACTGGATCAGCCGTTCACGTTGAGCGCCGCCCGCCAGGCGCTGGGAACCAGCCGGCGCGTGGCCGTGCCACTCCTGGAGCATCTCGACGCTCGGGGGTGGACCCGCCGGGTCGACGCCGCCCTGCGCGAGGTGGTGCGCTGAGCTCAGTGCTGCGCCGGGTCCAGGGCCAGGTCATCAGCGCCCACAATGCGCCGGCTATCAGCATCAGCCACAGAATGTAAACCGGCCAGGGTCCGAGGAAATCCAGCAGGGAGGCCCCATCGGGGTGGCGGTTGAGAAAGGCGTAGTTGGTCCCGAGGAGCGCATTGGCCGCCATGGCGAAGGCCGCCCACCCCACCGCGGCACCGTAGGCCACTGCAAAGTCGCGCCACTGCGGGCGGTACCCCAGCCCCCAGACCAGCGCCAGCGGCACCATAAGCACCGCAATGTGCAGCACCCAGTAGAAGAAAAAACTCACCGACGGGCCGATGAGCATATTGGGATGGGGCGTCAGCAGCGCCTGCGGATTCAGCGTCAGCCCCCAGAAGTACACGATGGCGATTGCCCAGCGCGAGCGGCGGATCAGCGCGATGGCCGCGATGAAGCGCAATGCGTCAGAGAAGTGCAGGGGGAGGGAATTCTCAATATTGAAGTGGGCAGGCAGCAAGAACCACACCATCCGCAACAGGGTCACCGCCAGCAGCGCCCAGCCAGCTATGCGGGTCGCGCTGAACTCCGCTGCGGTGCCACGGACCCGGCGCGCGCCCCACACTGCAAGCACGCAGCACAGGGCGGTCAGAGCGAGCAGCCCCAAATGGACCCCACCAAAGATCTGGGGAGCCTGGGCCGAAGCAATCACTGGGGTCACGCCCCCAGTCTAGGCACTACTCCGGCGGGAGCTGTTTGCCAGCCAACGGAACCCGCCAGCCGAAGCGCAGGGAGAGCATCCGCACCGCAAAGACCAGTGAAGAGATGCCGACGCCTATCCACACGTTGAAGACTCCCAGCTCCAGGAACAGCACCGCCAGCCCGGCGCCGAGCATAGCCGGCATGGCGTAGATACCCACCGGGACCATAATCTGCGGGACCTCGTTGGCGACCACATCGCGCAGAGTGCCGCCCCCCACGGCAGTGGTCAGCCCCAGCAGCGCGCAGGCTACGGGATTCAGTCCGGCCTCAAAGGCCACCACTGTTCCGGTGAGACAGAACAGGGAGAGTCCCATGGCGTCGAACACGAGCATGGTGCGTCGGAGTCGATTCTCGTGCAGCAGCCGAGCGGCCACCAGGGTCACCGCCATCAGCACAGGCAGCAGCAAGAGCGGGTTGGCCAGCGCCACCGGCAGGCCTTGGGCGATCATGACATCCCGGGTCACTCCCCCACCGAGCCCGGCGAGGCTGGCCAGCAGGAGCGAGCCGACCAGATCAAACTTCTTCCGGGCCGCCAGCAGCGACCCCGAGACCGCGAACGCGAAGATACCCATCAGCTCGAGGAACAGCAGCAGAGCGTCCATGTTCGGCCTTTCGTCAGCAGCGAGCGCTCACAGCGCCCGCGGATGTGCGGTGAGGTAGGTCTCCTGCAGCGTCTCCGCGGTGACCTTCGTATAGATCTGGGTGGTGGTCACGGAGGAGTGCCCCAGCAGCTCCTGGACAGTGCGAATATCCGCACCGGCTTCGAGCATATGGGTCGCGCAGCTGTGCCGGAGGGTGTGTGGGGAGACCGCATCGGTCAGCTCAGCCGCCTGGGCGGTCTTCTTCAGCATCTCCCACGCCGATTGCCGGGACAGCCGACCGCCCAGCTTATTGACGAACAGTGCTGGCGAGCCTTTTCTCCGGCGCGCGCTCGAGAGCTCCACCAGCGCCGGGCGTCCGGCGGTGAGATAGTCTCCCAGTGCTTTTTGCGCCATACGGCCCAGCGGCACCATGCGCTGCTTATTGCCTTTTCCGGTGACCCGTACCAACACCAGGCCGGCGTCGCCACTGGCTTGAAGTGAGTGCACATCATCCACGTCAAGTGCCACAGCTTCGCCAATTCGCGCTCCGGTGGCGTAGAGAAACTCCAGCAGAGCTCGGTCCCGCAGCCCCAGGGGCTCCCCACGCTGCGGGGTCTCAACCAGCCGGGTGACCTGGTCAACTGGCAGCGCCTTCGGCAGTGACTGCTCCAGGGCCGGGGCAGCGACGTCGCTGGCGGCGTCGAACCCTGCCCTGCCCTCCTGTGCCCAGTACTTGTGCAGTCCGCGCACAGAGGCGAGCATGCGGGCCACCGACCGCGCAGCCAGCGGGGTGCCGTCGTCGCTGCCGGTGGTCACCGCCTCCAGGAAATCCGCAATGTGACCGCTGTCCACGGCCGAGGGGGCGTGCACCCCTCGGCGGCCCAGGTACGCCGCGTAACGGAGGAGATCGCGTTCATAGGAGGCAAGGGTGTTGGCGGAGGAGCCGCGCTCGATCCGCAGGTGGGTCAGGTAATCTGCCACCTCCGGCCACAGCGCAGCGGCCTGCGCCTCCTCCCGGGACGACCCCCGGCGGCCTCCTGAGGCGCTCACCGCCGATTAGCCGCGGCGCGCCAGCCCTGCGCCGATGAGGCCGGCGAACAGCGGGTGCGGGTTTGTGGGCCGGGACTTCAGCTCCGGGTGCGCCTGAGTGGAGACGTAGTAGGGGTGGACCTCCCGGGGCAGTTCGACGAACTCGACCAGCAGCCCGTCCGGGCTGGTGCCGGAGAAGACCAGCCCCGCCTCAGCCAACTGCTCACGGTAGTCGTTGTTGACCTCGTAGCGGTGGCGATGCCGTTCGGAGACCTCAGTGGATCCGTAGGCTTCGGCCACCACACTGCCTTCGGCCAGCGCCGCATCGTACGCACCCAGGCGCATGGTGCCTCCGAGGTCACCGGCACCTTCGACGAAGCTCTTCTGCTCGGCCATGGTCGCGATCACCGGGTACTGCGTCTCCGGGTCAAACTCCGTGGAGTTGGCCTGGGACATTCCCATGACATTGCGGGCATACTCCATAACCATGGTCTGCAGACCCAGACAAAGGCCCAGAGTGGGGACCTTGTTCTCCCGGGCGTAGCGCAGCGCACCGATCTTACCGTCGAGGCCGCGCACTCCGAACCCGCCGGCCACGCAGATGGCATCCACCCCGGCCAGGCTCTTGGCGGCCCCCTCCGGCTCTGAACACAGATCTGAGGGCACCCAGCGGATCTTGGTCCTAGCGTGGTGGGCGAACCCTCCTGCGCGCAGGGCTTCAGAGACCGAGAGATAGGCATCCGGCAGGTCAATGTACTTCCCGACCAGTGCCACCTCCACCTCGTGATCCGGGTGGTGGACCACGCTGAGCAGCCGGTCCCACTTGGTCCAGTCCACATCCTTGAACTTCAGGTCCAGGGACTGCACCACATAGGCGTCGATGGCCTGCTTGTGCAGGATCTTCGGAATGTCATAGATGCTGGGAGCGTCGGCGCAGTTGACCACAGCATCGGCGTCCACGTCACACATGCGCGAGATCTTGCCGCGGATGTCTGCCGGGAGCTCCCGGTCGCTGCGCAGGACGATCCCGTCCGGCTGGATGCCCAGGGAGCGCAGAGCCGCCACCGAGTGCTGGGTGGGTTTGGTCTTCAGCTCCTGGCTGGGCCCGATGTAGGGCACCAGGGACACGTGGAGGAAGAACACGTTCTCCCGGCCGATGTCCTGACGCAGCTGACGCGCGGCCTCCAGGAACGGTTGGGACTCGATGTCGCCGACCGTGCCGCCGATCTCGGTGATGATCACATCGGGCGCCTCCGCCGACTCCGCGGGCAGCCGCATGCGGCGCTTGATCTCATCAGTAATGTGCGGAATGACTTGGACGGTGTCGCCGAGGTAATCACCGCGTCGTTCCTTCTCAATGACCGAGGAGTAGATCTGTCCGGTGGTGACATTGTTGAGCCCGTCGAGGTTCTCATCGAGGAAACGCTCATAGTGCCCAATATCCAAGTCGGTCTCGGCGCCGTCCTCTGTGACGAACACCTCGCCGTGCTGGAAGGGGTTCATAGTCCCCGGATCCACATTCAGATAGGGGTCGAGCTTCTGCATCACCACGGAGAGTCCGCGTGCTCGAAGCAGATGTCCCAGCGATGAGGCGGTGAGGCCTTTGCCGAGAGAGGAGACGACGCCGCCGGTCACGAAGATCTGACGGCTGGTATCGGGACTGTTCTGATTCCGGGAGTTATTTCGCTGAGCCACGGAGTTCCAGCCTATCACTGTGGGTGGGGTTTCGTGTCATGTCGACGCCGCCTGACCAGCGGTCTCGAGCAGTTCAGCAGCGTGGGCGCGGGCTGAGGACGAATCTTCCTGGCCAGCGAGCATTCTGGCCAGTTCAGCGACTCGTTCAGAGTGCTGCAGGGTCCGGACATCGGAGGCGGTAACTCCGCCCCCATCGGCGGCGGTCTTGTGCACCCTGATGTGGTGGTCCGCGTAGGCAGCGACCTGCGGCAGGTGGGTGACCACGATGACCTGGGCGTGGCGGGCCAGTGCGGCCAGCCGCTCACCGATCTGGACTGCGGCTTTTCCACCTACCCCGGCGTCGACTTCGTCGAAGATGAATGTGCGGGCGTTCTGCTGTTCGGCAAGAACCACCTCCAAGGCGAGCATGACTCGGGAGAGTTCGCCGCCGGATGCTCCCTTGCCCAGTGGAAGCGGCTCGGTGCCCGGGTGCGGCTGGAGCAGAAAGCTGACCGTGTCAGCGCCGTGCTTGGTCAGCTGCTCGGTGGGTGTGACCTCGATGACCAGATGCGCCTGCGGCATCGCCAACGCGCCCAGTTCGCTGCCCACTGCCGCGCTGAGCCGTTCAGCAGCCTCCGACCGGATCTCTCTGAGCTGCTGCGCCTGCTGCCAGAGTTGAGCGTGCAGCTGAGCGACCGTCTCGGTGAGCTCATCGATGCGCTCACTGTCTGAGTGCAGGGTCGCCAACCGCTTCCGCGAGTCCTCAGCCCAGGCGAGCACATCGGTTACCTCAGGCCCGTAGAGCCGGAGCAGCTTGTCGATCTCTGCCCGGCGCGCATGCACCTCTGCCACACGTTCGGGCCCCGCCTCGTCGAGGTCCGCCGCGTAGAGACCCAGCTGGGAGGCTGCGTCAGTCAGCAACGAGGAGACCTCGCTGATCTGCCGTGAGATCTCAGCTAAGTCCGAGTCCTGGTCTGTGACGGTGCTGAGTGCTTGGGTGGCGCGGTCCAGCAGCTCTGCGGCGTGGGGGCCGAGCTCCACCTCTGCGGCGTCGCCACCGGAGAGCGCTGCCTGAGCGCTGCGGGCGGCGTTCCGGAGGGATTCGATGTTGTCCAGCCGCATGGACTCGGCTTTGAGCTGCTCGTCCTCTCCCGGCTGCGGGTCCAACTCATCAATCGCTTCCAGGGCACGTTGGAGCTGCTCAGCTTCGCGGCGGCGCTCCAGCTCATGGGCGGTGATCTCCTCCAATTCCGCCTGCTGCCGCTGGAAGGCGGCAAAGGCCTCCCCGTACTGAGCGAGCAGCTGTGCGCCCGCCTGTCCGGCGTAACTGTCCAGGGCGGCGCGCTGGGCCGCGGCAGTCTTCAGCCGCAGCTGGTCACTCTGCCCGTGCAGGGTCACCAATTCGGAGCCGACTGCCCCCAGCAGCGACACCGGCACCGCTCGGCCAGCCAGGGTGGCGCGGCTGCGCCCTTTGGCACTCACAGCTCGGCCCAGCAGCAGCGGCTCGGCCGCCCCAGGCGTTGAGCCCTCGGTCTCGTCCAACTCCTCCATCAGCACCCCAGCCTCCTGGGCGGTGGTGTGCGCCGGGTGGTCCGCGGTGACGCTGATTTCGGCGTCCACGGCCGCCTTATCGGCACCGGTGCGGACGGTCGCAGCGTCGGCACGGGCTCCCAGGAGCAGACTGAAGGCAGTGACCACCATAGTCTTGCCCGCCCCGGTCTCACCGGTGACCACGTTGAAACCGGGCGCTAAGTCCCACTCCGCGCGTTCGATGACCCCGAGGTCGCTGATGCTGACATGCTCGATCATCGCGTGCTCAGACCTCCTGGCTGGCATCTGTGGCTGGGAGAGGGTGGACTGCTTCCACCGGACCGCGCCATCCAGTGGTGGGGAGATTGAACTTGTCCACCAGCCGCTGAGAGAACGGTGTGCGGTGCACACGGGCCAGCAGCACGGGGGTGTCCGAACGGGTCACCTCGACCCGAGCCCCTGCGGGCAGTTCCATGGAGCGGCTGCCGTCGCACCAGAGGATCCCGTGCTCGTCGCCGCGCTGCAGCAGCTCCACACCCATGACTGACACGGGGTCGATCACCAGCGGGCGCGCAAAGAGCGCATGGGCGGAGATCGGGACCATCACCATGGCTTGGACCTCGGGCCAGACCACAGGGCCACCAGCGGAGAACGCGTATGCCGTGGACCCCGTGGGCGTCGACATCACCACACCGTCACAGCCGAACGCCGAGACCGGAGCGCCGTCGATCTCAATGACCAGCTCGATCATCCGCTGCCGGGAGGCCTTCTCGATGCTGGCCTCATTCAGCGCCCAGCTGGCGCCTAGGTGCTTGTCCGCCTGCCACACCTGAACGTCGAGGGTCATGCGCTCCTCGACCGTGTAGTTCTGGTCGATGACCCACTGAACGGACTCATCCAGCTGTGTCCGCTCCGACTCCGCCAGGAAGCCCACGTGGCCGAGGTTGATACCCATCAGCGGCAGCCGGGCATGGCGGACCCGGTGGGCGGCGCGGAGGATGGAGCCGTCGCCGCCGAGGACCATTCCGATCTCGCAGGCGCTGAGGCTGACATCCTGACCTGCCACGGCGACGCCGATGTCTGCCAATCGGTCCCCTGCGGTGACACTGATGTCCTCCAGGTCTTCGCGGAGCATCACCGGGCGCAGACCTGCGGCGTGGAGGTTCGAGGCCACGGTGACAGCGGCGTCCACCGCATCACGACGCCCGGTGTGCGCCAGCACCAGTACTGCTCGCATGCACTGCCCTCCTGCCTCGTCTACTCCCCGAAGTCGATCCCGTCGAGGTCAACTCGTCCCAGCCTATCGTCAGCCGCTGGCTCAAGTTCTGCCCCGGGCGACTGTGCCCAGAGGAAGAATTCAATGTTGCCGTCCTGGCCCGCCAGTGGGGAGCGCACCGCTGCTCGAGGGATCAGCCCGGCCTGCTCCAGGGACTCGAGAACCCCTTCTACGGCTTCGCGACGCAGCTGCGGGCTGGTCACCACACCTGTTCTGCCGAGCCTTTCGCGGCCGATCTCGAATTGGGGTTTCACCATGAGCACCAGGTCAGCCCCCGGATTCGCCTGCCCGGCCAGGGCCGGCACCACCAGGCGAAGCGAGATGAACGAAAGGTCCGCCACAATGATCGTGAAGAGCTGCCCCAGCTCGCCGGGGGTCACATAGCGGAGATTGACGCCCTCGGCGTTGGTCACCCGGGGATCTCCGGTCAGCAGCCCCGAGAGCTGTCCGTGCCCGACGTCGGCAGCCACCACGTGCGCTGCTCCCCTGCTCAGCAGCACCTGGGTGAATCCACCCGTGGAAGCGCCTGCATCGAGGCACCGGGCCCCGGCGGGGCTGATGCCTGAGAAGGCCTCCAGTGCCCCCAGCAGCTTATGTGCGGCTCGACTGACCCAGGGCTCCTCCTGGGTCAGCGCCAGGTGCTGTTCGGCACGCACCTTGGAGGAGGGTTTGCGGACGACGACGCCGTCCACCGTCACCTGCCCGGCTTCGACGAGCTGGTGGGCTCGGGTTCTGCTGGAGACCATGCCGGCGGCCACCAGAGCCCTGTCAAGCCTTTCGGTGCGGGGGTGCGACACGCGTGGGTCAGTCCTGGTCCGCCATGGTCAGCTCACCGGTGCGACTGAGCCGTGCAGTCAGCTGAGCGTGCAGTTGCTCCGCCTGGCGAATCTGTGTCTCCACGTCCTCCACGCTCAGCTCCTCTGAGGGATTCTCTGCCGTGCTCATCCAGCGACCCGGTCGGAGGTCTCACTGGTGAAGAGAGCGGCCAACGAACTGATCACTATGTCCGGCTTTTCCTCCCCGGTGGCTGCCTCAGCTTCTGTCTGGGTGGTCGCTCCGGTGAGCACCAGGGCGGTGGTGAAGCCAGCCCGGTTCCCGCCGAGGACATCGGTGTCCAAACGGTCACCGATCACCAGCGGCTGCGTCAGCTCCAGTGCCTTGGCCGCCTGCTGGAACATGTCCGGCTGGGGTTTGCCCGCTGCGCGGGGGTGCGCTCCGGTGGCGAAGCTGACCGCCTCCACCAGCGCGCCGTTGGCGGGTGCGACGCCGCGTTCGCGGGGGACGCTGCGGTCGAGGTTGGTGGCGAACCAGGAGGCTCCCCGGTTGATGGCGTACGCCGCCTCTGCGAGGTCAGCCCATCCCAGGGTCGGCTCAAACCCCTGGATGACGGCGGCGGGGCAGGCGTCGGCTGAGTCAACCACTGTATAGCCGGCCTCACGGCACAGGCTGCGCAGCGAGTCGCTGCCGGTGACCAGCACTTTCGCTGGAGCGGGGACGTGGCGGGCCATCAGCGTGACCCCCGCTGGTGCGGAGCCGAAGATCTGTTCAGGATCGGCGGTGATTCCCAGCTCCACCAGGTGCTCAGCGATCTGCGCTGCTGAGCGGGAGGCATTATTGGTGACGAACGCGAAGCGAATTCCACGCGCACCCAGTTCTGAGACGGCCTCCGGGGCGCCGGGTATCGCCTCTGGGCCGGCGTAGAGCACCCCGTCGAGGTCGAAAAGCACCCCGTCGAATTGGTCAATCAGCGCCATGAGCGGCCCTTCGGCGCAGGTCCATCCTGGGGCAACACGTCTTTGAGTTTCGGCGGGGTGTCGGAGTCCTCGTCGTCGAAGTCCAGGATCTCTGGTTCTGCGAAAGCTCCGGTGCCCAAGGCCTTCTCGGCCACCGCCACCTGGCGATGCCACTTCTGGGCCTCAACGCTGCGGTCCAGCCGTTCCAGCAGGTCAGCATAGGCAGCGAACAGACGGGGGCTGAACGAGAAGGCACGGTTGATATCCAACTCGGGCACTTCCAGCGCCGTCAGCGCCGCCGGAAGATCGTCCTGGTCCCGATGGGCCCCGGAGACGACCATCGCCAGTTCCGCACGGGGCGCGCCGGACAGCTGACCCGCCTCCGGCTCCTGGGAGAGCTCAATGGCCTTCTCCGGTTTCCCGATGCCGCGCAGGCAGTCGGCCATCACCGCGAGGTGGGTCTGGTCACCGCTGATTCTGCGGTAAGTGCGCAGTTCGCGCAGCGCCTCAGCGTAATCCCCGGCGGCGTAGGCGGTCAGTCCCACCGCCTCGCGGACCACCGCGAGACGGCCGCCTCGACGAGATGCCGCCAATGCATGTTCGAAGGCCAGTTCAGGATCAACTTCCAGCAGCCGGCCGGCCATAATCAGGTGCTTAGCCACCCATTTGCGGTTGCTGTCGGTGAGCGTACCGAGCTGCCGTGCGGCTTCCCGGTCCAGTTCCTTCCCGGTGATGTCCTCATCGATCTCCGGGGAACGTCCCCGCTCGTCCCGATTGGAGCGCCGGAGATCACGGGGATTGCGGGCCGGACGCTCACCTGAAGTGTGTTCGTGCATGTAGACCTCTCGTTGTGACTGCGCACCAGAATACCGGGCATGCAGAAGACCCCCGAGACTCTGCGCCATTGCAGAGACCGCGGGGGTCCTCTCTTTATGTTGTGTCCGGCGGTGTCCTACTCTCCCACACCCTTCCGGGTGCAGTACCATCGGCGCTGTGGGTCTTAGCTTCCGGGTTCGGGATGGGACCGGGCGTTTCCCCCACGCTATGACCGCCGTAACTCTTTCAACCCCGTCCCCCACCCCCTTCACAGGGGTGGTGGTGGGTAAGTCTTGGGTGGTGCGGATATGTGGTTTTCTGGTGTGGTCTGTTGTTGTTTCAGAACCGCATAGTGGACGCGTAGCACATAGAACACTTCAACACGAATGCTGCAGCGTGTTTGCCTGGCCCCCCGGTGCTCCCCCTCAGGGCTCCCTTTTCGGGGCTCAATGGGGGTGGGGTGGTGTGT
>NZ_VAWA01000025.1 GCF_005771565.1 Nesterenkonia sphaerica
GGGACGCAACGTCGTAGAGCGGCAGTTCGGACTGGCCAAGCAATGGCGGGGCATCGCCACCAGGTACGAGAAGCTCGCGATTACCTACCGGGCTACCGCGGTCCTCTGCGCAGTGCTGGCCTGGCTACGCAAATAGGAGACATGACCTAGAAGACTCGTCCATAGCAGACTCCCCCCTTCAGTGCTGCGAGGCCACGTGGGAACCACGAGGAATGGCCAAAAAATAATTGTTCGCCTCAGAGTATGAATTACAAGACAGGTGAATCCATCGCGAAGCGTAATTACTTTACCAGGTGCATTGAATCGCACCCAACACGCAGGGGCGGTCTATTGTCTCGGCGGGCCGGCCCGGGACGTGCCGGAGGCTCTCAGCGCCGGCAGGGAGAACGCCTTAAGAAAGTCTGGTACATCAAAGGTGCGGGTGACCGTGACGGTCACCTCGGTGGGAAACTCGCCGCCGACCACGCACTCCGCGAGCACCGCGGAATTTCGGGCGGCGACCTGTTCCGCGACTGTGCAGGGGTCTCCGACGTTCAATCCGCGTGCGGTATCTGCAGCGGCTAAGGCTGCCAGATCCGAGGCCCGGTGCGCCTGGGCCTTCGCTGCGGCGGCCGCCCCGAGCACGACCACCAAAGCCATGACCACCATCAGTGAAGCTATGACACCCAGCGCCACGATGGTGCCGGATCCGCGTTCAGAGTGCAGCCCGCTCGCTGTCACGGTGCACCCACCACAGCTGCCAGATGCTCGGTGCGGGCATACGCCTCGGCCGTCTGCTCCGCGCTGAGCTCCACCAGCCCCAGCACGCGCACCGGCCGGGTGACGACCACCGCCGTGTAGGGGCCGTCTGCACTCATGGCAACTTCGACCCCGTCACCGGCAGTCTGCCGCAGTGCTTCCTGGACGGTGGCGGCAGACTCCCCGCGGGCCAACTCCCTGGCTGCCGCACGTGCGCCTTCTTCCAAGGCAATTCGTGCGGCACCGTGCATCGCCAGGGAGATGACCAGCAGCATCACAAACACCACCGCTGGCACGGCCAGAGCAAACTCTGCGGTGACCGAACCGCGCTCGCGTTTCTCGGCGTCCCGGTGAGCGTGCATCGTGGCGCGGCGCCTCACCCGGCACCGAGGGCCTGCTGCACGAGAGCCTCGAGCCAGCCGCGCACCGTGTCGGAGGTAAGAATGGCGGTGAGCAGGCCCGCGAAGGCCACTGCAGCCAACATCACGATGCCGTATTCGGCGGTCGCCAGTCCTTCCTCCTCCTGATGCAACGCGACCAAGCAGCGCTTCGTGGACTTCTCACGCATGGTGAGCTCCTTTCCGTCATGACACCGCATACCGGTCAGCAGCGGGTGCCTCCACGGTGGCCCAGTCCCCACCGCAGGGGCTGCCGGAATCCCTGTGATGTGCGGCGAGCGGGGTGTCAGCGGAACCCCGTGCGCAATTGGGGAGGAACGCGCCCGGAACGCGATCTCACCCGATAGTTGACTGAGGCAACTAGGGTGGTTTCATGCTTGAATCCACACGCCCCGAACTCCTCGGCGACTTCGGCATGGTCGCCTCCACCCACTGGCTGGCTTCTCAGACGGGAATGAGCATCCTCGAACGCGGAGGAAATGCCGCCGACGCGGCCGCAGCCTCGGGCTTCGCACTCCAGGTGCTGGAGCCCCACCTCAACGGCCCCGGCGGTGAGGTGCCCATCCTGGTCTGGTCGGAGACGGAGCAGAAAGTGGAGGTCATCAATGGCCAAGGCACCGCACCGCAGGCCGCCACGGTGGAGCGGTTGAAGGACATGGGGCTGGAGATCATGCCCGGCACCGGGCTGCTCTCAGCAGTCGTCCCGGGGGCCTTCGGCGCGTGGCTGACCCTGCTGGAACGCCACGGCAGCATGAGCCTGCGCGAGGTGCTCAGCCCCGCCATCCGCTTCGCCGAGCACGGCCACCCGGTACTCGGGCGTGTGACGCGCACTATCGAGACCGTCCAAGAGATGTTCACCCAGGAGTGGCCCACCTCCGCAGCCACCTGGCTGCCCGGTGGGCAGGTCCCGGCACCCAACAGCCGGTTCCGCAACACGGTGCTGGCCCGCACCTACACCCGGCTGATCGAGGAGGCCGAAGCCGCCGGCAGCGACCGTGACACACAGCTCGACGCCGCCCGCCGCGCCTGGTACACCGGGTTTGTGGCGGAGGCCATCGAGTCTTTCTGCCGCAGCAATGAGGTCAAGGACACCAGCGGACGGCGCCACCCCGGACTGCTCACCGGTCAGGACCTCGCCGATTGGCAGGCCGAGGTGGAAGAGCCCGCCACACTGGAGTACCAGAATTACACCGTGTGCAAGACCGGCCCCTGGGGGCAGGGTCCCGTCATGCTCCAGCAGCTGGCCATACTTCAAGGCTACGGACTGGATTCAGTCCCAGCCGGATCCGCAGACTGGGTGCACCTGCTGCTGGAGAGCGGGAAGCTGGCCTTCGCAGACCGTGAGGCGTGGTACGGAGACCCCCGCTACACCGACATCCCGCTGCAGGAGCTGCTCAGCGCCGACTATGCCGCGCAGCGCCGGAACCTGATCGACCAGGCCACCGCCTCCCGTCAGCTGCGGCCCGGGTCTCCCGGCGGCCGCACACCGGTGCTCCCGCAATACCCGGATGCGGCGGGTCTGGAAGGCGCAGCCGCAGGCGTCGGTGAACCCACGGTCGCTCACAATGGCGAGACCCGGGGTGATACCTGCCATGTCGACGTCGTCGACTCCTCCGGCATGATGGTGGCCGCGACTCCCTCAGGCGGGTGGCTGCAAGCCTCCCCGACGATCCCCGAACTGGGGTTCTGCCTGACCTCCCGAGCTCAGATGTTCTGGCTTCAGGAGGGGCTGCCGAATTCGCTGCGCCCAGGGGCACGGCCGCGCACGACGCTGTCCCCGTCGTTCGCGCTGCGGGACGGTAAGCCCTGGATGGCGTTCGGCACGCCAGGGGGCGACTCACAGGATCAGTGGAACCTGCAGCTGTTCCTCAATGTGGTCCACGGCGGGATGAACCTGCAGGAGGCCATTGATGCCCCCGCCTTCCACTCCACGCACATCCCCAGTTCCTTCTACCCCCGGGAGTCGTTCCCGGCGCAGGTGATGATCGAGGACCGTGTCCCGGCCTCAGTGCTCGACGAGCTCGCCCGCCGCGGCCACGACCTCAAGGTCGGCGGCGGGTGGACCGAGGGTCGGCTCTCCGCAGTGAGCCGGGAAGGCCAGTGGCTGCGGGCCGGGGCGAACCCGCGCGGCGCGCAAGGATACGCCGTGGGCCGCTGAGCAGCGCCCCAACACCCCGCGCTGAGGTCATCAACGGGCCGGTACCCCGCTGAGTACTGCGCGCAGCACATTGAGCGCTCCCTGTTTGTGCAGGGGGGAGTTCCGGTTGCCGCATTTGGGTGACTGCACGCAGCTGGGGCAGCCATCTGCGCAACTGCAGGCCTCAATGGCCGCTGCAGTGGCCGCGATCCACTCCTGGGCGGCCCGGAAGCCCCGCTCCGCGAATCCGGCCCCACCAGGGTGTCCGTCGTAGACGAAGATGGAGGGAAGCTCCGTATCCCGGTGCAGCGCTGTGGAGACCCCGCCGATATCCCACCGATCGGAGCTGGTCAGCAGCGGCAGCAGCCCGATCATGGCGTGCTCGGCGGCATGCAGCGCGCCGGGGATATGCTCCACAATCACCCCTGCCTGCTGCAGCGCGGTCTCCGGGGCGGTGATCCACACCGCTTCGGTGCGCAGTGTGGACGGCGGCAGGTCCAGCGGCTCATCGGAGAGTACCTCCGCACTCCCCAGCGCCTTGCGCTGGAATCCGACCACCGTGCTGGTGACCTCCACCGCCCCGAAGTGCAGGGCGAAGGCGCCCCAGGACTGACTCTGCCGGGCCCCCACCACAGAGATGGAGGTGGTCTCCCGCGCCTGAGTGTAGAAGGGAGGATTCGCCGGACTGACCAGCACCGCGTTCTGCTCCATGTCCAGCTCTTGGACAATGAAGCTGCGCCCCTGGTGGACGTAGACCGCCTGCGGGTGCGCCTGGGGCTGAACCTGGGCAGAACCCATCTCCCCGACCACCGTCCCATCGTCGGCGTTGACGATCGTGTACGGACCGTCACCATCGGAACGCATCTTCACCCAGGAGGCAGCGGAGACGTCATCATGGGCAAAGAACCAGCCCCGGGGGCGGCGTCGCAGGTGGCCTTGAGCGGTCAGCGAGTCCACCAGCCAGCCAAGTCCGCTGAACAGGCCCGTCTCGGCCACGTCGTCGGGCGTCAGCGGCAACTCCTGGGCGGCGGCCAGCAGGTGCGGAGCAGCCACATGCGGGTTGTGCGGGTCTGTCACCGCGTCCTCCACCGGGGTGTCGAAGATAGCCTCCGGGTGCTCCAGCAGGTAAGCATCCAGCGGATCGTCACCGCCGATGAAGAACGCCGCACTGCGCTGGGAGGTGTCTGCGGCCCGGCCGGCCCGCCCCAGCTGCTGGAAGAATCCTGCCCGAGTGCCGGGCCACCCGGCGATCACCACCGCATCAAGGCCGGAGATATCGATGCCCAGCTCCAGGGCAGGGGTGGAGGCGACCCCCAGCAGCGCCCCAGAGCGCAGCTGCGCCTCCAGCTCCCGCCGTTCCTCCACGAGGTACCCGGAGCGGTAGGTGGCTATCCGGTCCTTCAGCGCCGGATCCACATCAAGCAGATGATCACGGGCCACCGCCGCAATGGTCTCCGCCCCGCGGCGGGACTTGATGAACGCCAGCGTCCGGTGCCCGGCCACCACCAGTGAGCTGAGCACATCGGCGGCCTCCACCGTCAGGCTGCGTTTCAGAGGTGCGCCGTTGTCCCCGGTGCTCTCCGACGGGCTGGACTCCCACAGGTAGACGTCCACCGGCCCATGCGGGGAGCCATCCTGGGTCACCGCTGTGACGCTGGCGCTGTGCTCACCGATCAGGCGGGAGAACGACGCCGCCGGGTCGCCACTGGTGGCCGAGGCTCCAGTGAAGACAGGATCAGCCCTGTAGTACCGTGCGGTGCGGCGCAGCCGGCGCAGCAGCAGGGCGGTGTGGGAGCCGAAGATCCCCCGAGCGGTGTGCGCCTCATCGATGATGACGTAGCGCAGCCGGGAGAAGAATTTGGCCCAGCCCCGGTGGTTGGGCAGGATCCCGGCATTGAGCATGTCTGGGTTGGTGAGCACCACATTGGCGTGTTGGCGCACCCAGCGCCGTTCCTCAGGCGCGGTGTCCCCGTCGTAGGTGGCTGGCCGGATCCCGCCCGACGGTCCTGCTGGACCGACCGTTTCGGCCAGCTCCTGGAGCACATCCAGCTGGTCAGCAGCCAGGGCTTTAGTGGGGGAGAGGTACAACACCGTGGCCTCCCCGGTCGGATGTGCGCCCTCCGGCGCCGGGGCGCCCAGGATTGCCGCAAGTCCGGGCAGCTGGGTGGCCAGGGACTTTCCTGAGGCGGTTCCGGTGGCCACAATGACGTGGGAGCCTGCGTGCAGGGACTCTGCTGCCTGGCGCTGGTGGGCATACAGCTGCGGGACTCCGGCCTGCCGGTAGGCTGAGCGCAGCTGAGCCGGCACCCAGTCCGGCCACGCCGAAGTGCAGGCGTCACGGGCAGGCAGGCTCCGGATGCCCCTGATGGGGGACCCTTCACCCACGCGCAGCGGCAGCCCGGCTGCGCGCAGCAGCTCAAACGCGGCGTCGTGGTGGGTCACCGCACCAGAGTAGACCTCTCAGGCCCGGGAACCCAGCGCCCTGATGTTCTCCGGAAGCCGTTTGTGGGTGCCGTACATGAAGTGGTTCTCCATACGTTCGGAGAACCGGCTTGCCGGGGGTGTGAGACCTACAGCCTCTGCCACCTCGCGGATGTGGATCGGGGCCGCCCCGCAGCAGACGCCCAGGTAGTTCACCCCCATCTCAAAGGCCTCACGGGCAAACTTGCCGACCTCATACCGGTTGATGAACAGGGGGTCGAGCGCGGTGGGGAAAGTGCGGCCGTGGGGGGACGAGACTGCGGATTGCGCGTCGGTCAGGTTGAAAAACGTCGGTTCCCGGGAGCTGGTGCGGTAGGGGACCGGCAGCGCACCCACATGGCAGGAGACCGCCTGGCGGATCTGCTTCAGCCACGGCATCATCGTCTCCGGTCCCCGGAAACAGTTGAGCCCCACCACAGCCGCGCCAGCTTGTTCCAGGCGTTGGCAGGTCTCCACCACACCGGCGCCGTCGGCCATGTCCTCGAAGGCCATGGGGGCCAAAGTCAGGACCACGGGAAGGCCCGAGGACTGGGCCACCTCCATCGCCGTAAGAGCTTCACCAGCGAAGTAGAAGGTCTCGCCGATGATGAGGTCCGCCCCCTCCTCCACCGCCCAGGAGACCATCTCCTCAAACATTGCCCGGACCTCCTGCTGCTTCCGCGCGTCAGCGGGGTCCCAAATATTGGTATTGGAGATATTGCCCGCCATGAGGTCCCCCGGGCGGGCGTCAGCGACGCTGCGCGCTATCTGCAGGGCGGCCCGGTTCAGCGGCTCCAGCAGGTCTTCCTTGCCGATGACCCGCATTTTCTCCCGGTGGCCGTTATAGGTGAACGCCTCGACAATATGCGAGCCCGCACGCTGGAAGTCCACGTGAAGGGCGCGCAGCGCCTCAGGGTGCTCCAGCGCGACCTCAGGGACGAACTCCCCTGCGGTGAGATAACCACGCCGCTCCAACTCGAACAGGAAGCCTTCGGCGCAGATCACGGGACCGGCGTCGAGCCGCGCTGTCAATGAAGCGGTGGCGCTCATGTGGCGAACCTTTCAGATGTGGACATCGGGTGCCACAACTGTAGCGAAGTGTTCATCACTCCGCTATTTATGTTCACACTTGGGGGTGGGGGAGCCTACTCGTCGAATCCCTCGTCGATCTGCGAGTGTGAGGGACGCGGCTTACCGGGGGCGGCAGGGGAGCCGAAGACGTGCACATTGCCCAGGTGGGTCCAGCCGAGGTATTCGTAGAGCTCCTTGCCGTCGCCGGTGGCTACCAGCAGCCCTTCGGAGACGTCGTGCTCATGAGCGATCGCCAACAGCGCGCGGGTGACAAAGGTGCCCAAACCCTGCCGGCGGTAGTCCGGAGCCGTGTAGATCCGGTCCAGGATCACATAGTCGTCCACCACTGCCATGCGGCCGCGTGCAGCCACGTCTTCTTCGTGGCAGACGGTGAAGAGTGTCCACCCGTCGAAGTCCTCCCGCTCGGTGGAATACGACTCCGGGGTGATGGGATCCTCCACGTCCTGGGTGTCCATATCGACCACCATGAGTTTTTCCTCATCGCTGATCAGCTTCAGACCGTCAATCTCCTGCGCGCCAAGGATGTCCGACTCCGGCTCGGCGATCACCGTCAGCAGCCTGGAGGGGCTCTTGTTCACCGCAGCGGCGACCCTGCGCAGCTCGGTCTCGTCCGGGTCGAAGACCACGTACTCCCACTCTTCGGCGTCAGGGCCCAGCCGCGCCGAATGTACCGCCCCTTCGTGGCGCACTTCGTATCCGTGGGTGCGGGCCCACCCCGTCACCCAGGTCTGGACAAGCAAGTCGCTCAGCTCGGACGTCATTAATTCGCTCCATTCGTTCTCGGCCTGAAGAGAATCATGGCGATACTCCTCAGGTCGGGGGTCACCATCTCAGCCTGCTCGTGTACCCGAGCGATGCGGCTTCCGTGGTGCTCTGACCGTCCACCGAACCCTGATGGTCAGAACACCTGCTCTGTCTGTCCACTATCCAACATATATGCAGGATCACTGATGCCGGTAGAGGACTGACGTAACAATCTGGTGAGCCAGCTCACCGCACCGGCTCCCGAATGAACCTGGGGCGGCGTCGTCGTACCCTTAATACCGTGACCGAGTCCCGCATAGTTCTCTACTACAAATTTGCTCCCATCAAGGACCCCGAGGCAGTCAAGCTCTGGCAGCAGACGCTCTGCCGCGAGCTGGGGCTCAAGGGCCGCATCATCATCTCCGAGCACGGCATCAACGGCACTGTTGGGGGTGAGCTGAGCGCGGTGAAGACCTACGTGAAGCAGACCCGCACCTATGGGCCGTTCCGGGGCACCGAGTTCAAGTGGTCCGCCGGTGAGGCTGAGCAGTTCCCGCGCCTGAGTGTGAAGGTCCGTCCTGAGCTAGTGGCCTTCGGCGTCCCGGACCAGGTCAAGGTTGACGCCGAAGGGATTATCGGCGGAGGTGAGCACCTGAAGCCCGAGCAGGTCCACCAGCTGGTGGATTCCAAGCGCAGTGAAGGCGTGGAGGTGACGTTCTTCGACGGTCGCAACGCCATGGAGGCGCAGATTGGGCGGTTCAAGAATGCGGTGGTCCCGGAGACGGAAACCACCCGCGACTTCATCACCGAGCTGGACTCCGGGAAGTACGACCACCTGAAGGACCAACCGGTGGTCACCTACTGCACCGGAGGCATCCGCTGCGAGGTGCTCTCAGCCCTGATGAAGGACCGAGGATTTGAGGAGGTCTATCAGCTCGACGGCGGGATCGTCCGCTATGGCGAGGCCTACCAGGACTCCGGCTTATGGGAGGGGGAGCTCTACGTCTTCGACGGCCGGATGAACATGCGCTTCAGCGATGACGCGAAGACCCTGGGCGAATGCGTGAACTGCGCGGCGGCGACCTCGCGGTTCCACAACTGCGCAGACCGCGGCTGCTCCACCCTGAAGCTCTACTGCGAGGACTGCAGCCATATCCCCGTCACTACCCGATGTGCGGCATGCACCGCGCGGGCGGAAGCGGAGCCGGGCCACCCCAACCAGGGGCACCTGGGCAAAGTCCGGCGTCGTCTGGCCTCTGCCTGATCACTGCCGTTCCGGCCCGCCTCCCGCGTTGGAGTTTCAGGCGGTTGTTGGAAGGTCAGGCCCCCATGGGAGGCTGAACATCCAACAAGGTGCTGATATCCGCTTAGGCTGAACCTATGTCCCGCCCTACCTCCTCCCCGGTCGCCCCTGCCCCCGCCCCGCGCACCTCGAGTCCAGCCCCGCCAGCGTCGGAGGACCTGCCGCTGATCGCTGCGCTGCAGGAGGACTTCCTGGAAGCCGGCTTCACCCATGACGGACTGGTGGAACTGCTGGGCCCCGATGTGGTGGCTGCCCTGCACCGGGAACAGGTGGTCCCGGGCCAGCTGAGGGTGACCGAACTGCTCTCCGGTGAGACTTCACGTGCGGCGCAGCTTTCGGCGGCTGGGAAGCGGGCGGTGCTGACCGCCCTGTGGCTGGTGTCCACGGCAGTGACTGCCGAGCAGCTGGATCGCGCGCTGCCGCGAACAGGGGCGCACGGCCTGCAGCAGCTGCGGCTGATCCAGCTGGACGCCGCGGGGATGGCGGTGCCACGCAGTGAGCTCCAGCCCTATCAGGTGCAGACCTTGTCCGGCATGCGGGACATGTGGCTCAGCAGTGATCTCAGCTCGCACCAGATTCAAGGGGCGCTGCCGCATGATCACGTGCTGGGGATCGGTCAGGCCAGCCTGACTCTGGCGGGAATCGTGCACCGCCGCCGGGTGCGCACCGCACTGGATATCGGCACTGGCTGCGGGATCCAGCTGCTGCATCTGCTGGACCACGCGGATCACGTGGTCGGAACGGACCTGTCGGAGCGTGCGCTGGAGTTCGCACACTTCAATCTGCTGCTCAACGCTGCGGCGTTGGAGCTTGATCCGGACAACTTGGAGGAACGAGTCGAGCTGCGGCACGGTTCACTGCTGGAGCCGGTGGCTGGCCGTCGGTTCGACCTGGTGGTCTCCAACCCGCCATTCGTCATCACTCCGCGCCGTAGGGAGGAGACTGAGGCCGAGCGATACATCTACCGCGATGGCGGGCGTGAGGGTGACGGGTTGATCCAGGAGCTGATCACCGGACTGCCGGAGGTCCTCAATGAGGGTGGCACCGCTCAACTGCTGGGCAACTGGGAGATACTTGAGCACGACGACGCCTGGGAGACTCGGCCGCGGGGCTGGGTGGAGCAAGCCGGCCTCAGTGCTTGGATCATCCAGCGCGACGCGCAGTCTCCGGCCGAGTACACCGAGACCTGGCTCCGCGACGCCTCCGAGGAGCGCAGTGTCGATGAGTACCGACGCCGCTACGCCGAGTACGCAGCCGACTTCTCCGCTCGCGGAGTCCAGGGGGTCGGGTTCGGGCTTATCTGGTTGCAGGCCACCCAACAGGCCCAGCCCTGGCGGCGTTTCGAGGAGCTGCTCGGCGATGTCCAGCAACCACTGGGGCCGGTAATCGGCGAAACAGCACGCCGGGCGCAGCAGAACCCGGCCTCCGTGGTGGACAGCACGCTGACCGTCCCAGGGTCGGTGACCGAGGAGCGGTACCAGCGCTTCGGCGCCGAGCATCCAGAAGTGATCATCGCCCGGCAGGGCTCCGGACTCCGCCGGGCGCGCCCGATCAGCTCGGCCGCGGCTGGATTTCTCGCCGCCGCCGACGGCGAGTACACTGCTGGGCAGCTGATCACCGCGGTCTGCTCGCTGACTGAGGCAGACCCGGAGGCGCTCGCCGCCGAAGTCATCGACCTCTACATCGAAGGGTTTCTCACGGACTGACCGCGCCGCAGCACCTGCAGCAACTCCAGATCCCCCTCCTCGCTGACCTGCAGTACCAACAGGTCAGCGGCAGCTCCGGGGGTCAGAGTGCCGATTGGCCGGTGGGCGTTCTGCTCATAGCTGTGCAGCCCCAATGCATAAGCGGGCACCTCAGTGGCCGCCTGCAGTGCCTCCGACAGGGGCACTGACGTGCGGACCACCCTGTTGACGATAGAGAGCAAGGTCGCAGTCCCCCCAGCGATCGAGGGCGGCTGCTCGGAGTTCGCTGCGGCTGCATGCGGCGACTGGGCCAGCCGGGCCTCCCCACCTGAGACGACCACGTCGAGAGCGCCAAGCCGGTACTGGCCATCACCCAGCCCGGCCGCAGCCATCGAGTCCGTGGTCAGAGCGATGTTCCTCGAGCCCACCATAGTGAACACCGCCGCCGCGGTGTCGTCGGCCATATGGGTCCCGTCGGCGATCAGCTCCACCACCGCCTCCGACCGCGCGGCAGCCTGGAGACTCGCGGCAACAGTGCCGGGGGAGCGGTGGTGTAGAGGGTCCATGGCATTGAATAGATGTGTCACTGTCGGGCGCCGGCCCGTAGTCCAGCGGGTGACCTCCCGGGAGCCCAGGTACTCCGCTGTGCTTCGCAGAGCGGCCGAAGCCGTCTTGAAGTCTGCCTGGGTGTGCCCCACGGAGGGAATCAGTCCGTTCTCCAAAGCAGTGCGCGTCAGTGTCTCCGCTCCCGGCAATTCAGGAGCAAACGTGATGCTGCGCAGCACCCCCTCCCCGGCGGTCAGCAGGGGCGCGAGCTCCACTTGATCAGGATTGCGCAATAATGCGGGGTCATGGGCTCCGCAGCGGCCCTCCGCCAAGAAAGGGCCCTCCAGGTGCACTCCGGCCAGCAGTCCCTCCCGTACTAATGGGGCCAGGAGCTCGATACGTTCTATCAAATGCTGAAGATCAGCGGTGATCAGGCTGGCCACCACAGAGGTGGTGCCCGTGGAGTAGAGGGCGGGAAGAGTGTCTCTGATGGTGGCGGCATCGGAGGATCCGAAGTCCATACCGAAGCAGCCGTGGTGATGTTGATCAACCAACCCAGGTGCGATGATCACCTCCCCGGAGGTCCCCCAAGACAAGGGCTCTGCATTCCGGGCCAGCTGCTCAGGAACGTCGCGGGCGGGACCGCTCCATACCACCGCGTCCGCACTGATCACTACCAACCCATCGGGCACAGTCTGCCCCTGGTGGACCAACGTGCCTTGCAGAATGCGGTACTGGGAGGCCATCGAGGGCATGAGCGTCCTGTCATCGGTAGCGGAGACCCGCGAGAAGCTATCTTCAATCCTAGCGCTGCGGCCCGGCAGCTGAGCGGGTTCTCCGCAGTCGATCCGCCGCCGCCGGGGGTCCCGATCCGCCGGGGGCTGGAGCCTCAGCCCCGCCTGCCCCCGCCGCTGGCGCCGAGTGAACCGCTGTTATAGTGAGCACTCGATGGCGCACCAGATGCCATCTGCACGTACGTGCCAACGCTCTAGGAGTTCTGTGTCAGGCAAGAAGCTCGTGATTGTCGAGTCCCCGGCTAAGTCCCGTTCAATCGCCAAGTACCTCGGCGATGAGTTCATGGTCGACGCCTCGGCCGGGCACATCCGTGACTTGCCGCAGCCCTCGGAACTGCCTGCCGACATGAAGAAGGGCCCCTTTGGAAAGTTCGCAGTGGACCCCGACAACGGATTCGAGCCCTACTATGTGATCTCCGAGTCCAAGAAGTCCAAGGTCCGTGAGCTGAAGAAGCAGCTCAAAGAGGCCGATGAACTCTACCTCGCCACTGACGCCGACCGTGAGGGTGAAGCCATCGCCTGGCACCTGTATGAGGTGCTGAAGCCCAAAGTCCCCACCTACCGCCTGACATTCACCGAGATCACCAAAGAGGCCATCCAACGGGCCATGGAGAACCCGCGGGAGATCGACTCGGACCTGGTCGACGCCCAGGAGACCCGCCGCATCCTCGACAGGCTCTACGGCTACGAGATCTCCCCGGTGCTGTGGCGTAAGGTCGGCAAGGGCCTCTCTGCCGGACGTGTGCAGTCGGTGGCCACCCGGATGGTGGTCGACCGGGAGCGGGAGCGCCTGGCGTTTGTGCCCGCCGAGTACTGGGACCTCACCGGAAGCTTTACCACCGACAGCGCTGAGAACTTCACCGCGAAGCTCACCTCCGTCAACGGCGAGCGCATCGCCGCAGGCTCGGACTTCACCGACAAAGGCGAGCTGAAGAAGACCCGGCGCGACGTCGTCGTCCTCACCCAAGACGATGCCGAGAGCCTCGCGGAAAGCCTGACTGGTACCCAGTTCAGCGTGGATTCGGTGGAGGACAAGCCCTACACCCGGCGCCCCCAGCCACCGTTCATCACCTCCACACTTCAGCAGGACGCGGCACGGCGCCTGCGGTTCTCCTCCCGGGTCACCATGCAGGTGGCGCAGCGGCTGTATGAGAACGGGTACATCACCTATATGCGTACCGACTCCACCACGCTGTCCAACCAGGCGATCAACGCCGCCCGGCGGCAGGCCAGTGAGCTCTACGGGCAGGATGCGGTGCCGGAGAAGCCCCGGGTGTACAGCCGGCGCAATGAGACCGCCCAGGAGGCGCATGAGGCGATCCGCCCCGCCGGCGACTCTTTCCGCACCCCCAAGCAGGTGAAGTCAGAGCTTTCGGCTGATGAGTTCAAACTTTATGAGCTGATCTGGAAGCGGACCGTGGCCTCCCAGATGGCCGACGCGAAAGGGTTCACTGCCAGTGTCCGGCTCACCGGCAGCGCGGCCGACGGGCGGGCCGCGACCTTCGGCGCCTCCGGCACGGTGATCACTTTTCCCGGGTTCCTGGCCGCCTATGAGGAGATCAAGGACAACGACGCCGCCGCCTCCTCCTCGGAGAAAGCAAGTGACAAGCGCCTGCCCAAGCTGACCGAAGGCCAGAGGCTCACCAGCGAGGACATCGCCGCCAAGGGCCACGAGACCTCCCCGCCGGCCCGCTACACCGAGGCGACGATCGTGGCGGAGCTGGAGAAGCGGGAGATCGGGCGCCCCTCCACCTACGCGCCAACCATCTCGGTGATCATGGACCGCGGCTATGTCACCAAGCGCGGCTCCGCGTTGGTGCCCTCCTGGACCGCCTTCAGTGTGATCCGGCTGCTGGAGGAGCACTTCGGCCGTTACGTGGACTATGACTTCACCGCTCGGTTGGAAGATGACCTCGACCAGATCGCTCGCGGGGAGATCGAACGTGAAGCCTGGCTGCAGGGCTTCTACCTCGGGGCGCCCTCCGGGGAGGAGGGCCTGAAGAAGGTGGTGGAGAACCTCGGGGAGATCGACGCCCGGGCGGTGAACACCATTGAAGTCGCCGAGGGCGTGGAGGTCCGGGTCGGACGGTACGGTCCCTACCTGGAGCGCCCCAACCCTGACGGTGAAGCGGACGAGAACGGCGAGCTGAAGCTGGACCGGGCCAATATCCCCGCCGACCTGGCCCCCGATGAGCTGACCAAGGCCAAGGCGGAGGAGCTGTTCGAGCAGGCCGCACTGTCAGGCCGTGTGCTGGGCCGCGACCCGGAGACCGGACGGGAAGTGGTGGCCAAGGATGGCCGCTACGGCCCCTACGTCACGGAGATCATCCCGGAGCCGACCGAGGAAGAGATCCAGGCGGCCATGGATGCCCAGCCCACCGAGTACTACAAGAACGGGAAGCCCAAGCCTAAGAAGAAGCCGCCCAAGGAGAAGCCGCGCACCGGCAGCCTGCTGAAGTCGATGACGCTGGAGACGGTGACACTCGACGACGCCCTGAAGCTGCTCTCGCTGCCCCGCACGGTGGGCACCGATGAGGCCGGCGAGGAGATTCTGGCGCTCAACGGCAGGTTCGGCCCCTACCTGAAAAAAGGCTCCGACACCCGGCCGCTGCAGGATGAACAGCAGCTGTTCACCATCACCGAGGATGAGGCCCGCAAGATCTACGCCCAGCCCAAACAGCGTGGGCGCGGCGCGGCGAAGCCTCCTCTGGCGGAGTTCGGCAATGATCCCACTACGGAGAAGCCGGTGGTGGTCAAGGACGGCCGCTTCGGCCCCTACGTCACGGACGGGGAGACCAATGCCACGGTGCCCCGCAGCGTCTCCTTGGAGCAGCTGACCAAGGAACAGGCATTCTCACTGCTGGCGGAGAAACGCGCGCAGGGGCCGGCCAAGAAAAAGAAGAAGACCTCCACCAGCCGCTCCCGCACGGCGGCCAAGGCCTAGCGGACCACCCCGGGGGTATTGTCATGAGACTCGGCGTTCTCGACATCGGCTCCAATACGGTGCACCTGCTGTTGGTGGACGCCTATATCGGAGCGAAACCGGAGGCGTTCGCCTCGCATAAGCGGCCGCTGTCATTGGTGAAGTACTTGGACAGCACCGGTGCGATCACCGAAGAGGGCCAGCAGGAACTCATCAGTTTCATCTCGGAGGCGGTGCGCTTCGCTGCCCGGCACCGGGCGGAGGACATGCTCAGCTTCTGTACCTCCGCGATTCGTGAGGCCCCCAATGGCGCGGAGGTCATCAGCCGGGTCAAAGCGGCGGCAGATGTGGACCTCACTGAGCTCAGCGGCTCCCAGGAGTCCGCCATGACGTTCTTCGCGGTGCGCCGCTGGCGAGGGTGGTCCGCCGGGCATATCCTGAACTTCGATATCGGCGGCGGTTCTCTGGAATTGGCCTATGGGCAGAATGAGATGCCTTCCACCGCCCTGTCAGTCCCTCTGGGGGCGGGACGGCTGACCCGGGACTTCCTGCCCAGCACCATGGATGACGGCTCCGCTCCGGACAAGACGGAGGTCAAAGCGCTGAAAGCCTACATCCGCGAGGAGATGCAGGCTGCCCGGCGGGAGTTCCCGCAGCTGAAGCAGCAGCTGGGAGTGACCGCCACGTCCAAGACGTTCCGCTCGTTGGCGCGACTGACCGGCGCGGCCCCTTCCGCAGAGGGGCCCTATGTGCGGCGCACGCTGGCGTTGAAGCAGCTCAAGCCCTTGGTCAAACAGCTGGCAGAGCTGTCCTCCTGGGAGCGGGCGAAGCTCCCCGGTGTCTCGGAGATGCGTGCGGACCAGGTGCTCGCAGGAGCGATGGTGGCGGAGTCCGCCATGAAGACATTCGGAATCGAAGAACTGACCATCTGTCCGTGGGCGCTGCGTGAGGGCCTCATTCTGCGCCGGCTGGACACTCTGGCCCGGGAGGTCAACGTGGAGATTTCTCATGCACCGGCAGTCGGCGATGTGGACTTTGCCCGCGAACTGCGCCGGCCGACGCACAAGGATGTGAAGGCGATGACAGTGGAGCACGCCCGTGCCTGAGACACCGCGCATACCGGTTACCCTCTCCTCCTCCTCCATGTATCCATTGGGGGCCGCTGAGACGTTCTCCATTGCCGAAGACCTCGGCTATGACGGGGTGGAGATCATGGTGACGCACCGGGCAGAGACGCAAGAGGCGTCTCAGCTGAATGAGTGGGCGTGGCGGTTCGGCATGCCCATCAAAGCCATTCATGCACCTACGCTGCTGCTGACCCAGCAGGTGTGGGGTTCGGCCTGGGACAAGATCCACAAGTCAGCTGAGCTGGCGCAGCAAGTGGGGTGCGACGTCGTCGTGGCCCATCCGCCCTTCCGCTGGCAGGGCACCTACGCCTCCAAGTTCGCCGAAGGCATCGCGGAAATTGAAGAGCGTACCGGTGTGATGATCGCCGTGGAGAACATGTACCCGTGGCGCGCAGGCGGGCGGGAGGCCGCTATGTACCTGCCGCACTGGAACCCAGTGCCCTACGACTACAAGCACGTCACCTGGGACTTCTCCCATGCCGCCACCGCTGAGGATGACTCCTTCGAAGCAGTCAAGGCGCTGGGTTCACGGCTGCGGCACATCCACCTCACCGACGGTTGGTCCAACGGGTTCAAGGACGATCATCTGGTCCCCGGCCACGGCAATCAGCGCGTGGTGGAAGCTATGGAGCTGGTGGCGCAGCCCGACTTCGCCGGTGAGGGGTTCCAGGGCGCGGTGGCGGTGGAGGTCTCCACACGCTCGGCCCGCAAGGAGGTCGGCGAGCGCGAACGCATGCTCGCAGAGTCGCTGGCGTTCGCCCGCAGGCACCTCGGCCAGGAGTGAGCGGCCAGGGCGGACCGGCCGCGCACCTGCATAGGGGTGCCTCCAGATAGGGTGAAGAACTGTGGCGAAGACTAAGAAGAACACGGACACCAAAACCCTGGAGCAACGGCTGTGGGAGGCCGCGGATCTGCTGCGCGGCAATCAGGAGCCCAGCGAGTACAAGCACGTGGTGCTGGGCCTGATCTTCCTGAAGTACATTTCTGACCGGTTCGCCGAACGCCGTGAGCAGCTTGAGGTCGAACTCCGCCAGGACGGCATTCCAGCAGAGCGGTTGGATCAGTTTCTGGAGCATCGGGACGAGTACGCTTCGCACAATGTCTTCTGGGTCCCCGAGGAGGCCCGCTGGGAGTTCCTGCAGGAGCGGGCCAAGAATCCCCACATCGGTGAACTGATTGATTCGGCGATGGACCTCATCGAGAAGGAGAACCCCACGCTGCGCGGGGTGCTCCCCCGGAACTACGCACGCGAAGGCCTGGACCAGGGCAGGCTGGGCCAGCTGGTGGACCTCATCGGAAACATCGGTTTCACCACCTCGCAGGATCACGGGTCCGACGACGTCCTCGGCCGGGTATATGAGTACTTCCTGGGTCAGTTCGCGGGTAAGGAGACGGGGAAGGACGCCGGGGCGTTCTACACGCCCCGGTCTGTGGTCCACACCCTGGTGGAGATGCTGGAGCCCTACGCAGGCCGAGTCTATGACCCGGCCTGTGGCTCCGGTGGCATGTTTGTGCAGTCTGCGGAGTTCGTCACCGCGCACGGGGGGCAGCAGACAGATATCAGCATCTACGGGCAGGAGTACACCCACGCCACGTGGAAGCTGGCCAAGATGAACCTGGCCATCCGCGGGATTGAGGCGGATTTGGGCAATAAGTCTGCGGATTCTTTCGCTGAGGACCTGCATCCTGACCTCAAGGCGGATTTCGTCATCGCGAATCCGCCCTTCAATCAGGACGATTGGTTCCATCCCAAATTGGCCGATGACCCGCGCTGGAAGTACGGCCTGCCGCCCAAGGGAAACTCCAACTTCGCCTGGGTTCAGCACTTCATTCACCACCTCGCCCCCAACGGCACGGCTGGAATCGTGCTCGCAAACGGCAGCCTCTCCTCCAAATCCGGGGGAGAGGGCGAGATCCGGCGCAAGCTGGTGGAGGACGACGTCGTCGACTGCATTGTGGCAATGCCGGACCGGCTCTTCTTCAACACGGGCATCCCGGTGAGCCTCTGGTTCTTCTCCAAGAACCGGCACGGCAACGGGCATCGGGAGCGCCAGGGTGAGGTGCTGTTCATTGACGCACGGAAGCTTGGCACCATGGCCTCGCGCAAGCTGCGCGTCCTGGATGACGACGACGTCGCCAAAATTGCCGATACGTACCACGCATGGAGAAACAAGGACGGGAATTACGACGACGTCCCCGGGTTCGTAAAAGCGGCAAGCCTGGAGGAAATCGCCAACCACGACTTCGTGCTGACTCCCGGACGGTACGTCGGCGCCGAAGAGGCTGAGGCCGACGATGAACCGATCGACGAGAAGATCGCCCGCCTAACCAGCGAGCTCTACGCCGAATTCGACCGCGGCCGCGCCCTCGAACAAACCATCCGCGATCGTCTGGGTGGTCTGGTTTGAGGCGCTGGGCGGTCACCACACTGGGAGAACTTGTTAAGCTTCAAAGGGGTCACGATCTCCCGAAGAAGGAACGCGTTAGCGGTCCGTATCCGGTAGTAGGTTCGACTGGCATTTTGGACAGCCATGTTCATTTTAAGTACCGCGGTCCGGGGGTCATGATTGGACGAAGCGGAGTTATTGGCGGAGCGCAGTATATAAAGTCCAACTTTTGGCCACTGAATACGACGCTTTTCGTAAGGGATTTTAGAGGTAACGACCCGCGGTGGGTCTATTACTTGCTAAAGACCGTGGACTTCACCGGGTATAACTCCGGTAGTGCGCAGCCGTCGCTCAACAGGAACTACGTCGCTGGAATCGAACTTCCTCTCGCGCCCCTAACAGAGCAACGAGGCATCGCGGCGACCCTGGGCGCCCTCGACGACAAAATCGACTCCAACCGCCGTGCAATCGAGCTTATGGAACGACACGCACTGTTGCGCTTCCAAAAATTGTTCGATGTTCAACATGATCCCGATGGGATCGCGATCTCCGATCTGGTCCATGTGAACCGGCGGCACCGGATGGCTAAGGGTTTGCGAGCCACGTATGTAGGTATGTCGTCCTTACCGATGTTTTCTCCGGTGATCGACGAGTGGGTGAGCAAGGCTGCTGGCAGTGGACAGAAATTCGTCAACGGTGATGTGCTTATGGCGCGCATCACGCCTTGCTTGGAAAACGGCAAAACAGCAATTGTCGACATGCTTGAAGATGGCGAAATCGGCTGGGGCTCTACCGAGTACGTGGTGTTATCGCCCAGGGGTGAGATCACCACGCCATGGATCTACTGCTTACTGCGCAACGTCGAGGTTCGTAGCTGGGCGATTCGCCGAATGACTGGCTCCTCCGGGCGTCAAAGATTCTCGGCGGACGGGTTCAAGGAATACCGGGTACCAAGACCGACGCCGGATGCTCTTGGAGAGTTTAATCAGACAGCGAATCCTATGTTTTCCCGCATGACTCAGTTTCGCGATGAGTCTCGGAAGCTAGAAGCGCTACGGGATGCGCTGTTGCCTGAATTGCTTTCGGGACGGATCCGCGTCCCTGAAGCTGCGGAGGCCGTTGCTTCCGTGTGAGTTACTTTTCCCACTCAGATTCGCCCACTCCGTGTGGTGCGACAGAATGGAACCAGTCAGGCTTGATCCTATTCGGATTGGACAGCCCGCGTGACCTTTGGTTCTCCGCAGAAGGAGGTCGTAGATGAGCGTCGCCCTGACCCTTGCGGGGATCACAGTCATCGTGGTCGGTCTATGGGACATCTTTCACACGCTGCTGCACCCCAAGGGTCAAGGACGGCTCAGCGGGATGGTGCTCTACGCGGTGTGGCGGACCACGAAGGGCATCCACCACCGGGTCGGGCCAGTGGTGGGGCCCGCCGCGATGGTGACTGTGGTCCTGAAGTGGCTGGCGCTGCAGATTGTGGGCTGGGCGCTCATCTACTTCCCCCCACCTCCCCCACGGATTCGAATACTCACACGGTCTGGATCCGGACCTCTACTCCGACGCCATGGAAGCGGTGTATATCTCCACCGTGACGCTCTCCACGCTGGGCTACGGAGATGTGGTCGCCAACGACCCCTGGGTACGGGTCGTCTCACCTTTCGAGGCGCTGACCGGTTTCGCTCTGCTGACGGCTGCGCTGACCTGGTTCGGACAGCTCTACCCGCCCTTGAGCCGTCGTCGCACACTGGCGCTGGAACTCAAGGGTTTGGCCGATGTGGACTACGCAGACAACCTGGCCCAGATCGACCCCGCCTCCGTCTCCCGCGTTCTGGACAGTGTGGCAAGCGGCATCGGGACCGTGCGCGTGGACCTCATCCAGCATGCGGAGTGCTTCTACTTCCTGGAGCAGGACCCGGGTCTCTCCGGGCTTGTCAAGTAGTTTGTGTACGGG
>NZ_VAWA01000026.1 GCF_005771565.1 Nesterenkonia sphaerica
GTCGAGGCGATGATCTTCCGCGCCAGGACAGGGATCCCGTGGCGGGACCTGCCGCGGGATCCCTTCGGGCCCTGGCAGACCGCCTGGAAGCGGCACCGCCGCTACGCCGCTGACGGAACCTGGGACAAAGTCCTGGCCCAACTGCTGGCCCAGGCTGATGCAGCCGGAGAAATCGACTGGAGAATCTCGGTGGACTCAACCATCAGCCGTGCCCACCAGCACGGCACCAACACCACCCGCCCTGACCAGCCCACAGGGGGCTCGTTGGAATCACAAGAATCCGCGGACTACCGAGCCTGAAGGCCATGCAGTAGGCCGCTCCCGCGGCGGACTCTCTTCGAAGCTGCACGCCGCTGTCGATGCCCACGGCATGCCCATCGCGATTCTGCTCACCGGCGGACAACGCAACGACGGGGCGGTGTTCACCGAGGTCATCGATGACATCCGAATCCCCAGGATCGGGGCAGGACGGCCCCGGACCCGCCCGAATGCGGTGATCGCTGATAAGGCCTACTCCAACAACGTCATCCGCGACTACCTCACCAGCCGAGGCATCAAAGCAGTGATCCCGCAGAAGTCCAACGAGAAGGCCTCCCGGAAGAACAAAGGCTCTGCCGGCGGCCGCCCACCAGCCTTCGACGAGGATCTCTACAAGAGCCGCAACGTCGTGGAGCGCCACTTCGGACTGGCCAAGCAATGGCGCGGGATCGCTACCCGCTACGAGAAGCTGGCCATCACCTACCGGGCCACCGCAGTCCTCTGCGCCGTGGTCGCCTGGCTACGCAAATAGGAGACATGCCCTAGTAGCTGCGCACGCCGCAGTGGCCTTCGCCGCCAGTCGGGAAGTCGCGCAACTGCAGGAGGCCATAGCCCGCCGCGATGTCATCGGACAGGCCAAGGGCATCCTGATGGAGCGCTACAAAGTCACCGAGGACAGAGCATTCCTCCTGCTGGCTAAGATCAGCAATCACCGCAATACCAAGCTCTACGAGGTTGCTTCTCAACTGGTGCGCACCGGTACCGTCACCGGAGCCAGTCCAAATCCCTAGCGCCCCGCGTCCACGTGGGTGTACAAGCAGAAGGGGTGGCCAGCGGGATCGGCCAGTACGTAGAGCGGTTCCTCGGGTTCATCGGTGCGGTGAAGCAGGAGCTCGGCTCCGAGCTCCTCGGCTCGCTGCTTGTGGGTCTCAAGCAGGTGGGGCTCTGCAATGAAGAAACACAGATGCATCTGCATTGGCACTTCGGGCGAGGGCCACGTGGTGCGGTGCAGGGTTTGCACTTGTTGGAAGGCGAGGAGCCGCTGACCCTCTTGTGTGTAGAGCACAAGCCAGTCGGCGTCGTCGTTGCCGTGCGCGGGTGGCTCGTCGCCAGGCCGGTAGACCAAATTGAGAAGCTCGCGGTAAAACTCCGCGAGCTCACGGACGTTGGTGGCGTCCAGAACGGTGTTGGCTAATTGAGGATAGGGCAGGGCGGTCATGAGGGACTCTTGCAGTGTGAGGGGGATTCGTTGATGGCGCAGTGCGCAACTGCCTCATCAACGGATCCTCTGGGTGTTCAGGCCGTGGGGCACGGCGAAGCGCATATGCGCCCCACGGACCGACCCACCGTTTACCAGTAGTGCTTTCGCCCTCCGACAGCACGGCCCAGTGCGCCCAGGATCCAGAGGATGGCACCGACGACGACCAGGATGATGCCGATGGTCCAGAGGATGGGGATGTCAATGACAGCTCCCAGAATCAGGAGGATGACGCCAAGGATAATCATGAGGTGCTTCCTTTCTGTGGGGCGCGGAGTGTGCCCCTCACCCTTTGAGGCTATCGCTGATGCCCAAGTTGTAGGAAGTGGTGCGCGGAGACAGTCTTACCTTGTCACGTCGCTATCGACCCAGTCGAAGGTGC
This sequence comes from Nesterenkonia sphaerica, assembly GCF_005771565.1. Lineage (GTDB taxonomy): Bacteria > Actinomycetota > Actinomycetes > Actinomycetales > Micrococcaceae > Nesterenkonia > Nesterenkonia sphaerica. The sequence goes on from NZ_VAWA01000026.1 coordinate 1,899, forward strand.
GGGTGACGGCTTTCTTCCACAACCGCAGCTGCCTTTCCCTTTCCGCGGCCTCCATCTGGGGCTCCCATCGCTTGTCTTCTGTCCAGTTGGCCGTGACGGCCTCGGTAGTTTCCCAGAACCCGACGGCGAGGCCAGCTGCGTAGGCAGCGCCCAAGGCCGTGGTTTGTACCACCTTGGGCCGAATGACGGGGATACCGAGAATGTCGGCCTGGAACTGCATGAGGGCATCGTTGACCACCATGCCGCCGTCAACGCGAAGATCTGCCATGTCTACTCCGGCGTCAGCATTCGCGGCATCGAGGACTTCACGCGTTTGGAAGGCGGTGGCTTCCAGGGCGGCCCTGGCAATGTGCCCCTTATTGACATAGCGGGTGAGCCCGACAATGGCGCCGCGGGCATCACTCTTCCAGTAGGGAGCGAAGAGACCGGAGAAGGCGGGCACGATGTAGACCCCACCGTTGTCGGTGACTGAGGCGGCAAGTTCTTCCACCTCTGGGGCGGTCTTGATCAGCCCGAGGTTGTCGCGCAGCCACTGGATGAGGGATCCGGTGACGGCGATGGCTCCTTCGAGGGCGTAGACCGGCTTGTTGTCACCGAGCTTGTAACACAGGGTGGTGAGCAGGCCGTTCTTGGAGTGAACTATCTCCTCGCCGGTATTGATGATGAGGAAGTTCCCGGTGCCGTAGGTGTTCTTGGCCCCGCCCTTTTCGAAGGCTGCTTGACCAAAGGTGGCCGCCTGCTGGTCGCCCAGGATCCCGGCCACCGGCACCTCACGCAGCAGCTGGCGACCATGGACCTTTCCGTAGACCTCTGAAGAGGACTTGATCTCAGGCAGCAGCGACTTCGGCACCCCGAAGGTCGCGAGTATTTCCTCGTCCCACTGGAGCGTTTTCAAGTCCATGAAGAGTGTGCGTGAGGCGTTCGTGACGTCAGTGATGTGGACCCCGCCCTCGGTCCCGCCGGTGAGATTCCACACCAGCCAGCTGTCGGTGGTGCCGAAGAGTAAGTCTCCTGCCTCGGCGCGCTCGCGGACGCCTTCGACGTTGTCCAGAATCCACTTGATCTTGGTACCGGAGAAGTAAGTGGCCAAGGGCAGTCCGACCCGATCTTTGAAACGGTCCGGACCCCCGTCGGCCGAGAGCTCCTCGACGATGCCCTGCGTGCGCGTGTCCTGCCAGACAATTGCGTTATAGACAGGGGTTCCGGAGTTCTTGTCCCAAATCACCGTCGTCTCGCGCTGGTTGGTGATGCCCACTGAAGCGATCTCATGACGGGTGAGGTTCGCAGTGGATAGTGCTTTCCCGATGACCTCGCGGGTGTTGTTCCAGATCTCTAATGGATCATGTTCTACCCACCCAGCTTGGGGGAAGATCTGCTCGTGTTCTTTCTGCCCGCTGGAGACCATCTGACCATTGTGATCGAAGACGATGGCGCGAGTGCTGGTGGTGCCCTGGTCGATAGCGATGATGTACTCAGACAAGTTTTGCTCCCCGGGGTTAGTTTGGTCTGTGACGTAGGACATCACGGCGGTTTCCCATAACTCAAGCCTGCGCGGCCGGTGGGATCACCCGGGGTTTGCGATTGTGAGACGTGGGTCGGCGAGACCGGCTCGCGCACCAGCAAATGAGCACGCAAGCCCATCAGCAAACAGAAACGTACAAGCAGAGTAGTTCACAATGTACACTTAGCTTATGGAGGTAACGATCAGTAAGTTCCGCGCAGAGCTGGCGAGTTGGATCGAGCGGGCCCAGGGCGGTGAGGAAGTCATCGTCACGGAGCGGGGTACACCGGTCGCGCGGCTGCTGTCGGTGGACACCGCACCGTTGCTGGAACAACTCACCCAGAGCGGCGTCCTGAGTAAGCCGCGGCGCGCGGATCGGCCTTCAGCCAGTGGGATCTCTCGCGTGCACGCTCGTGGGCCCGTGGCCGAATTAGTCAGCGAGCAGCGCCGCTGAGTCATGGCGATCGTGTATTTCGACAGCAGCGCGTTCGTCAAGCTGGTAGTTGAGGAGGAGGGCAGCGAGCTGGCTGCCGCGCTATGGGATGGCTGCGATGCCGCCGTGTCTTCTCGCTTGGCCTATCCGGAAGTGCGTGCCGCCCTGGCTGCCGCCGGGCGCGACCAGCGGTTGGATATTCAGGACCAGCGCCATGCCGAGGCGACATGGGAGGACTTCTGGGCTGCGACCCGAGCCGTTGAGCTTTCTGAGCAGATCACGGTGCACGCTGGTGAGCTGGCGGGGGTACACGCTCTGCGGGGTGCGGACGCGGTGCATCTGGCCAGCGTGCTCGCCATCGGCGTCGCTGACACCCTGTTCGCCGCATGGGACAAACGTTTACGCTCGGGGGCCAAGGCGGCGGGGCTCCAGCTCGCCCCCGCGCCTCAGTGAGTTCCATCGCCGAGGCAGGACACTGCCGGGTGATCGCGTCGTTTCCTTGCCGTAGCTGTGCCGGGCCGGACGTAGACTGAGCGCACCGTAGACCGTTGGCCGCTCAGTCGAACCACCCGCACCGCTGGAACCGGCCAACACCATGAAGGCGAGACCCATGCCCGAAGAAGAAAAGTCCGAAGCCCCACGGGACGAGTCCCTGGAGAACTACACAATCGGCGACTACCTGCTGGACCGGTTGGCCGAGCTCGGCCTGACCGAGCTGTTCGGCGTCCCCGGAGATTTCAACCTCCATTTTCTGGACCATGTCGTGGCCCACCGCAGCATCCGCTGGGTCGGTTCCGCCAATGAGCTCAATGCCGGTTACAGCGCTGACGGCTACGCCCGGATTCGCGGCATCGGTGCGTTCCTGACCACCTACGGAGTCGGTGAGCTCTCTGCGATCAACGCAGTCGCCGGCTCCTACGCCGAGTCCGTGCCCGTTGTGCAGATCGTCGGCGCCCCGCCGAAGGAGACCCAGGCCTCGGGTCGCAAGATCCACCACTCCCTGGGCGACGGGGACTTCAAACACTTCCTGCGCATGGCCGAAGAGGTCACCTGCGCACACGCCGATCTCGACGCCGCCACTGCCACCTGGGAGATCGACCGCGTCCTGCGCGACGTCGTCTTCCGCCGCCGCCCCGGTTATCTCATGTTGGCCGCCGACGTCGCCGAGGTCGCCGCCTACCCGCCGTCTGAGCCGCTGACCACTGATCTTCCGGTGACGACCCCGCGCGCCGTCGCCGCCTTCGAAGAGGCTGTGCGCGGCTTCCTGCCTGGGCGGCGCACGGCCGTCTTGGCCGATCTGCTGGTCCACCGGCTCGGCGCCACCGAGGAACTGGCCTCGTTCCTCACCGAGTGCCAACTACCCTTCGCCACCCTGGCCTGGGGCAAGACCCTTGTCGATGAGTCGGATCCGAACTTCGTAGGCATCTACGCCGGGGCGGCATCTCAGGACCGGGTGCGCGAGGTCATCGAGGGTGCCGATGCGCTGATCACCCTCGGCGTGGAGTACACCGACAACACCACTGCCGGGTTCTCCATGGACCTCGATCCGGCCCGGATGATCGACGTCTCTCGGTTCGGCGCACGAGTCGGCGACGAGGTGTTCACCCCGATCTCGCTGCAGGACGCGCTCGCAGTCCTGCACCGGGTGACCACCGAGCTCGACGACGTCGCGCCCATGCCCGCAGCCCAGGCTCCTGCCGAGGGGACGCCGCGGGAACCCTCTGATGATCCGCTGACCCAGGACGGGCTCTGGTCCGTGCTGGCCTCGCAGTTGGAGTCGGGGAACATCGTTGCTGCTGACCAGGGGACCAGCTACTTCGGAATGGCGTCCCACCGGTTCCCCGCGAAGTCCACCTTCATCGGACAGCCCATGTGGGGCTCCATCGGCTACACCCTGCCTGCGATCATCGGTGCCGGGCTGGCCGATCCGAGCCGCCGGCCGGTGCTGCTGATCGGCGACGGCTCCGCTCAGCTGACGATCCAGGAGATGGGCGTAATGATCCGCGAGAAGCTGCCTGTGGTGGTGGTCCTGGTCAACAACAACGGCTACACGGTCGAACGCGCCATCCACGGACCCGACGAGGTCTACAACGACATCGCGCCCTGGCGCTGGGAGCTGGTGCCCAGCCTCTTCGGCGCCGCGGAGGAGGATTACCTCTACCGCCGGGCTACCACGGAGTCGGAGCTGCTCGCCGCATGCAAGGACGCCGTGCACGACCGCGAGAAGCTGGCCTTCATCGAGGCGATCACCGACCGCGATGACATCCCGCAGCTGCTGCAGGACGTGGCCAACGCGCTCAAGCGGTGATCGACATTGGGTGGGCGGCTCCCACGGGCGCTGCGTCTGAACTGGTGGTCGCGTACCTTGGTTGGAGAAGCTGTAGAGCCGAAGCGAGACTCAGGAATCGGACAGAGATTCCTGGATGCCCTGCATAGCTAGAGTCGCTTGAGGAGGTCTGTCTTTTTCGAAACGAACTATTCATCGGACAGAACACCCGCGGCATGCAACTCACCAAGCTTCTTGATCTGTTCGATCACGTCAATCTGTTCAGGGGCAGGCGTAGGGACCACGACAGGTGCTGCCGAAGCCGCTGGCAAGGTGGGTGCTGCTAGCCCGCCCAATACACCCCGTCCAGCAACCTCTAGTCCCAGGGCCACTCGGTCTTCACCCCGCCCCATCCCGCCCGTGGCCCTCAGGGTGTGCACCCGAGTATCGGTCGCGATTGTAAGGAAAACCGTTCGCTTCTCCTTCGACGCGAGATAGTTGACTCCACCCGTCATCAAACCAACCATCGCGCGACCGCCAGTGCTCTTGTCCTGAACCTGGAAGGAGTGCTTGATTGACTTCAACTTTTCGTATGGAGTTGAATCCGAGGTAAATCCGGCGACACGGACATAACCACCGTCGTAGATTTCGATCGTCGAGCCACCGAAACGTTGCTTTGTTATGAGGTTCCCTGCCAGCTCGCGCGCCTGTGCCGCTCGCGCTTTTGCTTCTTCAGCCGATTTCTTTGCGTCAGCCATAGTCTTGGCCCAGAACCCCTGCTTTTTGCCCGAATCGGGGGCTGCCTCATCGCTCATGCCACTAGTATGCCTGTGACGCGAAGGTCTGTAACGGTTTCTGCAGTAATGATAGAGGTGATCAAAGGGTGCCGTCGATACCAGTCGCAGAGGATCGGCGTCAAGAGGTCACTGTGCGTCAACTTGGCATTGGAGGATCGGACCTCGCTGTCTTCGACTTCCAGGGCGATTTAGGAGAGAAGATTCTCTTCTCCTGAGCCACCAACGTCTTCTGCGCCCGGGGACCGATGCCGTCCGTATGGCCCAAGATCCGGGTAGAGAACTCCGGCTTCGGGGAGGCGGAGATGAACGAGTCAATCTCGCCCTTGGGGACTGTGTGTTCGGGGTCGAGGAATTTGCACTGGATCGCGGTCAGCTCGCCGGTGAACTTGTCTTTTGCGACCAGGTCCACGCCGGTGTCTGTGCGGGTGCCGCGGTCCGGGTAGTCCTGCCACAGCCACACGTCGGAGAACTGGAAGGCCCACGCCGGGTCAGTGGTGAGATAGGACCGCACCAGGGGTTCGAACTTATCCTCGCGGTCACGATAGTCATTGGATTCCCGGTAATAGGTCTCCAGTAAGTGCCCGAGTGTGATCTCCTGCGTCCCCATCAGGCCATTCTCCAGGGCCCGGCCTGGTCAGAGGCGAGACGTTACTGTCCTCGTGTGACCTGGGCCGGACCGTGATGGCTCGCTGCCCGCTAGACCAGCGCTTTGCGGACTTGCTTGGCCGGTCACCCGTCGAAACGAACGAACGCTCGCAGAGAACCAGTGCCGTGGTCTCGGATTTCCTGGTAGCCCAAGGACTCGTAGAAGGCGCATTGACGTGGCTCGTCCTCGGTAAGCAGAACCTTCTGACGCACGGAGGCGTACGGCTCCAAGGCGGCGAGGACAAGCGCACGGCCTATACCGGCCCGCTGGGCGTCAGGGTGGACCAGCACGTCTTGCAGGTAACAGATCGTGGCTCCGTCAGAAATTACCCGCGCTTGCCCGTCGAGGCGACCACCGCGCCGAGCCGCCACGACGTGTGAAGAGCCCGTCAAGGCTGCCTCAAGTGTCGGGACATCATCGGCGTACGTCGTCCACCCCACCTCGCGGTAGAGCGCTACGACTTCGTTCATGCTGAGCGCTCGAGACGGCTCAACGGTGAAACCTTCGGCCTGCATGCTGACCACAGTACGCGAGCGAACCTGGAGGGGTTGAACGACCGATGGGCAACCGCGCCGCCGTAAGGGCAACGCCAATGGACACCCCCGCTGCTGGCCAGGAGGGTTCAGACTATGCAGACGGGGGCCTAAAGGCGGTCCGGTAACTTCTCCGCTGACGGGAGATAACTGGCACACGGTGGCTCGTGAGTGTTTGGTGTCTCCGGCCGTGGGAGGTTCGGGGCGACCTGGCAGGGTCTTGGGACAAGCGCGACAGTCAAGACGTGAGATTGAGAAGACTGACATCGGGGTGGCACGAAAACTGAGAATCTACACCTTCGTGTAGGTTCCCACTGAAGTTGTCAGGGGTGCATGGCGCTGACCTGGGGTTTGACAACTCGGTGAGCCGGTCCCTGTCTCAGTAACTTGTCACAATCCTCAGCGCTGCGGCAGCGCATAAACTTCTCTGTAGGTCGCCAGCTCCAAGAGCAGGTGTTTCTTTTGGGGGATCGGCTACCGGTACGCTCTGGTCTAGGGTGTGCCCGATTCAGGGACCTGACTCTACGACTGATGCTGATGAGCACGAGCGGCGAGTTGATCCGTCCACCTCTAGAATGGGTGCGCACTATGACTCGGAATCAGAAGCAACGTGGGCTACCACTCTGGGCAGCTCTGGGAATGGTTGGGTTCAGTGTCCTAAGCGCCATCATCACCATTAGGGCGGTGCAGGGGGGAGACACAGTTGGCGTAGTCTCTGAGGGCATCATTTTTATTGGGTCATTGGTCTACATCGCTGGATATGTGGTCACCCGGTTCGAGGGCAGCACACGCTAGCTCTACCGCACCTGTGGAAGCGCCCCGTTGCGCTCTTTTTATGGGTACGACGCGACTGCGGGCCACGCATTGATGACGACACCGGAGTGCCGGCTGGGGATCCTTTACGGACGTGCTTAGCCGGTCAGGCGTCGAAACGAACGAACGCTCGCAGGGAACCAGCGCCGTGGTCTCGGGTCTCCTTGTATCCCAAGGACTCGTAGAAGGCGCGTTGACCTGGCTCGTCATCGGTAAGCAGAACCTTCTAACGCACAGAGGCGTACGGCTCCAAGGCGGCAAGGACGAGTGCGCGGCCCATACCGGCTCGCTGAGCGTCAGGGCGGACCAGTACGTCTTGCAGGTAACAGATCGTGGCTCCGTCAGAAATCACCCGCGCCACCCCGACGAGGCGACCATCGCGCCGAGCCGCCACGACGCGGGAAGAGCCGGCCAACGCTGCCTCAAGTGTCACGACATCATCGGCGTAGGTCGTCCACCCCACCTCGCGGTAGAGCGCTGCGACTTCGCCCATGCCCAGTACCGGAGACGACTCCACGGTGAAACCTTCGGTTTGCATGCTGACCACAGTAGGCGAGCGAACGTGAACGGCTTAAACAGCCGATGGAGAACCGCGCCGCCGTAAGGGGAACGGCTTGCGGGACGGAGGGGCAAGTTAACTTGCCAACAGTGGCCCTGCAAAGTATCTTGTAGGTATGGATGTCGCTCCGATCATCGCGGTCAGTGCTCGGAAGCACGGTGTCAGCGATGAAGACATCTTGCACGCATATTCCAATCCGATTCGAGTCTTCGACCTCGATTAGGGTTTCACGATGGTCATCGGCGCGAACCTGGCGACCATCATATTCGAGATCGGCGTTGTCAACGGCGCCACAGCCCGGTCATCGTCCACGCAATGAAAGCACGCGATAAATTCTTTGAGGTGATGATCATGCCCCGTACAGTCCAAGACATACTGGACCACGCTGACGAACTTGCCAAGCGCTTTGAAGACTATGAACCGTCTCGAGCCGAGGAACGCGACCCTCAGGTGTTCACCGAACTACGCCAAGCGATCCTGGCCCGAGCTGACGCCGAACGCTCAATCAAAGAAGCCGTCAGCCGAGGCCGTAAAGATGGCTACTCATGGTCGTTTATCGGATCCCTGATCGGTACCTCCGGTGAAGCAGCCCGCCAACGATACGGTCACAAACAAGACGCGTGACCACCGAAGCGCCGTCCCGCAAGCGGATCGGCATACGGTACGAAGCTGTTCACCGTTCGCCGCGGTACATCGGCGGTCAGCGCCTCTACTGTGAGGCCGTACGCCCTGGTCGGTCTCCTCGCGGAGGTCGATTAGCCTTCGCGCATGGTCTCGTCCAATCTCTCATCATTTTCTTCGGCTTCCCGTGAACGACGAATTGCTTCGCGGCGCGCCCGTTCGCGGTAGCTGTAAGCGGCTTCGTGGACCGACTCTTCGCTTTCGAAGCCTGAGCCGATGGCGCCTGCCACGGTTGCCGCGGAGGTCGCCAACAGGGCCACGAGGAGGTACTCGCCGAGTCCGTACTCGGCTCCGACGTACTGGCTGAACACTTCGGGGGTGAAGACGATCAGAGCGGCGATCAGATTCAGGACGTAGAGCCCCACGTAGCCGCACGCCAGCCCGATGGCGAGGGTCAGCACGGTCGAAGCATTGAAAAGGACCGCTTGCTCACGTTCCCGTGCCGGTAGATTCCTCGCCCGTTCCCACAAGTGGTGATAGACGATGAGCCAAGTGAGCATCACGGTGATCGAAGCGAACACCACAGCGACCAGTTGCCACACCGCCATGGTGATCGCCAGTTCCCACAGGGTGGCGTTGATCAAATAGAACGCGCTGAAGGCGAACGCTCCCACCAGCGCCCCCCGCAGACCTGAGACCAGCCGCCACGGTTGATTATCTCGAACCATTCCGACCAGCAGCCGCAACCGACCCCGGGTCGCGAGGATGCGCAGGTCAATGCCGTCTTGATCGGGTGTGGTCCGCCGAAATGCCCCACCCAATGCTGCCACTCGGGAACGGCGATGTTCCTCAGAGCCCTCCTCTGGGGTTGTCTCCCCGCGCAGGTCCTCGATCAGCTGTGCCACCACCCCCAGGACTCGACGCCGCAACGCCATCGCCCCGAAGGCCGGCAGTGAGACCACCGCGACGTTTCGACTGCTACTGGCATCAGCTACCACAGGCTGCCGGTCGGTAACCAGCGGGAGATCGGTGATGCACACCGCGAAGTCCCAACCACGCTGCCGCTTATAATCGGCTGCGACGTTCATCATTTCGAAGCGCTGCATGTCACTGGGAGGCAACCGCTCACGGTGCACCTCGACTCGCCACTGGCGATCTGCCAACTGCTCGGACAATAGCCCTGGCAGTTCCTGTTCGAGTTGGCGCGCGACCTGTACCGGGGAAGCCACCGGATCAGCGACCACTCCGACCACCACCGTTCCGGGGCCCTGCGTAGGACTCTCCTGTGTCGTCACAGATCCGCTCCTTCCCCCATGAGAGGTTCGGGTGCCCGCCGCGGCAGTTGCATCCACATGAGGCCGGACTTCGAGACGAGTGTAATTCAAACCATATCGGGGAGGCTACTGAACGTGGGCCGTCGAGGTTATGTCGAGGTGGTGTATCCATAACGGGGGCTGATGCAGGAACAGGTGAAGCGTCCCAGGTTCTCTGCCGCTGTTATGCGGCTTAGGCATGATGACAATCCTTCCAGGCCAACCATCGGCTAGCCAGATCAGTTGTCACCCATCCCTGCATCAGCCCCCCTTTCTATCCGTGGGAGTGTGGTCGAGTTCAAAAGCGGATTAACCTCTGGAAAGGGCAAATAGCCTAGTCGGTTGGTAACACTCCCGCGCTCCAACGCTCATCGTGGATGTAGTACGGTGGTGGTTGACCTCACGGGCGCTCCGAGCACGGAGCTGAGATCGGACTGACGCTGTCCGAGCACCGTCTGAACCTGTCCGGGTCATGCCGGCGAAGGAAGAAGGAGCTCATGACTCATATCTCCGCCCAGAATTCCCCTCTGAACTACTCCACCCACAGCGCGGAGTACCTGGTGGACGAGGAGCACGACATCCGGGTCCCGGTCACCCGGATCTCCCAGGACGACTCCCCCGACGGCACTGCCAACGAGCCGTTCACCACCTACCGGACCACCGGCCCGGGCAGCGACCCCACCCGCGGCCTGCCCCCGCTGCGCGCCGAATGGATCCAGGCCCGCCAGGATGTGGAGACCTACCAGGCCCGCGGTCGAAAGCTCGAGGACGACGGCCCCAAGGCGCTGCGCCGGGGCACCGCCTCCCAGGAGTGGCAGGGCGAGGACCGCCCGCCGCTGCGCGCCAGGCCCGGCAAGCGGGTCACCCAGATGCACTACGCACGCCAGGGGGTCATCACCCCCGAGATGCGGTTCGTCGCCCTGCGGGAGGGCGTGAATGTCGAGCTGGTCCGCAGCGAGCTGGCCGCAGGCCGGGCCATCATCCCCAACAACATCAACCACCCCGAGTCCGAGCCGATGATCATCGGGCGGGCCTTCTCAGTGAAGGTCAACGCCAATATCGGCAACTCCGCAGTGACTTCCTCCATCGCCGAGGAGGTCTCCAAGATGCAGTGGGCCACCCAGTGGGGCGCAGACACGGTCATGGACCTCTCCACCGGCGACGACATCCACACCACCCGCGAATGGATTTTGCGCAACTCCCCGGTGCCGATCGGCACGGTGCCAATCTACCAGGCCCTAGAGAAGGTCGGCGGAGACCACCAGGCGCTGACCTGGGAGATCTTCCGCGACACCGTGATCGAGCAGTGCGAACAGGGTGTGGACTACATGACCATCCACGCCGGTGTGCTGCTGCGCTACGTGCCGCTGACCGCAGAACGTGTGACCGGGATCGTCTCCCGCGGCGGGTCCATCATGGCCGGCTGGTGCCTGGGCCACCACAAGGAAAGCTTCCTCTACGAGCACTACGACGAACTGTGCGAGATCTTCGCCCAATATGACGTGGCGTTCTCCCTCGGCGACGGACTACGGCCCGGGTCCCTGGCCGACGCCAACGACGCCGCCCAGTTCGCTGAACTCGACACCCTGGCCGAGCTGACCCAGCGGGCCTGGGAGTACGACGTCCAGGTGATGGTCGAAGGCCCCGGCCACATCCCGCTGCACCTGGTCCGCGAGAACGTAGAAAAGCAGCAGGAACTCTGCCACGGCGCCCCGTTCTACACGTTGGGGCCGCTGGTGACCGATATCGCCCCCGGCTATGACCACATCACCTCGGCGATCGGCGCCACCGAGATTGCCCGCTACGGCACCGCGATGCTCTGCTATGTCACCCCGAAGGAGCATTTGGGGCTGCCGAACCGCGACGACGTGAAGACCGGTGTCATCACCTACAAGATCGCCGCGCACGCCGCCGACGTGGCCAAGGGGCACCCCGGGGCCCGGGACCGCGACGATGCGTTGTCCAAGGCCCGGTTCGAGTTCCGGTGGCGGGACCAGTTCGGCCTCTCCCTGGACCCGCAGACCGCTGAGGAGTTCCACGACGAGACTCTGCCGGCCGAGCCGGCCAAGACGGCGCACTTCTGCTCGATGTGCGGCCCGAAGTTCTGCTCGATGAGGATCTCTCAGGACATCCGCAACGAGTTCGGCGATTCGGATGAGCAGGCCCGGATCGCTCAGGAGGGCATGGCGGCGAAGTCGCGTGAGTTCCGTGAAGCCGGCGGCACAGTCTATCTGCCGGACCCGTCGATGCCGACCGTACGCGCCACGAAGTGATGCCGTGGCTGTAGTAAGTGCCGCCTGCGCTGTCATTGTGCGGGAAGATGGGGCAATCCTGCTGGTCCAACGCAGATATCCCCCGGAAGCCGGGCTCTGGTCAGTGCCGGGTGGGAAATGTTTGCTCGGTGAGACCCCAGAAGACACTGCTGTGAGAGAAACGAGGGAAGAAACGGGTCTCGACGTAGTGGTGCGGAACTGTGGACTGTAGAGCTTCCTTTGGACGATGGTCGCACCTACCGGGTGCATGATTTCTACGCCACCGTCCGGGGTGGGGTCCTCCAGCCAGGCGACGACGCAGCCAGCGCCAACTGGGTCCTCCCTGAAAATCTCGCAGCCACCCCGCTCGTTTCACAGTTGCTTGAGCATCTCCGTGGTGTCCGCCTCGCGCCCCCACCACCCCGACCACCGGAGTCCCCCTAACCTCTTCGGGGGGGGGGCGTTACTTCGAGTTGATCAAGTTCAGGTTCAAGTTCCAAGACGGTCGAGTTCAAAAGCGGGGACTGTACGGTAATCGGTGTAACTCCGATCAAGGAGTTAGATTATGAGCACAACACAGAACCGAGCCGATGAGGCCCTGAGTCAGAAGCATGAGGAATCGGTGGCTACAGCATCGGCGACTACTTCGGTGAGCCCGAAGGTTGATAAGAAACTCGTTGCCCAACTGGTGGGTCAGGCCCGTCAGGATGGTCTTGGCATCGACGGGGAGAACGGACTGTTGGCCGAGCTGACCAAGCTCGTTGTCGAGTCCGCTCTGGACGGCGAGATCACCGATCACCTCGGCTAGGAGAAGCACGAGCGTGGCGGCTCCACCGGTGGCAACGCCGGTAACGGCAACCGCGCGAAGACGGTGACCACCAAGGGCGGGCCGGTTGAGATCAACGTGCCCCGGGACCGGGCGGGAAGCTTTGAGCCGGTCATCGTGAAGAAGCGTCAGCGCCGCCTGGGCAGCATCGAGGACGTCGTGCTCTCTCTCTCGGCCCGAGGCATGACCCACGGGGACATCAGCGCGCACCTGGCTGATGTATATGGCGCCGAGGTCTCGAAGACCACGATCACCACCATTACCGACAAAGTGCTTGAGGGCATGGCCCAGTGGCAGAACCGCCCCTTGGATCCGGTCTACCCTGTGGTGTTCATTGATGCGATCCACGTCAAGGTCCGCGACGGTCAAGTCGCCAACCGCCCGATCTATGTGGCCATGGCCGTCACCGCCGAGGGCAACCGCGATATCCTTTCGGCTGTGGTGCGGTGACGGTGGTGAGGGCGCGAAGTACTGGCTGCAGGTCCTCACGGAGCTGAAGAACCGTGGCGTCGAAGACATCCTGATGCTGGTCTGTGATGGTCTCAAAGGGCTGCCGGACTCGGTGGCCGCGGTGTGGCCGGCAACTATCGTGCAGACCTGCATCGTGCACCTGATGCGCAACAGCTTCACCTACACCTCCAGGAAGGACTGGGACGGGATCTCACGGGCGCTGAAGCCGATCTACCAGGCCGCGACCGTTAAGGAGGCTGAAGACCGTTTCCTGGACTTCCAAGAGGCCTGGGGTGAGAAGTACCCAGCGATCGTCAGACTCTGGGAGAACGCCTGGGCCGAGTTCACCCCGTTCCTGAGGTTCGACCGGGAGATCCGCCGGATCGTGTGCACTACTAACGCCATCGAATCGGTCAACGCCGGCATCCGCAAAGCGGTCAAGGCCCGCGGACACTTCCCCAACGCCCAAGCTGCTCTGAAGTGTGTCTACATGGCGGTAATGGCCCTGGACCCCACCGGCAAAGGCCGAGCCCGCTGGAACCAACGATGGAAGCAGGCACTGAACGCCTTCGACATCACCTTCGACGGCAGACTATCCGCCAGAAAAAACTGAAATCATCAAACAGCAGTTACACCGTTAAGTTGACAGACCCCTTCTGGACTCCGAGGCCACCTACAAGCTAACGGGGCTAACCGGGACACCGTTAAAAGGCCCTCAGCCGACCAAGGAGTGCGCCCCTGTGACAACTCCTTGAGAAATCTGACATCACTTGGCCAAGAAAGCGAGAAATGGCCAACTTAGGCGAGAACCTACACATGGTGTAGGATCTCGCGGATCTTGTCACGCCGGGGAGCCGCTGACATCGGGAATGACATCTCGTTGAGACGCGGTCTGTCTCGCTAACTTGTCATAATCCTCAGGGGTGTCCTCAGGGGTGGCCGCACTTAGAGTTCTCGTGCCCCCGGCGCATCCGGGTAGCGGGATCTCTAGAGTGAGGTCATGGGTGCAAGTTCTTCAGAAGACAGATCCTGCTGGTGGTGCGGGCAACTGGCGGACTCCAAAGAGCACCGCTTCAAGGCGAGCGACCTACGGCGGATGTTTCAAGACTCTCCCTCGCTATGGCTTGACGCGGGTGAGCGCCCAACGAGACTTCAGGGACCCGGAGCGAAAGCGGTACTTTTTCCCCACGTGCTGTGCCGCGACTGCAATTCCGCGCGCAGTCAACCCTTTGACGATGCCTACTCGGCGTTCTTCACATTCATCTGCGAAGGTGCTGAGCGGTTCCGGGACCTCGCGGAGTTCTCGATGGAGGAGATCTATTCTTCTGACGCAGAGGGGCCGCGGAACCTGGCGCGGTACTTCATGAAGAACTTCGCTTGTCGTATTGCCTCGAGGGGCTTCGAGGTGCCTCAGCAAGTCATCGAGTTTATGAATGGAGCCGAGGGCATGCCTAACGCTTGTCTGCTCCTGTACCGGGACTTCGCTTTGCACGACCGCTTCCGGCGAATCGGAGATCACGGGATTCTTCTCTACGCCAACGCGATGAACTCGCCGACGGAGCCGAGCGAAGGGCCGCTCATTGCTTTCTGTGCAGAGCTCCAGGTCGGGCCGATTGGAGCCTTGTTCTTCTGGGATGTTGACACTGTCCTGGGGCCCATCTTTTCCACAGATCCGTGGGTATACCTTCGGGACAGACTAGAGCTGCCCTATCCCGAACTGCACGCTGAGCAGTGGGGTCGGCTTCACGAGTAAGCGGCATGTGAGACTCAGGTTTCACGACTTCGGCGAAGACTTGCCTCCAACTTGAGGGCGTTTCACTACCGTTTAGCGAGTGCATTCCAGTCGGCTTCAGCGAACCACTCCTTGATACCGTCCATATCCAGCGTGTCTAGGCGTTGGAACCGCGACAAGAACTCCGACGGGGCCGTCGTCCGGACATTGCCGTTCAGGGTTGGGACCGCATCTGTATAAGTCACCACTACGCCGTGCCGCGCCCTGGACATCATCACTGATAGAACCCGAGCTTCCTCAGCCTTCTCCTCAGGGCTCGTCGCCTTGAAGAACGGAATGGTGTCCTGTTCAGCACCGACAATCCACACCCAGTCGAACTGCTGCCCCTTGCCGACGTGGCCAGTCAAGAGGTGGACACCTGCCGAAGTGAGCAAGGTGTTCTCGTTGCCGATTTTGATCCTCTTCTGTATTGACGCGATGACGTGTCCTGGGTTCTGTTCCCCTGGGATATGAGAATTCAAGAGGCTAGGGCATGGAGCGCCAGAGGCTTTTCGAAGCTCTCTGGCGTCTTCCAGTCTAGGGCGCTGTGGCGACGCTGTCGGTTGTAGTAGATCTCGATGTAG